>NZ_CP036455.1:0-1431048 GCF_004323735.1 Streptomonospora litoralis | reverse complement strand
CTGCACCACCTGGGCCCGGCCGGCGGGGACGACCGGCTCGCGGTCCAGCGCTTCGCCCCGTACTTCGAGAACCCCTCGCTCGGCTTCCAGGAGAGGTGGGCCGCCACCCAGTACGAGCTCACTTATGACCTTCCCGAGGAGGAACTGTTCGACATCGCCTACATCTTCGACGCGACACACCAGGGCATCGGGAACGAGATGGCGTGGAAACTCCGGGCCGGCCTCGACGAGTGGCGCGAACAGCACTGGCGCAGCCAGTTGTCCTACTTCGAAACCGACGAGGGCGTCACGATCACCAACACCCGGCCGGGATTCGACTGGGACGCCATCCAGCTCACGACGGACGTCGAACTCGCGCTCTTCGGTCTACTCGACCAGCCGAGGACACTCGACTACCTAGAGCGCGAGTGCTCGAAGCGATTCGGGGAGACCGACGTCGGCGCCGTGATCGACCGATGGACGGAACTGGGCCTGATCTTCACGGACGCCGGCCGCATGATCCACGTCGTGACGAAGGACCGCAATCAGCGGTTCATGCAGATCCAGGTGGGCCAGGGGCTGACGGCGTCCGACCGCCCGACTTTGGCGCCCGCGGGAGTGTGAGGGGGAAGCTTCAGTGCCGACGATGAACGATGTCGCAACCGTTCCCGGTAGCGATTCCGAATTCCGGTTCAGCCTGTGGCGCCACGGTGACGCGGCGGTGCGGGCCCTGCCGGACATGCACCTCGGCGACCGGGAACTCGGCGAAGACGCCGTGGACGAGGCGCGCCGGATCCAGCAGTCGGACGCGCGGTTCGTGTCGATCGACCCCGTCGTCGACCTCAGCGGGGGGCCGGGGACCGAGCACATGATCCCTGTGCTCTCTTTCATCCGCGAACTCACCAGCTACGGCGTGGAAGTGGACTGGCGGGCGCGTCTCGCGCCCGACGGTCCCCAGTGGTGGGTGTTCAGCCACCTCTTCCCACCGTCGGCCCTGGAGGGTCCGCACGGCGACGATGTGGCCTCCGCCTGGAGGGCGAGATACCACGTCGGCCGGTGCTTCCTCCGCCAGGGGCCCGGATTCGTGCAGATCCGGGACCGGCGCAGCACCGGCCTGCGCCGGCTCACGGTCTCCGACGGCGCCCTCGTCTCCGCGATCGAGTCGCTGATGTCCGACCGCGGAGCGGACTCCGTACCGGATCAGGCGGTATCGGTGTTCGAGAAGCAGCACCTGGTCATCCGGATCGGCGGCGGTGTCTGGTGGGCGCCGTACCGGCTGAGGCGCTGGGCGCTGCCGGCCTGGGAGGTATGAGCACGGGGCGACGGCTCGACGGGTCTACAACGGTCGGCAGGACTGGGGCGTTCGGAGGCGCAGCATGTACATCAGCATCGTCCTGTGGAACTTGGAGAAGTCGGACGCGACTGTCGAAAGTCTTCGCGAGTACCTTCGCGACTACGCGGTGGACGCGTTCTCCACACTCAAGGGGATGCGGATGAAGACCTGGTTCGCGGACGCCGAAAAGGGTTACTGGGGGGCTGTGTACCTTTGGGACGGCGTGAACATGGACAATCCGTTGTCGGTGAGCCGGGCCATCGAACTCATCGGCTACCCCCCGACGTCCACGAGCGTTTTCGCCGTCGAGGCGATCGCCGAAGGTGTCAGCGCAGTCGAATCGTTCGCGGGCGTCGGGCGCGCTTTCGAGGAGGTGCCTCCCACGGAGCCCGTCGGTGAATCGACATAGGCGGTCCCGATCCGCACCACCGCCGGGAACCGACTGTCCGGACAGCAGGGCGCTCACCGCTCGGCTACGCGGCTCCTGTGGATTCGCTCGTGCAGCGCGATACCGAGCGAGACGGACACGTTGAGGGACTCCGTCGCGCTGATCATGGGAATCGACACCGAGCCGGAAGACGCCTCCTGGAACAGGTCGGAAGGTCCGCCTTTTTCGCTGCCGAACAACAGGGCCAGCCGATCGGGAACGTCCCCGAGATCCTTCACCGAAAAATCGCCGCCGGCGTTCAGCGCCATCATCTTCATCCCGTTCTTGCGGATGAAGGCGATGGCCTCATCACGGCCGGCGAGGACGACGGGAAGCGAGAAGACGTAACCTCGGCTGGCCCTTTGCAGGCGCCGGTCGGCGATGCTGGTGATATCGCTGTCCACCAGAACGACCCCCGCCGCTCCGAGTGCGAGCGACGTCCGCACGATCGCGCCGATGTTCCCGACGATCTTCACCCCGTCGAGAACGACGACGTCCCCGCTCCGGTCTGCGATATCGCCGAACCTGGCCGGACGGGGGACGTGGGCGATGCCGAACGTCTTGGGCTTCCGCTCCCCCTTGAACACCTGATTGACGATCGACGAGTCGATGAGGCGGACCGGTATGTTCTGCCGCGTGCACACCTCCAGCAGCTCATCCGGGAAAGGAACGCTGTCGCTTCCGTAGACCTCGATGAACTCCACTCCGGCCGCGATGCACTGCATAAGGGGCTCGACGTCTTCGATCAGCGTCGTCTTTATGTTGGACCGCGAAGGCTTGTTGACATCGATGATCCGCTGCACCGCGGGATCGGACGGATTAGCGATTGTGTCCAACTCAGTCATGGTCGTCCTACCGGCTACTGTGTTCGGTGACGTGGTTTCCGGATTATGCTGCCCTACGTGACGGCGTGCAGACGGCCCGCGGACGCCTGCGCCGACCGGGCATCACAAACGCAAGGGGAAGCCGTCGCCATCGGTCCGCACACGAAGAACTCGCCCAAACAAGACATTGCTGGGCCGCGCCGATCCAGTCCGGGTCACGATAGCAAGGTCGCCTTCGCCCCGCGAGCTCCGGGGCTGCCGCGGTCGCCCAGCAGGCCATCGACGCCTGGGTAGACGCCTACGACCACGCCCGCCCCCACCAGTCACTGGACATGGCCGTTCCCGCGACGCTGTTCCGCACCGCCGACCCGTCCGCCCCACCGGTTCCGGCCCCGCCGGTGGAGGCCCCCGCGCCTGAGCCCGCTGCCGCTCTGCTCAACTACGCGAAACATGATGAAAAGGGCTCATTCTCCCGCAGCACCTCCTTCCCTTTGAGGGTTTCGGACCTCGGACCCGATAGCCACCGACACCCGATTTATCCGACATTGCGAACGAAGTGGCGCGCTACGGCCTACAGCGTTCCCATCGTGGAGCTACCCGGTTGCGCCAATGCTCAGCGGTCGACAAAACACGCTAAAGAGGATTCGAAGGACTCTTACTGGCACCTCGACTGTTCTCCAACTGGAATCCAACTATGCGCGCGCATGATGGAACCAGCGGAGTAGAGGCCCATTCGGCGTTTCCCGATACCGACCGGAATCGGCCATCGCGAAGCGGGGGTCCTGGTCGAACGGTTGGCTGGAACCCCGGACGCGGCGAACGGCAAACCCGTAGCCTTTTTCTGCCCTACGGGCATCCCCGAATCCGATGTCCGCTCTGCCCCAAATCCACGCAGAAGTCAGGGGTTGGATGACAACCACGTACTCCACCAAGGTGCCTCCGTCGCCGGCAGGTATCGGCATCGCAGTCCGGGCGACCGCCTACGGAGCGGTGCTACTGGGCATCACCCTGGCGATCGCGTTGGGGATGCCGCAGGCCCACGGGCTTTCGCGCGGTACGGCTTCAGTGCTTATAGCCTGCTCGATCGCTTGGGGACTCGCCCAGGCGCCGCTGACCGTGCGCTGGGTGCGTGGCAAGCGCATGGAGCCGATCATCCACAGTCGGATGCAGGCGCTGCAGCCTCACCCCGGAGTCGGGCAACGCGAGGCCGAGCGCCTGCTACGCCAGGCCGGGATCAGCAACCCGAATCTGGAGCTGCTCGGGATCCCAGTCGGCGTAGTTCTCGCCACCGTCTCCGCGTCCTTCCTGGCCGAGGACCCGAGCAGTTGGATCACCACCTGGAACTGGGCGACGTTCGCCCTTCCTGCACTGTGGGCCATCAGTTCGGTCGCACGGTTCATGCTGATGCTCCACGTCAGCGGATCGGCCATTACGGGGAACGAAACGGGCGGCTTCTGCCTCGCCGTTCTCTTTCTCGGCCTGCCCCTCATGCTGCTCCTGCCCAGTACGGCGCTGCTGTTCCTCACCGCCGGCGGCGCGGTCCGGTTCGCCGTGACAGGGGTCGAGACCCACCGCTCCCGGAGCGATCGCATACAGCGCCTGCACACGGCTGTACCGACCATCGTTCCGGGGGCCGGGGTCCACCAGATCGCGGAGTTCGAGAGGTTCCTCGCCGAGGCTCCCCGCGGACTTGTCCAACACAACATCGGCACCGTGCACGACGCGCTGGAGAGGATCGCTGTGGAACGGCCTGGACGCGTGATGCGCATCCTCTCCCGGACACCGCACCTTGCGACCGCAGATGCCCTTGCGCCGGTGATCCGATCCTGGGCGGGCGGAGTCAGCGGCTCCGACTTCGACGGGTGCTGGGATGCCTTGCAGACGCTGCTGGGCGGAGCGGCACCGACCCACCAGGCTCTGGCGGCCGCCCTTGCCGGCCTCGCCCCGGAGCGAATATCCCCTGAGTTCCGGCGCAAGGCGGCGCTGCACGTCTTCAGCGACATCGACGCCGACGCCGACACGCACGTCCCGGGCACGTCCGCGTGGCAGCTGCTGGAGACCCTCGCCCCTGCGGGCGCCCCGACGACGATCGGCGACTGGTGGTGCACGCTCGCCTGTGCCGCGGCCGACCGGGGCGACGACCACGAGGCGCAGCGCCGCTTCCGAGCCGCTATCCAGGCTGGGTGCGCGACGGCTGAGCGCCGCCTCGCCCATCATCTGGCCTGCCTCGGCCATCGCGCGCTGAAGGGCAACGACCCCCGTGCGGCCGACTATCTCGCCGAAGCAGTCCGGCTGGAGGACGCCGTCGACTACCGGTTACTGCTGCTCCTCGCTCGCGCCGTTCGGGGTAGCACCGCAGCCGCACCAGCCGCTCTGGTACCCGCGGAGGACGCACTCGAATCCTGGCCGAGCCGAATGTGGACCGCCGCGGCTGTGCTCTCTCACCTTCGGAGCGGTGCCGCGGGCAGCGCGAAGCTGCTGGCCGGTGCCGAACGCCTTTCGGACGCGGACGACCCGGAGGTGTCCGCCGCGGTCAGCCTGATCTGCGGAGTGTTGACCGGCGACACCCACCGGCTGGCCTCCGGTGCCCGAGCGCTTGTACGAATGCACGGCTCGGACTGGGTCGCCCGCGTGCCGCTCGATCCCGTGACCGTGCTGTCCCGCATCGTCGACGCCCCGGACGTACTCGCCACCGATTCCGCGCTGCCCGAAGTCCTCCTCTATGCCTTGGACAGCGTGGAAAGTGCGGAGCTCACGCGGATACGCGCGGTGCTGGCGCACCGCATGACCGCCGAGGCGGCACTCGCCGCCGACGAGAACCGCCTCGGCCCCGCCCAGGAGCGGCTGGAAGCCGCCGCGCACCTGCTGGAGCGCGCGCAGCGCCCGCTTGAAGCACAGCGATTGCCGGCTGCCTCGGAGACCGGCACCAAAGCCGCACTGGCCCGCTTGCGGGAAGCGGCCAGCGAGCTGCGGGCGCACCTGCACAACGACCGGCCGGCGGACCAGCTGGCCTATGACCAGCTCACCATCGACGGCGAGCAGCGCCCTTGGACACTCGACGCGCAACGCACCTGGGAGAAGGGCGGAGGCGTCTGGCGCGACCACCACCTGGCCGTCGCCTACCACGCCCGTGCCTACGAACTGGAACAGCTCGGCTTGTACCGGGAAGCGCACCGCTACTGGACGGATGCGCTGCAACGCTGGGCCCGCGTCGTGGACAGCGACGGGTTCTGGCAGCGTATGGACACCCACCTCGCCGCCGCCATGGGCACCGAGCCGCCCGGCGACCTCCTGCAATCGGTGCGCACCCGGCTCCCGCGCGATTTGCTGGAGCCCAACCTGGCACGCGCCGTGGAACTCCAAGCCGAACGCCCCGACCACGCACGTCTGCACATGACGGCTGTGCGGGAGTCAGGGCTCCCCGTTGAGGCCGTCGCCGCAGTGCGGCGGGAGTTCGCCGACCAGGTCGCATTGACCGCGATGCGCGACGTCCGGGCGGGCCGCTACGACGCCGGTGTGAACGCTGTGGAGTCCTACCTCATCGCCGATCCGACCAATCCCCGCCTCGTCGAAGTACTGCTGTACGCGGTGCGCCTGACCGTTTCCAGTGTCTTCGGCGAGCGCCCGCTGGCCGGCTTGCACGATTTCCAGGAGCGGATCCGAAGGCTGGTGCATCCCTACATCGAGGAGACCGGGGACGGTGAGCAGCCGGACGCCGAACCGGAGATCCGACGCGAGCTCGCCCGGTTCGAGTTCTTCTGCGGCCTCGTCCGGCGCGGCCTGATGATGGAAGCCCAGGAAACCCCGTCTACGGCGATCAGCCATGCCGCAGCGGGGGTCGCGCACCTAGAGGATGCGTTGCGGCACGACCCCGAGCTGACCGACGACGCATCCTTCAACGATGCCGAGGAACTCCTCACCATGCAGCGCGTCTACGCGGCCTACTTCGCTCAGAAGACCCGCCACGGCGACTCGGCCGTGCGCATGTTCCTGGCCCCGGCACTGCGTGCGCTGGGCACCGATCCCGACCCTGCGGGCCAGCCGGAGCTGGCCGCGCTGGTCGTCGCGCACATGGCGTCCTCCGCCAGCTTGGAGCTGGCCCAGGCCCGCGAGCTGGTCGCGCACCTCGTCAGCCATCCCGACACACCCCAGCGCAGGATGAAGGTGCTGGACGAGATCCAGCACCTCCTCGCCTTGCGAGCGGGCGCGATCCTCCGCTGATCCCGTGGACCCGTGTGATCACCGGTCCGATCGACAAGACAAGGAGCGCAATGGCAGAAAACCCCTGGGCATGGCAGGACGGCCGCAACCCGTACCGGGCGACGCCCTTTCAGATCCTGGACCTCGCACCCGACACCCTCGGCAGAGCCGCCGTGCACGCGCGGATCCGCCGCCGTCGCCAGCGCGTATCGCGGGCCCCCGAGCGCAATCCGCTGTTCGGCGAGCAACTGGCGGTCGCGGACGTCAACGAAGCCGCCGAGCAGATTCAAGACCCCCGCGGCCGCCTGCTCGCCGAGCTGCGCACACACCGCCCCGAGCGCAGCGAGGGCCGCTCCCGCTTCGCCGAACGCGTCGCCGGAATCGAGCCTCCCGCAGCACCGGAACCTCCGGCCGCAGTGCGCGCGCAGGACCTCGTCCGGCTCGCCCCGGAGCCCGTACCGCGCTCGTTCCCCCGGATGTGGCCTCATGGCGAATAAGCACAAGCGCGAGCTCCGCCGCATATTCCGGGAGGCCCGTGAGCGGCCGCCGATGGTGGACGGCGAACCCGATGCGCCGGCCGTCGTCGTGCACCGGCTGCTCAAGTCGGCGCAGCGGGACCGCGCGAACGCGGTCAACGCCCTGCGCGAGGAGACACGCCAACAGGTCCAGCGCCACCGCGATCGGCACGTCGGTCTGGCACGGGAGGTCGCCACGACCCTGCACGAGATGCGCGGGCTACTCGATCGCAATGACGCGCCCATGCATGCGGCGGGGCTGGACACGGCGGTCGAAACGCTCACGGCTCTGCACCGCAGACTCGCCAAGGTCGTGCAGAGCACGGGAGTGCGGCTGATCGACCCGGAGGGCGAGCGCTACCTCGACGTGGCCGACCACACCGACGTCAAGGGGCGGCCCGGCGGCGTGGACGACGCCGACCTGGTGGTGGGCCAGACCATCAGCCCCGGAGTACTGCTGGACGACGGCGAACTCGTCTGCCCGGCGGAGGTGTTTTTGGAGACCGCGGCCGAGCCGCCGGAAGCGGCCGGGGACAGCGCCGGGGAGGCGGCGCAATCCGATGCCGCCGCGCAGGAGCCGGCCCCGCAGCCGGCGGAGGGCGAGGGGGCCGCAAAGGCCGAACCCGACGAAACCGAAGAGCGGGCGGCGGACATGGCAGCAGAGTCGGCGCAAGTGCCGGCTCAGACGGCGACCGAGGAAAAGGATGATACGCCGTGAGCATTGTGGCCGGAATCGACCTGGGGACGACCAACAGCTGTATCGCGGTTCCCGCGAACGCCGACATCCCGGATAAACAGCGGCTGATCGAGGAGCGCAGGCTACGCGAGGTGGGTGACACACTGGTCGTCACCAACCCGGACAAGTCCCCGACGACGCCGTCGGTGGTGTGGGTCGGCCCCGACGGCGGTGTCGAAGTGGGTCTGCGCGCGAAGAACAAGGCCCGCGCGGCCACCGGCGACACCGACACCAAGCCGGCGATGTTCTTCAAGCGCGACATGGGCACCGACCAACTTTTCACCGCCGGGCACGCCACCCTCACGCCGGTGGACGCGTCCGCGGAGATCCTGCGCCACCTCAAGGAACTCGCCGAGGAGGTCCTGGGGGTTCCCGTCGACCGGGCGGTGGTCACCGTGCCGACGTTCTTCGAGGTGACGGCGAAGAACGAGACGACCGAGGCGGGCCGCAAGGCGGGGCTGGAGGTCGTGGAGACGCTGATCGAACCCGTGGCGGCGGCGCTCGCCTGCAGCCGTATGAGCAGCGGCGAATCCCTGGAGCAGCGGCAGACGTTCCTCGTCTACGACCTCGGCGGGGGCACGTTCGACACCTCCGTGGTGACGTGGGACCCCGAGATCGGGTTCGAGAACCGCTCCTTCCACGGTGACCGGTACCTCGGCGGCTACGACTTCGACCGGGCCATCGTGTCGTGGCTCGCGAACCGGCTGCCCCACCACGACCTGGCCCTCGACTACGACGACCCGGTGGACGCGCGCCTGCTCGCCCAGCTGCTGAGCACGGCCGAGCAGACCAAGCACGAACTCA
Organism: Streptomonospora litoralis; assembly: GCF_004323735.1. Taxonomy (GTDB): domain Bacteria; phylum Actinomycetota; class Actinomycetes; order Streptosporangiales; family Streptosporangiaceae; genus Streptomonospora; species Streptomonospora litoralis. The sequence continues at coordinate 1,422,230 of NZ_CP036455.1, read as the reverse complement.
CCCAGTTCAGTGAGACCGACATCGTCAACCAGCACCTCGTGGACCGCCGCGGCGACCCGATGAGCATCCACGAACCGATTCGCCGCGCCGAGTTCGAGGTGCTCATCGAGACATCCGTCAAGGCGACGATCGGCCACTGCGACAAGGCTCTGGAGCAGGCCGGTATCGGCAAGGACGACCTCGACGACATCGTGATGGTCGGCGGGTCGTCCCGCATGCCGCTGGTCGGCGAGGTCCTCGGCGAGCACTTCGACCGTCCCGCGCGCATCCTCAACCCCGACCTGTGCGTCGCCGTCGGCGCGGCGCTGAAGGCCGCCACCGTCGCCAGCCGCAGCGGCTACCTGGAGCTGGACCGCCCGGAGCCCGCGCCGGAGGCCACCGACATCGGCGGGCGCGTCCTGACCGGCGAGCGGCTCGCCGCGTTCGGGGCGGCACAAGTCGTGCTGCGCTCTGACGACGGTGCGCTGCACCGGGCGCAGGCCCCCGACGAGGGCGGCCGGTTCCTGTTCGAGGACGTGCCGCTGCACGACGAAGAAAACGGCTTCACCGTGCAGGTCGTCGCCGACGGCGCCGAGATCGACGCCCAGCAGTTCACCGTCGACCCCGGCTCGGACGCGGTCCCCCCGCCCTCCGGGGACGTCCTCGCCCACGACTTCTCCGTCGAACTGGTGGACGGCCTCCACACGGTTGTGGAAGTGGGCACGATGCTTCCCTACCGCACCCGGTTCCGGCTGGAGACCGCCAGCCGCGGAGCCGAGCTTCGGGTCCGCCTGTTCGAGGGCATGGTGCCGGTGGGCGCGGTGCACGTGGAGGATCTCCCGCCCGATGTGGCGGTAGGCACCGTCGTGGAGGTGACCCTGGAGTTCGAGCTCGGCTGGACCATCCAGGCCGAAGCCCGGATCCCCCAGGTCGGAGCGGCCGGGCAGGCGGCGATCAGGATTCCCCAGCGCCAGGTGCCCTCGTGGGAGGAGCTGCAGGACAAACGCCGGCAGCTGCGCGCCGACTGGGAGGAGCGCCGATCCCACGCAGCGCCAGGGGAGGAACCGCAGGCCGGAGCCGAACTGGACCGGCAGTTGGCCGACATCGACGCGCTGGTCGACGAGCGGCAGGACCGTACCAAGGCCCACCACAAAGTCGTGGAGGCCGAGACAGTACTGCAAAGCCTTCCGGACGCCGACGCCGGCGGCAGCGAGCTGACTCCTCCCCTGGAGGAGTTCGACGCGCTACTGCGCGAAATGCAGACGCTCATCGACCGCCTCGCCCAGCACGACGCGGCCGAAGCCGAACGCCACCGCGCCGCGATCCCGGGGATGCGCTCCAGCGGGCGGGCGGCTTACGGGTCGGGCGACCAGCTCGCCTGGGAGCGGGCCGTCGAAGCGCTGCGGTCCCGCGCCGCATCCGTCTACCAGCAACTGCCGGACAGCGCGAAGGACGATGCATCGGCTGCCGATGTCCAAACGGCCCTGGTACAGGAAGTCCAGCAGATCGCCAAGGCGATCTCCGACGCCGACGTCCAGACCGGCGGCCGTCACCGCAGCGCCGCCGAGGAGCACATCGGCCAGGCGCAGTCGGTCGTCAGCGAGGTACTGGCCGTGGACACCGGCGACGAGGATGCGGCCCGTCAGCGGCTCAGCGGGATCTACCGCTCGGGCATCGCGCCGCTGCGGGAACGCGTCGAGCAGTGGCTCGACGAGATCCGCCGGGGCGCGGCGCAGGAGAGCGACCGCATCGGTCTGACTCTACCGCAGAGCTCGATGGGAGGGCGCTGACGTTGGGCGTGCCGACGGTCTGCCCCCTGTGCAAGCACCGGATGGGCGACCTGCAACCGAGCTGCCCGCGCTGCAACGGCGACCTCGGCGCTCTGGTCCACGTGGTCGATGCGGCCAACCGGAAGTTCAACGAGGGGCTGGGCTGGGCGAGGCAGGAACGCTGGCGCCTGGCGGCGGAGGCGTTCAGCGCGGCCCTCGCCCTCAACCCAACAGATGAGGAGGCCGCGGACTTTCTGGACAGGGTCCGCACCGCTGGCGACAGGAACCGGGTGGTGGCTGGGGAGATCTGACACGGCGCCGCCGGTTGCTTTCGTCCTGGCTGACGATGGCGTCGGTGCTGTCCACCCGCAAGGCGAGGACAGCACCGGCGCCATCGTCGCCTTCCGTGACGTGCGGTGGCTCCCGCCGCCGCTTGTCGGCGGGCCAGGCGGCGGCCTCCGTGCCAGACGGCGGCCCCGCGTGTGGCGGGCGGGCCCCACCGGGCGGTTTCCAAGGGCGGTCCGGGCGGTTCAGGCGCCGGTGTGGAGATAGGCGGCCCACAGCGACGGCACCGCCGTCCGGTCGTAGCCCTCGGGCAGATCGGCCCCGTCGCGGACCTCGCGGACGGTGGCGTGCAGGGCGCAGGCGGCCCGGCCGGGGTCGAGATTGCCGTCCGGGTCGCGCAGGTGAGTGTAGAAGCGGTCGGCGACGGTGACGGCGATGCGGTCGTTGATCTCCCACAGGGTGCCCACAACGTGGGGGAACCCGGCCAGTTGGAAGGCCGAGGCGACATGGATGGCCTCGTCGATGAGGTCGCCGGTCTTGATTGCCGCGGTGCTGCAGGCCGAAAGGTAGGCCAGGCGGGCTCCTTCAAGCCGGAGCGGACCCAAGCTGGTCACCGTCAGCGGATTGCGTGCGTGGTCGTAGAGGAGGAGCCGGCTCTGGGAGGGGTCGGTGGGATCGCTGGTTCCATGGCAGGCGAAATGGGCGATCGCGCAGGAGGGCAGCCGCTGCAGCACGCGTTCCGCGGTGGGGAGCATCGACGGGTCGACGTCGTCGGCGTCGGCGTCGGCGTCGAAGGCAGGGGTGCGCAGCACAGTGCTGTCGGGAAGGTGGCGGCGTGCCGCGTCGGCCTCGTCGGCCACATGCGGGAGCGTTTGGCCTCCGGGCAGTCCGGGGGTGGTGGGCATGGCCACGACCAGGGAGGACGCGGTTGGAGCAGGGACGCCATCGGCGGCGCGGCGGGAGTAGGCCAGCGCCCGCACTGTGGGGGTGTAGGAGGAGACGACCCGGTCCATCACCGTGCGCCGTCCATGCCCGGCCGGGTCGCTATGGTGGCCGGCGGCGTGCAGGGGGAGCAGACCCAGCGGACCGTCGGGAATCCACCACACCCGCGGCCACGGGCGGCCTTCAGCGGGTTCGTCGTGGTAGCCCAGCGCGTGCAGCACCGGGCCGGTGACCGCGTCCCACAACCACTCCAGGGTCGTGCCCAGACGCTTTTCGGCCGCCACCCGTTCCGAGCGGCCAGCGGCGTGCAGAACGGTCGCCTGCGCACGGTGGAACGAGGCGGCCGTGTCCGCGACGATCTGTCCTGTCACGCCGATCAGGTTCAGATGAGTGATTCCGCTGGCGGTGACGAGGAGCGCGTCACACCATTCGCGGCCGGTGGTGAACACGACCAGGGGGCCGTGGTGGGCTTGGGCGATCAACTCCTCGGGGGTGGGTACCGCGCCGAAGGAGTCGAACCCCTCCAGGGAACGGATGCGTTCGATGGTGTCGGCGAACTCCCGGGCCAGGCGGTGCCGGTCCTCGATCACCGGCCCCGTGGAGGTGCTGGCCTCAACAGCGTCGGCGCGCCGGTCCGGTCCGATGAGGGCGGTCGGCAGGCTGCCGCTGAACGCGGGCCGCTGCAGGCTGGGCATCTCAGATCCGGCCGGGTCGAGGCGATCGCGCAGCGCCACGAATCGGGCCGCGAGATCCGGATGGTGCCGATGGAGCTCACTGACGTCGCTGCGTGTTTGCAGGGCTTGGCCGAGCAGGACGCCGCGCCCGGTCTCCAGCACTTCGCGGGCGAGGGAGGGAGACTGGGCTGCAGGCGGCGTGTGAGTTCTCCGCCCACCTCGACCGTGAGCAGCCCGGTGTGCTCGATGCCCAGCCGGTCAGCCAGGTCGCCGACGTTCAGCCGGACGGTCGCCTCGATGAGAGTGGCGTAGGTGTCGGCGGCCATCCGAGTCTTGTGCCAGCTCAGCACGGCCAGCGCGGCGGTGACGAGACTGGCGGGCCACCACCACGCGGCCAGGGGCAGATACAGCACGGCCCAGGCGGTCAGCCCTATGGCGCGGGTCAACTCCCGGCGGGTCGCGGTGATCGCGGTGGCCGTCTCGGGGAGCAGGATCAGCCACAGGTGGGGCCAGACCACCGCGACATCGAGGTCGTGGTCGCGCTGCAGGCGCAGGCTGACGGCGTGGATCCGGTCGCCGCACCAGCTGGGCCGCGCGGGCCGCTCGGGGGAGATGCGCGCCATCCGGTCATAGGCCTGCGCATAAGGAAGCGCGGAACCTCCGGGCGGGTCGTTGCGAGGGTCGGCTGCATCTTCCAGGCGAATCCGCGTCGCATCTGACGGGGCGAAGCGGAAGTCCCACCAATCGCTGGTATCTGGCGGGTCCGCTTCGCACTTCTCTCGAATGAAAGCGCGCATCGTCCAGCGGTCAGGAAGGGAGGAAGCCAGAGGAAGTGGCGACGCCCAGGCCGCTGGACTGCGGAATCGACACGGTGCCGCCATAAGAGCACCCGCGGAGAAACCGCGCCCGCGATATCGGGCGCCTCATTACCCCAGAAGGACCGGTGACCTGCGAAAATATGGTGCGCCATCAAGGACTCGAACCTTGAACCCACTGATTAAGAGTCAGTTGCTCTGCCACTTGAGCTAATGGCGCCTGAGCACGCAGTTTACCGGACGTTTGCCCGCACCCGCGCCGCTTCGAGTGCCGGGTGGGTCACAGGTCGGCCGCCTTCCAGCCCACTCCCCTCCCCTCGCCGCTACTCCGCGGTGGTCGCGTCCGGCGCCTCCGCGCTGACCGCGTCCGCCTCGCGGTTCGCACGCTCGGCCGACGCCTCGTCTCCGATCGCCGTGTAGGCCTGGGCAAGGTCCCGCAATCCCTGGGCGAGGAAGGCCAGCCATCCGCGCGTCCGCCAGATCCCGACAGACTCCTCCAGCACCGCCACGGCGTCCCTGCTGCGGCCCGATTCCAGTAGCGCGCGCCCCTGAAGGCCCAGCGCATCGGCCAAGTGGTGATTCATGCCGTAGCGGCGGCTCAGGTCAGCGGTTTCCGCGGCCGTGGACAGCGCACGCGGATCACCGGTCGCCAGGTACAGCCGCACCAGGTACAGCAGCGAGAACGCCTCGGCGTAGCGGTCGCCCAGCGCCCGCGTCATTGCCAGCGACCGTTCGAGGTTGGTGCGCCCCTTCTCCAACTCGCCCGCCTCGCACTGGGCGGCACCGAGGAACTGCATCGCGGTGGCCTCGAAGCGCCGGTTGCCCAGCAGCCGCGCCAACTGCAGCGCCCGCGTGAGGTGGACGACCGCCTGGTCCGGACGACCCAGACCGTGGGCAGCCACCGCCAGCACCTGGTAGGCGCGCGCCCGCCCGCCCGTGTAGTCCTCGCGCTCCGCCAACTCCAGGGCCGCCTCGGCGGACTCCGCTGCACGGCGGGCGGCGCCTTGCGACACCTCCGCCCAGGTGCGCATCACCAGCGCGTCCGACATTCCGCGGCGGTCGCCCAACCGGTCGAACAGCTCCCACACCCGTTGGGCCTGCTCCAGCATGGTGCCCATGGGGTTGTCGCTGTCCTGCTGCGATACCCAGGTGACCAGGTCGGCCAGCCCGCGGCGCAGCACCGCCTCGCCGCGGATGTCGCCCGCCGCCTGGCACACCTCGATCGCCGCCTCATGGGTGCGGCGCCAATCGGCGAAGCGTCCGCGCACGTCGAAGTACTTCTCCAGGCACCCGGCGAGATCCCAGGCCGCCTCGTGCCATCCCAGCCCGCATGCCTGTTCCACCGCCGCGGCCATGGCCCCCGCCTCGGCGTCGAACCACGCCATGGGTTCGCTGAGCAACCGGGTCGCCTCGGACGACGGCAGCGGCCAGCGCGCCGCCGGGCCGTGCATGGTCGCGTAGCACGCACCGGGGATGTATTCGGTGGCCTGCTCGGCCAGCCACAGCCACCCGCCCAGCGCCCGCCGCAGCGCCGCCTTGCGCTGCTCGGGAGCGTCCTCGGCCTCGCAGCGCTCGCGGGCGTAAAGGCGCACCAGGTCGTGCATGCGGTAGCGGAGCTGCCCGGTGCCGTCAGTGCCCGAGACCGTCAGCAGTTGTGCGTCGACCAGGTCCTCGACCACCGCCTCCGCTTCCTCCAGGCCGGTGTCGGACAGCGCGGCGGCCGTCCACGCGGCGACGTCCCCGGCCTCCAGCAGACCCAGCAGCCGGAAGACGCGGCGCGTGGACTCGGCCAGTCCGGCGTAGCTGAGCGCGAAGGTGGCGCGCACCGCCAGGTCGCCGGTCGCAAGCTCGTCGAGGCGCTGCCGCTCGTCGCCCAGCAGCCGCACCATGCGCGACAGCGGCCACTGCCGGCGCCCGTTCAACCGCGCCCCCGCGATACGCACAGCCAGCGGGGCATGGCCGCACAGCCGCGCGATGTCGGCCGCCGCCTCGGGCTCGGCGGCGACTCGCTCCTCGCCGACGATGCGCGCGAGCAGTTCGCGCGCCTGGCCTGGCTCGAACACGTCCAGATCGACGAGGTGCGCGCTCTCCAGCCCGGTCAGCCGCGCGCGGCTGGTGATCAGCACCGCGCAGCCCGGCGCGCCCGGTACGAGGGGGCGCACCTGCGCCTCGGAGGCGGCGTCGTCCAGCACCACCAGCATCCGCCTCCCGGCCAGCATGCTGCGGAACAGCGCCGAACGGTCCTCCAGCCGCTCCGGCAGCGCGGCGCCCTCCACCCCGAGGGCGTGCAGAAATCCCGCGAGGACCTGTGCGGGATCGGCCGGATGTTCCTGGGCGCCGCGCAGGTTGGCGTAGAGCTGGCCGTCGGGGAAGTCGGCGGCGCCGGAGTGGGCGGCGCGCAGCGCGAGCGCCGTCTTGCCGACGCCGCCCATCCCGGCCACCGCCGAGACGACGACGGGCCGCGGCGCCCCGCCGGGCTCGTTGGCCGCGCCGATCCTCGCGCGCAGGTCGGCGACGTGGTCGTGGCGCCCGGTGAAGTCGGCGATGTCGGGCGGAAGCTGGGCGGGCACCGGCCGCACGGAGGCGGGCGGCGCCGCGGTGCCGTTTGGTTCCGCGCGGTCGTTCCCGGTCTCGTTCCGCAGCGCTGAGCTGTCCGGATTTTTCGGGGCGTGCGGGCCTCCCGCGGCTTCCGCCGCTCCCGGCGGACCGGACCGCTCGGCCGACGCACCCGTGCCGGGCGCGCCCCGGTCCGGAACGGGCGGCACCGCCTCGGCTTCCGTGTCGGCATCCACAGCGCCGTTCACGTCGGTGCCCGCGTGGATGCACATGTCCTTCGCCGTATCGGCGCTCGCGTCGGCCGATCGAGGCCGCGGCGCCTCTGCCCGTCCGGGGGCGCCCTCCCCACGGTCTTCTGCTTCGTGCCGCGCAGCGACACCGCCCCCGCGCGGCTCGGGCACCCAGCGCGTGCCCACAGCGCCGCCGTCTGCGCCCGGGTCGCCCGCCGGAGTGTCCAGGGCCGGGTCGTTGCGCAGCACCGCCTGCTCCAGCGCCGCCAGCTCGCGGCCCGGCTCCAAGCCCAGCTCCGACACCAGCAGGTCGCGGCCCTGGCGAAAGACCTCCAACGCCTCGGTGGAGCGGCCCATCCGGTAGTAGGCGATCATCAACTGGGCGCGCAGCCGCTCCCGGAAAGGGTGCTGGGCCACCAGCCCGCTCAGTTCTGCCACGACGGCGCCGTGGCGCCCCAGCCCCAACTCGGTGTCGAACCGCTCCTCGGCGACGCGCTGCCGCTGCTCGTTGAGCCGGGCGGCCTCCTCGCGGACGAGCGGCAGGTTCTCCTGCCCGGCGAAGGCGGCACCGCGCCACAGCCGCAGCGCCTCGCCCAACCGCCGTCCGGCGTCCTCGGCCTCGCCGCGTTCCAGTGCGCGCTCGCCCTGTTCGGCCAAGTCCGCGAAGCGCAGCGAGTCGACGCGCCCGCGCTCGACCGACAGCAGGTAGCCGAAAGCGCCGCGCTCGATCGGGCTCTGGGCTCCCAAGGTCTTGCGCAGGTGGTGCACGTAGCCCTGGAGGCTCTTGGTGGCCGAGCGCGGGGGCTTCTCGCCCCACAGCGCGTCGATCAACCGGTCCTCGGCGACCACTACGCCGGGCCTGCTCAGCAGCGCTGCGAGCAGGGCGGAGAGCTTGGGCGACAGTCGCAGATTCCCGCTGTCGCCACGGACCTGCAGCGGCCCGAGGACTTGGAAGTCCATGTCAACTCCTCACGGGCGGCACCCGGGAGGCGCGCGACCGGCGCCTGCCCGGAACCGGGTGCTGGCACACGCCCCGCCGCGCCGTTCCGAGGGGTCGCTCGGGTCGGCGCGGTGGTGATCGTCATCGACCGGCACCTCAACCCGGTTCCAACCGCATTCCAGCCGACCACCGCCAGAATCGGTGGTGTCGGCGCGGGGCCCGGAGCCCCGCGCACGGCAGCCTCCCAATCCGACGGCGGACACTGCTGCCGGCAGATACGGGGGACGGCAGTGGCACCGAGCGGCGGATTCGCGGGAGGGGAAGCCGTCGCTCCTCCGAGGACGGCGGTCGGGCTGTGCCCGACCGGGAGGGCAGAGGTGTCGAGACGGGCGGCCGTCTCATGATCACCGGGGCGTGACACGATCATGAGGCGGCTCGCCGCTTTTCAGGGACGTTCCAGGACTGGTGCAGGTCCGCGCGGCCACCGCGGCGCACCGGGGTCGCGCACTTCGCCCGGCCCATCCGCGGGAGCAGGGACCGGCGAGCGGGCGAGCGTCGGTGCGGCCGGGTAGACCGGGTCAGATCAGGCGCCTCCTCGGGTCCGCGGTCGGACCGGGTGTGGGCGTCGCGGGGACCGCCGCACTGAAGGCGGCGCCGCCCGCGCACGGGCGTTCCTCGGTCGATGGCAACCCTAGCGCCTCTGCATCATCGGTAACAGCCGGTTGCGAGCTTTCCGCGCTGGGTGCGCCGGAGGGGGCCTGGCCGGGGAACCTGGTTGGGCGCCTGCTTGGGATGACCGAGAACCTGGCTGCTGCGGCGGCGCGGCCCGGAAGGCGGATCCGCTGGGCGGCCTTGCCACCGGGGAGGCGGCAGGCCCCCTGAACTGAGAAGCGGCGGCGACAGCGGCGGTCCCTCCCGCCCGCGCGAATGCCATCCCGCTCCCGGGGCCGGGCGGGCGCGCGGCGGTCCGCTCCGACCCGATCAGCATTCAACGCGCGGAAATCACCAGAATCGGCATTGGACGTGGTGATTTCCGCGCGTTGGCTGTCGCGCAACCCGGCATAACGGACATACGGGCGCCCGGTCCTCGCTGCCGCTTCTCCTCCGGACCACCCGCCGCCCGGCAGGCCGCAAGGCCGCACAGTGGAGCTGAGCCGCACAGTCCAGCCGCCGCGACAGCCGGTCCGCAGGGGACCCGGACCGGTCGGCGGCGTTGTACCGCGGTCAGCCGACGGGGCGGGCGCCGTCGAGGTCCCAGACCTGGAGCATGCCGCACATGCCGTTGCGGCGTGCCGGTCCCGGCGGGTGGTCGGCCGTGTAGACGGCGGACTCGTGCAGGTGGGCCCCCTCCCCCTCGGCGAGGTCGGCGATATGGCCGCGGGTGGCCTCGGCTTGGCGGTGCGGGCCGCGCTCCCAGTGATGGTGCCAGCCCGCCGCCTTGTCGCGAACCAGTCCCACCGCCGCCTCGTAGAGGTCGTCCAGGGCGCCGGGACCCTCCCGCCGCACACGATCGCGCAGCCGCAGGTACCCCTCGACGGCCAGGTCGCGGCGCTGCCGCGCGGCCGCGGCCATGGCCGCGTAAGCGGACTCCGCGTCGGGGAACTCCGTCCAGGCGGGGATGGCGGTGGCGCGTGCGTAGGCGGCGGCGTCGCCCAGGACGTCGGGCGGGTAGGTCAGCACCGCGTCGCCGGCCTCGGGCAGGCCCGCGTTCTGCATGACGACCAGCAGTTCCAGGTCGCCGCTGACGTTGACCAGCCGGTGCACGGTGCCGGGGGTGAACCACAGCAGGGTGCCCGGCTCCAACGCGGTCCGGGTGTAGCCGGCGCTGCTCAGCGTCTCCAGTGCGCCTTCGCCGCGTACGACGACGTATCCCTCGGTCGATGCGGTGTGCAGGTGCGGCGACCCGCCGGCCAGCCCGTCGGGGGTAGGCCAGTCGTAGACGCGCAGGTGCGAGACCGCCGTGCCGCCCGGGAAACCCGGCACCGCGTCCACGTGCCCGGCGGCGGCCGCCTCCGGCGCGGTCACGGGGCGCCCACCGCGTCCGCACCGGCCGCGGGCGCCTCGGCCCCTTCGGGGTGCAGCCGGGGCCGGCCCAGCTCGGCCAGCCCCGAGTCGGCGAGCTCGCCGCTGCCCGCGCGCTCGCGGTCGCCGTCGGCGATGACGACCGCGTAGCGGTAGGAGAGCGGGACGTCCGGAGCGGCCTCGACCCTCTCGCTGAAGAACGGGGCCGGGCAGACCGTGGCGAAGATGCCGCTGCGCACGAACCACTCGACCGGGTGGCCGGGGTTGTCCGGCGCGTCCACGAACACCAGCGTCGACGCGCCGTCGTGCTCGTCGTGGCGGCCCGCGAAGGCCATCCAGGGCGCGCGCACGCCCATCATCTCGTCGCCGCCGTCCTGCTCGGGCGTGTAGACGCGCCCGCCGCTGAAGGAGCGCGGTCCCCGCCAGAACAGCCCGCCGTAGCCGGCGTTCTCGCGGCCCTCGGTGGTGGGGCTGCCGATGGCGATCGCCGATCCGGTGCGGTTGGTGAACTCCGTCTCGAAGACCAGGGTCCAGGCGGACCGGGCGGGGTCGGCCGAGACGCGGAAGCCGCGCCGTTCGGTGAACCAGGTCTCGCCCTGCTCGGTGACCCACTCCAGGCGCTCGGCGACGGCGATCTCGCCGCCGGCGGTGCTCAGCACGTCGAAGCCGCGGTGGCGCATGGCGCCGTCGTTGGCGAGTTGCTGGTAACCGTGGTCGCGCACGTAGGTCGGACCGCCCCAGAAATTCGCGGGTCCGACATTGGGCAGCGACCAGGCGATGCCCTTGTGCCAGACGTGGTCGTGGGGGCGGTAGAGGCTCACGAGGTCGCCGCCGAGGGTGTGCAGCGGGTGGAAATAGGGGCGCGGCGACTCGAACTGCCGGTCCCAGGGGCGGTAGACGTAGCGCATCAGCTGAGCGCCGTCGAAGGTGACGCGCAGGGCGCGGTCGTGCTCGTGGACCAGGCCCAGTCCCCGGGCGGCGGGCTCGGCGCCGTCCGCGCCCCGTTGCTGCGCCGGGGAGCCGGGGCTCGGCTGCTCGGTGGTCATTGCGCCTCCTGTGGGCTGTGGCCGCGGATGGGTGCGGCTGCGGAACGGTGCTGCGGTGCTGCGGCTCGACTGCCGAGCCGCACCGCGCCGCTGCGCGCGGGCGCGCCGAGGGGACCGCGCGCCCGCGCGCAGCGGGTGGGAGGGGCGCGCGCGGGCCCCGGTGATTTCGCCCGCGCGCGCCGGTCGGTGGGCTGCTACTCCTCGATGAAGAACTGCTCGGGATTGGCCGGTGCCGGGGTGTTGTACACCGACGCCTCGGGCAGGGAGTCGGGGACGTTGCGGAAGTTGTCGGCGACGATGCCGTACCCGGGCTGGGGCAGGCTGATCCCCATCGCGTAGAACTGCTCCTGGGACTGGGCCAGGAAGTCCGCGAACAACTCGTTGCGCCGCTGCGGGTCGGTTTCGGCGATGACCTGCTCGTACATCTCGATGTGGTCCTTCACGTCCTGCGGCGGCTCCTGGGCGCGGGGGTCCTTGCCGTCGGAGGCCTGCCACTGCGCCCACGGGATCGCGAAGTTCGACTCGCCGCTGTGCAGGGGCCCGTACCAGCGCGGGTCGTACATGGCGTCCATCAGCCCGGCGTCGCCGGACCACACGTTGGCCTCGTGCTCGTTGTTCTCGCGGCTGTCCTGCCAGGCCGTGCGCTCCTGGGTCTGCAGCTCCGCATCGACGTCGAGCTCATTCCAGAAGTCGACGACCATCTCCATGGAGTCGATGATGTCCGGGCGGAAGTCGCCGGGCGCCGACAGGGTGAAGCTCAGCGGGGTGCCGTCCTCGCTGACCCGCACGCCGTCGCCGTTGCGCTGGTCGTAGCCGGCCTCGTCCAGGATGCGGTTGGCCTTCTCCGGGTCGTACTCCGTGTACTGCTTGGCCAGCTCCTCGTTGAAGAAGGGCGTGTCTTCGCGCGGCGCGCCCTGCCACGGCTCGCCCTGGCCCTGGTAGACGACGTCGATGATGTCCTGGCGGTTGATGCCGTGCGACATCGCGATGCGGAACTGCTTGTCCCGGAAGATCTCGCGCAGCCCGTCGTTCTCCGTCGTCAGGTTGAACGAGATCATGTTGGTGTTCATCGCGGAGAGGCGCAGCTCCATGAAGTCGTAGCCGTTGGCCTCGCGGTTGCGCGCCAGCACCGGCCGGTTCTCCGGGGTGTTGAAGTGGCGGGTGTGGAAGTCGAAGTCACCGTTGAGGGCGCGGGTGAGCATGACCTCTTCGTCCTGCATGATCTCGAAGACCACGCGGTCGAGGTAGGGCAGTTGGTTGCCCTCGGTGTCGACCTTCCAGTAGTAGGGGTTGCGCTCCAGCACCATGCGGCCCGAGTCCGACAGCGGCTCGACGACCTTCCACGGGTACAGCGTCGGGATATCGGGGTTCTGCCACGTCAGCGCGGAGTCCGTGACACCGGCCTTGACGTCGAACATCTCGGTCCAGCCGGAGAAGCCCTGTTCCTCCGCGAGCTGGTTCGCGTCGTCGTTGTACTTGATGTGGAACTTCTTCAGGTAGTGCTTGGGCTTGTTGACGAGCTGGTACTGGATGAAGTCGTGGGACGCCCACAGCGCGTCGGGCTCTTGCAGGGTGATCTCGACGGTGTACTTGTCGATCTTCTCGGCTGTGGGCGGGTTCTGGTTGGCCATCGGCGTCAGATCTGCGTTGTTGAAGACGTCGTTGGCCGCGAAGACGATGTCGTCGGCGGTGAAGTCGTCGCCGTCGGACCACTTCATGCCTTCGCGCAGGTTGTAGGTGACCTTCGTGGCCTCCTCGTTGTACTCGTAGCTCTCGGCGATGTTGGGGATGGTCTTGGTCCACTCGGTGTTCCACCGGGTGAGGTTCTCGTATCCGACCGTGCGACCCAGCCACGGCCAGTCGCCGATGCCCAGGATGGCGCTGTTCCAGGTGCCGCCGTAGCTGCCGATCTCGTTGGTCGGCTCGACGACCAGCGGCTTCTCGGGCAGGCGCTCCTCCAGCGGCGGCAGGTCGCCGGCCTCGACCTTCTCGGCGAGTGCGGGCGCCTGGCCGTCGGCCTTCCCCTGAGAGCCGCCCTGCTCCCCCTCCGGATTGAGGTTGAAGAAGGTGCAGCCGGACAGGGCGAGGGCCAGCGCGGCGGCCGCGCTCGGCACGGCCAGCGCGCGCCGCCGCGGCAGCAGCCGTCGGTTATCTCGTGCATGCATGCGGGTGTTCTCCGTTTCTGTGCGGGGGATACCGGAGCGGGGTCGGCTCATGAGACGCCCGAGAGGGTCAGTTCCTCGGCGTAGTGGCATGCCGCCAGGCGGCCCGGGGCGACCTCGCGCAGCGGGGGGATCTCGTTCGCGCACCGGTCGGTGGCGAAGGCGCAGCGGGTGTGGAAGGAGCATCCGGAGGGCGGATCCGCCGGGTCGGGCAACTCTCCGCGCAGCCGAATGCGCTCGCGGCTGCCGCGCGCCCGCGGGTCGGGCACCGGAACCGCAGAGATCAGCGCCTCGGTGTAGGGGTGGCGCGGGCGGGCGTACAGATCGGCGGTGCGGCTGAGCTCCACGACCCGGCCCAGGTACATCACCGCCACCCGGTCGCAGAGGTGCTCGACGACCGAAAGGTCGTGCGAGATGAACAGGTAGGTCAGACCCATCTCGTCCTGCAGATCCTGCAAGAGGTTGAGGATCTGCGAACGCACCGAAACGTCCAGCGCGCTGACGGCCTCGTCGGCCACCACCAGTCGCGGGTCGGGCACCAGTGCGCGGGCGATGCTGACGCGCTGCCGCTCGCCGCCGGAGAACGCGTGGGGGTAGCGGCGCAGATGGTCGGGGCGCAGTCCCACCCGGCGCAGGATCGTGGTTACCCGGTCCTCCAGCTCGCTGCCGCCCACGCCCTGCAGCACCCGCAGCGGTTCGCCGATGATGTCGAGCAGGGTCATCCGGGGATTGAGGGAGGCGTGCGGGTCTTGGAAGATCATCCGCACCTCGCGGCGGTATGTCGCCAGGTCCGAACCGGAGGCCTCGGCGGCGTCGAGCACCCGCCCCTGCCCGGTGCGGTAGCGCACCTGGCCGCGGGCCTCGGGGCGCACCCCGAGCACGGCCGAGCCGAGCGTGCTCTTGCCGCAGCCGGACTCGCCGACCAGGCCCAGCGTCTCGCCGTGGTCGACGCTGAGGTCGACGCCGTCGACGGCCTTGACCGCCCCGTCCGACTTGCGCCGGCCGCTCTTGCGCAGCGGGAAGTGGACCCGCAGGTCGCGCATCTCCAGCAGCGGGGCGTTCTCCGCGGGTGCTGCGCCGCCGCCCGCGGGTGCGGGGTCAGCCTCGGTTGGCGTCGGCATCGGCGGCCTCCTTTCCGGTGCGGGGGTCGGCGGCGGGTGCCTTTCGGACCGCCGCCGGGGTGTCCGTGTCCGACGCCGCGCCGGAGGTGTCCGGGCGCTCCTCGGCACCGCCGTAGAGCAGGCAGCGGACCAGGCGGCCACCGCCGACGTCGATCGGCGGCGGGTCGACGGTGTCGCAGAGCCCGGTCATGGCCGAGTCGCAGCGGTCGCGGAACACGCACCCGCTGGGGCGTCCCGCCGGGTCGGGGACGTTTCCGCGGATGGCGGGCAGCCGCTCGCGCCGCGGGCCGCCCATACGTGGGATGGACTCCAGCAGGGCACGCGTGTAGGGGTGCTTGGGCGCGTGGAAGACGTCGTCGACACTGCCGCGTTCGACGACGTTGCCCAGGTACATCACCGCGACGTCGTCGGCGACCTCGGCGACCACGCCCATGTCGTGGGTGATGAACATCATCGCCATACCGCGCCGCCGCTGCAGGTCGCCCAGCAGGTCGAGGATCTGCGCCTGCGTGGTGACGTCCAGCGCCGTGGTGGGCTCGTCGGCGATGAGCAGCCGCGGCTCGCAGGAGAGCGCCATCGCGATCATGACGCGCTGGCGCATGCCCCCGGAGAGCTGGAAGGGGTAGGCGTCCACGAGCCGCTCGGGGTTGGGGATGCCGACCCGGCCGAGCAGCTCGACACTGCGTTCACGCGCCTCCTTCTTGGTGGCGGTGCTGTGCACGCGTATCGCCTCGCCGACCTGGTTGCCGACGCGGTGCACCAGCGACAGCGAGGCCATGGGCTCCTGAAAGATCATGGCGACGTCGCTGCCGCGCACCCGCCGGATCCGCTTGCCCTTGGGTTTGAGCGCGGCCAAATCCAGCGGTGCGGCGGTGCGGGGAGCGCCGCCGGTGCCGCCGGCAGCCTCCTCGGTGCCGGTGTCGGGGTGCAGAAGCACCCGTCCACCGGTGATCCGGCCGGGCGGCTCGACGAGCTGCAGGATGGAACGGGCGGTCACGCTCTTGCCGCAACCGCTCTCGCCGACGACGCACAGCGTGCGTCCGCGGCGGATGGTCAGGTCCACCCCGTTGACGGCCGGAACCTCGCCGTGATCGGTGCGGAACCGCGTGCGCAGTCCTTCCACCTCCAACAGCACGTCCGGGTCGGTGACAGTGGCACTGTCAGTGCTAGTACCGGTGCCGGTGTTGATGTCTGTGTTCACGTGCTGCACCTCCTCTACTGGTAGGGGTCGGCGGAGTCGCGGATCCCGTCGCCGACGAAGTTCAGCGCGAGCACGGTCACCGTCACGGCCACGCCGGGCAGCAGCGTCCAGGGGGCGCCGGCGATGGAGTGGATGTTCTGGGCCTCCTGCATCAGCACGCCCCAGCTGACCACCGGCGGCTGCAGGCCCAGCCCGAGGAAGGACAGCGAACTCTCGGCGAGGATCATCAGCGGGATCGCCAGCGTGAGGGAGGCGACGATGTGGCTGGTGAAGGAGGGCAGCATGTGCCGGCGGATGATGCGGGGGCGGCTGCACCCGTCCAGTCGGGCCGCCAGCACGAAGTCCTCCTCACGTAAGGAGAGGAAGCGTCCGCGCACCACGCGGGCGAGGTCGGTCCAGCCGATCAGCGACAGGATCACCGTGATCGCGAAGTAGGTCATCAGCGAGCCCCACTCGCGCGGCACGGCCGCCGACAGCCCCATCCACAGCGGGATCGTGGGAATCGACATGGTGAACTCGATGAGGCGCTGGATGAAGTTGTCGGTGCGGCCGCCGAAGTATCCGGAGGCCCCGCCGAGCACGACGCCCAGCACGAACGCCAGCGCCACTCCGAGCAGGCCGATCGACAGCGAGATGCGGGTGCCGTAGACGATGCGCGAGAGCATGTCGCGCCCGTTGCGGTCGGCGCCCAGCAGGTACATCCGGTCGCCGGGGTCGGTGGGGCCGAACAGGTGGGTGTCGGCCGGGATCAGGCCCCACATGCGGTAAGGGGTTCCTTCGACGAAGAAGCCGAGCGGGATCTTGTCGGAGGTGTCGACGGTGTACTCGCGGGCGAGTGTCTCCTGGTTGCGCGTGGAGTCGTAGCCGTAGACGTAGAAGCCCAGGTCCAGGCCGTCGGAGGTGTCGACGAAGTGCAGGGCCTGCGGCGGCGCGTGGGTGTGCTGCGCGCTGTACTCCCCCGAGGTGGTGGGGGCGACGAACTCGCAGAAGGCGCCGACCAGCACCAGGACCAGCACCACGGCGGTGCTGGCCATGGCCAGCTTGTGCCGGCGGAAGCGCAGGCCGATGAGCCGCCACTGCGACGCCGCGGCGATGGCGTCCGCGGGCGCTCCGTCCGCCTCTCCCCCGGGCTCGCCGGAGGTGCCGGGGCGGCGCTTGAGGGACAGGTTGAGTCCCATGGGTCAAACCTCCTCGGCTTGGGCGTGGCGGATGCGCGGATCCCACCAGGCCAGCAGCAGGTCCGAGATAAGGGTTCCGATCAGCGTGAGGACGCCGAGGACGAGGATGAACGCCCCGGCCAGGTACATGTCCTGGTTGCGCAGTGCCTGGAGCAGCAGCGGTCCGGTGGTGTCCAGGCTCAGCACGATGGAGACCATCACCTCGCCGCCGACGATGGTGGGCAGGATCCAGCCGATCGTGGAGATGAACGGGCTCAGCGCCATGCGCACGGGGTACTTGAAGATCACCCGCCACTCGGGCAGGCCCTTGGCGCGGGCGGTGGTGACGTAGGGCTTGCGCAGTTCGTCGAGCAGGTTGGCGCGCAGGACGCGGATCAGCACGGCGGTGCCCGCGGTTCCGATGATCAGCACCGGAATCCACAGGTTGCCGACCACGTCGAGGACCTTGCCGAGATTCCACGCGGAGTCGGCGAACTCCGGTGAGATGATGCCTCCCATGCTCTCGCCGAAGTAGGCGAAGGCGATCCACAGGGCCACCAGCGCGAGCATGAAGTTGGGGGTCGCCAGGCCCAGGAACCCGATGAAAGTGAAGACGTAGTCGCCGACGGAGTGCTGGCGCACGGCCGAGTACACGCCGATGGGAAACGCCAGGCCCCAGCTCACCACGATGGTGCACAGCGCCAGGGCGACGCTGATCCCGATCCGGTCCCAGATGAGGGACGAGACGTCGCGCTGGTACAGGAAGGACTGGCCGAAGTCGCCGCTCAGTACGATGCCGCCGATCCAGCGGAGGTACTGCACGAAGACGGGGTCGTTCAGGCCGTAGCGCTCCTCCAGCGCGCGGATCTGGCTCTGGTCCACGGTCTGGCCGCGCGCGGAGAGCTCGGCGATGTAGGTGGTCAGGTAGTTGCCCGGGGGCAGCTGGATGATCAGGAACGACACCAGCGAGATCGCGAACATGGTCGGAACCATGTACACGAGCCGGCGGATCACCAGGGCGCGCATCCGGCCTCCTCTCCGCAGCGCCGTCCGACGCGACCGGACCGGCCCGGCGAACGCCTTTGGAGAGCGCTTACCAAATCACCGTGTGAGGTGCGGCATACGACGCCCTGTGCGAGCCGCGACGGTGGGGGCGAGACGCGGCCGGGGGCGCACCGCGCAATATGGATAGCGCTTACCATGGCGAGCCGCCTCCGTGCATGCGCTCGTAGAACCGCGTTCCTCGGCGCAGCTCGCCGGGGATGATGGTGCGGTGCTGGGCGGCCGAGGCGTAGATGCCGGCCACCAGGCGCATGGTGCGCAGGGAGTCGGCCGAGGTCACCGGCGGGGGCTCTTTGGCGCGCAGGGCCGAGACCACATGAGCGATCTGCGCCGAATGCCCGCTGTTCGTGCCCGACTCGCCGGCCTCCCAGGCCGCGTTGACCTGCTCCTCGAAGCCCGGCGCCGGGGTGATGGTCCAATTGTCGTCGCCGTAGCCGTAGAGGTGGCGCAGCTCGACGGTGGCGCGTTCGAAGTCGATCCGGATGTAGCTCTCCTCGCGGGGGGAGAGCACGCTGTTGACGACAGTGGCCACCGCACCGTTGGCGAAGCTGATATGGCCGATCGAGACGTCCTCGGTCTCCATGCTCCGCGCCTGGCGGCGCGCGGTGGCCGAGACCTCGGTCCAGTCGCCCAGCAGCGCCAGCAGCAGATCCATCTGGTGGATGCCGTGGCCCATCGTCGGACCGCCGCCCTCGGTGTCCCAGCGGCCGCGCCAGGGAACGTCGAAGTAGGCCTGGTCGCGGAACCAGTGGGTGTGGCAGACGGCTACCAGCGGTCGGCCCAGCTCCCCCGCGTCGGCCAGCGCCCGCACGCGCCGAGCACCCGAGCCGAACCGGTGCTGGAAGAGCGTGGCGAACCAGGGGCCCTGGGCTCCTTCCGCGTCGGCCATCTCCTCCACTTCGGCCAGGCTCAGCGCCGGCGGCTTCTCCACCAAGGCGCTTGCGCCGGCGGCGAGGCACGCCTTCACCTGGCCGTGGTGCATGCCCGGGGGTGTGCACAGGTGCACCAGGTCGGGCTGCACCTCGCGCAGCATGCGGTCCATGTCGCCGAAGCGCTGCGGGATGCCGTAGCGGTCGGTGAACACCGCGAGGTTGTCGGGGTCGACGTCCGCGGCCGCGGTGAGCGCGGCATCGTCGGGCATGGACTGCAGGGCCTCGACGTGGAAGCGGGCGATGTTGCCCGTACCGACGACGGCCACGCGCAGGCGGTCGGGCGCCTCGGGAACCGTCTGGCCGGGTATCTGCATTGCTCCTCCAAGGTGGGGACCGAGGGGGACCGGTCCGCCGCAACGGGTGACCGCGGCCGGGTGCACCCGGCCGGAGACCTTCCGGCGGCTCGTTGTGGTGGCTGCGCCTTCCGGCGCGGGGTCGGGTTCAGCGGCAGGGTCGAGCGAATGTCGAAACTATCGGAATCAATCTCGCAATCTCTGGCGGTCGAATTTACGTTCACGGAACCCGCAGGTCAATACCTCACTGAGAGCCACCTCACCCCGAAGATCCGCACCCTCCGCCACTGACCGCTCCGAAAGCGCTCCCACCTGTACGTTCGCCGCACTCGGGGCGTAACAGCCCACCGGAAGGAGGAGGCACTGGTTCCGATACTTTCGAAACCCGACTACAACCTTGAAGCGACACACCGACGCACGCCGCCTCCGCCAGCCCCTCGCCGCCGACGCCACCGGCGCAACCGTCACAGAAGGTGGCCGGTTGCGGACACATGCGGACGAATTCGACCGTGGGACTCGGCAACGGCAACCGCGTCGAGCACCCCGCCCGAGGGGCGACCCGGCGCCGGCATGTCCGGTATGCCGGTTATTCCGGCGTCTATCGTGAACTTATGGCCGCAGGAAAGCGCATTCCGTCGCCATAAGTTCACGATAGACGGGAGAAGCCGCCCCGGCCCGCCTCCGCCCCGTCGGCCGCGGCCGCCGGCGGGCTCCCGGTGCGGTGACCGCAGGGCCGGTCCCGCTGCCGCCCTCGCTGCTCCCCCATGAAGACCACCCGCCGCCCGGCAGACCGACAAGACCCGACAAGGCCGAGCGGCAGCGCCGTGGATCCCGGCCGGAATCGTTCGCTGCGCCCGGCCGAGGACGACCGCGGTCCGGCTACACCATCACGTGGGCCTGGTAGCCGAGGGCGAGGCTCACCCGGTCGGCGGCTTCGATGACGACTCGGGCGAGTTCGGACTCGCGGCTCTCCACGTTCATGGCGCTCAGCGGTCCCGAGAGCGACATCGCGGCGGCGATGCCTCCGGAGTAGTCGCGAACCGGAGCGGCGATGCAGGCCCGGCCGAGAGCCAACTCCTCGATCTCGGTCGTGTAGCCGCGCGTCGCCGCCTCTTTCACGGCGGCGTCCAGCCTCGCATGGTCGGTGACGGTGGCCGTGGTGTACGAGGGCAGCGGCTCCCCGAGGAGCGTGCGCCGCTCCTCAGCGGTAGTCGCCGCCAGCAGGCACTTGCCCAGTGCGGTGGCGTGCAGTGGATAGCGGTTGCCCATCAGGACATGGGACTTGGCGGCGTGCTCCCCCTCGAAGTTGGAGAGGTAGAAGAGAGTGGCGGCGTCGCGGACGGCGACGTTGACGCCCAGGCCCGTCTTGGCGGCCAACCGCTGCGAGACGCCCCGGGCCTCGCGGTGCACCGGGTGGTTGTTGAGAACGACTCCGGCCAGTGACACGTGGTCCAGGCCGAGGCGGAAGAAACCGCTGGCCTCGTCCTTGGAGATGAGTCCCGCTGATTCCAGCGTCGCCAGCAGCCGGGATACGGTCGACTGCCCGATGCCGGTCAACCGTGAGATGTCGGAGACCCGCAACTCGGCCCGACCGTGCAGGAACGCGCGCATGACCGCGCTAGCCCGCTCCACGGACTGGTTGCCGCCGCCGTGTTCGGTGACCAAAACTCTCCTCATTCGCATGGGGAATGCAGAATATACAAACCATCATCACTCTAGGGTTTCCGTGGAGACGACTTCAACATGGCGCTCGTCTGAAGCGGGGAATCGCCGACGGTGTACGGCCCGGAGGCAGCCGGGCGCAACCACCGCACCCGGCGCGGATAGCCCGATGGGTGCGCGCCGTCGCCTCCGGCCCGGCCTGCGCAACGATATACCGGGACCGCCGCGATCGGCCGTGCGGACGACGACGGCGCTCGTCGGCACTCGCCGCCGACTGCGGGGAGGCATCCGCGGCCGCCCGCACCCTCCGATAAGTGAACACCGGCGGCGCCCTATCCGCGGGGCGCGGGATCGGCGAGGATGGCCCCCTGGTCGAGCAGTTTCGCGCGCAGCAGCTCGGTATCGAGGTGGCGCGGAGATGTGCCCCCGGCGACCGCAAGTGCCGCCGCCACACCGGCGGCGTGGCCCAGGCCGAAGGCGGGCGGCATCACGCGGACGGCCGCGGCGGCCTCGTGCGTGGCCGAAAGGCAGCGGCCCGCCACCAGCAGCCCTTCCATCGCGGCTGGGACGAGGCAGCGGTAAGGAATGGCGTAGACGTTGGCGGTGCCCTCCATGAGTCCGTCCAGTCCGTCTGCCGACGACCCGCGGGGGTTGTGGATGTCGACGGGGTAACCGCAGAGCGTCACGGTGTCGGCGAAGCTGCGTCCGGCGAGCAGGTCGTCCAGCGTCAACGTGTAGTCGCCCACGATCCTGCGCGACTCCCGGATCCCCACGGTCATCGCCGTGTCGAGCAGGCGTGCCCGGGACAGGCCGGGCAGGTTGTCACGGAAGAACCTCACCAGTGCATGGGCCTGGGTACGCCCTTCCTGCTCGGCGCGCGTCAGATCCCAGGGATCGGTGCCGTCGACGTTCAGGACGCGGGTCGTATTCGCGCGCCACACACCCGGACGCTGGGTGCGGTACAGGCCGACACCGCGGCGGGGCGAAGGGTAACGGCCCGCCGCGCGAGCCGGGCCGATGATCGACTCGAAGACCTTGTCCTCCTCGGGATGCTCGGCTACCCAGCGATCCACCTCGCCGTCGTCGACGTCGGCGATACGGAAGAACAGGGTCGCCGGCTGCATGAGCCCGTCCTCGTCGCGGCCCTTGGTCATCGCGGCGCCGGCGTAGGCGGCGACGTCACCGTCTCCGGTGCAGTCGATCACGAGGCGGGCAGGCTGATAGGCGAGACCGCCCTTGCCCGCCAGGACGACGCCCTCGACGCGGCCGTCGACCGTCCGCACGTCGGCGGCGAAGCTGTGCAGCAGCACCCGCGCGCCGCTTTCGGCGACCAGGGCGGCCGCGACCTGCTTCGCGGGTTCGGGTTCGAAGGGGGTCACCCGCTCGTGTCCGGTGGTGATGTAGCCGGACCAGGCTGTCCCGGAGTCGATCCCGGCGGGGTCGAGGGCGGCACCGGCCTCGACCATGCGTTCGACGAAGTCGCCGAAGACCCCCGCGATCAGTCGGTGCTTGCCGTCGCAGCTGTAGGAGGTCATGCAGGGCCCGACGAGTCCGGCGGTCAGGTTGCCGCCGAGGAACCCGAAGCGCTCGACCAGCAGGGTATCTGCGCCAAGCCGTGCCGCTCCCACGGCTGCGGCGATTCCCGCGGGGCCGCCGCCCATGACGAGGACGTCGACCTCGGGAAGCGACGGAAGAGTGGCATGATAGTCCAGCGTAGGATTCATTCGAACATCGACCCCCCGTCGACGTTGAACGAGGCGCCGTAGACGAAGGCGGCCCCGGGACCGCTGAGGAACAGCGCCGCCGCCGCGAGCTCGTCGGCGCGGCCCATGCGCCCGATGGGGAGTCCGGCTCCGATCTTCTCCTTGAGGTCCTGGGAGACCCCGGTGTGCAGCGGAGTGTCGGACGGGCCGGGTGTCAGGGCGTTGACGCGGACTCCGGTGCCGGCGAACTCGCGGGCGAAGGACTTCACGACGGAGAGGACGCTCGCCTTCGAGGCCGCGTAGGCGGCGTCGGCGATGAGCCCTCCCCCGCCGCGTTTGCCCGCGTCCGACCCCACCGCCACGACGGTGCCCGATCCGCGGGTGAGCATCCGGCGGTAGGCCTCCTGGAGGACGAAGAACGTGCCGGCCACGTTGACGTCGAAAAGCTTCTGCCAGTGGGCCCGGTCGATGTCCAACGCGGATTCGGCGGTGATGAGGGCGGCGCAGGTGACGACGTGGTCGAGGTCGCCATACCGGTCGACGGCCGCGAACACCTCGGCGATGCCTTCGGGGGCGGCCAGGTCTGCGGTGACTGCGGTGTGGCGCCCGCCTCCGGCCTCACGGCAGCGGCGGAGTGTCTCCTGCAGCCCGTCGGTGTCGCGGTCGGTGGCGACGACGTGGGCGCCGTAGGAGGCGAAGGCGAGCGCGGTCTGCTCGCCCATGCCACCTGCCGCGCCGGTGACCAGGGCGGTCCGTCCGGAGAACATCTCCGGCGCGAACGCGGCCCAGGCCGGGGTGTTCGTGTCGTTCATCGGTGCTCCTGTTCGCGGATGGAGGTTGCGGGGGATTCGGTACGTTCGGCGGCCTCACCGATCCACGAGGGGGCGAGTGCCGCGGGAGTCGGGGACCTCGGCGCGGCGGGGCATGCCCTCCCAGTCGCCGTGGGTGCCGACCGCGACCGAGGCCACGGCCAGCCCCTGCTCCAAGCGCTGTTGCGGGTCGAGGCGGTCGTGCACAGCGGCGAGGTATCCGGCGGCGAACCCGTCGCCGGCCCCCACCGGGTCGACCACGGGGGCGGGCCAGCCCGGTGCCGAGTAACGTCGGCCGTCGATACTGGCCACCGCCCCGTCCTCACCGAGTTTCGCGACAACCTGGGACGGCCCCGACTCGGCGAGCAGTCCGACCGCCTCTTCGACGGGCCTGCGGTGGTTGAGCAGGTCCAGCTCCGCCCGCCCCAACAGCAGAATGTCGGCCTGCGGGATCAGTGTGCGCAATACCGGCTCCGCCTCGTCCCAGCCCCACAGTTGGGAGCGGTAGTTGAGATCGAGGCTGACGCGGGTGCCCTCGGCGCGGGCGTGGGCGACCGCGGCGGCGACGGCTTCGCGGGGTCGCGGACCCAGCGCGGGGCTGATGCCGGTGACGTGCAAGAACTCGGCGCCGGCGATCGTGTCCAACGCCAGATCGTCGGGTCCGAGGTCGGCGGCTGCGGCGTGCTTGCGGTAGTAGATCACCGACGTCCGGCCGCTGCGGGGGCTGAACTTGATCATCAGGCCGGTGGGGCGGGAGGGGTCGATGGTGGCGGCCGAAACGTCGATGCCTTCGCCCTTCAGCCCTTTGACGACCAGCCGGCCGAGGTCGTCGTCGCCGAGCCGGCCGCACCACGCCGTGGGGATGCCGAGCCGTCGCAGGCCGATCGCCACGTTCGACTCCGCTCCCCCGAAGCCGAGTTCCAAGGCGCTGCCTTGGCGGAGTGGCCCGTACACGCGGCCGGTGCACAGGCCCATGGTCTCTCCGAAGGTGGCCAGCCAGGTCATCGCGTTCTCTCTTCCATTCGCACGCTGGTGGGGCAGTTGCTCGTGGCCGCCGAGGGGGCCGGTCGGTGACGGCGGTGCTAGCGGCCGCTCCCCCGGTCCAGAACGGCGATCGTGTCGCCGAACAGGGAGGGCACCAGCAACCGGCGGCGGTGCAGGGCGACGTGGGAGGGCATGTGCAGCAGGCCGGGGTCCTCCAGCAGCACGGCCGCCTCCCCCGTCGGAGATACGGCGCAGACGCGGCTGCTCCGTGTCACCGCGACGACGACCTCGCCTTCGGGCGTGACCGAG
Organism: Streptomonospora litoralis; assembly: GCF_004323735.1. GTDB lineage: Bacteria > Actinomycetota > Actinomycetes > Streptosporangiales > Streptosporangiaceae > Streptomonospora > Streptomonospora litoralis. The sequence continues at coordinate 1,397,577 of NZ_CP036455.1, read as the reverse complement.
AGCCCGTCAGGGCCGGTGCCCAAGCCGCGGTTGAGCGTCCAGGGCGTCCCCAATCGGCCCGGGCCGTGAACCTCGTGGCACAGCAGGGTTTCGTCCCTCGTCAGCGTCGTATAGAGGAGCGATCCGTCCGGGGAGAGGCCGATTCCGTTGGGGAAGACCAGATTTCGCGCGGCGATGACCGCGTCACCGTGCGGCGGCGCGTAGCCGACGGCGCCGGTGGGCTCGCCCGCCGTCGCGGTGCCGGAGTCGGTGAACCAGACACCGCCGTACCGGTCGGCGATGCATCCGTTGGGACTCATCAGGGGGCGTCCTTGGGCCGTGTCGACACGTCGGCGCACACGCCCCTGAGGGTCGAGCCAGAGCAGGGCTCGGTGCAGGGCGTCGCAGCAGACCAGTAGGCCGGAGGAAGCGGCCGTGATACCGAGGACACGACCGCCCGTGTCGGCGAAGGGCCGCCAGTCGCCGGTGTCGGGATCGATGCGCACCACCGGTCCGGGCTCCTGGTAGCCGCCGCGGGCCGTACCGGCATAGAGGGCGTGGTCCGGGCCGATAGCCACGGTCTCGGGGTGCTCCAGCCCCCGCGCGAAGACACGGACATCCGTCACGGCGCCTCCGAGGCGGAGGGATAGTCGCCGACCGCGGACAGGCCGGGCTCCTCCGGCGCGGAGTACGCTTGTGCAGCCAGCCCGCCGTCGACGGGGACCACCGCCCCGGTGACGTAGCGCGCCCCGGCGCCGGCCAGGAACCGCACCACCGAGGCGACCTCTTCGGCCGAGGCGGGGCGCCCGAGCGGGACGATGCCGTCGCGGCGCCGTGCCTCGGCATCGTCCAGGGTCTGCCAGGCGTGCGTGCGGACCATCCCGGGCGCAACGGCGTTGACCCGGATTCCCTCGGGGGCGAGGTCGAGGGCGAGGCTGCGGGTCAGCGCCTCCACCGCTCCCTTGCTCGCGCAGTAGGCGGGGTTGCGTCGGAATGCTCGGGCAGCCCCGATGGATGAGAGGTTGACGATTCCGGGGTGGGATCCGGTCTGGAGCAGCGGCCGCAGCCCGTGGACCATCCGCATGGCACCCACGACATTGACGTCGAGAATGTGGCCGAAGGCGTCGTCGGTGTGTGCGGCCAGGTCACGGCGCGCGGGGGCGAGTGCCGCGTTGTTGACTAGCGCGTCCAAACCGCCCCAGGCGCCGCCGATCTGCCGGGCGGCCGCGGCGACATCGTCTGTGTCGGTGACGTCCGCGGTGACCCGAAGGTCGGCCGGGCCCTCGGGGTCCGGATCGACGCGGTCCAGGGCCGCGACCCGCCACCCCTCGTCCGCGAAGGCGGCGACCAGCGCGCGGCCGATACCGCCGGCGGCGCCGGTGATGAGAACGCGGCCGCTCATACCGCCTCCTTCAGGCCGACGGGTACGAACGGGCAGGCCCACACGTGCTCGGAGCCGCCCTCCAACCCGGGGCGGTGCTCGGCGCATTCCGGTCGGGCCATGAAGCACCGCGTTCGGAATCGGCATCCCGAGGGCGGGTCGGCCGGTGAGGGCTGGTCGCCCTCCAGCACGATCGGGTGCCGATCGGGCGAGCGCCAGGGATAGGCGGACGGGGCTGCCGAGAGGAGCGCGCGCGTGTAGGGGTGGCGCGGATCGTCGAAGACTTGGGCGCTGGGTCCCTGCTCGACGATGGAACCGAGATACATCACGGCGATGTCGTCGGCGATGTGGCGCACCACGTGCAGGTCATGTGAGATGAACAGGTAGGTCAGTCCCAGCTCTGCGCGCAGGTCATCGAGGAGGTTGAGGATCTGGGCCTGGATGGAGACATCCAGCGCCGAGACGGGCTCGTCGCAGACGATCACCTCGGGACGCATCGAGAGGGCGCGGGCGATTCCGATGCGTTGGCGCTGGCCCCCGGAGAACTGGTGGGGGTACCGGTCGGCGTGGGTGGCGTTGAGGCCGACCAGTTCGAGGAGGCGCACGACCTCGTCGTCCCATTGCTCACGCGGCACCAGGTCGCGATGGATCAGCCAGCCTTCCTGGAGGATCTGGCGCACGGTCAGTCGGGGGTTGAGCGAGGCGAACGGGTCCTGGAAGACGATCTGGATGCGGCGGGTGAGCCGCCGCCGTTCCGCCGCCGAGACGCGCGTGATGTCGCGGCCCCGGAACAGGACCCGCCCCGAAGCCGTGTGCTCGAGTCCGATCAGCGCGCGGGCGGTCGAGCTCTTGCCGCATCCGGATTCGCCCACGAGCGCGAGGGTCCGGCCGGATGCCAGCGAGAAGGTGACACCGTCCACCGCCTCCACGTGGCCGGTGACTCGGCGCAACAGCGACGATCGGATCGGGAAACGCACCCGCAGGTCGCTCACCTGCAGCAAAGTGTCTTCAGACAACGGACATCACCTCGGAACTGTGGTGGCACGCCGCCGCGTGTGTGGCGGCCGCTTCGGCACTGAGAGCCTCGTCCGTGATCGAGAGCAGGGCAGGGCGTGCAGTCGTGCATTCGTCGGTCCGCCACGAGCACCGCGGGTGGAACGGGCATCCGCTGGGCAACCGGGCGAGCATGGGAGGCGAGCCGGGGATCGGGGTGAGCCGTTCCTCCGGTGCCTCGCTGTCGGGGATGGATTGCAGGAGTCCCCGGGTGTAGGGATGGGCCGGGTGGTCGTAGACCGTGCGGATGGGACCGGTCTCGACGATCCGTCCGGCGTACATCACGGCGACCCGCTGGGCGTAGGAGGCCACGACCCCCAGGTCGTGACTGATGAGGATGAGGGCCATTCCCTCCTCGCGCTGGAGGTCGGACAGCAGGCGAAGGATCTGGGCCTGCACGGTGACGTCCAGAGCGGTGGTCGGTTCGTCGGCGATGACCAGCCGCGGCCGCAGGGCGATGGCCATCGCGGTCATGATGCGCTGGCGCATGCCTCCGGAGAACTGGTGGGGATAGTCGTCGGCTCGGGTCGCCGCGTCGGGGATGCCCACGCGGCGCATGAGTTCCACCGCCTCTCGATGTGCGGCGTTCCGACGCAGCCCCCGGTGCACACGGAGGGGTTCGCCGATCTGGCGGCCCACGGTGTGCACCGGGTTCAGCGACGTGAGGGGATCCTGGAAGATCATGGCGATCTGGCTCCCCCGCACAGTGCGCATCGCCGCGGCCGAACGGCTCGTGAGGTCGCTGCCGTCGAACTCGACCGCCCCGGATAGGACGCGCCCGGCCGGGCGAGGGAGCAGCCCCATGACGGCTTGAGCGGTGACACTCTTGCCGCTGCCCGACTCGCCGAGCAGGGCCAGGGTTTCGCCTGCTGCGATGTCGAACGAGACGCCGTCGAGCGCCCGCACGGATTCGGACCGGCCGCCGAATTCGACGACGAGGTCGCGGACGGACAGAAGTGCCATGTGCTGCCTCCTCACCCGGTGGGATCGCGGTCGCTACTCGCCGACCGAGACGGGCCGGAAATTCGGGATGTTGTTGGGCGCCGGTTCGAACCCCTGCACGCGGTCGTTCCAAGCGGCGTTCGCGGCGAGGTCGAGCGGCCACATCGCGGGGGCGTCCTCCCAGAGGATGCGCTGCGCTTCGACCATCAGCTCCGCGCGCCGGTCGGGGTCGAGTTCCTGGGACGCCTTGTCGATCGCGGCGTCGTACTCCTCGCTGCAGTAGCCCAGGCGCTGGGCGTCACAGGTGTAGAGGCGTCCGAGGGAGTATTCGGCGTCCCCGGTGATGACCGCGTTGTCCTGGATGTTCATGTCGAAGTTGAGCCCGAGGAGGTCGTCGAGCCACTGGCCGCGCTCCTTCTCCTTCATCTCCACCTCGATGCCGACCTCCTTGAGGTCGGAGACGATGGTCTGGGTCATCGGGCGGATATTGGCGCAGCATTCGCTGCTCCACTGGATACTGGTCTCGAAGCCGTTCGGGTGGCCGGCCTCCTCAAGCAGGTCGCGGGCCTTTTCGGGGTCGTACTCGTAGGGGGGAAACTCGCCGGCGCCGAACGCCGCTTCGGGGACCGGAGCGGATGCCGGAATGGCCGATTCGCCGAACAACTCGCTCTGGATCGACTTGAAGTCGACGGCGTGCCAGACGGCCTTGCGCACACGCTCGTCGTCGAACGGTTCGCGCTCGTTGTTGAACCAGACGAAGTAGTTGTTGAGGCTGGGCACGGAGTCGAGGGTGACGCCGTCGAAGTTCTCCACCTGCCCCATCTGGTCGGGCGGCAGGTCGTAGGTCAGGTCGATCTCCCCGGTCTCAAGCGCGGTCAGGCGCGAGGAGACTTCCGGGATCTCGCGCAGTTCCAGCCGGTCCAGCTCGGGCGCACCACCCCAGTAGTCGGCGTTCGCGGTGAGCACGGTGCGCTCTCCGGAGCTGAACTCCTCGACCGCGAACGGTCCGGTGCCCGCGGGCTGGTCCGACTCGATTCGGCCGTCCTCGATCTGCTCGGCGCTGGCGATGCTGACCAGCGACAGGTTGGTGAGCAGCGCACCGGTGGGCTGGGTGGTGGAGATCTCGACGGTGCTCTTGTCTGGGGCTTCGACCGACTCGATCGTGTCCCACAGCGGGGCCATGGGGGTGTCCGCCGCGAACATGCGCTCCAGTGACGCCTTCGCGTCCTGGCTGTCGAACTCGCTGTCGTCGTGGAAGGTCACGCCGGAGCGCAGGTGGAACACCCACGTGTTGGGATCGGGGTTCTCCCACGACTCGGCCAGCATCGCTTGCGGCTCGCCATCGGCGACCCGCACCAGCGGGTCGAAGATGTGCTGGGTCGTCATCAGGGTGGTGCGCTCGCCGATCTCGGTTCCCTGGGGGTCGATCGAGAGGATGGTGACGGGCACGCCGACGCGGAGGGCGTTCTCGGACCCCGCGGTGCCGCCGCCGCATGCAGCGGTGGCGCCGAGGGCGGCGACGCAGGCGGCGACGGCGAATCGCCGACCTGCGATGCGGATAGGAGTCATGACCTGCTCCGTTTCTTCGAAGCTGCACAGGGAAGCACGGCCGCCTCAGCGGTCCTGCATGTGGGGATCGAAGCGGTCCCGCAGCTCGTCGCCGACGATTCCGCAGGCGACGACCAGCAGGGACAGCGCGATTCCGGGAAGGGTGGAGATCCACCAGGCGTCGGCCAGGTAATCCCGGCCGACGGCGATCGTCAGGCCCCAACTCGGGCTGGAGGCCGGGGTCCCCAGCCCGAGGAAGCTCAGGGCGGCCTCGGTGATGATGACGAGTCCCAACTCGACCGTCGCGACGACCAGGATGGGAGCCATGCACGCCGGCAGGATGCACCGGCGAATCAGGAACAGCGGGCGGGCGCCCAGCACGCGGGTCGCGTCGACGTATTCGCGGTTCTTGACCGCAAGCGTCTGGGCACGGGCGACGCGGGCGAAGACCACCCACTTGGACACCGCCAGCACCGCGATCACGTTGATGACGCTGGGACCCAGCAGAGAGGCGATGAGAATGGCCAGCAGGATCCCGGGGAACGCGAGCTGGATGTCGGCGACGCGCATCAGCACGGAATCGAGGATTCCGCCGGAGTAGCCGGCGGCCACGCCGATGACCACGCCGATGATCCCGGAGATGAGCAGTACGCCGCCACCGACCATCAGCGACACGCGGGCGCCGATCAGCAGCTGCGGCAACAGGTCCCGGCCGACGGCGTCGGTTCCCATCAGGGTCGTCGAGCCGTCGGAGAGCGTGCTGCCGGGCGCCAGCAGCCGGTCGTCGATGTTGGTCTCCGACGCGCTGAACGGCAGCAGGAAGGGCCCGAAGGCGCCGATCAGGACGTAGGCGGCCATGATGCCCAGGCAGATGTAGAGCCGGAGATGGGCGGGGCGCCTCTTGGGCCGGGTCGCCGCGGCGGTCTCGGCGGGTGCGGGGTCGATCATCACTCACCTACCCGTACGCGTGGGTCGATGTAGGCGTAGAGGACGTCCACAACGAGGTTGACGAGGACGAAGATGGCCGCGATGAACGTCACGGCGGCTTGGATCACCGTGTAGTCGCGGTTCTCGATGGCGTCGACGAGCAGTCGGCCCAGGCCCGGCCAGGCGAACACCTCTTCGACCACCACGGTGCCGCCGAGGAGTTCGCCGAACTGGAGTCCCGCCACGGTGATCACCGGCAGGAGCATGTTGCGGATCGCGTGGCGGGAGAGCACGGCGTACTCGCGCAGTCCCTTGGCCCGCGCCGTCTGGATATAGCCCTCCCCCAGTACCTCGAGCAGGCCGGACCTGACCAGCCTGGCGAGGATGCTGGTGAACGGCAGCGCAAGGGTGATCGACGGAAGGACCAGGTGCGCCGGGGTGGAGTTGCCCGCGCTCGGAAGGATCTCGAATTGGCGGGCGAAGAGCAGGATGAGGATGATGCCGACCCAGAAGTTCGGCGTGGACTGCCCGACCAGCGAGATGGTGGATATCACGCGATCGACGACACCCCGCGGCCGCAGCGCCGCGGCGACGCCGAGCACGAAACTGAGGACCAGGGCGACGAGCATCGCCGAGGCGGCCAGGGCGGCCGTTGCCCCGATCCGCTCCATGACCATGGCGAACGCGTCGGTTCCGGAGCGGAACGAATCGCCGAAGTCGAGCCGGAGTATCTGCATCAGAAAGCGGCCGTACTGGACGGACAGGGCGTCCTCCAGGCCGAGATCGCGCCGGACCTCGGCGATCTCCTCGGACGTGGCGTCGGAGCCGAGGATGATCGTCGCCGGATCGCCGGGAACGAGCCGCACCACCGCGAAGACGATGGTCACCGCGCCCCACAGCACCAGCAGCGACTGCCCCAGACGCCGTAGCGTGTAGCCGAGCATGTGCTGTTCACCCCCTTCCGCGACGGTGCTCCGCCGGTACTCGCGTTCGCATCAGAAGCCGCGGACGAGCATCGACGCCTGCGCGGAGCCGATCCCCTTGGCCGCCTTCGCTTCGGCCCAGTAGTCGTCGAGCTCGGCGTGGCGCTGCGCGGTCAGCTCGTAGCGCTCCAGCCGGTCGCTGTCCAGCTCGATCCCGAGGCCGGGACCCTTGGGGACCTCCATCGCGCCACCGCGGATGCGCGGCGGCTCGCCGGCCAGAACGTCGCCGGTGTACTCGGGGTAGATGGCGTCCATCGGGTGGCCGACGCGGCCCTCCATCGCGGCCACGACGTGGATCTTGGCGACCTGGCCGATCCCGGTCTCCGTCCCGCTGTGCATCCCGAGGCCCAGATGGAACAGGTCGGCGGCCTGGTACCAGCGCACGGTGCCGCGCAGGCCACCGCAACCGAACACGTCGGCGAGCACGACGTCGGCGGCCTCGCCCGCGATCACCTGGCGCAGCAGATCCAGGCGGTAGGAGTTGTCCGCGCACAACGGGGTGCGGGTGCTCATGCGTAGCCGCCGCATGCCGGGGACGTCGATCGACCGGCCGGTGATGATCTGCTGGGCGAACCCCAGTGGGCTGTCCTTGATCGGATCCTCGACGTATTCGAGGTCGAGTTCCTCCAGTCGTCGCATCGCGTTGAGCGCGGTGGCAGTGGACCAGGCACCGTTGGGGTCGATGCGGATCGCGGCGGTGGGCATGGCCTCCCGCAGCCGCCGGGTGAGGTCGACCTCGACACGCGGCTCGTGGACGCCCAGCTTGAGCTTGACCGTGTCGGTGCCGGCTTCCTCGGCGGCGGCCGCGGTGGTCTCGACGAGATTCTGCGGGGTTACCGCCCCGGCGCCGTCGCGGTCGGGGAGCCGGAAGAAGGAGTACAGGGCGACGGGAACGCTTGCCGGCGGCTCGTTGGCGCCCAGGATTTCGCACACGCGCCGGCCGGTGGCTTTGCCGACGATGTCGAGGCAGGCCGTTTCGATGGCGACGGCGTCGGGGGTGTATCCGGCCGCGCGCATCAGGTCTGCGCTGTGGAAGGGGTCGGCACCGAGGATGAGGTGCTCGTAGTCCCGGAGGAATCGGGGGGCGAGGTCGTCGCGGTGGACGTGGTGGACGGCGCTGGGGCCGGTCTCACCGATGCCGGTGATGCCCTCGTCGGTCGTCAGCCGCACGATGACGCGTATCCGGGCGGGGTAGCTGACGCCATAGGCGCTCTCGATCGGGTTCCGGAAGGGGATCGCGACACTGAATGCCTCGACGTTGACGATGCGCATGTCTGCTCCAGAAGTCGTGTGGGTGTGTTCAGCGGCCGTCAAGGGAAACCGTCTGCGGCTGGCACAGGGCCCGCACCATGTCCGGAACGCCGACGCGCCCGGTTCCGGACGCCTTGCCCTCCCAGCCGCCGAACGGCAGGTGCAACTCCCAGTAGGTGGAGCGGTCGTTGACCGCGACGGAGCCGAACTCCAGGCTCTCCAGGGCAGTCAGGGCGCGACCGATGTCGCGGGTGAAGACGGCGGCGGAGAGGGCGTGGGCCCCCGCGTTGGATTCGGCGACGAGCCGGTCGGATGCCAGCGGCACGATCGGTGCCACGGGCCCGAAGGTCTCGTTGCGGTTGAGCGGCGTGTGTGCCGGTACGTCTCGGAGCACCGTGGCGGCGATGTACTGGTCGGTCGGGTATCCGGGCGACCGCCGCCCGCCGGTGAGCACAGCGGCACCGTCGCGCTGCGCCTGCTCCACCCGGGCCTCCACCTCCGCGGCGAGTTCGGGCAGGTGGAGGGGGCCTACGCGGGTGTGCTCGTCGTAGGGGTCGCCCAAGGGGTACTCGCGGCTGCGCTCGGCCACGGCCTCGGCCAGCTCAGCGGCAACGGGCACGTCGGCGAGGATGCGCCCGCCGGCGCTGCAGATCTGGCCGCTCGCCGTGAAGCAGGAAGCGGCGATCGCCTCGGCAGCGCGGTCCAGGTCCGCGTCGGCGTACACGAGGATGGGGCCGTTGCCGCCCAGTTCGAGCACGGTGCGCTTGCCGGCCGCGGAGCGGGCGACGGCGTTTCCGGTGGGTGTGCTCCCGGTAAGCCCGACGCCGACGATGCCCGGGTGGCTGACGAGGTGTTCGGCCACGCCGGCGTCGTCGGTGGCGATCATCGTCACCTGGCCATCGGGTATCCCGGCGGCGATCAGGCACTCCATGAGCAGAGCGGAGGATGCGACGGTGGTGGGTGCCGGTTTCCAGACGGCGGCGTTACCGGTGGCCAGGATCGGACCCAGGTACTCCACGGGGATGTTGATCGGGAAGTTCCAGGGGGTGGCGATCGCCCACACACCGGTGGGTCGCCAGCGGGTGAAGACGAGCTTGCCGGGCTGGGCGACCGGAACCGTGGCCCCGGTGAGGCGGACGGCCTCCTCACCGGCGAGGAGGAACCCCTCGGCTGCCTTGTCGACCTCGGCGAGGGCACCGAGATACGGGCGCCCGGTCTCGGCGGTGACGGTGCGCGCCACCTCCTCGCGGCGGGCGGTGAGTTCGCGGGCGACGCGTTGGCAGCGGTCGCGCCGCTGGTGGGGGGTGGATGCGGCGTCGGCGCGGTAGGCGCGGGCCCCGGCGTCGGCCGCGGCGTCGACCACGGCGCGGTCGGCGGCAGCCACCTCGGCGACCGGTGCCCCGTCGACCGGGCTGGAGACCGTGAAGACACGTCCCCCGGCGGCGTGTTCGCCTCCCAGATAGGAATTGATCAGCGGCATCTCAGGCACCTCGTTCCACCTCGACGGGCGAGCCGCCGGCGGCGATGGAGGCGTGGACGGCCTCCACGACCTGGACGGCTGCCAGCCCTTCCTCGCCGGGGACGGGCGTCGGACCGCCGTCGCGGGCGGCACGCACGAACTCCTCGATCTCCGTGCGGATGTTGGCGACCCCGTAGTGTTCGCGGCTGGGCCAGTTGCGGCTGTCGAGGTTGACCGAACCGGTGCCGGTGGTGTGGGAGAGGTCGAGGTGTCCGAGGTCGATCTCGGCGGCGCCCCGGGAGCCCACCACGCGCAGCCCTGCCAGCGCCCTGTTGGGCCGGCCGTCGGGAAGTGTCCAGTTGTTCTCCATCGAGCCGACCACCCCTGCGTCGTACTCCACGCCGGCATAGGCCACGTCGATGTTCGGCGAGAAGACCGACCGCCCCAAGGCGCTGACGCGCGCGGCCGACAGCCCGGTGACGTGGCGGACCAGGTCGGCGTCGTGGATTCCGAGGAACCAGGCGACACTGGTGCGCTGGGCGGGCGCCGCGGCCACCATGCGGGTGGTGTCGCGCCATACCTCGACATGCCAGAGCTCGCCCAGCTCGCCGGAGCGCACCAGCTCGCGGCAGCGCACGACACGCGGGTCGAAGCGCAGAATGTGACCGACCGAGAGGGCGTCAGGGTCGGGGCGCGCCCGCAGGATGCGCCGTGCGTCGGCCGATGTGACGGCCAGCGGCTTCTCGACGAGGACGCGCGCGCCCGCTGTCAGCGCCGGTACCGCCGCCGCGGCGTGGCGGTCGTCCGGCACGCAGACACTGACGACGTCGACTCCGCCGAGCGCGTCCTCCGCACGCGGGTGAACCGGAACACCGAACTCCTCGGCGAGCGCGGCATGCCTGGTCTCGTCGGGTTCGACCACGCCGACCAGCCGGACCCCGTCGAGCCTGCTGTAGGTGGCGGCGTGGAGGCCGCCCATCCACCCCATGCCGATGACGAGCGCGTCAAGCACGTATGTCTCCTTCATAGCTGTGCCGCCCACGGCGGGCGGCCCTTCATCGGCGGTCGTCGCTCGCCGCACGGAAGACTTCGGAAAGTCGGCGCGCGGTGGCGACGACCCGGGACGTCAGCTCGGGTACCTGCTCCAGCGGCAGCCGCTGGACGGGCACCGACACCGATACCGCGGCCACCGGTTGGCCCTGGGCACCGGTGACAGGAGCTGCGATGCAGCGGATCGCCTCCTCGTTCTCCTCGTCGTCCAGCGCCCACCCCTGTTCGGCGATCCGGGCCAACTCGGCTTCGAGCCGCTTCCGATCCGTGATGGTGTTGGGGGTGCGGGCGGTCAACTCGATGCGGCCGAGCAGGGAATCCCGCACCGAAACATCGGCGGTGGCGAGGTACACCCGGCCCAGAGCGGTGCTGTGCAAGGGGATGTGCCCGCCGACCCGGCTGGCGGCGCGCACCGACCGCGTGCTCTCCACCTTCTCCAGGTAGACCATGCGGTCGCCGTCGGGGACCGCGAAGTGGCAGGTCTCCTGGGTGGTGTCGCGGAGCCGTAGCAGCAGCGCCGATATCTCGGGAGCGCCGACCAGCTGCCGGCGAGCCGCCGTTCCCAGAGTGACCAGATGCGGACCGAGCGTGTAGCGCCCGTCCCAGCCGTTGTGCAGCACGCCGAGTTCGGTCAGGTTCGCCACCAGGCGCCACACGGTCGTGCGATTGAGGCCCGTTTCGGCGATCAACTCGCCCAGGGTGGCGCCACGGGAGTCCCGCGCGATGCGGTCGACCACAGCGAAGGCGCGGACCAGGGACTGCACACGCACCCCTTTGCCATCCGCACGTCCCGTCATGGCCCCTCCTCGATGTCGCTCCGCCGGACGCCGAGTGAGCGGGGACGTCCCGCGCGGCCGGCGCCGCTACCGGGGATGCACACCCGGTGACACATAAGACCTGGTCTCAGCCTTGTGGTATGGATTACTATCAACTCAATCCGCATAGCGCAATAAAAGTTCACATTATGAACGGGACATGATGACTGAGACCTCCACCGAGGAACTGTGCCGCCGCTACCGCAGGCTCTACGTGCCGGCGATCGCCGACGTCCTCGACGACGCCGGGATGTGGCACCAGGTCATGAACGAGATCCTGCCCCTCACGATGGACATGACGGTCGCCGGAGCGGCCTACACCGCATTGGGGCGCCCCGAACGAAGCACGGACCGCAGCATCCGCCTCGGGGCCCGGATGATCGACGAGATCTCCGCAGGTGAGATCGCCGTCTTCGACTGCTCCGACGACCGCACCGTCGGCCACTGGGGCGAACTGCTCACCAACGGCGCACTGGCCCGCGGAGGAGTCGGAGCGGTGATCGACGGCGGAGTTCGAGACACAAATGCAATACTCGACCTATCATTCCCCGTTTTCTGCAAGTTTCGTGCAGCAAGAGACGCCAAGGGTCGATGGAACGTCGTCGACATGCAGAGTCCGGTTATCTGCGGAGGCGTCCTGGTGCGCCCGGGCGACATCATCGTCGGCGACGCCGACGGCGTCGTCGTGGTACCGCGTGAACACGCCGAGGCGGTTCTCGTCGAGGCGGAGCGGACGGTCGAGGTGGAGACCGAGATCCGCTCGCGGGTGAACGGCGGCGAGCCCGTCGGTCGGCTCTACCAGCAATACGAACGGTTCTGAGCCGATGCCTGACACCGACGACACCGTTCCGAGCTGGGGCGCGGCTTCGCCCGCCATGACCGCCGCCGAGCGGGGACTGCCCCGGGTCGGCCTCCACCGCTGGCCCGCAGCTATCCGGCGGACACCGGACGGTTTCCATCCCGCGGGGGCCGAGGTCCTGATCGCCGAGGAGCACGGCGGCTTCGCCTACGGCGGCAACAAGGTCCGCCAGGTCGACGCGCTGCTCGGCGAAGCCCGAAGAGCCGGAGCGCGGGCCGTGATCACCTCAGCCGGCCCCCAGTCCAACCTGTGCCGCGTGGTGGCCGCAGGAGCCCGGGCCGCCGGGATGGACGTCCACCTGGTCCTGCGCGGCCACCCACCGGACCTGCTGACCCGCAACCAGGTGCTCTACGACCTCGCCGGGGCCCACCTGCACTGGCTGGACGCGGCCGACCCCTTCGACCCCGCCCAGCACGCCGCGATGGAGCGCATAGCCGCCGAGGTGAACGCGTCCTCGGGCCACTGCGCTGTGATCGACGTGCGACAGGAACCCGGCAGCATCACGTGCGCACTCGCCGCGACGCGCATCGTCGACGAGCTCGCGGACTCCTGCGATGCTCCCGACCGCATCGTCATGGCCGCGAGTGTCGGAAATACGGCCGGCGGCGTACTGGCAGGGTTGGCGGCCAGGGGCGCCCGGGTCGGCCTCGTCGCTGTCTCGGCGGGCGGCGCGGCCGGACGCCTGCGCTCCCTCGTCCTGGGCCGGGCCCGCGGGGTCCTGCAGAGCGCCGGCCTCCCGGAACACCTCGCCGACCGGGTCCCGTTGGAGGTCACCGACGAATTCCTCGGTTCCGGCCACGGCGCGGTGACCACCGCGGGGCTGGCGGCCCAGGAGCACACCGCCCGCGGATGCGGCTGCTATCTCGACACCACCTACACGGCCAAGGCCATGGCGGCTCTGCTCGCCGATCCGCGACGCGGCCGCGTGGTGTTCCTGCATACCGGTGGAGGCCCGACCGTCTTCACACCGCGTCCCCTGGCAGCGACCGCCCCCACACATCACGCATAAGGAGTTCCGGATGCCGGAGTACCGCCTGCACCACATGACATGGCCCCAGGTCCGCGACGCGCTCGAATACGCGCGGGTCGCCATCGTCCCGATCGGCGCCACCGAGCAGCACGGTCCCGCGCTCAAGGCCGGGATCGACTACCGCATCGCCGAAGCACTCGCCGAGCAGACAGTGGCAGCGGCGGACGGGCTCGCTCTGATGGCCCCGCCGATCCCGGTGGGGTTCTCCCCGCACCACATGGACTTTCCGGGCACGCTCACCGCGCGCATCACCACCCTGTGCGCCATTCTCGAGGACTACCTCGCCAGCCTGAACCGCCACGGACTGCGCCGTTTCGTGCTGATGAACGGCCATGGCGGCAACCTCGCGTTCTTGCCCGGCTGGATGGCGGAGTACCGGGAGCGGACCGGCGACACGGTCGCGGTGGTCCACTGGTCGATGATGGGCCGCGACGTCGTCGTCGACGCGGCCAACTCCGAGGTCTACGGGCACGCATGCGAGGTCGAGACCGGTCTGGCCAAGCACCTGGTGCCCGATGTGGTGCTGGAGGAGGAACTGGGCGGCCCGGCCCCCCTGCTGGCCTCCGAGAGCGCACTGTACCGCGGCCATGCGATCCCCGAACGCAATGTCGGCGCCTTCACCCCGCGGTCCCTGGCCGAGTTCAGCAGCAACGGCGCTCTGGGCGATCCGGCGACCTACGACTCCGACAAGGGTCGGGAGCTGTTCGAGAAAGTACGCGACCGCTCGGTCGAACTGATCCGGCACATGGCCGAGGCGCCGACCGCCGACCGGACCGCCCGGAAGAAGGCGGAGCAGATCAGCGCCGCCTGGGGTACACGCACCTGAGCCGATCCCAACGGGCGCGGCCGTGGCGTCGCTTCGGTACGGCGACGAGTCGAGACACCGACGGCGTGGTGCCCCGGGCAGCGTACGCGGTCCGGCTCAGGCGGACGGCGAATGCGGGACACATGCCGTCGGCAGCGCCCGCCGAGCTCGCCGCTGCAAGCCGACATACCGCGACGGCTGCGCCCCACACAGGGAGGGTGGGTGCGCTTCACCCACCCCGGGGACTGTCGTGGCAGCAACCTGCCTTCTAGCTTTGGAGGTATGGGCACCGATGAGAACTCCGCACCTCAGGCAGGTCTGGGAACGTTTCTGAGCGCTAGGCGCTCGGTGCTGCTCCCGGAGGACGTCGGTCTGCTCACATCCGGCCGCCGCCGGGTTCCCGGATTGCGCCGCGAAGAAGTGGCGCTCCTTGCCGGGGTGAGCACCGACTATTACATGCGCTTGGAACAGGGCAGGGAACGCCATCCTTCGCCCCAAGTGGTCGATGCGCTGGCTCACGCGCTAAGGCTGGACGAGGATGCCACCGACCACCTGCGCCGGCTGGCGAACACCGACGCTTCCCGCCCTCGGCGGGCCCGGCGGAGCCCTCGGGTCGACCCCGAGCTGTGTCGTCTCCTGGAACGCTGGAGCGGAGCCGCGGCGTTCGTGCTGGACGGAGCTCTCGACGTATTGTGCCGCAACCGTCTCGCAACGGCCCTGCACTCAGACTTCTCCTTCGAAGACAACCTGGCGCGCATGACCTTCCTCGACCCGGTCGCCCACCGCTTCTACCGGAACTGGGACGGGACCGCCTCAGCGGTCGTTGCGGAACTGCACCGTGCCGCGGGCATAACCCCGGACGATCCCCGGCTGAACGAGGTCGTCGGTGAACTTTCGGTGAAAAGCACGGGTTTCCGTGCACTGTGGGCCCGACACGATGTGCGGGGTAAGACGGGTGCCGCGAAACCGCTGCACCACTCCGAAGTTGGCGATCTGGACGTGCAATACCACAGCTTCACCGTCAACGGCGCCCCGGGGCGGCAGGTGGTCGTGTATCACGCCGAGCCGGAGAGCCCCTCGGAGGAATCGCTCGCCCTGCTTGCATCACTGCACGCCGACTGGGACGGCATCGGCGACGCGTCCGGACGCGGCCTTCCTGCCTAGGAGTGCCACACCCGGGAGAACGGCGGCCTGGTTGCCCCGGCCGCGCGCAACCAGACTCCCAGGTGAAGGCGGTGGACCCGTATCCACCGCGCCGCACCGGCAGAGGAGCCCGTCATCAGCCCGCAGACACTCACCCACAGCATCGGCAGTGCCGAAGCCCTTGAGGAGATCCGGGGCCGATCCCGCGATCCCCGACGGCATGTGCTCTTCACCAACGCCACCGTGGTCACCATGGACCCCGACATCGGGATCCTGGAACACGGCGACGTGCTGGTGGAGGGCGAAACGATCGCCGCGGTGCGGCCGAGCCTGGATGTCGAGGACGCGGTCGTCATCGACGCCACGGGCACGGTTATAACCCCCGGTTTCGTCGACACCCACCGGCACGCCTGGCAGTCCCAGCTTCGCCGGATCATGCCGGACGTGGACGACCTCCTGGGATACGTCACCGCCACCCTGGCCGAATACGCCCCGCTCTACAGCGCCGAGGACATGTACGTCGGGACCAGGCTGGCCGCACTGTCGGCGATCGACAGCGGCATCACCTGCATGCTCGACTTCTCGCACAACTCCCGCTCGCAGGAGCACTCCGACGCCGCCATCGAGGCCCTGCTAAGCAGCGGTCTCCGAGGCGTCCACGCCTCGATGGGCCCGCATTTCGGGACCTGGGACCGGCAATGGCCCAAGGACCTGGCCCGCCTCAAGGACAAGTACGCCGACAGCTCGCAGGAGATGCTGACCCTGCGGATCGGGGCTCTGGCCACGGAGGAGATCGCCGGAGCCGCCCTGGCATACGGGCCCGACCTCGCGCTCGTCGCCGAGGAGTTGGACATCGGAGTCAGTGTCGACGCCGTCTTCGGTCCCGCCTCGTCGCGCGCTGTACAGGCATGGGCTCGGCAATCACTGCTGGGGCCGCGCCTGACCCTGATCCACGCCACCGGCCTGACCGACGAGGCGTGGCGACTGGTGGGCGCGAGCGGAACCACGGTTTCCCTTGCACCGACCTCTGATGCGCAGATCGGTCTGGAGACCGCGATCCCGGCCGTCGACGAGGCGCTCGCTGCGGGGGTGCGCCCCGGTCTGAGTATCGATGTGGAGGTGGCCCTGGCCGGAGACATGTTCACCCAGATGCGCGCCCTGCACACAGTTCAGCGGATGCGCGCGGTCAATTCCGTCTACGGAACCGAAACCGTACCGGCCCGGATAGGGGTGCACGACGTGCTGGACTTCGCCACCCTCCAGGGGGCGCGCACCAACGGCCTGGGAGAGGTGACCGGTTCACTCAGCCCGGGCAAGAAGGCCGATCTGCAGGTGGTCTCCGCCGAGGAGCTGAACAACATGCCGCTGAACGACCCGGTCGGCACTGTGGTCCTGGGCGCGGACGCCCGCAACATCACCGCTGTTCTGGTCAACGGTGAGCCCCGCAAATGGAACGGACAGGTACTCGACGCGGATCTGGTCACCCTACGGGAGCAGGTCCACGACTCCCGCGACCGGCTTCTCGCCCGGACCGCCCGATGAACCACACCCGCCTGCTGAAGGAGAAGACCACTATGGCCACCGCCACCCCGACTCCTCCGCGTCGTGACGATGCGACTCTGGCCCGGGCACGCCGAGCGGAAGGACGTCCGTTGCTGCTGACCGGCGGCACCGTCGTCACCGGCAATCCCCTGATGGGGGACTGGCACCAAGCCGATGTCCTCCTCGGAGGCGATCGAATCGTCGGGGTCGGACCGGGGCTGCTGACGGCCGCCGAGGACGACGGCATGATCGTGCTGGACTGCGCCGGCACCGTCGTCCTTCCGGCATCCATCGATCTCGCAGGGAACCGGCAGAGCAACACGCTGACCCCGGGTGAGCGGGCCGACATCGCCGTACTCAGGATCGCCGACGCACCGGAGACACCCCCGGGAGCCGTCCCGGCCAGGGGCGGCCACCTCGACCTGCTGATCACCGAAGGTCTACTCCGCCGCTGGAACGGGCGGGACGTCGAGAAGCTCGATACCGCGTCCGACGAGGTGAAGGAACCCGCACACGACCTGGACCACACCTACACCGGGCTATGGGTCAGCGAGAACGGATCCGTCCGCCAGGAGCTGCTGCCTGAAGGCCGTTACGACGAGGCGCGCGGCGACCGGAGGAGCGCCTACACCGGCCGCTACTGGGTGAGCGGCCACCGCATCGACTACCTGGACGACCTGGGTTTCTGGGCCTTCGGTGAGTTCCACGACGGGGTTCTGCACCACGCCGGATACCGGTTCACCCGACTCTGAGCACTGTTCCGGCGACGAAGGGGCATGAAGACATGGACGACAGCACCTCCACACCCCACCCATACGTGGGGATGTGGGTGACCGCGGATGGCCACATCCGTCAGGAACTGCTGCCCGAAGGCCGTTACGACGAGGCGCGCGGCGACCGGAGGAGCGCCTACACCGGCCGCTACACCGTCACGGGCGATCACATCGACTACGTCGACGACACCGGTTTCACCGCTACCGGCGACTTCCGTGACGGCGTTCTCTACCATGAGCATCTCGTGCTCTACCGGGAGGGACAGGAGCCGGACTGACCGGAGCCCAGATGGTTCCCGTCCCGTGAGCACATGACCACAATGCCGCTGACCTGCGAAAAGGTGGTGCGCCATCAAGGACTCGAACCTTGAACCCACTGATTAAGAGTCAGTTGCTCTGCCACTTGAGCTAATGGCGCTTGCCGTACGGCCCGGTGGGCAGGATTTCGCCGGTCCGGGCTTGCGACGGGTTAAACGATAGCAGCCTCCTAGGTCGGTGGCGAACCGAATAGGCCGCGCACGGCCGCGCGGCCCCCACTCCGCCGGGGACGGGGGGTGAGGGCCGCGGACCGGCGTCCGGCGGCCCGGGGGGTCAGGACCACGTGACCACCACGGTGATGATGATGCCGATGGCCAGCAGTGCGCCCACCGCCGCGAGGACATAGGGGGTGACGGGCCGCTTGGGAGCCGCTTCGGGCTCCTTGTTGTCCGCCACGAAGCGGCGGAAACTCATGGTCGAACCCGCAGGGTCGCCCTGTTCTTGATCATTCATTTCGGACATGGAGACGACGATAGCGACTCGCGGCCCGTGCTGACTCCCCTCACAGGGAGAAAACTCCGATTCGCGGCGATTGACGGATTCCGGTGTCGGTCACAGCCGGGTGCCGGGTGTCCAGCGCGGGAGTGGCTCCGGGTCACCGCTCCGCAGTAGGATCCGCCGCGTCCCCCGCGGCGCGGCGCAGCAGCGCGGCGTGCGCCTGCTTCGGTGCGCCCGCGTCCCGCAGGGCCAGACCGGCCGCGCCGAGAGCGCCGTCGACAGCGCGGGACGTCTCGGCCCCGGCGCGATCGCACAGGGCGGACCGCACCGCTTCGGCGACCGGGCCGACCGAGAGCACGGCTCCGGCCAGGACCACTGGCTCGCCGCGGCCGGGCTCGGCGGCGACGGCGGTCAGCGCGCCGAGGAGGTGCTCGGCCGCTTCGGCGACGATCCCCACAGCCACGGGGTCGTCCTCGGCGGCCGCTGCGGTGACCGTCGGCCCGAGCTCGCCGAGCTGCGCGGGAGCGCGCGCGTGTGCCGCGCGCACCAGGGCCCCCGGATCATGGGCGGGCACCTCCAGCCGGGCCGCCAGTCGCTCGCAGAGCGAAGTCGGGCGGCCGCGTCCGTCGATCGCCGCAAGCGCGGCACGCAGCCCCGACAGCCCCAGCCACACCGCCGAGCCTTCGTCGCTCAGCAACCAGCCGTGGCCGCCGCACCGGGCGACCACGGCGCCGTCGCGGACGCGCGCCGCGACCGCGCCGGTTCCCGCGATGAGCACCGCTCCCGCGTCGGCGCTGCTGCCCGCGGCGAACGCCACGGCGATGTCGTCGGTGATGCGCGGAAACCCCGGCAACCCCAGTGCGTGCCACGCCCGCCCGACGGTTTCGGCAGCCCGCTCACGCCCCGCGGTGGCGGCGCCCGCTATGCCGAACACCGCTTGCTCGACACGGACAGCGCCCAGCCCCGCCAAGGCCTCGCGCAGCGCCTGCTGAAAGGCCGCGGCGGGGTCGTCGCCCGTGAGGAGGCCGGCGCCCGCCGCCCGCCCGTAGCCCAGCACCTCACCGCCGGTCGACACGGCGGCGCACCGGGTGGACGTGCCGCCGGCGTCGACTCCGAGGAGGACTCGCCGGGCCATGGCCACGAGCCTAGCCCCGATGCCGCCGCATCGCCCGTGGAGCACGGGCGGTGAGCGGGGTGTCGCGCGGGGCGCGAGGACGCCGGCCACGCGGGGGCGCGGCCGCGGGCGGGCGCGGCGGTGTCGGCGGCCGTTGAAAGCGGTCGGCCGGACCGGTGAAAGCGAATCGCCAGCGCGTTGTAAGCCCGTGCGGCCACGCTGGGTATCAGGCGGTTCCGGCTGGTACTTCCCCGCGGCCGGTGCGCGCCTTCGATACGAGCCGGGATCGTGGGGGGCGTCTCGGCTCCCAGGGGCCGGAGGACGGCCGGCTTGTGGGGGACGCGGCTTCGAGGGGAGCCGCAGGTGCCTGGCGGGATGACCGGGGAGGGTTCACTCCCGCCAGGCACTCCCGCCCTGGCGCCGGTCCGTTCGCGGCGGCAGGCCGCGGCCCCGGCGGGAGCAGAACCGACACTCCACGGCCCGGCTCGTGTCACCGGCGGCGCTCGCGGCGAGGGAGCGGTCCGCCGATGTCCGTGCGCCGTCGACCCGCACCGACGGCTTCGAAAGCCGGCGCGCTCACCGGCAAGCGTCCTTCCCGGCGGTTACAGCGTCGTCCAGGCGATCGGCACGCCGCCGCACCGAGGCGGCGGGCGGACCGTCCGCCCTGTCCGCTCATGGCCGCCGGCGGTCGCCGGTCGAGCCTACGAGCCTTCGAACCGGCGGGGCGCCGGCCTTCGCCGCGCTCGGCCGCCGCGGCGCCGCGGCTTCGCTTTTCCACAGCCGGAAACACACCCTGCCCAACAGGGCCGGCGTAGGCGATCATGGTTACCAGCGACCCACAAGACCCGTGCGCCCGAAGCCTGCGGCGTGCAGGGGCCAGGGCCCGTGGCGCCGAGGACGACGGGGGTTCTCGGGCCACGCATCGACTGCAGATATCGACCGAAAGAAACCTTCCAACATGGCGAAAACGGCGAAGTCGTCGGCCTCGGCCGACGGCGGGGCGGCGCACGGCGATTCCTCCTCCGGTCAATCCGGGCGCGACGACTCCCCGGCGCCGACCACGGTATTGCGCATCCGCTCCCTTCTTCCGTCCCTCGCACCGGCCGAACAGCGGGTCGCCCAGCGGATCGTCGACGACCCCGAGCGCGTAGCGGCCTCCTCCATCACCCAGCTGGCCAAGGACTGCGACACCTCCGAAGCCACGGTCATCCGGTTCTGCCGCACCATCGACTTCACCGGCTACCGCGAACTCCGCCTCGCGCTCGCCACCGAGGCCGGGCAGGCGCGCGGCGCCGGGATCAGCGCGCGCGAGGTCGCCGGCGACATCAACCCCGACGACACGCTGGTGACCGTCGTCGAGAAGATCGCCTATACCGACGCCCGCGCGGTCGAGGACACCGCCGCCCAACTCGACATCGAGGTGCTGCAGGCGGTCGTCGAACGCATGGCGGTGGCGCGGCGCGTCGACATCTACGGCGTGGGCGCGAGCGGGTTCGTCGCGGCCGACTTCCAGCAGAAGCTGCACCGCATCGGCGTCACGTCGTTCGCCTGGTCCGATACCCATGTGATGCTGACCAGCGCCGCGCTGCTGGGAACCGACGACGTCGCGCTCGCCGTCTCGCACACCGGTGCGACCATAGACACGGTCAACGCGCTCGCCGAGGCGCGCCGCAGCGGTGCCACCACCGTCGCCATCACCAACTTCCCCCGCTCCCCCATCAGCGAGGCGGCCGACCACGTCCTCACCACCGCGGCACGCGAAACCACCTTCCGCTCCGGCGCGACGGCCAGCCGACTGGCACAGCTGACCGTGATCGACTGCCTGTTCGTGGGACTGGCGCAGTCCAGATACACCGACAGCCGAAACGCCCTGGCCACGACCTACGACGCGGTGCGCGGCCTGCGCGTGGGCGAGCCCCGCAGACGTACCGGGCCGCGCCCGGGCGAGCCGGCCGGCCCCGCCGCAGAGACCGGTACCCCGCACGCGTCCGGAGCCACCGACCAGCACGCCGACGGAGTGGAGCCGCGATGACGCCGCAGCCGGACGCCGCCGGATCCGACGGCGGCGGTACAGCCGCGTCACCGGCGCCCGTGGAGATCGTGCGCGTGCCCACCGAGAGCCGCAACCCCGGCACCTACGACATCGACCGGCTGCCCACGCTGGACCTCCTGCGCATGATCAACGCCGAGGACGCGACCGTGGCGCAGGCCGTCGCCGCGGTACTGCCCGAACTCGCCCGAGCGGTCGACTCCGGGGTCGGCGCTCTGCGCCGCGGCGGGCGCATCCACTATTTCGGCGCCGGCACGCCCGGGCGTATCGCCACGGCCGACGCTGCCGAGCTCCCGCCCACCTTCGGCACCGATCCCGGCACCGTGCTGTCCCACCACGCGGGCGGCGCGCAGACGCTGGGACAGGCGTCCGAGGGGATCGAGGACGACGCGGAGCTGGGCGCCGCCGACGCCGCAGCCGTGCGCTCCAACGATCTGGCGGTCGGGCTCACCGCCAGCGGGCGCACCCCCTACGTGGCGGGCGCGCTGGGCGCGGCGCGCCGGGCAGGAGCGGCGACCGTGCTGGTCAGCGCCAACCCGCAGGCCCCGCTCGGCGCCGAGGCCGACGTGCACGTGGCTGCGGACACCGGCGCCGAGGTGATCGCAGGCTCCACCAGGATGAAGGCCGGCACGGCGCAGAAACTCGTGCTCAACGCCTTCTCCACCGCGGTCATGGTCCGCCTGGGACGCACCTACTCCAATCTCATGGTGGGGGTCGACGCCACCAACGCCAAACTGCGCGGGCGGGCGATCACCATCCTCACCGAGGCCAGCGGAGCCGACGAGGACTCCTGCGCCGCGGCACTGGCCGACACCGGGGGCGACACCCGCGCCGCCCTGGTCTGCCTGCTGACCGGCGCGTCCCCGGCACGCGCCGCGGCCGAGCTGGCCGCCTGCGAAGGCCGGGTCCGCGACGCTCTGCACCGCATCGACGCCCCCGGCGGTGCGAGCTGTGCACGTCGTGGGCGCCCCTCATGAGGCAGCTGCCGATTGCGGCGGCCGGGGACGCGGATCCCCCGCGATCCCCCGCCGCCGCTTCGCTCATCTCGGCCGCGTCCGCCGCGCAGACGGGTCAGCCTCGCTCGACGGCGGTACCGATGAGGCCCAGCGGCGGGGCGCCAAGGTCCAGCAGGGCCGTGTGGAACCGCCGCAGGCTGAACCCGCCTCCCCAAGCCCGGCGGGCTCGCTCGCGCAGGTCCAGGATGGCGAGCTTGCCCCAGGTGTACCTGCCGTAGGTGGGGTCGACGGCGGCGCGGCGCGCCTCGCTCAGCGCTGCCGAACCGGCGTGCGGCGTGTCGGCCGCGAAGCGGCGGGCGGCCTGCTCCACGGTCGTCTCGCCGGTATGCACGCCGATGGCCGCCGCCAGCCGGGTGACGCGGACAAGCGCCTCCGACCACACCCCGATCTCGTAGTGAGCCGCGGTGAACGAGGGGTCCGCGAGCGTGTCCTCGGCGAAGCGGCCGAAGTCCTCTTCCACGCACATCTCCTCGGCATAGTGCGCCCAGCCCTCGATGAAAGCGGAGGAGAACAGTGAGCGCCGCACTTCGCCGGGGGCCCGCCGCAGGGCGCGATTGTGCGAGAAGTGGCCGGGGGCGACCTCGTGCACGCTGATCGCCGCCAGGCTGGCCGGGCTGAACAGCTGCAGCCAGTCCGCGGTCTCCTCGGCCGACCACTGCGGGTCGGGTGGCGTCACGAAGAAATGCGCCGGACTGTCGGGCTCGGCGGGCCCCGAGAGGCTCAGTGCGGCCACAACCCAGCGCTGGGAAGGCGGGGACAGCTGAACCGTGCATACGCCGTCGTGGTAGGGCACGAGATCGCGTTCGCGGGTGAAGTCGAGGGCCAAGCCGGTCCACGTGCGCGCCTGGGCGACCACGTCGCCGCCGTCGGGACGCTCGCCGACCACCTCCCGGGCGACCTCCATCGGGTCGCGCGCCGGGTCGATGCGGGCGGCCGACTCGCGGAGCCGGTCCATCAACCGCTCGCGTTCGGCCTCGGCCGTCGCCGCCAGGCTGCCGAGGTCGACTTCGAGGGCCTCCCCCGCGCCCATGAGGCGCGCCAGCGCGTCGCCGCCCAGCGCCGCGTCGCGCCTCCCGTCGCGTTGCGCCCGTTCCAGGTGGGAGACGAGCCGGCGGTGCGCCGAGAGTGCGGCGTCGCGCACGTCGGCGGGCACGTCCCGATCGGGCACACCTTCAGCCAGCCCCCGCGCGGCGCCCACCATCGCGGTGGCAGCGGGCGCGCTCACCCGGTCCAGTGCGGCGATCGCGCGGTCGACCGCGTCGGGCCAGCCGGCCAGGTGGCGGTCCCGGGCGGCACGCCGCTCCGGCTCGGGCGCGTACTCCCGCTCGTAGCAGGACAGGTCGAGTTCGACGATGTGCCGCAGCGGGTTGGCGCGGTGCAGCTGGAGTTCGCCCAGTTCGACCCGAAGCGCCTCCTCGGCGGCGCGCGCGTGCGCCTCGTCGTGTCCGTCGGCGAAGGGATCGCCCTCGCCGAGACGCGCCAGGCCGTCGTCGACACCTTCGGATGAGAGGTCGCCGATGACACCGTCGTACTCGTGGCGTCCGCCCTCGTCTCGCGACCCGGCGACGTCGAGGTCGGCGATGGCGCGCAGTCGCGCAGGATAGTCGTCCATGGCCAGGACACTACTGGCGAGCTGTGCCCGCCACGCCCGGTCCGCTCCCACGTCGCGACGGCCCCGTTTAAAGGGGCCGTACTCCACTGCTCCGCCCGGAGGCGCTCCGCGCGGGGACGGCGGGAGGCGCCTCCCCCCGCCGGTGTCAGCGCCCTCCGCCGCCGAAGAGGCGGGCGAGCAGGCCGCCGGGCTGGGGTTGGCCGGTCTGCGGAGCAGCGGGGCCGCCCTGCGCCGCGGGCGGCGTTCCCTCGGCCTCGTGGGCGGTGTCCTCCTCGTCATCCACTCCGGCGAAGGCGCAGAACCCCTCGCGGTCCTCAGGCAGGCCCCAGGCGCCGACGACCTCGCCGATGCCGGACTCCTCCCACGCCTCCGGCGACAGCTCCGCCAGTGTCCACAGCACCTTCAGCGTGTCGTCGTCGAGGTCGGCACCGGGATCGGCCTCTTCCTCGGCTTCGACGCGCGGGCCCAGCACCATCTCCAGGGCGGATCCGGCCACCGCGGCCCGCGTCGTTCCGTCGGCGGTGAGCGCCGCAGGCAGCACACCCACCCGCTCGGCGACGCCCTGACCACCCGCTCGGCCCAGCGCCAGAAAGCCGAGCACCTCGGGCGGGGTCTCGCCGCAATGCGGCCAGGAGTCGCCGAACAGGCCGCGGTAGCCGGGGCTGGTCCGGCGGCCGTTGGCGATGCGGGTGAAGCACTCCTGCGGCGTCTTGGGCCCGTGGATCTGCACCATGGCGACGGCCGCGGCGAAGGAGTTGTAGAGGTGGCCGCCGGCCATCTCGTGGGCGAGGGCGACGGTGACCGCGGGATCGTCGGCCGGGGCCAGCATGCCCAGGGCGAACAGCTCGGCGGAGAGAAGGTCGCCGGAGCCGGAGGAGGCAGGCTGGGACGCCGCGTTGGCGAGAGCGGCGAGCGATCCGGGCGGCGCCGAGGACGCGGGCCGGGACAGGTCGGCGGGTTTGCCGACATGCCGCAGCAGGACCGGGTAGACGTCGTCGGCGGCACCGGGCAGGAAAGCCAGGATGTAGCACGCCCACTCGGCGGGAGGATCGACGCCGCGCCGGTTGTCCTGGCCGTCGAGCAGGGTCAGCAGGTCGGCGGTGCGCGCCAGCACCGTGTCGTAGACGCCGAGCTCGGCCTGCAGCAGTGCCGTGCCGTCCTCGCGGGCGGCGGTGTCGACCCGGACGCGCATCCGGCGGAACTGCTGCTCGTCGGGAACCTCGTGGAGCCAGGTGCGGTACTGGTCGCGGACCTTGGCGATGTCGGACTCGGCGGCCCAGGCGACTTCGTCGCGCCACAGGCTGTCGTCGCGGGGCTGGGGCACGAGCGTGGTGGCCGCGGGCGCGAGCAGCTCCAGGAGCAGGCTGAGCGGACGCGAGCGCCAGTCGGCGGGGGTGCCGGGGTGGCAGGCGATGGAGACCAGGAAGTCGGCCACCTGCGGGGCGGCGGTGTAGGAGGGGGCGGGGAAGCGGATGAGGTCGAACAGTTCGGCGACCGCGTCGTCGACGCCGCGCTGAGCGCCCTCGCCGCCGACGATGTCGCGCAGGAGTCCGGGGATCTCGCCTCCGCGCGGGGCGAGGCCGCTCCAGTCGATGTCGTCCACTCCGTGCAGGGGTCCGGTACCCGTCGTCGCGTCCATACTCCGCATTATCGCCGCCGCGGTGGCCGCTCTGCCAATTCGGCGTGCCCGGCTGTGGACGGGCGCGCGGCATCGGAGCACGGATGCGCCCGATGCCGGGCCCGCCCCTTCAGCCGATTTTAGCGAGGAACCCCGGCTCCACCCGCCAGCCAGGCGGGCAGCTACCTCCAAGCCCGGCCCTTCAGGGCCCTTCAGGGCCGGGTCAAGTCGACGAAAGCACCGCGCGCAGGTCCCCCCGGGGCGGCTCGACGACTCCGGGTGCGGGCTGCAGCACGGCGTCGCTTACGGCCCTGGGATTGGCCCCCATCTCGCGCAGGTAGCCGACCACCGTGGAGCGCGGCCGGCGGCGGAAGCCGGGGGCGCTGACCCCGTGGGCGTCCACACCCGCCGCTCGGCACAGGGAGACGGCGCGGGGCAGGTGGAAGTGCTGGGTGACGACGATGGCGCGGTCCACCCCGAAGGTCTCGCGCGCCCGCACAGCGGTGTCCCAGGTGCGGTAGCCGTGCGGGTCGGCGACCAGGGACGACTCCGGTACGCCGAGTCCGACGAGCCCGGCGGCCATGGTGTCCGTTTCGCGATTGGATTCGGGCCGATTGTCGCCGGAGATTAACAGGGCCCGGATCGTCCCCTCGTGGAACAGGCGCGCGGCCGCCTCCAGGCGGGCGGCCAGCAGCGGCGAGGGCCCGCTCGGCCACGCGGCGGCGCCGAGCACGATCGCGACCGGGCGGATAGGCACTCGCCCGGCCCCGGGACGGCGTCCCGAACTGGCCAGGTAGCTCCACGCGGTGGGGGCGAGCGCCACAGCCGTTGCCGCCACCCCGGCGGCCGCCCATGTTCCCGGTCTCATATCCGCATCCTCTCCACTTCTTCCGGCTCGCCCGACCTTAGCGCCTCGGCGGGCCCCAAGCCGCCGTCGGACGGCAACGCCGCCGAGGCCGGCGGACCCCGCCACGGCTGCCTCTGCGGGCGACGCCGCTCGTGGGTGGCTACGGGACTCCGCGTCGAGGCTCTGCTCCGCGTCTACGTTTCGGGCTCGCGCTGGACGGAGCCGGTCACTCGGGGCGGCTGTCTTCGGCGCCGGGGTCCGTATCGCAGCGCGCGGCGGCCCGGGTTCCGTTCCCGGCGCCCGGCGCGCGGCCGCCGCGGTCCCCGGGTGCGGTGGCGAGGTCCTGGGGTTCGCCGCCACGGGCGCTGCGCGGGAGATGGGCCGAACCGGGTTCCACCGCGGCGCCGGGCCCGGTGCCGGCCCGAGGCGGGTCTTCGCGGTCGGAGCGACCGTCCTCGCTGTCGCCGTCCCCGTCGACGCCCTCGTCCGCTGTTCGGGCCGCACCCTGCCCCGCAGCGAGGTCACCGTCCGGCGGAACCGCGCCGCTCGGGTGCCCGGCGTCCCCGCGGCCCTCCCCGGTCGGCGCCGGGCCGCCGAGGATGCGGTTCAGCCTGCGGTGGGCGTCGCGGCCGCGCCATTCCAGCCCTTCCTCACGGGCGGACTCCCGCGCCGCGGTGAGGTGGCGCACCGCCTCCGCGGTGCTGCCGGTCTCGTCGAGCAGCCGCCCGAACAGCTCTTGGGCACCGATGCGGCCCACATGGTCGCCGAGCCGCTGGAACGCCTGGTATGCGCGCTCCGCGTCGGCGAGGGCGTGGCGGGGGTAGCCGCCGGCCGAGAGTGCCTCCGCCGCCGCGCGGTGAGTGCGGGCGTGCCAGAGCTGGTCGCCGAGATCGCCGAAGCCCCCGGCCGCCTCACGCATGATCGCCGCGGACTCGTCGACGTCGCCGCCCACGCGCAGCCGCACGCGCCCCAGCGCCAATCTGGTGCGGTGCACTCCCCACAGGTCGCCCATCCCCCGCAGCGCCCGGACCGCCTCGTCGAGCAGTTCGATCCGCCGCTGCACCGACCAGCGGCGGCGCTGCTCGGCCACCGCCCGCTGCCCCTCCCGCCCGGAACGGGGCAGCCCGGTGAACCACCGCTGCTGGGACTCGAAGTATTCCCCCAGGTAGCGTTGCGCGGGCTCGCGCAGTTCGCGGGCGAACCGGGCGCCGATGCGCTGGTGCTCCCGCTCCGACTCCGGCTTGAGGCGGCGGCTTTCGCGGGCGACGTGGCCCTCGATGAAGTCGCGCCGCTCCTCGGCGCGGCCCGGGTTGAGCGCGAGGTCGCAGGCGTCGTACTGGCGGTCGAGGCGCTCGGAGTCCAGCTCGGCCATGGCGCGCTGGCAGCGCGCGATGTACCAGCGCTCCTCGGTGCTGGCGAAGTAGGCCCGCACCTCGTCGAGCATCAGCCAGGCGTTGAGTTCGCGGCCGCGGGCGGCCAGCACCTCGGCGAGGGCGATCCGCGCGTTGCTGTACTCCTCCCAGTCCCCCTCATAACGGAAGATCATGCAGGCCAGGCGCAGCAGCGACTGGGCGCGGCGGTGCTGGTCGCCCTCGCGGGAGCGGAGCGGGCGGTGCACGGCGCTCCGGCGCCGGCCCCGCTGGGTGTGGACCTCGGCGAGATCGCGCAGCACGCGGGCCCGCCACCACTGGTCACCCTGGGCGGCGAAGATCCGCTCGGCCTCGTTGAGCGCGTCGGCGCCGCCGTCGAGGTGGCCCCTGCGCTGCAGGTTCACGCCGAGTGAGCGCCAGGCGCGGGCCCGCCAGTGCGGGTCGGGGGTGCCGGTCTGCTCGAAGACGCGCTGGGCCGTCTCGGCGTCCTCGACCCCGGCCGCGTAGTCGCCCATCTTGCCCGCGATCTCGGCGCGATCCAGCCGCGCGAGCCCGCCGGCCAGGCGGTCGCCCAGCGCGTAGGCCATGCGCAGTTCGACGAGGGTGGCCTGCTCCCAGTCGGCCCAGAACACCCGCCAGGTCTGGCACAGGGCGGCGAAGGCGTGCGCCAGGCGCCATCCCAGCTCGGGCAGATCGTGCTCCTCGGCGAGCCGCAGGCACATCAGCAGCGACTCGCGCTCCTGGGCGAGCCACTGCCGCGGGTGTCCGGCGGGGACCAGCCGCAGCTCGGGCGCGGGGGTGAGGTCGGTGCTGGCGCTGAGCACCCGCGGGTCGTGCGTGCGGGTGACCTCGGCGGCGGCCTGCTCGACCAGCCAGGCGTAGGCGGAGACCAGGCGCCGGGCGACGTCGGCGTCGGCGGAGCCGTCCCAGTGGTCGCGCTCCCACTGGGTGAGGTCGAACTCGCGGGCGTCGATCAGGCGCAGGGTCTCGCGCACCAGGTCGTGGATCCGGAAGGTGTGCTCGCCCGTCTCGTTGCGCTCGGTGGGCAGCACGAGGAAGCGGCGGACCAGCTCGTCGATCAGCGCGCGGGCGGCGTCGCGGGGCACGTCCAGCAGCACCGCCGCCGACCAGTCGCTGAACTTGTGCAGGTCGGAGTCCGCGATGCGTTTGAGCAGCAGCCGTCCTTGCGGCGCGCAGAGCTGGAGGCTGAACGCGAAGGAGGCGGCGAAACCGTTGGGGCCGCGCAGCAGCGGGCTGCGGGAGATGTCGTCGAGGTCGGCCAGCACCTCGCGCGGGCTGCGATCGGACCGCTCGGCGAGGCGGCCGCCGCACAACCGGATGGCGAGCGGGAGGCCGCGGCAGCGCCGGACGATCTCGGCGCGGTCGCGACGGCGGCGGTCGCGCTCGGCCGGGCTGCCCCGGCGGTCGGGCGGCGCGAGCCGGTCCAACAGCTCTTCCCCCTCCCGCTGGTTGAGCTCGCCCAGTGCGTGGCTCTCGTAGTCGAAGGTGGCGTCGCCGAAGGTGCGCCGCGAGGTGATCAGCACGGCGCAGCGCGGGCCGTTGGGCAGCAGCGGCTCCACCTGCGCGGCGTCCTTGGCGTTGTCCAGGACGAAGAGCATGCGCTTGCGGTTGGTGAGCGAGCGCCAGGTGGTGGACAGCTCGGCGGGCGTGGCGCCGGAGGGGATGCGGCCCTGCATGGAGTGCACGAGCAGCTCCAGCACCTTCTCCGGCGAGCGGGGGGCGCGCTGGGGCAGGGTGGGCTCGGGCACGTCGCCGGGGCCGCCGTCGGGGGCGCGGCGCGCGCCGCGGTCGAAGATCCGCCGCACCCGCAGCCCGAGCCCGCGGCCCAGGCGGCCGGTGTCGGCCGGGGCCGCGCTCTGATCCGACTCGTCGGGGTCGCGGTCGCCGGAGAGCTCCACCCACCGCACACCGTCGGGGAAGCGGTCCAGCACCTCGTGCGCGATCTGGGTGACGACCTGGGTCTTGCCCGCGCCGGGGGCGCCGTCGACGACCAGCACCAGCGGGGAGCGGCGGTGTCCGCCGCGCTGCAGTGCCGGCAGCCCGAGGAAACGGCGCATCCCGGTGCGCGGGTACACGCGGAAGCGGCGGCGCAACCGGTTCATCAGGGCGGTGTGGCCGGTGAACCCCTCGCTGTAGGGCGGTAGTTCGACCTGGGGCTGCCGGGGAGGAGCCGCGGGCCGCCTGCGGCGGCCGCTCAGCCACGGTTCCAGGAAGACGGTGACGGCGGCGGTGGCCACCGCGCCGGCTGCGGAGAGTCCCCACACGACGCTGCGGGGGAAGCTGTCCAGCAGATCGGGGGCCATCTGCAGGAGCAGAGCCCCCGAGATGAACGCGACGGGGGCGATCAGTCCGACCGCCGAGCGCAGGAGCGACCGACGAGCCGATCCATCCTGCTGGCTCGACCTGTCCGGCGCCATCCGCTCGCCCACCTCTGCAGTTGCCGGGTACGCCCTCCCGTCCGGCCGGCGGGGGCCCGGATCCGGGAAGTGTCCGAACCCACACGCTACCGTGCCGCCTCTTTCGGCATCCGGCAGTGTCCGTAATCGCCGGGACGGAGCAGTTCGACCGCACTCCCGGGGCGGGCGCCGCGTGCGTGCCCCGGCCCGCGCGCTACATGCCCCCGATCCGGAGAAATCGGCCGAATGCGGCTGTAATGTCACAAGCTTCAGATACAACAATGGGGGAATGGCATTGCACGTGCGGGATTCACCGCCCTGATGCGCCCGCGAAAAGGAGGCCCATGCCGCAGTTGGCGATCGACGCGACGTGCCTTCCGCAGTACGACAAGCTCGACAAGCCCACGCGCGAGCGGCTGCTCGCCGTCACGCGCAAATTCCGCGAACTCTCGCTCGACGCCCTGCTCGCCCACCCCGACCTGCGGATCCGCTCGCTTCCGGCGGGGCAGGACCCCCGTATTCGCACATTCCGCATCAGCGACTCCTGGACAGGCGTAATGCTGGCGCCCGAGTCCGGCGAGACTTTCCTCCTCGTCCATCTGCTGCCGCGCGATTCCGCCGAGGCGTGGGCGGGCGACCAGCGCCACGACGTCAACCCCGTCATGGGCACGCTGGAACGCCGCGACGCCACCGCGCTGGGGCAGGGGCCTGACCGCGCCGCCGAGCCCGGCACCCCACCCGCGGCGGCCGCCGCAGCGCCCGCGAGTGGTGAATCCGGCGGTGCGCCCGGCCATTTGGCACCAAGCGCCGCGGAGCCGGCGGAGGACGCCGACGAAACCCCCGGGCAGTTGCTCGATCTCCCCACGGCGGCCCCCGCGCCGCGTGAACCCGCTCCCTCGTTCGCCGCCGCCCCGGCAGGCCGGTCGGCAACCGCTCCCGCGGCCGATCCGGCTGCGGCGGGCACGGCCGCGCCCCACCCGCAGACCGACGGTCCCGGCGACGCGCACCCGGCCCCCACCCCCGAGCTGCTGTTCGACCGGGTCGGCGACCGCGACCTGGAACGCCTGGGCATCGACCCCGAGATCCGCGATTTCTGCCGCACCGTCACCACCGCCCGCGAGCTCCACAGCTGGGCGCCCGCTCTGCCGCAGGACCAGTTCGAGGTCTTGCGCGCTCTGGCCGAGGGCCACTCGGTGCAGCGGGTGCGCGACGAGGTCGTCGTGCCGCGCCGCCCGGCGGTCGGAGCGGTCGCCCGCGACGACTACGACACCGCCATCCGGCACACCCGTGAGCGCGTCATCGTGGTCAACGACAACCAGGAGATCGAGGACGTCCTCGCCGGGGAGTTCAACGCCTGGCGGATCTACCTGCACCCAATGCAGCGCGAGCTCGCCTACCGGCCGCGGTTCAACGGCCCCGCCAAGGTCTCCGGCGGGCCGGGCACCGGTAAGACCGTCGTCGCGCTGCACCGGGTCAAGTACCTGGCCGAGCATCTGCCGCTGGACGGCCGGGTACTGCTGACCAGCTTCACCAACGCCCTGGTGGAGTCGCTCAAGCGGAACCTGGCGCTGCTGCTGCCGCCCGAACTCGTCGAGGACGTCGACGTGGTCACCACCGACAAGCTCGCGCTGGACGTCGTCAAGGAGGTCCATCCCGACATCGCGCTGCGCACCGACACCCAGGGGTTCTTCGCGAACTACGCCCGCCAGCACCGGCTGCCCTGGCCCGTCGACTTCCTCTTCTCGGAGTACCGCCACGTGGTCACCGCCCGCGGCATCACCACGCTTGAGGGCTACCTCGACCCCGACGCGCGTGCCGGGCGCACCACGCCGCTCAACGCCGACCAGCGCCGCGAGGTCTGGCACGCCATCAGCAGTGTGCGGGCGATGATGCGCACCAGCCGCCGGCTGCCCGCAGAGGATCTGCACGCCGAGGCCGCCCGCATCCTCGGCGAGCGGTCCGAACTGCCTTACACCAACGTCGTGGTCGACGAGGCCCAGGACCTCCACCCGGCGCAGTGGCGCACGCTGCGCGCCGTCGTCCGACGCGGCCCCGACGATCTGTTCATCGCGGGCGACAACCGGCAGCGCATCTACGACAACGCGGTCTCCTTCCGGCAGCTGGGCATCGAGATCGTGGGCCGGTCCTTCCCTCTGCGGGTGAACTACCGCACCACCGAGCAGATCCTCCGCTGGGCGGACGGCATCCTGAGGGGCCGACCGGTGACCGAGCTCGGCGACTCCTCGGCGACGGAGCCGGGCGGCGCCATGCGGTGCGTCCTCAGCGGCCCCGAGCCCGAGCTGTACGGCGCGCACGACGAGCCCGCCGAGCTGGACGCGCTGGCAGAACGCGTGCGCGCGTGGTTGGGCGACCGGATCGCGCCCGCCGACATCTGCGTGACCGCGCGCACCAACAGGCTGCGCGACTCCATCGCGGCTCATCTGCGGGCGCGCTCGCTGCCCGCCTCGATCTTCAAGCCCAAGGAGCACTCGATCACCGACACCGCCCACGGTGTCCGGGTGACCACCATGCACGGCGTCAAGGGGCTGGAGTTCCGCGCGATCGCGGTCTTCGGCGCGACGGCCGAAGCCCTGCCGCAACTCGATCGGGTGACCAGCGCGGAACTCGACGA
This sequence comes from Streptomonospora litoralis, assembly GCF_004323735.1. GTDB lineage: Bacteria > Actinomycetota > Actinomycetes > Streptosporangiales > Streptosporangiaceae > Streptomonospora > Streptomonospora litoralis. The sequence goes on along the minus strand of NZ_CP036455.1, from coordinate 1,364,605 downwards.
GAACCAGCACCAGGCCGACCTGGACGCCCAGCGCTCCCTGCTCTACGTCGCCTGCACGCGGGCACGGGAGCGGCTTTACGTCAGCTGGCACGGCACGCCGAGCCCGTTCCTGCCGCTGTGAGGCCGCAACGGGCTGAGCCGCGCTGCGGCCACGCGTTTCACCACGTCGGAACAGGGCGGAATGCGGGCAGTGGTCCCCTCGCACATACAAGAGGCGGGCGGACGCAGCGGCCGCAGTAGGCGCCCGGGACGGGGCGCGGTCGCCACGGGCCGCAGAGCGGGAACAGGGTGAGCCATGCTCGACCGGACAGCGATCCAGGACTTCTTCACCACCTACGGTCAGGCGCTGGCGGCCGGCGACCTCGACGGGATCGCCGCGTGCTACTCGTACCCGGCCTACGTCGCCGGCGACGCGCAGAGCCTTGAGATCGGTGCGCCCAACGAGGTGAAGGACGCGTTCTCCGGCGCCGCCGAGCAGTACCACCGGCGGGGCCTCTTCGGCGCGGTGCCCGAGGTGCGCGCCGCCGAGGCGCTGACCGATTCGCTGGTGTGGGCCGACGTCCGCTGGTCCTACACCGACCGCGACGACGTGGAACAGGAGGCAAGTACCTTCCGCTACGTCCTCCGCGTCACCGCGGAGTCCGTACGCATCTGCGTCGTGGTCGCCGCCGCGGTGGAGGCCTGAGCCCAAGACGGCGTCCGCGAACCGCCGCGGCACGAGTCCGGCACGGCATCGGCCGGAGTTGTCGACGGGGCCGGCACGGAGCCGGCGAGGCACGCCGCCGATTCGGCCGGGCATCGCCCGCGCCGTGCCACCGCCTGGCTCCCTCGCGCGGCGGCCCACGAGGCCGCGGATCCGGTGCGGTTTCAGGCCGCAGTGCAGCGCCTGGGCACGGGCCACCACTCCGTGCTGGCCTGCGGCTATCCCGTGGACGGGAGCGAGGCGGGAGTTCTCCGGCATGGTTCCAGGACACCCGAGCGCACCCGGCGCCACAACACCGGATCCGCGAGCTGTGGAAAACCTCGCCCCGTCCCCCTCCTCGGCGGCCGCTCCGGGTAGGTCCCGGAGAGTGCCGGGCTGAAGGCGGGAGCTATGTCAGCGGGCGCACCTCGGCGACGTCGTACTCCGCCACCGATGCGGCGTGTATCACCGCGCTCTGCTCCGCGCTGGGGCCGTCGCCGCGAAACGCCTCGACGGCGGCGGGGGGCCGGGCCCCGCGGTCGTCGCGCCGGGTGCCCGCCGGTGGCGGTTGCGGCGGGTGGCGGTGCCGACGGGGGCGGCGCGGCTTGGCCCGTCTATCGCGAACTTATGGTCGCAGGAAAGCGTATTCCGCGGCCATAAGTTCGCGATCATCGCCGGGTGAACCGGCATACCGGACATACCGGCGCCGGGTCGCCGCCGCGAACACCGGTGCCCGCCGTCCCCGCTGGGCGCCGGCGGCCACCGCCACCGGCGAGCACCCGGTGCGGTGGCCGCGGAGCCAGCCCCGCTGCCACCCTCGCCGCTGCCTTTCGTTCAGGACACCCGCCACCCGGCAGACGAACAAGGCCGCACAGCAGACCTGAACTGCGCGGCCCGGACGCCCATAGGAGCCGGACCGACCCAGCACCTCTTGAACAGGGCCGAGGTCGCCGGAAGGCGCCTGAGCACCGCGCCGCGCAACCCGCCGCGCCCCCGCCCCCGCAGAAGGGCGGAGCCGAGGTGCGGACACGGCCCGGAACGCACTATTGTCAACGCCCGTGGGCAATCCGGTTCGCGACTTCATCTCCGGCGTCGGCATCCTCTTCCAGGGTGCGGGCGTGGTCATGCGCAGTCCCCGTCTCTTCGGGCTGGGGATCATCCCGCCTCTCATCACGTCCGTGCTGTTCGTGGGCGCGTTCGTGGCGCTGCTGCTGAACATCGGCGACCTCACCGACTGGATGACGCCGTTCGCGGACGGCTGGGCATCCGAGGCGCAGACAGCTGTCCGCGTCGCCCTGGGTGTGGCACTCGCGGCCGCCGCCGTGCTGATCATGGTGGTGGCGTTCACCGGGCTGACGCTCGCCCTCGGTTTCCCGCTCTACGACAAGATCGCCGAAATGGTGGAGGACCGGCTCGGCGACGCCCCGCCGGAAGTCGAAGACCCGCTGGTCAAGGCGGCGACCCGGTCGGTGCGGCAGTCACTGGGGCTCATCCTGGTCTCGGCGGTGGTCACCGTTCCGCTGTTTCTGGCCGGGTTCATTCCGGTGGTCGGCCAGACCGTAATCCCGGTGGTCACCGCGATATTCGGCGGCTGGATGCTCACCATCGAACTGCTGGGTGCCGCCTTCGACCGGCGCGGCCTGCGCCGGGTCAAGGACCGGCGCGGCGCGATGGGGCGCAACCGGATGCTGGTGCTCGGCTTCGGCATCCCCTGCTACTTCCTGCTGGCCATCCCGTTCCTGGCGGTCGTGGTTTTCCCGGCGGCTACCGCCGGCGGCACGATTCTCGCCCGCCGACTGCTGCCGACCGCGCAGCAGACACCGCCGGCCTCCGGCCCGGTGCCGCCGCGGAGCCCGGGCCTCCATCCCGGACCGACGCCCCAGGGTCCGCCTGCGCAGGGACCGCCTCCGCACGCCCGGTAGACCGTCGCACCGGCATCACGAGCCGCGTGCGACTCTGCCGTCTCTCATCTGGCTTCTTGGTTACGTCTTTATTACCCCATGTTGCCAAATCCTGTGACTCGGGCCACGCTAGTAAAGCCTCTGGGATAGCCTGGCGAAACATGGGAGCGCTCCCAAGAACCTGGGAGCGCTCCCATATCCCCGACGCCACCGGAGGCCCGCAAACCGAAGAAGAGACCACCGTTCCTACGATTCCGTCCCCCATCCTCGAAATCCCCCATCCCACCATCTCCGTCGACCGTCCCCCATGCGGTCGTGGAATGTGACATTGAGGAGTGCAAAGGTGAACCTTGCACGCAGAATCGCCCTGATCGGAGGGGCCGCCGCCCTCGCCTCCGGCTTCGCCGTGGCACTGCCCTCGGAGCCGGCCGAAGCGCACGGCGGTTTCACCTTCCCGGCCACCCGGACCTACGCCTGCTACAAAGACGGCATCGAGGGCGGAAGCGGCGGCAGCCTGAACCCGCAGAACCCGATGTGCCAGCAGGCCCTCGCGGAGAACTCCTACGGCTTCTGGAACTGGTTCGGCAACCTGATCAGCGATGCCGGCGGCCGGCACCGCGAGATCATCCCCGACGGCAAGCTGTGCGGCCCCACCGAGCAGTTCGACGCCTTCAACGCGCCCGGCGACTGGCCCGCCACCGAGGTCCAGTCCGGCGACACCGTGACCTTCGAGCACAACGCGTGGGCCGCCCACCCCGGCACGTTCACGCAGTACATCACCAAGGACGGCTGGGACCCGAGCCAGCCGCTGGGCTGGGACGACCTCGAACCGGCCCCCTTCGACGAGGTGACCAACCCGCCGAAGCGGTCGGGCGGCGTCGAGGGTGCGGAGTACTACTGGGACGCCACGCTGCCCGACAAGAGCGGCCGCCACGTCATCTACTCCATCTGGCAGCGCTCCGACAGCCCTGAGGCGTTCTACAACTGCTCCGACGTGATCTTCGGCGGCGACGGCGGCGACAACGGCAACGAGGACGACACGCAGGCGCCCACCGCGCCCGGCGCGCCGACCGCCGACTCCGTCAGCGGCGACGCCGTCGACCTGAGCTGGGCCGCCTCCTCCGACAACGAGGGCGTAACCCGCTACGAGGTGCGCGACGCCGCCACCGGCGAGACCGTGGCGACCACTTCCGGAGCCACCTCCGCCACAGTGGGCAGTCTCGACCCCGAGACCGACTACAGCTTCAACGTGGTCGCGCTGGACGCGGCGGGCAACGCCTCCGATGCCTCGCCCGCAGTGTCGGTGACCACCGACAGCGCCGACAACACCAGCGGCGCCTGCACGGTGGACTTCACCATCGCCAACGAATGGTCCGGCGGCTACTCCGCCAACGTCGAGCTGACCAACGACAGCGATTCGGCGCTGAGCAGCTGGACCGTGGACTGGGAGTTCTCCGACGGAGCCACCGTCACCAACGCCTGGTCGGCCGACGTCGAACAGCACGAGGCGCACGTGATGGCCTCCAACGCCGGCTGGAACGGCAGCGTCCCGGCGGGCGGGTCGGTGTCCTTCGGCTTCAACGCCGAGACCACCGGGTCCGCCGCCGCGCCCGAGGAGTTCCACCTCGACGGCTCGCCCTGCTCGACTGCCTGACCGCTATGAACCAACCCCGATAATCCCACGACCGGGGGCGGCAGGGCCCGGTCGCGGGATTTCCCCGGGCGGGAAGGCGGACGTGCGTCGGGGCACCGCCTTCCCGCCCTCTTCCTCCTCCTCATGAAGGGCGGGAGGCGCAAACCCGGACACGGGAGCGCCTTCCCGCCCTTCATACTTGCGCCAGGCTCCCGGCCAGAGCCGGCGATCATGGATGCGCCGCGGCCGCCGCGGGCCCGTCGGCGCGGCACGCAGCGCCAGGCGGACGCCCGGATCGAATGACGGTGCCGCCGCGCTCGCCCGGCGGGCAGCGGCCCCGCGTGCTCCCCGCCGTGCTCAGCGCAGGCCAGGCGCCCGGCGCAGCGCCGTCTGGATCATCCGGTCGACCAGGGCCGGATACTCGATCCCCGCGGCCGCCCACATCTGCGGGAACGCCGAGGAGGGCGTGAAGCCGGGCAGGGTGTTGATCTCGTTGACGTAGATCCGCCCGTCGTCGCCGTAGAAGAAGTCCACCCGGGCCAGCCCCTCGCAGCCCAGCGCCTCGAAGGTGCGAGCGGCCTCGCGGCGGATCTCGGCGACGACCTCCTCGGGCAGCTCCGCCGGGATGGTCAGGCTGCTCGTCGACAGGTACTTAGCGTCGAAGTCGTAGAAGTCGAACCCGTCGGCGACGTGGATCTCGGCGGGCAGCGATACGTCGGGCGCCCCTCCGTCCACCGACTCCAGCACGCCGCACTCGATTTCGCGGCCGACCACGGCTGCCTCGACGATGACCTTGGGGTCGTGGCGGCGCGCCTGCTCGACGGCGGCGGTCACCGCGTCCGAGTCGGCCGCGTCGGCGACCTTGCTGATACCCACGCTGCTGCCGCCGCGCGCGGGCTTGACGAACACGGTGCCGCCCAGATCGGCGATGTCGTCCAAGACGCGCTTGCGCTCGCCGCGCCAGGCGCGGTCGGGCACGGCCACGTAGCCGCCGGTGGGGATACCGTGCCCGGTGAACAGGGCTTTCATGAAGACCTTGTCCATCGACGCGGCGCTGGCGAACACCCCGGCGCCGGCGTAGCGGGCGTCCATCATCTCGAACAGCCCCTGGATGGTGCCGTCCTCGCCGAGGGGGCCGTGCAGGAGCGGCAGCACCACGTCGAAGCCGCCCAGCCGCCGCGGGGCGGCGCCGTCCAGCACGATCAGGTCGGTCGCGCCGCTGAAGGGCACGGCCAGCCGGGGACCGGAGGAGTCGACCTCGGGGAGCTTGCCGTCGACGATCGCGAGTGCGCCGGGGTCGGCCGAGTACAGTACCCAGGAGCCGTCGCGGGCGATCCCGATGGGGACGACGTCGTACTGCTCGGTGTCGATCGCCGAGATCACGCCCCCCGCGGTGACACAGGAGATCTCGTGCTCGGGGCTGCGCCCGCCGAATACCACGGCGACCCGGATTTTACGCTGCTCGGCCATGCTGCCCGACCCTATCTCGCGCTCGTTGCGGTCCGGAACCGATCGATCCCGGTTGCACCCATTCGTTCCCCGGTCGTGTCCCGGCGTCCCCTATCGCCGTCCGAAACGGCCCGGCTCGGCGCCGAGTCCACCGCTCAGCGCCCGGAGCAGGCGTCCAGGGCGGCCAGTGCGTCGGCGACGAGGTCGTCGGGGTCCTCCAGTCCGATGGAGAACCGTACCGCCCCGGGGCCGATGTCGGCCGCGCGCAGCGCCGCGTCGCTCATCTGGCGGTGCGTCGTCGAGCCGACGTGGCCGGCCAGCGTGTGCGTGCCGCCGAGCGAGGCCGCGATCGTCGCCGTCCGCAGCGCGTCGGCGAGCGCCATGCCCGCATCCCGGCCGCCGCGCGGAGTCACGGTCACCACCGCCCCGCGGCGGCCCGCGGCGAAGAGCCTGTCGGCGACTTCGCGCCCGGGGTGACCGGGCAGTCCCGGGTAGTCCACCCGCTCCACCGCGGGATGCTCGGCCACCGCCGCGGCGAAGGCGGCGGCGCTCTCACACTGGCGCGAGACGCGCAGCGGCAGCGTCTCCAGGCCGCGGTGCAGCAGGAACGCCTCGTCGGGTGCGAGGCAGGGCCCCAGGTCGATGCGTGCCGCGCGTACGGCCGACATGGGTTCGGCGTCGCCGACGGCGACACCGCCCGTCGCGTCGCTGTGCCCGCCGATGTACTTGGTGGCCGAGTGCAGCACGACCGCGGCGCCGTGCTCCAGCGGTCGGCAGACGGCGGGGGTGGCGAAGGTGGAGTCGACCACCAGCACCGCACCGGCCTCGGCGGCGACGGCGGCGAGCGCGGGCAGGTCGGAGACCGTCATCGTCGGGTTGGACAGGGTCTCGGTGAACACCACCGCGGTTTCGGGCCGCACTGCGGCGCGCACGGCGGCGGTGTCGGTGATGTCGACGAAGTCGGTGTCGACTCCGAACCGGCGCAGCAGGCCGTCCAGCAGCGAGTAGGTGTTGCCGTAGATGGAGTGGGACGCGACGACGTGGGCGCCGGCGCGAGTGAGGGCGAGCAGGGTGGCGCTGATGGCGCCCATCCCCGAGGAGAACGCCTCGCCGCGCACCTCGCGGCCGCAGTCGGCCCCTTCCATGGCCGCCATCGCCGCGGCGAAGCCGGTCGCGGTCGGGTTGTCGATGCGCGCGTAGGAGTAGCCGGGCTTTTCGCCGGCCAGGACGTCGGCGTAGTCCTGCGAGGTCGCGAACTCGTAGGTGGTGCTGCGGTGGACGGGCGCGCGCAGCGGGCGCTGCGGAGGGGCGGGCTCGGCGGGCAGGCCGAGGGCGCGGGTGTTCTCCCCGTGCTGGTGCATCGGCGGCGGTTTCCGTTCCGTGTCGTCGCGGACTGGTGCGCTGCGGCGGGCGCGCGGGCGCGGCGTCCGGCATCCGAGCGGGCCCGTCGCCGCGCGGCGGCGGGTGCGCGGGGTGCGCGGGAGCTCAGCGCCTCGGATGCCTGCGCGCGTGCAGCGGCTTCACATGCCGTAGCGCTCGGGCTTGGCGGTGCGCGACATGAACGCCGCAAGCGCTTCGGCGGGCGAGAGGTCGTGGTGCATCATGGCGACGACGGCCTCGGTGATGGGCATCTCCACATCCGCTCGGCGGGCCAGCGCCAGCACCGATTCCGAGGACTTCACGCCTTCGGCGGTCTGCTTGGTCTCGGCGATGACCTCGTCCAGTGTCCTGCCCGCACCGAGCCGCTCCCCGAAGGTGCGGTTGCGCGACAGCGGAGAACTGCAGGTGGCGACGAGGTCGCCGAGCCCGGCGAGCCCGGCCAGCGTGTGCTCGTCGGCCCCCAGTGAGACGGCCAGGCGCACGGTTTCGGCCAGGCCGCGGGTGATCAGCGACGCCTTGGCGTTGTCGCCGAAGCCCATGCCGACGGCGACGCCCACCGCCAGCGCGATGATGTTCTTCACCGCGCCGCCCAGTTCGACCCCGACCAGGTCGGTGGTGGTGTAGGGCCGGAAGTAGGCGGACTTGCAGATGTGTTGGAGCCGCACGGCCGCGGGCTCGTGCGGACAGGCCATCACCGCGGTGGCGGGCTGGCGTTCGGCGATCTCGCGGGCGAGATTGGGCCCCGAGACGACCGCCACCCGGTCGGCGGACACACCGAGGACCTCGGTGACGACCTCGCTCATCCGCAGCGAGGTGCCCAGTTCGACGCCCTTCATCAGGCTGACGGTGACCGCCTCGGCGCCGATGTGCTCGCGCCAGGCGGCGAGGTTGTCGCGCAGCGTCTGCGAGGGCACGGCCAGGACCACGAAGTCGGCGGCGTGCAGGGCCTTGGCGGGATCGGCGGTGGCGGAGACGGCGGGGTTCAGCGGGATGCCCGGAAAGTAGTCGGGGTTCTCGTGGCGCTGGTTGATCGCGTCGACCACCTCGGCGCGCCGCCCGTAGACCACCACGTCGGCGACGCCGGCGTCGGCGACCACGTTGGCGAACGCGGTCCCCCACGAACCGCTGCCCATCACCGCGACCTTGGCCATCGGCTGCTCCCCCGTTCCGCTCGCCGTCTCGCTCGCGCCTGCGCTCAACTCCGGGTCGTCCCCTCGCCGCCGGGGCGGTTCTCGCCCGCGCCGTCGGCCGCGGGCCCGGTCTGCCCGCCGCCCGCCTGCCGCGCTTCCGATTCGCCTGCGGCACCGGTCTCGGCGGGGCCCGGCAGCGGAGTCTCGTCGGCCGCTGCGACCTCCGGCGGGCCGGAACCGTCGCCTCGGCGGGCCTTCTTCATGTCGTAGGGCTCGGCGGGCGGCACCTCGCCGCGCAGCCCGGCCTGCAGGTCGGTGATGGCGCGCATGATCTCGGCGGTGGCCTCCGTGAGCACGCTGGAGGTCAGCGGCCGGTCGCGGTAGGCCGACAGATCCACCGGCGGGCCGGTCACCATCTGCACGCGCTTGCGCGGGAAAGGCCGCAGTTTCGCCGTGCCGTAGCGCAACAAGTGCTGTTCGCCCCAGTGCGCGAGGGGGACGACGGGCACGCCGGTGCTCAGCGCGAGCCGGGCGACGCCGGTGCGCGCGGTCATCGGCCACAGGTCGGGGTCGCGGGTGCAGGTGCCCTCGGGGTAGAAGATCACCGAGGAGCCGTCGCGGGTGAGGGCGTTCTCGGCTTCGTGCAGCGCCTTGATGGCGTCGGTGCTGCCGCGCTTGACGGGGATCTGGCCGGTGCTGCGTGCCACGGCGCCCACGACGGGGATGCGGAAGACGGCGTCTTTGGCGGTGAAGGTCGGCCAGCGGCGCCCGGCGACGTAGAGGAAGTGCGAGATGGTCAGCGGGTCGGCCATCGACAGGTGGTTGGCGGCGATGATCACGCCGCCTTCGCGCGGGATGTTCTCCTGGCCCTGCCACTCCCGCTTGGTGACGGCTCCCAGGACGGGGCGCACGATGGAGGCCACCACCGTCTTGACCCACCGCGATTCGCGTTGCTGTGCCACGGACTCCTCCGATTCGACCTGCGTCGCCGCTGCGCGCCGTCCCCGCTCGTCGGACGCGTTCCCCCCTGGTCGCGAGGACCGGCGCCCGCTCGGCCGATCCAGTTTAGGCGCCCGGGAAGATCGCCCACGTCGCGCCCGTTGCAAACGGCGGATCGCCGGTGCGGCCGGCGCCGGGTCGCGCGCTCCCAGTCTGGCGCAGTCGGCGCGCTGCCGTCGCCCGCGCAGGCGGCGGTGCCACGGGCGGCGCCGGGGGTAGCGGCATAGCCTGCCGTCACGGCGCCTCGTGCGCCGTGCGGATCACCGAGTCGAGGAGGGACGCGGACGATGCCGCCTGTGGAGCAGGACCGGCCCTGGTCGCTGGTCGTCCCGGTGAAACGGTTGGAGCGGGCCAAGTCCCGGATTTCCGGTGCTCTCGGAGCGGCCCGCACGGATCTTGCGCTGGCCGTCGCCTGCGACACGGTGATGGCGGCGGTGACCGCCGAGCGGGTGGGTGCGGTGTTCGTCGTGACCGAGGACGAGCAAGCCGCGGAAGCGCTGGCCGAGCTGGGGGCCCGCGTCGTCGGCGGCGAGCCGGGGACGGGGCTGAACCCGGCCCTGGCGCACGGTGCGGCCGTGGCGCGGGACGCGCACCCCGAATGGGGCCGCTGCGCGCTTTCGGCGGACCTGCCCGCGTTGCGCTCCGGCGAGCTCGACGGCGTCCTCGCCCAGGCGCACAGCGCCCCCACCGCCTTCCTGGCAGACGCGCCGGGAGTCGGCACCACCCTGTACGCGGCGCGGGCGGGTGCGCGCTTCGCGCCGGCGTTCGAAGGCGGCTCCCGCCGCCGGCACCTGGCGGGAGGCGCCGCCGCACTGGACGGCGCGGACGCGCCGAGCGTGCGGCGCGACGTGGACACCGCGGCCGACCTGCGCGAGGCGGCCCGGCTGGGTGTGGGGCCGCATACGGCCAAGCTGCTCGCCCGCGTCGGTTGGTGACGCACGGTCGGCTTGCGCGGCGCCGCGGCGGCTCGGGTCCGCAGCGCCGCACACGCGAAGCGCCCGGGCCCTCTCGGGGGACCCGGGCGCCATGGGCGTCAGCACTGGGCTGTGCCGGTGGTCACTGCTCGCCGTTCACCAGGGCCTTGAAGTCGGACCCCGGGCGGAACTTCGGCACGTAGCTCGCCGGAACGTTGATGGTCGCCCCGGTGGCGGGGTTGCGGGCCTCGCGAGCGGCCCGCTCGCCCCTTTCGAAGACGCCGAATCCGGTGACGGCCACCTTCTCGCCAGAGGCGACGGTCGACTGGATGGTGTCGAGCACAGCGTTGACGGCCTCGGTGGCCGTCTTCTTGTCGCCCATACGGTCAGAGATCGCGTCGATCAGGTCACGCTTGTTCATTGGTTCCTCCGGTTCCCCCTTGCTCGCACGAAATTAGGGGACACCATGCCCTGGACACAAACACAAACGCCCCTGAATTCAGCGTGTCGGAGGGTGTTCGACCTGCGGAGGGAGCTCTTCGAGCACCTTCTCGACCCGTACGGAGGCGCGCAGTGGATCCCTTTTGACCCCTTCTGTGACGCCCAAAAGCCTACGTATGGCGGGAATCCGGACGTTCGGCGGCAGCGCGTCGGCGCGGCGGCAGCGCGTCGCACGGCCGCCACGCCGAAACAAGGTAAAATTCTCGGGATTCGCCGACTACTGGGTGACCGGAAGCCATGCGTGGCGCTGCTTCTCGAACGCGTCGACATCCTCGGTGTGACGCAGAGTGAGCGCGATGTCGTCCAGCCCCTCCATCAGCCGCCAGCGGGTGTAGTCGTCGAGCTCGAACGCCTCGACGACGCCGGCGGCGCGCACCTCGCGCTCCTGGAGGTCGACGGTCACCTGCGTGGCCGGGTCGGCCTCCACGGCCTCCCACAGCCGCTCGATCGCCTCGTAGGGCAGCACGACGGCCAGCAGTCCGCCCTTGAGCGCGTTGCCGCGGAAGATGTCGCCGAACCGCGGCGCCAGCACGGCCTTGAACCCGTAGTCCTGCAGTGCCCAGACCGCGTGCTCGCGGGAGGAGCCGGTGCCGAAGTCGGTGCCCGCGATCAGCACGCTCCCGCCGGCGAACTCCTGCTTGTTCAGCACGAACTCGGGGTCGTTGGCCCGCCACGCGGCGAACAGGCCGTCCTCGAACCCGGTGCGGGCGACCCGCTTGAGGTAGACCGCCGGGATGATCTGGTCGGTGTCCACGTTGCTGTAGCGCAGCGGCACGGCGCTGCCGGTGTGGACGGTGAACTTCTCCATGTCGGCGCTTTCGTCCTTCCAGGGGCGGGCGGTCTACAGGTCGGCGGGCGAGGAGAGGGTGCCGCGCACGGCGGTCGCGGCGGCGACGAGCGGCGACACGAGGTGGGTGCGCCCGCCCTTGCCCTGGCGGCCCTCGAAGTTGCGGTTGGAGGTCGAGGCGCTGCGCTCGCCCGGCTGGAGCTGGTCGGGGTTCATCCCCAGGCACATCGAGCAGCCGGCCTCGCGCCACTCGGCTCCGGCGGCGGTGAAGACCTCGCCCAGGCCCTCGGCGTTCGCCTGCTCCTTGACCCGCATCGAACCGGGCACGACCAGCATCCGGACGCCGTCGGCCACGGTGCGGCCGCGGATGATCTCGGCCGCGGCGCGGAGGTCCTCGATGCGGCCGTTGGTGCACGAACCCACGAAGACGGTGTCCACCCGCACGTCGCGCAGCGGTGTTCCGGCGGCGAGGTCCATGTAGGCCAGCGCCTTCTCCGCGGCGGCGCGCTCACCGGCGTCGGCGAAGTCCGCGGGGTCGGGCACGGCGGCGTCCAGCGGAGCGCCTTGGCCGGGATTGGTCCCCCAGGTGACGAACGGGCTCAGCGCGGCGGCGTCGAGCACGACCTCCCTGTCGAAGACCGCGTCGTCGTCGGTGCGCAGGCTCTTCCAGTGCTCGACGGCCGCGTCCCACGCAGGCCCCTCGGGCGCGTGCGGCCGCCCCTGGACGTAGTCGAAGGTGGTCTCGTCGGGGGCGATCATCCCGGCGCGGGCGCCCGCCTCGATCGACATGTTGCAGATGGTCATCCGGGCCTCCATGGACAGCTCCCGGATGGCCTGGCCGCGGTACTCGATGACGTAGCCTTGGCCGCCGCCGGTGCCGATCTCGGCGATGACGGCCAGGATGATGTCCTTGGCGGTGACACCGGGCGGCAGCGACCCGTCGACGGTGACGGCCATCGTCTTGAACGGGGCCATCGGCAGGGTCTGGGTGGCCAGCACGTGCTCGACCTGGCTCGTACCGATGCCGAACGCCAGCGCGCCGAACGCGCCGTGCGTGCTGGTGTGGCTGTCGCCGCAGACCACGGTCATGCCGGGCTGGGTCAAGCCGAGCTGCGGGCCGACCACGTGCACGATGCCCTGGTCGAGGTCGCCCATCGGGAACAGGCGCACCCCGAAGTCGGAGGCGTTCTTGCGCAGTGTTTCGATCTGGGTGCGCGACACCTTGTCGGCGATCGGCCCGAGGATGTTCTCGGTGGGGACGTTGTGGTCCTCGGTGGCGATGGTCAGGTCCGGCCGCCGCACAGGCCGGCCGGCCAGCCGGAGCCCCTCGAAGGCCTGCGGGCTGGTGACCTCGTGCACGAGGTGCAGGTCGATGTAGAGCAGGTCGGGCTCTCCGTCGGCACGCCGGACGACGTGCTCCTGCCAGACCTTCTCGGCCATCGTGCGAGCCATGTGCGACGCCTCCTCGCGTCTCGTCATCTCAGATGGAGGGTCTTCTCGCCGCCGCGGGCCGTTGCGGCGCCGGCGGCGGTGCGCGCCGGAGCGCGCGGTGGAACGCAGCACGTCGAACGATTTGCATCCCAAATAGCGAGACGGCAATATCAAGCCATGGACAACTCTAGCTCATCCAGCGGGGTCGGTGTGCTCGACAAGACGATGTCGGTGCTCGACGCCTTGGAATCGGGCCCCGCATCCCTGGCCCAGCTCGTGCGGATCACCGGCCTGGCCCGCCCCACCGCCCACCGCCTCGCCGTCGCTCTGGAGCGCCACCGCATGGTCACCCGCGACAGCCAGGGCCGCTTCGTGCTGGGGCCGCGGCTGGGCGAGTTGTCCATCGCCACCGGTGAGGACCGGCTGCTGGCCGTCGCCTCGCCGGTACTGGTGCAACTGCGCGACCTCACCGGCGAGAGCGCCCAGCTCTACCGCCGCCAGGGCGACGTGCGCGTCTGCGTGGCCGCCGCGGAACGCACCAGCGGACTTCGCGACACCGTCCCGGTCGGCAGCGAACTCCCGATGACCGCCGGCTCGGCCGCCCAAGTGCTGTTGGCCTGGGAGGACAGCGAGCGCATCCGCCGCGCTCTGGTCCACGCGCAGTTCTCCGGCACCGCGCTGGCCCAGGTGCGCCGCCGCCGCTGGGCGCAGAGCGTCGGCGAGCGCGAGCAGGGCGTCGCCTCGGTGTCGGCGCCGATCTCGGGGCCCGGCGGCCGCGTCATCGCCGCGGTGTCGGTCTCGGGCCCGCTGGAGCGCCTCACCCGTGCCCCCGGCCGCCTGCACGCCCAGGCCGTCACCTCGGCGGCGGAGAAGATCAACGAGGCCCTGCACGCCCAGGACGCCGCGCCCGCACCGGCGTAGCAGAGCCCCGGCGGGCTCACCCCTCCAGCGGGATGCGCAGGATGCGGTCGTCCTCCTCCACCGGGTCGCCGCGGGAGTCGCGGTTGCTCGTGCTCACCAGCAGGTCGCCACCGCCGGGCACCTCGGTTATGGTGCGCAGGCGGCCGTAGTCGCCGGTGAACAGGGCCTGCGGTTCGCCGACGGGGTCGACCCCGTCTCCGGTGAGCGGCACCCGCCAGATGCGCTCGCCGCGCAGCGCCGCCACCCAGATCGAGTCGGCCGCGATCGCCGCCCCGCTGGGCGACGCCTCATCGGTGCTCCAGGTGATGACCGGGTCGATGAACTCCTCGGGCGCGTCGTCGCCGCCGACGCCCTCGACCTGGGGCCAGCCGTAGTTCCCGCCGGGCTCGATGACGTTGATCTCGTCGTAGCGGTTCTGCCCGAACTCGGTGGCGAAGAGGGTGCCGTCGGAGTCCCAGGCGAGTCCCTGGACGTTGCGGTGCCCGTAGCTGTAGACGAGGTTGCCGAACGGGTTGCCCTCCGCGGGCTCGCCCTCGGGGGTCATCCGCAGGATCTTGCCGCCCAGGCTGTCGGTGTCCTGGGAGCGCGTGGCGTCGCCGGCGTCGCCGGTGGTGGTGTAGAGCATGCCGTCCGGCCCGAAGGCGAGCCTGCCGCCGTTGTGGAAGGCGGCGCTGGGGATGCCCTCGACCAGCACCTCGGAGTCGCCGAGCGACGGCAGGCCCCCGCCGGAGTAGTCCAGCGCGAAGCGGGCGATGCGGTTGCCTGCGCCGGTGGTGAAGTAGGCGAACAGCTCGCCGGGCCGCTCCTGCCCCGGCGGCACGGTGATGCCGAGCAGCCCGCCCTCACCCTGGGCGCGGGCGTCCTCGACCGTGCCGACCTCGCTCACCTCGCCGCCGGGCGCCATGTGCAGGATGCGGGCGGAGTCGCGTTCGGAGATCAGCGCGCCGCCGCCCGGCAGCGGGACGACGCCCCAGGGGACCTCCAGCCCGGTGGCCACGGTCTCGGGTTCACCCGGCGGGGCCAGGCCGGTCGCGGTATCTTCGGCGGGAGTGCCGGGCGAGGGGCTCTGCCCGGAGTCCTCGCCGCCTCCGGCGCCGCCGGTACAGGCCGAAGCGGCGAGGAGGGCCGCCGCGGCACAGGCCCCGGCACGCCACCGGGGCACGCGCGGCTGCGGCGCGCGGCGCAGGCGATGCTGGGAGTGCTCCATGCAGGCGTTACTGCCCGCCGGGCGCCGGTGTGGAACGTCGGCCTGGTGGCATGCCGGGGCTCGGGCTCGCGTGGGCGTGGTCGTCGGTCCCCGGCTCGGTTCGGGGGCGGTTGCGGGCGCGGCGCAGGGCCATGCGGTCCAGGGCGCGCCGGGTGCCGCGGTCGATCGGTCGGGTGCCCAGCGCCCTGCCCAGGCCCGTGGTCGGCATATTGGCGTAGATGGCCTCGTAGCCGCGGCCGGTCTGCGTCGGCGGTTCCTCCGGACGCTCCGCTCCGGCGGGATCCGGCGGCCCCGACTGCGGGAGCCCGACCTCGTAGGTCTCGTGCCAGAGTCCGACCGCGTCGCCGCCCTGCCGGTAGTAACGCCGCCAAGCGGCGCTGTGCGTCTCGTCGTGGGCGTAGCGCAGCAGGGCCTCGGTGGACTCCCAGTACTGGACCACGGTGACGCCGAACATGCTCGGCAGTGTGCGTGAGTGCAGGAGCCCGCGGGACGGGTCGGACTGCAGTTCGGCGGCCATGCGGCTGAACGCGCGGACGACCCAGACCCAGCTGTGCGGCTTCAGTAGCGCGTTGACGCGCGCGCCGAGCAGAAAGACGGTCAGGCTCTCGCGCGGCTCGGTGGTCAGGCGCGGGATGGTCGTGTCGGACATGGTGCGCACACCTCTGCTTCCGTTGGGTCCGCATTGGATAGTGAAACTCTCTAATTCTGGAGAGTAGTACTATCCAATAGGGACGGCAAGGGAGAACGACTACCGATGCAGATCTCGGAACTGAGCCGGCGCAGCGGCGTCCCGGTGGCGACGATCAAGTACTACCTGCGCGAGAACCTGCTGCCCAAGGGCGAGGCGGTCTCGGCGACCCAGGCGCGCTACACCGAGGACCACCTGCGGCGGCTGCGGCTGGTGCGGGCGCTGGTGGAGGTCGCGGAAGTGCCGCTGGCGCGCATCCGCCCGGTGCTCGACACTCTGGACGACCCGCAGACCGACCTGCACACACTGCTGGGCACCGCTATCTACACCCTCAGCAGCGCGCCGGAGGAACCCGAGGACGACCCGCAGTGGGACCGGGCGCAGCGGCAGAGTTCCGAACTGCTGGCCAAGCTGGGATGGCGGGTCACACCGGCCTCCCCTGCCCGTGTCCGACTCACCCAAGCGCTGACCGCCATGGAACGCCTGGGCTATCCGGCGTCGGAGGAGATGCTGCGCGCCTATGCGGCCGCCGCGCACCGGGTGGCGGAGTCCGACCTCGACTACATCGACCCCCAAGCTGCGCGCGAGGAGGCGCTGATGTGCGCGGTCGCGCTTTCGGCGTTCATGGAGCAGACGCTGACGTCACTGCGCCGGCTCGCTCAGGAGGACGAGTCCGCGCGCCGGTTCGGCCACGGCGGGCACGCGGACGGGCCGAGCGACCGCGGGGCCGGCGCCGGAAACGGAGACGGCGGCGCGGCGGACGGGTGACGCCGGACCGGTGGCTCCCGCCAACGGGCTCCCGAACGCAGTCGGCCTCCGCCCGCGGGCGGAGGCCGACTGCGATTGCGCTGTACCCCTGAGCGGATTCGAACCGCCGTTACCGCCTTGAGAGGGCGGCGTCCTAGGCCACTAGACGACAGGGGCGCCGAATACGGGCGGCGAAGAGCCGCCGGCCACAGTAAAAAGACCCCCGCATTGGGCGGGAGTCTCTCCCTGTGCGTACCCCCGAGCGGATTCGAACCGCCGTTACCGCCTTGAGAGGGCGGCGTCCTAGGCCACTAGACGACGGGGGCCTGGATCGCGCTTTGGCGATCGGACCGGACTCCGGTCCGTCACGGCTTCCGCTGAACGGAGGCCATGGCTGGGGTACCAGGACTCGAACCTAGACTAACTGAACCAGAATCAGT
The DNA here is from genome assembly GCF_004323735.1 of Streptomonospora litoralis. GTDB lineage: Bacteria > Actinomycetota > Actinomycetes > Streptosporangiales > Streptosporangiaceae > Streptomonospora > Streptomonospora litoralis. The sequence continues at coordinate 1,347,795 of NZ_CP036455.1, read as the reverse complement.
CGTGCTGCCGATTACACCATACCCCAGTGCTTCCGGTGGGCGGTTCCGTTCGCCGGTCCCGCTCCCCCTCGGCGCAGGCAATACTCTAGCGGACATCCGGAGTACTCGCGAACCGGTTGCCAGGCGGGGGTTTACCGTCCGGGTACGCGGGGCCGAGCGGCAGCTCTCGCGAGGGCCGGCCCGCGAATAGATGAGTGAGTCCGGTGTCTGAGCAGGTTGCCCAGCCGGCCGGTCGGCTCGGTGCCGGCCGGGGGCGCCTCGGGTCTGCTGTGCGGCCTTGGCACCGGGCGGGGATCGGGCGTCCTGATGGAAAGACGGCGGCAACGGCGCCGGTCCCTCCCGCCCGCGCCCACGCCGTCCCGCTCCTGGCGCCGGGCGGGGACGGCGCGCGGCGATCCGGCCCGGTCCGCCCGCAGCCTTCGTGAAGAAAATCCCAAACCACGGGCCTGTTCTTCGTCATTTCTTCACGGAGGTTCGCGCGGAAACCGGCATAGCCGACATTCCGCTGCCACCGGCGGGCACCGGTTCCGGTGGGCGCGGGCCCGGCCCACTGCCGTCCTCACCGCCGCTTCTCCTAGGCCACCCGCCGCTCGGCAGGCCACAAGGCCGCCCAGCGGACCCGAGCCGTCTCACCGACGACCGAAGACATCGGACTCACTCATATAGGCGCGGGCCCGCGCCGACCACGACGGTGATCCGCGCGGGCCCGGGTGACCGCGTGCGTCCGCGTGCGGGCGTCCCCGTACCCCAGTGTTCGCCCCTGCCTGCCTATTCGGCGGTGGCGGAGCCCTCGGGACCGCTGTCGGGCACGGCGTCGGCGCCCGCGGGGGCGACGCCCTCCTGCTCCTCCCGCAGCCGCTCCCGGGCCGCGTCGATGCGCAGCAGGGTCCGCTCGCGGCCCAGCACCTCCAGGGACTCGAACAGCGGCAGGCCCACCGTGCGCCCGGTGACGGCGACCCGCACCGGCGCCTGCGCCTTGCCGAGCTTCAGCCCGAGCTCGCCGCCCGCCGCCTCCAGCTCGGCCCGCAGCGCCTCCGGCTCCCACGCCAGCGCGGGATCGGCCAGGCGCTCGCGGGCGGCGGCCAGCATCGGGGCGGCGGTGTCGGGCTTCATCGCCTTGGACCAGCTCTTGGGGTCGTCGACGGGCTGGTCGAGGAACAGGAAGTCGACGTTGGGCACGATCTCGCTGAGCACCGCGACCCGGCTCTGGGCCAGCGGCGCGATGGCGCGGAAGGCGTCCTCGTCGAAGCCCTCCTCGGGCCAGGGCGCGACCTCCGGATCGAGCCACGGCCGGCAGCGCTGCACGAAGTCCTCGACGTCGAGCGCGCGGATGTACTCGCCGTTGAAGGCGCGCAGCTTCTTCTCGTCGAAGAACGCGCTGGAGCTGTTCACATCCGAGATCCGGAACAGCGGCTCCATCTCGGCCCACGGCATGATCTCGCGGTCGTCCCCGGGGGCCCAGCCCAGCAGCATCAGGTAGTTCACCATCGCCTCGGGCAGGTAGCCCTCCTCCTGGAAGGACTCCAGGGCGACCTTGTCGCGGCGCTTGGACAGCTTCTGCCGCTTCTCGTTCACGATCACCGGCAAATGCGCCCAACCCGGTGCCGTATGCCCCAGCGCCTCCCACAGCAGTTGCTGCTTGGGGGTGTTGGACAGGTGCTCCTCACCGCGGATGACCTGGTTGACGCCCATCTCGACGTCGTCGACCACGTTGGCCAGCACGAACAGCGGCGAGCCGTCGGCGCGCGCGATCACGAAGTCCTCGATGGAGGTGTGCTCGAACTCCACCCGCCCGCGGATCGCATCGTCCACCACGGTCGGCCCGCCGTCGGGCACCTGGAACCGCAGCGCCCGCCCGGGGCCGGGCTCCAGGCCGCGGTCGCGGCAGAAGCCGTCGTAGCCGAGGTTGGGGTTGTCGCGCCGCTCCTGCACCTGCTCCCGGGTGCAGTCGCAGTAGTAGGCGCGCCCCTGGCTGTAGAGCCGCTCGGCGGTCTCGCGGTGCTTCTCGGCGTAGGAGGACTGGAAATGGGGCCCCTCGAAGTGCGGGTCGGACTCGCTGATGCCCAGCCAGGCCAGCGCCTGGACGATCCCTTCGGTCCACTCCGGCTTGTTGCGCGCGGCATCGGTGTCCTCGATGCGCAGCACGAACCTGCCCTCGTCCTGCTGTCGGGCCAGTGCCCAGTTGAAGAGCGCGGAGCGCGCCCCGCCGACATGGAACATCCCGGTCGGAGAGGGCGCGAAGCGCACGCGAATCGGCTTGTCAGTCACAGTGGCAAGCCTATCGGCGGCGCAGGCGGGCGGGGCGGCGTCACTCGGCTCCACCAGAGGTCCACAACATACGCCGATGTCAACATATCCGATGGTGCCATTTTTCCATATTCCCGAAATTCCGGGCAAGGTACTCCCATTGCTTCTGAACTACCAATATAAGATTGCATCGAACAAACAATCAGAACCCGAAAAATTGGGCGCCGCAAGCCGATCATCCGGAACGGAGAGCAGATTTTCTTACCCGTCGACCTCGCTCACCTGTACTGGACGCTGAGTGAAAAGCGGACCGTAGACGATGGAGGTGTCCAATTGTCCGGACAGGACCTCACAAAGAAACCGGCTCGTGGGCATATTATGCAGCTCCCACACCTCATCGCGATAGTCCACAACCACCGGCCACTCTTCCGGCTCGCCACGAGTCAGCCAATAGAACGATGCCCCCGGATCCTTTCCCCATTTAAGCAGCCCGCCTTCGGATGGAAAGAAGGGGTATGCACCTCCCTGATCGGCCAGCAGCAGGGATCGAGAGATCATGTCTTCATAGAGATCCGGAAATTCCTCACGGTTTCCTCTGCCTTTTTCCGTGCCTTGTCAACATCGGATTGATCGACTGTATTGTGGATGGGAGGCCGAGGCTGGGGCGTGTTGAGGATTTTCCGCAGGATCTTCTTCCGCGGATCCACCTTCGGAACCACGGGGCGACGAGGCTCGGGGCGCACCGATGTCCGGGGGGACCAGGATCGCCCACCGGTGTAACCGGGAGTCGCGTAAGGAGTCGTGGTAAAACTACCGGTCGCAGTCGCTCCCGATCCACCCCCGGATCCACTTCCCGCACCGCCGCTGCTTCCGCCCCCGCTGTACATGCTGTACATGCCAGGTCGATAAGCGGGTCTATTCGAGAACCCCGATGAACTCGAACTGGTGTAGTAGTTGTAGGCCGTGTAGGCGACGAACCCGATGGCCAATGCCACGCCGACGCCCCCCAGTAGCCCGAGCCCGATGGCCATAGTGGTTCCAAGACCGATCGAAGTGGCGGCCCCGGCGCCGACGGCCGCTCCCGTCGAACCAACGAGGAAGTGCCCCGAGGGGTCCCTATAGCGCATCGGCGCACCATTGCCGTACGTATATCGATTGAGCTGCACCGAGGGGTCCGGCTCCAAGGTCATGGTGTCGCGTGAGGCGAACCTTCCCGTTCCCGGCTGGTACCAGCGGGCGTGCATGTTCACGTCGCCCGTGACGGGATCCGTCCACTCGCTCTGGAACCCCAGCGAATCCGCGGCGCCCTCGGAGGCGACGGTCTCGCCGAAGGGGCTGAACGCCGTCGAACTCGTCGTGGTGCCCTGCGGTGTGTACGTCGCGGCGAGATCGGTGTGGTTGTTCAGGTACGCCAGCGCCGGCTGCTGGTCGGCGTCGGCGATGCTGACCAGTTCACCCGCCTCGTCGCGGCCGTAGGACGAGAGCGCATCACCTTCACTGTCCAGCACGGCGAGGGGGTTGTTCTTCTCCAGACCGCCGTAGAGGAACTCCGATGTCTCGGCGGCCGCCATCAGTCCCTCGTCCTCGGTGCGTGTGGCCACGCGGCCCAGGGCGTCGTATCCGTACTCCACCGTGCCGTCGCCCGAGGCGACCATCCGCTCGAACGCGTCGAACTCCGGAGTCCGCTCTACGCCGTCGACCACCGACTGCGCGAGCGTTCCGCGCGGGGTGTAGCTCCAGGTGTCGCCGTCACCGGATCCGGTCAGCCGGTTGCGCGCGTCGTAGCTGAAGGTTTCCTCACCCGCGCGGACGCGGTTGCCCGAGGCGTCCCACTCGTAGTCGGTGGTCTCCCCGCCGGGAGCGGTCCACGACGTCAACCGGCCCGCGTCGTCATAGCCGTAGGTGTGCGTGCCCTTACTCATCGCGCTCTTCGACGAGTTCCTCACTGGTCTCCTCGTCGAAGCCGGCGGCCTCGGGGGCTTGAGGCTCGGGCATCGCCTGAGGCTCGGCATCCGGCGGCGGTTCGACGGCCTCCTCGGGGGCGTCAGGCCGCGAGCGCGGGAGGGCGGCGTCGGGGACCTCGATCGCGGCTGTGTCATCCCCAGCCTTCCCCGTCTCGGCCGCGGTCTGCTCGGTCGCGGCGGCGTGGGAGCGGCCGTCGGCCGGATCGCGGCGCTGCTCGGGGGTTTCCACGTCGGCCGCGGAGACCGGTGAGAGCAGCGGCATGTATGTGCCGCCTTCCGGCAGCGGTCTCAGTGCCAGTGGGGCCATCACCGCCAGGGCGGTGAACACGATCAGGGTGTGAGCGGCGAGGCGCTTGGCGGCAACGGACAGGGGGCGGCTGCGGGCGGAGCCGCGCACAGCGGTCGGCACGACCAGGTCCTCCGAAAGGGATAAGGGCACCCGGTGCGGAGACGGTTCCCCTGTCCTGCCGTCCCTCGACACCGGCCTCTCCCCATGAGGCCGCGGCTCCGGAACGCCGTTCGTTGCTGGCGTCCGGGACGCTATATAAGCGTCATATTCTCAACAAACTCACAAAAAGGACAAAGGTCAACAAAGCGGACCTGACGCAGCGCCACCCCTTCGGCTGTGACTCCGGGGGCTCGGCAAACCCATCCAATACCGTTCGATCATCCCGGTCAGGTGTCTCGCGATCCGGGACGGGCGGAACGGTTACCGGGGCCCTTGGCGCAGTCCGCGGAGTCCGCGGAAGGGGCGGCGCGCGGAGGTGCCGCCGGAACTCAGTCGCGGGTGATGACGCGGTTGCTCAGTTCGCCCACTCGCTCGACGGAGACCGTCATTTCGGAGCCGACTTCGACCGGGCCGACGCCCGCCGGCGTTCCGGTGAGTAGTACGTCGCCCGGGAGGAGGGTCATGAACGAGCTGACGTAGGAGATGACCGCGGGGATGTCGTGGATGAACTGGGAGGTGCGGCCGTCCTGGCGGAGCTCGCCGTCGACGGTGGTCGTGACGCGCAGGTCGCCGGCCTCCTCCAGGGTCAGGCCGGTCTCGATCCACGGGCCGATGGGGCAGAAGGAGTCGAAGCCCTTGCCGCGCGTCCACTGCTTGTCCGACTTCTGCAGGTCGCGCGCTGTGACGTCGTTGGCGACGGTGTAGCCGAAGATCACCTCTTTGGCGCGCTCGGGCGGGACCTCGCGGCAGGGGCGGGCGATCACCACCGCCAGTTCGCCCTCGAAGTCGACGCGCTGGGAGATCGGCGGGTAGAACACCGGGTCGCCGGGGCCGGTGACCGCGGTGGAGGGCTTGAGGAAGACCACCGGCTCCTCCGTGGTCTCGCCGGTGATGTCGCTCATCTCGGCGACGTGGTCGGCGTAGTTCTTGCCGATGCACACCACCTTGCTCGGCAGCACCGGCGACAGCAGGCGCAGGTCCTCGATCTTGGCGCGTTCGCCGGTGAGCTGGATCTGGCCCATCAGCGGGTGCCCGCTGATCCGCGACACGTACTGCTGAGTTCCGCCTTCGTCGGTGTCGATCAAGCCGTATCCGACATCGTCGCCCACGGAGAATCTTGCGATGCGCACGTCTGCTGCCTGCCTGTCCTTGCCTGGGTCAACCGGGTTCGTCCGCCGACCAGCGTACCCAGGCGACGCGGGCACGGGCGCGCCCGGTAGTTCGCGGGTATACCGAATACGGGGACGGCACGGACGTTTCGGACACAAAGGAAGACGCGCGATTTCCTTGCCGTTTCTGCGATGCTAGTACGGGTTCCGGACGCTTTCCCGCTGCGGCGCCACGCGCCGTCGGCCGCCGGGACTCCTACGGCGCCGAAGCACCGAGCCGGAGAAAGGCCACCGCTTGTCCCATCCTTCGTCGAACCCGCTCCGCGACCGCCGCGGACCGCGCCGTCGACGCCTCTTCGGCCTGGAACTGCTGCTGGGCCTGGCCGTCATCGCCGCCGGAAGCGGTCTGCTGGTCCTGGACCAGCAGGCGCCGCAGCTGACCGAGGAGGCCGGCAGCTCCTCCTCCGCACCGCTGGGCGAGGGCGCCGGCGACGCCTCCGCCTCGGCCACCGCGACGGCCCCGCAGGCCGCCGAGGACGGGCAGCGCGCCGAGGGCGGAGACGGCGGCCGCGGCGGCGAGGACACGGAGACGCCCTCGGGCTCCGCGGAGGGATCGGCCTCCGGCGAGCCCTCGCAGAGCCCCGCCTCGCCCGGCGCCCGCGGCGGCGAAGGCGACGAACTGCCCGCGGTCATGCGCTCCGTGGAGGACGAGGTCAAGGAGGCGAGCGGCGACCTCCAGGTCGTTCCGGGCGAGACCGAGCCGGCGGGCGAGGGTTCGCGGCGGCGCTACCTCGTGGAGGTCGAGGAGGGCCTGCCGGGCGAGGCCGCCGACTTCGCGGCGGCCGTCGAGCAGATCCTCGCGGACAAGCGCGGTTGGCGCGGCGCGGAGAACCTGTCCATGCAGCGCGTCGACGAGGGCCCGGTGGACTTCCGGGTGGCCCTCGCCGCGCCCGAGACCGTCGACCGGCTGTGCGCTCCGCTGCAGACGATGGGCCGCGTCTCCTGCACCAACGGCGGCCGGGCCGTCATCAACCAGAACCGGTGGGTCTCCGGAGTGCCGCACTTCGACGGCGACCTGCGCACCTACCGCATCTACGTGGTCAACCACGAGGTCGGCCACGCGCTGGGCCACGGCCACGTCGACTGCCCCGCAAAGGGCGAGCCCGCCCCGGTCATGCAGCAGCAGACGTTCGGGCTGCAGGGCTGCGAGGCCAACGGGTGGGTGCAGGACTGATTCCTGTCTGACCGCGCCGACCGGGACACCGCCGCGCCCGCCGGGGGCGCGGCCGCCGGTGCGGTGCTCAGTCCTGCGGGTAGCCCTGGCGCAGCAGACCGTAGGTCAGCGCGTCCTCCAGCGCGATCCAGGAGGCGTCGATGACGTTCTCGCCGACCCCGACGGTGGTCCACTCGCCGCGGCCGTCGCCGAAGGTCACCAGGATGCGGGTCACGGCGCCGGTGCCCGAGTTGCCCTCCAGGATGCGGACCTTGTAGTCGGTCAGCTCCAGCCCGGCCAGCGCGGTGTAGACGCCCTCCATGGCGCTGCGCAGCGCCCGGTCCAGCGCGTTGACGGGGCCGTTGCCCTCGGCCGTGGCGATCACCCGCTCGCCCTTGACGTGCAGCTTGACGGTGGCCTCGCTGGCTGCGGCGTCCTGGGGTGTCTCGCCCTTGCCGCGGCGCTCGGCGATCACCCGCCAGGACTCGGTGTCGAAGTAGCGCACCGCACGCCCCAGCTCCTCGCGCAGCAGCAGCTCCAGCGAGGCGTCGGCGGCCTCGAAGCTGTAGCCGCTCAGTTCCAGCTCCTTGACGCGGTCGACGACGCGGCCCAGCAGCTCGCGGTCGCCCGAGAGGTCGAAGCCCAGCTCCTTGGCTTTCAGCTCGATGGAGGCGCGCCCGGCCATGTCGGAGACCAGCATCCGCATGTCGTTGCCCACCAGCGCGGGGTCGATGTGCTGGTAGAGGTCGGGGTCGACCTTGATCGCCGAGGCGTGCAGTCCGGCCTTGTGCGCGAACGCCGACACGCCGACGTAGGGCTGGTGGGTGGCGGGCGAGATGTTCACGATCTCGGCGATGGCCTGGGAGACCCGGGTCATCTGCTCCAGGCAGCCCTCCGGCAGCACGTCGCGCCCCTGCTTGAGCGCGAGCGCGCCCGCCACCGAGAAGAGGTTGGCGTTGCCCACCCGTTCCCCGTAGCCGTTGGCGGTGCACTGCACGTGGGTGGCACCGGCGTCGACCGCGGCGAGCGTGTTGGCGACGGCGCACCCGCTGTCGTCCTGGGCGTGGATGCCCAGCCGCACGCCGGTGGCCTCGGCGACCTCGCCGACGATGCGGGTGATGTCGGCCGGCAGCATCCCGCCGTTGGTGTCGCAGAGCACGACGACGTCGGCGCCGGCTTCGGCGGCGGTGCGCACGACGTTGGTGGCGTAGGCGGAGTCGTGGACGTAGCCGTCGAAGAAGTGCTCGCAGTCGAGGAAGACGCGCCGACCGTGCTCGCGCAGGTGGGAGACCGTGTCGGCGATCATCGCCAGGTTCTCCTCGCCGCTGGTGCGCAGGGCGCGCTCGACGTGGCGGGTGTCGCTCTTGGCGACCAGGGTGACCACCGGCGCACCGGATTCGCGCAATGCGGCGACCTGGGGGTCGTCGGCCGCCCGCACCCCGGACCGGCGGGTCGCGCCGAACGCGCAGAGTTGCGCGTGCTGCAGCGTCAGCTCGTTCGAAGCGCGCTCGAAGAACTCGGTGTCGCGCGGGTTCGCTCCCGGCCAGCCGCCCTCGATGAAGCGCACGCCGAACTCGTCGAGGAGCTTGGCGATGGCGAGCTTGTCGGCGACGGTGAGGTTGATGCCTTCGCGCTGGGCGCCGTCGCGCAGCGTCGTGTCGAAGACGTGGAAACGGTCGTCAGGCATGGGTGCGAGCTCCCGGATGTGGTGTGCTGTCGTGGTCGCGGCCCCGCCGGCAAATAAAAAAGACCCCTCGTGGACACGAGAGGTCTGCGCGCTGGCGAGGTCCGTTTTCAGCCAGCGCGCCTCACGATAATGATCACCTGAGACGGCACGTTCATCAGTGTGCCACACGTGCGTGCCGGAGTTCGCATAGTCGACACACTCATCTCACATAGCGAGACGATTTCGGTGTTCTTCCTGGTCTCGGACTCGATTGGCACCGGGGAAACCGGGGTGGACCGGCCCGGCCGCCCGCCCGCTCGGCCGCCGACCGCACCCCGCGGCGGCGCCGGAGAAGGCGGGCGGACCGGTGCCGTCCGGAACGCCTCAGTCGAAGATGCGCACCCAGCCGTGGGTGTCGGGGCGGGTGCCGTACTGCAGGGCGACGAGCTCCTCGCGCAGTCCCATCGTGACCGGGCCGGCTCCGCCGTCGCCGATGGTGAACTCCCCGTCCTTGCTCTTGACGTGGCCGACGGGGGTGATCACCGCGGCGGTGCCGCACGCGAAAACCTCGGTCAGCTCGCCGCTGCGCGCGGCGCGGCGCCACTCCTCGGTGGAGATCGGGGACTCCTCGGTCGGGAAGCCGAGCTCGGGGCCGAGACTCAGCAGCGAATCGCGGGTGATGCCCGGAAGGAGGGTTCCGGTCAGCGGAGGCGTGAGCAGCCGCGCGTCGTCGCCGGAGCCGAAGACGAAGAACAGGTTCATCCCGCCCATCTCCTCGACCCAGCGGTGCTCCTTCGCGTCCAGCCAGACCACCTGGTCGCAGCCCTGTTCCACCGCCTGGGACTGGGCGACGAAGCTGGCGGCGTAGTTTCCGGCGAATTTGGCCTGACCGGTGCCGCCCGGCGCCGCGCGCGTGTAGTCCTCGCTCAGCCACACGGTGACCGGCTTGATCCCGCCGGAGAAGTACGGGCCCGACGGCGAGGCGATGAGCACGAACCGGTAGCTGCGCGAGGGGTGGTTCACCCCCAGCCCGACATCGGTGGCGAACATGAAGGGCCGCAGGTACAGGCTGCTGTTGGGCTGCGTGGGGATCCACTCGGAGTCGTGCTGGAGCAGGGTCTCGATGGCACCGAGGAACAGCTCCTCGGGCAGCTCCGGCATGGCCATGCGGCGTGCGCTGCGGTTGAGCCGCGCCGCGTTGGCGTCGGGCCGGAAGCAGGCGGCCTCGCCGGTGGGATGCCGGTACGCCTTGAGCCCTTCGAAGATCTCCTGGGCGTAGTGCAGGGCCGCTGTGGCCGGGTCCAGGGTCAGCGGCCCGTAGGGCTCCAGCCTGGCGTCGTACCAGCCTTCGCCCTCGGTGTAGTCGATGGCGACCATGTGATCGGTGAACACGGTTCCGAACCCGGGATTGTCCAGCAGTTGTGCGCGCTCCTGCGGGGTCTTCCGCTGGGCCGACAGCCGGACGTCGAACGTCAACCCGCTTGTGGTGGTGCTGCTGTTCATGGGTGGTCAGGTCCTCTCCGTACAGCGAGGCGGCAGCACTGCCGCCCCGGATTCCAGTGTGACGGAAACGACGCACCCCCTGCCATAGGGCTCCACAGGCCGCGGACCCGGCCGGATTCGCACGCCAAGGCGCGAAGAGGCGGCCGCGGGCGGGCCCCGGCCGCGCGAGCGCAGCGGGCGCGCCGTGGATCGGCACGCCCGCTGCGGGGTGGATGTCCAGCAGTGCCTCGCGCCCCGGCCGCGCCGATCCGAAACCAGCAGGGCCGAGGCGAAGCGCGCTCAGCCCTGCCCGGCTACTCGCTCGGCGATGCCGTCGCCGATGGCCGACGTGGAGCGCTCGTCGACGCCGTTCTTGGCGCGGGCCTGGAGGTCCTCGGCGACCGCGCGCTCGACCCTGCGCGCCGCGTCGTGCAGGCCCAGGTGGTTCAGCATGATCACGGTCGACAGGACGGTGGCAGTGGGGTCGGCCTTGCCCTGGCCGGCGATGTCGGGCGCCGATCCGTGCACGGGCTCGAACATGCTCGGGAAGTCGTTCTCCGGGTTGATGTTGCCGCTGGCGGCCAGGCCGATGCCGCCGGCCACGGCCGCACCGAGGTCGGTGATGATGTCGCCGAAAAGGTTGTCGGTGACCACGACGTCGAACCGCTGCGGCTGGGAGACGAAGAACATGGCCGCGGCGTCGACGTGCGAGTAGTCGACGGAGACGTCGGGGAACTCCGCGCCGACCTCGCGCACCACGCGCTGCCACAGCTCGCCGGCGAAGGTCAGCACGTTGTCCTTGTGGACCAGGGTGAGCTTCTTGCGCGGACGCTCAGCGGCCTTGGCGAAGGCGTAGCGCACCACGCGCTCGACACCCAGGCGGGTGTTGACGCTGTCCTGGGTGGCGATCTCGCCGGGGGTCCCCTTGCGCAGCACGCCCCCCATGCCGGCGTAGGGGCCCTCGGTCCCCTCGCGCACCACGAGAATGTCCATGTCCTCGGGCTGCACGCCGGCCAGCGGCGTGCCGACCCCGGGGTACAGCCGCACCGGGCGCAGGTTGACGTAGTGCGAGAAGGCGAAGCGCAGCCGCAGCAGCAGGCCGCGCTCCAGCACGCCGCTGGGCACGCCGGGGTCGCCCACCGCGCCGAGCAGGATGGCGTCGTGGCCGCGCAGCTCGGCCTCGACCGAGTCGGGCAGCGTCTCGCCGGTGGCGTGCCACCGGCGGGCGCCGAGTTCGTACTCGGTGGTGTCGAAGGCGACGCCGTGCTCCGACGCGGCGGCGGTGAGGACCTTGAGTCCTTCGGCGACCACCTCGGGGCCGATTCCGTCACCGGGGATGACGGCCAACTTCACGGTGCGCGCAGCCATTAGCAGCCCAGCCTCTACTCAGCTCTTCGTCGTGGACCGGCCCCAGCGCGAGGCGGCCGCACCCGGTGTCCCAGCGGACCGGGGACCAAGATGCTTCTCACATGCTGAGACCAGAAAAACGGTCAGTGAGACAAGACTAGCGTCCCGCGGAGCCTCCGTTGTCGCGGCGGTCCAGCGCGACCTGGACGGCGCGGGTCGCCTCGGCGGCCTCGGACTCGTCCTGGGCGGGGGCGGGCGCAGGGGCGGGTGCGGTGTCGTACACGGCGGTCCTCCAGATGCCGGCGCGGCGTCGGGGCCGCGCGGCGGATTCTCGATGCCTACTGGCGTACTGCGGAGGTCCGGGCCCGATCGGCCGCCGGGCCGAGCGCACCGCCGGGCCGGCGGAACGCCACGTGCACTGTGCGGCAGATCGTGGAACAGCCAGGAGTATCGCCCGCCCGGGCGGTTGCGACCGCGGCCCGGACGACAGGCGGGAGCGGGCAGGCGTGCGCACCGGACCCGGGCGAGGATGATGCCGGGTGGCCGCGGTCCCCGGTGTGCCGGGCGGGCCGTGCGCGAGGCGTCGGCAGGATTGTCACTGCACGCCTATCTCCTAGGACGACAGACTATCGGACGTCCGATCAATTCGCCAGATGTTGCGGCCGCGTTCGCTCGGAGGCCGCGGTGGTGCGGTGCACACGCGGGGCAGGAAGCCGCTGAGGGCCGTCCGCGCGGCGGCGGACGGCCCTCAGCGTGCGGAAACGGGCCGCTTTCCCGGTCCCCCGGCTCGGAGAACGACCGCCGCGGCCGCGGCGGTCGCCTACTCGCCGAGGTCGACCTGGCGGGTCTTCTCGGCCTCGATCTCGGTGGAGATCGACTCCAGCGTGGCGTCGGGGATCGAGGAGTCGACGGTCAGCGTGATCAGCGCCGTGCCGCCCTCGGTGTCGCGGCTGACCTGCATGCCCGCGATGTTGATCCGCGCCTCGCCCAGCAGCGCGCCGACCTTGCCCACGATGCCGGGCCGGTCGACGTAGGAGAGGAACACCATGTGCTCGTTGACGGGGATCTCCATGGTGTAACCGTTGATCTCCACCAGCTTCTCGTGGTGGCGCGGGCCCGACAGCGTGCCCGAGACCGACACCCGCTGGCCGTCCGGCAGCAGACCGCGCACCGTGATGAGGTTGCGCCAGTCGGAGTGGTCCTCACTGGTGACCAGGTTCACCTCGACACCGCGCTCCTTGGCCAGCAGCGGCGCGTTGACGAAGGTCACCGCCTCCTCGACCACGTCGCCGAAGACGCCCTTGAGCGCGGCCAGCTCCAGCACCTTCACGTCGTAGGCCGCGATCTCGCCGCGGACCTCGACGTCGATGCGGTCGGCCACGCCCCGCGCCAGCGAGGTGAAGATGCGCCCGAGCTTCTCGGTCAGCGGCAGGCCCGGCTTGACGTCCTCGGCGACCGCGCCGCCCTGCACGTTGACCGCGTCGGGGACGAACTCGCCCGACAGCGCCAGCTTCACCGAGCGGGCGACCTGGGTGCCGGCCTTCTCCTGGGCCTCGGCGGTGCTGGCGCCCAGGTGCGGGGCCACCACGACGCTCTCGAACTCGAACAGCGGGCTGTCGGTGTTGGGCTCGGAGGCCCACACGTCGATGCCCGCGCCGGCGACGCGGCCGTCCTTGAGCGCGCGGTAGAGCGCGTCCTCGTCGAGGATGCCGCCGCGAGCGGCGTTGATGACGCGTACGCTCGGCTTCACCTTCGACAGCGCGTCGTCGCCGATGAGGCCGAGGGTGTCCTTGTTCTTGGGCAGGTGGATGGTGATGTAGTCGCTGCGCCGCAGCAGTTCGTCCAGCGTCACCATCTCGACGCCGATCTGGGCCGCGCGAGTGGGCTGCACATAGGGGTCGTAGGCGATGATGTGCGTGCCGAAGGCCGCGAGCCGCTGCGCCACCAGCGCGCCGATCCGGCCCAGCCCGACGACGCCGACGGTCTTGTCGTAGACCTCGACACCGGTGTACTTCGAGCGCTTCCACTCACCGTTGATCAGGGCGTTGTGCGCGGGGGCGGTGTTGCGGGAGGTGGCCAGCAGCAGGTTGATGGCCTGCTCGGCGGCGCTGATGATGTTGGATGTGGGCGCGTTGACGACGAGGACGCCGGCCTTGGTCGCCGCATCGACGTCGACGTTGTCCAGCCCCACTCCGGCGCGCGCCACGACCTTGAGCCGGGGTGCGGCCGCCAGCGCCTCGGCGTCGACCTGGGTCGCGCTGCGCACGATCAGGGCGTCGACGTCGGCGAGAGCCGGCAGCAGCTCGGAGCGGTCGGCGCCGCTGGCGTGGCGGACTTCGAAGTCGCCTTCCAGCAGCGCGAGACCGGCGGGGGAGAGTTCTTCCGCGACGAGAACGGAGGGCTTAGGCACAGCTTGCTTCCTTATTCGGGTTGCGGCGTGGCCGCGTGTTCGCGGCTGGTCCTTTCCCACATCGGTGGGGCTCGTTCGGATGTGACGGCCACGAAAAGTCTAGTGCGCCGGTGGGATTCGCACTCGGAAAGGGTCCCGAAAAACCGGAAGAGGGCGCCGCGACCAGGGACGATGCGGCCTCGGGCCGCGGCGGGCGCCGCATCGGCGGCACCGGGGCGGCCACCTGCGCGCCGCCCCCGCGCGCAGCGCCGTGCCCGGTGGGCGATGCGGCGCGGCACGCGGGCGCTCGAACCCGGCCCGGCGGCGCCCGCGGGTGCCGCCGGGCGGTGCCGGTGCCGGCTATCCCTTCAGCCAGCTCATCAGCGGGCGCAGCTCGGCGCCCACCTGCTCGATCGGCTCGCCCTGCTCGGCCTCGCGGCGCTTGAGGAAGTTGGGGCGGCCCTCGTCGAACTCGGCCACCATCTCACGTGCGTAGCTGCCGTCCTGGATCTCCGAGAGCACCCGGCGCATCTCCTCGCGGGTCTGCTCGGTGATGATGCGCGGCCCGCGGGTGTAACCGCCGTACTCGGCGTTGTCGGAGACCGACCAGTTCATCTTGGAGATGCCGCCCTCGTACATGAGGTCGACGATGAGCTTGACCTCGTGCAGGCACTCGAAGTAGGCCACCTCGGGCTGGTAGCCGGCCTCGGTCAGGGTGGAGAACCCGGCCTTGATCAGCTCCGCCAGGCCGCCGCAGAGCACCGTCTGCTCGCCGAAGAGGTCGGTCTCGGTCTCCTCGGTGAAGGTGGTCTTCAGCGCGCCGGCGCGGGTGCCGCCGATGCCCTTGGCGTAGGACAGGGCCAGGCCCCAGGCCGATCCGGAGGGGTCTTGCTCCACGGCGACGAGTACCGGGACGCCGCGGCCCTCCTCGAACTGCCGGCGCACCAGGTGGCCCGGACCCTTGGGGGCGATCATGGCGACGTCGACGTCGGCCGGCGGCTGGATGAGGCCGTAGCGGATGCTGAAGCCGTGCCCGAAGAACAGCGCGTCCCCGGCCTTGAGGTGGGGGGCGATCTCGTTCTCGTAGAGATCGCGGTGGTTGTGGTCGGGGACCAGGATGACGATGAGGTCGGCCTCCTGGGCGGCCTCGGCGGGCGTGACGACCCGGAGGCCGGCCTCCTCGGCCTTCGGGCGGCTCTTGGAGCCCTCGGCGAGCCCGATGCGCACGTCCACGCCGGAGTCCCGCAGCGACAGCGCGTGCGCGTGCCCCTGGCTGCCGTAACCGATCACGGCGACGGTGCGCCCCTGGATGACGCTCAGATCCGCGGCGTCGTCGTAGTACATCTCTGCTGCCACTTCGGCTTACTCCTTGCGTGTGTCAGAACGTGTGCGGTTCGTGCTGGGCGGGGCCGCGCCGCGGCTCGGGCGCGGAGGGCGGACACTCGTCGCGGCGGACCGCGCCTTGTGGGCGCGGGCCCGCCGCGGCGCTCACGCGCTGCGCTCTACCGCGCGCAGTGAGCGGTCGGTGATGGACCGGGGGCCGCGGCCCAGCGCGACCAGGCCCGACTTCACCAGTTCCTTGATGCCGAACGGTTCGAGGTTGCGCACCAGCGCGTCGAGCTTCTCGGGCTTTCCGGTGGCCTCGATCACCACGGCATCGGGGCCGACGTCGACGATGTCGGCCCGGAAGAGCTCGGCCGTCTGGATGACGGCGGCCCGGTTGGCGGTGTCGGCTTTGACCTTGGCCAGCAGGAGCTCCCTGCGGACCGAGGCGTCGTTGTCCATCTCGACGATCTTGATGACGTTGACCAGCTTGTTGAGCTGCTTGGTCACCTGCTCCAAGGGGTGGCGGTCGCAGTTGACCACGATCGTCATGCGGGAAAGGCCCTCGTACTCGGTGGTGCTGACGCTGAGCGAGTGGATGTTGAACCCGCGCCGCGAGAACAGCGCCGATGTCCGGGCGAGTATGCCGGGGGTGTCTTCCACGAGGACGGAAAGGGTGTGCTGGCTCATGGTGACGTCGTCGCCTCTCTGGCGAACCGGTGCGGTCCGCTAGTCCTCGTCCTCCCAGTCCGGCGCCATGTCGCGCGCGTACTGGATGTTGTCGTTGCTGGTGCCGGGTCCGACCATGGGCCAGACCATCGCGTCGTGGTTGACGGAGAAGTCCACGACCACCGGCGCGTCGTCGACCGCCATCGCCTTCTCGACGGTGGCGTCGATGTCCTCGGCCCGTTCGCAGCGCAGCCCCACACAACCGTAGGCCTCGGCGAGGCGCACGAAGTCGGGAACGCGGACTTCGCGGTCGCGC
This sequence comes from Streptomonospora litoralis, assembly GCF_004323735.1. Lineage (GTDB taxonomy): Bacteria > Actinomycetota > Actinomycetes > Streptosporangiales > Streptosporangiaceae > Streptomonospora > Streptomonospora litoralis. The sequence goes on along the minus strand of NZ_CP036455.1, from coordinate 1,331,622 downwards.
GGGGCGGTCCGCAGGTCGGTGTTGGAGTAGCGCCCCTCGTAATAGAGGGTCTGCCACTGCCGCACCATGCCGAGGTTGCCGTTGTTGACGACGGCGACCTTGATCGGAATTCCCTCGATGGCGGCCGTCGCCAGCTCCTGGTTGGTCATCTGGAAGCAGCCGTCGCCGTCGACGGCCCACACCGTGCGGTCGGGGTCGCCGACCTTCGCGCCCAGCGCGGCGGGCACGGAGAACCCCATGGTGCCCAGGCCGCCGGAGTTGACGAAGCCGCCGGGCTTCTTGTAGCCGATGAACTGGGCGGCCCACATCTGGTGCTGGCCGACGCCCGCGACGTAGGTGGCGTCGGACCCGACGATCTCGCCCAGGCGCTGGATGACCTTCTGCGGCGACAGGGAGCCGTCGCCGGCCTCCTCGTAGCCCAGCGGGTAGACCTCGCGCAACCGGTCCAGCTGGGCCCACCACGCGGCGTAGTCGCCCTGGCGGCCGGCCGCCTGGTCGTTGCGGACGGCCACGACCAGGTCGGCGATGACCTCGCGGCAGTCGCCGACGATGGGCACGTCGGCGTGGCGGTTCTTGGAGATCTCGGCGGGGTCGATGTCGGCGTGGACGACCTTGGCGCCGGGGGCGAAGCTGTCGAGCCTGCCGGTGACCCGGTCGTCGAAGCGCGCGCCCAGGGCCACGATCAGGTCGGCCTTCTGCAGCGAGCCCACCGCGGCGACGGTGCCGTGCATCCCCGGCATGCCCAGGTTCTGCGGATGGCTGTCGGGGAAGACCCCCCGCGCCATCAGCGTGGTGGTGACCGGCACCCCCGTCAGCTCGGCCAGCACCCGCAACTCTTGGGCGGCGCCCGAGCGCAGCACGCCGCCGCCGACGTAGAACACGGGCCGGCGCGCCTCGGAGATCATCCGCGCGGCCTCGCGGATCTGCTTGCCGTGCGGCTTGGTCACGGGGCGGTAGCCGGGCATGTCGAGGCGCTGGGGCCAGCTGAAGGCGGTACTCGCCTGCAGCGCGTCCTTGGCGATGTCGACGAGCACGGGGCCGGGGCGCCCCGACGATGCGATGTGGAACGCCTCGGCGATGGTGGCCGGGATGTCGTCGGCGTCCTTGACGAGGTAGTTGTGCTTGGTGATGGGCATCGTGATGCCGCAGATGTCGGCTTCCTGGAAGCCGTCCGTGCCGATCAGCGGGGTGGCCACCTGCCCGGTGATGGCGACCATCGGCACCGAGTCCATGTGGGCGTCGGTGAGCGGGGTGACGAGGTTGGTGGCGCCGGGACCGCTGGTGGCCATGCAGACGCCGGGGCGCCCGGTGGCGTAGGCGTAGCCCTCGGCCGCGTGCCCCGCCCCCTGCTCGTGGCGCATCAGGATGTGCCGCACGTTGGCCGAGTCGTAGAGGGGATCGTAGGCGGGGAGGATCGCCCCGCCGGGGATCCCGAAAACAACGTCGACACCGGCATGCTCCAGTGACCTGATGAGCGATTGGGCTCCGGTCATCTGCTCGGTCATCGCAAGAATCCTTCGGAGAGGGCTCGTCGTCGGGAGAGTGCTTGAGCAACAAAAAACCCCCCACCGCGAGTGCGGTTGGAGGGAGCGCGCAGCGAAAGACTCGGTCAGCTGGCTGCGCGCCGACCAAGTACGAGAATGAGGAAGTTGCTCTGCACGTCAACAACAATGACCGAGGGGATACGAGCCCGTCAACTGAAACGCGATTTTGTCTCATTATTTGAGACGACTGGATCAGAATCCGAATGGGACCCAGGTCACAATTCCAGCCCAGCAGCACATCGAACCAGCGGACAATCACCGCAAACCGACGCGAAGCTTCCGCGAGGCCGATGGCAGACGGCGGCGGCCCCTGCCCGCCGGCGCCAGTGCGATCCCGCTCCTTGGGCCGGGCGAGGGGCGCGCAGCGCGGAGGCGACCCGGATGCGGCCCGCCGCCCATCCTTCGTGAAGAAACGGGCGCCCACAGGGCCTGTGGGCGACCGTTTCTTCACGAAGCCCTCACCCAAACCGGCATAACGGACATACCGGCACCCGATTCCCGCCGAGTCTTGCTTCAGGGACGGTTTCGGCGTCGAGACTGTCCCTGGAGGCAGGCTCGGCGCGGCGTCGGGCGCGCCACCGGCGGGCACCCGGCCCGTTGGGCTCGGGCCCGGCCCACCGCCGCCCTCGCCGCTGCTTCTCCGTGCAGGCCACCCGCCGCCCGGCAAACCGCAAGGCCGCACAGTGGACCGTTGCCGCATTGCTACGGCAGTCGGCGGCCGGACTCGGCGGCAGGCACGGCCGCCGCCTACAGCGGAATCCCCGCCTCCCCGCCGACCAGGGCCTCCACGCCTTCGGCCACCATCGGGCGGGCGACCAGGAAGCCCTGGCCGTAGCCGCAGCCCATCGAGCGCAGCTGTTCGAGCTGCTCGGAGCGCTCGATGCCCTCGGCCACCACCTGCACACCCAGGTCCTGGCCGAGCCGGATGATGGTGTGGGTCAGCAGCGTGACGGTGCCGTCCGTGCCGAGGTCGCGGATGAACGACGGATCGATCTTTATGGTGTCCACGCGCAGTTCGCGCAAGTGGGCCAGCGAGGCGTAGCCCAGTCCGAAGTCGTCGATGGCCAGCCGCACGCCCAATCGGCGCAGCTCGGCCAGCCGTTCCACGGCCTCGCCCTGGTCCTCCAGCAGGACCTCCTCGTCGACCTCCATGGTCAGCACCTCGGCGGGCAGCCCGCTGTCGGCCAACGCACCCGCCACCGTCTCGACGAACCGCGGCGCCAGGATCTGCTTGACCGAGAGGTTCACCGACAGCGCGATGTCCCAGTCGGATGCGCGCCACAGCGCGACCTTCTCGCACGCCTCGCGCAGGATCCACTCCCCCAGCGGCGTGATCAGACCCGACTCCTCTGCCGGGCCGATGAAGCCCTCCGGCAGCACCCGCTCGTCGCCGCGCTGCCAGCGCACCAGCGCCTCGACCGCGGTCACCTGCGAGCTCTCCAGATCCACGACCGGCTGGTACTCCAGCACGAAGTCACCGTTGGCCAGCGCCTGGCGCAGCTCGGTCTGCAGCTCCAGTCGGCCCACGACCTTGGCGTGCATGTGCGCCGCGTAGATCTCCAGCCGCCCGCCTCCGCCGTTCTCCTTGGCGCGGGCCATGGCCATATCGGCGTTGCGCAGCAGCTCGCCGCTTTCCATGCCCGACTCGGCGAACGCCACGCCCGCGCTGGCGGAAAGCACCACCTCGCGGTCGGCGACCTGGAACGGCTCGGCGCTGACCGCCCGCACCAGCCGCTCGGCGAAGTCGACCACCTGCTGGGCGTTGGCGCTGTACTCGATCAGCACGGCGAACTCGTCGCCGCCCCACCGCGCCAGGGTGAAGCCGGAGTCGGTGGTGGCGCGCAGGCGACGGCCCGCCTGGGCCAGCAGGTAGTCGCCGAAGGTGTGCCCTGCGGAGTCGTTGACCGCCGTGAACCCGTCCAGGTCCAGAAAGATCGCGGCGATCTCGCCCCGGTACTGGCCGCGCTCGCGGCGCACCAGCACTTCGCGCGCCCGCTCCTCCAGGTAGGCGCGGTTGGGCAGACCGGTGATCCCGTCGTGGAAGGTGAGGTGGTTGACCTGGTCCTCCAGCGCCACCTGGGCACTGATGTCGCGTGTGGTCACCAGCAGCCGGTCCGGCTCGCCGGGCTGCTCGTACAGCGAGGCGGTGGACTCCGTGTGGCGCCAGGTGCCGTCGCCGGCGCGCACCCGCAGCCGCAGGTGGATGCCCTCGCCGCCGCTGCGGTCGAACGCCGCCATGGCCGCGGAGACCTGGGGCAGGTCCTCGGGATGCACGATGGCGGTGACCGGCTCGGTGAGCAGGTCGTCGAGCCGGTAGCCGAACGCCTCTGCTGCGCCGGGGCTGACATAGAAGATGCGGGCGTCGAAGTCGAGGAGGAGGATGACGTCGCCGCTGTTCTTGGCCAGCTCGTGGAAGTGCTGCTCCCGCGTGTGCACCATGCGGGAGAGGGTCGCGTTCTCCTCCAGCAGACCGCTCATCCGCACCAGCAGCACGATCACCGCGGAGCCCGCCGCGAGCGGCAGGACGGGCGCGAGATTGTCGACGCGCAGCGCCCCGATGGTCAGCACCACCGCGGCGACGAACAGCGCGCCGCAGGCGGCGATCTCCGGGGCGAAACGGTAGAGGCCGCGTCCGGTGATCCGGCGCGGGCGGGCGCTCGCCCGGTCGCGGATCAGCCACGGCAGGCTGCCCAGCAGCGCGAAGCCGAGGAAGCGCACCGGGTACTCGATTCCGCCCGCCGGCAGCACCCCGGTCAGCCGGGTCACCGCGCCGATCAGGTCGGCGCCGCAGATGATCACGAACGCGCCGATGGCCAGCAGCACCGCGCGGCGCGTGCTGTGCGGCGAGGTGAACACCAGAGGCGCCAGCAGGCACAGCACGACGATGTCGGCGACCGGGTAGACCAGCGCGAACGCGAGGAACTCCCCGTCCTCGCCCAGTGCGCTGTAGAGCGGCGCGAACAGCAGCAGCCACACGATCGAGAAAAGGGCGGCCGCGCACACGTAGCTGTCCGTCATGTGCCGGATCACCGGCCGGAACCCCCGCGGCAGCGGCGCGAACCGGGTGAAACCGAGGACGAACAGCGGCAGCGCCACGAGCGAGAACAGGTCGCCGAAGCTCAGCGAGACCGCGGCAGTGGTGCTGAGCAGCCCGGTGACGGCGTAGACGAAGGCGCCGGCGCTCCAGGCGAGCGCCGCCAGGCCGAGGAAGCGCAGCGCGGCCGCGCCGTCGGCGCCGTCGGCGTTGGCCTCGCTGTCGGCGGTCGTGGCGGCCCGGCGGCGCGCGGCGTACAGCAGCGACCCGGCCGCGGCGGCCGCGGCCACGGCGGGCGGCCAGGAGCCGAGCCAGGCCGTCAGGCTGACCTCGCCGACGCTGACGAGCGCGCCGAGCGCGTAGACCAGCGCGAGGGCGACGATGGCTCCCAGCCAGATGCGCGAGTCGGCCTTCATCGCGCCCCTCCCGGACGTGCGCTGAAGGCCGGGTGGACCGATCCCACCGCGGCGACCGTGATCATCACTGGTAGGGCGCGTCGGCTGCGGCGTCGCGGCCGCAGCGAAGGCACCCGCCTCCTTCCGGAATGCGTGCCCCGTACGGGTCGTGCGGGCCGGTCGGGCCCTTCGGGGCGAATCTGGGGGATGGTCGAGGAGCGAGGGGGCCGACAGGCACGCTCCGCTCCTCGCGCGGCTTGCGGGTGCGAAGGTGCGCCCGTGTCCGCACGCCTCGGCCGCGGTCGGTCCGCCGGTCCGCGCCGGAGGCCCGGCACGCCGAACGGACAGGGCGCGCGTTCGACGGTGCGGTCGGCGAAGCGGTCAACGAAGGACTCCTCCTCCCGCACTGTCGGCGCGCGAGGGCCGCATCGGGCCCGCGGGGCGCAGCCGCGGCTTCGGGGCCGGACCCCTCGGCACCGGGGCGTCGACGACGGGTACCGGATCCCGGGGTGCGGCTCGGTGGCGACCACTCCGCATTGGGGAGCGGCTCGGGTTCGCCGCCGGTCTGCCGACTCGCCTGGACGCATGTCTTTCGGATCCCGCATGAAAAGGCTAGTCACCCAAGGTCACGCTGAGATAGAGATGCAGCAGAGACACGGCGACGACATGATCACCGTGGGTGATCTCTCCTTGTCGTTTCCGCTGCCGGCGCCCGCCGCCGCGGAAGCGCCCGTGTTCAACGACTCCCCCGATTCATACCGCCCCCGTCTATCGCACGGCACCCTTATCGCGCCGCGCGTCTCGTCCCCGTCCTCGGATGACGGCCCGGTGTCCACGGGCCGCCCCTTCCGAACCGGCGCCCCGACCGGCGCAAGCGGCGCTCGGCGCGCTTCGGGGTCGGGGCACGGTTCCTCCCTCGGGACACGCGCCCGTGCGGACGGTACCGACCGCACCGGCCATGCCGGGCCGTGCGCGGACGTGTGCCGGCACCTGACCGCGGCCACCTCTGCCCTGCCCGGTCCGGGCCCTCGTCGAGCGGCGCTCGTCGGCCCTACGGTCACTGGGCGCCGAGGCGCTCCAGGATCAGTTCGCGGGCGCGGCCGGCGTCGGCCTGTCCGCGGGTGGCCTTCATCACCGCGCCGACCAGGGCGCCCGCCGCCGCCACCTTGCCCCCGCGGACCTTGTCGGCCGCGTCGGGGTTGTCGGCGATGGCCTGGTCGACGGCCGCACCCAGCGCCGAGTCGTCGCTGACGACTTTCAGCCCGCGCGCCTCCACGACGTCGTCGGGGCCTCCCTCGCCGGCCAGCACACCCTCGACGACCTGGCGCGCCAGCTTGTGGGTGAGCGTCCCTTCGGACACCAGCGCCGCCACGCGGGCCACCTGCTCAGGCGTGATCGCCAGCGCCGCGAGTTCGACATCGGACTCGGTGGCGCGGCGCGAAAGCTCGTTGAGCCACCACTTGCGGGCGTCGTCCGGCGAGGCCCCCGCCTCGACCGTTGCGGCGACCAGGTCGATGGCCTCGGCGTTGACGAGATCGCGCAGCTCCTCGTCGGAGAGCCCCCACTCGGCCTTGACCCGGGCGCGCTTGGCCGCGGGCAGCTCGGGCAGCCCGGCCCGCAGCTCCTCGACCCACTCGGCGCCGGGCGCCACCGGAACCAGGTCGGGGTCGGGGAAGTACCGGTAGTCCTGGGCCTCCTCCTTGCTGCGGCCCGAGACCGAGGAACCGGTGTTCTCCTGGAAGTGCCGGGTCTCCTGCACCACGCGCTCCCCGGCGCCGAGCACGCCGGCCTGGCGCTCGATCTCCGAGCGGACGGCGCGCTCCACCGAGCGCAGCGAGTTCACGTTCTTGGTCTCGCTGCGGGTGCCCCACTCGGCGGCGCCGCGCGGCATCAAGGAGACGTTGACGTCGCAGCGCAGCGACCCCTCCTCCATGCGCACGTCGGAGATCCCCAGCGAGCGCACCAGGTCGCGCAGTTCGGTGGCGTATGCGCGGGCGACCTGCGGCGCCAGGTCGCCGGTGTGCTCGATCGGCTTGGTCACGATCTCCAGCAGCGGGATGCCGGCGCGGTTGTAGTCGACGATGGAGTACTCGGCACCGTGGATGCGTCCGGTGGCGCCGCCCATGTGCGCGGTCTTGCCGGTGTCCTCCTCCATGTGCACGCGCTCGATCTCCACGCGGACCACGCGTGCACCCTCGGGGGTGTCGACGGTCACGTCCAGGTAGCCGTCGGTGCACAGCGGCTCGTCGTACTGCGAGATCTGGTAGTTCTTCGGCATGTCGGGGTAGTAGTAGTTCTTCCGCGCGAAGCGGCACCACGAGGCCACCGAGCAGTTCAGCGCCAGCCCGAGCCGGATCGCGCTCTCCACCGCCGTCCCGTTGACCACCGGCAGCGAGCCCGGCAGGGCCAGGCACACCGGGCACACCTGGGTGTTGGGGTCGGCGCCGAAGGCCGTGGCGCAGGAGCAGAACATCTTCGAGGCCGTGCCGAGCTCGACATGGGTCTCAAGCCCGAGCACCGGCTCATAGGAGCGCATGGCGTCGTCGAAGGCCACGGGGGCCGGACCGTCACCGCTCTTGGCAGGGCTACTCGTTACCGCGCCAACCATCGCCGCACAACCCGTTTCCGTATCCGAAGAGGTCCCGCTCCGGCGAACCGGGCGGGACCGTCCCAATCTCGTTCAGCGTCGCCGCCATCCCACCGGCGGAATCGCGGCGGGCCGCCGCACCCGCCCGGCGCCGAACGCGCCCGGCAGCAGGTGGCAGGCCGCCCCCTTGCAGCCTATTCGATGCCCGGCCCGCGAAGGAGACGTCCGCGGCGGTGCGGGCCTGCAGCGGGCCCCGGCGGCCGGGCCGATGGTGCCCGGACATCGGCCTTGCCCCTCAGTGGTGGCGCGATTACGCGGCAGGAGCGCTATGTCACAGCATGCGCACGATTCGACGTCGGCTCGTGCCGGAGCCCCGGTCAGAGGGGTGGCGCCCGGTTAACCTGAGCTTGCCGAAGCAGGTCGACCGGTCCTACCTCGCCCTGCCCGCCCGTGCCCGCCCCCGGTCTCGCACCGGCCCGCACCTCGGGGAGGGATCGCCTGATGTCCGGATTCGCACGGCGGTGCCTCGCGGCGGCGGCCGCGCTCGCCATCGCGGCCGGAGTGCCGCTGCCGGCGTCCGCCGAGAGCATCACCCGCGTCGCCCCCGACCCCGCACCCGGCGCCACCGTCCGGCTGGCGGACGGCAGCGCCGCCGAGACCTCCCTGTACCGGCTGATGGCGGGCGAGGACGTCGCGGTGGACGCCTACTGCGCGGACATCAGCACCAGCGTCAACCCGCGCGCCGCCTACACGGAGGCGGAGTGGGACGGCAGCGGTGTGCCGCGGTCCGCCCCCGCCGCCTCCGCCGCCGTCAGCTGGATCACCGGCCACTCCTACCCGGAGGTCGGCCTCAAGACGCTGCGCACGCTCAGCGGCGCGACCGCGCTCGATCGGGAGCAGGCGATCGCGGCGACGCAGGCGGCGGTCTGGCACCACACCAACGGCGTGAACCTGGCCCGGGGCACCGGACGGCAGGCCGGCAACGCGGCGTCCACGCTGGACCTCTACGACTATCTGCTGGCCGGTGCCGAGGAGAACGGCGGCGCCGAGCCGGGGGCCACGCTGGCGCTGGCCCCGGCGCGTGTCGAGGGCGCCGACCCCGCAGCGGCGATCGGCCCGCTAACCGTGGAGACGACTTCCTCGGGCCCGGTGGCCGTGTGGGTGCGCGGCGCGCCGAACGGCCGGATCACCGACGGCGAGGGCGGCGCCGTCGAGCTGGTCCGCGACGGCGAGGAGTTCTTCCTGCGTCTGCCGCCGGAGACACCCGCCGGGGTGGCCACCGTCTACGCCCGCGTGACCGACGCCGAAGTGCGGCCCGGGCGGCTGTACGCGGGCAAGGACGGCGTGCGCACCCAGCCGCTGGTCGCGGCCGACCACGTGGTCACCTCGGCGACCGCTGTGGCGAAGGTCGACTGGGTGCCCGAGGCCCCCGCGGCGGAGGCCGACCCGCGGCCCGAACCCCCCGAGTCCGCCCGACCGCCGGCGCAGCCCGACGAGCGGGACCAGGCGCCGTCCGCAGCGCCGTCCGCCCGACCGACCGCGGAGGCGTCCAGTCCCTCCCCCGAGGAGGTCGTCGTCGCCGAGGACCGCCGACCCGACGAGCACCTGGCGCAGACCGGAACCTGGTTGGGGACACTCCTCATTCTGGGCTTGGCCCTCGTGGCTGTGGGAGCGGCGGTACTGTACCTCGCCCGGCGCCGCCGCTCACTGTGATCCGCCGCGACGCTTCAGACCGCGCCGGGATGTCACCGTGGCCGGTTGCGGCCAGAAACCGGGGCGGTGAAGGGATGACCACCGGACGCGGGCGGTGAGCGTCGCAAAGGACCGATCACCCTACGGAGCGGCGCATCCGCACCTCTGGGGCGCCTCAGGGGCGGGCGGGACCCCCGGCTTCCCGCGGGTTTCGAATAACGGACAGCACAGAACAGATTCCGAATATTTTGGCGAAGCAGGTTGGAAGGCCGGAAATGGGTCGCTAGTATCTGGCGGTGCGGTAGTTGAGAAATCGCCGTCGCGGCCCCCGCTACCGTCCTCGGCGATCGGCATACTGCGCCCCCAGGGCGCCTGATCGACCCTCGGCCGAGCACCGCACCAGTAACCGGCGTCCGCGACGCCCTGCCCCTGGTCGGCCGAATGCTGTTCGCACCCTGAACTGCGAGAACAGCATTGTCCGGTTTCCCCTAAACATCACCGGGACACGATTTGAGCATAATGAGTCACCCCCTGCCCGACACGCGCCGCAGTCGCGCGGTCACGAAGCTCGCTGCCACCGCTGCGGCCGCCACCCTCGCCGTCGGGCTCTCCGCCGCCCCGGCCGCCGCTGAAGGGGCCGTCGGCAAGGATGTCGGCACGACGCTGTTCAACCTGGAGCTCGAAGACGGCACGGTCCTCAAGACCTACTGCATCGACTTCGAGACCCCGATCCGCGGCGGTGCCGAGTACCAGGAAGACGACTGGGCGAACTACCCCGGCAAGGGCGAGTTCTCCGCACCGGCCAAGGTGCACTGGGTCCTCCAGCACAGCTACCCCTCGGTCGACATCGCCAGCCTCGCGGAGCAGAGCAAGGTCTCCGGGCTGGACAAGAAGGACGCCGTCGCCGGCACCCAGGCCGCCATCTGGCACTTCAGCAACGGCATCAAGCTCAAGAAGCACGGCAACGACAGCGAGGTGAAGGCGCTTTACGACTACCTCGTCGAGAACGCCGTCGAGGAGCCGCAGAGCGAGGAGCCCGAGATCTCGCTCAGCATCACCCCGGCCAAGGCCGAGGGCGAGGCGGGCAAGACCGTGGGCCCGTTCCTGCTGGAGTCCAGCTCCGAGACCGTCTCGGTGAAGCTCTCCGGCCCCGAGGGCATCAAGCTCGTCGACTCCGAGGGCAACGAGCTCTCCGAGGTCGCCAGCGGCACCGAGTTCGGCGTGATGATCCCCGAGGGCACCGCCCCGGGCCAGGCTGAGATCTCCGCCTCCGTCTCCTCCACCGAGCTGCACATGGGCCGCCTGTTCAAGGGCACGGGCAAGACGCCGACCCAGACCCTCATCACCGCCGAGACCAGCACCATCTCCTCGGAGGCCGCCGCCAAGGTCACCTGGACCGAGGGCGCCAAGCCCAGCCCGAGCCCCTCGCCGAGCGACACCCCGAGCCCGACGCCGAGCGAGACCCCGGACGACACCCCGAGCCCCTCGCCCAGCGAGACCCCTGACACCAAGCCCACCCCGAGCGAGACCCCGTCGACCCCGCCGTCCGCGGGTGACGACGACGAGGGCCTGCCGGTCACCGGTGCCGCCCTCGGCGGCCTGGTCGCCGCAGCGGTCGCCGCTCTGGGCGCCGGTGCGGGTGTCATGTACCTGAGCCGCAAGCGCCGCAGCTCCTCCGTGAGCTAAGGCCGCCTGAGACGGCCCCGCTGTCCGGCACCCACGGGTCCGGACAGCGGGTAGCGCCCGTCGCCGCGAGCACGCGGCGGCGGGCGCTTCGCTTACGGGTTGCCCGGCGTGACCACAGGTAGAGGATCAACGCCGAGACAACAGCAAGGGGCTCGGACCCCGCGGGATCCGAGCCCCTTGGCATGTCTTCGCCTGTCCGCCGCCGCTGTACTGCGGCAGCGGCCCAGCACGCCGCGGCCGACCGCTACACCGCGAACGCGCTCTTCGCCAGCAGAGGGCCGCCGTTGCGTTCGTTCAGCGCCGCCTCCACGGCCGCGCCCACCCGATAGGTGCGGTCGTCGGCCATCACCGGGGCCATGATCTGCAGCCCCACCGGCAGGCCGTCCTCCGGCGCCAGGCCGCACGGCACCGACAGGGCCGCGTTGCCGGCCAGGTTCGTCGGGATCGTGCACAGGTCGGCCAGGTACATCGCCATCGGATCGCCGGTGCGCTCGCCGACGGGGAACGCCGTCGTGGGCGTGGTAGGCGAGATCAGGACGTCGACGTTCTCGAACGCGGCGTCGAAGTCGCGCTTGATGAGCGTGCGGACCTGCTGGGCCGAGCCGTAGTAGGCGTCGTAGTAGCCGCTGGAGAGGGCGTAGGTGCCCAGGATGATGCGCCGCTTGACCTCGGGCCCGAAACCCTCGGCGCGGGTCAGCGACATGACCTCCTCGGCGCTGCGGGTGCCGTCGTCGCCCACACGCAGCCCGTAGCGCATCGCGTCGAAGCGGGCCAGGTTCGAGGAGCACTCGCTGGGTGCGATCAGGTAGTAGGCGGACAGCGCCGCGTCGAAGCTCGGGCAGGAGACCTCGACCACCTTGGCGCCCAGGGACTCCAACAGCTCCACCGTCTCCTGGAAGCGCTGCCGCACACCCGCCTGGTAGCCCTCGCCGTCCAGCTCGCGGACGACGCCGATGCGCAGGCCCGCGACGTCGCCGCGCCGGGCCGCCTCGACCACCGGCGGCACCGGGGCGTCCACCGAGGTGGAGTCGCGCGGGTCGTGGCCGGAGAACGCCTCGTGCAGCAGCGCCGCGTCCTGCACGCTGCGCGCGATGGGGCCCGGGGTGTCCAGCGACGAGGCGAAGGCGATCAGGCCGTAGCGCGAGGAGCCGCCGTAGGTGGGCTTGGCGCCGACCAGGCCGCAGACCGCGGCGGGCTGGCGGATGGAGCCGCCGGTGTCGGTGCCGGTGGCCAGCGGCGCCTCGAACGCCGCCACCGCCGCCGATGAGCCGCCGGAGGAACCGCCGGGGATGCGGGAGAGGTCCCAGGGGTTGCGCGTCGTCTGGAAGGCCGAGTTCTCCGTGGAGGAACCCATGGCGAACTCGTCCATGTTGGTCTTGCCCAGGATCACCATGCCGGCCTGGCGCAGCCGTGCGGTGACGGTGGCGTCATACGGCGGCCGCCAGTCGGCGAGGATCTTCGAGGCTGCGGTGGTGGGCATGTCCACAGTGGTGAAGACGTCCTTGTGCGCCACCGGAACGCCGGCCAGCGGTCCGGGGTCCTCCCCGGCCGCGATGCGCTCGTCGACGGCGCGCGCCTGGCCCAGCGCGGCCTCGCGGTCGGTGTGCAGATACGCGTGCACGTCGCCCTCGACCTCGGCGATGCGGTCCAGGTAGGCGCCGGTGGCCTCGACCGAGGTGGTGTCTTTCGCGTGGATGGCCGCGCCCAGCTCGGCGGCGCTCATCCGCAGCAGGTCGGCCGCGCTCACTGCTCCTCCCCCAGGATCTGCGGGACGCGGAAGCGCTGCTCCTCCACCGCAGGCGCGCCCGCCAGCGCCTGGTCGGGGCTCAGCCCGGGGAGAGACTCGTCGGGGCGGTAGACGTTGGTCAGCGGCAAGGCGTGCGAGGTCGGCGGGATGTCGCCCTGGGCGACCTCCTGCACCTTGGCCACAGCCGAGATGATCTCGTCGAGCTGGGCGGCGAGCTGGTCCAGCTCGTCCTCGTGCAGCGCCAGCCGCGACAACCGGGCGAGGTGAGCGACCTCATCGCGGGTGATGGCGGACATGTAGGCAAACCGTTTCTTCGGCGGAATCGGACGTGCCCGCTCCGCTGAACCGCCGGCGCGCCGGCGCCGGGACGCTCGCTGCGGGGCGGCGGCTCGGTGGATTCGGACAGCTCAATCCTATTGCCGTCCACGCGCGGCGGGCCCGCTCGCGCACCGCTCCGGCAGCCGCGGCAGGCTCAGGCCGAGCGGCTGTGCTCCTCGCTGGTCTCGCTGCCGCGGTAGCTCGCGGGGGGCCGGTGTCCGCCGTGCTCGACGAGCCAGGGCACCACGTCCACGGTCTGCAGCGGGGCGGCGAAGTAGCGGCCCTGTGCGGCGAAGCAGCCCATCGCGCGCATGTCGGAGGCCACCCCCTCGGTCTCCACGCCCTCGGCCACGGCGCGCATCCCCAGCGTGCCCACGAGGTCCACGGCCGACTGCACGATGAGGTGGCCGTCGGGGTCGGCCAGGCTGCGCCGGACGAAGGACTCGTCGAGCTTGATCTCCTCGACCGGCAGCCCGTTGAGCCGCGCCAGGGTGAAGTAGCCGGTGCCGAAGTCGTCCAGGGCCAGCGAGACGCCCAGGTCGGCCAGCGCGAGCATGGTGGGCGTGATGGCGTCGGCCTCGGCGACCATCACCCGTTCGCTGATCTCCAGCCGGAGCGCCTGCGGGGCGACGCCGTGGCGGCGCAGGGCCGCGGCGACGATGTCGGGCAGGGTCGGATCGAGCAGCTCGCGAGCGGAGAGGTTCACGGCCACGGGCAGCCGCACACCCTCCTCCCACCAGCGCGCGACCTGGGGCAGGGTGCGCTCCAGCACCTCGTGGGTGAAGCTGCGCATCAGGTAGGACTGTTCGACCAGCGGGACGAACTCCTCCGGAGGCAGGACGCCGCGCTGCGGGTGGCGCCAGCGCACGAGCGCCTCCAGTCCCACGGCGCGGTGGTCGGCCAGGCCGACCTTGGGCTGGTAGTACATCAGCAGCTCGTCGTCGACCAGGGCCCGGCGCAGCTCGCCGAAGAGGCTGAGGCGCGCCGTGGAGTTGCGGTCCTTGTCGGGCTCGTAGAGCTCCACGCCGGTGCGGCGCTCCTTGGCGACGTACATCGCGACGTCGGCCCGCTGCATGAGCAGTTCGAAGTCGGGGGCGTGGTTGGGGTAGAGCGCGATGCCGACGCTGGCCTCCAGGTCGAAGTCCATGCCGTCCAGCCGCATCGGCTCGGCCAGGCTGACGCGCAGCCGTGCGGCGACCTCGCGCGCCGATGCGGCGTCGCGCACCTGCGGCAGCAGGACCGCGAACTCGTCGCCGCCCAGCCGGGCGACGAGGTCGCCGGGGCGGACGCTGTGGATAAGGCGCCGCGCGACGGTCTGCAGCAGCCGGTCGCCGGTGGGGTGGCCCAGGGTGTCGTTGACCTCCTTGAAGCGGTCGAGGTCGAGCAGGAGGAGGCCGACCCGGTGTTTGCGCTGCTGTGCTTCGGCCAGCGCCTCCTGGGTGCGCAGGATGAGCAGCTTGCGGTTGGCGAGACCGGTGAGTTCGTCGTGATTGGCCTGGTGTTCGCGCTTCACCGACAGCGTGGCGCTGGTGTAGAGGGCGGCCAGCGGGAAGACGAACAGCGGGACCAGCCAGATCTCCTGGGTCATGGCCACCGAGACCAGCGGGGCGAGGCTGAGCAGGACGCCGTGGACGAACAGGCGCTGGCCGATGTCCTTGCGCAGCATGACCGACAGCGGCGCGCGTTCGTGGATGGCGGCGGCGGAGTCGACCAGCACCACGTTGCAGACGAAGTAGGCGGCGCCGGCGAGGGCGACCGCGGCGAGGTCGGGACCGCCGACGGAGCGGGGCGGCTCGCCGACCGGGCTCAGCAGCAGGCGCAGGAGGACGTCGGCCGCGCCGAAGCTGAGTACGTATTGGGCTATGTTGAACGCCACGCGATGCGGCGCGTGGCCGCGCACCGTCCCGGCGATCACCGAGGCCACGGCCTGCACCAGGACTGCCACCGGCAGCCCCAGCGAGATCAGCAGCGCAAAGGAGAACGGCAGCGAGGTGGGGGCGCCTTGGTCGGGTGCGCTGCGCGGCGTGGCGATGGGACGCAGCTCGCCGATGACGGCCATGCACAGCATCAGCCACACCAGCGGCATGGTGGAGAGCTGCTCCAGGCGGCCGAGCCCGTAGGAGTACAGCGCGGCGCCGAGGAGCACTCCCCCGGCGAGCGTGATGCCGGCGAGGTAGAGCCACAGCGGCGTCCCGGCCCGGGGACCGATGTCCCTCGTGCTGTTGGGATCCAACATAGACGTCCTCTGGGGGATTCATGGTGCCCGGCGCCGTGTTTACTCCCCCCGCGGCGCCGGGGCTTTCGAACAAAACCTGTCACCTTGTGCACCGCCCGGTCCCCCCATGACCGGAACGGTCGCAGCGTCTGCAATCAGCAGGTACACCCGATCGGTTCCGATTTCAGCTTACGACGCTGAATAACCAGCTGTCGCCGATCGGGAACTTTCGGTGAATCAGGCTACGCCTGGGATGATCACCCGATTCGACCTGAAATGCTGCGACAAGTAGCCTAATGACTGCACATCGTAGATGCCACTGCCTGCGCGGACGACCCTGTCCTGCGGTGATGTCGCGACTATCACCCGAAGGCGCTGAGCACCCTCAATCCGTGTTGATGCGGCGTTCCATGGCCGCATCCGGCCCCTTTTCCAGGAGTACCCGGAACCCGTCTTCGTCCAGGACGGGCACCCCGGCCTGGACCGCTTTGTCGTACTTGCTGCCGGGGCTGTCGCCGACGACGACGAACCCGGTCTTCTTCGAGACCGAGCCGGTAACCCGGCCGCCGCGGTCGGCGATGGCCTCCTTGGCCTCGTCGCGGCTGAAACCGGACAGCGATCCGGTGACCACGACCGTGGTGTTGTCGAGCAGGCGCGGGCCGCCCGCACCCTCCTCCTCCATGCGCACCCCGGCGGCGCGCCACTTGCGGACGATCTCGCGGTGCCAGTCGACGTCGAACCATTCGCGGATGGAGGCGACGATCGCGGGACCGACCCCCTCGACCGCCGACAGCTCCTCCTCCGACGCCTCGGCGATGGCCTCGATGGAGCGGAAGTGGCGGGCCAGGTCCTCGGCGGCGCGCGGGCCCACGTGGCGGATGGACAGCGCCACCAGCACTCGCCACAGCGGCTTCTCCTTGGCCTGCTCCAGCTCCTCGAACAGCTTCTCGACGGTCTTCTTCGGCTCGCCCTTCTGGTTGGCGAAGAAGGTCACGACCTTGGGCTCGCCGGACTCGGGGTCGCGCTTGGGCTCGGTGGTGTCGGGGTCGAGCACCAGCGAGCGGATGGGCAGCAGATCCTCCACGGTGAGGTCGAAGAGGTCGCCTTCGTCGCGCAGCGGCGGGGTGGCGGGCTCCAGCGGCTGGGTGAGGGCGGTGGCCGCCACATAGCCCAGCGCCTCGATGTCCAGCGCCTTGCGGCTGGCGATGTAGAACAGCCGCTCGCGGCGCTGGCCGGGGCAGTCGCGGCTGTTGGGGCAGCGGACGTCGACGTCGGCCTCCTTCTGCCGACCCAGTCGAGTGCCGCACTCCGGGCAGGTCTCGGGCATGGCGAACTCGCGCTCGGATCCGTCGCGGCGCTCGGTCACCGGACCCAGGATCTCGGGGATGACGTCGCCGGCCTTGCGCAGCACCACGGTGTCGCCGATCAGCACCCCCTTGCGGGCGACCTCCTGGGCGTTGTGCAGGGTGGCGAACTCGACCTCGGACCCGGCCACCCGCACCGGCTCCATCACGCCGTAGGGGGTGACGCGGCCGGTGCGCCCCACGTTCACCCGGATGTCGGCCAGCCGGGTGGTGACCTCCTCGGGCGGGTACTTGTAGGCGATCGCCCACCGGGGCGCGCGGCTGGTGGAGCCCAGGCGGCGCTGCAGCGAGACGTCGTCGACCTTGATGACCACGCCGTCGATCTCGTAGGGGGGCTCGTGGCGGTGCTCGGTGTAGTAGTCGATGTAGTCGGCGACCTCCTGGCGGGTGGTGAGCACCCGGTAGCGGTCGCTGACCGGCAGGCCCCATTCGCGCAGCAGGCCGTAGACGTGGGACTGGTGGGTGAACTCCACACCGGTGTGGGCACCGACGCCGTGCACCAGCATGCTCAGCGGCCGGGTGGCGGTGATGCGCGGGTCCTTCTGGCGCAGCGAGCCGGCGGCCCCGTTGCGCGGGTTGGCGAAAGGGGTCTTGCCCTCGTCGGCGAGCCGGGCGTTGAGCTCCTCGAACGCCTCGCCCGGCAGGAAGACCTCGCCGCGGACCTCCAGCAGCTCCGGCGCGGCGCGCGCGGACTGGTCGAGGTCGACGGGGATGTCCTCGATGGTGCGGAGGTTGAGGGTGATGTCCTCGCCGACGCGGCCGTCGCCGCGGGTGGCCGCCCGCACCAGGCGGCCGTTCTCGTAGACGAGGTCGACGGCGAGACCGTCGATCTTCAGCTCGCACAGGTAGGCGTCGATGGGGGCCTCGGACTCGACACGCTGCACCCACGCCTCGAACTCCTCCGCGGAGAAGGCGTTGTCGAGGCTCTGCATGCGCTCCAGGTGCTCGATCGGCGCGAAGTCGACGCTGATGGGCGCGCCGACCTTCTGCGTGGGCGAGTCCCGAGTGACCAGGGAAGGGTGGCGCTCCTCGATGCCCTCCAGCTCGCGCATGAGCGTGTCGTACTCGGCGTCGGAGATGACCGGCTTGCCCATGTAGTAGCGGTAGCTGTGGTCGTCCAGCTCCGCGGACAGCTCGGCGTGGCGCTCGCGCACCTGCGCGGGGGCGCGGTCCTCGGCCGTCGGCTCCTGTGCGCTCACCCTCACACGTCCTTTCCGGTGTCGCTACCGCTGCGGTTCGTCGTGCAGCACCCGCGCCGCCTGGCGGCACGCGCTGAGCGCCGCGCGAGCGTGGTCGGGCGCGGCCCGCCCCAGCCCGCACGTGGGCGTGACGACCACGGTGCGGGCGAGCTGCTCGGGGGCGAAGCCGATGCGATGCCACAGTTCACGTACAGGACCGACGTTATCGGCAGGGTCCGACAGAACACCGCCTGTACTCGCCACGAGACCGGCGAAAACGCCGACTCCGCTCTCGACGGCGGTGCCGATCTGCTCGTCCAGCGCGCGGCCGATGCGGGTCGCGTCCAGGCTGATCGCGCGGGCTCCCGAGCGCTGCAGCAGGTCCAGTGGGAGTTCGGGTGCGCAGCAGTGCGCCATGGGCACGGCGGAGGCGTCGGCCAGCGCGCCGAACAACTCGCGCAGCCGCGCCTCGACGGTGACGCGGTCGGGCGCGGGCAGCCGCCCGTACCCGCTCGCGGTGGGCACGGCGCCGGCGAGCACCGCGGGCAGCGTCGGTTCGTCGACCTGCACGAGCAGCCGGGCTCCCGGCACGCGCTTGCGGACCTCGGCGGCGTGGGCGAGCACACCCTCGATGTGCGAGGCGGACAGGTCGGCCACGGCCCCGGGGTCGGCGAGCAGCTTCTCACCGGAGCGCAACTCGACCGAGGCCGCCAGCGTCCACGGCCCCGCGACCTGCACCTTCAGCGTGCCCGAGAAGCCCTGCGAATGCTCCTCCAGCGCGTCCAGGTCGCGGGCGAGGAAGCTGCGGGCCCGCTCGACGTCGCGGCCGGGCCGCCGGGCGGCGCGCCACCCGCCCGCGTGCAACTCCAGCGGCAGGTCCGCCAGCAGCCCGCCGCTACGCCCGATCATGTCGGCGCCGGCGCCGCGCTCGGGAAGTTCAGGCAGGTGCGGCAGCTCGGGAAGCTCCCCGAACACCGTCCGCACCGCCTCGTCGGCATCGGTGCCCGGAAAGGAGCCGACTCCGGTGTAACTCGCCTCTGGCCAGGGGTATCGCTGTTGCTTCACAGCCCCAAGGTTAGGGCAGTCGACGGCGCGGATCGTTGTGATCTGCCGGGTGGCGGGTGGTCTGGAAGAGAAGCGGCGGACGGCGCGGGCGGGAGGATCCACCCGCCGTTGATGCCGCTTTTCGGTCAAGAGACCTGTCACCCGCCCGGTGGCAGGACGGCTCAGCGGGTCCGGGAGTCCTCGGTCTGCTCGGGCTCGTCGGAGCCCACCGCGGGCGACGTGTCCGCGGCGGCTCGCCTGCGCCGCCGGATCAGGACGGCGGCGCCCGCCGCCGCGGCCAGGACGAGCACGGCGGCACCCGCGGCCAGGTAGGGGGAGCGCAGGAACAGCTCCCACCAAACGGAGATCACCGCGAGTCCGCCGAGGCTGTAGATCGCAGCCCACCCGGCGCACCCGGGCAGCATCGCCACCAGGTAGCGCCAGAAGGCCATCCGCATGGCGCCCGCCGCGAGGTGGATGGCCGACTGCACGCCCACGGTCGCGTACGAGACGGTGACCACGGGCGGGCCGAATCGGTTGATCAGCCGCTCGGCGCGGGCGATCCGGTCGCCGATGCGCTCGGCTAGCCGGGAGCGGTGCAGACCCGCGCCGACACCGCGGCCGATCCAGTAGATGGTCTGGGTGCGGGCGAAGGCGATGGCGAACAGCGCGGCGTAGACGATCCAGAAGGGCCGGCCCTCCAGGAACCCGTACTCCATCGCATTCCTCCGCACTCGCCGTGCCGTCGCGGAACTATGCTATGCCTAACCTAAGTTCCTGTGACAGGCCGCCGATGCGAATGTGGTCGATGCGACCGCCGCACAGGCAGAGCCGCCGGTCAGCCGGTCGGCGCCGGCTCGCCGCTGCGCGAGGTGGCGCCGATGGTGCCCGACCCCAGGACGATGTCGCCGTCGTAGAGCACCGCCGCCTGGCCGGCGGCGACGCCCGTCGCGGGCTCGTCCAGCCGGATCAGCAGCTCGCCGTCGCGCTGCACCGCCGTGCAGCCGTAAACCTCACCGTGCGCGCGCAGCTGCACCGTGCAGGCCGTGGGGTCGGCGAAGGGCTCGCCGCCGCTCCACACCGGGCGCTCGGCGGTGATCTCGTCGACCTGCAGCGACTCGCGGGGGCCGACGGTGACCGTGTTCTCCACGGGCTCGATGGAAAGCACGTAGCGCCGCTTCGCCGCGCCCCCGAGGTTGAGGCCCTTGCGCTGCCCGACCGTGAAGGAGTGGGCGCCCTGGTGCGTGCCCAGGACCTCACCCGCCTCGTCCTTGATGGGCCCCGGCTCGTCGCCCAGCCGACCGTTCAGGAAGCCGGCGGTATCGCCGTCGGCGATGAAGCAGATGTCGTGGCTGTCGGGCTTATCGGCCACCGCCAGCCCGCGGCGGTCGGCCTCGGCGCGGACCTCGTCCTTGGTGCAGTCGCCCAGCGGGAACATGGCGTGCGCCACCTGCTCGCGGTCGAGCACCCCCAGCACGTAGGACTGGTCCTTGTCCGCGTCGACGCTGCGCCGCAGCCGGCCGTCGGTCTTGCGCACGTGGTGGCCGGTGCACACGGCGTCGAAGCCCAGCGCGATCGCGCGGTCCAGCACCGCCTCGAACTTGATCTTCTCGTTGCAGCGCAGGCACGGGTTGGGCGTGCGGCCCGCGGCGTATTCGGAGACGAAGTCCTGCACCACGTCGCGGTCGAACTCCTCGGCCATGTCCCACACGTAGAACGGGAGGCCGATCACGTCGGCCGCGCGCCGCGCGTCGCGGGAGTCCTCGGCCGTGCAGCAGCCGCGTGCGCCGGTGCGGTAGGACTGCGGGTTCTTCGAGAGGGCCAGGTGCACGCCGGTGACGTCGTGGCCGGCCTCGGCGGCCCTGGCCGCGGCGACGGCGGAGTCGACGCCGCCGGACATGGCGGCCAGTACACGCAAAGTCATAGCGCCTCCCAGAGTATGCGCCCGCGCGACCCCGTCTCGACCCGGTTCCGTGCCGGCGCAGGGCGCCTGGTCGGCGGGCCCCGAACCCGGCCGCCGCGTGGCGCGTGTACCGCCGGGTTCTGCGAAAATCATGAGCATGGCTTTGTTCCGTCGCCGCCGATCCGAGCAGTCCGACTCCGCCGCCGCAGTGGAGGGGTTCTGGAACCAGTGGCCCGAGTTCCGGACGGCCCTGGCGTCCTCCGTCGACAGCGGCGAGCCGCCGCCCGATGACGTCGCCGAGCGGCTGACCGAAGCAGTCCGGCGCATCCATCCGGAGGCGACCTGGGAGCTCGGTACGGCGCCGCAGGGCACCGGCGGCGGCCTCGGGGACGCGGGCGACCTCGGGCTCGACGAGGAGAGCGATCCCGGCAGGCTGCTGGAGCGCATGGCCGCGCTCGACGACCCCCTGGCCTCGCTGGAAGGCGGCGGCGACTACGCGCTGACCCTCACCGCCGGAGCGGACGACCGGGCGCGGGTCCTCACCGAGCGCTGGGCGCGCGCGGCCCCTGCGGAGTCCGGATGGCGGTTCTACCCGGCCATCCCCCGCGACCACGACCGGCTGGGCAAAGCGGTCGAGTGGCACGGCCACGAACTGGACCTCTCCCACTGCACGGTGGCCATGCGCGTGGACCAGCAGCACAACAGCATGGAGGTCGGTGTCTACCACCCCGACTTCATGTTCCTGGCCGAGGAGACCCGCAGCGGCGTCTGTGAGCACGTGGTGATGCTCGCCCTGGGTGAGGACGACTACGTTCGCTGGATCTCCAAGGTCGACCCGCTGGTGGAGAAGCCCTTGGACCCGCTGCCGCCCACGTCCATGCCCTCGGTGGTCGAGCAGCTCGCCCAAGCCATGGGCAGCGGCGGCTGGGTGACGCTGCAGGGCCGCTTGCCGCTGCGCGGAATCGTCGAGATCACCGTGCGCCACCCGCTGCACCGCCGCGACTTCCCCGCGCTGACCCTCTACGTGCACGTCTCGCTGCCTTATTCCAACAGCGACGACGACCGGCTGCCGACCGAGCCCTCCGCCACCGCGCTGGAGGAGTTCGCCGCGGGCCTGCGCACCCTGCTCGGCGACAACGGCGCGCTGCTGGCCCAGCAGACCGTCGGCGGGCAGCGCCAGTTCTACTTTTACCTCGACCCCGACTCCGGTGTGCTCGGCGACTTCGAGGCGGCGCTGCGCGACTGGAGCGAGGGGCAGCCCGCCGTGCAGACCCGGCTCGACCCCGACTGGCAGTACATCGAGCAGCTCAAGCGGCCGATCCGGCGCCAGCTGGGCGGCTGAGACGGCTCACGACTCCGCCGGGCGCCGGTCGCGGGGCAGGGCGGCCCGGATCGGCTGTGCGGCGCTGTCGGGCGTTGTCGGGCGCCGTCGGGCCTGGTAAGTCTGCCGGAGCAAAAACCGGACGGGGCCGCACGCGGGCGGCAGCGCCGGCGCCCGCGATCCGGCGCGGGCACGGGCGCGGCTGCGGGCGGTTTCGCCCGACCCTTGCCGAACAGCCCTCAAGCCGCGCGGCGCTTGCGGCGGGCGGCCCGGGCGCGTTCGACCGCGGGGCCGATGGCGGCCGCGAGCGCCTCGACGTCGGCGCGGGTGGAACCGCGGCCCAGCGAGAACCGCAGCGAGCTGCGCGCGGTCTCGGCATCGGCGCCCATGGCCAGCAGCACGTGGCTGGCCTGGGACACCCCCGAGGAGCAGGCCGACCCGGTCGAGCACTCGATGCCGTGTGCGTCCAGCAGCATCAGCAGCGCATCGCCCTCGCAGCCGGGGAAGGACAGGTGGGCGTTGCCGGGCAGCCGCCGCAGCGGATCGCCGTTGAGCACCGCATCGGGCACGCGCTCGCGCACCGCCGCGACCAGGTCGTCGCGCAGTGCGGCGAGCTCGGCCGCGTGCCCCGGGCGCTCCGCGACGGCCAGGCGCACGGCCGTCGCGAAGCCGCGCAGCAGCGGCGTCATCAGGGTGCCGGAGCGGACGTCGCGCTCCTGGCCGCCGCCGTGCAGCACCGGCACGGGATCGGTGCCGCGGGCCAGCAGCAGCGCCCCCGCGCCTACCGGTCCGCCGAGTTTGTGTCCGCTCAGCGTCAGCGCCGACACCCCGCTGGCGGCGAAATCGACGGGCTCGACGCCGACCGCCTGCACCGCGTCGGTGTGGAAGGGGATGCCGTACTCGCGGGCCACCGCGGCCAGCTCGGACACCGGTTGCAGGGTGCCGATCTCGTTGTTGGCCCACATGACCGAGATCACGGCGACGTCGCCGGGGTCGCGCTCGACGGCGGCCCGCAGGTCGCCGGGCGAGACCCGGCCCGCGGAGTCGACGGGCAGCTCCTCGCACACCGCGCCCTGGTGGTCGGCCAGCCAGCGAACCGGGTCGAGCACGGCATGGTGCTCGACCGCGCTGACGAGGACCCGGTTGCGCGCGGGATCGGCCTGGTTGCGCGCCCAGTACAGGCCCTTGAGGGCGAGGTTGTCGGCCTCGGTGCCCCCGCCGGTGAAGACGACCTCGTTGGGGGTGCAGCCGAGCGCAGCCGCGATCTCCTCGCGCGCCTCCTCGACGGTGCGGCGGGACCGGCGGCCGGCGCCGTGCAGGGATGAGGCGTTTCCGAGGAGGCCGAACTCCTCGGTCATGTCCGCGACGGCCTCGGGCCGGACGGCGGTCGTGGCGGCGTGATCCAGGTACACCATGGCGCCTTCAAGGATACGGCGGCGCAGCACGCCGCCGCCCCGTGCCCCGGCCTGTGCGACCATGGGCGGCGCGGCACGGGCGCGGACCGCTCGGCGCGACCGGCGCGGGCGGCCCCGGGCGCCGCGCCCGGGGCCGGTGCACACCGCCCCTGCAGGGACCGGCCCGCACCTACTTGCGCTTGGTGACCTCCTCGGTCAGCTGCGGCGCAACCGTGTGCAGGTCGCCGACGACTCCGAAGTCCGCCAGCTCGAAGATCGGCGCCTCGGGGTCCTTGTTGACCGCGAGGATGTTCTTCGACGTCTGCATACCGGCCCGGTGCTGGATCGCGCCGGAGATGCCCAGGGCGACGTAGAGGTTGGGACTGACCGTCTTGCCCGTCTGGCCGACCTGGAACTGGTTGGGGTACCAGCCGGAGTCCACGGCCGCGCGGGAGGCGCCGACGGCGGCGTCCAGCGAGTCGGCCAGCGCCTCGACGACGGAGAAGTCGTCGGAGCCCACACCCCGGCCACCGGAGACGACGATCGCGGCCTCGGTCAGCTCCGGGCGCGCGCCCTTCTCCTGCACGACGCGCTCGACGACCTTGGCGCCGGTGGCGGCCGCGGACAGCTCGACCGACACCTCCTCCTGCTCGGCGGCGCCCTCGGCAGGCTCGGCCGGCACGGAGTTGGGGCGCACCGCCACGACCGGCACACCCGACTGCACGCGGGCGTGGGTCACGACGGCTCCGCCGAAGATGCTGTGCTCGGCGACCAGCTCGCCGGTGACGTCGACCACATCGGTCAGCACACCCGAACCGAGCTTCACCGCGGTCCGCCCGGCGATCTCCTTGTTCTCCGGAGTCGCCGAGACGAGCACGGCCGCGGCCGACTTCTCGCCGGCCAGCTTCGCGAGCAGCTCGGCCTTGGGCGCCACGACGTAGTCGTCGAGCTCGGCCGGAGCCGTGTAGACCTTCTGCGCGCCGAACTCGGCCAGCTTGGCCTTGCCGGCGTCGGCGCCTCCACCGACCCACACGGCCGCGGGCTCGCCGATGCGGCGGGCGGCGGTCAGCAGCTCGGTGGTGACCTTCTTGACCTCTCCGTCGACGTGGTCGACGAGGACGAGGACCTCAGCCATCTGTCAATCCTTCCTTCGTCTCCGCCGGACCTACACGAACTTCTTCTCGGCGAGGAACTCCGCGGCCTTCGCGCCGCCGTCGCCCTCGTCCTTGACGACGGTGCCCGCGGCCCGCGGCGGAGCCGGCGCGAAGTCGTCGGTGGCGGTGCCGGCGTTGGCCAGGCCGACCTTCTCCGCTTCGATGCCGGCGTCGGCGACGGACAGCTTCTCCACCGGCTTCTTCTTCGCCTGCATGATCAGTTTGAACGAGGGGTAGCGCGGCTCGTTGATCTTCTCGACGACCGAGACCACCGCGGGCAGCTGCGCCTCGACGACGTCGTAGCCGTAGTCGGTGGCGCGCTGGATGCGGACGGTCTGACCGTCGACGTCGACCTTGCCGGCGAGCGTGAGCTGCGGCAGGCCCAGGTACTCCGCCAGCGCGGCGCCCACGACGCCGGTGCGGGCGTCGGTGGACTCCGAGCCGAGCACGACGACGTCGAACTCGACCGCGCCCAGCGCCTTGGACAGCGCGTAGGCGGTCTGCAGGGCGTCGGAGCCGTGCAGCGCGTCGTCGGCGAGGTGGACCGCCTTGTCGGCTCCCATGGACAGCGCCTTGCGGATGGAGTCGGTGGCCTGGTCGGGTCCCATCGTCAGGACGGTGACCTCGCCGCCGTGCTTCTCCTTGAGGAGCAGCGCCTCCTCGATGGCGTACTCGTCGAGTTCGTTGATGACGCCGTCCGACGCCGCGCGGTCCAGCGTGTTGTCGTCGGACGAGAGTTTGCGCTCGGTCGCCGTGTCGGGGACCTGCTTGACCAATACGACAATATTCATGGCCGGTGGCCGACCTCCCTGCACTCCCATGCGTCGCCCACTCGGACGGCGCGGACGCCTGGCGCGCCCGTGGCCCCTGAGGGTGCCAGATGCACTGTTGCCATCGGGTGGCGGGTGGCGTTCCCGTCACGCCTCCCGCCTGCGGATTCTGCTGTTACACCCCGATGTTACTGGCTAGTAGCACACGTGGCGAACGCGCCCCCGCCCCACCGGCCGGAGTGGAGTGGGCGGCAAGCGGCCGCGGACGCCGACGCGCGTCAGCCGCCGAAGACCGGCCAACCCGAGGGGCCGCTGCCCATCCCCCACCACGACGGCGCGGCGCCGATCCCGTAGGAGGCGACCAGCAGCGCCAGCAGCACCACGACCACGATCACACCCCAGTAGACGTAGGGGCTGCGGACGGTGATGCCGTCGAGGGCGGCGCGGGCCTGGCGCACGGCGGGACGGCCGTTGGGGCCGAGGAAGCTCAGTACGACGACGAGGGTGAAGGCGTAGGAACCGACGAAGTTCGGCGTGTTGGTGCCGTCCCCGGTCAGCATGGTGACGACGATGCCGACCACGATCCCGGCCAGCAGGTATCCCAATCCGTAGACCAGGTTGCGGCCCAGTGTGCGCAGCACGGCCCAGGGCATGCTCAGCGCGACGACCATGTTGTCGGAGCTGCGCGGCCCCCGCGTCTGCAGCCGGCGGGCGTGCTCGCTCTTGACCGTGTCCAGCGCCCCCAGGATGCTCGCCGTAAGCAGGCCCACGACCAGGCCCAGCACCGGCGCCGCCAGGCAGAGGCCGGCGAGGAACACCAGCACCGGGATCAGCAGCAGCCACGGCAGCGGGCGCGACTCGCGCTCCTCGTAGTAGCCGCCGCCGTAGTGGTCGTCGCCGGAGTCGATGTAGTCGCTGAGGCGGTCGCTTCCGGAGCGGCGGACACGGTCGAACATGCCGCCGCCCTCGCCGTCGTCGTGGCGGCGCGAGGGCGACCGGCTCTCCTCGACGGGGGTGAGGATGTCCCGGAAGTCCTCCGGGCGCAGCGTGGAGTTGAAGTACTGGGTACCGGGTCCCGCGCTCGGGGTGTCGGCCTCGTAGCTGCCCAGCATGCCGTCCCGCGGCACTCGGGTGTCTTCGGCGCCGCCTACCCGCGTCTGATCCGCGCCGCCGACGACCCGGGTGTCGTCGGCACCGCCGGCGACCCGGGTCTGGTCCGCGCCGCCGCCGACCCGGGTCTGGTCGGCTCCGCCGGAGCCCGCGGCCATGGTGCTTCCGGCGTCGGCGCCGCGCTCGCCCCCGGCGTACTCGCCGCCCCAGGCCGAGCCCGCCAGGGCGCCGGCCCCCGCTCCCGCGGCCGCCCCTGCGGCCGCCGAGCCCCAGCCGCCGCTCTGTCCGCGCCCGGATCGCTCCCCGGACCTCTCCGACCGGTCCTGCGCCGGTTCGGGGGTGGGCGCGTTGACGGTGTGGTTGCCGGTCGCGCCGCTGCCCACGTAGGAGGCGAGGTCCTCGCTCAGCGGCAGGTCGAGGTTGAGCCGGCCGGTCTGGGCGACGAGCTGGGCGGCCGTCGGGCGCGCGGCCATGTCGCGGGACACCGCGGCCTGGACCAGCGGCTTCAGCTCGTCGGGCATGCCGTCCAGGGCGATCTCGCCGTTGAGGATGCGGAAGAAGATGACCTCGAAGGCCCCGGAGCCGTAGGGCGGGTGCCCGGTGGCGGCGAAGGCGACTGTGGCGCCCCAGGCGTGGATATCGGTGGACGGACCGAGGTCGGTGCCCTCGATGACCTCCGGGGAGAGGTAGCTGGGTGTGCCGACGAACGTGCCGGTCTGGGTGAGCTTGGCGCCGTCGACGGCGTGGGCGATGCCGAAGTCGATGACGATCGGCTCGCCGTTGGAGATGATGACGTTGCCCGGCTTGAGGTCGCGGTGGATGACGTCGGCGGCGTGGATGTCGTCGATCGCGCGCGCCATGCCCGAGACGAACCGGGTCAGTGCGCGGCCGCGCAGGGGACCGTGGTCGGTGACCGTGGAGTCGAGGGTGGGGCCGGGGATGTACTCGGTGACGACCCAGGGGAGTTCGGCGTCGGTGTCGGCGTCGACGACCTCGGCGACGTTGGGGCTGTGCACCCGCTGCATGGTGGCCACCTCGCGGGCCAGCCGCGCACGGGCGATGTGGTCGCCGGCCACCTCCGGACGCAGCACCTTGATCGCGACGAGCCGGTCCTGCCGGGGGTCGACGGCTTGGTACACGACGCCCATTCCGCCTTGGCCGATCCGGCGGCGGATCATGTATGGGCCGACGCGTTCCGGCAGCTCCTCACCCTCGGGGAAACCTGCCGACATTGCCATTGCGAATTCATCCCCTCAAACCTGGCACAGCACGACTTCAAGCCTATCCGCTGGGGATGGCCGGGCCAGGAGCCGGAACCCGGCCTGCGGGCCGATCCGCCATCGCACACTCCGCAGCATCACGTCCTTCGGCTGCCGCGGCGAAGAACCCGGCTCCGCGGCGGCGCCTATGAGCAAAGCTAGCCGGGCCGCCCGAGCGCGGGAAGACCGCGGCGGCGATCCGGCCGCATACGGCCCGCCTTCCAAGCGACCACACGAGTATGACGCACGTTGCGCGGCGTGTGGTTCCGCCGCGGTCGCCGAAACGTGAAAGCCCGCCGTGCGGAGGGGCGCCCGGCAGGCAGCGGCGCGGAACTCCCGGGGGGGAGCGCAGCGCACACCGGCGCCGGCTCGGGCGGGACCGGGCCCGGCCGGACCGGCGGGCGCCGACCCGTCAGTCCGTGCGCACCCCGAGACCCGAGATGACCTCCGCGCCGGGCAGTTCGGCCAGGTCGGCGCCCGGAAGCACCAGTTTGGAGGAGCGCAGACCGCTGCCGACGACCACGTGGCCCGCCTGCAGCACCGCCTCGTCGACCAGGACCGCCCACCCCTGGGGCAGGCCGATGGGCGTGATGCCGCCGTAGGCCATGCCGGTCGAGGCGACGACGTCGTCCTGGGCGGCGAACGACGCCTTGCGCGCCCCGAGGTGGCGCCGCGCGGTCCCGTTGACGTCGGCCCGCGTGGTCGCCGACACCATGCACGCCGCCATGCGGACCTCGCCCGCCCGCTTGGCCCTGATCACCACGCAGTTGGCCGAAGCGCCCAGCGGGATGCCGTAGGCGGCGGCGCAGTTCTCGGTGTCAGCCAGGTCGGGGTCGATGGGCGCGGCCAGCACCCGCTCGGCGGGGCCCCACCCGTCGAGTGCGGCGGCGACAGGGGCGGCCACCAGATCGGGGCGCTCCTGTACCGGTTCGGTCTTCAGTCCCCACATCGGGTCTCCTCCGCTCGGGTTGTCGGCGTTCTCGCCATGTCCGTGTGCCGAACGCCGGCGCCGGACCGCGCCGGGACGGATCGGCGCGCACGCCGCTAGCGGCCCGAGAAGCGGGCCCTGCCCGGCCCCTCCTCGACGAAGCTGCGCATGCCGGCCTTCTGGTCCTCGGTGGCGAACAATCCGGCGAAGTGCATGCGCTCCATCTCCAGTCCGGTGGCGATGTCGGTCTCCAGACCGCCGTCGATCGCCTGCTTGGCCGCGCTCAGCGCCAGCGCGGGCCCGTTGGCGTAGCTGGCCGCCATCGCCACGGCGTGGTCGTAGACCTCCGCCGCGGGGACCACCGCGTCGGCCAGGCCGATGGCCAGGGCCTCCTCGGCGGCGACCTGGCGCCCGGTGAAGATCAGATCCTTGGCGCGGGCCGGACCGATGAGCCGGGGAAGGCGCTGGGTGCCGCCCGCGCCGGGGATGACGCCGAGGCGGATCTCGGGCTGGCCGAGCCGGGCGTCCTCCGCCGCCACCCGGAAATCGGCGCACAGCGCCAGCTCCAGTCCGCCCCCGAGTGCGAAACCGGTGATGGCGGCGATGACCGGCTTGGGGACGCGCGCCACCGCGGTCAGCGAGTCCTGCAGCACCCGCGAGTGGGCCGCCATGTCGGCGAAGCCCATCTCGGCCATCTCCTTGACGTCGGCGCCCGCGGCGCGCACACTGTCGTCGGCGCCGATCCGCTCCGCCGCCGCGCCGATCTCGCGCTGCACCTGCCCGTTGAGCGCGTTCATCTTCGGCCGGTCCAGCCGGATCACGGCGACGGCCGGGTTGTCGGCATCGCGCTCGACCCGGACGAACTCTCCGGCGGCCTCGTCCACACTCGTCACCGGGCACCTCCGCAAACGTCGGCAACCTCGCCGCCGGCCGGCCGCCGGGCTCCGGCCTTCCCGGCGCCCGCGCCCGGCCCTCGGCGCTCGCGCCTCAATACCTACCACTGCCCGCGCCTGCCTCCACCACCCGGCGTCCCACACGCCTGCGCCACTGAAGTTCGTCACAAGCGCGGGATCGCCACACGCCGCTGATGTCCTGCGCCTGAGATGCATTTCATAGCAGCGAGCACGGCGGATGGCCGGGCCCGCGCCCAACGGGACGGGTGCCCGCCGGTGGCGGCGGCCGACGTGGGGCGGCTCGGCTCTGCTGGGCGGCACCGGTCCCATCGAGTCTGTCTGTGGGGACGGATTCGGCGCCGAATCCGTCCCCACAGACAGACTCGGCGCGGCTTGGCCCGTCTATCGCGAACTTATGGTCGCAGGAAGGCGTATTCCGCGGCCATAAGTTCGCGATCATCGCCGGATGGACCGGCATAGGGGACCTACCGGCGCCGGTAGGCCGGCTGGGTGTCGCCGTGTCCCCTGCCGGGCCCGCACAGGGTGGAGGCCGCGCGGCGGGGCGCGGTCGCGGGTGCCCGCACGCCGACGCCCCGACCACCGCAGGCCCGGCCCCGCCGGCGTCTCGCTGCCCCCGTCGGGTGCGCCACCGGCGAGCACCCGACCCGACGACCGCGGGCCCAGCCGTCCACCGCCCTCGGCGCCGCTTCTCCGTAAGACCACCCATCCACCCGACAGACCAACAAGGCCGCACAGCAGACCGGCGTTCTTAAACACGGCTTAGGGCCGCGGTCAGGCGCCCGCGTGTCCGGCCGCCCCGTGCGGGTCAGAACGTCAGCGGCGTCCACG
Source organism: Streptomonospora litoralis (assembly GCF_004323735.1). GTDB lineage: Bacteria > Actinomycetota > Actinomycetes > Streptosporangiales > Streptosporangiaceae > Streptomonospora > Streptomonospora litoralis. The sequence goes on along the minus strand of NZ_CP036455.1, from coordinate 1,301,237 downwards.
CTCCCACGGCGAGCGATACGGCGTGGGCCGCGCCCAGGACGGTGGCGGTGCCGGCGATGAGCAGGGTGTCGCCGGTGCGCCAGCGGCTGAGCCGGGCGTGGCTGCGCGTACCGCCGGCGAACCCGCGCGCGTCCATGGCCATGGCCAGCAGCGTTCCCGTGCGGATCGAACGCGCGAGCAGGGCGAACGCCTTGCCGGCGAAGATCGAAACGGCCCGCAGCGGGTTCCCGCCGGCGTCCAGGCCGCGGGCGCGGCGGGCACGGCCCAGCGTGCGCCACTGGTCCACCAGCAGGGGCGCCAGCCGCAGTGCGGCCAGGATCGCGACGGCCGGCCGCTCGGGCACGCGCAGGCGTTGGACCAGGGAGTCGGCCATGTCGGTGGGATCACTGGTGACGGCGGCGAGCAGGCTCGGCAGCGCGATCGCCAGCAGCCGCACGGCCGCCCCGAGGGCGCCCATCGGCCCCTCGGTCCCGAAGAGCAGGTTGACCAGCCCGATCGACCCACCCATGAGCAGCAGCGGCACCCCGACCGCCGTCAGCCGGACACGGTCGAGCCCGGAGAAGGGCAGCAGCGCCAATGCGGCGCCCAGCACGATTCCGGAGGTCACCGGATCGACCACCGGAATCAGCCCGACCGCGACCAGCACGGCGGCCAGCAGCTTGCCCGCCGGGTCCGCCCGCGGCAGCCACGCCCACGGGGAACCGCGGCCGGAGGACGCCGGCTCGCGGGGGTCCGGGTCGGCGGCCGCCGCCGGGGGCGGTTCGGCCGGCGGCGGGGCGGGCACGCGGCGCGCCCCGGAGAAGACGCGTCCGCGCCGACCGGCTGATGCCGGGCGGTGCGGCGCCGCCGCTGCGGTCCGACCCCGCCGGGCGTCGTCGGCGGTCATCCGCGCTCCCCTTTCCCGGTTCCCCCGGTCGCGCGCCGTCCGTTGCGGTACTCGCGCGCGGCGGCGGTGCCGGTCGCGCCGCCGTCCACCGGACCGCTACCCGCATCGCCGGCCGAGGCTGCGTCTTGTCGCGTTGCACCAAGGGCCTTCGCGCCCTCGGCCGTCCGGGCGATCGGGGTGCCGGTGCACCCGCCGCTCAACGGGATTTCGACGTCGGCGAAGCTGCGCAGCAGCGCCGTGTCGTGCGTGGCGGCGACCACGGCGCGGCCGTCGGCGCGCAGCTGGGCCAGCAGCTCCACCAGCTCCCGCCAGGTGCGGGTGTCCTGGCCGAACGTCGGCTCGTCCAGCAGCAGCACGCCGGGGGCGTGCGAGGCCCCCGAGCTCAGCGCGGTGGCCACGGAAAGCCGACGCTTCTCGCCGCCGGACAGGGTGAAGGGATGGACGTCGGCGAGCCCGGTGAGCCGCAGGCGCTCCAGCAGTTCGTCGACGCGGCGGTTGGTGTCGCGCCGCCCCAGCCCGGCGCGGCGGGGCGCGAAAGCCAGCTCCTCGCGGACGCTTGCGGTGACGAACTGGTCCTCGGCGTGCTGGAACACCGTGCCCACGTGGCGCGCCAGGCGCCGTGCCGGCCACTTCGCCAACGGCCGGGGGCTGACGTCGGCCAGGGGGCCGCGCGGTGCGACGGTTCCGCCGTCGGGGGCGTCCAAGCCGGCGAGCAGCCCCAGCAGGGTCGACTTTCCCGCGCCGTTCGGCCCGGTCAGGGCGGTCGCGCAGCCGGCGCGGACGACGGCGTCGACGCCGTGCAGGACGGGCGTCCCCCGATCGCCGAGCAGGCCGGGCGTGCCGGGGGCCCGGGCCGTGCAGTCCGCGGCCTCGACGACCGCTGCGCCCGGTGCGCCCGCGGGTACCTGCGGCCGCGGCTCGCGGCCCGGCACCCACACGCCCTGCTCGGCCAGCCGCCGGCCGCTGTCGGCGAAGACGGCGGAAGGCGGCCCGTCGGCGACCACGCCGCCTCCGGGTTCGACCACGACGACCCGGTCGACCAGATCGGCCACCGCCTCCCCCGCATCGGCGGCGCCGGTGGCGGTGTCGGTGTCGGTGTCGGTCTCTGTGTCGGCGTGGGCGCTGTCGCCGACGACCTCGGCCACCCGGTGCTCCACCAGCACCATGGTCGCCTCACTGCGGCGCAGCAGGTGCTGGAGCACGCGCCGCACCCGCGCGGCACCGCCGCGGTCGAGGTTGGCCGTGGGCTCGTCCAGCAGCAGCAGGCGGGGGCGCATCGCGAGGGCACCGGCCAGCACGAGCCGCTGCTTCTCGCCGCCGGAGAGCGCCGCGGTGGGGCGGTCGGGCCCGTAGCCGAAACCGACCTCGTCCAGCGCGCCGCGCACCCGCGACCAGATCTCGTCGCGGTCCAGTCCGAGGTTCTCCGGGCCGAAGGCGACGTCGTCGCCGCAGCGGGCCATCACGAGCTGGGTCTCGGGGTCCTGGCTGACCAGGGCGGCGGCGCCGCGCGCGGCGCCGGCGGGTTCGCCGTCGACGCGCAGCCGCCCCTCCTCGTCGCCGGAGATCGCTCCGGACGCGCCGGTCAGCCCGGCCAGGGCATGGAGCAGCGTGCTCTTGCCCGCGCCCGAGGCGCCGAGCAGCAGCACGCGCTCCCCCGGTTCGACGACGAGGTCGACCCCGCGCAGCGACCACGCGTCCCGCCCCGAGTGGCGCCAGCCCCAGTCGGCCAGTTCGACGCGGGCGCCACCGCCGCCGGTGGATGTCATCCGCGGGCCGAGGGGAAGGCGGAGAGCGCGCCCGCCCGGGCCAGGGCGGAGGTGAGCAGCCGCGCGCCGACGCCGCCGATCACCGCGGCGCTGAGCACCACGAGGACGCCGTAGGTGAGTTGGAAGGACAGCGGCCAGGTGGGGTAGTAGCGCACGTTGTCCCAGACGGCGGGCGCGATGCCGGCGGCGGCCGCGGCTGCCATGCAGATCACCATGCCCCAGCGGCGGTACCGGGCCGCGGCGAAGACCAGGTCGGGCAGCAGCCCTTGCAGGAACCCGGCGACGATGACCTCGATGCCCCACGGCGTGCCCAGGACCATCGAGACGAACGCGGCCGCGGTGGAGGTGAGCGTGGCGGCGCCGGGTTTGCGGACGACGAGCCCGCCGAGGACTCCGGGCAGCAGCCACATGCCGTAGATGAGGGCTTGGGCGGGCGGGAAGAAGGCGAACAGCGGGCCGGTCACCTGCCACAGCAGGCCCCAGGCCCAGAAGATCACCCCGACGGCCACACCCAGCACCGCGGGCACGACGATGTCGACGGTGCGGTAGGAGGCGCTCACGTCGAGCACCTTCCTCCAGAGGCGGGCGAACACGTTGCTCGGGCCGCGGCCGGCCGCACTCCGCTTGCTCGCGGCTCGCTTGCTCGATGCTTGCTCACTCACGTGACATTCCTTCGCATGTCGGAGCGAGAGAGCCCAGGCCAAGAGCGTCCGCCGAGACCGAGAGGCGCGCGCTGCAACGATGAGCGCACCCGCGGACCGGCAAACGGGTTCACGACTTCCTTCGCTGGCATTACCCAGATCAGGTGTGTGAGGGTCTGCGGTCGCCGACCGCACTCTCAGCGCCAAAGCGCTCCCCTGTCGGTTTCCTTCCATTATGGGGACGTCGGCACGCGAAAGGTCAAGGCGAGCCAAGACCGTGCAGGTCAGAAGTGTGGTGCCCGCCGATCCGGCGGTCGGTCCCGTGGCCGCGGGCGGGTACCACTCTTGCCATTCCTATCGAAACTCGATAGTTTTCCATCGTTGCTCGATCGAAGGGCGACGCTGGAGGATGATGGAGGAGCCATGGGAAAACTGACGGTGCTTGCGTTACACGCCGTCCTCGCGATGCTGCTCGCCGGCTCGGTGTTCGTCCAGGCGGTGATGGTCCCGCTGCTGGCGGTCGACCTGCGGGAGGCCGGCGGAGACCTCGCGCACCTGCGTAGCGCCCTGATCGTGATCGCGCTCCTGGGGATCGTGGCGGCCCAGGTCGTCCTGGTCTGCGTATGGCGGCTGGTGACGATGGTGCGGCGGGCGACCGTTTTCTCCACCGCCGCCTTCCGGTACGTGCACGTCGTGATCGGCGCGATCGTGGCGGCGGCCCTGCTGGTGTTCACGATGGGGACCCTGCTGGCTCCGGGCGAGGCCGTCGCACCCGGCGTCGTCCTCCTGCTGGGCGGAGTCGGCGTGGCGATCCTGGGCGTCGCGCTCATCGTGCTCGTGCTGCGGATGCTGCTCGCTCAGGCGATCGCGCGCGACGCCGAGGCGGCGCAGATGCAGGCCGAACTCGACGAGGTGATCTGATGCCGATCGCCGTCGACATCGACGTCATGCTGGCCAAGCGGAAGATGTCCGTGGGCGAACTCGCGGACCGCGTCGGGATCACCCCGGCCAACCTGGCCGTACTCAAGAACGGCCGCGCCAAGGCGGTGCGCTTCGCGACGCTCGCCGCCCTCTGCGAAGCGCTCGAATGCCAGCCGGGAGACCTGCTGCGCTGGGAGGCCGACGGCGGCGAGACCGCCGACAACCGCGAGAACGCCGAGGACGCCGCCGGGGCGTGACCGCGGTGCGGGCACTGCGCCGAACCGCGGGTCCGGGCCGCGGTGCAGCGAGGCGACCGCCGCGTTCGAACTAGCATGTGGCGCATGGACCAAGCCGAGGGCACCGGCGCGGACGCGGGCAGCACGCTGTGGGGCCACACGGGCTACCGGCTGATCAAGCTGGGCGAGATGGTCTACGCCATGACCGAGGAGGCCTTCGGTTCGCTGGAGCTGACCCCCCGCCAGTTCAACGTGCTCGCCACCGCCGCTTCGCTGGACTCGCCCTCGCAGCGGGAACTGAGCCGGCGGCTGGGCATCGATCCCAACGTCATGGTGGGCGTCGTCGACGACCTGGAGCATCGGGGCCTCGCCGAGCGGCTGCGCAATCCCGACGACCGGCGGCGCTACATCGTCGCGCCCACCGAGCGCGGACGCGAGGTGCTGCGGGAGGGGGCCGAGGCCGTCGAGGCGACCGAGGCGCGCCTGTTCACCGGACTCGACGAGCAGGAACGCGCGATGCTGCACGGCGTCGCCGGGCGCCTCCTCCAGGAGCATCCGCCGCCGGTGAAGCGCTACTAGCGCCACTGACCGCGCCGCACCGGCAACGGCGACGCCCCCGCCGCGCGGCCGCACCGCCGCCGACGGGCCCGCCGGCGCGGCCTCCTCAGCGCAGCACCATCTGGTCGCCGACTCCGTCGGGGGCGTCCGGGACGGCCACCAGCCCCAACTCCGCGGGTTCGCCGAGCAGCGGGTGACTCGGCAGCACCCGCACGGTGATACCGCAGTCCCCCGCGCGCGCCAGCGTCACCGCGCCGCTGTAGCGCACCGCGCCGGCTCGCTCCGCGGGGCGGTCGCCCGCCGCCGGGGCCTCCCGGCCCGCCGGTTTCGCCGAGTCCGCCGACACGGGCGGGCCGTCGGCCGAAAGCTCCTCCAGCACCGGCTCCACCAGCGCCTCCGGTTCCGCGTCGGAGACGCGCCCGATCGCCACCTCGACCCGCACGTCCTGCGGGCTCAGACCGCCGAGGTCGATCGACGCGCGCACCCGGAGGTCGCCGCCGACCTGCGGCGGCCCCTCGGTTCCAGTGGTCTCCACGTGCTCCACGCGCACCTTCGGCCAGGCGTCGCGCACCCGCTGCTTCCACAGGGCGAGCTCGCGGGCGCCGCTCAGGTCCGAGGCCGCCAGCATCCGCGAGGAGTCGGCGGCGCCCTGGTAGAGCCGCTCGACGTAGTCCTGCACCATGCGCGTGGCCAGCACCTTGGGACCCAGCGAGACGAGCGTGTGCTTGACCATTTCCAGCCACCGCTTGGGCAGCCCGCGGTCGTCGAAGTCGTAGAACAGCGGCACGACCTGCTGCTCGACGAGGTCGTACAGCGCCGCCGCCTCCAACGCGTCGCGCCGGTCGGGGTCGGCGACACCGTCGGCCGTGGGGATGGCCCAGCCGTTGGAGCCGTCGTACCACTCCTCCCACCAGCCGTCGCGCACCGACAGGTTCAGCCCGCCGTTGAGCGCGGACTTCATGCCCGAGGTGCCGCACGCCTCCAGGGGGCGCAGCGGGTTGTTCAGCCACACGTCGCAGCCCTGCACCAGCGAGCGGGCCAGGGCCATGTCGTAGTCGGGCAGGAAGACGATCCTGCGCCGCACGCGCGGGTCGTCGGTGAAGCGCACGATCTCCTGGATGAGGCGCTTGCCGCCTTCGTCGGCGGGGTGCGCCTTGCCCGCGACGACGATCTGCAGCGGCCGCTCGGGGTCGAGCAGCAGGGAGGCGAGCCGCTCCGGGTCGCGCAGCATCAGGGTCAGTCGCTTATAGGAGGGCACCCTGCGGGCGAACCCGATGGTGAGCACGTCGGGGTCGAGGACGTCGTCGACCCAGCCCAGTTCGGCGTCGCTGGCCCCGCGCCGCCGCCAGGACGCGCGCAGGCGTGCCCGCACGTCGGCCACCAGGCGTTCGCGCAGCGTGCGGCGCATCTCCCACAGTTCGGCCTCGGAGGCGTCGGTGACCTTGCGCCAGCCCTCCGCACGGGTGAACTCCCCGGTGTCGGGCACCATCCGGCGCGCCAGCTCCTGTGCCTCCTCGGCCACCCAGGTGCGGGCGTGGACACCGTTGGTGACGGCGGTGATCGGCACCTCGGCGGCGTCGAAGCCGGGCCACAGTCCGCGGAACATGTCGCGGCTGACCGCGCCGTGCAACCTGCTGACCCCGTTGACATGCTGGGCAATGCGCATGCCCATCACCGCCATGTTGAACACGCCCGCATCGCCGCCGGCGTAGTCCTCGGCACCCAGCCGCAGTACGTCCTCGGCGTCCAGGCCGGGCGCCACCGAGTCGCCGGGGGCGAAATGCCGGTGCACGAGGTCGCGGTCGAAGCGGTCGATCCCGGCCGACACAGGTGTGTGCGTGGTGAAGACGGTCCCCGCGCGGACGGCCTCGACCGCCTCGGCGAAGGACAGGCCGGCACTGACGTGCTCACGCACGCGCTCCACGCCGAGGAACCCGGCATGGCCCTCGTTCATGTGGAAGACCTCGGGCTCGGGGCACTCGTTGAGCCGGCAGTAGGCCCGCACGGCGCGCACGCCGCCCGCGCCCAGCAGCAGCTCCTGGCGCAGCCGGTGCTCCTTGCCGCCGCCGTAGAGGCGGTCGGTGACCCCGCGCAGGTCGGCGGGGTTGTCCTCGTGGGCGGCGTCCAGCAGCAGCAGCGGCACGCGCCCGACCCGGGCCACCCACACGCGGGCGCTCAGCCGCAGCCCGCCGGGGAGGTCCAGGCCGACGCCGACCGGTGCGCCGGCGCCGTCGCGCAGCTGGGTCAGCGGCAGCCCCCGGGGGTCGACCTCGGGGTAGTCCTCCAGCTGCCAGCCTTCGGGCGAGAGCGCCTGGCTGAAGTAGCCGTGCTGGTAGAGCAGGCCGACGCCGATGACGGGGGCGCCGAGGTCGCTGGCGCTTTTCAGGTGGTCCCCGGCGAGGATGCCCAGCCCGCCGGAGTACTGGGGCATCGCGGCGGTCAGGCCGTATTCGGCGGAGAAGTAGGCGACGGCGGCGGGGGCGTCGACCTCGCGGGCGTGGTGCTGGTACCAGCGGTCGCCCGCGAGGTAGTCGGCCAGGTCGGAGTCGGCGGCGCGCAGCCGCGCCAGGAAATCCCCGTCGCCGGCCAGCTCGGCGAACCGGTCCGCCGATACCTCGCCGAGCATGCGGAAGGGGTCCTGCCCGCACTGCTCCCAGACGGCGGCGTCCACGGCGGCGAAGATCTCGCGTGTGGGGGCGTGCCAGGACCAGCGGAGGTTGGCGGCGAGCCGCTCCAGAGGCGCGAGCTCGGCCGGCAGGACGGTGCGGACGGTGAATCTGCGAATTGCCTTCACGCAGCGTGAGGCTAGTCAATCGGGGGCCCGGGCGCGACCCGTCGCAGGCGTTTTGCCACAGTTCATGGAAAACTTCTCGTGCCGATCGTGTTTCCAAACCCCACATTTTGCTGGAAATTTACCGAAACCAGGATCTTTCTCGGCAACAAGGCATTCCGGAACACCGCAGATCCGCACCGGCGGTCGAACTTGTGTTTCCGGTCCAGGTGGAGACGAAACCCCTGGTGCGCGAGGTACACGAGCCCGACTACGGGGCCTACGACCGGTTCGTCGTATATGCCGGAACATCAGACTTCCCGCAGGTCAGCGGAACCTTGAAGCAGTGTGACGACAATCACAAAAATTACCCGCCTCGGGTTGTCGGCGCGGCCCGCGTTCCGGCCTGACGATAGACAGAGGAGCAGGCCCGCCCCGAAATGCCGAAGCCGACCTGAACGGCCATTCGGCCCTGCGGGCTGCCCTGGCGCAGCCTTGGAACGCCACACCCGACACAGTGGCGCCCGCGGCTCACATGGTTTACCCGGAAAATCCGACAAACCCGAGCAAACCTCGGGTATGACGACAATGATGGTGCACCTGTGATTGGACGCATTCCCATTCTCGACGTCTCGCCGGTCCTCGACTACGGGACCGCCAAAGCCGCCGCCGGCGAGACGCTCCCGGTCCGGGCCACGGTGATCCGCGAAGGGCACGACGCCCTGGGTGCCGGGGTCGCCCTCTACGACTCCCGCGGCCGCCGGCGGTCGCTGACCCGGATGCGGGAGATCGCACCCGGGACCGACCGCTACGGCGCCGACGTCACGGTCGGCCACGAGGGCAGGTGGAGCTTCAGCGTCGAGTCCTGGAGCGACCCGATGGCCACCTGGCGCCACGACGCCGCGATCAAGATCCCGCTCGGCCAGGACGTCGCGCTGATGCTGGAGGAGGGCGCGCGCCTGTTCGACCGCGCGGCACGGCGTGTACCCCGCCGCCCCGCCATGGCCCGCATCGCCGCGCTGCTGCGCGACGAGGCGCGCACGCCCGAGGAGCGCCTGGCCGGCGCCACCGCCCCGGGGGTGGTCGCGCAGTTGGAGGCCGACCCGCTGCGCGACCACGTCACCAAGACCAAGCGGTTCCCGCTGGTGGTGCACCGGCGCCGCGCGCTGGTCGGCTCCTGGTACGAGTTCTTCCCGCGCTCGGAGGGCGCGACGCTGGACGGCGAGGAGGGCGCCTGGCGCTCGGGCACCTTCGCGACGGCCGCCAAGCGGCTGCCGGCCGTCGCCGACATGGGCTTCGACGTCGTCTACCTGCCGCCCGTGCACCCGGTCGGCCGCTCCTTCCGCAAGGGTCCCAACAACACGCTGACCCCCGCACCGGGCGACCCCGGATCGGTCTGGGCGATCGGCTCGGCCGAGGGCGGGCACGACGCCGTCCACCCCGACCTGGGCACGCTCGACGACTTCGACGCCTTCGTCGCCGAGGCCGCCGAGCACGGCCTGGAGATCGCCCTGGATCTGGCACTGCAGTGCTCGCCCGACCATCCCTGGGTGCACGAGCACCCCGAGTGGTTCACGCACCGCGCGGACGGCTCCATCGCCTATGCCGAGAACCCGCCCAAGAAGTACCAGGACATCTATCCGCTGAACTTCGACGACGATCCCGAGGGGATCTACGCCGAAGTCCTGCGGATCGTCCGGTTCTGGATGGAGCGCGGAGTGCGCGTCTTCCGCGTGGACAACCCGCACACCAAGCCCGTCGCCTTCTGGGAGCGGCTGCTGGGCGAGATCGCCTCGACCGACCCCGACGTGGTCTTCCTGTCGGAGGCGTTCACACGCCCCGCGATGATGGCGGCACTGGCGCGGGCGGGATTCCACCAGTCCTACACCTACTTCACGTGGCGCAACGACAAGGAGGAGCTGGAGGACTATCTGAGCGAACTCAGCCGGGACTCCGCCCCCTACATGCGCCCCAACCTGTTCACCAACACCCCCGACATCCTCTCGGGCTACCTCCAGCACGGCGGGCGGCCGGCGTTCGAGGTACGCGCGATCCTCGCGGCGCTGGCCTCACCGGCGTGGGGCGTCTACTCCGGCTACGAGCTCTGCGAGAATACCCCGATAAAGCCCGGGAGCGAAGAATACCTCGACTCCGAGAAATACCAATACCGCCCCCGAGACTGGGCCGCCGCCGAGTCTTCGGGAAAGACCATCGCGCCCCTGCTGCGCACGCTAAACTCGCTCAGGCGCGCACACCCTGCCTTGCAGGAACTGCGCAACCTGCGGTTCCACCATGTCGACCAGCCGGAGCTGATCTGCTTTTCCAAACGGCTGGCCCGGGCCGGCGGCCAGGGGCGCGACGACGTCGTCCTCGCCGTCGTGAATCTCGACCCGCACCACGCGCATGAGGCCACTGTGCGGCTCGACCTGCCCGCTCTCGGGTTCAGTCCCGACTCCCGGATCGCCCTGACAGACCACCTTTCCGGGGAATCGTATGTCTGGGGAGAGGCAAATTATGTCCGCCTTGACCCACATTTCCAGTCCGCACACGTATTCACAGCAGGCCCCGCTGAATAAGTCCCGCACAAAGGGCTCTGCCTTGTATGAGGCGCGCCGCTCTTCGCACATCCGGGCCATTGCAGCGGAAGGCGCTGGAAGCCAACTCGTGGAGTAGCCTCGTGACCACTTCTGAGCCGGTGCCAGGCACCAGTCAAACGCCCCTTGCGGCCGTGCCCGATACCTTCACCCACGAGAAGCCCCGCGAACCGTACTGGTACAAGCACGCGGTCTTCTACGAGGTGCTCGTCCGCGGTTTCCACGACTCCAACGGCGACGGCACCGGCGACCTGCGCGGGCTGATCGAGAAGCTCGACTACCTCGAATGGCTGGGCATCGACTGCATCTGGCTGCTGCCCCTGTACGAGTCGCCGCTGCGCGACGGCGGCTACGACATCTCCGACTACATGAAGATCCTGCCGGAGTTCGGGCAGATCGCCGACTTCGTGGACCTCGTCGACCAGGCCCACCGGCGCGGTATCCGCGTCATCGCCGACCTGGTCATGAACCACACCAGCGACCGGCACCCGTGGTTCACCGCCTCGCGCGAGGACCCCGAGGGGCCCTACGGCGACTTCTACGTCTGGTCCGACACCACCGAGCGCTACGGCGACGCCCGCATCATCTTCGTCGACACCGAGCAGTCCAACTGGACCTACGACGAAACCCGCGGACAGTACTACTGGCACCGGTTCTTCTCCCACCAGCCCGACCTCAACTTCGAGAACCCGGCGGTGCAGGAGGCCATCCTGGAGGTGCTGCGCTTCTGGCTGGACCTGGGGATCGACGGCTTCCGCCTGGACGCGGTGCCCTACCTCTACGAGCGGGAGGGCACCGACTGCGAGAACCTCAAGGAGACCCACGAGTTCCTCAAGCGCATCCGCTCCGAGGTCGACCGCCTCTACCCCGACCGGGTGCTGCTCAGCGAGGCCAACCAGTGGCCTGCCGACGTCGTCGACTACTTCGGCGACTTCGAATCCGGCGGCGACGAGTGCCACATGAACTTCCACTTCCCGCTGATGCCGCGGATGTTCATGGCGGTGCGCCGCGAACAGCGCTACCCGATCTCGGAGATCCTCGCCCAGACCCCGCAGATCCCGAGCAACTGCCAGTGGGCGATCTTCCTGCGCAACCACGACGAGCTGACGCTGGAGATGGTCACCGACGAAGAGCGCGACTACATGTACGCCGAGTACGCCAAGGACCCGCGGATGCGCGCCAACGTGGGCATCCGCCGCCGCCTGGCGCCCCTGCTGGACAACGACAAGAACCAGATCGAACTGTTCACCGCGCTGCTGATGTCGCTGCCGGGCTCGCCGGTCCTCTACTACGGCGACGAGATCGGCATGGGCGACAACATCTGGCTGGGCGACCGCGACGCGGTGCGCACCCCGATGCAGTGGACCTCCGACCGCAACGCCGGGTTCTCGCGCTGCGACCCGGCGCGGCTCTACCTGCCGTTGATCCTGGACCCCATCCACGGCTACCAGGCGCTCAACGTGGAGGCCCAGCGCGACAACCCCGGGTCGCTGCTGAACTGGACGCGCAAGATGATCCAGATCCGCAAGCGCCACCCGGTCTTCGGCACCGGCGATTTCACGGAGCTGCACGCGAGCAACCCCAGCGTGCTGGCGTTCGTCCGCGAATACGGCGACGACCGCATGCTCTGCGTGAACAACCTTTCCCGGTTCCCGCAGCCGGTCGAGCTGGACCTGCGCCGGTTCGAGAACGTCACGCCCATCGAATGCATGGGTGGGGTGCGGTTCCCCGCGATCGGCGAGCTGCCCTACCTGCTGACGCTGCCCGGCCACGGCTTCTACTGGTTCCAGCTGCCACCCGTCGAGGAGGCCGACGGCCCCGCCCCCGACGACCGCAACCGACGAACGCGAACGACACAGCGGCCGGGTACGGCGACCGCGCGGCGACAGCCGGCGGACGCGGCGACCGGATCGGGCACCGCGACGCCCGAGCGGGGCGCCGGCGGCGCCTCCCGCAGCTCCGGCGCCCCCAGGCCGCGGCGATAAGCGGAAGAGGTTCACTCCGACATGACTCAGCTTGAGGAGCTCCTGGCCGACTGGATCCCACGGCAGAGGTGGTTCGCCGGAAAGGGGGCGCCCGTCGAGACCGTCACGATCGAGGCGGAGCATCCCCTCGTCTGCGGCGATCCCGGACTGCGCGTCCTGGTCGTCGACGTCGGCCAGCGGGGTTCCATATCCCGATACCAGGTGCTTCTCGGGCTGCGCCCGGTGGGGACGCTGCGCGACGAGCTGGCACACGCCGCCATCGGCGTGTGCCGGTTCGGCGGCGCCCCGCGCACGGTCTACGACGCCTCCCACGACCCTGAGCTGACCGCCCTGCTGCTGGACCGCCTGGCCCAGGGCGACGGCGGCGAGACGGACGCGCCCCGGGCCGCCGGCGGCGAGCCCCGGCCGTCCTCCGCCGGGCCCGCCCCGGCGGTGCGGTTCCGCCGCCTGTCCGGCATCACCGTGCGCACCGGCCAGCGCAGCCTGGTGCTCAAGGGCGAGCAGTCCAACACCTCGCTCGTCTACGGCGAGGACTACGTGCTGAAGGCATTCCGGCGGCTGTGGCCCGGACTCAACCCGGACCTGGAGCTGACCGCCGCGCTGGCGGATTCACCCTACGTCGCACGCCCCTACGCCTGGATCGAGGCCGACGTCGGCAAGGACGGCGCCGCCGTCCCCACCACGCTGGCCATGCTGCAGGAGTACATGCGCAGCGCCACCGACGGCTGGGTGCTGGCCGCCACCAGCGTGCGCGACCTCTACGCCAACCCCGGCGTGTCCCCCGCCGAGGCGGGCGGCGACTTCGCCGGCGAGGCCGAACGGCTGGGGGCGGCCACCGCTGCCGTGCACCGCGCGCTGGCCCGCGAACTCCCCACCGACGTGCTCACCCCCCGGGCGCTGCGCGAACTGGCCTCGTCCATGCTGGAGCGGCTGCGCCTGGCCACCACCGAGGTGCCCGAGCTGGCGCCCTACGCGGGCGTGCTGCGCAGCGCCTACGAGGCTTTCGCCCGCGTCGACGAGCCGCTGCCCATCCAGCGGGTGCACGGCGACTACCACCTCGGCCAGGTGGTGCGCACCGACTCCGGGTGGGTGCTGCTGGACTTCGAGGGCGAGCCCGCGGCACCCGTCGAGGAGCGCCAACGCCCCTCCAGCCCGCTGCGCGACGTCGCCGGAATGCTGCGCTCGTTCGACTACGCCGCCCGCTACCAGCTCGTCGGCTCCGCCTCAGCCGCGGAACTCGCGCCGTCGGCACGCGCCTGGGCACAGCGCAACCGCGACGCCTTCAGCTCGGGTTACGCCTTCGGCGGCGGCATCGACCCCGAGAAGCACCAGACGGTGCTGCGGGCCTTCGAGTACGACAAAGCCGTCTACGAGGTGCTCTACGAGGCGCACAACCGGCCCTCGTGGCTGCGCATCCCGTTGGACTCCATCGCGGCGCTGGCCGCGTGAACCGATCCGCCCACCACGAGACCCCAGGATGGCCACGATTCCCATGAGCGTCCCCGCCACGCAACTGACCGCCGAGATCGACCGGCTCGTCGCCGGCCGCCACCACGATCCGCACAGCCTGCTCGGTGCGCATCCCGGCACCGACGGGACCGCCGTGCGCGCTCTGCGACCGCTGGCGCGGTCGGTGCACGCGGTGCTGGAGGACGGCACCCGGATCGAGTTGCCGCACGTGCACCAGGGGGTCTTCGCCGGCACCGTGCCGGGTTCCCCGGCCCCCGACTACCGGCTCGCCGTCGTCTACGACTGCGGCGGAGAACCGGTCGAGACCCTCGCCGACGACCCCTACCGCCATCTGCCCACCCTGGGCGAGATGGACCTGCACCTGATCAGAGAAGGCCGCCATGAGGAGCTGTGGCGTGCCCTGGGTGCCCACACGCACACGTACCCCTCTCCCATGGGTGAGGTCGCCGGCGTGGGCTTCGCCGTATGGGCCCCCGGCGCTCAGGGAGTGCGGGTGGTCGGCGACTTCAACCACTGGGACGGCACCGCCCACCCGATGCGCTCGCTGGGCTCCAGCGGGGTGTGGGAGCTGTTCGTCCCCGGCATCGGCGACGGCGCGCTGTACAAGTTCCAGGTCCTGGGGCGCGACGGCGCATGGCGCGACAAGGCCGACCCGATGGCCTTCGCCACCCAGCGCCCGCCCGAGACCGCCTCGGCCGTCTACACCTCCGGCTACCGGTGGCGCGACGACGCCTGGCTTTCGGAGCGCAAGACGCAGGAGTGGGACCGCCGCCCGATGAGCGTCTACGAGGTGCACCTGGGCTCTTGGCAGCCGGGCCTGTCCTACCTGGAGCTGGCCACCCGGCTGGTGGCCCACGTGCGCGAGATGGGCTTCACCCATGTGGAGTTCCTGCCGGTGGCCGAGCACCCCTTCGGCGGATCCTGGGGCTACCAGGTCACCTCCTACTACGCGCCCACCGCGCGGTTCGGCTCACCCGACGATTTCCGCGCGCTCGTGGACGAACTGCACCGCGCCGGCATCGGCGTCCTGGTGGACTGGGTGCCCGCGCACTTCCCCAAGGACGAGTGGGCGCTGGCCCGCTTCGACGGCTCGCCCACCTACGAGCACCCCGACCCGCGCCGCGGCGAGCACCCCGACTGGGACACGCTGATCTTCGACTACGGCCGCACCGAGGTGCGCAACTTCCTGATCGCCAACGCGCTGTACTGGCTGGAGGAGTTCCACATCGACGGCCTGCGTGTCGACGCGGTCGCCTCGATGCTCTACCTCGACTACTCGCGCGAGGGCGGCGACTGGTCGCCCAACGAGTTCGGCGGCCGGGAGAACCTGGACGCGCTGGAGTTCCTCAAGGAGCTCAACAGCACGGCCTATCGGCGCAACCCGGGCATCATCATGGTCGCCGAGGAGTCGACGGCCTGGCCGGGTGTCTCGCGCCCGATCGAGCACGGCGGGCTGGGCTTCGGCTTCAAGTGGAACATGGGCTGGATGCACGACACCCTGGAGTACGTCAAGCGCGACCCGATCCACCGGCAGTACCACCACAACGAGATCACGTTCTCCATGGTCTACGCCTACAGCGAGAACTACATCCTGCCGCTGTCGCACGACGAGGTCGTGCACGGCAAGGGGTCGCTGCTCTACAAGATGCCCGGGGACGAGTGGCGGCGCTTCGCCGGGCTGCGCGGACTGCTGGGCTACATGTGGTCCCACCCGGGTAAGCAGCTGCTGTTCATGGGCGGCGAGATCGGCCACGGCGACGAGTGGTCGCACGAGGCGGGCGTGCAGTGGTGGCTGCTCGACCACGCCTACCACCGGGGCGTGCGCTCCCTGGTCGCCGAGCTGAACCGCGTCTACCGCGACACCCCGGCGCTGTGGTCGCTGGACACCGACCCGGCCGGGTTCACCTGGCTGGAGGGCGGCGACGACTCCGGGAACACGCTCGCCTTCCTGCGCCACGGCGAGGACGGTTCGGTGCTGGCGTGCCTGGTCAACTTCTCCCCGGAGACGCACACCGGGCGCCGGGTGGGTCTGCCGCGCACCGGGCACTGGCGCGAGGTCCTCAACACCGACTCGGCGGACTTCGGCGGCAGCGGGGCCGACGCCGCGGGCCCGTCGGGGACCGTGCGGGCCGAGGCGGTGGAGTGGAACGGCCAGCCCGCTTCGGCGACGCTGACCGTTCCGCCGCTGGGCACGGTCTGGCTCGCCCCGGCCTGAGCGCGGTGCGCGCCGGCGTGGCACCGAGCTGCCGGCGGGGAGGCGGCAACCGCCCTCCCCGCCGGCAGCGGAACGGCGCGGCCGAGCGGCGGCGCCTCAGTCGCGCTCGTAGCCGTCGGTGTTCATCGACTTCGCGATCTTGTCGTACAGCGCGGAGTACTGCGCGTCGACCGACCAGACATAGACCGCGATGTCGCTCTGGGGCAGGAACCACAGCCGCACCTCGAAGGTGTCGCCGTTCTGGCAGCTCACCTTCCACTCCCGGTGGTGGGACTTGAGGCCGTCGGCGTGGGTGGTCAGCCCTTGCGCGTTCTCGACCTCCAGCTTCTCGGCGCCGGTGACCGGAACGTCTCCCGCGGCGGCGGTGCCCAGGCTGCGGCACACCGAGGGGTCCGAGGCCCACCCGTCGGCCGAGTCGAACTGGGTCTTGGGCCACTTGTTCGGGTCGTTCTCGGCCACGTGCGGGATAACCTGCACCGCCCCGTAGCCGCAGGTGCCCTGACCGGGAGGGCGCATGCACAGCTGCCCGCCGGTCTTGTCGATGCTCCAGTTCTTCGGCGCACCGATCTTGATGCCCTGCACTTCGACCGTGGTCAAGCCGTCGGCGGGCGGGGCGGGTTCGGCCGCGGCCACCACGTTGCTGTAGGTCGAATCGGGGCTGGGCACGGCGCCGGAGCCGCCGGAGCCGCCGAGACCGCAACCCGAGGCCAGCAGGACCAGTGCCGCGCCGGCCGCGGCGGCGGTCGCTGCGGCGGTCCTGGACCGCGCTGTACCGGACGTGCCGGACATGGGGTTCCCTTCTGCGTCCACGCTTGACCCCACGACGATAGCGGCCCGCAGCGCCCGCCGCGCCACCCCTGAGCGCCGCGCCGAGAGCTAATAGCCTGTGACCATGGTGCTATCGGTCAAGCTGCTCGATCCCGTGTCCCGACTGCAGCAGCGGCGCAGCGGCCCGCTGATACTGGAGCTCGACCTCACCGAAGGGCTGGCCGAGGAGGCGCCGGCCGACCCGGTGGGCCAGCTGATGGCCAAGCGCCACCAGCAGTTGCGCGACGTCGTCGAGGGCGTCCGCCGCGGAGCGCACGACCCGCGGGTCAAGGCGCTGGTGGCCAGGATCGACGGGCGACCGCTGGGCTTCGCCAAGGTGCAGGAGGTCCGCGCGGCCGTCGCGGCGTTCCGCGCGGCGGGCAAGGACACCGTCGCCTGGTCGGAGTCCTTCGGCGACTTCGGCCCCGGCACGGTCTCCTACTACCTGGCCACCGCCTTCGCCGAGGTGAATCTGCTGCCGACGGGGTCGGTGGGGCTGACCGGCGTGAGCGTCGGGACCACGTTCCTCGGCGACGCGGTGGAGCGGCTGGGGGTGCGCTTCGAGGGCGGCGCGCGCCACGAGTACAAGAACGCGCCCGACAAGTTCACCGAGAGCGGCTACACCGAACCCCACCGCGAGATCACCGAGCGGCTGGTCGCCTCGCTGTCCGATCAGGTCGCCGAGGGTATCGCCGAAGGGCGCGGGCTGACGGCCGAACGCGTGCGCGAGCTCACCGACCGCGGCCCGCTGCTGGCCGCCGAAGCGCTGGAGGCGGGCCTGGTGGACCGGCTGGCCTACCGCGACGAGGTCTATGCCGAACTGCGCGGCCGCTACGCGGGTTCCGCGGGCGCCGGTGCGGGCTCTTCGGACGCCGCGACGCGGGAGGAGTCCGCCGGGTCGGGCGACGGCGCGACCGGCTCCGCGCCGCAGCCGGCGCGCGGCGGCGAGAACGGCGCGCGGCTGCTCTACGTCGGCCGCTACCGGCACCGGACCGCGGCGTCGGAGCGGATGCCGGGGCGCACCGGCGGCTACATCGCGCTGATCACCGCGACGGGCATCATCACCTCCGGGCGCAGCCGCCGGTCGGCCCTGGGCGGCGAGACCATGGGCGCCGACACCGTCGCGGCGGCGCTGCGCGCCGCCCGCGGCGACCGCAGCGTGCGCGCCGTGGTGTTCCGGGTGGACAGCCGCGGCGGTTCGGCCGTCGCCTCCGACGTCGTCCGCCGCGAGGTCGCCCTCACCCGCCAGGCGGGCACGCCGGTCGTCGCCTCGCTCGGCGACGTCGCCGGCTCCGGCGGCTACCACATCGTGATGGAGGCCGACGCGATCGTGGCCCGGCCCGGCACGCTGACCGGATCCATCGGCGTCTACGCCGGCAAGCCGGTGCTGACGGGCCTGCTGGAGCGGCTGGGCGTCAACAGCGAGTCCGTCGACGGCGGCGCCCACGCGACCATGTTCGGTCCCGACCGCGGCTTCAGCGATTCGGAGTGGGAGCGTGTCAACGCGCTGCTCGACGCCACCTACGCCGACTTCACCGGCAAGGTCGCCCGTGCCCGCGGGCTCAGCGACGAGCAGGTCGACGCGGTGGCCCGCGGACGCATCCTCACCGGCCGCGACGCCCACGCCGGCGGCCTGGTCGACGATCTGGGCGGGCTGCCGGCCGCGGTGCGCCTAGCGCGGGAGAAGGCGGACCTGCCCGGCGGGCGGCTGCGCTCGTTCCCGGTGCGCGGTCCCTGGGAACGCCTGGTGCCGGCCGAGTCCAGCGAGGACCGCGCGCAGGCGCCGCAGTCGGCGCTGGGCCTGAGCGGCGACCTGGCCGAGCTGGCGGCGCGCGCCGGGGTGCCCGGTTCCGCGCCGCTGCTGATGCCCGACGCCTGGGAGATCCGGTGACGGTCAGCACAGCGGAGTTCACCGAGACCATGGCGCGGTTCGCCACCGGCGTGACGGTGGTGACCGTGCAGGACGACCGCGACGACATCGGCAGCACCGTCAGCGCCTTCACCTCGGTCTCGGCCGACCCCCCGCTGGTCATGGTGGGGGTTTCGGCGCAGAGCTACCTGGTGGAGGTTATCGACGCGCAGAACCGGTTCGCCGTCAACGTGCTGGGCGAGGGCCAGCGGGCGCTCGCGGGCCGGTTCGCCGCCGAGGGGCGGCCCAGCGCACGGCTGCTGCTGGCGAACGAACCGCATCGGCGCGGCGAGCTGACCGGGGCGCTGCTGCTGGAGGACGCGATCGGGGCCATGGAGTGCACCGTCGAACAGCGCGTGGCGGCCGGAGACCACGTGGTCTACATCGTCGCAGTCGAGGCGGTGCCGGCGGTCGGTTCGGGACGCCCGGCCGACGCGCGGCCGCTGGTCCGCTTCGGCGGCCGATACCGCGCTCTGGGCTGAGCCAAACTCCCTAGAGAGATAACCCTTCGCGTTCCGGCCGCCACGGCTTTGTGTGCGGCGGCGCTAGTGCACCACGCCGGCGGGGCGTCGTCCAATGGAGGTATGGATGGCTTCTACACCGTGCTGGGAATCCTCGTGGCCGGGCTCATCCTGGCCATGATCCTCTGAGTCCCCCCGCCCCCGCGGCCGAACCACGCCTACGACCCGCCCGAGACCCGCGCACGTACCCCTACGGCTCTGCACAGCAAGGCTCTGCACAGCATGCGCACACCGAGACGCCGACGGCGCAGCACCGCCCGCCTCCCGCGGGAACGGGTGCTGCGCCGCCGTCTCGATTCGGGCCGGGCCGGCACGGGTGGCTAGTCGAGCCCCGCCTCGGCCAGCCAGTCGGCGGCCACCACGTCGGCCTCCTCGTGGTCGATCTGCACGCGGGCGTCGAGTTCGATCAGCGTCTCGGTGGTCAGCTCGGCCGAGACCGCGTTGAGCACGTCGCGGGCCTGTTGGCCGACGGCCTCCTTGTTGATCAGCGGTGTGACGTTCTGCGAGCCGAACAGGTTCTCCGGGTCCTCCAGCGCGACGAAGTCGCCGGTGGTGAAGGCGGGGTTGGTGGTGAAGAGGTTGGCCGCCTGGATGTCGCCGCCGCGCAGCCCCTCGACCAGCAGGTTGCCCTCCAGCGGCCGGAACCCGCCGAACTCCACGCCGTAGGTGTCGGCGAGGCCGGGCACTCCCTGGGGGCGGGTCTCGAACTCGGCGGGCGCGCCCAGGGTCATGTCGCCGGCCACGCGCTGCAGGTCGCCGATGGTGGTCAGGTTCTCCTGCTCGGCGGTTTCGCTGGTGACGGTGATGGAGTCCTTGTTCTGGGCCGGAGACGACTCCAGGATCGCCAGGTTGTCGGGCAGCGCCGCGCGCACCGCCTCGTTGGTCTCCTGGGTGTCGCCGGATTCGGCCTCGGGTTCGAGGTAGAAGAGGATGCCGCCGTTGTACTCGGGGAACACCGACAGGTTCCCCTGGGCGATCTGGTCGTAATAGACCTCGCGGCTGCCGATGTCCAACTGGGTCTCGACTTCGATGTCCTCGGCTTCGAGGGCCTTGGCGTAGATGTGGGCCAGCAGGGTGCTCTCGGGGAAGTTCGCCGACCCGACGACGAGGGCGCCGCCGCCCTCACCGGAGTAGGGGTCCTGGCCGCCGCCGCAGGCGGCCAGCAGGAGCAGCAGCGGGACCGTGGCGGGCGCCAGTCGCGTCGGAGTGCGCATGGTTCACCTTCTCGTTGTGCGGGTGCGGATGTGGCGATCGGCTGTTGTGGGGGTGGGAACGCAGAGGCCGGGAGGGGCCGGCCCGCGAGCGGGCCGGGTCAGGCCGAGGACGCGGCCGCCGATCGGGCGCGCAGGCCGCGGGCGACGACCCAGCGGCGCAGCAGCGCGAACAACCCGGTGACCGCAAGGGCGAGCACCACCACCAGCAGCGCTCCGCCCAGGATCTGCTCGATGATCTGCTGGGACTGGCCGTCGACGATGAACCGCCCCAGCCCGCCGATGCCGACATAGGCGGCGATGGTGGCGGTGGAGACGACCTGGATCGCGGCCGTGCGCAGGCCGAGCAGGATCAGCGGCATGGCCATCGGCACCTCCAGGCGCCTCAGCACCTCGCCACCCCGCATGCCCATGCCCCGGGCGGCGTCGGTGAGCTGCGGGTCGACCCCGCGCACGCCCTCGTAGGTGTTGACCAGGATGGGCGGGACGGCCAGGGCCACCAGCGCCACCAGCACCGGGACCAGACCCAGCCCCATGCCCAGCACCACCAGGGTGAGCACGCCGATCGTGGGCAGCGCGCGGGCGAAGTTGGCCAGGCTGATGGCCAGGAACCCGCCGCGCCCGGTGTGGCCGGTGAGCAGCCCCACCGGCACCGCGATCGCCGCGGCGATCAGCAGGGCCAGCAGCGAGTAGTAGACGTGTTCGGCGAAGCGGACGGGGATGCCGCCGGACCCGCTCCAGTTCTCCGGCCGGGCGAACCAGGACGCCACGTCGACGACGATGTTCACACCGCCTCCTCCTTCCCGGCCCGGGCCGCGGGCGGCGGGCTGCGGCGCACCGGTGGGCGGCCCGCCCCGGATCTGCGAATGCGCCGGGCCGGGCGCCGGTCCCGGGCCCAGGGGGTCAGCGCGCGCTGCGTCAGCACCAGCAGCCCGTCGGTGGCGAAGGCCAGCGCCACCGACAGCGCGATGCCCACCACGACCGGGGCAACGAAGTCGCGGGCGAAGCCGTAGGTGAGGATGATGCCGCCGAGCCCGCCCAGGCCCACCAGGGAGGCGACGCTGACCATGCTGATGGTGGCCACCGAGGCGACGCGCAGCCCCGCGATGATGACGGGCACGGCCACCGGCAGCTCCACACGCAGCAGCCGGCGCAGCGGGCCGAATCCCATGGCGACCGCGGCCTGGCGCACGTGCTCGGGCACCTGGTTGAGGCCGTCGACGACGTTGGGCACCAGGATCGCCAGGGTGTAGAGCGCCAGCGGGATGATGGCGGTCCACGGGCTGAACGAGGTGTAGGGCAGCAGCAGGAAGAACAGCGCCAGCGACGGGATGGCGTAGAGCGCGTTCACCCCGCCCAGCACGGGCGGGTAGACGGCGCGGTAGCGGACGCTGAGCACACCCAGCGGAACGGCCAGGACCAGGCCGATCGCGACGGAGGCGTAGGAGAGCAGCATGTGCTCGGCCAGCAGGGGGCCCACCGGGTCGTCCAGGTTCGCCCAGCCCCACCTCCAGCTCTCGACCGCCCAGCCCCACAGCGGGTGGGCGGCCGCGCCCTGGGCCGCGTCAGTCATCGCCGCCATCCGCAGCGGCCTGCGCGGCGGGCTCGGCCTCCGCGGCGCCCGCGTCGTCGGCGCCCACGGCCCAGATGGCCGAACCCAGCTCGGTCTGGGCGACGGCGCCCAGCGCCGTGCCGTCGTCGGCCACGCCCACCGCGCGCCCCGCCGGGGAGAGCACGGCGGCGTCCAGCGCGGCGCGCAGCGAGTCGGTGGAGACGGTGAAGACGTGGCCGTAGCCGACCAGGTCCAGATCGGCGACGCCGCGGCCGCCCTCGGCCGCGGTGACGGCCTCGGCGCCGACCCAGCCCAGCGGGTGGCGCTCGGAATCGACGGCCAGCAGCCAGGGCTCGCCGGTGCGGCGGGCCACCTCGCGCGCCTCGGCCGCTGTCGCGCCGGCGGCGAGGATGATGTCGCTGCGCAGCGGGAGGTCGCGGGCGGGAAAGAACGACAGCCGGCGCACACCGCGGTCGTAGCCGACGAACGCCTCGACGAAGTCGTCGACGGGCTCGGCCAGCAGCCGCTCGGGGCGGTCGAGTTGGGCGAGTCGGCCGCCGGGGCGCAGCACGGCGATGCTGTCACCGACCTTGACCGCCTCGTCGATGTCATGGGTGACGAAGACCACCGTCTTCTGCAGTTCCGCCTGGAGCCGCAGCAGTTCGTCCTGCAGGCCGTTGCGCACCACGGGGTCGACGGCGCTGAACGGCTCGTCCATCAGCAGTACGGGCGGGTCGGCCGCCAGCGCGCGGGCCACGCCGACGCGCTGCTGCTGGCCCCCGGAGAGCTGGTGGGGGTAGCGGGCGCCGTGTCCGGATTCGAGCCCCACCAGCTCCATCAGCTCGCGTGCGCGCTCGCGGGCCCGCTGCTTCCGCCAGCCCAGCAGCAGCGGCACCGTGGCGATGTTGTCGAGGACGGTGCGGTGCGGGAACAGCCCGGCCTGCTGGATGACGTAGCCGATGGAGCGGCGCAGTACAGGCGGGTCCTGGCCGCGGACGTCCCGGCCGTCGATGGTCACCCGGCCGGCCGTGGGCTCGACCAGGCGGTTGATCATGCGCAGCGCGGTGGTCTTGCCGCTGCCGGAGGATCCGACCAGGACCGTGGTGTGTCCTGTGGGCACGGTCAGATCGAGGCTGTCGACGGCGACGGTGCCGTCGGGGTACTGCTTGCTCACGCCCTCGAAGGTGATCATGTGCTGGTTGGTGTCTCTCCTCGGGGCGTCGCACGCCGGTCCGTCGTTCGGTTGCGTTTACCCCGCTCAGCCGGGGCCAAACCGGGGTGGTCGCGGGCGGGCGCGGATCAGTCCGCCTGGTCGGCGACCCACCGGGGCAGCTCGGCCAGCCCGTCGAGCACGGTGTCGGCTTGGGCCGCCTCGGTGCGCCCGGCGTGCAGGTAGCCGAGCATGCCGCGGCGCAGCAGCGCGGCGCGCAGCCCGGCCCGCCGGGCGGGCAGCACGTCGTTGTCGAGGCGGTCGCCTACGTAGAGGATCTCGGCCGGGGTGTGGCCGGTTGCGGACACGACCCGGGTGAAGAACGCCGGGTCCGGTTTGGCCACTCCCCAGTCGTCGGAGACGTGGATCTGGTCGGCGGGCAGGTCCATGGCGGCCAGGATGGCGCCGGCGGCCGTGGGCTGGTTGCCGGCGACGACCACGCTCAGGCCCATCGCACGCAGGTCGGCCAGGGCGGGGCGGACGTCGGGGTAGAGGTCGTCGGAGTCGAAGTTCTCGCGCAGCGACTCCGGCTCCTCGGCCAGCCAGGCGGCGGACTCGGCGCCGAGCTCGAAGCCGGGTTTGACGAGCCGGAACGCCTCGATCAGCGGGCGGCCCTCGGCGAGCACGGCCCCCAAGAGCCCGAAGAACGCCAGCCGCGGCACTCCGAGCCGGTCGGCCCACCGCTCGAAGATGCGGGTCTCGTCGATGAGGGTCTCGCCGACGTCGAGCACCACACTGCGAATCTTCACGAAAGGGACGCTAACACGGGGGTACGACACGCCCCGGGCCCGACCAGCGGATGTCGCGGGCGCGCGCCGTTGCGCGGGCGCGTCAGGCGCCCGCCGGCGGGCGCAGCACCGCGAACGCGTCGGTGATCTCCAGGCGGCGGGCGCGGAAGCGGAACAGCGCCGCGGGGCGGCCGCCCGAGCGGCCCGAGGGGACGAATCCGCCGGTCTCCTCGATCTGGCCGCGGCGCAGCAGGACGCGGCGCAGGTTGGTGGCGGCGACGTCGTGGCCCAGTGCGGCGCGGTAGTAGCGCGACAGCTCCGAGACGGTGAACTCGGGCGGCGCCAGTGCGAAGCCGACGTTGGTGTAGGAGAGCTTGGCGCGCAGCCGCTTGCGCCCCGAATGCACGATCGCGGCGTGGTCGAAACCCATGTCGGGCAGTTCGGACGCGGCGTGCCAGCTGGTGTCCTCGGGCACCACCGGGTCGATGTCGGCGGGCACCAGGCCGAGGTAGGCCGTGGCCAGGATGCGGCCCTGCGGATGGCGGCCGGGGTCGCCGCGCGTCTCCAACTGCTCCAGGTGGGTGAGGTCGCGCACATCGACCTTCTGCGCCAACTGGCGGCGGATCGAGACGTCCAGCCCTTCGACGGCACCCAGGCGGCCGCCCGGCAGCACCCAGTGCTCCTCGTAGGGCCGGCGCGCACGCTGCCACAGCAGCACGCTCAGCTTGTCGCCGCGGATCTGGAAGACCACCGCCAGCACCTCGTGGCCCGAGTCCGCTGTGCCGTCGGTCTGCTCGGATACCGGGGCGCCCGCCTCGGGCGCTTCGTCGTAGAGCGCCTGCGTCGCGGCCTCACTGCCCCTCACGACTGCGCCCTCCCGGTTGCGCTGACTGCCCCTGTCCCGGCCATGAGTCCCCATGTTAGAGTGTTACGAGTTTTTGCCTGCAAGACAAAAACCGGTTGCGGGCAGATCGCCGCAGCCACCGCGAGAGCCGGCGCCCCCGGACACCGGATCACCGGACCTCTCCCCTCGTAGGAAGAGCACGGACATGGCAACCGTCACCGCCGCAGCAGAGACCGCGACCCGCCGGGAGTGGGCCGCAGAGGTCCGCCGGCTGGCGAAGAGCCGCGACGCGGTCATCCTCGCCCACAACTACCAGCGCCCCGAGATCCAGGACGTGGCCGACCACACCGGCGACTCCCTCGCACTGTCGCGCCTGGCCGCCGAGGTGGACGCGAGCACGATCGTCTTCTGCGGAGTCCACTTCATGGCCGAGACGGCCAAGATCCTCTCGCCGGAGAAGACGGTCCTGCTGCCCGAGCCTGCCGCGGGCTGCTCGCTGGCCGACACGATCACCGCCGAGGACGTGCGCAACTGGCGCGCGGAGCACCCGGGCGCGACCGTCGTCGCCTACGTCAACACCAGCGCGGCGGTCAAAGCCGAGACCGACATCTGCTGCACCTCCTCCAACGCGGCCGACGTGATCCGATCCATCCCCGAGGATCGGGAGATCCTGTTCCTGCCCGACCAGTTCCTCGGCGCCCACGTCAAGCGGATCACCGGGCGCGACAACATCCACGTGTGGATGGGCGAGTGCCACGTGCACGCCGGGATCGACGGGCACACCCTGCGCGAACGCGTCGCCGCCGAGCCCGACGCCGAGCTGTACGTGCATCCCGAGTGCGGCTGCGCCACCTCCGCCCTCTACCTGGTGGGTTCGGGGGCGGTACCCCAGGAGCGGGTCAAGGTCCTCTCCACCGGCGGCATGCTCAGCGCCGCGGAGGAGTCCTCGGCGGGCAAGGTACTGGTGGCCACCGAGACCGGAATGCTGCACCAGCTGCGCTCGGCCAACCCCTCCACCGCCTTCGAGGCCGTGAACCCGCGGGCGGAGTGCCACTACATGAAGATGATCACCGCCGAGAAGCTGCTCGGATCGCTGCGCGACGGCAGCGGCGAGATCCTGGTCGACGACGAGACCGCGGCCAAGGCGCGCCGCTCGGTCGAGCGGATGGTCGCCATCGGCACCCCTTCGCGCGGCGGGGAGTGAGCCAGCGCGGCAGGCGGCGGGAGTGAGCGCGGACGGCAGTGGGTGAGGGCGACGGGATAGGAGACGGCGACGGGACCGCGTAGTTGCGCCCGCGCCCAACGGGCCGGGTGCCCGACGGTGGCGGTGGTCGGCGAGGGCGGCCCCGGTCTACTGTGCGGCCTTGCTGGCCTGCCGGGCGACGGGCGGACTTCACCGGAAAGCGGCGGCGAGGGCACCGCGGGGTGACGCCCCCGCCCAACGGGGCGGGTACTCGCCGGTGGCGGTGGTCGACGAATCGGCGGCTCGGCTCTGCTGCGCGGCCTTGCTGGCCTGCCGGACGACGGGCGGACTTCACCGGAAAGCGGCGCCGAGGACGGCGGCGGGCCGGGCCTGCGGTTGACGCGCCGGGTGCTCGCCGGTGGCGGCGGCCGACGGGGGCAGCGACGGCAGCACTGGGGCCGGGCTCGCGGACGTCGGTTCGGTGCTCGCCGGGTGCCCACTCGACGAGGCGGCGACGACGGCGGGGCCGGGCCTGCGGTGGTCGGCGGCGGTCACCGCCCCTGGCCGCGGATGGTCGAGCCCGGCGGCGCCGCCCGGTTGTCGGCGTGGGGCCGACGCGGGGCGGTCGGCGGCCGTCATGGCCGGACCGGGGCCACGAGATGCACGTACGTGCGGTGGTATCCGACCAGGCGCCGCCCCGAGGCGCCGTCCTCGCCCCGTCTTTCCGCGATACGAAAACGCACGGGGTGTTTTGCCCACCAATGCCCGAATTCCCGGCGGGGCCCGCGTCCGCGCCGCGGGGGCGAGGGCCCACGAAGCGCGCCGAATGGCGCGAAAACAGCCCCGGCGTCGACTTTTCGTGCGCCTCGTGGCCACGGCGCCCGCCGAGGCCGACCGCAAAACGGGCATAGACCCCCAAAAGTCCACCCCATCGGGCGGTGGGACAGTCGACGGCCGCGCCCGGGCGCAACGAGCGACGTGTCGTCGCCCTCCGGGCCCCGCATCCGGACATCACCGGGGGCGTGCGAGCGCCCGCGACCGCGCCGCGCGATCCCCCGGCCGGTGCGGGCCTGGTCGGAACACGGCGGTACCCAGCCGGCGCACCGGCGCCGGCAGGTCCCCTATGCCGGTTCATCCGGCGATGATCGTGGACTTATGGTCGCGGGATGCGCTTTCCCTCGACCATAGGTTCACGATAGACGGGCCAAGCTCGACGACACCGGTGCCGCCCAACGCAGGGTTTTAACCAGACAGCGGCCGGAATCCGGTGAAAACCGTGCGTTCGATGCGCCGACCGGCCCGCGGCGGCCCAACGCCGCCCCCGCCGCGCGGGCCACCGGCGAGCACCCGACCCGACGACCACAGGCCCAGCCATCCGGCGCCCTCGCCGCCGCTTTTTCCTCCAGGTCACCCGCATCCCGGCAGACCAACAAGGCCGCACAGCAAACCCGAGCCGCCGATCCGCGCCCCACCCCGCGCTTCCCGCACCCGCACTCGCCCCCCACGCCGGGCTCGGGTAACAAAAGACTTACCTTCGCGCTGCATGTGCTCTATGTATCGGACACCGTCCCGCCCGAATCGCTAGCGTTATCGGACAACTCCGGCCTATCGCCCGGATACGGGCATCTACGGTCGGCGCGTGTCGCGCTTTGGGAGGGGAACGTGACAACGCAGTCCGCACACTCGGGAAGCGCCGCGCATCCGGTGCGGCCGGTAGCGCCCGGGCAGTCCTCGCGCGCCATGGCGGGTCGGCACAGCGCGGCACCCGGTGCCGAACTGGCCGCCGCGCTGCGCAGCGGTACCGGCCACGAACGCTGCTACGACCTGTTCGCGCCCCAGCTCTACCGGTACTGCTGGTCGCTGCTGGGCCCCGGCGGCAGCGGCGCCGAGCCCGACCGGGCCGCTGCCGCGGTCTACGAGACCTACTTGGCCGCCGCCCACAGCATCGGCGCGCTCCGCGACGACCGGGAGTTCGCGGCCTGGCTCTACGCCCTGGCCCGCACCGCGGCCCGGCGGCGCGGTTTCACACCGCGCTCGCCATACGCGCAACTGCCCACCGCGGCCGTGGAGCAAGCGGTCGTACAGCTGTCGCTGCGGTTGCCCCCGAGCCACCGCGAACTGCTGGAGCTGTACCTGCGCCACGGCCTGCCCACGGGACGAATCGCCCGTGTCCTCGGCCTCAGCGACGACACGGCCGCCGAACTGTGCCGCACCGGGGTGCTGCGCTCGGCCGAGCTGCTGGCCCGCTACTCCCTTGCGCCCGAGCGCACCGGCGGCCACGGACCCGACCGCGGCGTGCGGGCGGTGCTGGCCGAGCTCGAACCGCCCGGGCCGCCGCCGGCGCTGCGCGAGCGCGTCGTCGAGGGCTGCGGTTCCACTCTGGCCGCCGAGGACCGCCGCGCCGCGGCCGAGGCCCTGGCCCCGCTGGGCGAGGACGGCTTCCCGCTGCACCGCAACCGAGCGCCCGCCACCCGCGCCGCCGACGGCGACGATCCGGGCGGCGCCGCGAACGCCGGACGCGCCGGTTCGGACCTCGCCGACGCGGCCGCGCTGCCGCGCGACCGCGTCACCACCCGCGACGTGCCGCCCCGGAGCGATCCCGAACCCGTGGCAGAACTCCGCGGCGCGGACGCCCCGGGTTCGACCGGCCGGACACGGCGGCGCTGGCTGACCCCCGTCACCGCGGTGGTCGCCGCGGCGGCGGTCGTAGCGAGCCTGTGGGGTGCGGTGGCCGCGGTTCGGGCCGGCGCCGACGACACGGTGACCGGCTCACAGGTCCCGGCGCCGCCCACCGCCGCGCCCTCCGTCGAGGGCAGCCCGGGAGCCGCCGCCCGACCGGCCGATGCGGGCGGCTCCGGAGACACCGACCAAGTACGCCCGGAACCGCTGGTGGACGCGACCGCAACCCAACCGTCGGCCCCGGCGGACGGCGCTTCGCCGGCGCCGGGACAGCAGGACTCCTCGCAGGCGCCCGAGCCGGGTGCCGCCGACGGCGCGGCGGACGATTCCTCCGCGGCCGCTCAGGCACCCGGCGGCCAAGGCGGCCAGGGGCAGCAGGGATCGCAGAGCGGGAACGGCTCGGGCGAACAGCGTGACGGCGGCTCTGCAGGCGGCGGTTCCGCCGAGGGCGCCGAGGGCGCCGGGGGATCGGGCGGATCGGACGCGGATTCCGGTTCGGGCGGCTCCGGCCAGGGCGGCGGCGACGGCTCCGAGGACGACGGCGGCCCGGTCTCCGACCTCCTCGGCGGCCTGCTCGGCCTCCTCGGCGCAGGCGGGTGAGCGACAAAGCGCCGGCGCCGCTCCTCGCTCAAGGCGCACGGACAGTCCACAAGACGGGCACTCCACGAGAACGTGTTGCACGCCGTCGCCGACCGCGGTCGGGGATGTGACTCGCGACCGGCTCGGCGGCGGCCGATCGCGCCGCGAACCGGGCGGCCCGGTTTCAGCCGGGGCCGGTTCAGCACGGGCCGGTTCAGCAGTGGGCGAGCAGCGGCTCGGCGGCGATCCGCAGGCGCGCCTCGACCTCGTCGACGTCCCGGTCGCCCTTGAGAACCTCCAGCAGTTCGAAGATCCACACACTGGCCAGCGAGGCCACGCGGATGTAAGCGGCGTCGCCCCGATCGGGCTGCGGAGGGCTCTGCTCGGTGTCCTCCCCCGAGGACGCGGGCGCGCCGGTCGCGACACGCCAGAGCAGGTCGGTGATCCGGGCGCCCAGCTCGGTCTTGGCCTCGGCCATGATCAGCGAGCGCACGAGTGCATCGGCCAGCTCGGGCTCGCGCATCAGGCCGCGGGTGGCCCGCATCAGTACGTCGACGGCGCGGCCCGCGGCTGTCTCGGCCGTGGGCGGACGGCGGCTGATGCTGGTCTCCAGCAGGTCCAGCTCCTCGGCGACCACCGCGACGACGAGGTCCATCTTGGAGGGGAAGTAGCGGTAGAGCGTGCCCAGGGCGACTCCGGCGCGTTCGGCCACCGCCCGCATCTGCATCGCCTCGACGCCGCCGCGCAGCGCCAGGGCCGCCGCTGTCTGCACGATCCGCTTGCGGCGCTGGTTCTGGCTTCGCGAGCGCATCCCGATCGCCGCCTGCTGGACCGCCACGCCGGCTCTCCCATCATCGTCGTCGGGGCCGCTGCCCGCCGACCCCGCAGGGTCGGCGACCGCTCGGCACCGGGCGCGGCCCGCGGCCCACTCGGCGCGAGGACACGCTCGGCACTGACGGAGCGCCCTTACCAGAACACGTTATCTAAGGATCGCCCACCGGCTCGGTTCACCACAACTGTGCGCCCAGCCTCATCACCCGGAGTCGAAGCCGGATTTCACCCCGCTACCGCGCGCGGCGCCTCGCCGGCACCACTGAAATGGAATGCGTTCTAGTCCCCTGGCGCCGTCTTCGCCCCCGGCACCTCCGGCAACCATCCCTGCGACACCCGCCCCGCGTGGCCGCGGCTGAATCACGCGGACTAGAATCCGATTCTGTTTCGGGTGCAGGGAGGATGACCATGAGACCGCTGCCGCCGGTTGAGGACCTGGGCGAAGGCGTGTGGAGCGTGCCGGTGCCGATCCCCGGCAACCCCCTCGGCTACACCCTCGTCTACGCACTGGAAAGCCCGCGAGGGCCGGTCCTCGTCGACGCCGGCTGGCACCACGACGACTCCTGGCAGGCGCTCACCGCCGGCCTGGAGGACATCGGGACCTCCGTCGACGACGTGTACGGCGTCGTCGTCACCCACTTCCACCCCGACCACTCCGGTCTCGCCGGGCGCGTGCGCGACGCCTCCGACGCCTGGATCGCCATGCACCGCGCCGACGCGGAACTCGTCGGCGACCTCGCCCGCCTCGGCGAAGACGAGCAGCACGCCCGGCAACTGCGCCGCGCAGCCGACGCCGGCGCCCCCTCCGCCGAACTCGACCGCCTCGCCGAGGAGGCACCGCGCATGCGGATTCCCGCGGTGCCCGACCGGACCCTCGACGACGGCGCGTTCGCCGACCTGCCCGGCCGCAAACTGCGCGCCGTGTGGACACCGGGCCACACCCCCGGCCACATCTGCCTGCACCTCGAAGAGGGCGACCGGCTGTTCACCGGCGACCACGTGCTGCCCACCATCACACCGCACATCGGCCTCTACACCTTCGACGGCGGCGACGACCCGCTCGGCGCGTTCCTGGACTCCCTCGACCGGCTCGCCGACACCTCCGCCGACACCCGCGCCCTGCCGGCCCACGAGCACCGCTTCACCGGCATCGGCCGACGCGCCGCCGAGATCGCCGAGCACCACGAGGCCAAACTCGACGAGCTGGCCGGCCTACTCGACACCTCGGGCGCCACCCTGTGGGAGCTGAGCGCGCGCCTGCCGTGGCGCCGCGACTGGGCCGACATGGAGGTCACCGCCCGCCGCATGGCCGCCGCCGAGACCGCCGCCCACATACGCACCCTGGAACGCCGCGGGCACGCGGTGGCCGGCACCGACGCCGCGGGCGTGCTCCGCTGGCAGACCGCGGGCTCCGCGGTTGCGCCGGACGCGCCCCGCCCCTGACCCGCTGCCGCCGTCCCGCGCGACCCGCGCGCCGACCCCGCCGCACGCCGCGCAATCGGCACCGACGATCCTGGTTGTAAGAGCCAGGCATTAAACTGGCGAGTAACATGCGGGCGCGCAATCCGGACTCGCCCTGTCGGCGGCCCCAGCGGCGACCGACGACGGTGGAACGCGCGAGCGACGAACGAGGTGAAGCGCAGTGACCCTGCCGGTGCGACCAGCGTCACCGCGCCCCCGCAGCACCGCGGACCGAACCCGCCCGCCCGGCCCCGCCCTCACCCCGCTCCACCGCGCCCGGAGCGGGTGCCTGCCGTCCGCCACCACGCCGTCGATGGGTTGAGTCCTATGCCGCACCCCGATCGCGCCCTGCGCGTCGCCCTGCTGTCCTACCGCAGCAAACCGCACTGCGGCGGCCAAGGCGTCTACGTCCGCCACCTCTCCCGCGAGCTGGCCGCCCTGGGCCACGACGTCACCGTCTTCTCCGGCCAGCCCTACCCCGAACTCGACCCCGGCGTGCGCCTGGAGAAGGTCCCCAGCCTGGACCTCTACAACGACGCCGCGCCGTTCACCACCCCGCCCCTGCGGCAGTGGCGCGACTGGATCGACGTGCTGGAGGTCGCCACCATGTGGACGGCCGGATTCCCCGAACCCCTCACCTTCTCCCTGCGCGCGCTGCGCGAACTGCGCGCCCGCAGCGACGAGTTCGACGTCGTCCACGACAACCAGACACTAGGCTACGGCCAGCTCGGCATCCGAGCCGCGGGCCTGCCCATGGTCACCACCATCCACCACCCCATCACCGTCGACCGGCGCATCGAGGTCGAACAGGCCAGAGGCTGGCAGCGCATCAGCAAACGCCGCTGGTACAGCTTCGTCCGGATGCAGGGCCGCGTCGCCCGCCGCCTCGACCCCGTCCTCGTGCCCTCCCGCTCATCGGCCGACGACATCGTCCGCGAGTTCGGGGTGCGCCGCTCCGCTGTGGACGTCGTCCCGCTCGGCGTGGACACCCGCTGCTTCCACCCCCGCCCCGCGGGCGCGCGCATCCCCGGCCGCCTGGTGTGCGTGGCCAGCGCCGACAGCCCGCTCAAGGGCGTCGCCACACTGCTGCGCGCCACCGCCAAGCTCGCCACCGAACGCGACGTCTCGCTGACCGTCGTCAGCCGCCCCACCCCGGGCGGGCCCACCGACCGGCTCGTCGACGAACTGAGCCTGCGCGACCGCGTCACGTTCGTCAACGGCATCGACGACACCGAACTGGCCGAGGAGCTGGCCCGGGCCGAGGTCGCCGTCGTACCGTCCTACTACGAGGGATTCTCGCTGCCGGCCGTCGAGGCGATGGCCTGCGGCACCCCGCTGGTCGCCAGCCGCGCCGGCGCCATCCCCGAAGTCGTCGGCCCCGACGGCGAGGCCGCACGTCTGACCGAGCCCGGAGACCCCGAGGAGCTGGCCGCCGCCATCGGCGGCCTGCTCGCCGACGCCGATGCCCGCACCGCCATGAGCACGGCCGCCTGGAACCGCGTCCAGGAGAGGTTCACCTGGCGGGCGGTCGCCGAAGCCACTGCGCGCCGCTACACCCATGCGATCGACGCCGCCGACGGCCGCGCCCACCGGCCCGCCGCGCGCCTGTGACCAGTTGACCAACACTGTGAAGGAGCCAGCGCTGATCACCGTCGACTTCTCCCTGTTCCCCGTGGGACCCGGCGACCGCGTCCTCGACCTCGGCTGCGGCGGCGGCCGGCACGCCTTCGAGGTCTACCGCCGCGGCGCCGACGTGGTCGCCTTCGACCAGAACGAGAACGACCTCGCCGAGGTCGCGGACATGTTCGCCGCCATGCGCGCCGCCGGCGAGGCCCCGGCCGAGACCGAGGCCGCCGCCGAGACCGTCAAGGGCGACGCCCTCGGCATGCCCTTCGACGACGGCTTCTTCGACCGCGTCATCGCCTCGGAGATCTTCGAGCACATCCCGCACGACACCGCGGCGATGGCCGAGCTGTACCGGGTGCTGCGACCGGGCGGCATCGCCGCGGTCACCGTGCCCAGCTGGCTGCCGGAGCGGCTGTGCTGGGCGCTGTCGGAGGAGTACCACACCAACGAGGGCGGACACATCCGCATCTACACCCGCGCCGAGTTGGAGGCCAAGCTCAAGACCGCCGGGTTCGAGATCGGTCCGCACCACCACGCCCACGCCCTGCACTCCCCCTACTGGTGGATCAAGTGCGCGGTGGGCACCTCCGACGACGACCACCCGCTGGCCGCGGCCTACCACCGGCTGCTGGTGTGGGACATGCTGCAGGCCCCGCGCCTCACCCGCACCACCGAGAAGTTCCTCAACCCGCTGATCGGCAAGAGCGTCGTCGTCTACCTGCGCAAACCGCACCGCGGCGGCGCGGAGAGCACGGCATGAGCGGGGGCCCCGCTCACTCCGCACGCACCGGCACCGACTCCCCCCGCCCCCTGGAACTGCCCGGCATCCTCACCGCGGCCGACGTCGCGCTCTCCGCCGACTACCTGCTCGCAGCCCAGACCGGCGACGGCGCCATCCCCTGGTTCCGCGGCGGCCACACCGACGTATGGGACCACGTCGAATGCGCCATGGCGCTGGCGGCGGCCGGCCACCCGGCAGCGGCCCAGCGGGCCTACGCGTGGCTTTCCGAGGTCCAGCTGCCCGACGGCTCGTGGCCGGCCAAGCTGCGCCAGAACGAGCCCGCCAGCCCGCTGCGCGAAGCCAACCACGCCGCCTACCCGGCCGTCGGCGTCTGGCACCAGCTCCTGGTCACCGGCGACGAGGGTGCCGCCCGCGACCTGTGGCCGACGGTGCGCGCCGGAGTCGAGTTCGCGTTGGGCCTGCGCACCGAGCGCGGCGAGATCCGCTGGTCACGCGACGCCGAGGGCAACGCCGGCGACCACGCGCTCCTCACCGCCTGCGCCAGCATCCACCACGCGCTGCGGTGCGCCGTGGCGCTGGCCGAGCGCCTGGACACCCCGCAGCCCGACTGGGAGTTGGCCGCCGCCCGGCTGGGCCACCTGGTCGCCGAGCACGAGCAGGTCTTCGCCGACCGCGGGCGCTACTCGATGGACTGGTACTACCCGATCATCAGCGGCGCGGTGCGCGGCGATGCCGCCCACCGGCGGCTGGAGCTCGCGTGGAACACCTTCGTGGTGCCCGGACTGGGTATCCGCTGCGTCAGCGACCAGCCGTGGGTGACGGGAGCGGAGACCTGCGAACTGGCGCTGGCACTGGCCGCCCTGGGCGAGGAAGAGCGGGCGCGCCGACTCGTCGCCGACATCCAGCACCTGCGCGACGCCGACGACGGCGCCTACTGGACCGGCTACCAGTTCGCCTACGAGGTCCGCTGGCCGGTGGAACGCAGCACGTGGACGGCGGCCGCGGTGATCCTGGCAGCCGACGCCCTTACCGGCACCACCCCGGGCGCCGAGGTGTTCACCGGCCACGTGGAACCCCCGACCGCCGCCCCTGAACCGGACGCCTGCGGGTGCGCGGCACTGGTGCATTGAGGCGGGGCGAGGGGCGTTGAGGAGACGGCTCGGGCACGCTGTGCGGCCTTCTGGCCTGCCGGGCGACGGGTGGCCTGCGCGGAAAAGCGGCATCGACGGTGGCAGCGGGGCCGGGCCTGCGGTTGTCGGCCCGGGTGCTCGCCGGAGGCGGCGGCCGACGAGGGCAGCGGTGGGTCGGGGCGGAGGCGGCGGCGCCCGCTCTCTGGGGGACGCGGTCGTCCAACGCGCGGAAATCACCGAATCCGGGCCGTTCTCCGGCGAAAACCACGCGCTCGGTGAGCCCGCCGCCCTGGCAGGGCGGACATTCGGGGGATTAGGCGCGACTTTCCGATGATCTTGTACTTTTGGACAAAGAAAGCGTTTTCCCGTAGCCATAAGAGCAAGATCATCGCAGGTGAACACGGCAGATCGGACATATCGACGCCGGTCCGCGCACGCGCCACCGCCCGCGAACGGCACCCGGCGGGCGCCGGGTGCGGTGGGCGCGGGCCCGGCCCCGCTGCCACCTTTGCTGCCGCCTTCCCGTGAAGACCACCCGCCACCCGGCCGACCACAAGGCCGCACAGCAGACCCGAGCCGCTTGGGCGCGGGGGCGGCGGCTGAGGATGCTACAACTCGCCGGCGTCCAGGGCGTGGAGGAGCGCCTTCCACTCGACAGCGGGGAACTCGATGTGGCCGAGGTGGCGGTGCTGGGTATCGCGGACTGCGGCGCCATGGAGAGTGTCGGCGACTTCGACGCAGTTCGAGGGGTTGCTGTAGCTCGACTTGCGAAACTGGAGCATCGGGCGGCGGGTGGGCTCGTCCATGGTGTGGGCTTTCTAAACGGATAGAGATCGAAGGTAGTCGGGTACTTCATCAGGATCGAGTGCTTTGGCGAGGATTCGATCGAAGAGCTTGCGGTACCTCTCGATCTCCTGGGCCTTGTCCAGGTATAGCCCGTCTGTGTCCGTTTCCAGGAAGACGATCGACTCCCCTGGGTCTTCGAAGTCCATGATGACGAAGGGTCCTCCCATACCAGCATGAAGACCGGCGCACACCGGCATGACCTGCAAAGTGACCTTACTGGGAGTTTCCGCGACTTCACGTAGGCGGGCAACCTGCTGGGAGAAGAGGCTGGGCGTTGCTCGCAGCATCTCGATCGCGCTCTCGTGCACGATGGCCCATACATCAGGAGCACCCTCGTCACTGAGGATCTCCTGACGCTTCATCCGAGCCTCCACAGTCCGCTCGATGTCACCTGGATCGCGGATGAGCGTAGCCTGAGCGATTGCTTCGGCATACTCTGCCGTCTGAAAGAGGCCCGGGATGTATTGCGGCTCGAAGAGCTTCAGGCTTCGCGCGCCAGCCTCCAGGGACGCGAAGGCTCCGCCCAGGACATCGTCGTAGCGGTTCCACCAGCCCCGCTCGCGGGACTGCCGTGTCAGGGCTAGGACAGAGTCCCGTTCTCGCTCGTCGGTGACTCGGTACGCTTCGAGCAGTGCTCGTATGTCGGTCACCGCCGGCTTCTTGCTCCTGCCTGTCTCGATGTTCGACACCTTGGTCGTCGACCATTCGAGCTTGTCGGCCGCCTGCTCCATGGTCAAGCCGGCATCGAGGCGCAGACGTCGCATCTGCGCAGACAGCTGGCGCCTGCTTACTGGCGGACTGCTCATCTCGGCCTCCTTGCTGGCATACGCCAGATCGTACCGGCGATGACCCCGAAACAGACATTTCGCAACTCCTCAATCGAGCTGACTCGATGACAAGTTTTCGAACATGACTTGCCAATCGAAAATTTTATATCCAACATGGAGGCATCCAAGCCCGTGGCCGCCATCGCAATGCGGCTCAATCCCCATGGGGGTCCTCTTGCTGTGCCTGCTACTGAGCGTCGCCCTCCCACTCCCGCGCGTACTCCTCGCCCCCGGGCGCCCACGCGCCGCGCGGGTGCGGCCATACGTACCGCAGCCCGCGCACGCACCCGCTCCCGCGTCCACACACCAGCGAGGCGACCACACCGCCTTCTGCGAGATCGCCGAAGCCCACTCCCACGCCTGGCCCGAGATCCGGCGCCTGCCCGGGCCGCTCTACGTCGCCGCCGACCGCCCCAACGGGCTGCACGTCTCATCCGACGACCTCGGCGCGTTCGCCGCAGCGCTCGCCGCCCACCCGCACCGAACCGCCGGCTCCCGCCCCTACCCGCCCCACCCCCGCCAGGCACCGCGGTGACCGCCGCCGGTCCGCCCGGGGAACCGCCCACCGCCACCGGCTTCCCCGAAGCCCCCGACCACCCCGGCGAGCACTACCCCTACACCTTCGCCCACGTCACGCCCACCGCCTGGACCCAGGTATGCGACCGCTGCGGCCACCGCACCCGCATCGACACCGCACCGCGTAACCGAACGCGCACCCGGCGCCGCCCCGCGCCTCCCGCGCCGCTGCCCTACCGCGACTACTTCACGATCGGATTCCAGACATGACCACACCCGCCACCATGCCGCCCACAACCATGCCGCCCAAGGCCAGGACGCCGGTGGCCCTACCCGCCCCCGACGCTCGCGCCCAGGCCCACCGCCTCAAAGCCCGCTTCCCCGGCGCGACCTGCTGGCACGGCACCCATACCCGCACCTGGTGGGCGACGCTGCCCGGCCTGCCCCACCTGATCGAAGCGCCCACACCCGCCGCCCTCGCCGACGCACTTGCCCAAGCACTGGCCGCCGCCCACGCACCTCCCATCCCGGCCGACCTGCTCGCGCCCACCCACCGCGTCCCACCCGCCCCCGCCACGTCGCAGCCCGGATTCCGCGCAGGTACACGGCCGAGGCGCCGCCTGCCGCAGAACCCGCCGCGGCCCGGTCGGGCCGTCAGCTCTCGGCAGGGGTGGCGGCGGCCGCGTAGCCGGATCCCAGGCCCTCAGCCCGGCTGGTGATCCGGCCCGCCTGGATACGGACCGCCGCCTCGGTCGCGTCGCTGACTCCGGTGACGCCCGCGGCGGCGGCCATCGCGCCCTGCTCGTCGAGCACCAGCTGCAGCCGCGGCCATGCCGACCGCGGCAGACACTGCCGCAGCAGACCCCGGACCTCGGCCACCGCCATCCGCGCCAACGGTGCCAGCTCGGCGGGCTCGCCGGTGACCACGACCGCTGTGACCTCGGCGTCGGCGGGAGCCGCGCGCAGGGCGTCCTCGATGCGGGCGAGGCGGTGCAGTCCCAGCACCGCCACGACGCCGTCCGCGGCGAGCGGAACCCGTGCGCCGCGCAACTCGTCGACAGCGTCCGGCGGTCGCCACGGGTCGGCGGCAGGCTGGGCCCGGGGCGCGATCGGCGGATCGCTCCACCGGTCGCCCAGGTCGAGGTCGGCGAGCTGTTCGCACGCGCTCACGACGTTGAACGGCTCCAGGAAGCCCGGCGCGGCGGCGGCCATGCGGCTCGCGCCGTGCAGGGTGGTCAGCGCGGTCTCGGCCAGCCGCACCTGCCGGGCGTCCCCGGCCGATGCCGGGTTCAGCCGCTCCAGTCCCATGCCGAGCAGGATCGCCTGCAACCTGACCAGCTGGGCGTAGGGCCGCCGCGTCCGCTCATCGGTGAGGATCTCCGGCATGACCTCCGCACCGATCCGGGCGGCAGGGCTGTCGGCTTCGGTGGACAGCGGCAGCCGCGCGACCCAGGCGCGGGCGAGCGCGCCCAGGGCCTCACGGACGGTGAGCGCGGGCTCCCCAGGCTCGGTGGCGGGCGCATCCTGCGCCAACTGCGCCAGGACCGCGAAGTAGAGCGCGCGCTTGCCGGGGAAGTTGGAGTACACGGCGCCGCGGGTCAGCTCGGCGCGTTCGGCGATGCCGTCGACCTTGGCGTCGCGGAACCCCCGCTCGGCGAACTCCTCACGTGCGGCGGCCAGCACTCTGGCCCGGTTGCGCTCCTGCACTTCCGCCCTGGTGAGCCGGGCCAATGCGCTCCTCCTCCTGGGGACGCCTGCGAGCCCCGGTCTGCGTTCTCCTCCTAGCGGCAAACTAAGATACGCTCGCCATTCAGATGATGCGAACATCTGTTTTCGGCATCCGGTTTTTGAGACACAAAGCCCCAGGCGGACCCCCTTGGAGATTCCATGAACGGTGTGACAACGCGGGACGACGGCGTCTGCGAGATCGACCTCTCCTCCCCCGACGTGGTCGGTGATCCCTTCGCCGCCTACGGATCGGCCCGCGAGCACGGCCCTCTGGCCCGGCTCGCCATCCCCGGCACGGCGCCGATGTGGGCGGTGCTGCGCCACGCCGACGCCCGCGCGATGCTGGCGGACCCGCGGTTCCAACTGACTTCCGACACCTTCGCCATGCGCCCGGACGTGTCGGAGGAGTACCGCCCCTACCTGCGGAACATGGGCGAGATGGAGGGTGCCGAACACCTGCGGCTGCGCCGGCTCGTCGCGCCCGCGTTCACTCCGCGTCGCGCGGCCGCCTTCCGCCCGCGCATCGAGGCGGTCGTCGCCGAACTGCTGGCGCGGCTGCCCGACTACGCCGAAGGCGGTGCAGTCGACCTCGTGGCGCACTTCGCCCGGCCGCTCCCGATCGAGGTGATCTGCGAACTCCTCGACATCCCTCGCGAAGAACGGTCCCGGTGGCGCGATACGGAGCGCTCATCGCCGCCGGAGCGGGCGAGGGGTTCGCCGAGGCGATGCCCGCCATCATCGACAGCGCCAAGTCGGCCGTGGCCGCCCGCCGGGCCGAACCCGGCCGCGACCTGGTCTCCGACCTCATCCGCGTCCAGGACGAGGGCGGCGACCGCCTCAGCGACGTCGAAACCGTATCCCTGGTGTGGAACATCGTGCTGGCCGGCCAGACGCCCACCAACCTCATCGCCAACGCGGTCGCCGAACTGCCGGCCCGCCCCGAGCAGCTCGCGGCACTGCGCAGCAACCCCGCACTCATGCCCGGCGCCGTCGAGGAACTGATGCGCTGGTGCGGGCACCAACTGCTGTCGATGCCCCGGTTCACCCGCGAAGACGTGGAATTCGGCGGCACGGTCATCGGCAAGGGCGAGCCGGTCACGGCCGCGATCGCCGCAGCCAACCGCGATCCCCGGGCCTTCTCCGAACCGGACATCCTCGACGTCGCCCGGCCGCAGAATGGAGCAGGGCAACTCGGATTCGGCCACGGCCCGCACTTCTGCCTCGGCGCCGGAATCGCCCGCGTGCAGACGCAGGTCGCGCTGGAGGCGCTGCTGAGCCGATATCCCGGCCTCGCGCTCGCCGTGGAGCCCGACGACCTGGACCGCGCCCCCGATCCCGGCACGTGGCGGCTGCGTTCGCTGCCGGTCACCTTGTAGCGCGGGTGGGGGCGCGGCCGGGGCGGCGTCCCGGCCGCGCGTTCCGCATCACGTCCCCGGCTGCTCCGCTTGCTGCTCTCCCCCTGTGCCCGGGCCACCGGGCTCGAATCCCGGGATACCCGGCTCGTCGGTCGGGTCTCCCGTCGGCGTACCACCCGGGTCGGGCTGAGGGCCGCCGGTCGGCTCCTGAGGCTCCGTCTCAACCGGCGGCTCGGGCGTCGACGGCTCCTCGGGGCGGGTAGCCGGAGTCGACGGCTCCGTCGGCTCGGTCTGCTCCGGCGAGGGGGGCGGGTCCGGGGCCAGGTCGAGAACCTGCCCGTCGAAGGTGGGCTCGGGGAACTGTTTGACCTCCTTGCCCTCCATGGCGTTGGTCATGAAGTTGTTCCAGATGGCCGCGGGCAGCGAACCGCCCGAGAGTTCGCCCCATCCGGGCACCGAGAACGGCTGGTTATTGCCGTTGTAGACCCCCACCGCCGTGGACAGCTGCGGGGTGTAGCCGACGAACCAGGCGGCGACGCTGTCGTCGGTGGTGCCGGTCTTGCCCGCCACCGGGCGGCCGTCCGGCAGCGCCCCGCTCGTCCCTGTTCCGCTCTGCACGACCTGCTGGAGCGCGTAGCTGACGTTGGCGGCGGTGTCCTGGCTGAACGGCTGCGAGGTCTTCGGCTTCGGACGCTCGTTCTCGCCTTCCTGATTGATCACCTCGCGGATCACGTGCGTCTCGACGTGCTTGCCGCCGTTGGCGAATGTCGCGAAGCCGGTGGCCTGGTCGACCGGCCGCACGTTGGACA
The DNA here is from genome assembly GCF_004323735.1 of Streptomonospora litoralis. Taxonomy (GTDB): domain Bacteria; phylum Actinomycetota; class Actinomycetes; order Streptosporangiales; family Streptosporangiaceae; genus Streptomonospora; species Streptomonospora litoralis. The sequence continues at coordinate 1,260,101 of NZ_CP036455.1, read as the reverse complement.
CGCCCAGGGCGATGGTCGGCACAACCTGGTCGTCCTCGATCATGCCCTTGGCGATTCCGGCGTCATAGGCGGTCTGGCGGACATTCTCCTCGCCCACCTCTTGGGCCAGCTGCACGTAGCCCGTGTTCAGCGAGATACGAGTCGCCTCCACCAGCGAGGTGGGCCCGCGGCTCACGTCGTCGTAGTTGTGGATCGAAGAGCCCGCAACCTGGATCGGTGTGTTGCCGTTCACCTTGCTGTTCAGGCTGTAGCCCTGCCGCAGGGCGGTGGCCAGCACGTAGGGCTTGAACGCCGAGCCGGCCTGGGCCGATCCGTCGAACGAGCTGTCGTACTGGTTCTGCATGTAGTCGTGGCCGCCGTAGAAGCCCTTGACCTCGCCGGTGGACGGCTCGACCGCGGTGAGTCCCGCGCGGACCCCGTCGGGCAGCGACCCGACGTCGACGGTGTCCTCCACCGCCTGCTTGGCCATCCGCATGGTCTGCTGGTCGAAGGTCGTGACGACCTTGTAGCCGCCGCGGTTGATGTTGTCCTCGGTGTAGCCGAGTTCCTTCAGCTCCTCCATGGCCTGCTGGAGCATGTAGCCCTTGAAGCCGCTGAGGTCGGTGCTGTTGGCCGGGCGCTGCGCCTTGGGCTTGGGGAACTCCATCTTGTCGGCTTCGGACTGGGTGATGGCGTCAACCTCGACCATGCCGTCGACGACGTACTGCCAGCGGCCCCTCATGTCGTCGGTGTAACTCTCGTCGGCCTGGCCGTAGAGGCTCGGCTGCTGGATGGCGGCAGCGAGGAACGCGGCCTCCGATCCGGTGAGTTCGCCGACGTCCTTGTGGTAGTACGCCTGGGCGGCCGACTGGATCCCGTAGGCGTTGCGGCCGAAGTAGATGGTGTTCAGGTACTGCTCCATCACCCACTCTTTGTCCATGCCCGGGGACTGGTCCACCTTGAGGGCGATGATGATCTCCTTCAGCTTGCGGGAGACGGTCTGCTCCCGGCTGACGCCCTCGAAGTAGTTCCGGACGAACTGCTGAGTGATGGTGGAGCCGCCCTGGACCTGCTGCCCGGTGACGGTGAACCACACGGCGCGGACCGTGCCGGTGATGGAGACACCCGGTGAGTCCCAGTAGCCGCGGTCCTCGGCGGAGATGACCGCTTCCTGGACCCTCGTGGGGATCTGGTCGTAGTCGACGGGCTCGCGGTCGACGCCGCGCTCGGCGAACTGCGTCTCACCGTCGGCGTAGAAGAACGTGGAGCCCTGGTTGGTCGCCTCCTCCTTCGCGACGTCGGGCACCTCGATCGTCGCGTAGGCGACGCCGAAGCCGCTGAGGACGAGTACGGCGAGGATCCCGAAGGCGATCATCGTCGTCCGGGAAGCGCGCCACCAGAAGGGCTTCTTCGCCTTGGCCTTGGGTTTGCCGCCTCCGCCGCCGGGCGGCGGGGGACCGCCGCGGCCGGGCGGACGGGTGGGACCGGACGGGCCGGAGGGCCCCGACGGGCCACCGGGACCGGGTCGGCCGGATGGACCGGTGCCGCCGGGCGGCCCGGCAGGGCTGTGGGCGGCGGGGTCGGACGGCGAGGTGGAACGAGCGCCGCTCGGCCCGCCCGCTGTGCCGAAGGAGCCGTCGGCGGCGCCGGACGCCGCTGCGGACCCCGACGCCGCCTCGGCGGCCGGGGAACGGGGGGTGCGCGAGCGGTCGCCGGGGTGGGACGCACCGCCGTGTCCCGGCTCGGAGCGGCCGCCTGAGTCGTCGCGGGCAGCGCCGCGGCGCGGGGCGCCGCCGCTGTCGGCCGCCGTGCGGGGGGAGGCGGAGGTCCCGGCGGACTTGGCGGGCTCCGCCGACTCCAGGGAGTCGGCGGACGAGGCCGAACCGGCCGCAGCCGCCGCAGCGGCGCCGCCCGCGGCGGCAGCCCGCGGCGCCCGGTCGCTGCCCTGCGGGTCGGACTCGGCGGCGCGTCGGGATGCCGGATCGGCGTGCGGAGACTGCGCTGAGGCACCGGGGCCGGAGGCGGGGGTACCGCCGGCCGCGTCATGGGCGCCCGAAGCGGGCTCCCCCGATGATGCGGACGCGTCGCCGGTGTCGCCGACCGGTGCGGATCGGCGGGTTCCAGCGGCTTCGTGCCCGGACTCCCCACCGGCGGCGGGTCCTGCGGAGCCTGCGGCGGCCTCGGAGGCGTCGTTTGCGGACTGACCGGAACCGGCGGACGGCTGGTAGCCGGATTGTTCGCGGGCGCTCGCGTCGGACGGGGGCTTCTCGGCATCGGCAGCCGAGCGCGAGGAAACGCGTGGGGTGAACCAGGAGCGCGACTCGTCGGCGCCTTCCTTGGCGCTTTCGGCATCTTCGTCGCGTGTTTCGGACGCCTGCGGCTCATCCCGGCCGCCGATGGGAGCCGCCGTCGTGCCGCCTGCGTCCGATCCGGACCGCTCGAACTCGGTTGCCGGGTAGGCACGGAACTCGGCTCGGCCTTCGGGGTCGGCATCTGCGGCGCCTTCGTCGGACCCGCTGCCGCCTGTCCTGGTGTCGGAGACACGCGGGGTCGATCCACCGGCGGCGGGCGCCGCGGCGGATCCGGCCGACGCGTTCGCGGCCGACGGCGAGGACGGTTCCACGGTAGCGGCACCGGACGCGGAAGTCTTGTCATCGTCGTCGGCGCTAGCCGCGTCATTGGAGACGTCAGTGGGGGCGGGAGGTCCCGATTCTCGAGAGGGCTCCGCGGACGCGGCTGCGCCGATGTCGGCCTGGGCAGCGCGGCTGTCGCTGTCGGTGGACGCGACCGATGCCGCGGGACCGGACTCGGGCACGTCGGAGCCGGTGTCCTCGCCGCCCTCCCCCGAACGCTCGCCTGTCGCACCGGCGGTCGGCTCCTCAGGGACCGCGGAGCCCCAAGTGCCGTCCTTCCTCAGGTCGAAGCCCTGCTCGGCCAGCGTACGAGCCACCTGATCGCGGAAGAAGCTGCCGCTGTCCTTGAAGGCGCTTGCACCGCTCGCCGCTTCACCGGAGTCGTCGCGGCTCTCCTCGGCGACCTCGTCTTCGGAGACTTCGGAGGAGGTCCGGGCAGAGGTCCCGTCCGCAGCGGCCTGCTCGCCGGGCGCGGCGGGAGCCGCTTCCTCGGCCGGCGCCTCGGGTTCACCGCCGCCCTCGTGATTCCCCTTCTCCATGGAGTCGTCGTCCCGCTCGTTCGTCATCGCAGCACCATCGGGTCGATTCATGCGGTCGTCGGTCTTCCCGCCGGGACCGCGACCTGAGCCACTCCCCCAGCGCGCTGCGTCCCCCGCAGCACGACCGTCGTCGTCAGGCGTCTCGGCGTCACGGCGCGGCGCGATGTCGCCGTCACCGGAAGTGCTCTCACTCAGTTGGATGCCCCCTGGCACTCTCGACTCGACCGCATACGCCTATACGTAGGACGCGCGAACAGGTCGAATCGGTTCAGCACAATCTTGTAGAGCAGGCTCGGCACGGCGGGGGACTTGCCGGAACCCGTAGAACACGATACCCGCACTGATCACCAGGGCCATCACTGGAATCCGGCCCGGGAACCAACAGTGTGATCACAGTGGAGGAGGTCAATCACGACCGGTGACGACTCGGGGCGACATGGGCCACCCGGCTGCGGGAGGCGCGGCCGACGGGATACAGGCGGCACCTGGATGCGGTGCTGCACTTGGGCATAAAAAATGGGGGGCTCCGCCGAAACGGAACCCCCCACCAAAAAAAATGCGGCGGCAACCTACTCTCCCACCCCCACCATGGAGGCAGTACCATCGGCGCAAAGAGACTTAACGACCGGGTTCGGAAAGAGACCGGGTGTGACCCTCCCGCTATCACCACCGCAAACCAACACCCCACCCCACACACCACAGCATGCGGAACAGGGAAAACCTGTGAACAATGTGCGCGAACACCCAGCATCCGTGGCGGACAAGCCCTCGGCCTATTAGTACCGGTCAGCTCCACCCCTCACAAGGCTTCCACACCCGGCCTATCAACCCAGTCATCACCTGGCAGCCTTACCCCCACCACAGGGCAGGAGACCTCATCTCGAAGCAAGCTTCCCACTTAGATGCTTTCAGCGGTTATCTCTCCCGAACGTAGCCAACCAGCCATGCCCCTGGCGGAACAACTGGCACACCAGCGGTTCGTCCGTCCCGGTCCTCTCGTACTAGGGACAGCCCTCCACAAGTCTCCAACGCGCGCAGCGGATAGGGACCGAACTGTCTCACGACGTTCTAAACCCAGCTCGCGTGCCGCTTTAATGGGCGAACAGCCCAACCCTTGGGACCAACTCCAGCCCCAGGATGCGACGAGCCGACATCGAGGTGCCAAACCATCCCGTCGATACGGACTCTTGGGGAAGATCAGCCTGTTATCCCCGGGGTACCTTTTAGCCGTTGAGCGACGCCGCTTCCACACGCCGGCGCCGGATCACTAGTCCCTGCTTTCGCACCTGCTCGACACGTCCGTCTCACAGTCAAGCTCCCTTGTGCACTTACACTCACCACCTGATTGCCAACCAGGCCGAGGGAACCTTTGGGCGCCTCCGTTACCCTTTAGGAGGCAACCGCCCCAGTTAAACTACCCACCAGACACTGTCCCCGAACCGGATCACGGCCCAAAGTTAGATGCCCGAAACAGCCAGAGTGGTATTTCACCAACGCCTCCACCACCACTGGCGTGGCGGCTTCCACAGCTCCCACCTATCCTACACAAACCATCCCAAACACCAATGTCAAGCTATAGTGAAGGTCCCGGGGTCTTTCCGTCCTGCTGCGCGAAACGAGCATCTTTACTCGTAGTGCAATTTCACCGGGCCCGCGGTTGAGACAGCGGGGAAGTCGTTACGCCATTCGTGCAGGTCGGAACTTACCCGACAAGGAATTTCGCTACCTTAGGATGGTTATAGTTACCACCGCCGTTTACTGGCGCTTAGATTCCCAGCCTCACACCAAAGTGCTAACCAGTCCTCTTAACGTTCCAGCACCGGGCAGGCGTCAGTCCGTATACAGCGTCTTACGACTTCGCACGGACCTGTGTTTTTAATAAACAGTCGCTTCCCCCTGGTATCTGCGACCCCACCCAGCTCCGGACGCACAGTCCATCACCAGACGGGGCTCCCCTTCTCCCGAAGTTACGGGGACAATTTGCCGAGTTCCTTAACCACGGTTCACCCGAACGCCTCGGTATACTCTACCTGACCACCTGCGTCGGTTTCGGGTACTGGCCGCACACGCACTCGCTAGAGGCTTTTCTCGACAGCACGGGATCACTCACTTCACCAAAACGGCTCGGCATCACGCCTCACCCACATAACAGGGCAGGGATTTACCACCACCCCGGGCTACACGCTTACCCCCGGACAACCACCGCCGGGTAGAGCTACCCCACTGCGTCACCCCATCACTTGCCTACACACCCCTCGGACCCCAGACCGGAACAGCCGCAACCGCCCGAAGGCGGAAACAGCCACCAGCATGGTTAGCATCAGGGCTATCAACACGGGCGCACGCGCACGGGTACGGGAATATCAACCCGTCATCCATCGACTACGCCTGCCGGCCTCGCCTTAGGTCCAGACTCACCCTGGGCGGATCAACCTGCCCCAGGAACCCTTAGTCAATCGGCGCCGGAGTTTCCCACTCCGGTCTCGCTACTCATGCCTGCATTCTCACTCGCACACCCTCCACCACCCGTCACCAGGCGGCTTCACCGGAGTGCACGACGCTCCCCTACCAACCACACCACAAGGTGCGGCTCCACAGCTTCGGCGGTGTACTTCAGCCCCGCTACATTATCGGCGCAGAATCACTTGACCAGTGAGCTATTACGCACTCTTTCAAGGATGGCTGCTTCTAAGCCAACCTCCTGGTTGTCTCAGCAACTCCACAACCTTACCCACTTAGCACACCCTTAGGGGCCTTAGCTGATGATCTGGGCTGTTTCCCTCTCGACCACGGAGCTTCTCCCCCGCAGTCTCACTGCTGCGCTCGCTCCACCGGCATTCGGAGTTTATCTGACGTCAGTAACCCGGTCAGGCCCATCAGCCAAACAGTAGCTCTACCTCCAGGGAGCACCACACAACGCTGCACCTAAATGCATTTCGGGGAGAACCAGCTATCACGGAGTTTGATTGGCCTTTCACCCCTACCCACAGCTCATCCCCCAGGTTTTCAACCCTGGTGGGTTCGGGCCTCCACGAAGTCTTACCTCCGCTTCACCCTGGCCATGGGTAGATCACCCCGCTTCGGGTCCACAGCATGCGACTCATGCGCCCTCTTCAGACTCGCTTTCGCTACGGCTACCCCACCCGGGTTAACCTCGCCACACACCACGACTCGCAGGCTCATTCTTCAAAAGGCACGCCATCACCCCACACCCAAGTGAAGCTCTGACGGCTTGACAGCACACGGTTTCAGGTACTCTTTCACAACCCCTCACCGGGGCACTTTTCACCTTTCCCTCACGGTACTCGTCCACTATCGGTCACCAGGACGTATTCAGGCTTGACAGGTGGTCCTGCCGGATTCACACGGAATTCCTCGGGCTCCGCGCTACTCGGGAGTATGCCCCATGCGCCGTGCCCCACCTTCACCTACGGGACTCTCACCCGCTCCGGTACCGCATCCCAACGGCTTCGGCTAGCGAAACACACGCGCACCCCGGGCCGGCAGACCCGAGACAGACACATCCCACAACCCCACGCACGCAACGACTGCCGTCTCTGGCACGCACGCGGTTTAGCCACCATCCCCGTTCGCTCACCACTACTAGGGGAATCACTGTTGTCTTCTCTTCCTGCGGGTACTGAGATGTTTCACTTCCCCGCGTCACCACCAACCGCCCTATACATTCAGACGGCGGCAACCCGACACGACTCGGGCTGGGTTCCCCCATTCGGACACCCGCGGATCACAGCTCGGTTGACAGCTCCCCGCGGCCTATCGCGGCCTCCCACGTCCTTCATCGGCGCCTGGTGCCAAGGCATCCACCGTATGCCACTCATACTTGGCCACCACAGATACAAGATGCTCGCGCACACTATCCACAAATCAAAACACCCGCCACACACCCAGCCACAACCCGCCGGCACCGCACCAGCCGGAGACAACCTCCAGCCCCGCAGCACCGCACCGCACCGCAGCACCAGCCGCCCACCACCGAAGAGACCAACCTCTCCAGCAGCCCACCCCCACACAAGAGGGGCCCGCGACCGGCCACCACCAAACGGCACCGGGTCTTCACCGGGGTGGCCCGGGGGAGAACAACCAGTGCGGCTGCTCCCTCAGACACCCAACAGCGCGTGTCCACTCCATGCACCACCCCGACACCCGGCCCCCTCGACCACGCGACCGCACACAGCGATCGCCGACGAGACGAACCGGCACCGTGCCGGGTCCACTTTTCGAGTCCGCCGGCCACACGACAAACAGACCGGCTTACCAAGACTCCTTAGAAAGGAGGTGATCCAGCCGCACCTTCCGGTACGGCTACCTTGTTACGACTTCGTCCCAATCGCCAGCCCCACCTTCACTCACTCCCTCCCCAGAGGGGTTAGGCCGCAAGTTTCGGGTGTTGCCGACTTTCATGACGTGACGGGCGGTGTGTACAAGGCCCGGGAACGTATTCACCGCGGCATTGCTGATCCGCGATTACTAGCGACTCCACCTTCACGGGGTCGAGTTGCAGACCCCGATCCGAACTGAGACCGGCTTTTAGGGATTCGCTCCACCTCACGGCATCGCACGCCCACTGTACCGGCCATTGTAGCATGTTTGCAGCCCAAGACATAAGGGGCATGATGACTTGACGTCATCCCCACCTTCCTCCGAGTTGACCCCGGCAGTCTCCCATGAGTCCCCACCACCACGTGCTGGCAACATGGAACAAGGGTTGCGCTCGTTGCGGGACTTAACCCAACATCTCACGACACGAGCTGACGACAGCCATGCACCACCTGTCACCGATCCCAAAAGGACCCACCGTCTCCGATGGATTACCGGCGATGTCAAACCTTGGTAAGGTTCTTCGCGTTGCGTCGAATTAAGCAACATGCTCCGCCGCTTGTGCGGGCCCCCGTCAATTCCTTTGAGTTTTAGCCTTGCGGCCGTACTCCCCAGGCGGGGCGCTTAATGCGTTAGCTACGGCACGGAAACCGTGGAAAGTCCCCACACCTAGCGCCCAACGTTTACAGCGTGGACTACCAGGGTATCTAATCCTGTTCGCTCCCCACGCTTTCGCTCCTCAGCGTCAGGTAAGGCCCAGAGACCCGCCTTCGCCACCGGTGTTCCTCCTGATATCTGCGCATTTCACCGCTACACCAGGAATTCCAGTCTCCCCTACCTACCTCGAGCATGCCCGTATCCACTGCAAAACCGGAGTTGAGCCCCGGACTTACACAGCAGACGCGACACACCACCTACGAGCTCTTTACGCCCAATAATTCCGGACAACGCTCGGACCCTACGTATTACCGCGGCTGCTGGCACGTAGTTGGCCGGTCCTTATTCCCCACCTACCGTCAACCCCGGCAGAAACCGGAGCCTGCGTCGGTGGTAAAAGAGGTTTACAACCCGAAGGCCGTCATCCCCCACGCGGCGTCGCTGCGTCAGGCTTCCGCCCATTGCGCAAGATTCCCCACTGCTGCCTCCCGCAGGAGTCTGGGCCGTGTCTCAGTCCCAGTGTGGCCGGTCGCCCTCTCAGGCCGGCTACCCGTAATCGCCTTGGTAGGCCATCACCCCACCAACAAGCTGATAGGCCGCGAGCCCCTCCCCGACCGGAAAACACCTTTCCACACCCCACCATGCGATGAGGCGTCCTATCGGGTATTAGACCGGGTTTCCCCGGCTTATCCCCGAGTCGGGGGCAGGTTGCTCACGTGTTACTCACCCGTTCGCCGCTCGTGTACCCCGAAGGGCCTTACCGCTCGACTTGCATGTGTTAAGCACGCCGCCAGCGTTCGTCCTGAGCCAGGATCAAACTCTCCATCAAAGGTTCGAACCCTGACACGACCCAGAAAACCACCCCGAACACGGGATGGGAACCCCGGGCCCATCAAAGGAACCCCGGAACCGCCACCCACCGCACAGGCAGGCCGGCTCCACGGGGCCAAAACAAACATGGCACATAAAAACAAACACGCGCTGTTGAGTTCTCAAGAAACAACCGCTCATCCGGCACAAGCCCCGACCCGCAACCAGCGGACCCGCACAGGCTCTTCCCAAGAGACGGCATCTCCCCGCGAACCCCGCGCCTTTCCCGGAAACCACCGGGCCAAGCGCCGATCCGCTCTTTGTTATGCCTTCACGTTAGCAGGACCCCCGCAAACCCACCAAATCGACGAATTCGCGATGCAACCCGAAAACGCTGCACTGTCCATCACACAGAACGCACTCGCTTTGGAAACGCGCCGCCGTAGCCGGCGGATTCGTTCCGTGCCGCCCCGATTGCCGCCCGCCGGACACGCCGACAGGTAATCGATCGAGACTCTCGCAAGTGCTGGGAGCACGGCCGCTGAGCGCCCGTGTTGTCCATGTGGTGGACCGGCCGACCGGCCATCGCGTGGATGTTCGGTTCTCGGCTAGCTTGCTCTGTCCAGGTTACCAACTCGCGGTCGATGTCGCGAACGGTTCTCCCGAACCGCGGACCGACGCTCCGTCCCGCCCGGCCCGGGCTGAGCCCGAACCACGGTGTCGGATGTCTGTCCGCGTCAGCCTTTCACTTTAACCCCTGCGCCGCCGCATCGCAAACCGCCTGCTGACCCACCGCACGGCTCCGTCCGGCGGTGCGCGCCGGGGGATTCACCGCCCTCGGCCTCCTCGACGCGCCCCGCCGGGTACCCGATCGGCTCAGAACAGCTCACGGAAGCGCCGCGCGAGCTTGCGGAAGGCGATGCCGCGGTGGCTGATTGCGTTCTTCTCCGCCGCGCTCATCTGGGCGGTGGTCCGCATCTCACCGTCGGGGACGAAGACCGGGTCGTAGCCGAAGCCGTTCTCCCCGCGCCGGTCGCCGATCAGCCTGCCGCGCAGCACCCCCTCGGCGACCTCTTCGATCTCCTCCTCGGCGGCGGGCCGCGCGCCCCGCGGTACGACGAGGACCGCCGCGGCCACGAACTCCGCCCCCCGCCGTTCCTCGGGTGTGTCCGCGAGCTGGTCGAGGACCAGGTCGAGGTTGGCCGCGTCCATATCGCCCGCCTGCCGACCGAACCGCCCCGACCAGCGGGCCGACAGCACGCCCGGCATCCCGTTGAGCGCGTCCACGCGCAGCCCGGAGTCGTCGGCCACGGCCGGCAGCCCGGTGTGCCGGGCGACCGCGCGAGCCTTCAGCAGCGCGTTCCCGGCGAACGTGGACTCGGTCTCGGCGACCTCGGGCGCATCCGGGTAGTCGCCCAGCCCCACCACGTCCGCGTCGAGGCCGGCCTCACCCAGGATGGCCCGCAGCTCCGGCACCTTCTTGGCGTTGCGGGTGGCCAGCACCACCGTGGTGCGGTCGCTCATCCCGCCAGCGCCTTCTTCTGCTCCTGGGTCAGGTCGCCGCAGCCGGCCACGGCCAGGTCCAGCAGACTGTCGAGTTTCGCGCGGTCGAAGGGGGCGCCCTCCGCGGTGCCCTGGACCTCCACGAAGCTGCCGTCGCCGGTGACCACGACGTTCATGTCCGTCTGCGCGACGGAGTCCTCCAGGTAGTTCAGGTCGAGCCTGGCCTGGTCCTGGATGATGCCGACGCTGACCGCCGACACCGACCCCTTGAGCGGGTTGTTCTTCAGATTGCGCTTCTTGCGCAGGTACTTGAAGGCGTCGGCCAGGGCTACGTAGGCCCCGGTGATCGCCGCGGTGCGGGTGCCGCCGTCGGCCTGGAGCACGTCGCAGTCCAGGGTCACGGTGTGCTCGCCCATCGCCTTGAAGTCCACCACCGCGCGCAGCGACCGCCCGACCAGGCGGGAGATCTCGTGGGTCCGCCCACCGATCTTGCCCTTGACGGACTCCCGCGCCCCGCGGGTGTCGGTGGCGCGGGGCAGCATCGCGTACTCCGCGGTGACCCATCCTTCACCGGTGCCGCGCCGCCAGCGCGGCACGCCGTCCTCGACACTCGCCGCGCACAGCACGCGGGTGTCGCCGAACTCGATGAGCGCGGAGCCTTCCGCATGCCGCAGCCAGTCGCGGGTGATCTTCACGGGTCGCAGTTGGTTCGGAGCGCGTCCGTCGGGTCGTGCCATGCGCGAAGCCTATCGGTGCGGCCCGACCGCCGCGCCCCGGGCGAACATGGAGCCCCGGTGCAGGGGAGGTATCCCTTGGCTTACGGTCCCGCCTCCGTGCGCCGCTTCGCGTCCGAAGGGTGACACCATGGGAGGCGCCGACGCGGTCTGGGATCGCGGGCGGCCTGAGCACCGTCGGCTGGTAGAGGTCACCACGCGATGAGATTCGTTCCAAGTGAGCTGGCGCGGGCACGGTGGCCGATCGGCGCGGTCCTACTCGCGCTGACCGTCACCGGCTGCGCTCCGGAGTCCGGAGCGTCCCCAAAGGAGTCTCCGTCCGCAAGCGGCTCCACGCCCGCACCCGGCTGGGCCGATGTCGGCGGCGAGCCCGTGACCACTCCGACGGTCTCGCCCAGCACGGTGGAGGGAGGCGTCGAGGACCGCCGCGTGGACCCGCGGACGCTCCCCGTCTCGTGCGAGGCGACCGGCATCGAGGAGCGCATGTCCGACGTCGTCGCGCAACTGGAGGAGCCGGAGTTCACCGAGGTGCGCACGGACACCCGGCTGGAGTGCTCGTGGGCCGGCTTCGACCCCCGCGACGGCAGCGAAGTGGTGATGGTCACCTTCGCGCCGGAGAAGAGCCTGGTGGCCTATCCCGGCCACGTTCCCGTGAAGGCGCAGCGCGGCCCCTCCTTCTTCACCACCGACGCGGTTGCGGCCATGGGCGGCGTCGCCGAGTGGGACGGGGGCGAGATGTTCTCCGGGGTGAAGCTGCACCTTCCGGGCATGCTGGTCTCCACGACCAGCAACACGCCGCGGGTGGAGACGGGCGACCTGCTCGCCGCGGCCACCGGCACCGCCCGAGAGCTGATGGCCGACAGCGCGCCGCAGGAGGCCGGCGATTCGGCGTCGCCGCGCCCGGAGTCCTCCCAGCACACGTGGCAAGCGGACGAACGGACCGGCGGGCCTTCGGGCGAAGCACAGCCCGAGCGCGGCTGAGCGGCCGGATTCCGGGCCGTAGGCACCCCCTGCTTACTCGGTCCGGAACCGCGGCACGCTCCCCGGGTGCGCCGCGGCCGCGCGGTATCCGACCGCTCGCTCGCCGCACGGGCGGGACACCACCCCCTACACGGGGTTGAGGGCGGCGCGGCCGACCTCGTAGACGGCGCCGGAGCGCGCGATGTCGATCGGGCCGTCGAACGCGCCGCGCGCCTCGGCGAGCGTGCACTCGTCGTCGTTCCAGGGCACCAGGTGGGTCAGCACCAGGCGCCGGGCCGCGGCTCGCCTCGCGTGGTCTCCGGCCTCGCTACCGGTGAGGTGCATGTCCTTCGGGTGTTCGCGGTGGTCGTGGAAGGACGCCTCGCACAGGAACAGGTCGGTCCCGGTGGCGAGCTCGACGAGTTCGTCGCAGGCACCGGTGTCGCCGCTGTAGGTGAGGCTGCTGCCCTCGTGCTCCAGGCGGATGCCGAAGGCGTCCACGGGATGGTTCACCCGGTCCAGGCGCGCTGTCATCGGGCCGATCCCGATCTCACCGGGCGCGAGTTCGCGGAACTCGAATGTCTCCCGCATACCGGGGTCGCGGTCCAGGCCGTAGGCGTCGGCCATGCGTTCGGCCACGCCGGGCGGGCCGTAGACGGGGATGGGGGGTTTGGGCCCGCCCTGAGGATAGGTGCGGGCGACCCAGTACGAGCAGAGGTCGAAGCAGTGGTCGGCGTGCAGGTGGCTGAGGTAGACGGCGTCGATCCGGTAGATGTCGACGTGCCGCTGCAGCACGCCGAGCGCCCCGTTGCCCATGTCCAGCAGGAGCCGGAACCCGTCGGCCTCCACCAGATAGCAGGACGCGGGACTGGCCGGACCGGGGAAGCTTCCCGAAGAGCCGATGATGGTGAGTCGCACGGTGCATTGCCTTTTCGATGGGGTGCCTCCGCGGAGACGCACACGTTAAGCCGGTGTATCGCGAGGCGGGCCGCTGCATGTTCTCCGTGTTACGGGTCTACCCCAATGACCGCACCGGCGGTACCGAATGTGGCCCGAGTCTCACGCGTGTTGAGTCACATGTGAGCACTTCACATTTGCCAACGAGGAGTGTCCGCCCAGGTCACCGACATCCGACACCGCCTGCTACCGCCCGCCGCGCGCCAGCTGGCGGCTCTGCGCCACGAGGGTTCCCTTCACGTCCCAAACGTCCACGGTCTCGTCGAACCAGCCGTCGTTGACGGCGTCGGCGCGGGACCGGAAGGTGAGCGGACCGGGTTGGGGTACGGCGCGCATGTGCCAGGTGAGCTCGACGGTGGGGGCCCAGCGCCAAGCGCCGAAGACGGTGACGACGGGCGGGAGCGCGTCCACGGCCAGCGGCAGGAACAGTGCCGGGTCGTCGGCGGAGGGGCCGCCGTCCTCTTCGCTGATGTGCACGTAGCCCACCAGTTCGGGCACGGGGTCGGCGATGCGGCCCAGCAGGCGCTGCCAGGAGTCCTCGGTGTAGAACTGGGCGACACGGCGGGTGAAGGCGGGCGCGTTCTCGACGTCGGCGCGGGGGTCGTAGCGGCGGCACCGGTCCAGGGGCGGCGCCTGCGGCGCGGCCGCGGCGTACTCGGGGACCGCACCGGAGTCGATCTCCGCGGTGGCGATGGTTCCGGTCACGCATTCCTTGCCGTCCTGGCGCAGGGCGACGCGCACGGTGGCGACGGTGCGCCCGGCCTTGAGGACGGTCGCCTCGACATCGGCCGCGCCGGCCACGGCGGGGCGCATGAAGTGGAAGGACGACGACACCGCGTGCGGGTGCGGGGAGGCCGCCAGGGCGGCGCGCTGCATGACGGCCATCAGGTATCCGCCGTTCATGGCCTTGCCGATGAGGTAACCGGGGTCGAGGTCGGCGGTGTAGTGTCCGTCGGCGGCCGCGGCGAGGGCGGTCGCGGAGTCGAATCTCGTCATGGGGCCATTCAACCGAACGGCGTTCTTCCTTCGGCCACCAGCCCCCGCCCTCGTGGCCGGGGCGGGCGCCGGGACCTGCGGGCGGGCGCCGGGGCGGTCCCCGGTCGGCCCGCCCGCCTGCCGGATGCGGCGCGCGGCGCGCGGCGTTCTCGGCGGTGCCTGCTACGCCGCGACTACGCCCACAGCTGTCCGTCGAGGCGCTCCTCGGCCTCTTCCAGGGTGCCCTCGTAGGCGCCCGTCGAGAGGTACTTCCAGCCGGCGTCGGCGATGACGAAGGCGATGTCGGCCTCCTCGCCGGCCTTGACCGCCTTGGCGGCCATGCCCATGGCCGCGTGCAGCGCGCCTCCGGTGGAGATGCCGGCGAAGATGCCCTCGTTCTCCAGCAGCTCGCGGGTGCGCTTCAGCGCGGCGTCGGAGGGCACCGAGAAGCGGGTGGTGAGCACCGATTCGTCGTAGAGCTCGGGCACGAACCCTTCGTCGAGGTTGCGCAGCCCGTAGACGAGTTCGCCGTAGCGGGGCTCGGCCGCGACGATCCTGACCCCGGGCCGCTGCTCCCGCAGGTAGCGGCCCACGCCCATGAGCGTCCCCGTGGTACCCAGACCCGCGACGAAGTGGGTCACCTCGGGCAGGTCGGCGAGCAGCTCGGGGCCGGTGGTCTCGTAGTGGGCGCGTGCGTTGGCCGGATTGCCGTACTGGTAGAGCATCACCCAGTCGGGATGCTCGGCGGCCATGCCCTTGGCCACGCGCACCGCCTCGTTCGAGCCGCCCTCGGCCGGGGAGAAGTGGATCTGCGCGCCCCACATCTGAAGCAGCTGGCGCCGTTCGGCCGAGGTGTTCTCCGGCATCACGCAGACCATGCGGTAACCGCGCAGCTTGGCGACCATGGCCAGGGAGATCCCCGTGTTGCCGGAGGTCGGCTCCAGGATGGTGCAGCCCGGCGAGAGCAGCCCGTCCTTCTCCGCCTGCTCGATCATGTAGAACGCGACGCGGTCTTTGACCGAACCGGTGGGGTTTCGGTCCTCCAGCTTCGCCCACAGCCGGACGCTCGGCGACGGGGACAGCCGCGGCAGGCCCACCAGCGGAGTGCGGCCCAGCGAGTCCAGCAGGGAGTCGAATCGCATGGCGGCGGTCAGCGCATGCCGCCCGCGACCGCGGGCAGGATCGTGACGGTGTCGCCGTCGGCGACCGGCGACTCCAGCCCGCCCAGGAAGCGGACGTCCTCGTCGTTGAGGTAGACGTTGATGAACCGGCGCAGCTTGCCGTCCTGGACGAGTCGCTCCTGGAGCCCGGGGTGCCGCTTGTCGAGGTCGGTGATGAGCTCACCGAGGGAGGAGCCCTCGCCCTCGACCGCCTTGGCGTCTCCGGTCAGGTTGCGCAGGATGGTGGGGATGCGGACCTCGATGGCCATGAGCGTTTCTCCGTAGCGTGTGGACGTCTGCGTCTGTCAGGCGGTGCGGGCGTGCGGGCGCGCACTCCTGCCCTGCGTTGCAACAGGCGGCGCCGATCGGTGATTCCGCGCCGCCGTGCGGGCGTCTGCTCTTTCGAGGCGGGACCCGATCGCCGCCGCGAGCCTACGCGGCGTATTCGCCCTCGACGATCTCGACCGGCTCCTCGGTCACCTTTTCGTCCACGATGCGGTAGGACCGGAACTCCTCGGTCTCGGAGTCGCGCGTGGAGACGAGCACGTAGTGCGCGTTGGGCTCGGAGGCGTAGGAGATGTCGGTGCGCGAGGGGTATGCCTCGGTGGCGGTGTGGGAGTGGTAGATGACCACGGGCTCCTCGTCGCGGTCGTCCATCTCGCGCCAGACGTGGAGCTGCTCCTTGGAGTCGAACCGGTAGAAGGTCGGGGAGCGTTCGGCGTTGGCCATCTCGATGAACCGCTCGGGCCGGTCGGTGCCCTCCGGGCCGGCGACGACGCCGCACGCCTCGTCGGGGTGGTCGCGGCGTGCATGGGCGACGATCCGCTCGTAGATCGCGCGGTTGATCCTCAGCATGGCCCTCAGCCTAGCCCAGAATATTTCCCTACCCACCCACTGGGTATGTCTTCCACGCGGGCGCTCACGAGCCCTCGGGCCCCGCCTCGAACAGCGCTTCGACCAGGGTCTCCTGGAGCTCCCCCAGCCAGGCGTAGAGGTGCATGGCGGTGGCGTCGGCCTCGGGCACGGCGTCCTCGCCGCGCATATAGGCGTCCTGGGTCTCCTCGTCGATCCCCAACCGGGTACCCAGGGTCAGCCGGACGTCGTTGAGCGACTTCAGCCATGCGTGCCCGCCCGCGGGGTCCAGTTCGACCCGGCCGCCGCCGGAGGCGGGCAGGGCGTCCATGAGCGACTGGGCGTTCTCGCGCTTGTGCAGGCGCAGGCCGTCCTCGGTGAAGCGGCGGAACTCGCCGGAGAGGTCGGCGTCGTCGCCGCTGTAGGCGTCCGGCAGCAGGCGTGCCAGAACGGGGTCCTCGGGGGTTTCCGTGCTTTCGCCGATGCCGAGGATGCGCTCGAACTCGTCCTTCTCCGGGGGCGCCTCGACCATCTCCAGCACCAGGGCCGCCATGGCCCGCAGGATCTCGGCCTCATCGGAGTCGAGGTCGACGGCCACTCCGCCGCCGACGGCCCGGAAGCCTCGTGTCATCGCTACGTTCCACCGTTCCGCCTGCCGTTGCCGGTTCGTTCCGCCTGCCGCGCTCCCCCGCCGCGGCGCCCCGGCTCCGCGGGGCCTTTCCCGCGCTCAGGTGTCCTGCTGGAGGGTCGCCCACAGACCGTACTCGTGCAGGACCGCGACGTCGCGCTCCATCTCCTCCCTGCTGCCGCTGGAGACCACGGCGCGCCCCTTGTGGTGCACGTCGAGCATGAGCGAGTGCGCCTTGCTCCGGGGATAGCCGAACACCGTCTGGAAGACGTAGGTGACATACGACATCAGGTTGACCGGATCGTTCCACACGATGGTCACCCACGGGAGATCCGGCCGCACGTCCTCCTCGGTTTCCGGCCGCTCCAATTCGACCGGTGCCGTACTCACGGGTCGTTCACCTGCCTTGCGTCCGCCGTTGCCGGCCTACCTGGGGGGCGGGGTGCCCGGCCTGCGCCGCCGCGGCGGCTCCCCAAGGGGCGACGCGCGGGCTCCGGCGCGGGTTTCCCGCCTACGGTATCCATGGTGCCACTGTTGGTAGCCCGCTCTCGTGGGCAGTGTCATAAGTGGCGGCCCATTTTGATACCGACAGACACAAACTAGGCTGGTCCGCTATGACCGACGATGCGAGCAGCGCACTCCTGACCGACAGGTACGAGCTGACGATGCTGCAGGGCGCCCTGCAGAGCGGGGCCGCGAACCGGAGGACCGTCTTCGAGATGTTCGCCCGGCGGCTGCCCGAGAACCGCGGCTACGGCGTCGTCGCCGGCACCGACCGGTTCCTGGACGCGCTGGAGCGCTTCCGCTTCGACACCGCGGCGCTGGACTACCTCGCCGACGCCGGCGGCATCGACGACGCCACGCTGAAGTGGCTCGCCGACTACCGCTTCTCCGGCGACATCTGGGGATACGGCGAAGGCGACTGCTACTTCCCCGGCTCACCGATCCTGGTGGTCGAGGGCACGTTCGCCGAGTCGGTGCTGCTGGAGACCATCGCGCTGTCCGTCTACAACCACGACAGCGCGATCGCCGCGGCGGCCTCGCGCATGGCGCTGGCGGCCGAGAACCGGCCGATGATCGAGATGGGCTCGCGCCGCACCCACGAGATGTCGGCGGTGGCGGCGGCCCGCGCCGCGTATCTGGGGGGATTCGCCTCGACCTCGAACCTGGAGGCGGGACGGCGCTTCGGCGTCCCGACCGCCGGAACCAGCGCGCACGCGTTCGTGCTCGTGCACGACACCGAGCGCGAGGCGTTCGACGCGCAGCTGCGCGCGCTGGGAATCGACACCACGCTGCTGGTGGACACCTTCGACGTGGAGGAGGCCGTGCGCACCGGCGTCGAACTCGGCGGAGCCGCGCTGGGCGGCGTGCGCATCGACTCCGGAGACCTCAGCCGCAGCGCGTTCCGGGTGCGCGAACTGCTGGATGGACTGGGCGCCGCCGACACCCGCATCGTCATCACCGGCGATCTGGACGAGCACGCCATCCAGGCCCTGGCCGTGGCCCCGGTCGACGGCTACGGGGTCGGGACCGCCCTGGTCACGGGATCGGGCGCGCCCACGGCCTCGCTGGTCTACAAGCTGGTGGCACGCTCGGCGCAGGGCTCGGGCGACGAGCTGGAGCCGGTCGCCAAGCGGTCGGTGGGCAAACCCAGCAAGGGCGGGCGCAAGTGGGGGTCGCGCCGACTGGACGAGTCGGGCGTGGCCACCGCCGAGCTGGTCGGCGAGCAGGAGCCGCAGGAGGGTCCCCGGCTGCGCCCGCTGCTGCGCCGGCTCGTGACCGGGGGCGAGGTCGTGGGCCGCGAGCCGCTGGAGGCGGCGCGCGAACGCCACGCACGCGCCGTGGCGGAGCTGCCGGAGTCGGCCTACCGGATGAACCGGGCGGAGCCCGTCATTCCGACGCACTTCGGGCACGAGGCCGGGGACTGAGTCCGGGAACTCCGGGCAGGAAAAGCACAACCGCAGATTCGCGGGTGCGGTCGGCGCGCACCGGGACGACGGACGCCTACGGCGCCGCGACCCGCACGGCGCGCGGACCCGCCCGATTAAGGAGGACCGCAATGCGGGCTTTGATCGTCGTCGACGTGCAGAACGACTTCTGCGAAGGCGGCAGCCTGGCCGTGACCGGAGGTGCCGGGGTCGCCGGCGAGGTCACGGAGTTCATCGCCGGGCACCGCGGTGAGTACGCCGGTGTCGCGGCCACCCGCGACCACCACATCGACCCTGGCTCGCACTTCTCCGACGACCCCGACTTCGTGGAGAGCTGGCCGGTGCACTGCGTCGCGGGAACGCCCGGCGCCGAGTTCCACCCCGGATTCCGGACCGACGACGTCGACGCGGTGTTCCGCAAAGGCCAGTACAGCTCCGGCTACAGCGGCTTCGAGGGCGAGACCGACGACGGGCGGCGTCTGGAGCGGTGGCTGCGCGACCTGGGCGCCGACTCCGTCGACATCGTGGGAATCGCCACCGACCACTGCGTACGGGCGACGGCGCTGGACGCGGCGGCGGCCGGGTTCGACACCCGGGTGCTGCTGGGCCTGACAGCGGGCGTCTCGCGCACGGGCACCGACGGAGCCCTGGGCCAGATGGCGGAGAACGGCGTCCGCCTGGACGGCGAGCCGGTCGTCGCGGCGTGAGCCGGTGAACGGGCAGCCCGCGCGGCGCGGGAGCGCCGAGCGAGTGCGGAGGCGGCGAGAGTGTCCGGCCGCGCCGAGGAGCCGGGGCGCCGTCATCGCGGATCGGGCCCCGGCTCAGTCCCGGGGTTCGGCCGTGAACAGGTAGTTGCGGTGGCCCTCGCGCACCCGGTCGGCCGGGCGCCAGGTGCGCCCCACCCGTACGCGCATGCGGTAGCCCAGTTCCGCGAGCCGCTCCGCGACGTCGGCCGCGCGCGCCCCGTACTTGGCCAGGTGCCGGTCCTCGATCTCCAGCAGCAGCGCGGGGCGATGGGTCCGCAGCGTCTGCCGGCCGCCGTCCAGCACGGCCAGCTCGGCGCCTTCGACATCGGCCTTGACGAAGTCGAGTCGGTCCAGCCCCAACTCGCCGACCAGGGAGTCGAGCGTGGTGACAGGCGTGGTCACCGTGCGTTCGGCGCCGAATTCGGCGTTGGGGCCCGCACCCTGCGCCCCCGCCGTCAAGAACGCGCGGCCGTGCACCGGCAGGCCGCGCCGCACCGGCAGGCTGAGGGTGCCCGCGCCCTCCTCGGCGGCGAGGGCGCGGCGGAGCACGCGGACGTTGCCCGCGCCCAGTGCGCGGGCGGCCGAGCGCAGGAAGGCGGCGGGACCGGGGAGCGGCTCGACGGCCACGACCCGGCCGCCGGGCCCCGCGAGGTCGGCCAGGGTGAAGGTGTAGAGCCCGTACTCGGCGCCCGCGTCCAGGCACACGTCGCCGGGGCGGACGATCTCGGCGAGCCCGGCGACCTCGCGCTCGATGAAGAAGGCGTGCGGGGAGAGGCCGCGCAGCGCCGCGCCGAGCGCGCGCACCGCGGGCCGGTGATGGATCGCGGCCATGGCCTAGTCGATGCCCACGGCTCTGCGCACCTTGGCCAGGGTCGCTCCGGCGCGGCGCCGGGCGCGCTGGGCTCCGGCCTGAAGGATGTCGTCCAGCTCGCTACCTGGCGCCACGAGTGAGTCGTAGCGCTCCCGCATGGCGCCGAATCGTTCGTTCACCACCTCGAACAGCTCGTTCTTCAGCTCGCCCCAGCCCATACCGCCGGCCTCCAGGCGCTTGCGGACGCCGCCGACGTGCTCGGCCTGGCCGAACCGCGCGAGCAGCTGGAACGGCACCGAGGTGTCGGGGTCCTTGGGCTCCTCCACGGGGGTGGAGTCGGTGGGGATGCGCCGGATCAGCTTCTTCAGCTTGTTCTCCGGCATGAACAGCGGGATGTGATTGTCGTAGGACTTGCTCATCTTGCGGCCGTCGACACCGGGCAGGATGCTGCCCTCACCGTCGCCGTCCGCGGGGTAGGCGCCCTCGGGGACGGGGAAGCTGTAGTGCTCGCCGTAGAGGTGGTTGAAGGCGCGGGCGATATCGGCCGTGTACTCGATGTGCTGCGCCTGGTCGCGGCCCACGGGCACGACGTCGGTCTCCATGACGAGGATGTCGGCCGCCATGAGGATCGGGTAGTTGAACAGGCCCATGTTGATCCCGGCGTCGAGCTCGGAGCTGCCCGCAGCCTCGTTGCGGTCGCGCGCGGCCTTGTAGGCGTGCGCCCGGTTCATCAGCCCCTTGGCGGTGACGCTGGACAGCACGGTGGCCAGCTCGAACACCTCGGGGATGCTGGACTGGCGGTAGAGCACGGTGCGTTCCGGGTCCAGCCCGCAGGCGAGCCAGGTGGCGGCGACCGACCGGACGTCCTCGCGCAGCCTCGCCGGTTCCTTGACCGAGTTCAGCGAGTGGTAGTCGGCGAGGAAGTACAGGGAGTCGTTGGACTCGGCGGCGGCCAGCGCGGGCTGGATCGCGCCGTAGTAGTTGCCGAGGTGGGGCATGCCGGAGGTCTGGATGCCCGTGAGGTAGGTCTTGGTCGCTGCCATGGGGCCGAGTTTATCGGCGCCCGGTGCGCTCCCCGCCGCCCGCGGTGCCTATCGGGCACCCTCTGCTATGCGGCGGGCGAGGGTGCCGAAGCCGACGGAATCGGCGATGCGGTAGGCGTCGGCGTCGGTGACGCGGTCGGCGACGCCGTGGGCGTGGGTGTCGGTGTCGGTTCGGGCTCCGGGGAGCGGAACGCCGTCCAGTGCTCCGACATGCGGGTGGCCTGGCCTTCGGTGAAGTTGTTCAGGCACGGGTCGTCGCTGTAGTCCATGAAGTTGTGCACCGGGTCGTCGCCGGATCGGGCGGGGCAGGTGTCTCGGCCCTCCGGGCACCCCGACGACTGTTCGGCCTCGTAGGGGGTGTCCGCCACGTAGTCTCCCGGTTCGGTGCAGGCGTTCTGGAAGGTGTGGAACAGGCCGAGCCAGTGGCCGCTCTCGTGGACGGCGGTGAACCCCAGGTCGAAGCCCTCCAGCCCGCCGCCGGGAATGGTGTTGCGGTCGACCACGACTCCGTCGCTCTCGGGGGCGGCGGAGTAGTCCTGCGGGAAGGTGGCCTGGCCGAGGATTCCGTCGCCCAGCTGAGCGATGTAGAGGTTGAGCGTCTCCGCTCCGCCCTGGCGCAGGCTGCTCTTGATCTCGCTCTCGTTCGCGCTGAAGTCGGCGGCCCACGCGTCGTCCGCCGTCCGGGTGACGTCCTCCAGGCGGAAGTCGAAGCGCGTGTCGGCACCGGAGTAGCCGCCTCGGAACGCCTTGTTCAGCACGGCGATCTGCTCGTTCACGGTTTCGGCGGAGACGTCGCCGGTGCCGTCCTCGGCGTGGATTATGTGCACCGCGACCGGAACGGTGATCTCAGCGGCGGATTCCTGCGCGTCGGGGCCCTGCTGGGCCCGCAGCGCCTCGCGCAGTTCCTTGTCGTATGCTGCGGCCTCCTCGGCGGTGAGGTGGCCGTGCTCGTCGCGGCGGGGCTCGATCCGGCTCTGCGCGGACTCCGGCGGGCAGTCGTCCGCGGCTCGCGCGGCTCCCGTCGTGTCGGCCTCGGCGGCGGATGCGGCGACGACGCCGGCGAGCGCGCCCGCCCCCATCAGCAGACCGCCCCACAGCCGCAGCGCCGCGCCCGTTTCGCCACCCATGGCCGTGCTTCGGGTTTTTCCACCGTGTTCCATAAACACGGAAGGTAGTTACCTGATTACACCTAATCCCGGGCGGCATGCCCGCCTTGCGAAGAGTTTGCCGGTCCTTGCGCAACCGTCGCCCCGCGCGCAGGCACCCGAGTAGATACCCGAGCGCCGCCCGCCCCGGTGGTGCCTTCTCCGCCGGTTACCGCCCGCCGGTGGCCCAGGTGCGGATCTTGGCGATACGCGCCCGGATCTGCTCCTCACTGGCCTGGGCGATCGGCGGGCCGCCGCATGCGCGGCGCAGCTCGGTGTGAATGACGCCGTGCGCCTGCCCGGTGCGGTGGTGCCAGGCGCCGACGAGGCTGTTCAGCTCCTTGCGCAGATCGGCGAGCACCTCGTGGGCGGGCGGGCCGGACTCCTCCTTGCGCGGTGCCTTGCGCTCGTTGGCCTTCTGGTCGGCCTTGCGCTTCCGCAGCAGCTGGCTGACCTGCTCGGGCTCCAGCAGTCCGGGCAGCCCGAGGAAGTCCTCCTCCTCGGGGGAGTCCGGTGCACCGCCCCCGAACTCCGAGCCGTCGTACAGCGCCCGGTCGAACTCCGCCGAGGCCTCCATGGTCTCGAACGGCAACTCCTCGCCGGCGTCGGGCGTATCGCGCTTCTTGCGCGCCTCGTCGACCATCTCCTGCTCGGGGTCGAAGTCGCCCTCGCGGAGAGGGCGGTCCAGCGCGTGGTCGCGCTCGCGCTCCATCTCCCCGGCGTACTCCAGCAGGGTGGGAACCGAAGGCAGGAACACCGAGGCCAGTTCGCCGCGCCGGCGCACCCGCACGAAGCGGCCGACCACCTGGGCGAAGAACAGCGCGGTACTGGTGGAGGTGGCGTAGACGCCCACCATCAGCCGCGGCACGTCTACGCCCTCCGAGACCATGCGCACCGCGACCATCCACCGGTCGTCGGACTCGGCGAACTGCTTGATCTTCTTGCTGGCCGTGGGGTCGTCGGAGAGCACGACGGTGGCGCCGCGGCCGGTGATCTGTCGCAGGATGCGCGCGTAGGCGCGGGCGTTCTCGTGGTCGCTGGCCACGACCAGGCCGCCTGCGTCGGGATGGCTGTTGCGGACCTCGGTGAGCCGGCGGTCGGCGGCGGCGAGCACCTTCTTGATCCAGTCGCCCTTGGGGTCGAGGGCCGCGCGCCACGCCTGGGCCAGCGCGTCTTGGGTGAGCGGTTCGCCCAGCCGCGCCGCCAGTTCGTCGCCGGCCTTGGTGCGCCAGCGCATCTCGCCGGAGTAGGCCATGAACATCACGGGGCGTACGACCCCGTCGGCCAGCGCGGGGGCGTAGCCGTAGCTGTAGTCCCAGGCGCAGCGCCGCACGCCGTTGTGGTCCTGGACGTACTCGACGAAGGGGATCGGGTTGACGTCGGACCGGAAGGGCGTGCCCGTCAGCGACAACCGCCGCGCCGCCGGTTCGAACGCCTCGCGGACGGCCTCGCCCCAGGACAGGGCGTCGCCGGCGTGGTGGACCTCGTCGAAGATCACCAGGGTGCGGCGGGACTCGGTGCGGTTGCGGTGCAGCATGGGGTGCGCGGCGATCTGCGCGTAGGTGACGGCGGCACCGGTGTACTGCTTGCCGAGGGCGCCCTGGCCGTTCTTGAAGTCGGGGTCGACGGGGATGTCGAACGCCGCCGCGGCCTCGGCCCACTGCTTCTTCAGGTGCTCGGTCGGGCACACGATGGTCAGGGAGCGGATGGTGTGGCGGGCCAGCAGCTCGGCGGCGAGGGTCAGCGCGAACGTGGTCTTGCCGGCGCCGGGCGTGGCGACCGCGAGGAAGTCCCGCGGCTCCCGGCGGAAGTACTCCTCGAACGCCTCGCGCTGCCACTGCCGCAGACCGCTCAGCCGATCCTCGGTGTTGGCGTCAACAAGCGTCATGCTGCGATTCCCCAGTTGCTCACGGGGATGAGGGTATCCCGCTGCGCCGGGGCGCATGCGGCGCGCCGGCGGGTGCGTTCGTCACTCTCGCGGTGGCGCCCGGGCGCTGGTGCGCCCTCTGCGCCCCGCTCCGCCTCAGCCGCCCTGCACCTCGACGGCACCGTCGTTGAAGGGCATGAGCGGGTCGATCGCCGGGAACACGTAGTACCACAGCCCGGCGGCGACGCCCGCCACCAGAGCCAGCGCCAGCAGCAGCTTGACCGGCCAGGGGCCGGGCAGCACGCGCCAGATCAGGCCGTACATCAGCGGATCACTCCCCCTGGCCCTGGTCCTGCGGAGCCATGTCGGCGATGTTGTCGGGCATGCCCTGGTCCTTGGAGCGGGTGTCGGTCAGCTCGGCGTGGACGATCAGCCGGTGGGTGTTGTTCAGCTTGGGTGCGCAGGTGGTGATCGTCAGCAGGGCGCGCCGGGGGTCGTCGTTGTTCTCCGGGTTGAACGGGTCGGGGTCGACGACCTCGACGTGGTCGGGGGTGACGGTGCGCTCCTCGACGATCCGGTAGGTGTAGAAGTTCTGCGCGTCCTCCAGGACGAGCTCGTCGCCGGTCTCCACCTGGTCCAGGTCCCAGAAGATGCCGGGGGTGCGGTGCCCCGCCACCGCGTAGTTGCCCTTCTCGCCGGGTTCGGCCGCGTCGCCGCCGGAGACGTCGTCGTCGCCGTAATGCCCGGGGCTGTAGCGGATGTCCTCCTGGGAGACGCCGTTGACGACGACCCACTTCAGGCCGAGCTCGGGGATGTAGAGCCGGCTGTCGGCCGAGCCGGGCATCGCGCCGGAGTCGGGCCCGCTCTCCTGGGCCTCGGCCTGCTGCGACCACTGCTCTTCCAGGCCCTGGGCGAGCTGCTGCTGCTCCTGGTCGGTCTGCATCTGCTTGCCGTAGACCTCGTAGACGGCGAAGAACAGCATCAGCACCCCGGCGGTGAACAGCAGCTCGCCGAAGACCCGCACGGTCCCGCGGACGATGTCGCCGCCGGTGTGCCGACGCTGGGGAGGCTTCCTGCGGCGCCCCCGGGCGTGGCTCCGGCGGCCGGCGGGGCGCGATTGCCGTTCACGAGTGGAGACCATGTGACCTACCGTCGGTTGCCGCCCCGCCGACCGGCCGCGCACGGCGCAGGGGCGTGTGCCGCGCTGCCCGGAGGCGGCGGTGCGGGGGTTTGAGTCGGATGACCTCGAAAGTCGCATTCGGCATACGCGGACGCGTTCATCCCGGTCGGGCCGAATGCTGCGATTGGTCCATCGTGGAGCCTACCGCGCGCAAAGCCCGCGCACAGCAGGCCCACGGAATCCGCACCGACCGCAGCGGCGGCCGGAAACGGCCGCGCACCGGTGATGGCCGCGCGCGAACCGGGGCGCGGCGCGCCGATCCGCCGCACCCCCGCTGCGTCACCCGTGGTCAGCGACCGATCGGCCCCCGGTGGCACCCGAGGAGGGGGTCACTTCATCATCTCCTCGTAGATCTCCTTGCACTCCGGGCAGACCGGGAACCGCTTGGGGTCGCGGTTGGGCACCCACACCTTGCCGCACAGCGCGATCACCGGGTCGCCCGTGACGGCGCTCTGGGTGATCTTGTCCTTCTGTACGTAATGCGCGAAGCGCTCGCGGTCGCCGTCATCGTGCGAAACATCCGGCCGGGTCTCGCTCTCCGGAACCACCTTGTTGACAACGTCCATTGCCATCGGGCCCTCACACCTCCTCCATGCTCATTCCACGGTATCCGGCGGCACCGGCGCTCAGTTCCGTGTCGGGTCGTCGGGATAGGTCGATACCAAGGCGAGATCGCCGCCCTGGCGGCGCAGCACGCGCGGCCACAGGGAACCGGGGTCGGGGGAGAACACGTCTTCGGCGACGGCGGGGACCACGTACCAGGCTCCCTCGTCGATCTCGCCGGCGAGCTGGCCCGCACCCCAACCCGCGTACCCGGCGAAGACGCGGAACCGGCCGAGCGCCTCGCCGAGGATCTCCGGCGGGGTGTCGAGGTCGACGACGCCCAGGCCGTCGACGCGCGACCCCTCGTGCGGGGCGCCTTCCAGCGGCCGCCAACCCAGCGGCGAGTCGCCGCCCCCGGGCATGCCCAGCGCCAGCCCGGCGCCGGTGCCCACAGGCCCTCCGGAGAACATCACAGCCGGTTCGGTGGCGAACCCGCTCCAGTCCACCAGCACTTCGCCGACGGCCAGTTCCAGGGGGCGGTTGACGATCACGCCGAGCGTGCCCTCGTCGGGCTCGTCGTCGACGACGAAAACGACCGCCCGCCGGAAGTTGGGGTCCTCCAGCAGGGGTGTCGCCACCAGGAGGCTTCCGGTCAGAGTCGGCTCTTCCATGCTCCACGTGTACCCGCATCGCCGCCCGGAATCCAGTGCGACCGACCGTCGAGGCCCGGCGCCGGGCGGCGGGTGCTCGGGTGCGCGCCTACTGCGCCGGCGCGGACGCGCCGCCCTTGCGGGCGGCCTGGGAGCCGCCGCCCGCCCGCTCGGCGCGCTGCGCCTGCTCTCGCAGTGCGGCGTCGCGCACCGAGGCGGCCACCTGCTGGGCGAGGTCGGGCTGGAAAACACTGGGGATGATGTAGTGCGGACCCAACTCGTCGTCGGTGACGACGTCGGCGAGCGCCTTGGCCGCGGCCACCATCATGTCGGCGTCGACGTGGTCGCTCTGCGCGTCCAGCAGGCCGCGGAACACTCCCGGGAAGACCAGCACGTTGTTGATCTGGTTGGGGTAGTCGCTGCGCCCGGTGGCCACCACAGAAGCGTGCAGGTGGGCCACCTCGGGGTCGACCTCGGGGTCGGGGTTGGCCAGCGCGAAGATGATGGAGTCGTCGCTCATCTCGGCGATGTCGGCACCGTCGAGCACGTTGGGCGCCGAGACCCCGACGAACACGTCGGCGCCGCTCACCGCACCGCGCAGATCGCCGTCGTAGCCCTCGGGGTTGGTGTTCTCGGCGATCCAGGCGAGGTTGGGGTCGAGGTCGCCGCGGCCGGTGTGCACCGCGCCGTGCACGTCGCAGACCACGATGTGCTTGGCGCCGGCGTGCATCAGCAGTTTCAGGATGGCGGTGCCCGCGGCGCCGGCGCCCGACATCGCGATGCGGACCTCGCCGAGGTCCTTGCGCACCACGCGCAGGGCGTTGCGCAGCGCGGCGAGCACGACGATCGCGGTGCCGTGCTGGTCGTCGTGGAAGACCGGGATGTCCAGCAGTTCGCGCAGCCGCTCCTCGACTTCGAAGCAGCGCGGGGCGGAGATGTCCTCCAGGTTGATGCCGCCGAACCCGGGGGCGAGCACCTGGACGGTGCGCACGATCTCGTCGACGTCCTGGGTGTCCAGGGCGATGGGCCAGGCGTCGATGTCGGCGAAGCGTTTGAACAGCGCCGCTTTGCCCTCCATGACCGGCATGGCCGCCTGCGGGCCGATGTTGCCCAGGCCCAGCACCGCCGAGCCGTCGGTGACCACGGCCACGCTGTTGCGCTTGATGGTGAGGCGGCGGGCGTCGTCGGGGTTGGCGGCGATGGCCTGCGAAACCCGCGCCACTCCGGGGGTGTAGGCCATGGAGAGTTCGTCGCGGTTGCGCAGCGGCACCTTCGACTTCATCTCGATCTTGCCGCCGAGGTGCAGCAGGAAGGTGCGGTCGGAGACCTTGTGGACCGTGACGCCCTCGATGCCGCCGAGGGCGTCGACGATGGCCTGGGCGTGGTCGGTGTCGCGCGCGGCGCAGGTGACGTCGATGCGGATGCGCTCGTGGCCCGCCGAGGCGACGTCGAGGGCCGTGATGACGCCACCCACGTGCTCGACGGCGTTGGTGAGGCTGCCCACCGCGCTGCCGTGTCCGTCGAGCTCCAGACGAATCGTAATGGAGTAGGAGACGCTGGGAAGGGTGGCCACGTAATGCTCCTTGGAATCACGGATCTGCCGTGGGGACTGGGCGCAGGCCTGCCGCGCCGGCGGGGGAGGGACGGCGGAGGCCGGGCCGGGCGCGATCACGCCCGGCGCCGTGCCGCGGTCGGGCGCTGCTGCCGCATGGCGGCGGGGGCCGCGGGCCGGCCGCGTGAAGGCACGGTGGGCGCACCTCTCATAGTGCCATCACCTCCGGTCCTCCGTGCCCTCCGCAGGTAAGAAAACGGACACGTGAACCGTATGCGGTATCCCACGCGCAGGAGCAAAGGGGCGGGGCGACCGGTCCGGTCGAGCCGCCGGCTCGCGCGGCCGCTCATGCCTGCGGCGCGCGCTCCCGGGCCAGGCGTTCGACGATGTCGGCGCAGGTCTCCAGCTCGAAGGCGGTGGAGTCGAGGACCGCGTGGTACAGCGCTGGCGAGGCCGGGTCGACCCGGTAGAACCGGCGTACGTAGGCGGAGCGCGCGCGGTCGTTGTCGCGCAGGTCGCGCATCGTGGGCGGATTCCACGACTCCGCGCCGCCGCCGGCCGCGGACTCGTCCGAGCCGGCCGTGCCCCGGTCGGGTTCGGGACCGGCGAACTCCTCGCGCAGTTCGGCGGCCCGGGTGAGCCTGCGCTCCGGCGGCCCGTCGAGGCGGACGTGCAGCGCGGCGGGATGGTCGGCGAGCACGCACGCGCCCGCGCGACCCAGGATCACGCCGCCGGACTCGGCAACCTCGTGGATCACCTGCTCCGTGCGGTCCACGAACTCCTGGTCGAACAGGAGTCGGCCGCTGCCCTCGGCGGCGTGCACGTAGCTCATGTCGATACTGCCGGGGGTCACGGCGGGCAGTCGCGCGGCGCCGGCGAGCAGGCGCTGGATGCCGGTCGGCGCGCGGTCGTCGTGTTCGAGCACGTCCTGCAGCGAACAGCCGAGGTCGCGGGCGACGGCGGCCGGGATGGCCCGGTCGACGAAGGCGACGCCCAGGCGATCGGCCAGCGCGGGTCCGACCACGCTGCCGCCGGCCCCGAAGGCCGCCGATATCGTCACCACGTACGCCATCGCATCCACCGTTCGGATCGGCCTGGCGCCGGCCGCGGCCGACCACCCGTGCCCCGGTGGTACCCGGCGCGCAGCGCCCGCCCACCTACGGCGCCGATCCTACTGCCGCGCGTCCGCACCTGCCGGGCAGGCGCGGGGGCGCGGCGCACCTGGCGCGCCCCCGGCACCGGGCGGACCGGCGGACCGGCCGATGCCGGGGGCGGCACAGCTCAGCGGCACCCGCTCGATTGCCTCAGAACAGCGCGGAGGTCAGCGAGCGGCGGGCCTTGGCCACGCGCGGGTCTCCCGGGGGCAGCACCTCGAACAGCGAGAGGAGGTGCTGGCGGGCGCGGTCGCGGTCGTCCTCGGCGGTCCGCCGCACCGTGGAGATGAGGCGGTCGAAGGCGTCCTCGATCTTGCCGCCGTACATGTCGATGTCGGCGACGTCGATCTGGGCCTGGACGTCCTGGGGGTTCTCGGCGGCGGTCTGGCGGCGCTCGTTGGCGTCGAGCATGCGGACGCGGCCGACCAGGCGGATGTGGGCGAGCTTGAGCTTGGCCTCCTCGTCGTTCGGATCGGCCTCGACCGCCCTGGAGTAGACCGCTTCGGCCGCATCGAAGTCGCCGCGTTCCAGCGCCTCCTGCGCCTCGGCGTCGGCGGCGCTCTGCGGTTGGCCGCCCTCCTGCTCCTCTTCGGCGGGCTCCTGCGGTTCACCCAGGCCGGTGTACTCCTCGGGCAGGATGCCCTGCTGGCGCAGACCGTCGAAGACCTGGACGAGCCACTCGCGCAGCTGATCGTAGGTGGCGGGTCCGCCCGGACCGGGCACGACCTGGCCGCCGATGACCATCGCGACGGTGGGCACCGACTGCACCCGCATCGCCTGGGCGATCTGCGGGCTGGCCTGCACGTCGACCTTGGCGACGGCCCATTGGCCGCCGGCCTCGACGGCCAGTCGGTCCAGGGCCTTCTCGACCTGGCCGGACTGCTCGGAACGCGCCTGGAGCACCGCCAGGACGACGGGCACGTTCATCGAGCGTTCGAGAACCTCCTGCTGGAAGTTCTCCTCGGTGATGTCGATGGCGTAGGGATTGGCGTTACCGGACGACTCCTCGGCCTGCCGCTTGGCCTCGCGATCCAAGGCCGCTTTGCGAGCTCCGAGGTCGACCGCGCTCTGCATGGAGTAGTCCGAAGGCTGCATACCCCCATCCTGCCCCATCACCGGAGGGGACGGTGAAGGTTGCGCACAGGCGTTCCGCCATCGGCGGCCGGGCGGGCCCGGCCACCGGCGGCGGGCGCGCTACAGGTGCGGGTCCTCGGTGTAGGTGCCGAACTCCTCGCCCATGGTTCCGCAGATCTCGCCGAGCGTCGCCTCGGCGCGGGCGGCCTGCAGGATGACCGGGATGAGGTTGGGCCGGGCGGGGTCGCGCACGGCGGTGAGCAGGTCGGCCAGTGCGGTGTCGACCGCGGCCTGGTCGCGCCGCTTGCGGCGTTCGGCCAGCTCCCGGTTCTGCTCGCGCTCGATCTCGTGGCTGATGCGCAGGGTCTCGACCTCGCCGGTGACCGAGGAGGTGTGGCAGTTGACCCCGACGATGCGCTTCTCGTCCTTCTCCAGAGCCTGCTGGTAGGCGAACGCCGACTCGGCGATCTCGGAGGTGAACCAGCCGTTGTCGATGCCGGCGAGGATGCCCGAGGTGATGGGGCCGATGGCGTGCTCGGCGTCGGCGCCGCCGCCCATCAGCTCGATGCGCTCGAAGACGCGCTCGGCCTCCTCCTCCAAGCGGTCGGTGAGCGCCTCGACGTAGTAAGAGCCGCCGAGCGGGTCGGCGACGTTGGCCACGCCGGTCTCCTCCCGGAGGACCTGCTGCGTGCGCAGCGCGATCTCGGCGGAGCGCTCGGTGGGCAGCGCGAGGGTCTCGTCCAGGGCGTTGGTGTGCAGCGAGTTCGTGCCGCCGAGCACGGCGGACAGCGCCTCCGTGGCGGTGCGGACCACGTTGTTGTAGGGCTGCTGGGCGGTCAGCGAGACTCCGGCGGTCTGGGTGTGGAACCGCATCCACTGGGCGCGCTCGTCGGTGGCGCCGAAGCGGTCGCGCATCCAGCGCGCCCAGATGCGGCGCGCGGCGCGGAACTTGGCGACCTCCTCGAAGAAGTCGATGTGGGCGTCGAAGAAGAACGACAGGCCGCGCGCCAGCCGGTTCACCTCCAGTCCGCGGGAGAGGCCCAGTTCGACGTAGCCGAAGCCGTCGGCGAGGGTGAACGCCAACTCCTGGGCGGCCGTGGCCCCGGCTTCGCGGATGTGGTAGCCGGAGACCGACAGCGGCTTGAACGCCGGGATGTTCTCCCCGCAGTACTCCATCAGGTCGCCGATGAGGCGCAGGTGCGGCTCGGGCGGGTAGAGCCACTCCTTCTGGGCGATGTACTCCTTGAAGATGTCGGTCTGCAAAGTGCCGTTGAGCACGGAGGTGTCGACGCCCTGGCGCTCGGCGGCGACCAGGTACATGCAGAAGACGGGGATGGCCGGGCCGCTGACGGTCATGGACGTGGTGGTCTCCGACAGCGGGATGCCGTCGAAGAGGATGTCCATGTCGGCCGCGGAGTCGACGGCCACGCCGCAGTGGCCCACCTCGCCCAGCGCGAAGGAGTGGTCGGAGTCGTAACCCATGAGCGTGGGCATGTCGAAGGCCACCGACAGCCCGCCGCCGCCGGACTCCAGGATCATCCGGTAGCGCTCGTTGGTCTGGCGGGCGTTGCCGAATCCGGCGAACTGGCGGATGGTCCAGGCGCGGCCGCGGTAGCCGGTGGAGTAGAGCCCGCGGGTGAACGGGAACTCCCCGGGCCACCCGATCCGCTCGAAGCCGGGGACCTCCACGCCCTCCGGCGGCCCGTAGACGGGCTCGACCGGTTCCCCGGAGATGGTGGTCCGCCCCTCGGGCGCGGTGGTGCACCGCCCGCCGGAATCGGGTGCGCGCGCGGCGTCGTAGCGCGCCTGCCAGCGGGCGCGGCCCGCGGAGATGTCTTCAGCCTTGGCCATGCATCAATAGTAGGACGACCAAGTAAACGTGCATAGGGGTACGCGCAGCCGCGGTGCACCGGTCTGCCCGTTCCCCCTCGCAAGATTCTCGCCCGGGCAGCGGACCGGTATCGGCTCGGCGTCGCCCGCGCCGCAGGCGTTGACCCGGCCGCGGCCGCGCTGCAGCATGATGCCCGGCCCCGGCGTGGGACCGCTCCCACAGCGCCCGGCCCCGGCCCGACTCGCATTCCCCCACCACTGAGCGAGGACCGCCTTGACCGACGAGTCCCCCGCCGCCACACGGAAACGGGCGGGGAAGAAGCCGACCTGCTCGGTGCGCGCCTGGTCCTCGCCCACGGCCTCCAAGAGGCGGGGCGCACGGATGCGGCCGCCGAAGCCCTCCGCGCGATCATCGCGGACTGCCGCTCGTGGCTGAGTTTCTACGACCGCAGTCGGGGGGCGCTGATCCTTATGGCCGAGGCGGCACTCGACGGGCCGGACGACCCGGTGGCCACCACGGAGTGACTGCCGACTCGCCGCCTTCAGCCGACCCCGAACCCGGAAACGAGACGCCTGTGACGGATCACACTCCCTCCCCCGCCCCGGACTCTCACGCGCCCGTGGACCTGTCCCGGCTCCCCCGGCGGGCGCGGGCGCTGTTGGAGGTGGCTTCGCTGCTCGATCCGGAGGGGTTCCCGGCCGAGGTGCTCACCGGCCTGGGCGTGCTCGACGTCGCGCCGTACCTGCGTGAGGCCCCCGGTCAGCCGCGGCCCGTGGCTCGGCGGATACTGGCGGCTCTGCGGCCGAAGGGCTCGGACGCACGCACCGTGCAGCGGGCATTCGCCCAGCTGGTGCAGCACGGGCACCTGGTCGGCGATCCGTCGTCTACCGTGCGGGTTCCCGAGGCGGCGCGCCGGGCCGCCCTGGCCGCCCTCGCGGGAGACGCGCTCACCTTCGCCGCCGGTACCGCCGCGGACGCGCTGGACGGGTACTGGAGTTACCGCCTGGACTTGAACCCGACGGCGCCCGAGCATCCCGGCCTCGACCCCGTGATGCTGGCCAACACCGCCGCGCTGTCCGAAACCGCCGGCGACATCCTGGTCGAACTCTCGCACGACCTGCTGTTCCAGTTCGGACACCGGCTGCGTGCGACGCGGCGCCCGGTAGAGGAGGAGGCCGACTACTGGCGCCGCCTCGCGGCGGAGTTCGAGCGCCTGCAGGGCCCCGACACCGACGACGCCCTCGGGGCCCGCGAGCAGCTCGCCGGCGCCTACATCGAGCGCGGCGGCCGCGAGGAGGCGGAAACGGCCGTCGAGCTCTACGACGCGCTGCTGGCGGACCGGCACCGCGTGCACGAACCCGGCCACGAGGAGACCTTCGCCACCGCCGTCAACCGCGGCGCGGCGCTCGCCTTGGCGGGGCGGGCCGAGGAGGCCGTCGCGGCGCTTCAGAAGGTGGCCACCGAGGCCGCGGACCGCGGTGCCGGTTGGCCGACGACCTCCCACGTGCGCGACCGCCTGGCCCTGGCCCACCGGCTGGCAGGCCGCCCCGAAACCGCGCTTTCGCTGCTGCAGGAGGCGGTGGGCACCGAGGAGGAAGCCCACGGCCGCTTCTCGCGCCCCGCCCTCGAAGCCCGCTTGGCGCTGGCCGGCGGACTGCGCGAGGCCGAGCGGAAGGACGAGGCCGCCGACGCCTACCGCGCCGTGCTGCACGACGTGCGCGCGAGATACGACTCACGCAACCCCGAGCACCCGATGCTGATCGGCCGGGCGGAGTCCGCCCTGGCGGAGCTGGGCTCCCCCGCCTTCGAGGAGTAGGAGCGCAAGGCGCGGCCGCGCGGCCGGGCGGCGGTCTGAAGGATGGGGCTCAGCGGCCACCGGGCCGGGTGCTCGCCGGTGACGGCGGCAGACTCGGCGCGGCTTGGCCCGTCTATCGTGAACTTATGGCCACAGGAAAGCGCATTCCGCGGCCATAAGTGCACGATCATCGCCGGATAGGCCGATTCGTGGGCCGACAACCGGGCGGCGGCCCCAACAAGGCCGCACAGCAGCCCGGCGTTCTTGAACACGGACTAACGGGCGCCGGTTTCCCCAGTGCTCGGCCGCTCTGCGGCGGCCTCCTCGCCGGGCAGCTCGGCGGCGGGGAAGTCGCCGAACTCAACGCGCAGCTTGGCGAAGATCTCGTGGATCCGCCACGCCTCCTCGTCGGAGTAGCAGTCCAGGCCGAAGTCCATGGCGACCAGGTCGCGGGTGGCCTGTTCGACGACCTCGCGGCCGCTGTCGGTGATCTCGGCGAGGGTGCCGCGGCCGTCGCTGGGGTTGGGCTTGCGGTACACGAAGCCCTGGCGCTCCAGGCGGTCGATGGTGTTGGTGACGCTGGTGGGGTGCACCATCAGCCGCTCGCCGATCTTGCCGAGGGGCAGTTCGCCCGTCGAGCTGAACGTGAGCAGAACCAGCGCCTCGTAGCGCGCGAAGGTCAGCTCGTAGGGCTTCAGCGCGGCGTCGAGCTGGCCGATGAGGATCTGCTGGGCGCGCATGATCGAGGTGACGGCGGCCATCGACGGGTTGGCGCCCCAGCGGCGCGTCCAGTTGTCGTGCGCGCGTCCGATGGGGTCGAACGGAAGATTCAGCGGGTTGCCCACGCCGACACTGTACCGACCCGGCCCCATGCGGCATTCGACGGGGAAGGCCCCGTTCTCAGGCGAAACCGCCTCCACCGGCGCCTAGGCACAGGCCGCCCCCGGCTCTCCTGCGCACCCGCCGGCGCGCCTTCGATCTGAGTTTCGTGATCATCCGCACCGCGCCTCTTGACCGGAGAGAACCAAACAGTAAAGTTTCCTAAAAATTCCCCCCAGGACGGAAGCGAGTGCACCATGCCTACCCCCCGCCTCCGAACACCCGCGCGGCTGTCCGCAGCGGCCGCGATCGTCCTCGCGGTCCCGCTCATCTCGGTCCTCCAGGCGACGACGGCCGCGGCCGACACCGTGTCCGGGCAGGTCACCGTCGAACATGTGGAGAACGCCCGCTGGCCGGGCGGATACCAGTCCCGGATCACCGTCGCCAACGGCACCGACGCCCCGCTGCGCGACTGGACCGTGCAGTTCTCCCTGCCCGAAGGCGCGCAGGTCCACCAGATGTGGAACGCCGACCTCACCGAGAGCGCGGACGGCTACACCGTGACCCCGCCGCACTGGGGCGCCGCCATCCCCGCCGGGGAGAGCTACACCTTCGGCTACAACGGCACCCGCTCCGGCCGTGACACGGACTTCACCTCGTGCACCGTCGACGGCGCCCCGTGCAGCGGCGACGAGTACCGCCAGGTCGGCTACTTCACCCAGTGGGGCGCGGCCGACCGCGGCTACCTGGTCAAAGACCTGGTGGAAAGCGGGCAGGCCGGGCGCCTCACCCACCTCAATTACGCGTTCGCCAATCTGGACGAAGACGGCCGCTGCTTCATGTCCGACGAGGAGGGCCGGGGCGACGCCCACGCGGACTACGGCCGGGTCCACACCGCGGCGGAGTCGGTCGACGGGGTCGCCGACGAGCCCGGCCAGGAGCTGCGCGGCAACTTCAACCAGCTCCGGGAACTCAAGGAGCGCTTCCCCGGCCTGCGCGTGAGCATCGCCATCGGCGGCTGGGCTTGGTCGGACCACTTCTCGGACGCGGCGCTGCCCAAGAACCGGGAGGCCGCGGTGGAGTCCTGCATCGACATGTTCCTGCGCGGCAACCTGCCCGAACTCAACGGCGCGGGCGGCAAGGGCGCGGCCGCCGGCGTGTTCGACGGCATCGACCTCGACTGGGAGTGGCCCGCCACCCCCGGTGAGCCCGGCAACGTGATCCGTCCCGAGGACAAGGAGAACTACACGGCGCTGGTCCGGGAGTTCCGCGACCAGCTCGACGCGCTGGAGCGTGAGAAGGGCCGCAACTTCGACCTGACGGCCTTCGTCCCGGCCAACACCGGCGCCATCGACGCCGGATACGAGGTCGACAAGCTCGCCGACGAGTTCGACTTCATGAACGTGCAGGGCTACGACTTCACGGGGGCCTGGAGCCCGACCACCGGCCACCAGTCCAACGTCCGCGTACCAGAGGACTCCCCCGCCGAGTCCCCGCGCAGCTACGAGACCGTCGTCCAGGCGTACCTGGACCGCGGCGCCCAGCCGGAGGACCTGGTCATGGGCGTCCCGTTCTACGGCCGGGGATGGAGTGGTGTGCAGCCCGGCCCACGGGGCGACGGCCTGTGGAGCGAGGCCGGCGGCGCCGCCGACGGCAAGTGGGAACCCGGCTTCAACGACTACAAGGTCCTCAAGCACTATGCGGACACGGAGGGCTTCACCCTCCACCGGGACGAGCACGCCGGCACGGCTTGGCTCTACGACGGCACCGAGTTCTGGAACTTCGACGACCCGACGGCCATCGCGCAGAAGGCGTCCTGGGCACGCGAGGCCGGGCTCTCCGGTGCCATGGCCTGGTCGCTGGACGGCGACGACTCCCGCGGCAGCCTGTTCCGGGCGCTGGACGGTGAGCTGAACGGCCGCGGCTGACCGCTCCTCGCGAGAAGGGGCCGATCGGAGCCGCGCGGCTCCGATCGGCCCCTTCTCGCGCCTGGCGCCCGGGCCCTCCCCGACGGGTCAGCCGTCGAGCGCCGCCAGCACGGTGTCGGCGGCGGTGTAGGGGTCCGCTCCCGCGGCCACCTCGTCGGCGAGCTTGTCCAGCGCGGCGTGCCCGCGGACGTCGGCCAACCGCCGGGTGAGCTCCTCCAGGGCAATGCCCTCGATCTCCCGGCGGGCGCGGTCGCGGCGGCGCGCCTGGAGCCCGCCGGAGGCGCGCAGGTGCTCGGCGTGCTCGTCGAGGCGGGCGAGCAGGTCGTCCACGCCCTCGCCGTCGGCCGCGGCCATGCTCACCACCGGCGGTTTCCACTCGCCGGGCTCGCGGTCGACCTGGGCGACCATCTGCCGCAGGTCGCGCACTGTGGCGCGGGCGCCCTCGCGGTCGGCCTTGTTCACGGCGAGGATGTCGGCGACCTCCAGCACGCCGGCCTTGCCGGCCTGCACGCCGTCGCCCATGCCCGGCGCCGACAGCACGACGGTGGTGTCGGCGTGCGCCGCGATGTCCACCTCCGCCTGGCCGACCCCGACCGTCTCGACCAGCACCACGGAGAAGCCGGCGGCGTCCAGGATGCGCAGCGCGTGCGGGGCCGCCCACGACAGGCCGCCGAGGTGGCCTCGTGTGGCCATGGAACGGATGTAGACGCCGGAGTCCGTGGAGTGCTCCTGCATGCGGACCCGGTCGCCCAGCAGGGCGCCGCCGGTGAAGGGCGACGACGGGTCGACCGCGAGCACGGCGACGCTTTCCCCACGCGCGCGCAGCGCCTTGACCAGCGCGCTGGTCGAGGTGGACTTGCCTACGCCGGGAGCGCCGGTCAACCCGACGATGCGCGCGTGCCCGGTGCGCGACGCGAGGCCCGAGACGATCCGCCGCAACTCCGGCGCGGCGTCCTCCACCCGCGAGATGGCCCGCGCGACCGCTCTGCGGTCCCCCTTCAGCACCCGCCGCACCAGGTCGCCGACCTCCATCGGGCTCCCTCCAAGCTCACCGCCACCGTTCGGACATCCGAGTATCCCAACCCGCGATCACGGCCGCACCCCGCCCCCGGAGTCGTGCCGGACGAGCGCCGATCGGCCGCTCGGGGCGATCGCACCGCGCGCCGTCGATACAGCCGTGCCCGGTTCGTGTATGACGAAGGGTCGGCCCGGACGCCGCGGCCGCCGGCGCAGCGCGAACACACCGCGAAGGAGAACCGAGCATGACATTCACCGACGAAGAGACCGCCTACCTGCGTTCGCACCCCATGGGCCGCCTGGCCACGGTCGCACCCGACGGACAGCCCGACGCCGTGCCGGTCGCGGTGGAGTTCGACGGCGCCCGCTTCTGGGTGGGCGGCGGCTCCACGGTCACCCGCACCCGCAAGTTCCGCAACATCGCCGCCGGGAACCCCAAGGTCGCCCTGGTGGTCGACGACATGGTGTCCTTCGAGCCTTTCATAGCGCGCGGCATCCGCGTCTACGGCCAGGCCGAAGCGCCGATCGAGCGCGAGGGCATGACCGGTCCGGGCGTCTACATGCGGATCACGCCGACCGTGTCGTGGAGCTGGAACATGGCGGGCGAGCCCGTCGGCGAGACCTGGTACGAGGCCAGGCGCACGGCCCACGGGACGGGCTAAGCCGTGTTCAGGAACACCGGTCTGCACAGCCGACCCGAGCCGCCCCCGGCTTCAGCCGCTCTCGCCGTCGCCGGTGCTGCCGTCGGTCTGCTCGCGCAGAATGTCGGCGTGCCCGGCGTGGCGGGCGGTCTCCTCGATCATGTGGACCAGGATCCAGCGCAGCGAAACGGTGATGTCCTCGCCTGAGTCGAAGACGTCGTCGAGGGAGTACCGGGCGGCGATCGCACGCGAGTCGGCGCATCCGCGCTCGTAGTCTGCCGTCAGGGAGGCGAGCGTGGCGTCCTCGGGCACCACCCAGGACTCGCCGCGGCCGGGCAGGTGGAGTTCTTCGGCGTCGCCTCCGGCCACGACGAGACGGAACCACTTGCATTCGACGACGGCCAGGTGCCGCAGTAGCCCGGCCAGTGTGGTCTCCGAGGAGACCAGCCTCCGCCGCGCCTGCTCCTCGGTGACACCGCGGACCTTGCCCGCCATGATCCCAGCGCTGGTAGTCGAGGAACGCCTCCAGCGTCCGGCGCTCGTCGGCGACACCCGCTTCGACGACGGGCTGCTTGGCCTGCCGCAGCGTTGCGGAGAAGTTCGTGCCCGGCGGCTGGGGCGCAGGCCGGTTTGGGATCGGGGAACCGCTGTCAGTGGTGGGATCTGCCATGCCGGGAACTTAGCCGTAACCTGCTGCCCGCGGAACCCTCGGGAGTGTGCGGCGGTCGGCCGGTTCCGGACGGTTCCGGGACGGGTTTGGCCCGGAACCGTCCGCGGCCGGTCGGAGGCTCGCCGAGGCCCGGTCTCAGGGCAGCACCGTGCGCACGATGGCACCGGTGTCGGCTCCCGCGCGGGCCGCGAGGGCGCCGCCGGGGCGCCACACCGCCGAGCGGCCCATGGCGCGGGTGTATCCGCCGCCGGTGCCACCGGCGAAACTGCTCATCGCGACGTAGACGCCGTACTCGGCGGCCACGCGGACGGCGCGCTCCTCTTGGGCCGTCGCGTCGCCGGCGTGGTCGAGCGTGGCGGCCAGAAGGGCGTCGACGCCCAGCGCGACCGTGGCCGCCACGTGGTCGGCCACGCCGAGGTCCTTGCAGATCGCCAGGCCGAAGCGGCGGCCGTCGACGTCGAGCACGACCGGTTCGGGGCCGGGTGCGAACCGCTCCGGCTCGGCACCGCCCGGGTGCATCTTGCTGTAGGCGTGGCGGGCGCGGTCGCCGTCGACGGCCAGCATCGCGATGTGCTCGGCGCCGCCCTCACCGGCCACCGGCGCGCCCACCAGCGCGATCGCGCCCGCCTGCGCGCACGACTGCACGATCGGCGCCAGCCGGGCGTCGTCCGGCGCGATCGCGGGCGCGTCCAGCTCGTATCCGGTCAGCGACAGCTCCGGGAACACCACCACGCGCGCGTCGGCGGCGCGGACCACCTCCGCGTGCACGGACGCGTTCGCCGCGACCGCATAGGACTCGCAGACGGGCTGGGCGACCGCTATCGCCAGTGGCTCGCGCATACCGGCGTCCCGGCTCCCTTCACTGGTCGGCTCCCTGGTCGGGCGGAGGTCCGCGGACGCCCGCGGAGTCAGGCCGCCGGGACCCGGAACAGCAGCGCGTCGCCCTGGCCGCCGCCCCCGCACAGGGCCGCGGCACCCAGGCCGCCGCCCCGGCGGCGCAGCTCGTACACGAGGTGCAGCGCCAGTCGGGCGCCGGAGACGCCGATGGGGTGGCCCAGCGCGATGGCCCCGCCGTCGGGGTTGACCTTCTCCGACTCCTCGGGGATGCCCAGGTCGCGCATCGACTGCAGCGCCACGCTGGCGAAGGCCTCGTTGATCTCGATCAGGTCCAGGTCGGCGACCTCGGCCCCGGCCTTGCCCAGGGCGTGGCGGATGGCGTTGGAGGGCTGGGACTGCAGCGCGTTGTCCGGGCCGGCGACGTTGCCGTGGGTGCCGACCTCGGCGAGGATCTCGCAGCCCAGCTCCTCGGCCTTGGCGCGACTCATGACGACGAGCACGCACCCGCCGTCGGAGATCTGCGAGGACGAACCGGCGGTGATGGTGCCGTCGGGGTCGAAAGCGGGCCGCAGCCGGCCCAGGCTCTCGGCGGTGGTGTCGGCGCGCACGCCCTCGTCCTCGGTCACCAGGCGGTCCTCGCCCTTGCGCTGCGGAACCCGGACCGGGGCGATCTCGGCCTCGAAGCGCCCGTCCTTAGTCGCGGCCGCGGCACGCTGGTGGGAGCGGGCGGAGAAGGCGTCCTGCTCGCTGCGGCCGATGCCCAGGCGGGCGTTGTGGCGCTCGGTGGAGGCGCCCATGGAGTCGCCGTCGAAGGCGTCGGTGAGGCCGTCGTGGGCGGTGGCGTCGAGCACCTCGACGGAGCCGTACTTGTAGCCCTGGCGCGCCTTGGGCAGCAGGTGCGGGGCGTTGGTCATGGACTCCATGCCGCCGGCCACGACCACGTCGAACTCGCCGCAGGCGATGAGCTGGTCGGCGAGCGCGACCGCGTTCAAACCGGACAGGCACACCTTGTTGACGGTCAGGGAGGGGACGCTCATCGGAACCCCCGCCTTGACGGCGGCCTGGCGCGAGGGGATCTGCCCCTGCCCGGCCTGGAGGACCTGCCCCATGACGACGTATCCGACCTGGTCGCCGCCGATCCCGGCGCGCTGCAGCGCGGCCTCTATCGCAAAGGCGCCCAGATCCACCGCCGAGAAGCCGGAAAGCGAGCCGAGCAGACGGCCGATGGGGGTCCGCGCTCCGCTGACGATGACGGATCCGGGCATTGAGGTGCCTCCGTTGCGTTCGTGCCACAGCTTGTCTGCCACGATACATACACGCAATTCGGAGGCTTTCTGGGAGGTGGGATCTTGCTCACCCGCATCGACCACGTCGGCATCGCCTGCACCGACCTCGACGCGACGGCCGACTTCTACCGCCGGGTCCACGGGTTCGAGATCGCCCACGAGGAGGTCAACGAGGAGCAGGGGGTGCGCGAGGCCATGCTCCGGGTCAACGGCACCGACGACGGCCACGCGACCTATCTGCAGCTGCTGGAGCCCCTCCGCGAGGACTCCCCGGTCGCCCGTTTCCTGGCCAGGCACGGCGAGGGGGTCCACCACATCGCCTTCGGCACCGCGGACGTCGCCGGGGCGGCCGAACGGATCGGCGGCCGGGGAGTGCGGGTGCTCGACGAATCCGCGCGGCCGGGTTCGATGGGCTCGGCGATCACGTTCCTGCACCCCAAGGACTGCGGCGGGGTGCTGACCGAACTGGTGCAGGCGGCGGACGACGGCGGGGACGCCGCGACGGCCGCGGATCGCCCGGACCAGGCGCCCCGGCGGGACTAGACCTAGACCCGTCCCAGCCCGTCGGCGGTGCCCGTTATGCTTGCCTCGCACCGCTGCGTGCCGCCCGGTTGTCGCCGCCGCGGCGCGCTCGGCGCCGGAGCGTGCGCGAAAGCGCACCGCGACGAAACCGTCATTTCGGCATCGTCGCACGTCCGGCCCCTTTTGGGCCCACGGCTCGGATCCGTGTGCCGCAAACCCTCCTCCGCGCGGCGTTGAGCTTGATAAAGTCTGCTAGCTACCGGGACTTCCGGTACGACCCGTCCCCTGCCCGTCACGGCCCCCCCGAGTCGGGCACGCTGCGTATAGCGTCCAGATCGTCGGCAAGCCTCCTCTGCTCCGCATTCCGTACCGATGGAGCGAACCCGCCCACGAACGCACAGTTCGCGGAGTACCCTCCCCTGGGAGTACCCCCGCTGGATCGTGGCGAGAGGAGCGGCCGCACCCGCCGATGCCGGTCCGCACACGCCTCGACTCGGCACGCACACCCGTAAGTAGCCGTCTCGTCACTCGTTCAGGATTCCGCCACATGTCGTCGTCCGATATTGAAGCCCAGCTCACCAATTTCTTCGAGGAAGGCAACCAGGCCACCGAGTTCGACGTGGTTCTGCGCGGTTACGACCGGACGCAGGTGCTGAACTACGTCGACCAGCTGAAGTCCGAGCTCCAGCAGTCCAAGGAAGAGTCCGAGCAGAGCCGGAACGACCTCGCCGAGGCCAAGCGCCAACTGGAGGAGCAGGAGCGCCCCACCTATTCCGGCCTGGGCGCGCGTATCGAGCAGCTGCTCCGCCTCGCCGAGGAGCAGGCCACCGAACTCGTGCAGGGCGCCCGCGCCGAGGCCAACGACATCAAGTCCGAAGCCAAGATCGAGGCCGCCGAGATGCGTTCGGCCGCCGAGAACGAGGCCAACGACCTGCGCACCACCGCTCAGCGCGAGGCCGACGAGCAGCGCTCGTCCGCTGAGAACGAGGCCGAGGAGATCCGCACGACGGCCCAGCGCGAGGCCGACGAGCTCACCTCCACGACTGAGCGCGAGGTGCAGAAGAAGCGCTCTGCCGTGGACCACGAGATCGCCGAGAAGCGGGCCACGTTCGAGGGCGAGATCGCCAAGCTGCGCACCACCACCGAGCGCGAGTGCGCCCAGGCGCGCGCCTCCGCCAAGCGCGAGCGCGACGAGACCCTGCAGACCGCCAAGCGCCAGGCCGACGAGATGCGTGCCCAGGCCCAGCGCACTCTGGAGGAGAGTGAGGCCAAGCGGGCGCAGGAGGAGGCCGAGTTCGAGATCCAGCTCGCCGGCCGCCGCGAGGAGGCCGAGCGCCAGGACGCCGAGCGCCTGGCCGCCGCCCAGGCCGCCACGCAGAAACTGGTCTCGGAGGCCGAGGAGCGCGCCGCCAGTGCCGAGCAGCGGGCCACCAAGGCCAGCTCGCAGGCCGAGCAGACCCGCCGCGACGCCGAGCAGCACGCCAAGCAGCTCGTCACCAACGCCAAGAAGAACGCCGAGCAGATCACCGGCGAGGCCAAGTCCAAGGCCGACCACATGGTCGGCGACGCCAAGTCCGAGTCCGACCGCATCATGGCCGTCGCCCAGCAGGAGGTCGACGAGAAGAGCCGCCAGCGCGACAGCATCCAGTCGCACCTGGACCAGCTCCGCCAGCTCCTCGGCGGCGGCGGTGGCGGCGACGCCGCCGCGGCACCCGCGGCACCCGCCCCCGCCCAGGTGCCCGCCCCCGAGCAGCCTGCGGCCATCGAGTCCCACGACGGCGACCAGCAGGGTCGGCAGCGCTCCGGCGGCGAGGACGCAAAGCAGCCCGTGGGCGCCGCCTCGGGCCGCAAGTCCGCCGCTGCCGAGGACGACGAGGACTGGTGGCAGGAGTAGTCGGCCACCCGGTCGGCCGCGCCGCCGTGGCGCGAAGACACCAACACTGTCA
This sequence comes from Streptomonospora litoralis, assembly GCF_004323735.1. Taxonomy (GTDB): domain Bacteria; phylum Actinomycetota; class Actinomycetes; order Streptosporangiales; family Streptosporangiaceae; genus Streptomonospora; species Streptomonospora litoralis. The sequence continues at coordinate 1,216,391 of NZ_CP036455.1, read as the reverse complement.
CTACCACTGCCACGCACACAGGCACTGACACCGACACAGTGCAAGGCCCCGGCGGCCCGGATCTCTCCGGGCGGCCGGGGCCTTTTCGCGCGCGCAGCCCGCAAGCCGCCGTGCGCCCCGCTCCGGGGTCGCGCAGTGCCCGACGGGTCGCCGCCGCCCCCTCGGTTGAGAGAGTCGAAACGCCGGCGAGCGGGCCTTTCGCGTCAGCCGGTGAAGGTGTCGCGCTCGTAGGGGCCGTCCCACTCCCGGGGCAGCGGAGCCGCGCCGGGTGCGACGCGCTCCACGACCGTGTTCAGCACGGTGCGCACGTAGGGCTCGCCTACCCACAGGTGCTTGGCGCCCTCCACACCGATCACCTCGGCCTGTCCCACGCGCGCGAAACGCTGGCGCGCCTCGTCGGGCCGCAGGTAGTCGTCGAACTCCGGCACCAGCGCGACCAGCGGCTTGCCCGAGTCGCCCCACACGTCCAGGTCGGCGTCCGTAGCCCGGTGCAGCGGCGGCGACAGCAGGAGTGCGCCCTCCACCTCGGGGTCGCAGCCCCACTTCAGCGCCAGCTCGGTGCCGAAGGACCAGCCCAGCAGCCAGGGCCGCGGCAGCTCCTCGAACTCGGCGTACTCGATGGCGGCGGCCACGTCGTGGCGTTCCGCCTCGCCCTCGCCGAACTCCCCCTGGCTCTTGCCGTGCCGGGACTCGGTTCCGCGGGTGTTGAAGCGCAGCACCGCCACCCCGGCCAGCGTCGGCAGCCGGTAGGCGGCCTTGCGCAGCACGTGGCTGTCCATCATGCCTTCGGCCGTGGGCAGGGGGTGCAGGCAGACGAGTGCGGCCTCGGGCGCGCGGTCCTGCGGCAGGGCCAGCTCGCCGACGAGCTCCAGGCCGTCGGCGGTGTGCAGGGTGATCGGGCGGCGCTCGGCGGGCAGCACCGTGGTGGCGCGGATCTGCATCGGTCCTCGTTCGACAGTGGCGGTGGTGGGCGCGGCGCGGCACGGCAGCCGTACCGCGGTGGGGGCCGGCCGCGCTCAGCGGCGCGGAAAGCGGACGCCGCGGTCGGCACGCCGCTCCCAGCAGGAGGAGTGCCAGTGGCGGCGGTCCTCGCCGTCGCCGAAGGGGCGCCAGGCCACCACGTGCGGCATGGCCGGGGGGATCTCCTGCTGGCAGCCGGGGCAGCGGTAGGTCTTGGTGGCGGCGGCCCCGGTGATTCGCCGCACGGCCCATTCGCCGTCCGGGCCGGTCTCGCGCCGCTCGGCTCCGGTGACGCGCCGGAAAACGGCGTCGTCGTCGCCGGGCGGGCGGCTGGCCCCCCGGCGGCGGGGTGTGTTGCGGCGCGGACTCACGGTTCCAGGGTAGGGGCAGTCGCCCGGAACACCCCACAGCGGCCCGCACGAGCGGGCGCGGCGGCCCACGTGGGCGCGGCCGCCGGCGCGGCGGCCCGGCGGTCGGGACGCATCAGCGCAGCGACTCGCGCCCGACGAGTTCCGCGGCCCAGACGACCGGCGCGGGGGTCAGGCTGCTCAGCCCGGTCGGCAGCAGCGCGTCGATCAGCCCGCCGAACCAGTCGGTCCCCCGCTCCTCGAACAGCTCGATCGGTCCCTTGGGATAGCCGCAGCCGAAGCGCATGGCGGTGTCGACGTCCTGCGCCGCGGCGTAGCCGTCGCCGACCATCCGCAGCGCGTCGTTGACGTGCGGAGCCAGCAGCATCCCCGCGAGGTCGAAGTCGAAGTGGCCGCCGCGCAGCGCCTCGGCGACGGCACCGGTGGGGACCTCTTCGGCCGGCTCGCTCACGCCGGTGTGGTCGTAGAACCCGCGTCCGCTCTTGCGGCCCAGGCGCCCGGCGGCGACCATGCGGCGCAGCAGCGGGGCGGCGGCGTAGCGGGGCTCTCGGAACTCGTCCCAGAGCACGTCCAGCACCGCGAGGCACACGTCGACGCCGACGAGGTCGGCCAGGGTCAGCGGCCCCATCGGCAGACCGGCGTCCTTGGTGACCGCGGTGTCGATCTCCTCGCGGGAGGCGATCCGGCGCTCGTAGACCGAGACGGCGTCGTTGATGAAGGGCACCAGCAGGGCGTTGGCGACGAACCCGGCACGATCCGTCACCGCCACGGGGGTCTTGCCGATGCGCTTGGCGACCTCGGTGGCGATGTCGGCGGTCGCCTGGGAGGAGGTGATGGTACTGACGACCTCGGTCAGCTTCATCACCGGGGCCGGGTTGAAGAAGTGCAGGCCCACGACCTTGTCCGGGCGTCCGGTGAGCGCTGCGATCTCGGTGACCGACAGCGAGGACGTGTTGGTCGCCAGAATGGTGCCGGGCGGGCAGATGCGGTCGAGGTCGGCGAAGACGTCGCGCTTGAGGTCCATCCGCTCCGGCACGGCCTCGATGGCGAAGTCGGCGTCGCGCAGGTCCTCGCGATCGGTCGTGAAGAAGATCCGGTCGAGGATGCTGCCCTGCTCCTCCGCGCTGAGCTTGCCGCGTTCGACGGCCTTGGACAGCGAGGCGCGCACGTGGCCGCGGCCGCGTTCCAGGGCGTCGCCGTCGATCTCCACACCCGTCACCTGGAACCCGGCCCGGGCGAACACCTCGGCGATACCGGCGCCCATGGCGCCCAGCCCGACCACGCCGACCTTGTCGAATTCCTGCATGCGCCCACCCTACGCGCTCGCGCGCGGGCGCCGGAGCACGGACGCCGCGACGAGTGCACCCCCGCCCGGCCGGCGGTGGGCCGTGGCGCTCTGCGAAGGCCTCGGGGCACGCACCCGGGGTGCACGGCCCCGAGGGACCGGCACCGCGGGTGCCCCGGGGCGCCCGGACGGTTCAGCAGTCGACGAGCTCCGGCGACTGGTTGAGCAGCTGGGCGCGCGGCGAGGCGAACTCGGCGCGGGCGGCATCGGCGCCCGGCTTGAACAGCGCGACCCGGTGGCAGTTCTGGAAGGCCAGGCGCATGCCGAAGTGGTCCTCCACGGCGGCGCGCATGGCGTCGCTGGCGAGCAGGCGCAGGAGCTGGCCCCGCTCGGCCTCGCCGGGCGGCGGCACCTCGTTGGCCTCGAAGTCGGCGTCGCCGGCGGCGGCCCGCTCGGCCAGGCCGCTGACGACGCTCCAGGCGTAGGGCAGCGATTCGCGGATGCAGGCGATGAAGTCGGCGTTGTCGACGGGGCCCTGCTCGGCCTTGTGCAGGAGTTCCGGCGAAACCGTCAGCGACATGGACGTCCCTCTCTTGTTGGCGACCGACCGGCACGCTGAGCGCGCGGCCCACGCGGGGCCCGCACCCGGCTTGCCGCCGGGGACCCCGCGCACCGGTCTGCGACGTTAGTTCTCCGTGCGCGTACCGTCACGGCACCGAGGGGCCACATCTGGCTACCCCCGGCGTCATATGAAAATAGTTTTCATTCTCGTTTCGCGCCACCGGTTCGGGGAAATCCGCGTGCAGCCGTGCGCGATCAGCCCGAGCAGGCCCGGACGGCGCACGGCGAGCGGCATGACCGCGGCCCTCGTCACACACGGCTAGGATCGTGCAGCGTGAGACTCGTGATCGCCCGCTGCAGCGTCGACTACGTCGGACGCCTCACCGCCCACCTGCCCATGGCACCCCGGCTGCTGCTGTTCAAGGCCGACGGCTCGGTCTCGGTGCACGCCGACGACCGCGCGTTCAAACCGCTCAACTGGATGAACCCGCCGTGCTCGGTGAAGGAGTCGGCCGCGGACGACGGCACCGAGGTGTGGACGGTCACCCACGGAAAATCCGGCGAGAAGCTCGTGCTGCGCATCGAGGAGATCCAGCACGACAGCACCCACACTCTGGGGGCCGATCCCGGGTTGCAGAAGGACGGCGTCGAAGCCCACCTGCAGGAACTGCTCGCCGAGCACATCACCACGCTCGGCGACGGCTACACCCTGATCCGCCGCGAGTACCCCACCGCCATCGGACCGGTCGACATCCTCTGCCGCGACGGCGACGGCGGCACGGTCGCCGTCGAGCTCAAGCGCCGCGGCGACATCGACGGCGTCGAGCAGCTCACCCGCTACCTGGAACTGCTCAACCGCGACCCCTCGATCAGCCCCGTCAAGGGCGTCTTCGCCGCTCAGGAGATCAAGCCGCAGGCGCGCGTCCTGGCCGGCGACCGCGGAATCGGCTGCGTCACACTCGACTACGACGCGCTGCGCGGTATCGAGCCGGACACGCCGCGCCTGTTCTGAGAGGTGCGGGCGGAGCCCTGGACAGGCGGCCGCCGGAACCGGCGGCGGGGCACCGCGGAACCGACTATGACACCACATATCGCCGACACATCGGAAGATTTATGGCTGAATGTGGCAACGCGGGGTGTACCACCTTGCTCAGCGATACGCAGTGGTGACAGGCTGCCCGATACCTCGCACGAATCGCGCCCGTCTCATCACCCCGAGTAGACGGGTGTCCGCAGCAGGAGGACGCCAGTGCCCACAAGTCAACGATCCCCCGCCCCCCGTCGGCACCTGCCGCCGGCCGCCAGGCGCCTCGCCTGCGCGGGCGCCTCGGCCACCCTGGTGCTCGGTCTGGGACTCGCCCCCGGCACCGCACACGCCGACGCGGCCGTGCTGCCGACTCTGGTCACCACCGACGGCATTCGCGAGCACGTCGAGAACCTGAGCACGATCGCCGAGTACAACGGCGGCAACCGGGCCACCAACACCCCCGGCTACGACGTCGCCGCCGACTACGTCGTCGACCAGCTCAAGCGCGCCGGCTACCGGCCCAAGCGCGACACCTACGACTACGAGATGTGGCAGGAGCACTCCGAGCCGGTGCTCACCCAGGTCGCCCCCGAGCAGCGGGAGTTCTCCCCCGGCGACGACTTCATCACGATGAACTACTCCGGTGCCGGCGACGTCACAGCGGCGGGTGTGCCCGTCGACTACGACAGCACCGACAGCGGCTGCACCGCCGACGACTTCTCCGGCTTCCCCGACGGCGCCGTCGCGATCGTCAAGCGCGGCAGCTGCACGTTCCAGGCCAAGACGGCCAACGCCGCGGAGGCCGGCGCCGGCGGGATCGTCATCGTCAACAACGTCGAGGGCCCTCTCAACGGCACGGTCGGCGAAGAGTCCGCCATCCCCTCGGTGGGGGCCACGACCGAGACCGGCGACGCGCTCGTGGCAGCAGGCGACGCGCTTGAGGTGCACCTGAAGGTCGACTCCTCGGTGACGACCCGCACCTCCTACAACATCATCGCCCAGACCCGCGGCGGCGCCAAGGACAACGTCGTCATGGTGGGCGCGCACCTGGACAGCGTGCCCGAGGGCCCCGGGATGAACGACAACGCCAGCGGCGTGGCCACCATCCTGGAGACCGCCCAGCAGCTCGCCAAGCTCGGCAAGCCGAACAACCGGGTGCGGTTCGCCTTCTGGGGCACCGAGGAGCAGGGCCTGATCGGCTCCACGAAGTACGTCGAGCAGCTGAAGCAGCGACAGCTCGACCGCATCGCCCTCTACCTCAACTTCGACATGCTCGGCTCGCCCAACTACGGCCGCTTCATCTACGACGGCCGCGGCGAGCTTGAGGGGTCGCTGCCGCCGCCCTCGGGCTCGGGCGCGATCCAGAAGATGTTCGAGGACTACTACGAGAAGAAGAACCTGGTCACCGAGCCGACCGAGTTCAGCGGCCGCTCCGACTACAGCGCCTTCATGGCCGAAGGGATCGCCTCCGGCGGCCTGTTCAGCGGCGGTGACGGCACCAAGACCGAACAGCAGGTCGAGTACTACGGCGGCACCGCCGGCATCGACTTCGACCCGAATTACCACACGGCGCAGGACGACATCGACAACATCAACTGGCGGTCGATCGACGAACTGTCCGATGGAGTCGCCTACTCCGTGGAGACCTACGCCGACAGCACCCTGCCGGTGAACGGAGTCGCGCCGCGGACCTTCCGGGCCCAGGAGTTCGCCCCCGCCCGTGTGGGCGACCTCTGGCTGAAGTAACCGCTGGAACGAAACATCGGCGCCCGTGGGCGAGGGGAACCGTCTCCCCGCCCACGGGCGTTCTCGTGGCCGAGGCGGGCCCGCCCGAAACCCGCACATCCGCTGCAGCCGCCCACTCGGCTCCTAGAGTGGCCCCATGACCAAACAGGACTCGGACAACCCTGTCGTACTCTCCCGGATCTACACCCGCGTCGGCGACGACGGCACCACCGCCCTCGGCGACATGAGCCGCACCGCGAAGACCGACGCCCGCCTGGTCGCGTACGCCGACGTCGAGGAGGCCAACGCCGCCATCGGCACGGCGCTCGCGCTCGGCGGCGACACCGTCACAGACGATATCCGCACCCGGCTCGCGCGGGTGCAGAACGAGCTGTTCGACCTCGGCGCCGACCTGTCCTGCCCCGTCGCTCCTTCCGGCGAGGAGCCCGAGTACCCGCCGCTGCGCGTGGAGCCGGACTACATCGAGCGCCTTGAACAGGAGTGCGACCACTTCAACGCCGACCTGCCCACGCTGCGCAGCTTCCTGCTGCCGGGCGGCTCGCCGGCCGTCGCCCTGATGCACCAGGCGCGGGTCGTCGTCCGCCGCGCCGAACGCAACGCGTGGGCGGCGCGCGAGGAGCACGGCGACACGGTGAGCCCGCTGCCCGCGCGCTACCTCAACCGCCTCTCGGACCTGCTGTTCATCCTCTGCCGGGTGCTGGGCCGAGACGGCTCGGAGGTGCTGTGGCGGCCCGGGGGCCAACGGTGAGGCGGCCGCGCGGGCACGGCGCCCGCGCGACTTGAGTCGGGCCGGCCCGTGTGCGCGTTGAACCGGACCCGCGGCGCCGACCGCGCCGGCCGCTCAGGCGCCGCCGAGTTCGCGCTCGACGGCCTCCACCTTGCTGTCGAGGCCGTCGTGCACGCCCTCGCGGACGTCGGCCTTGAGAGTGAGGCTGACGCGCGGGGCGCCCTCCCCCGCGGCGGCGACGGCGCGTTTGACCACGTCCATCACCTCGTCCCACTCTCCCTCGACGCTGGTGAACATCGCGTCGGTGCGGTTGGGCAGACCGCTTTCGCGCACCACCCGCACCGCGCGGGCCACCGCCGGGGCGACGGAGTCGTCACCCGATCCCATCGGACTCACCGAGAATGCCACGATCATGCGGACAGCCTAGGCGCACGGACCCCGTCCTGTCCCGTGCCGCGCGGGGCGCCGAAGCGCTCGGCGCTCAGGACTGCCAGTGCGTGCCGGGCGGCATCGACTCCAGCCACGACAGGAACCCCGTGAGGGCGCTGTCGGTCATGGCGAGTTCGTAGACCGGCTCCTCGGGGGCGGAGCCGTCGGCCGCCGTCCAGCCCACCTCGACCACCACCAGATCCAGGGTCAGTTCCCGCAGATCACCGGGTGTGGGTTCGCGGCGGTTCAACACGACGAGGCCGCGGCGCGACAGCTCGGCTGCCGGCCGCGGCCACAGTGAGAAGACCCGGTACCAGCGCAGATCCTCGCTGCCGTACCGGCCGAGCCCCATGCGCCAGGGGGCCTGCCGGGAGTCGGCGCCCGCTCGCAGATAGCATTCGACTGCGCCGCCGCCCCGCTCCAGCACGTAGCGGCGCACGGTGACGGCGATGAGAGCGGCGACCGACACGATGAGGAGCGTGATGAACAGCCATTCCATGGCCCTGAACCACGGCTGGCCGAAGATCAGCTCCTGCACCGGCGCAACTCTCCTTGCTCAGCGCCCGCCCGCGCCGCTCATACGGTTTCCCCGGCGGCCAGCAGGCGGCTGCGCGCCCGCGCGGCCCGTGCCTGGGCCTCCTCGTCCTCGATGGAGACCCCCTCGGACTGAGCGCCGCGCAGCGCCGCCTTGGCCCGGTCGATGTCGACATCTTCGGCCAGTTCGGCGATCTCGGCGAGGATCGACACCCGGTCCCCCAGCGTCACGACCATGAAACCGCCGTGGACCGCGGCGCGGACCTCGCCCTTCTCGCGACCGCCGAGCACCCGGACCACAGCGCCGGGCGCCAGCAGCGCCAGCACCGGGGTGTGCCCCGGCTGCACACCGATCTCGCCCTCGGTGGTCTTGGCGATGACCATGTCGCCCTCGCCGGCCCAGAGCTCCTGCTCCGGCGAGACGATCTCGACGAAAAGCTTATTCGACACTGCCACAAACTCCTCTGCTAGTGGGCGGATTCGCGGGTGGCGGCGGACCGCCGGCGGTCCGCCGCCACCCGCGCAACGTCTAGCCCTGCAGCGTCTTGGCCTTCTCGACGGCCATCTCGATGTTGCCGACGTCGAGGAACGCCTGCTCGGGCAGGTGGTCGTACTCGCCGTCGCAGACCGCCTTGAACGAGGCGATGGTCTCCTCCAGCGGGACGAACACGCCCGGGTTGCCGGTGAACTTCTCCGCGACGAACATGTTCTGCGACAGGAACCGCTCCAGGCGGCGCGCCCGCTCGACGATGATCTTGTCCTCTTCGGACAGCTCGTCGATGCCGAGAATCGCGATCTGGTCCTGCAGGTCGTTGTTGCGCTGCAGAATCCCGATCACCCGCTGCGCGACGTCGTAGTGCTCCTGGCCCACGTACTGCGGGTCGAGGATGCGCGAGGTCGACGCGAGCGGGTCCACCGCCGGGTAGATGCCCTTCTGCGAAATGGGCCGCGAGAGCTCGGTGGTGGCGTCCAGGTGGGCGAACGTGGTGGCCGGCGCGGGGTCGGTGTAGTCGTCCGCGGGCACGTAGATCGCCTGCATCGAGGTGATCGAGTTGCCGCGGGTCGAGGTGATCCGCTCCTGCAGCACGCCCATCTCGTCGGCCAGGTTGGGCTGGTAACCCACCGCCGAGGGCATGCGGCCCAGCAGCGTGGAGACCTCCTGGCCCGCCTGGGTGAACCGGAAGATGTTGTCGATGAACAGCAGCACGTCCTGGTTCTGCACATCGCGGAAGTACTCCGCCATGGTCAGCCCGGACAGGGCCACGCGCAGACGCGTGCCGGGCGGCTCGTCCATCTGGCCGAAGACGAGCGCGGTGTCCGGCAGGACACCCATCTCGTCCATCTCCAGGAACAGGTCGGTGCCCTCACGGGTGCGCTCGCCGACACCGGCGAACACCGACACACCACCGAAGTTGCGGGCGATACGGGTGATCATCTCCTGGATGAGCACCGTCTTGCCCACACCGGCGCCGCCGAAGAGACCGATCTTCCCGCCGCGCACGTAGGGCGTCAGCAGGTCGAGGACCTTGATGCCCGTCACCAGCATCTCGGTCTTCGACTCAAGCTGGTCGAAGGCCGGGGGGTTGCGGTGGATGGGCCACCGCTCTTGGACCTTGAGCTCCGAGGTGGGCGTGTCCATGGACTCGCCCAGGGTGTTGAACACGTGGCCCTTCACCACGTCACCGACCGGCACGCTGATGGGCTCGCCGGTGTCGCGCACCTCGGCGCCCCGGACCATGCCGTCCTGGGGCGCCAGGCTGATGGTGCGGACCAGGTTGTCGCCGAGGTGCTGGGCGACCTCCAGCGTGACGGTCTTGGTCTCGTCCCCGAGGGTGACGTCGGTGTGCAAGGCGTTGTTCAGGGGTGGCAGGGCGCCGACCGGGAACTCCACGTCGACGACCGGGCCGGTGACCCGGGCGATGCGCCCGGTGGACGTGCCAGGCGCGGCCGTCCCTTCAGCAGCAGTCGCAGTCACTTTCTTACTCACTTCCCGCGCTGGCACCAGCAAGGGCGTCGGCGCCGCCGACGATCTCGCTGATCTCGTTGGTGATCTCCGCCTGGCGGGCTTGGTTGGCCTGGCGGGTCAGGGTCTGGACAAGCTCCTCGGCGTTGTCGGTGGCCGCCTTCATGGCGTTGCGGCGCGACGCCTGCTGCGATGCGGCCGACTCCAGGAGCGCGAAATAGATCCGGTTCGCCACGTACTTGGGCAGCAACTGGTCCAGCGCCTCCTCCGCGGAGGGCTCGAACTCGTACAGCGGCAGGGCGCCCTGCTCGGCCTCCAGCACCTTGGGCTCGACCTGCTCGACCTCCAGCGGCAGCGCCCGGCGGGACGCCGCGTTCTGGGTGAGCATGGAGACGAACCGGGTGGAGACGATGTGGATCTCGTCCACGCCGTCCTCGGTCCCGGCGTCCTTGGTGAACCGGTCCATCAGGGCGTCGGCGATCTCCTTGGCGTCCAGGTACGTCGGACGCTCGGTGATGCCCTCCCAGGTCCGCTCCATCGGACGCTGCCGGAACTGGTTGTAGGCGATCCCCTTGCGGCCCACGACGTACTGGAGCACTTCCTTGCCCTGGTTGCGCAGCAGCGTGCCCAGGGACTCGGACTCCTTGATCGCGTTGGCCGTGTAGGCACCCGCGAGGCCCTTGTCGCTGGTGATGATCAGGACCGCGGCCCGGGTCGGGTTCTCCGACTCCTGCAGCAGCGGGTGATCGCTCACCCGCTGCGCCAGGGCGGAGACCGACCGGGTGATCTCCCGCGCGTAGGGCTCCGCCGCCTGCATCACGCGCTGCGCCTTGGTGATGCGGGTGGTGGCGATGAGCTCCATCGCGCGGGTGATCTTCGCCATCGACCTGGTCGAGCGGATCCTCCGGCGGTAGACGCGAAGCTGTGCTCCCATGGGCTACTTCCCGGTGCTCTTTGCGACCTTGATGGTGTCCTGGCCGACTTCACTCTCCGCAAGCGCCTCCGTCTCCTCCTCGGAGCCCAGCACGGTGCCGGCCGAGGTCTGGAAGGTCAGCTTGAACTCCGCGATGGCGTCCTTGAGGGCCTGCTCGGTCTCCTCCTCGAACTTCCCGCTCTCGCGGATGTTGTCCAGGACCTTGGAGTGCTCGCGGGAGATGTAGTCCAGGAAGTCCGCCTCGAAGCGGCTGACGTCCTCGGTGGGCACGTCGTCGATCTGGCCGGTGGTGCCCGCCCAGATGGAGACGACCTCCTTCTCCATGGGGAACGGCGCGTACTGGCCCTGCTTGAGCAGCTCCATCAGCCGCTCACCGCGCTCCAGCTGCGCCTTGGAGACCGCGTCCAGGTCCGAGCCGAAGGCCGCGAACGCCTGCAGCTCGCGGTACTGGGCCAGGCCCAGCCGCAGCGAACCGGTGACGTTCTTCATCGCCTTGGTCTGGGCGGAACCGCCCACACGGGAGACGGAGATACCGACGTTGATCGCCGGGCGCTGGCCCTGGTTGAACAGGTCGGTCTCCAGGAACACCTGGCCGTCGGTGATCGAGATGACGTTGGTCGGGATGTAGGCGGAGACGTCGCTCGCCTTGGTCTCGATGATCGGCAGGCCGGTCATCGACCCCGCGCCCATCTCGTCGGAGAGCTTGGCGCAGCGCTCCAGCAGGCGCGAGTGCAGGTAGAAGACGTCACCGGGGTAGGCCTCGCGGCCCGGCGGGCGGCGCAGCAGCAGCGACACCGCTCGGTAGGCCTCGGCCTGCTTGGTCAGGTCGTCGAAGACCACCAGCACGTGCTTGCCGTCGTACATCCAGTGCTGGCCGATGGCCGAGCCGGTGTAGGGGGCGAGGTACTTGAAGCCGGCGGCGTCCGACGCGGGGGCGGCCACGATGGTGGTGTAGTCCATCGCACCGGCCTCCTCCAGCGCGCCCTTCACGCTGGCGATGGTCGTGCCCTTCTGGCCCACGGCCACGTAGATGCAGCGGACCTGCTTGGAGGGGTCGCCGGATTCCCAGTTGCTCTTCTGGTTGATGATCGCGTCGATGCCGATCGCGGTCTTGCCGGTCTGCCGGTCGCCGATGATCAGCTGGCGCTGGCCGCGGCCGATGGGGGTCATCGAGTCGATGGCCTTGATACCGGTCTGCATCGGCTCGCCCACCGGCTGGCGCTGCATGACCGAGGGGGCCTGCACTTCCAGGTCGCGGCGCTCGGTGGTCTCGATCTCGCCCTGGCCGTCGATCGGATTGCCCAGCGGGTCCACGACCCGGCCGAGGTAGTTGTCACCCACCGGCACCGAGAGCACCTGGCCGGTCCGGCGCACCGACTGGCCCTCCTCGATCTGGGAGAACTCGCCCAGGACGACCGCGCCGATCTCGCCGATCTCCAGGTTCTGGGCCAGGCCCAGCGTGCCGTCTTCGAATTGCAGCAGCTCGTTCGCCATCGCCGAGGGAAGGCCGCCGATGCGCGCGATCCCGTCACCGGTGTAGGTGACGGTGCCGATCTCTTCGCGCGCGGCGGCGTCGGGCTCGTACGACTGGACGAAGCGCTGCAGCGCGTTCCGGATCTCCTCCGGCCGGATCGTCAGCTCCGCCATCTCACGTATGTCCTTGCTCTCGTATGGCGCCGATGTCCCCGGCGCCGGTGCGTTCTGCTTGGGGGTGGATCGTCGCCTCAGCCGGCCAGACGGCGCCGGACCTCGTTGAGGCGCCCGGCGATGGTGCCGTCGATGACCTCGTCGCCCACCCGGATGGACATACCGCCCACCACCGAGGGGTCGACTTCGATGTTCAGGTGGATCGGCCGCCCGTAGGCCCGGGCGAGACTGGTGCGCAGGCGCTCCTGCTGGTTCTCGCTCAGCGCGACCGCCGTGCGCACCAGCGCGACGTAGCGCTGGGCACGCTCGGCGACCAGCTGCCCGTAGTACTCCAGGCCGTCTTCCAGCCTACGTCCCCGCGGATGCGTGACGAGCTGGGTGACCAGGGTGGTCGTGGCCGGGTCGGCCTTGCCCGCCAGCAGTGCCTCGACGATGCCGCTGCGGCGCTCGGCGGAGACGGACTCGTCGGTCAGCGCCGCGCGCAGCTCGGACTCGCCCGCGAGGACCCGGCTGAACCGGAAGAGCTCGTCCTCCAGCTCGCCGAGCCGCTGCTCGCTCTCGGCCCGGGCGATCGTCGAGAAGACGGCCGCCCGTTCGATCGCGTCGACCAGGTCGCGCTGCCTCGACCACCGGGCCTGGACGACGTCGCCGACCACCATGAGGGTGGAGGGCGACACCCTGGACTCCAGCAGCTCGCCGACGAGTCCGGACTTGGCCTCGGCGGAGTTGGCCGGGTCGGCCAGCCACCGGCGCAGGGTGTGCTCCTGCTCCAGCAGCGCGACGACCTCGAAGAGCTCGCGGCCCAGTGCGGCGGTGTCGGCCGACTCCAGCACGGTGCCGAGCCGTTCGGTGACCGCCTCCAGGGAGGCGCGGCTGATGCCCCGCATCAGCGCACCTCGGCCTGGGAGGCGTTCTCGCCCTGCTCCAGCTCCTCCAGGAACCGGTCGATGACGCGGTTCTGGGCGGCGCTTTCGCTGAGCGTCTCACCGACGATGCGCTCGGCGAGATCGGTGGAAAGGGTGCCGATCTCGTTGCGCAGCTGCGCGAATGCGTGCTGGCGGTCGGCGTCGATCTGGGCGTGCGCGGCGTCGAGGACCCGCTGCGCCTCGGCCTGGGCCTCCTCGCGCGCCTCGGCGATGATCGAGGCCCGCTGCTCCTTGGCCTTCTCCAGCTCGCGGGCGTACTCGCGGTGCGCCTCGTCGAGCTTCTCGCGGTACTGCTGGCGGATCTCCTCCGCCTCGGCCTCCGCCTTCCGGGCGCGTTCGATGCCACCCTCGATCTGGTTGGCCCGCTCGTCGAGGGCGGACGTCAGCCGCGGCCACATGCGATAGACGACCAGGGCGAACAGGCCGAAAGCGATCGCGCCGAAGGTGAACTCGTCCCAGTGGATCTGCAGGAGGCTTTCCTGCTCGGCTGCCAGGTTCATGGCCGGCATCTCCTCCGCTTCGCTGGCCGTTACTACTGCTGGATGATCGCGAGGACGAACCCGAGAATGGCCAGCGCCTCGACGACGGCGAAGCCGAAGATCATCTGCGTCGTCAGCACGCCGCGCGCCTCGGGCTGGCGGGCGATGGCCTGCACACCCATACCGAAGATGATGCCGACGCCGATTCCGGGGCCGATGGCGGCGAGGCCGTAACCGATGGTCGCGAGGCTACCGGTGATTTCCATTGAATTCCCTTTACTCGATACACGCCGGCGGGTAGTCGGTGCCGCCGGACTGGCGTTGCTTTTGCGTGGACTGGGGTGAGCGCGTGCGCGCACGCGGAGACGGGGGTCTCCTAGTGCTCGCTCTCCATCGCCTGTCCGATGTAGACCGAGGAGAGCAGCACGAACACGTAAGCCTGGACGGCCATGATGAACAGCTCGAAGACGGTGAAGATCAGGAACCCGACGAGCGCCAGCGCGCTGTAGCCCACCGAGACCGCACCGAGGCCCCATCCCATGGGGGTGAGGGGGTTGAACATGTAGAACCCGGCCGCGGCGAAGACCGCCAGCAGCAGGTGGCCGGCGAACATCACCGCGAAGAGCCGCAGCGCGTGGGTGAACGGCCGGATGACGAAGTTGGACAGCGCCTCGATCGGCGTGATCAGGATCAGCAGCGGCTTGGGCACGCCGCCGGGCACCAGGTGGGCCTTGAAGTGCCCGCCGACCCCGTTGCGGCGGATGCCGACGCCGTTCCACAGCAGGTAGATGAACAGCGCGAGCATGACGGGGATCGCCAGGCTGGTGGTCACCGGCAGCTGCAGGCCCGGGATCGGGATGAGGCCCATGATGTTCATCGAGAAGATGAACAGGAACAGGGTCACCATCAGGGGCAGGTACTTGTCGCCCTCTTTACCCATGGTGTTGCGGGTGATCTGGTTCCGGACGAACTCCACGAACATCTCCGCCAGGCTCTGCCCGCGGCTGGGCACGACCTTGGCGTTGCGCGTGGTGAAGTACCAGAATCCCGCCGCCAGCAGCAGCGCCAGGATCAGCACTACGAAGTATTTGGTGATGCCCGCGGTACCGGGGATGCCGAAGTCCAGGTAGGGCTCGGGGAAGAACAGACCCATGCCCGGAGGTGAGAAGCCGCATCCCTGTGTGTTGAAGATGTGGCAGCCTTCTTCGGACGCGGCACTGTGCAGCCCGGCGGACACGTCGTTTAGTTGGTTCACCGCTCCTCGCTCGCTACACGGCCGGGGGTTCCCTCACGGCGAACCCATTCGTCGTGACGCAACTCAATCCTCGATGTATTGGGCGGTACCGCGCCCCTCGCATGGAGAGGACGGCTACCGGACTGGACACTCAGAACCCGAGATGACGGACGCCGATCCGAGAGATCGCGCCGACCGATCCGAGAGGCGCGCGGATCGGCGGGAACACAGCGGCCGGTTGCCGCAACCGGTCCGCCGACCGCCCCGCGCCGCCCCGCAGGGCCACGCCTCCCAGCACGGAGGAGAAGAACTTCGCGCTGTCGGTGCGCGGCGTTTCGGGGGGATCGCCGGCGCCCGCGCGCTCCTTCGTCTCGCTCCGGAAGATAGCAGTAGGTGAATCTTGTTCGCACATCACCCTTGAAGGGCGTTTTCGCCGGATTCACCGGTCGCTCCCGACTCCGGCACCCGCCGCGGAGTCCGCCGTACCGGAGTCGTCGTCGCCCTCGGAGACCGGCTCGACCGTCAGGCGCCGCACTCGCTTGCCCGCGACGGCCTGGCCCGTGAGCCAGGCGATCACGCAGGCCAGTGCGGTCAGCGCGAACGAGTTGTGATGAAAGGCCGTGGTGCCGCCGAAGAGCACCAGCGCGACCGCCAGGACACCGACCTTCGTGGTGTAGACGAGAAAGGCGATGGGCAGCAGCAAATGGGGATACCGCGGTCCCGCCCAGGCGATGACGAACGCGGAGACGGCGAAGAACGCGAGGACCAGCAGCGCTGCCAGAGCAGCGCCGACGAGCCCCGGCACACCCGCCATGACTGAGGATGCGACTGCGGCCGCCGCGCCGACGGCGGCCGTTGGAATCGCGGCGCCGCGGAAGATCCGGGCGTCGTGTTCCTGCATGAAAGTGACTCCGGTGGCTGTGCTGTGGGGTGCTTGCTCGTGAAAGCTATCACAAGGATTCGGGCACCCGAGCGGGGGTGGCCGTAAGGACCACCTCAGCCGCGGCGGCTCCGTCCGGGACACCGTTCCGGAACACCGGCTGTCGCCGCAGGTTGTCGCCTTTGTCACCGCGGTGGTTCGACCGCGGGTCATGTGCCGTTCGGCTGGATTCGACCTCCCGGTTCAGGCGTCCTCAGTCGGTTGCTCCGGTGCCGCGACCGCACGGCGGGGACCGGTCGCGGGCGGATCGCTGGGCGCGATGTGTTCCACCCGGACTCGGAACCGGCGGTGCGTGTGATGACCGTCTCCTTCGCCATCGCCTACTCCGCGGAGCCCGACGACGAGGCTGCGGAAGGCGGGGAGTTCGGCTCGCGGTCACCGGCCTTAGCGCGGGCGGCGGAGGCGCGGGCGCGGGCTGCGCTGCGGCGGCGCAGCCGCGGAAGGGTGATAAGGCCCACTGCGCAGGCCGCCACCAGCATGGTGACGGTCAGCACCACGAACGGGGTGTCGAAGACCGACAGCGAAACCGCGGCGAAGGCGATGATGGCCGCCCACAAATACATCAGCAGCACCGCGCGGGCGTGGGAGTGTCCCAGCTCCAGCAGCCGGTGGTGCAGGTGCTTCTTGTCGGGGGCGAAGGGCGACTTGCCGGCCATGGTGCGGCGCACCACCGCGAGCACCAGATCGGCCAGCGGCAGTGCGATGACCAGCAGCGGCAGGAACACCGGCAAGAACAGGGCGATGCCGTGCACGCTGGTGCGGCCGTCGGGGTAGAACTGGCCGGTCACCGTGATGGTGATGGACGTCAGCATGAGTCCGATCAGCATCGATCCGGTATCGCCCATGAAGACACGGGCGGGGTTGAAGTTGTGCAGCAGGAACCCGATGCACACCCCGGCCAGGATGATCGCGATCATCGCCGGATAGGACTGCCGCTCGAACCCCTGGTCGACGGCCGCCACGTAGTAGTAGGCGAAGAACGCGAACGCGGAGATGGCCACGATCCCCGCGGCGAGGCCGTCGAGGCCGTCGGCGAAGTTCACCGCGTTGATGGTCACCACGATCATCAACACCGACACCAGTGCGCCCAGCCACGGCCCCAGCGACAACTGGGTACCCGGCAGCGGCAGCCACAGCATCTGCACGCCCGACCACACCAGGATGCCCGCCGCGGCGGTCTGGCCGGCGAGCTTGGGGATGGGACCCATGCCCCACCGGTCGTCGATGATGCCGATGACGATGATCAGCCCGCCCGCCAGGAGCAGGCCCCGCCAGGTGTTGTAGACGAAGACGTCCTGCAGGTGCGGCAGCCGGTAGGAGATCAGCAGCGCCGCGGCGAAGCCGCCGTAGATGGCGATCCCGCCCATGCGCGGGATCGGTTCGGAGTGCACGTCGCGATCGCGAACCGGAGGCACGGCACCCGTGGCGATCGCCGCTCGCCGCACGAAGGGGGTCAGCAGGTAGGTGACCGCCACGGCGATGACGAAGGTGAGCGCATACTCACGCACGGCGTGTCAGATGCCTTCCTCGGTTGCGCGCCGACGGCGGGGAGCCGACGGGGGCGGTCGGCGGTTCGGCGCTGGGCTGACGGCTTCTGCTTCGGCGGTCGCCGGATCGGCTGGACCGCGAGCCGGCTATCGGCTGAACGGCGGTCTGCCACCAACCGCTGCGCGCACCAAGCGCGGACGGCCGATCGCGACCGCGGTACGAGCGATGTCGGGCACGGCTGCCGCTTTCGAAGACCGCGGTGCAGTCGAACCTAGCACTACCCGCCGATGCAGCGCGGCAGGACCGTGCGGCCACGCAGAGTGAAAAATGTGCGACGTGCCACTGAAGAGTCGGGACATCGGCGGCGGCAGGCGCGGCAGCCGGAAAGGGGCCGGGAGCCGACCGCGACACCCGGCGCCGCACACCACTCCGCCTTCTGGGGCATCTCGCCGAAGCGGCCGCACGACGGCATACGGTCGACACAGACCCTGCGCAGGGCCGGGATATCCGGGCTCCCGGCCGACCGCGGACCCCGGGCCGGGCCGCCACCGCCGAACTGTTTCGCGCTTTGGCGTACTCGCGAGGAGCCCGGTCTGCAAAGCCGGACGCCGTCCCCGCTGCACCCGGGCCGGCGCATCCCGGCTCGAACGCGTTCCGTAGCCGACGCCGATTGCGGCGCCGCCAGTCTTTGCGCATTTTTAGCGCCGCGGACGGCCATGGGTCGAAAGCCGGGGGCGGCTGAGGCAGGACGCGATCGCCGCGCCTTCACCGGGTGAACGGCGCCCGACCTGCGCACGGGCGGGCGCGCCCGACGAAGGGGCGGCTCGGGTCTGCTGGGCGGCCTTGCTGTGGCCTTGCTGGTCTGCCGGGTGTCGGGCGGTCGTTGGGAAAGGCGGCGGCGAGGACGGTGGAGGGCTGGGCCTGCGCCCATCGGGTCGGGTGCCCGCCGGTGACGGCGGCCGGCGGGGCGGCTCGGGTCCGCTGGGCGGCCTTGTCGGCCTGCCGGGTGGCGGGTGGTCTGCACGGAAAAGCGGCGCCGAGGACGGCGAAGGGCTGGGCCTGCGCCCATCGGGTCGGGTGCTCGCCGGTGACGGCGGCCAGCGGGGGCGGCGGCTCAGGTCCGCTGGGCGGCCTTGTCGGCCTGCCGGGTGGCGGGTGGTCTGCACGGAAAAGCGGCGCCGAGGACGGCGAAGGGCTGGGCCGGTGCCCATCGGGTCGGGTGCTCGCCGGTGACGGCGGCCAGCGGGGGCGGCGGCTCGGGTCCGCTGGGCGGCCTTGTCGGCCTGCCGGGTGGCGGGTGGTCTGCACGGAAAAGCGGCGCCGAGGACGGCGAAGGGCTGGGCCGGTGCCCATCGGGTCGGGTGCTCGCCGGTGACGGCGGCCGACGAGGCGGCGACGGCGGCAGCGGGGCCAGGCCCGCGGACATCGGTACCGGTGCCCGCCGGTTGCGGCGGCCGGCGGGGGCCGCCCCCCGGGGGTGGGTATTCATCACAACACCTCCGTGCGGAGCCGGTGTTGCACTCACCCCCTGAACCCGCGGCCGCTGCCTGGTTAAAACCCTGCGTTGGGCGGCACCGGTGCCATCGAGTCTGTCTCCAGGGCTGGATTCGGCGCCGAATCCAGCCCTGGAGACAGACTCGGCGCGGCTTGGCCCGTCTATCGTGAACTTATGGTCGCAGGTAAGCGTATTCCGCGGCCATAAGTTCGCGGTCATCGCCGGATGGACCGGCATAGGGGACCTACCGGCGCCGGTGGGCCGGCTGGGTGTCGCCATGTTGCGATCGGGCCGGCACCGGCCGGAGGCCGCGCGGCGGGGCGCGGTCGCGGGCGCCCGCGCGGCCCGGTGGTGCGCCGGATCGGGGGCCGGGGAGCGACAACACGTTGCTCGTTGCGCCCAGGCGCGGCCGCCGACTGCCCCGCTACCCGAGGAGGTGGACTTTTGGGAACCTATGCCCGTTTTGCGGGCGGCCTCGGCGGGCGCCGTAGCCACGAGACGCACGAAAAGTTGACCTCAGGGCTGCTTTCGCGCCATTCAGTGCGCCTCGTGCGCCACCGCCCCCGCAGCGCGGCTGCGAGCCCACCGAGAACTCGGGCATTGGCGGACAAACACCCCGTGTTGTTTCGTATCACGGAATCACGGTGCGAGGGTGGCACCTCGGGGCGACACCGAGGCGGATACCGGCGCACATACGTGCGTCTCGTGCTCCCAATCCGCCCCCATGGCGGCCGCCGAGAGCTCCGCGTCGAGCCCGCGCCGACAACCGCGCGGCGCTCCCGGCTCAGACCACCGCGGCCGGGGCCGGTGACCACCGGCTCGACCACCGCAGGCCCGGCGCCGCCCCTGCCGTCGCTGCCCCGCCGGATGGACCACCGGCGAGCACCCGACCCGACGACCACAGGCCCAGCCCACCGCCGCCCTCGCCGCCGCCTTTCAGTCAAGACCACCCGCCACCCAGCAGACCGACAAGACCCCACAACAGACCAGAACCGCCGCCGAAGGCGGAAGGCTGTGTCAGGAGGAGGTTCCCCGGCCGGATTCGTCGGTCGGGTTGTCCGCTGGCCCGGAGTCGGCCTCCTTGGTCGACGCCGCCGACTCGGCGGCGGTCTCGGCGGCGGTCTCACCGGTTGGCGCGGATGCGGCTCCCGACGGGCTGTCCGGACGCTCAGCCGCGCCCCCGCGGCCCTCAGCCGCCTCCCCTACTTCGGCTTCTCCCGGACTCGCGGCGGGGGCGGCCTCGTCCTGCTGTTCCTCGCCGCTGTCCTCCACGGCCGCTGAGCGGCGCTTGGGCACGCCGATGACCGTGCCGCAGACCGCGCGCAGACGCTGCACCGAGACGGCGCCGTCGCGCAGCACGCGCGGCACGGCGTAGGTGAGATCCACGATGGTGGAGGGCGTGTCGTCGTCGCGGGGCCCGCCGTCGAGGTAGACCGCGACGCTGTCCTCCAGCTGCTTCTGCGCCTCGTCGGCCGTCGTGGCCGCCGGGTGCCCCGAAAGGTTCGCGCTGCTGACCGCCATCGGGCCGACCTCCTTCAGCAACTCCAGGGCGACCGGATCCATCGGCATGCGCACCGCGACCGTCCCCTTGGTGTCGCCGAGGTCCCAGGACAGGCTCGGAGCGGCCGCACACACGATGGTCAGCGGCCCCGGCCAGAACTCCTCGATCAGGTCCTGGCCGTAGTTGCCCAGGTCCTCGATGAGGGCCTGTGCGGCGCGCATCGACCCCACGAGGACCGGCGGCGGCATGTCGCGGCCGCGGCCCTTGGCGTCGAGCAGCGCCGAGACGGCACCCGGGCTGAACGCGTCGGCGCCGATACCGTAGACGGTGTCGGTGGGCAGCACCACCAGCTCGCCCCGGCGCACGGTCGACGCCGCGTCGGCGATGCCGTCGCTGCGCCCCTGCACGTCAGCGCAGTCGTAACTGCGGCTCACCTGAGGTCACCCCATCTCTCGTCGGCGCCCGCAGGGCGCGCAGGCCCGCGCGGGCCCTCTGGTCGGATCGTCTGGTCGCGATGTGCGGATGCGCGTGTCCGCCGCCGCATCTCCCCGCCGCTGCGGCGTCGCGCGCGAGCGGACCGGCGCGGCCCTCGGCCTCAATCCTCGGCCCTGCGCATGACGACGAACCGGTCGCGGTGCGCCAGGTCCTTGCGGTTGCGGACGTCGCGCCACCCCTGCCCCTCGGGGAAGAGCCGGGGGATGTCGATGCCCTGGCCGTCTCCGTGCTCGATGGCCATCGCCCCGCCCGGACGCAGCAGGCGGCGTCCCACCGCCTCCAGCTCGCGGACGGCGTCGAGCCCGTCGGCGCCCGCCCACAGGGCGGGCCCGGGGTCGTGGTTGCGGACCTCCGGCGGGATCAGCGCGGAGTCGGCGGTGGGCACGTAGGGAGGGTTGGAGATGACCAGGTCCAGCCGGCCTTCCAGCTCGGCCAGGGCCGAGCGCATGTCGGCCTGGTGCACGGTGATGCGGTCGGCGTGGGCGCTGGCGTCGATGTTGCGCTTGGCCCAGGCGAGGGCCCCGGGATCGAACTCGACGGCGTGCACCCGCGAACGCGGCACCTCCTGGGCGATGGAGATGGCGATGGCGCCCGACCCGGCGCCCAGGTCGGCCACCAGGGGGTCGGCTACGTCCATGGCACGCAAGGTGTCGATCGCCCAGCCGACCACGTTCTCGGTCTCGGGCCGCGGCACGAAGACGCCGGGCCCCACGCTCAGCTCCAGATAGCGGAAGTAGGCCCGGCCGGTGATGTGCTGGAGCGGCTCGCGCGCGGCGCGGCGGGCGACGCATTCCCAGTAGAGCGCGTCGAAGTCGGAGTCGGCGACCTCGTGCAACTCACCTCGACGAACGCCGTGCACGAACGCCGCGAGCTCCTCGGCGTCGGTGCGGGGCGAGGGGACGCCCGCGTCGGCCAGCCGCAGCGTGGCCCGGGCGACCTCGTCGAGCAGGAAGTTCATGACTCGGCCTGCTCCAGCCTTTCCTTAGTGTCGGCGTCGATGAGCGCCTGGAGGACGTTGCCCAGGTCGCCGTCGAGGACCTGGTCGAGGTTGTAGGCCTTGTAGCCGACACGGTGATCGGAGATGCGGTTCTCCGGGAAATTGTAGGTCCGGACGCGCTCGGAGCGGTCGACCGTGCGCACCTGGCTCTTGCGTTCGGCCTGCGCCTCCGCGTCGATGCTGGCCTGGGCCTCCGCGTAGAGCCGTGCGCGCAGGATGCGCATCGCCTGCTCCTTGTTCTGCAGCTGGCTCTTTTCGTTCTGGCAGGAGACCACGATTCCGCTGGGCTGGTGGGTGATGCGCACAGCGGAGTCGGTGGTGTTGACACTCTGCCCGCCCGGCCCCGAAGAACGGAAGACGTCGATACGCAGATCGTTGTCGTGGATCTCGACCTCGACCTCCTCGGCTTCGGGCACGACGAGGACGCCGGCCGCGGAGGTGTGGATGCGGCCCTGGGACTCGGTGACCGGAACGCGCTGCACGCGGTGCACCCCGCCCTCGAACTTGAGCTGGGGCCAAACGCCCTGGCCGGCCTCCGGCGTGCCCTTGTTCTTGAAGGCGATGGTGATGTCCTTGTAGCCACCCAGGTCGGACTCGGTGGAGTTGATGACCTCGGTCTTCCAGCCCTGCCGTTCCGCGTAGCGCAGGTACATCCGCACCAAGTCCCCGGCGAACAGCGCGGACTCCTCGCCGCCCTCACCGGCCTTGACCTCCATGATGATGTTCTTCTCGTCGGAGGGGTCGCGCGGGATGAGCAGGTAGTGCAGCCGCTCGGTCAGCTCTTCGCGGCTGCCGTCGAGCTGCCTGGCCTCTTCGGCGAAGGCGGGGTCCTCGGCGGCCAGTTCCTTGGCCGTCTCGATGTCGGACTCGACCTGCATCAGCTCGCGGTAGGCGGTGATGATCGGCGTGAGCTGGGAGTACCGCTTGCCCAGGGCGCGCGCCTGCGCCGCGTCGGCGTGCACGGCGGGGTCCGCGAGCTGCTGCTCCAGCTCGTAGTACTCGCCCAGAAGGTCGTCCAGCTTCACGTTTGAGAATCCAGCTTCCGTCGATGACGCCGATGACGTCGGTGTGGGGTGCGCACTGCCTGCGCACGGTCCGGCACGCGCGCCGTTCGCGGCGGCGCGCTGTGCCCTGGCGGTCCGCCCCGGTGGCCGCGGTCCGCGGAAAGCGCCGCTCAGGGCGGAGAAGGCCGCCTACAGACGGCGGCGCCGGCCGCGCGGCCCGCACGTGTCGGAACCGCGCGCTCCGGCGCCGCCTGCGGAGCTACTTGGTGGCGCGCTGCTTGCCGAAGCGCTTCTCGAAGCGGGCGACCCGGCCGCCGGTGTCCAGGATCTTCTGCTTGCCGGTGTAGAACGGGTGGCAGGCGGAGCAGATGTCGGCCCGGATCTCGCCCGACTCGGCGGTGCTGCGGGTGGTGAAGGTGTTCCCGCAGGTGCAGGTCACATGGGTGACGACGTACTCGGGGTGGATGTCGGCTTTCACGTGGTTCTCCTCGCTAGTGGCGGTCGCCGGGCGCCCTCGGCCGAGGCGCGCTGTGCCGCGCGCCGCGTCGCTGCCTCTGAGAGCGTGAACCGGTACCGCGGCGGTCAATACCAGTTTGCCAGACGGCTGAACAAGAACCGACCAGCGGCTATTCCCCGCCCCAGGGGCGGGATCGCGCCGGGGACCGATCGGCCGTCCGGTTCGCGCGCACACTCCATGCCCTCGGATGCGGTGCGGACGCAGCACTCGGCGGGCGGGGCCCGTCATAGCGGATACCGCGGCGGCGCAGCGGTTCCGCGGCACGGGAATGCGCAGCACCGCCTCCCGCTCGGCGCGGGCGACGGCGCTGTCTACGGAGCACGGCGGCGTTCCCCTCACCGCCGCGGTCGCCGACCAGGACGGTGCGCCGACGAGGGAACGGCGCGGCGGCCGCGGTCGCCGGGACCGGGCCGCCGCGCGGCGTCAGTCGTTGTTCCCGCCCACGGTGGTCTTCTGCACCTGCAGCAGGAACTCGGTGTTGCTCTTGGTGTCCTTCATCCGCTCCAGCAGCAGCTCCAGGGCCTGCTGGATGTCGAGGGCGTGCAGCACGCGGCGGAGCTTCCAGATGATGTTGAGCTCCTCGCCCGACATCAGGATCTCCTCCTTGCGCGTGCTGGAGGACACCACGTCCACGGCGGGGAAGATCCGCTTGTCGGAGAGGGACCGGTTGAGCTTCAGCTCCATGTTGCCGGTGCCCTTGAACTCCTCGAAGATCACCTCGTCCATCCGCGATCCGGTCTCGACCAGTGCGGTGGCGAGGATGGTCAGCGAGCCGCCGTTCTCGATGTTGCGGGCCGCGCCGAAGAACCGCTTGGGCGGGTAGAGCGCGGTGGAGTCGACACCGCCGGAGAGGATGCGCCCGCTCGCCGGGGCGGCGAGGTTGTAGGCGCGCCCGAGCCGGGTGATGGAGTCGAGCAGCACCACGACGTCCAGGCCCATCTCGACGAGGCGCTTGGCCCGGTCGATGGCCAACTCGGCCACGGTGGTGTGGTCCTCGGCGGGCCGGTCGAAGGTCGAGTGGATGACCTCGCCCTTGACCGTGCGCTGCATGTCGGTGACCTCTTCCGGCCGCTCGTCGACGAGCACGACCATCAGGTGGGTCTCCGGGTTGTTCTCGGTGATCGCATTGGCGATCGACTGCAGCACCATGGTCTTGCCGGCCTTGGGCGGCGAGACGATGAGCCCGCGCTGGCCCTTGCCGATGGGCGCCACGAGATCGATGATCCGCGTGGTCATGATGCCGGGCTCGGTCTCCAGGCGCAGCCGGTCCTGCGGGTAGAGCGGCACCAGCTTGGTGAACTCGGGGCGGCTGCGCGCCTGCTCCGGGGTCATCCCGTTGATGGTGTCGAGGCGGACCAGCGCGTTGAACTTCTCGCGCCGCTCGCCCTCGCGCGGCTGGCGCACGGCGCCGGTGATCGCGTCGCCCTTGCGCAGGCTGTTCTTGCGCACCTGCGCCAGCGAGACGTAGACGTCGTTGGCGCCGGGCAGGTAGCCGGTGGTGCGGACGAACGCGTAGTTGTCCAGGACGTCGAGGATGCCGGCGACGGGCAGCAGCACGTCGTCGTCGTTGACGACGGGCTCGCTGTCCGGGCGGTCGCGGCGGCGGTCCCGGCGGTCGCGCCGGCGTCCGCGGCGGCGTCCGCCGCCGAAGTCGTCGTCAGCGCCTCCACCGCCGCCTCCGCCGCGGTTGCCGCCGCTCTGCTGCTGGCCGCCGTCCTGGTTCTGCGGCTTGTTGTCGCCGCCGGAGTCGTCGCGGTTGCCGCGGTTGCGCCGGTTGCGCTGGCGATCGCGGCCGCCGCCCTGCCCGGACTGGCCGGACTGGCCGGACTGGCCGGAGGACTGGCCCGACTGGCCGCTCTGGCCGTCCTGGGAGTCGGTCTTCTGGGAGTTGGATGTCTTCGTCACGCTGCTCGCGGGGGTAGAGGGGTCGTTTCCGTCCGAGGGCCGGTTCTGGTCTGCGGAGTCCTCGCCCCGCTTGCGCGACGACCGCCGGGCGCGGGCCGGCTTCTCGGAGCGGTCGCCCTGTCCCGATTCCGTGTCGCGTCCGCCCGACTCGGCCGTGTCCGACGCCGGAGCGCCGGAGGCGTTCTGCTCAGGCTCCGCGGTCTTCCCGGTCTCCTTGGCCTCGGTCTCCTTCTCCTTGGCCGACCGGTCCGCGGCCTGCTTGGCACCGCCCTCCTGCTTGGCACCGCCCTCCGACTGCGGCGCGGAGACGGGCCCGCCCTGCTTGGCCTCGATGGCGGCGATGATGTCGTTCTTGCGCATCCGCCCAGTGCCCGTGATACCGAGACTCGACGCCAGCCGCTGCAGTTCGGTCAGCTTCAGCGCCGACAGACCGGTGCCGCCGGAACGGCTACGGGACCGGGACGGCGTGCTCTTTCTGGACGAGGTCGCGGCGTCGCCGACGTCCGCATCGGACGCGGTCGTCTCCTGCTGCTTGCTGACCGCCGCGTCCGTGTGGAGTTCGGTGGTGTCGCTCACTAAGGGTCCTTCCCAAGGAGCGGGCCTGGGGCCGTCATCGTGTCTCTAACGGCCGGCCCGGTGTTGCGAACCGGCGGGGGCCGGGTCGGGCATGCCCCACGCGGATGTGTCGGGAACCGTGGATCCCCTACCCGATCGCGGCGGGCTCTGGGTACAGCCGGGCGTGAGGGCGATGAGTCCGATAGTGCCGCCCGTGAACCATTCTTCCGCTCGCATCGCGCGAATCGGCCAGGTCAGGGTGGACGGAGTCACGGGAGCGCCGCGAACTCAACACAGTGGTAACCGTGCGCAGTGATCGCATGGCCAAGACCACGTACACCTTGGGCGCGGAAAACACTGTGGCGGATGGGCACGTGCCCCGCATCGGGGGCATCTGGTGCTTCACCCAGCCTAACATCACCGGAGCCCACAGCTATTCCTTGACACACGTCTATGAACGGGGAGTTTCGATCCACGCTCCTGCCGGATCGATGGCTAAGGGGCGTATGTGCCACTGCTTACCCGTTCGCCGCCGAATCGAATCAACCAGGTCGTCACTGATTTGGTCGGCATCCCCCGCTTTCCGGGGGCTTCGGCCGCCCGCCGCGTCCCCCGCGTCCGCCAGCACCAGCACGGTCGGGCCGGCGCCCGAGACGACCGCCGCCAGGCCGTCGTGTTCGCGCAGCTCACGGGCGATGCGCAGGCTCTCGGGCATCGCCGGTTCACGGTAGCGCTCGTGCAAGCGGTCCTCGGTGGCCTCCAGCAGCAACTCGGGGTGGCCGGAAACGGCCGCGACCAGCAGCGCCGCCCGGCCCGCCGTGAAGGCCGCGTCACCGTGCGGCACCGCGTCCGGCAGCAGTCCGCGCGCCTGCTCGGTGGAAAGCCGCTCCTCGGGGACGCACACGATCGGGCGCACCCGCGCCGAGGGCGCCACGCCGGTCGCGCCCCATCCCTCGTCGCCGCGCCAGGCGATGGTGAAGCCCCCGTACACGCAGGGCGCCACGTTGTCCGGATGCCCCTCGATGTCGGCCGCCAGCCGGAAAACCCGGTCCCGGTCCAGGCGGCCCAGCGCAGGGTCCTCGCCACTCAGCAGCGCGGTCGCCGCACTTACGCCGGTGACGATCGCCGACGCCGAGGAGCCCAGGCCGCGACCGTGCGGGATGCGGTTCGTGCAGCGCAGATGCAGCCCCGGCAGCTTCTCCCCGGCCGCCTCGAACACGGTCCGCATGGCCCGCACCACCAGGTGCGACGCGTCGAGCGGAACCTCGCGGGCGCTCTCGCCCCCGACGTCGACGATCAGCCGGTCGTCGCCGGTGAGCCGGACGTCGGCTTCGTCGTAGAGGCCCAGCGCCAGCCCGAGCGCGTCGAAGCCGGGTCCGAGGTTCGCGCTGGTGGCGGGGGTGCGCACGTGCACCCCCGAGGGGCGCGTCTGGGGCATGCCGGTGCTCTTTCGTGGTTCGGGGGATCGTGCGGATGCAGCCGTGTCCGCCGGGCGCACGGGCGAGTGTGCGGCCCTGAGACGGCGGCCGGAAGGGGCCGCCGTCTCAGGCCAGTCCGAGGGCCGAGGCCGCCGTGTGGGCGTCGACCGGCACGGTGGTGGCGGTGGAGGCGCCGGCCAGCGCCCAGTCGGGGTCTTTGAGCCCGTTTCCGGTCACCGTGCACACCACGCGGGTACCGCGGTCGATGTGGCCGGCTTCGACGGACTGGATGAGCCCGGCGACGCTCGCCGCCGACGCCAGTTCGACGAAGACACCCTCCTCCGCGGCGAGCATCCGGTAGGCGGCCAGGATCTTGCGGTCGGTGACCGATTCGATCCGCCCGCCCGACTCGTCGCGGGCCTGCTCGGCGTAGACCCACGACGCCGGGTTGCCGATGCGGATCGCGGTGGCGATGGTGCGCGGCTGCTCGACGGGAGCGCCCGAGACGATCGGCGCCGACCCGCTGGCCTGGAAGCCGAACATGCGCGGAGCCGAGGAGGCGATACCGGCCTCGGCGTACTCGCGGTAGCCCATCCAGTAGGCGCTGATATTGCCCGCGTTGCCCACCGGCAGGCAGTGCACCGCCGGGGCGTCGCCCAGCGCGTCGGCGACCTCGAACGCCGCGGTCTTCTGCCCCTGCAGGCGATAGGGGTTGACCGAGTTCACCAGGGCGACGGGGTAGTCCACCGACAGCTTGCGGGCGAGTTCGAGGCAGTCGTCGAAGTTGCCGTCGACCTGCAGCAGCTTCGCGCCGTGCACCAGCGCCTGGGCGAGCTTGCCCATCGCGATCTTGCCCTGGGGCACCAGCACCGCGCACGTCATGCCGGCGCGCACGGCGTAGGCGGCGGCGCTGGCGCTGGTATTGCCGGTGGACGCGCAGATGACGGCCTTGGCGCCCTCCTCGGCGGCCTTGGTGATGGCCATGGTCATGCCGCGATCCTTGAAGGACCCAGTGGGGTTGAGGCCCTCGACCTTGAGGAACACCTCGCACCCGGTCAGCTCGGAGATTCGGGTGGCGGGAACCAGGGGGGTGCCGCCCTCGTTCAGGGTGACGACCGAGGTGTTCGCTGCAACGGGGAGACGGTCGCGGTACTCCTCGACGACTCCCCGCCACGCCCGTGCCATGCTCACGACAGGGCCCTTTCGCCAAATGGGTGGACATGCGTTAAAAGGTTCGCTGGATGAGGGCACGCCCCGGCGCGCGGACCGCCCCGGCGGGCCGATCCCGCCCGGCGACCGCGGCCGTGTCATCTGCCTTTTTCGAGTCTAGAGCCCGGCGGGGGCGCACCGTGCATTCGGCGGCGCTCGTCTCACCCCTCGGAACGGTCCGCGGCGGGGCCTTCGCGCGGGCCCGCCGCGCAGTCCGCGCTCGGCGCCCTCGAAGGCGGCCTCAGGCGTCCTCGGCGAACGCCTCGACACGCATCACGCTGGCCACCGACCGCACCATGTCCAGCCCGCGCAGCCGCTCGACGGTCTCGGACAGAGCGGCGTCGGGCGCGGTGTGGCTGACCAGTACCAGCTGCGCGTCCTCTCCGGAGCCCTCCTGGCGCACGTTCTTGATGGACACCCCCATCTGGGCGAACACCTCGGCGACGCGGGCGAGCACACCCGGCCGGTCGGCGACGTCCAGGGAGATGTGATAGCGCGTGACCGTCTTGCCCATGGCGTGCACCGGCAGGCCGGTGTCGTGCGTGCCCTCGCCCACCGAGGTCCGCGCCAACCGGTTGCGGGCGACGGCGACCAGGTCGCCGAGAACGGCGCTGGCCGTGGGCGAACCGCCGGCGCCGGGGCCGTAGAACATCAGCCGTCCCGCGGACTCGGCCTCGACGAATACCGCGTTGTAGGCCTCGGTGACCGCGGCCAGCGGGTGCTCGCGCGGCAGCATCACCGGATGGACGCGCACCCCGACCGACGCGCCGTCCTCCGCGCGCTGGCAGATCGCCAGCAGCTTGACGACGCAGCCCATGGCCTTGGCACTGGCGATGTCGCCGGAAGAGACCTCGGTGATGCCCTCCCGGTGGACGTCGGCAGCGGTGACGTTCTGGGTGTGGAAGGCCAGCCGCGCCAGGATCGCGGCCTTGGCGGCGGCGTCGAAGCCCTCGACGTCGGCCGTCGGATCGGCTTCGGCGTAGCCGAGGGTCTGCGCCTCCTCCAGGGACTCGGCGAATCCCGCGCCCTGGGTGTCCATCCGGTCCAGGATGAAGTTGGTGGTGCCGTTGACGATACCGAGTACCCGGTGCACCCGGTCGCCGGCGAGCGAGTCGCGGAGCGGGCGCAGCAGCGGGATCGCGCCGGCGACGGCGGCCTCGTAGTAGACGTCCACCCCGGACTCGCGGGCGGCCGCCAGCAGGGTGGCGCCGTCTTCGGCCAGCAGCGCCTTGTTGGCGGTGACGACGGACTTGCCGGCCTTCACCGCCTCCAGGATGAGCGACCGTGCGGGCTCGATACCGCCGATGACCTCGACGACGAGGTCGATGTCGGGCCGGGTGACCAGCTCCGTGGCGTCGGTGGTGAAGAGTTCGGGGTCAACGCCGGTGCCGCGGTCGCGCCCGAGGCGCCGCACCGCGATGCCGCCGATCTCCAGCGGTGCGCCGACGCGGGCGGCGAGTTCGGACGCCTGCCGGTCGACCAGCCGCATCACTTCCGCACCCACAACGCCGCATCCCAGCAGCGCCACCTTCATCGCCATAGGGGGGAGACTCCCACTTCTGTCACGTCGTGCCGTCCATTTCGCCGTGCGCCGGCCCCCGAGCACCGTCGCCCGGTCAGCCTACGTCCAAGCGCAGCAGATCCTCCTCGGTCTCCCGGCGCACCAGGGTCCGCGGCACACCGTCGCGCACCGCGACCAGGGCCGGGCGCGGCAGATGGTTGTAGTTGCTGGCCATGGAGAAGCAGTAGGCGCCGGTCGCCGCGACGGCGACCAGGTCGCCCGGCCGCACGTCGGCGGGCAGATACAGGTCGTGCACGATGATGTCGCCGCTTTCGCAGTGCTTGCCCACCAGGCGGGACAGCACCGGCTCGGCGGTGGAGACCCGCGAGACCAGGGCGCAGGTGTACTCGGCGCCGTAGAGTGCGGTGCGGATGTTGTCGCTCATGCCGCCGTCGACGCTGACGTAGGTGCGGATGCCCTCGACGTCCTTGACGGTGCCGACCTCGTAGAGGGTGATACCGGCGGGGCCGGACAGGGCGCGGCCGGGCTCGACGGCGATGCGCGGCATCGGCAGGCCGTGGGCGTCGCACTCGCGCTGCACGATCGTCAGCAGGCTTTTGGCGATGGACTCGGCCTCCAGCGGGGTGTCGTCGGAGACGTAGGCGATGCCCAACCCGCCGCCGAGGTCCAGCTCGGCCAGCTCGACGCCGTTCTCGCGGTGGATGCGGGTGAGGAACTCGGCGACCCGGCGCGCGGCGACCTCGAACCCGGCGGTGTCGAAGATCTGCGAGCCGATGTGGGAGTGCAGCCCGACCAGCTCGACGTGCTCGCAGGACAGGACGCGGCGCACCGCCTCGGCGGCGGCGCCGGTGCTCAGCGCCAGACCGAACTTCTGGTCGTCGTGTGCGGTGGCGACGAACTCGTGGGTGTGGGCCTCCACACCGGTGGTGACGCGTACGAGGACCTTGGGGACGCGGCCGCGCTCGGCGGCGATGCGCTCCAGGCGCTCGATCTCGTCGAAGGAGTCGACGATGATGCGGCCGACGCCGGCCTCGACGGCGCGGGCGAGCTCGTCCTCGGACTTGTTGTTGCCGTGCATGCCGATGCGCTCGGGCGGCATGCCCGCGGCCAGCGCGACGGTCAGTTCGCCGCCGCTGCATACGTCGAGCTTGAGCCCTTCCTCGTGCACCCAGCGTGCGACGGCCTTGGTGAGCAGCGCCTTGCCGGCGTAGTAGACGTCGGCCTCGGCCTCGCTGAAGGCTTCGCGGTAGGCGCGGGCGCGGGCGCGGAAGTCGTCTTCGTCGAGGACGAACAGCGGGGTGCCGTACTCGGCCGCGAGGCGGGTGACGCCCACGCCGCCGACGGCCAGCTCGCCGCCGTCGGCGTGGCTGCGCCGCGCGGTGGCGGGCCAGACGCGCGGGTCCAGCCGGACCAGGTCCTGCGGAGGACGGGGCGGGTTCTCCTCGGGCAGGACCTCCGCGTGGCGCGGACCGGCGGGGTGGGCGTATCGGCTCATGGTGTGTCTCTCGACGTGTCGGCGTGGTCGGGTGTCGGGCGCCGCGCACGGGCGGGCGCGGTGCTCGGCCGTCGGGGCCGTGGTGCGGTCGGTGTGCTCACAGCCTTGTGGGCGCGGACACGCCGAGCAGGGAGAGTCCCGCGTGGAGGACGCCGGCCGCGGCGGCGCACAGCAGCAGCCGGTCGGTGGCGGACGCGGACGCACCGCCTCCGGGTTCGCCGGTGGTCTCCGCCGTGAAGCCGCCGGACTCCCGCCATTCATGGTAGGCAGCCGCGACGCCTTCGAGGTATCGCACCAGCATATGGGGTTCGCTACGCCGCACCGCCGCGTGCAGGAGCAGCGGCCCGTCGAACAGGGTCCCGGCGAGCGCGGCGGCGTCGGGCGGGGCGAGCAGGGCGGCGCGGGGACGCGGTGCGCCGGCGGCGGGCACCGGGGCCGGTCCGGCACCGGTGCTGCGGGGCGCGGAGTGGGCGGGCGGGGTATGGGCGGGCACCCAGGCGGCGGCCCCCTGCGCCTCTCGCACCCAGCGCAGGGTGGAGGCGGCGTGGGCGTGGGCGTAGCGGACGGCGAAGGCCGGGTTGGCGCCGATACCGAGCGCCCAGGCGCCGGGGAATTCGGCGGTCGGCACGGCGGGCAGCCCGGGGCCGGTCACCTCGCCGGGGCGCGGCCGCTCGCTCGCCGAGCGGCAGAACGCGACGCGGGCGCTCGCCTCGCCGACGGCCGCGAGCAGCCGGGCCGCGGGGGTCTCGCCGCCGCCGCGGTCCATCCAGGGGTCGCGCCAGGGTTCGCCGCGCGCGGCAGCCGCGCTGGACGCGCCGGAGGAGTCGGCGTGCGGACGGCCGGGGTCGGAGGCGCCGCCCGCCCCGCCGTCGGCGGAGCCGTCCGTTCGCGCGGGGGCCGCGGCTGGTTCTCGGGCGTCGGCCGCGGGCTCCGCTGGCTCGGCGGCGTCGCGCATCCGGCGGCGGGCGTCCTCGCGTGCCAGGTGCCGGGCCTCCTCGACGGTCGCGGCCGCGTCCAGCGCGGACAGCCGGCTGCCGGGCGCACGACCGGGCGCCCCGATCGCGGCTTCCTCTGCGCTTTCGGCGCCGACCGCGGCGCCGGTCGCGGCCGTGGTCGCACCGAGACGGCCTGCGTAGCGCAGATAGCCGCACAGGAATCCGGTTCCGTCGGCCGCCGCCGTCGCGACCATCGCGGCACGGGCCTGTGGGGCCGCGTCGACGGCGATGAATCCGCCCCGCTCCACCCGGGCACCCGCGACTCCGCGGCGCGTGAGGAGCCGTGCGACCGCGGCTTCGGCCAACTGCGAGGCGGGACGCCCCAGGGCGCCTGCCATACGCAGCGGCAGGGCCGTCGTGTAGTGGGCGGTGGCGGGCGGCGGCGGACGCCGTGGTTCGGCGGCGGGGACGCGCTGGAGCGGGCACTCGGCCGCCTCGGCCAGGGCGGCGCGCAGCAGGGCGTCGACCCGCGCCGGAGTGGCGCCTTCCGTAAGCCACCAGTCCCCGGCCGCCTCCGCGGCGTGGGCGGCCACGGATCAGCCGGCCTGCTCGGCGCGGTTGCGCGACGCCAGGTCGCGGACCAGCCGGATGAGCTCGGTGGGGTCGAAGGGCTTGGTCAGGTAGGCGTCGACGCCGATCTCCTGCCCGCGGCGCACGTCGTCCTCCTGGGCGCGGGCGGTGATGAGCAGCACCCGCATGGCGCGCGTGGCCGCGTCCTCGCGAAGGCGCGAGGCGGTCACCCAGCCGTCGAGGCGGGGCATCATGATGTCCAGCGTGATCACATCGGGCTGGATCTCGCCCACCCGGGCGAGGCAGTCCTCGCCGTCGACAGCGGTGTGCACCTCGAAGCCTTCGAGCTGCAGATTGACGGCGATCAGCTGCCTGATCACCTCGTTGTCGTCGACCACCAGTACCCGTGCCAGCGCATCACCCACGGCCGCGAGACTAGCGCCCGCGCCCCGCCTCCCGCTGGCGATCGGCCAAGCCCGCGTACATTGCGCGAGGCACTCCGTGTTCCCTGCTAGTCTGTATTCAACGAAGCGCCCCCTTAGCTCAGGGGATAGAGCAACGGCCTCCGGAGCCGTGTGCGGAGGTTCGAATCCTCCAGGGGGCACCGTGCCGGGAGTACCGGCTCTCACCATGTGACCAGCGAGAACGCATTGCGTCCGCTGGTCTTTTCATGTCCTCCCGCACCGCCGGACTCCGGCTCCGGCGGGCACAGGTGACCGCACGGCGCACGGGATATAGACCACAAAGGGGACAAGCACCCCGAACCACCCGAAACGCCACCCTCGCTGACGGGTCGCGCGCCGATCCGCGTCGGTCGCGCCCGGAACGGACGTCGGCCGCACCCGCCCGCACCTGCGGCTACGCGCGCAGCGCCGAAGCGCCGCTGCCCGCCCGGCCGACCCGTGCGCCCACCGCCGCACCGTGCGGGGCGCGCGGCTGCACTCGGTGTCCCAGGCACCGATTTCTCCCTGTTTGCTGCTGTCCGAAACCCGGTCGGATCGGACGTAGGCGGACCTCGAAGTTCCCGGTCCCCTGGCACGGGTGTCCCGGTGGTAAGCGGGGACGCGCCTTACGGGTCGTCGCGGCTGGACAGGCGCGCACGCAGTTCCCGCTTATCCAACTTGCCGACCGCGTTGCGCGGCAGTGCGCCGGTGAAGCCGATGGACGCGGGGATCTTGTACCGGGCCAGGCGGCCGGCGAGGAATTCGCGCAGACCGTCCGCGTCGGGGTCCGCACCCGCCTCGCGGACGACGAGGGCGGCACCGGACTCGCCCCAATCGGGGTCGTACACGCCGACCACCGCGCACTCGCGCACACCGGGGTGGCCGGTGAGCGCGGCCTCGACCTCCGCCGGGTAGACGTTCTCGCCGCCCGAGACGTACATGTCCTTCATCCGGTCCGCGATCCGGAAGTAGCCGTCTTCGTCGACCTCGGCGGCGTCGCCGGTGTGCAGCCAGCCGTCACGCAGCGCCGCCGCCGTCTCGTCGGGGCGGTTCCAGTAGCCCGGGGTGACGTTCGGGCCCTCCACCAGCACCTCCGAGGGGCCCGGACCGGCCTCTGCGGTGCGGACGTCGGTGAAGAACGCCGCGACACCGGCGCTTCCGGCCTTGCGCTCGCAGTCGGCGACCGGCAGCAGCAGCGCGCCCGGCGCCGCCTCGGTGAGCCCGTACCCCTGCACGAAGGCGAGGCCGCGGTGCATATAGCGCTCGATGAGCGGCGGGGGCACGGGGGCTCCGCCGCACAGCAGCAGCCGCAGCGCCGACAGGTCGGCCTCCTCCCACCGGGGCGAGGCGGCGATGCGCTCGTACATGGTGGGCACGCCGAACATGACCGCCACGCGCTCGCGCTCGACGAGGTCGAGGGTGCGGTCCGGGTCGAACTGTTCCTCCAGGATCAGTCGGCCGCCTTTGAGCAGGACGGGCAGGCACAGCATGTTCAGCGCCGCCGTGTGGAACATGGGGGCGTTCGCCAGGGCGGTGTCGGTACCGGCGAGATCGATGTCGACCAGGCAGTTCACGCAGTTCCAGATGACGTTGCCGTGAGTGAGGACGACGCCCTTGGCACGTCCGGTGGATCCGGACGTGTAGAGCAGTAGGAAGGGGTCGGCGTGGGCCACGGGACGGTCGATCGGCTCGGTCGCGGCCGCGGCGGCGGCCTTGCGCAGGGCGTCGTCGGCGTCCTCGTCGCCGACGGTGAGGACGCCGCCCACCAGGCCGCCGCCGTGCAGCGCCTCGGCTTCGGCGCGGGATCGGAGGCGGTGGTGCCTCGGGCGGGGCTGGTCACGGTTCGCTCCGTTCCAGAAGGGGATGCGCCCCTGCTTCGGTGCCCGATGCGGGGGTGGAGCCGGGGCCGTGCTCCACCCCGGGCTTCGAGGCCCGACTTCAGCCGCGCGTGTAGTGGCCGAGGCCGGCCGGGACGCGCTGGAGGCGTGCGACCGCGGGGCCGACGCCCTCGAAGAGCACATGCTCCGCGACGTCGGACCCGACGACGCCGCCGCACTGCACCGCGCACTGACCGCCTGCGCCTCAGGGCTCGGCGCGTTCACCGAAGCCGCAGCGGCGCACACCTGAGTCCGCTGTCACCAGCCGCGTCGGCCGCCCCGGGCGCCCCGCGCACGGGTGGAGTCGGCGCGGTGGCGCGCGGTCTTGTCCCGAGTCGTCGAGGGGCCGTATTTTCGTGCCACCCGGTACCGGGGCAGCCCGCCGGGCGCCGCTGACAGGAGGGAACGCGCCATGGAAACCGCTCTCACCCCGTTGGAGTTCGCTCGGCGCACCCGCAGGCTGCATCCGCACCGCGAGGCGGTCGTCGACCAGGACCTGCGGCTGACCTACGAGGAGTTCTTCGACCGCTGCGACCGGTGGTCGGCCGCGCTGCAGCGGATGGGGGTCGGCAAGGGCGACCGCGTCGCCTACATCGCACCCAACACCCACGCCCAACTGGAGTCCTTCTACGCCGTACCCCAGCTCGGCGCGGTCCTGGTCCCCGTCAACTACCGGCTTTCCGCCGACGACTTCGTCTACATCGTCAACCACTCCGGCGCGAAGGTGCTGTGCGCCCACTCCGACCAGCTCGCCGTGCTCGACGGCGTCCGCTCCCAGATGCCGGGGGTGGAGCGCTTCGTCGCGCTGGAAGGCCCCGCCGAGGGGTGGGAGGACTACGAGTCGCTGGTGGCCGACACCTCCCCCGACTTCACCGCCCCCGAGATCGCCGAGACCGACCTGCTCACGATCAACTACACCAGCGGCACCACCGCCCGCCCCAAGGGCGTGATGATCACCCACCGCAACGCCTACATGAACAGCGTCGGCACGCTGCTGCACCTGCGCATCGGCGTCGGCGAGCGCTACCTGTGGACGCTGCCGATGTTCCACGCGAACGGGTGGACATACGTTTGGACGGTCACCGCCGCCGCCGCGACCCACGTCTGCCTGCGCGCGATCGACGCGGGGCGGGTGTTCGACCTGATCCGCGACGAGCGGGTGACGTGGCTGTGCGCCGCGCCGACCGTGCTGATCACGCTGGCCAACACCCCCGAGGACGTCCGCGGCGCCGTGCCGTCCGGCGTGCACGTCGTCACGGCGGGCGCCTCACCCGCCGCCGACACCATCGAGCGCCTGGAGGGCGCTTTCGGCTGGAGGGTCACCCACGTCTACGGGCTCACCGAGACCACGCCGTTCATCACCGTCTGCGAGCCCTGGCCCGAGCACGCCGACCTCGGCTCGACCGAGCACGCCGCGCTGAAGGCACGCCAAGGCGTCGAACTGATCACCTCCGGGGAGCTGAAGGTGCTCGACGCCAAAGGCGGCGAGGTCGCCTGGGACGGCGAGACGGTCGGCGAGATCGCGGTGCGCGGCAACGTGGTGATGGCCGGCTACTACAACGACCCCGAGGCCACCGAGGCGGTCATGGGCGACGGCTGGTTCCGCACCGGCGACGCCGCAGTCACCCACCCCGACGGTTTCGTCGAGATCCAGGACCGCATCAAGGACGTCATCATCTCCGGCGGGGAGAACATCTCCTCCATCGAGGTGGAAGGCGTGCTGCTGCGCCACCCGGCGGTCCAGGAGGCCGCGATCGTGGGCGTGCCCCACGAGCGCTGGGGCGAGACGCCCAAGGCCTCGGTGGTGCTGCGCGAGGGCTCCTCGGCCACCGCCGACGAACTCATCACCTTCGCACGCGACAACCTCGCCCACTTCAAAGCGCCCACCCAGGTGGAGTTCGTGGCGCAACTGCCCAAGACCGCAACCGGCAAGATCCAGAAGTACGTCCTGCGCAAGGGCGCCTCGGCGGTATCGCGGCAGTAGGGGCGCGGCGACGCGCCGGCGGCCGCGGTGCCTCAGCCGGCCGCGACGTCGACGACGAGCTTGCCGGTGGTGCGGCCCGTCTCACCGGCCCGGTGCGCGTCGGCGATCCGCGACAGCGGAAAGACCTCGCTGACGTGCGGCCGGAGCCGGCCCGAGGCGGCCAGGTCGGCGATGGCCGCCATGCCCGCGTGGTCGGCCTCGACCAGCAGGGGCTTGGCGCGCACCCCGAGCAGAGTGGCCTCCTGCAGCAGTCCCTCCGGCGGAATAGGCAGGATCGTCACCAGTGTGCCGCCCTCGCGCAGCGTGCGCAGCGAGCGGAAGGCGTACTCGCCGCCGACGGTGTCGAGCACGACGTCGACGCCTTGGGCCGCCTCGGCGAAATCGGTCTCGCGGTAGTCGATCGGCTCGTCCACTCCGATCTCACGGAGGAATCCGTGCTTGCCGGCGCTGGCGGTGCCCAGCACGTGCGCGCCGCGGGCCTTGGCGATCTGCACCGCGAGGTGGCCCACACCGCCCGCGGCCGCGTGCACGAGCACCCGCTGCCCCGCCTCGACACCGGCGGTGTCCGCCAGCGCCTGCCAGGCGGTCAGCGCGGCGAGCGGCAGCGCGCCGGCCTCGGTGTGGGTGAGCAGCTCCGGCTTGCGGGCGAACGCCCGGGCGGGCCCGGTCGCGTACTCGGCGAAGGAGCCGGCGCCGTGCGGATAGGGCAGCATGCCCATGACCTCGTCGCCCGGTTCGAGGACGGTGACCCCGATGCCGACGGCCTCGACCACCCCGGATACGTCCCAGCCCAGCACGTAGGGCGGGTCGCCGAGGAACATCCGGTCCGCGCGGTGCTTCCAATCGGTCGGGTTGACGCCGGCCGCGTGCACCCGCACCAGCACCTGCGACGGCCCGGGCTCGGGGACGTAGGCCTCCACTTCGTGCAGGACCTCGGGACCGCCGTGGACCTCCTGGGACACAGCGCGCATCGTCTTACTCGCAGTCATGTCTTCAACCTCTCTGCGTGGGAGCCGGGGCAGACGCCGCGGCGGGCGTTTCGCCGCGCGGCCGGGCGGAGCGGGCCGCCGGCCGATTTCCGCCGCGCTTGGCTGCGCTCAAGGCACGATGGAGTCTACGAAGCCGCCGTCGACCCGCAGCGCAGCGCCCGTGGTGGCCGAGGCCAGCGGTGAACTCAGGTAAGCGACCATGTTCGCGATCTCGTGCGGTTCGATCAGCCGCTGCAGCAGCGACTGCGGCCGGTGCTCGCGCATGAAGGCCCGCTGTGCCTCATCCCACGGCAGGTCCCGGTCGACCAGTTCGTAGACGAAGTCCCGTACACCGCCGGTGTGGGTCGGTCCGGCGATGACGGAGTTGACCGTCACCCCGCTCCCGGCGGCCTCCTTGGCGAAGCCGCGGGCCACCGAGAGCAGCGCCGTCTTGGACATGCCGTAGTGGATCATCTCCGCGGGGACGGCGATGGCCGAGTCGCTGGCGATGTACTGGATCCGGCCCCAGCCGCGATCCGTCATGCCGGGCAGGTAGGCGCGAGTGAGCCGCACGCCCGCCAGCACGTTGACCTCGAAGTAGCGCCGCCATTCCGCGTCGCTGATCTGCAACGCCTCGGCGGGACCGAATACCCCGAGGTTGTTGACGAGGACGTCCACCGGCCGTCGGACGAGGACCCGTGCGGTTGCGGGCCGCCTTCGCCGAATCCTCGGGTACTCCGGCGAGACCCCGGCAGCGGTCTACGCGTCGCCGCTGCTGCCGGCCAGCGTGAACTCGCGCAGGTCGTCGGGCAGACCCTGGCGGACCTTGCCCATCACGTTGCCGGTCGTGGCCTCGTCGAGCAGCTCGAAGACGACCCGGGCGGCGTATGCGGCCTGCGGCTGGTCGGAGTGGGCGCGGGAGGCCACCCGCTGGACGAATTCGTCCTGCCCGAACCGTTCCGTGGGGTCCCATTGGTCGGTCACCCGCCGCACGTTCTCCCCGATCTCCTGCGGGAGCTGGGCAGCGAGGTCGTCGGCCAGGTCGGGGTTGATGCGCTCCGCGATGGTCTCCAGCGTCGCCCGGGTGAACGACTCGGCGGCGCCGCGGCTGTCCAGGCGTGCGCGGTCCTGCACCTGGCCGATGAACGCGTCGTGCTGCATGTCCCCCTCCAGTCGGTTGCGATGCGGTACCGACCGGCGTGGCACTTGCCACCGGACGGTCTCGTCTGAAGGGCCCGCTACCACCAAAGCCGCCGGGTATGCACGGTGTACGCGCGCTCGCCAGCCGCGCAAAGCACCGCGCGGCACACGTCGCCGATCGGCCCGCACACGGCCGCCACCAGCGGATTCTCCATACACGCTCCGGTTTCACGGCCGGACGACGGGTTAGTCTGCCTCACCAGCCGTGCAGCCGATTCGCGGAGGTGGTCCGATGATCGCGCATCAGGAACTCGTCGAACGGGTCGCGGCGCACAGCGAGGTGGGTGACAGCGACCACGCGCGGCGGGCGATCCGCGCGGTCGTCCCCTCGGTCGTGCGGCGGCTCGACCCGCAGACCCGCGGGCAACTCCACGACAGCCTGCCCGAAACCCTGTGGAACGAGCCGCCGCAGGCGAGCAACCCCGACATCGAGCGTGTCGAGCGCGCCGGTGGTTCCAGCGGTATCGCCCAGCAGGTCGGCCGGGAGCTCGACTGCCCGCCGGAGGAGGGGCTGAGCCTCGCCCGGGTCGTGCTGGCCGAGATCGCGAAGGCGGAGCCGGGGCTCTCGGACGGCCTCACGGCGGCACTGCCCGAAGAGCTGGCCGGGTGGATCGCCGATCCCGTCGGCGCGCAGGGGCGTGCGGACACCGGCCTCGGTGAGCCCAGCCGCCTGGACGAGCAGACGCTTCAGGCAGCGCTCGCGCGCCTGCCGGAATGGGAGGGCGACACCGGCGGCCTGACCCGCACCGTGCAGATCCCCGGCGATCGGATTCCGCCGCTGCTGTCCCGTATCGACCGCATCACCGACGAGGCGGGGCATCCCGCCCAGCACCGGCGCACCGACGACGGGATCCGGTTCACCGTGCGGACCGCGTCGGTGGGCGCCGTCACCACGGCCGACGTCGCGCTGGCGGAGCAGATCGACCAGGCGGTCGCCGAGGTGGGCTCGGGCGGCTGAGCACCCTCAACCCCTGGCGCGACCGCGCCCGTAGAGCAACCCGGTGTCCTCCCGCGCCGCCGATGATCCGCGGCGGCCGCGGGACCACGCCGCACTGCACCCCCGCCCGCGCCACCGACGCCGGTCGGCAGGGCCGGCGGCGAGTGGAGGCCGGCCCGGTTCCCACGCGGGCCGGCCTCCGTGTCTGGCGTCCGCTCGCCTCACCCCCGATTCCTGCGGGGGCACCCCGAATGTAGGTGTGGCCTACGACAGTTTCCGCGATACGGTTCCTGACACCGGACGTAGGGCCGTGCGGCCGTCCGGGTCCGCGAAAACAGCCGAGCGCGCCCCGGCACACCTGATCGAACACCGCTGTTCGCTCAGAGTTCGCCCGCTGATCGCCTGTCGCCGGTAGCTTCTGCGCGCAATACCTACGAAGTGGAGTAATCGGTGGCAGAGCGGCTTGTCTTGCACATCGGAGTGCAGAAATCCGGAACGACCTATCTGCAGCAGATGATGCAGGACCGCACAGAGGAGCTCGCCGCGATCGGAGCGCTGTACCCGGTGCCCCAGCGGCGGCGGGCGGGCGCGACACGGGTCAACTACCACGAGACCGCCACCTACGGGCTGCTGGGCGACGAGTACTCGTGGGTGACCGAGGATCGGGCGGCCAAGGAGAAGGCGTGGTGGGAGTACCTGCAGAAGCAGGTGCGGGAGTGGGACGGCACGGCGATCGTCTCCGCCGAAGCCCTCTCGGTGGTGCGAACCGAGGCCGCGCGCAAGACCATCGAGGCCCTGGGCGCCGCCGAGACCGACGTCTTCGTCACCGCGCGCGGGCTGGGCAAGCTGCTTCCGTCGGTGTGGCAGCAGCACATCCGCAACGGCAAGTCCAGCAGCTTCCACTCCTACCTGCGCCAGCTGGCGCGCCAGCGCGAGAGCGGCTGGGACACTCTGGAAGAGGACTACACCACGCACCTGTGGCGCGCGTTCGCGCTGGGCGGGCTCGCCCGGCGCTGGGCGTCGATCGTCGGACCCGAGCGGGTGACGGTCATCAGCAACCCGGGCAAGCCCGCCGACGCGCTGTGGCACCGGTTCCTGGAGGCCATAGAGCTCGGCGACACCTCGGCCGTCCCGGCTCCGGACGACACCACCACCGTGCACAGCGGGATCACCGCCGCTGAGGCCGACGTGATCCGGACGGTCAACGCCAACCTTGCGGCGGCCGACTGGCCGGGCGACGATGTCCGGCGGCTGCGCTCCAAGCTCATCGCCGACTTCGCCGAGCGGTCCCAGCGCGGTCCCCGGTTGGGCATCCCCGAGCGGTTCCGCGCGGAGGTGGAGACCTGGAGCCGCGCCGACATCGACGACCTGAGCGACTCGGGTGTGCGGATCGTCGGTGACATCGAGGAGCTGCGCTACACCGCCGACAAGGAGCCCCCCGAGCCCACCACCGGCGACATCGCCGAGGCTGCCGGCAGCGCGGTGGCCACCGCGGCGGCCTGGTCGCCGGGGCTGAAGAACCCGCTGTCCAAGGCGGGCTGAGGCCAGGCCAGGCGGCGCGCGGCCTCCTGCGAGGCGGCCGCCGGACCGCCGCCGGACACGCCGAGCGGCCGACGGCCGCACCGGGCCTACTCCTCTCCGGCCGGGCTCTCCCTCTGGGCGAGCGCCTCGATCAGCACCGCTTGCGCGGGGAAGAGCCGCGGCATCGGCAGCCCGAGGCGGTGCAGCGCCGCGCCCGTCAGAACCGGCTCGGGTGTGTCGGCGTGCATCCACGCGGGCGCGGACGCCGATCCGCGGGTGGGATCGCCGAGGTCGGTGCGGTGGTGCAGCGTGTAGCGACGGTCCGCGTCGAGGCCGGGCAGAGGGGTGCGGCCGGGCTGCTCGGCCGGGGACGTCTCCAGCCGGGCGTAGCAGAACAGCGCGCGTTCGCCGGAGTGGGAGACCACACCGTGCAGCAGAGCACCGGGGTCGGTCTCCTCGCCCCGCACGGTGCGCCCGGTGTGCAGCAGCGTCCGGAACTCCCGGACGAGCGCTGTCCAGGCCGTCAGGGCGGCGAGGTCGCGCTCGTCGCAGGCGGTGAGGTCCCATTCGATGCCCGCGTGCCCGAACAGCGCGGTGCCGAGCCGGAAGGCGGTCTCCGTGCGGCGGTGGGTGGTGTGCGCCACCGGGGGACCCGCATGCGCGCCGACGAGTTCCGGCGGCAGCAGCAGGCCGGTCCAGCGCTGGATGGACTGCCGCTCCACCGGGTCGTTGCAGTCGGAGGCCCACACCCGCTCGGTGCGGGCCAGGATGCCCAGATCGATGCGTGCGCCGCCACTGGCGCAGGACTCGAACTCGACGCCGGGGTGGCGCTCACGCAGGGAGTCGAGCAGCGCGTAGAGGGCGCGGGTCTGGCGGTGGACTCCGGGGACGCGGCCCGCTTCGGGGCCGGAGTCGCCGGCGGGGGCGTGCACGGCCTCGTACAGGTCGCGGTTGTGGTCCCATTTCAGGTACCGGATCGGATAGCGCCGCAGCAGCGCGTCGAGGCGGTCGTGGATGTGCCGCCAGGTGTCGGGGCGGGCGATGTCCAGCACGTACTGGTGGCGCCAGGAGCGGCCGGGGCCGCCTTCGGGGTGCAGGAGGCGGCCGGGGTCGGCGCGGACGAGATCGGAGTCCACATTGGCCATCTCCGGTTCCACCCACAGCCCGAAGTCCATGCCCAGCGCGTGCACGTGGTCGATGACCGGGTCGAGGCCCTCGGGCCAGGTGTCGGGGTCGACCGTCCAGTCGCCCAGGCCGGCGCGGTCGTCGCGCCGTCCGAGGAACCAGCCGTCGTCGAGCACGAAGCGCTCCACGCCCACGGCGGCCGCCCGGTCGGCCAGGTCGCGCAGCCGGTCCAGGTCGTGGTCGAAGTAGACGGCTTCCCAGGTGTTCAGCACGATCGGGCGGGGATCGCGGGGGTGCTCGGGGCGGGCGCGTACGGCGGAGTGCAGGTGCGCGGAGAGGCCGTCGAGGCCGGCTGCGGAGTGGGCGAAGACGACCTCGGGTCCGCGGTAGGACTCGCCCGGCGCCAGCCGGATCTCGCCGGGGTGCAGCGCCTCGGCGCCGCCCAGGACGGCCGAGTGCGCCCCGGCGCCTTCGGGCAGTCTCTCGACGAGGTACTCCTGATCGCCGCTCCAGGCGACGTGGGCGGCCCACACCTCGCCGGTGCCGAAGCCGAAGCCGCGGGTGCCCGCGACCACGAGCAGCGGGCTGTCGTGGCCGGGGCGGCCGCGCAGCGCGCGCCGCAGCACGGTGCCGTCGGCGATGTCGCGGCGCTGCGGGCTGCGTTCGCGCACCCACCGGCCGGTCGGGTCGAGGATCTCGGCGGCGCGCGGCGGCAGCGGCAGCAGCACGCGCAGCGCGGCGAGGTCGTAGGGCGCTGCTGGATGTGCGGGACCGGCGGCGCCCGATTCGGCGGGGGCCTCCTGGCCGGCGGTCTCGGGCCAAGGGTCGGCGGCGGCCGCGGCTTGGACGTGCAGCACGCCGCAGGAGTCGAGCCGGTAGCGCAGTTCCACGGCGAGCCCGATGCCCGGATCGTGCAGGTCCAGCGTCAGGATGTCGGCGGCGTCCTCGCGGGTGAGGGCGTGGTCGCGCAGCGCGAGGCGCGGCGCGGTGGCGGTGCCCGCCCGGTGGCCGCTCAGCCCCGGGGTGCCGGCCCACGCGTCGGCCTGGGTGGGCAGCACGGTGAACCCGCGCGGTGTGTCGGGGGCGCTGTTGGGAACGGCGGGTACGGAGGTGGTGCGCAGGTGCTCCGCGAGCCCCGGCGCGAGCGGACCGATGTCGGCGCCCCAGTGCAGCACCTCCGGCAGCCCGCACCCGGCCTCGGGAGCGAGGTCGACCACCAGGCACACCCCCGCCCGACGGAGTACGACGACGGGATCGTCCGTGGCGGTGGGCGGAGTCGGAGCCTTCACAGGAATCTCCTTCCTTGCGGAGTCTGGCCGGGCCGTGTGCGCAGGAGCCGGCGCGGACGCCGGGCCGTTCCGCTCTTCACGCCGAGTCGCGGACGATGAGCTCCCAGCGGGCGCTCATCTC
Organism: Streptomonospora litoralis; assembly: GCF_004323735.1. Classification (GTDB taxonomy): domain Bacteria; phylum Actinomycetota; class Actinomycetes; order Streptosporangiales; family Streptosporangiaceae; genus Streptomonospora; species Streptomonospora litoralis. The sequence goes on along the minus strand of NZ_CP036455.1, from coordinate 1,172,060 downwards.
CGCGTCCGGTAGCGGGGCGGACGCGTCCAGGCGGTCGAAGAGGCGGGCGACCTGGGCGGAGAAGTCGAACTCGCGGGCGCCGACCGTGGTCAGGGCCGGGGTGATCACCAGGCCTTCGGGGATGTTGCCGATTCCGGTGACCGCCAGTCCTTCGGGTACCGGGGTGCCGTGGTCGCGCGCCGCCCATACCGCGTCGATCGCGGCGCGGTCGGTGGCCGATACGACCGCGGTTGGCGGATCGGGGCGCTGGAGCAGTTCGCGGACGGCGGCGTAGGCGTCGCGGCGGGAGTCGGCGACGGGCAGCACGAGGTCGGCGGAGAGGCCGATTCCGTGCTCCCGGAGGACCCGCCGGTAGCTGCGCAGCTTCACCGAGCGGGCGGTGCGCCGGCGGTCCTCGCCGGGGTGGCCGAGGTAGGCGATCCGGCGGTGGCCGGCGGCCACCAGGTGCTCGACGGCGGCGCGGCAGGCGCGGGCGCGGTCCTGGCGCACGACGTCGAAGCCGTCGGGGTCGAGGTCGTCGTCGAAGACCACCAGGGCGAGCCCCTGCCGCGCGAGTACGGTGAGTTCGGCGGGGTCGAGCGGGCAGTCCGGCAGCAGGACGGCGCCGTCGACGTAGCGCTCGCGCAGGACGCGCAGCAGCGCCTCGCCGGTGGATGCGCCGCTCATCGGCAGCGCCACGACCCCCAGGCCGCGCTCGGCCGCGGATTCCTGCATCTGCTCGGCCAGCCGGTCCGACCACGGGCTGGACGGCGCCGGGTACATCAGGGCGACCAGGTCGCTGCGCCGCCTGCGCAGGCTGCGCCCGGCGTGGTCGACCTGGTAGCCCACCTCGGCCACGGCGCGCAGCACCCGCCGACGAGTCTCCTCCGGCGGCGGTTTCGCGCCGCCGCGCCGCCCGCTGAGGACGTAGGACACCGTGGCGGTCGAGACGCCAGCGCGGCGCGCGATATCGCGCTGGGTGGGTCGGTCGGGAGGCTCGGTCACTGCCACACCTGCACACTAGTCCGCCGCCGCCCGCGCCCGGCGGCCGGGCGGCGGGACGGGGCGGCAGCGCGGCCAGGGGCGCCGCTGCTGGACGCGCCGGACCGAAGCGGTGTAACGTGCGTCATGTTAATCGAATAACAGCATAACCGGCCGGTCCCGCGTCGCCACCGGACTCCTCCGGTCTCCGGCGCGTCGGGCCGCGGAGACGACGATTCCATCGGTCCCCCGCCGGCGCTTCTCGGGCTGCACCGCCCCGGGCCGGGCGCGGCAGCGCGCGGCTCGGTTTCCGGCACCGTGCGGCGCCCACGGTGGCCGCCGCACGGTGCCGGCGCCGGCGCCGGCGCAACCCCGTACGAATGCGCCTCGTCCGCGGGCGGCGCTCCCGCACAGCGGCCTGACGGCGCCCGCTCCCTGCTCGACAGACGGCCGACTCCTCCCCGGCCGAACGACCGGGGCTCCTCGGAGGCAGCAGATGAAGAGCGCGAACGACACCCCACGCCAACCCATGTCCAAGGTCATCGCGGCCAGCCTCTCCGGTGCGCTGCTGGAGTGGTACGACTTCAACCTCTACGGACTCACCGCCGCGCTGGTCTTCAACGAACTGTTCTTCCCCAACGCCGGCCCCCTGGTGGGGAACCTGGCCGCACTCGCGACCTTCGGCGTCGGGTTCGTCTCCCGGCCGATCGGCGCACTGCTGTTCGGCCACCTGGGCGACCGGGTCGGCCGCAAGCAGATCCTCGTCGCGACCATGCTGATCATCGGCGGCGCGACGTTCCTCATCGGGCTGCTGCCCGACTTCGGCACGATCGGGCTGTGGGCGCCGACCCTGCTGGTGGCTCTGCGGCTCGTGCAGGGCCTCGGCCTGGGCGGCGAGTTCGGCGGCGCGTCCCTGCTGACCGTGGAGCACGCGCCGCGCCACCGGCGCGGATTCTGGGGGAGCCTGCCGCAGACGGGCGGACCCATCGGCTACCTCATCGCGGTCTCGGTGGTCAGTCTGTTCGCGCTGCTGCCCGACGACGACTTCCTGGCCTGGGGCTGGCGCGTGCCCTTCCTGCTGAGCGCGGTGCTGCTGGTGGTCGGGCTGGTCGTGCGGCTGAAGATCGAGGAGACCCCCGCCTTCGACCGCGTCAAGGAGACCGATGCCCAGGTGCGCATCCCGCTGTGGACGGCGCTCAGGCAGCACCCGCGCAGCATCGTCGTCGGATTCGGCGCACGACTGGGCGAGGCGAGCACCTCGCAGGTCTACCAGCCCTTCGCCATCAGCTTTCTCACCACGACCCTCGGCTACAGCCAGGGGGTCGCGCTGACCGGGATCGTCATCTACAACATCGTCGGCCTGGCGCTGATGCCGGTCGCCGGAGCCATCTCCGACCGTGTGGGGCGCCGGCCGCTGTACATGACCGGCGGCATCCTGGTCGCGCTGACCGCCTTCCCCTACTTCTGGCTGCTGGAGATCGGCAGTACCTGGTGGGCGTGGACGGCGATGGGCATGGCCGCCGTCGGCGGCGCGGTGTGCATGTCCAGTCTGCAGGCCACGCTGTTCACCGAGATGTTCAGCGTGAAGGTGCGCTACTCCGGCATGTCCTTCGCCTACCAGTCCTCGGCGATGGTCGCCGGGTTCGTACCTGCGATCGCCACGACGCTGCTGATCGCGGCCGACGAGGCGCTCTGGCCGGTGGCGCTGCTCGTGGTCGGCCTCGGCGCGATCTCGGTGGTCTCGACCCTGTTCATGCGCGAGACCCGGCACGTCGACGCCGCCGAACGCGAGGAGGAGGCGGCCGCACTGGGCGGCCCGCCGCGGAGCTGAACCGAACAGACAGCGCCCGGCCCGCCGCGGCGGGCCGGGCGCAGACCGCAGGCAGGCGTCGCCCCCCGGGGGGCGCGACGCGCCATGGTGCGAGACGAGAGGTCCGCAGTGAGCAGTACATCCGGCGACGCGCGCAACAACGTCATCGTGTTCTTCACCGACCAGCAGCGGTGGGACACCACGGGGGCGCACGGCAACCCCCTCGACCTGACGCCCAACTTCGACCGGTTGGCCGCGGAGGGCGTGCATGTGGAGAACTCTTTCACCTGCCAACCGGTGTGCGCGCCCTCGCGCGCCTCGCTGCAGACCGGCCGCTACCCCGCCCGAGTCGGATGCTTCCGCAACGACATCCCGCTGCCCGAGGACACGCCGACACTGGCCGGGTGCTTCGACGAGGCCGGCTACGACACCGGCTACATCGGCAAATGGCACCTGGGCGACACCGACACCGCGGGCCCGGTGCGCCCGGAACAGCGCGGCGGCTACACCGACTGGCTGGCGGCCAACCTGCTGGAATTCACCTCCGACGCCTACCAGACCACGCTCTACGACGGCGAGGGCCGCGCCCACGAACTGCCGGGCTACCGCGCCGACGCGCTGACCGACGCGGCCCTCGACTACATCACCCGCGAGCGCGACGCACCGTTCCTGCTGTTCCTGTCGTTCCTGGAACCCCACCACCAGAACCAGCGCGACGACTACCCCGCCCCCGAGGGCTATGGCGAGCGCTACGCGGGCGCCTGGTCGCCGGGTGACCTGGCGGCGCTGGGCGGCAACTCCGCCGAGCACCTCGGCGGCTACCTGGGCATGGTCAAGCGGCTGGACGAGTGCCTGGGCCGGGTGCTCGCGGCGCTCGACGACACCGGGCTGGCCGACGACACCGTCGTGCTGTTCACCTCCGACCACGGCTGCCACTTCAAGACCCGAAACGACGAGTACAAGCGCAGCTGCCACGACGCCTCCATCCGGGTGCCGACCGCGCTGCGCGGCCCCGGCCTGGACACCGGCCGCCCGATCACCCGGCTGGTCAGCCACATCGACCTGCCGCCCACCCTGCTGGAGGCCGCCGGGCTGGACGTGCCGGCCTGGATGGACGGCCGCTCGCTGCTGCCGCTGGTGCGCGGCGAGGACGACGACCGGCCGAACGACGTGCTGGTGCAGATCAGCGAGTCGGAAGTGGGGCGGGCGCTGCGCACACCGCGCTGGAAGTACGGCGCCGTGGCACCCGGCCGGGACGCCTGGAACACCCCCTGCGCCGACCGCTACGTCGACGCCTACCTCTACGACCTGGAGAACGACCCCCACGAGCTGCGCAACCTGGTGGCCGAACCGGCGGCGGCCGAGGTGCTGGGTCCGCTGCGGGAGCGGCTCGCCCGGCGGCTGGCGGAGACGGGCGAACACGCGGTCGTCGACCCGGCCGGATGAGCGCGAAGGCCGGCACGGCGCCCGAAGGCCCGCCTACGACGCCGCCAGGGCGTTGCGCAGCCGCAGGTCCGCGGGGAACGGGGCCAGGTAGGTCTGCTCACGGGCCCAGGCGACGTTCTCGGCGTCGCAGTGGTGGCGGATCAGCGCCACCGGCACGTTCAGCGGGACGAGTCCGTCGCGGTAGCGGTCGATCGCGTCGAGCAGGTCGCGGCGGCGCGCGTCGTCGAGCTGCCCGCTGACCATACCGAAGGCGTGCTGCAGCGCGTTGGCGTTGCGGCCCGGCGTGGTCGGGCGGGCCAGGGTCCGAGTGAAGGCGGCCGTGTAGTCTCGCTCCACTGCGGCGGGCGGCCGCGTGCCCGCGTCGGCGACGATCCGGCCGGTGGCGCGGTAGCCCTCGGGCGCGTGCGCCATCAGCTGCAGCTTGTGCCGGGAGTGGAAATCCACCAGGTCGCGCGGCCGCCAGGCGGGGTCGTCCGCCTCACCGCCGCCGGCACCGGGCTCGGACGCATTCCCAGCATCGCCGGCGAACAGCGCCCGCAGCCTCGCGTGGGCGAAGACCCGCTCGACGAAGTGCTCGCGCAGACCGGGGTCGCTGAGCCGGCCCTGCTCCTCGACCGGCAGGTCGGGATGGAGCTCGGTCAGGCGGGCGGCGAAGGCGCCGCGGCCCCGGCCGCCGACGCGGTTCTCCCCCTCGAAGACCGGGAGGCCGAAGAGTCCGCAGCTGGGCGACTTGTTCTTGAGCACGTAGCCGTCCAGGCGGCTGAGCGAGCGGCTGTGCCGGTCGGCCACGGCGCGCAGCTCGTCGGTGCGGTCGGTGCGGCTGCGGGTCGCGACCACCCGGTCCTCTCCCCCGGCGCGCTCCAGCCGCAGCGTCTCGCGCGGCACCCCCAGGCCGATCTCGGCCTCGGGGCAGACCGGCACCCAGTCGACGTGCCGGTCGAGCAAGTCGGTGAGGAAGCGGTCGCGCGAATGGCCCCCGTTGTAGCGGACGGGCGCGCCGAGGAGGCAGCTCGACGCCCCCACCCGCGGCCGCGCGCCGGCGTGCTCATCGGCGTGGATCCCCATGGGGATCGACGTACCCGCGGCGCCCCGCTCGAATCCGCTGGTTACCGTGAGTAGTATGCACAGCACACCCGACGGAAGGACGGCGGTGTCGGTGTCCGAACGCCCCACCATCGTGCTGTTCACCCGCGACCTGCGGGTGCGCGACCACCCCGCATTGGCGGCGGCCGCGCGCGTCGGCGGCCCCGTGGTTCCGCTGTTCGTCCTCGACCGCGCCGTCCGGGAGCGTTCCGCGCGCAACCGCCTCTCCTACCTCGGCGACGCGCTGCGCGACCTGCGCGAGGAACTGCGTCGCCTGGGCGGCGACCTGGTGGTGCGCTCCGGCGACACGGTCGACGAGACCATGCGGGTCGCCGCGGCGACCGGCGCGGCCCGGGTGCACCTCAGCTTCGACGTGAGTGCATTCGCCGCCCGCCGCGCGGAGCGGCTGCGCGAGGCGGCCGCCGACCGGCGGATGGAGGTGGCCGAGTTCCCCGGCGTGACCGTCGTCCCGCCGGGCGAGGCCGTGCCGACGGGCGGCGACCACTACAAGGTGTTCACTCCCTACTGGCGCGCGTGGGAGTCCCGCGAGTGGCGCGCCCCCGAGCGGGCGCCGAAGCGGCTGGAGCTGCCTTCCGGACTCGACGCCGGGTCGGTGCCCAAGCGGCTCGCCGATTCGGGCACCGGCCCGCTATCGCCGCGCCGGCAGAGCGGCGGCGAGACCGAAGCGCGCCGCCGGATGGCCGCCTGGCTGGACGCCGACTGCGCCGACTACGAGCACACCCACGACGACCTTGCCGCCGACGCCACCTCGCGCCTCAGCGCCGACCTGCGCTTCGGCTGCCTGTCGCCGCTGGAGCTGGCGCTGGCCGCGCGTGAACACCCCGCGTGTGGCCCCTTCGTCCGCCAACTGGCCTGGCGCGACTTCCACCACCAGGTCTGCGCCGCGTTCCCCGACCTCGCGCACCGCGACTACCGGGAGCGCGACATCGCCTGGCGCAGCGACGACTCCGGCTTCGCTGCCTGGTGCGAGGGCCGTACAGGCGTCCCCGTGGTGGACGCGGGCATGCGCCAACTGCTCGACGAGGGGTTCATGCACAACCGGGCGCGGCTGATCACCGCCGCGTTCCTGACCAAGCGGCTGCGGGTGCACTGGAAGCGGGGCGGCGACCACTTCCACGCGGTGCTGAGCGACGGCGACATCGCCGACAACTACGGCAACTGGCAGTGGGTGGCGGGCACCGGCAACGACACCCGCCCCAACCGGTCGTTCAACCTGCTGCGCCAGAGCCGGCGGTTCGACCCCGACGGCGCCTACATCCGCCGCCACGTCCCCGAACTCGCCGAGGCGGCCGGCACCGAGGTCCACGCCCCGTGGCGCGCGGAGCAGCCGCCGACCGGCTACCCCTCCCCGCTGCTCGACGAGGACGGCTGACGGCGGCGGACGGCCGGCGGCATGAACCCACTGACGAGCTGGGGATGCGTCGCGAGAGCGGTGCGGGGGCGGGCCCGCGAAGGTCGGTTCGGGTGCCCGCCGGTGACCCACGCGACGGGGCGGCGGCCCCGGTCTGCTGGGCGGCACCGGTGCCGTCGAGTCGGCGCGGCTTGGCCCGTCTATCGTGAACTTATGGTCGCAGGAAAGCGCATCCCGCGGCCATAAGTTCACGATCATCGCCGGATGGACCGGCATACCGGACATCGCCTCGGCGGGCGCAGTCGAGCCCGCGCCGACAACCGCGCGGCGCTCCCGGCTCAGACCACCGCGGCCGGGGCCGGTGACCACCGCTCCGACCATCCCAGACCCGGCGCCGCTGCTGCCGTCGCTGCCCCGCCGGATGGGCCACAGGCGGGCACCCGGCCCGTTGGGCACGGGCCGGGCCCACCGCCGTGCTCGGCGCCGCTTTTCAGCCAAGGCCACCCATCCACCCGGCAGACCAACAAGGCCGCACAGCAGACCCGAGCCGCCCCCTGGCACCGGCGCGCCTCGGCCGGCCGCCCTCGACGAGGTCCTCGACGACGCACTCCACGAAGGACTGCCGGCTACGGTTCGATGACCGCCGCGCCGCCGGATCCGTACGGGTCGGAGCTGAGTTCGAGCGAGACGATGCCCCTGTCCTCGGGCATCTCGAAGATCACGTCCGTTTCGGCGGTGGCGCCGGGGTTCAGGTCGTCGCCGCAGTAGGAATCGCACGCGGCCCAGGCTGCGTCGAAGTCGTCGACGTACTGGTTGCCGGCCGTGTCGTAGGCGTAGGAACCACCCCAGTCGAAGTAGGCGGGGGCCGACGATTCGTTGGTGATCCGGAGGTTGAAGACCACGAATTCGCTGCCTTCCGCGGCCCGCTCCGTGGTGCCCATGCCGTCGGTCACCACGCCGTCGTCGTCCACATACGCCTCCTCGACGGACATGGCGAAAACGCCGTCGCCGCCGGAAAGGCCCGCGAAGGACCCCAGCGGCGGAGCGGAGGCGGAGGGCGCCGCCGGCCCGGCTTCCGGTTCCCGAGTCCCGGGGGACGCAGGCGGGGAGGCCGGCGGGGAGGACGGCGCAGACGCGCTCTCCCGCGGCGCGGCCTCTGTCTCGGTCGGCGGCGCCCCGGACTCGCTCTGCGGCGCCCCCGTCTCGGTCGGCGCCCCCGAATCCGTCGGGACCGGCGCTTCCGTGAGCTCGTCTTCAGCTTCGGCCTCCGGTGGTGCGGTCTCCGGTGCCGTGGTCTCGGCCTCGGCTTCGGTCCCGGGCGAGGCCGGTTCCGGTTCGGGGGACCGGGTCGCCTCCGGCGGCGGTGAACCCGTCGCGGCCGCCGGGTCGGCGGATTCCTCCTCCGGCGAGCAGGCGGCCAGAGCGGCGAGCATGGCGGCCAACGGTACGTTGACGAGGAGTCTCCTGTGCATGGCGCTATCCGATCGCTGATAGGCCGGGGACTCCGGGAATCGCGTCGGGTCTCGATACGGATCTCGCCCGGCCCGCTTCCCGCGGAGGGAGCACTTCCAGCGCCACCGGCTAACGGGTGCCTCGGGGCGGATGGAGGTGTGGGCCTCGGTGTCCTCGGAAATGGTGTCGACTCTGGTGCCGTGGCGGTGTTTCATCGCCCGCGGGCGCCTTGCCCGCCCGGTTCGCCCCGCAGTGTGCGCTTCGCCTTCGCTCCGGCGGCCCGAGCACGCCCTTGCGCATCCCGTTCCCGCTCGGGATCCGCTCGAACACCTTCGGCGGGGATTATTCGTGCAGGTCAGCCCATTCCCGACAGTCCGCCGCGATCACTTCGTCGCACCCGCAGGCTCCCGCTCAACACGGGCGGCGGTGTCGGCGATGTTCGCGGCCATCCGCCGGAAGACGATCCGGTGCGCGGGCAGCAGGCACCACCAGTAGAGGTGCCCGGCCAGTCCGCGCGGGTGGAACAGCGCACGCTGGTACAGCACGGCGCCGTCGCCGCCGTCCTCCGCCCGCAGCTCCAGCCAGGCGAGTCCGGGCAGCCGCATCTCGGCGCGGAGCCGCAGCAGGCCGCCGCGCTCGATCTCCTCCACCCGCCAGAAGTCCAGGGAGTCGCCCACCCGCAGGTATTCGGGATCGCGCCGACCGCGGCGCAGGCCGACCCCGCCGACGGCGCGGTCGACCAGTCCGCGCAGGGCCCACGCCAGGGGCCAGGCGTACCATCCGCGGTCGCCGCCGATGCCCTCGACGACGCGCCACAGCGTCGGGGCGCCGGCGCGGGTGCTGACGTGCCGTTCGTCGGTGTAGAGCGAGCCCCCGGCCCATTGGGGATCGGTGGGCATCGGGTCGGACGGCGCGCTGGGCCACGCCGCCGAGGACCAGCGGGTGGCGACCTGCGCCTCGCGGATGCGGCGCAGGGCGAGGCGTACGGCGTCGTCGAAGCCCAGGCGCTCGTGGTCGCCGAGCATGTCGGCGAGGTCGGCGTCGCGGCACACGGACTCGCTGCGCAACGACTCCACCAGCGGCCGCGCGATCGCGCCGGGGACGGGGGTGACGAGGCCTACCCACAGGCTGGACAGGCCGGGTGTGAGTACGGGAACGGGGATGATCAGGCGCCGCCCTATTCCCGCGACCCGCGCGAATCTGCGGATCATCAGGGCGTAGGTGAGGATGTCGGGTCCGCCGATGTCGAAGCCCCGGTCGACCTCGCGCGGCAGCTCGGCCGCCTTGACCAGCAGCCGCAGGACGTCGCGCACGGCGATGGGCTGCACGCGGGTGCGCACCCAGCGCGGCGTGGTCATCGCGGGCAGCCGCTCGGTGAGGTAGCGCAGCATCTCGAAGGAGGCGGAGCCGGATCCGATGATCACGGCGGCGCGCAGCACGGCGGCCGGGACCGCGGAGTCCAGCAGAATGCGGGCGACCTCTTCACGGGAGGCCAGGTGTGCCGAGACTCGTTCGTCGTCGGGCGTGTGGCCGCCGAGGTAGACGATCCGCGCCAGTCCCGCGCGCTCGGCGGCGGCGGCGAAGTTGCGCGCGCCGTCCGCGTCGCGCTCGGCGAACCGGGCCCCGCCGCCCATGGAATGCACGAGGTAGTAGGCGACGTCGATGCCGTCCAGCGCGCGGTCCAGGCTGTCGGGGTCGAGTACGTCGCCGCTGACGGCCTCGACGTCGCCGCGCCACGGGTGGTCGCGCAGCTTCTCCACCGACCGGGCCATGCACCGGACGGTGTGGCCGGCCTCCAGCAACTCGGGAACCAACCGGCCGCCGATGTAGCCGGTGGCTCCGGTGACCAGTACGCGCATGGCCGACCCCCCGTCGCCCGTGACCGTGGCCTGCGGCTCCGCGCCGGACCCCGGTGGTTCCACTTCCCGTTCCCGCGGGCCGCGAACACGCCGGGCGGCACGTATTCAGGCAGGCCGGCGGGCGCGGCGGGGCTCGGACCAGGCGGCGCCCGCCACCGCGGACAGGGCCGCTGCCGTGTCCGAAAGCCGCGTCCGGATCGGCGGCGGCGCAGCACCGTGGTGGAACCGCACGGCCGCACTGCCCGTTTCGCCGCGTCTCCGCGACCGCCCGGCCACCGAGCGCCCGCACGCGCGCCCGGAGACCGCCGCCGGCGCCGGGCGGCGGTGTCGCGTGCGTCACGGCTGCGGCCGGCGGGGCGCCGTGCACATGCCGCGGAATCGGGGGTAGCGGGGCCGGGAGGACGGGCGCGCGCCGTCGCGTACACGGGCGCCGCGCCCTGCTGACCGGGGAGGCCGCCGCGCCGCGCCGCGGACGACGGCGGTAGCGTGCGGCGTGGCGGCCGGCGCGGTCCGCCGCGCGGCTCCCGGGCGCAGGTGCATCCGGGCGCGGCCCTCGAGGCGGCGACCGCGGCGCCGCGGCGCCACCACCCACCGAACCACCGCGAGGAGGGCACGCATGGAACTCGACATGGTCGTCGAGATCCCGCAGGGGTCGCAGAACAAGTACGAGATGGACCACAGGCTCGGCCGCATCCGGCTCGACCGCACCCTGTTCACCTCGACCCAGTACCCGGCGGACTACGGATACATCCCCGACACGCTGGCCGAGGACGGCGAGCCGCTGGACGCCATGGTGCCGCTGGAGAAGGGCTCCTTCCCCGGCTGCATCGTGCGGGTGCGCCCTGTCGCGGTGTTCTGGATGCAGGACGAGCGCGGCCCGGACGCGAAGGTCCTGTGCATGCCGGTGGGCGACCCGCGCCTGGACCACATCCGCGACCTGCGCAACATGCCGGAGTTCCAGCTGCAGGAGATGACGCACTTCTTCGACATCTACAAGCGCCTGGAGCCCGGCAAGAGCTCGGAGGTCCGCGGCTGGCAGAACCGTGACTCGGCCGAGGAGACCGTGCTGGCGGCCCAGCAGCGGGCGCGCGAGTCGGCGCAGCCGGAATCCGCTCCGGCGCCCGCCCAGACCCCGCCGGTGTAGCGGTCCGCCGCTTGCCCGCCGCGGAGCGCGCCCGCCGCCTGTCGGGCGGGGCCTCAGTCGAGCAGCCCGTCCCACAGGCGCCGGGTGGCTTCGCCGGGGTCCTCTGCGAGCACCGCCTCGGGCGCGTCGAACCGCAGGAAGGGGCGCCGCCGCGGATCCCACTCGGGCCAGCCCGCGTCGCCCTCGGCGGCGAAGCGCAACCAGGCGGCGTGCATGTCGTCGGCGATCCGCTGCGGCGCCTGCGGGCCCGCCAGGTTGCGCCCGTCGCCCAGGTTGTCGAAGACGAAGGGGATCTCCAGACCGTGGCAGGCGCCCAGGCGGCCGCCCATGCGCGGCGAGCGCCAGGCGAACTCGTAGCCGAAGGTGCGGCCGGCGCCCGGGGCGGCCGCGCGGGCTTCCAGCGCCCGGTAGGCCGGGATGCGGAAGACGGCGTCGGTGCCCAACTCGGCCAGGGCGTCGCCGGGTGAGTCGTTGCGCCCGGCGTAGACGCCGGCGGCTTCGGGGCCGAGGCCGATCCGGCGGGCTTGACCTTGAAGGTGCACGTCGCGGATGTGGTCGATGATGCCGGGCGCGACGAGGAACAGCCGGTACTCCTCGGTGGTGGTGCCGATCAGCAGGTCCTTGTCGGCGCCCGCGCCTGAGCGCAGCGCGTCGACGGGCCGCCGGTCGAGCAGCTCGCCGTCGACGGTCGGCGCGAAGGGCAGGGCGCCCAGCCTGATCAGCCGCTCGCCCCACAGCTCGCGCTCGGGGGCACCTCGCAGTTCGGCCACGATGCGCGACTGCTCCTCGTGCAGCCGCTTGCGCGGCACCCCGGCCAGTCCGGCGGCGTCCGGGCGCACGCCCAGGCGCTCGGCGAGAACCCGCGCCACGGTCGCGGCGTCTTCGGCGGCCACGGTGGTGTGGCCGGCTCCGGACTGGGCGATGGCGCGGCGGAACAGGGCGCGGGCGCGCGGGATCGCCATCAGCGTGACGACGCTCATCGCGCCCGCGGACTCGCCGAAGACGGTGACACGGTCGGGGTCGCCGCCGAAGCCGGCGATGTTGTCGCGCACCCATTCGAGTGCCGCGATCTGGTCGAGCAGCCCGCGGTTGGCGGGGGCTCCGTCGACGAGCGCGAAGCCCTCGGCGCCCAGCCGGTAGTTCAGGGTCACCGCGACGGCGCCGCCGCGGGCGAAGGCGCTCGCCTCGTAGGCGGCCTCGGCCCCGGAGCCGTTGGTGAAGGCGCCGCCGTGGATCCACACCATCACCGGCAGCCCGCGCTGCCCGGTGCCGGGGGTCCACACGTTGAGGTTCAGGTAGTCGTCGCCGGGGATGCTGCGCTCGGGCAGCGCCTCGGCCATCCCGTCCTCGTAGGAGGGGTGCGGGGCGGTGGGGCCGTACTCGACCGCTTCACGCACGCCCGTCCACGGTTCGTGCGGTCGTGGTGCCGCGAATGCGGCGTCGCCGACCGGTGGGGCCGCGTAAGGGATGCCGCGGAAGACGCTCACCCCGTCCTCGACGGCACCGCTGACGCGTCCGGACGTGGTGGTGGCCTCTGCCTGCATATGCGCTCCCCACTGCGGCGGTGTAAGGGCGGGGCGCCGGTCGGGGCGCCACCGTAGTTGTTCCTACGCAAACCGACCGGTCGGTGTCAACCATTTAAGCGCTTCGGTCTTGAGGACGCGGGGGACCGTGGTCGGTCGGCGACACCTTGCCTAGCCTTGCGGTACAGGGTCGCCGTGGACCGTCGGCCCCGCCGAGCGGCCGAACCGGCGCCCGCCCCCGGGCCCGCCACCGGCCGCCGCGGCGGACCGGACGGCTCGCGGTACCGCCCCGCCCCCGATCGACCGACATCCGCCCGCGCACCCGCGCTCACCGACCGCAGGAGAACCCCATGCCCAACGACGCGCCTTCCCCGGACCTCGGCCGCACGGTGTGGTCGGTACTGGAGCCGATCCACATCCTGGTCTACTTCGCCTCCGAGGCCCAGGCCCGCTACGCCACCATCGGCCTGGAACACCGCGCGATGGCCTACTTCGCCTCGCGCTCGGCGGCGATGGGAGCCGTGGGGCCGGGCCCGGTGGCGGCGGCTTTCTACAACTTCAACCCCGAAGTGGTCCGCTCGGTCATCCCGCACGCCTGGTCCCTGGCGTCGCCCGAAGACGTGCTGCACGCCCGCAGCGAGATCGCCGAGCAGGCGCTGCGCCGCAGTCTCGGCCCCGAAACCGTCGACTCCGCCGAGATGCGGGAGGCCGCCGACCTCGCCCGCTCGGCCGCCCTTGCCGCCGCCGGCCTGGTCCACGGACGCCCCCTGTTCGCGGCCCACGCCGGGCTGGAGTGGCCCGAGGACCCGCACCTGGTGCTGTGGCACGCCGCCACGCTGCTGCGCGAGTTCCGCGGGGACGGCCACATCGCGGCGCTGGTCTCCGCCGGCGTCTCCCCCATGGACGCGCTGGTGACCCACGCGGCCACGGGCGAGATCAAAGCCTCCTTCCTGCGCAAGAGCCGCGGCTGGAGCGACGAGGAGTGGGACGCGGGAGTGCGCGGGGCGGTCGAGCGCGGCCTGGTCACGGCCGACAGCGAAGGAACGGTCTCGCTCACCGACGCCGGGCGGACGCTGCGCAGCGATCTGGAGTCGCGCACCGACGAACTCTCGGTCGAGCCCTACGCCGCGATCGGCCGCAAGGGCTGCGAGCGGCTGGCGGAGTTGGTGTCGCCGTTCTCCGACACCGTGCGGGCCGAGAACAACCTGCCCGTTCGGCAGTAGCCGGGCTGGCGGGATCGTCGAGGGGCGTTTTCCGTACCGGGTGCGGTCTGCGGAGAGACCCCTCGGGACCCCCGCACGCGACTCGGCGGCGGTGCCTCGGGCGCGGCCGCGCACCGTCGCCGCGTCCGCGGGTGCTCCGCCGACTCCCGTCAACGGTCTAGGCTTCCCGCGTGCGCATCTGCTTCGCGAGTGAGCAGGGCCAGGGAGCGGCCAACGAGGACCGGGTGTGCGCCGGGGCCGACTGGGCGCTGGTGATCGACGGCGCCACCGCGGCCCCTGGGGTCGAGACGGGCTGCCGGCACGGTGTCCCTTGGCTGGTGGACCGGCTCTGCGGCGCTCTCGCCGCGGAGCTGTCCGCCGCCCGCCCGGCTCTGCTGCCGGACTGCCTGGCCGCGGCGATCGAGAGCACCCGCCGGGCCCACGGCGGGGCCTGCGACCTGGAGAACCCCGACAGCCCCTCGGCGACCGTGGCCGTCGCGCGGCCGGTGCCCGCCGCCGCGGACGCGCCCGCGGAACCGCCGGGCGCCCGCCGCGTGGAGTACCTGGTCCTCGCCGACTGCACCGTGCTGCTGGCCGAGGACGGCGGAGGCGTCGCCGCCGTCACCGACGACCGGGTGGAGCACCTGCCCGGCGGCCGCCCCTACAGCAGCGAGCTGGTCCGCGACCACCGCAACGCCGAGGGCGGCTTCTGGGTGGCCGCCGCCGTTCCCGAGGCGGCCTACCGGGCGGTGACCGGGACCTCCCGGCACGCCGGGGCGCGCTTCGCGCTGATGACCGACGGCTGCGCCCGGCTCGCGGACTATTACGGCCACTCCTGGGAGCGGATCTGGCACCGGCTGGACACCGAGGGCCCCGGCGCGCTCGTCTCCTGGGTGCGCGCCGAGGAGGAGCGGCACGGCGTGCCGAGCGGCAAGCGGCACGACGACGCGACCGTGGTCGCCGGCGGGTTCGGCCGGGCGCCGGCGCTCAGGTGAGTTCGGCGGGCCGGGCGCGGCCGCGCGGCGCGGTCTCAGGCCGCCCGCGGCAGGGCGGTGGGTTTGTCCCAGCGGTCGACGACGGTTACGGGGACGCTCGCCTGCTGCCTGCGCTTCTCCATGCCCGCGCTCGTGCAGACGTGGGTGACGAAGCTGCGGAACTCCTCGCAGCCTTCCAGGTCCAGCGCGACGATCTGGTAGCTGTCGGACTCCCCGCTGAGGGTCTCGATCCGCAGCTCGGGCAGGCCGTGGCTGTCGAAGCCGAACTCCAGCGACTGCGCGCTGCCGACGTGCATGCGCAACTGCACGCTGGCGATCTCGCAGAGGTCGTAGTCCCGGCTCTCGGTCCGGCGCCCGCGGCACCGCCGGTAGTGCAGCCGCCCGCCGTCCAGCACGAAGCGCACGCGGCCGTAGGGCACGCGGGTGCGCCACGCCAGCAGCACCATCGCGGCCATGCTGGCGACGGCGACCGCCGCACTGGCCCACAGCACCGCGTCCCGGATCCCCCACAGAGCGCAACCGCCGAACAGAGTGGCTCCGCCGAGCGCCACCTTGCCCAACTGCTGCCAGAAGAGGCGCATGTCGTCGGTGTAGATCCGTGTGCGCGCTGTTGCCACGGGACGGCTCCCTCACCGTGTACGTCGACCGCCCGGCCGGTACCAAAGAAACCCAACGGGAACCTACCCGACTTGTCCGTCTTGCGGGAGTGCGGGACCTTTGTTTCACTCCGCGTAGTATCGGCGCGCCGCGTCCTGCCCCGGCGGAGAGCGCCGGCCACAGGCGGCGAGCGCACCGACGAACGGGAGGATCGGAGTCCGCAATGCCCGAAAGCACGGTGAACACTCCCACACCCCCCGACGGCGAGGCCCCCGGCTCCTGCGTGCTCGCCGAGCGCGACGGCGGCGTGCTGCGGCTGACGCTCAACCGCCCCGACCACCTCAACGCCTGGACCCGCGAGATGGCCGACCTGCTGCTCGCGCGGCTGCGCGCGGCCGACGCCGACCCCGAGGTGCGGGCGATCGTCCTCACCGGTTCCGGGCGGGCCTTCTGCGCGGGCGCCGACATGGCCCTGCTCAGCGGGCTCGGCGAGGCCCAAGTGCAGGTCGACGGGCGCACCCTGGCCGCACCCGCCGAACTGCGCAAACCGGTGATCGCCGCGATCAACGGCCCGGCCGCGGGGGTCGGGCTGGTCCTGGCGCTGTTCGCCGACGTCCGCTTCGCCGCCGAGGACGCCAAGCTCACCACCTCCTTCAGCCGGCGGGGCCTGGTGGCCGAGTACGGCGCGGCCTGGCAGTTACCCCGGCTGGTGGGCCACGGGCGCGCGATGGACCTGCTGCTGTCCGCGCGCGTGGTTTTGGGCGCGGAGGCGCAGCGCATGGGGCTGGTGGATTTCGCCGTACCGCGCGAGGAGGTCCTGCCCGAGGCGCTCGGCTATGCCCGGACACTGGCCGAACTGTGTTCGCCGACCTCGATGGCGACGATCAAGCGGCAGGTGCAGCGCGCCCAGACCGGCGGGTTCGCCGCCGCGGCCGACGAAGCGGCGGAGCTGATGGCGGAGTCGTTCACCTCGGCCGACTTCGCCGAGGGTGTGGGCAGCTATCTGGAGAAGCGGCACCCGGAGTTTCCCGGCCTGGGAACCGCCGAGTAGGACGGCAATCCGACACGCCGCCGCCCCGCGCCGACGCACGACCGCTCGGAGCACTACGCTCGACGCATACCATCCGGTCGGTCTGCGGCGGGGTTCCGCCTCGCCCGAAAGCCCACGTTGGGAGACACCACCCCTATGCGAGCCATCCAGATCACCGAGTTCGGCGGCCCCGAGGTCCTGCAGACCGCCGAGGTCCCCGATCCGGTGCCGGGTCCACGGGACCTTCTCATCGAGGTCGAGCGCGCCGGCGTCAACTACGCCGACACGCACCGGGTCGAGGACACCTACCTCTCCAGCACCTCGCTGCCGCTGGTGCCCGGCAGTGAGGTCGCCGGCCGCACCGCCGACGGCAGGCGCGTGGTGGCGATGGTCGACAGCGGCGGCTACGCCGAACGCGCCGTGGCCGATCCGAACACGGCCTTCGACATCCCCGACGGCGTCGACGACGCCACCGCGCTGGCGCTGATCATCCAGGGCGCCACCGCCTGGGTGCTGCTGCGGCGCAACGTCCACCTGGCCCAAGGAGAATCGGTCGTCGTGCACGCGGGAGCCGGAGGCGTGGGTTCGCTTGCGGTCCAGTTGGCCAAGGCGTTCGGCGCCGGACGGGTGATCGCCACCGCCGGCAGCCCGGACAAGCGCGAGACCGCCCTGGAACTGGGGGCCGACGTCGCGGTGGACTCCCGGAGCGAGGACATGACGGCGGCGCTCGTCGACGCCAACGAGGGCCGGCGGGTCGACGCGGTACTGGACATGACCGGCGGCCGCGTTACCGACGAGAGCCTGCGCGCGCTCGCGCCCTTCGGCCGGCTCGCCTTCTACGGCATGGCTTCGCGCGAGGCGCCCAAGCCGGTGCAACTGCCCAACCTGATGCGCCACTCGGCGACGGTGAGCGGCATGTGGCTGCCGCACGCCTTCATGCTGCCCGGCGATGTCGTGGGCACGGCGATGGCGGAGATGTTCGAGTTGGTGCGCTCCGAACGGCTGCGCGCGGTGCTCGGCGGCGAGTACCCGCTGGAGCAGGCCCGCCGGGCGCACGAGGACCTGCGCTCGCGCGCCACCCGGGGCAAGCTCGCGCTGGATGTCACTCGATAGGATGGCGCCTCGGGCCGGTGCCGCACCCCGAGACGGCACCGGCCCGCGATGCACCGCCCGTGCCGGCTACACGGTCGCGGCGGTCTCGGCCGTGCGCCGCTCGACCAACCGAGCCAGATCGGCGACCGCCCGCGTCCGCTCCGCAGCGCTCATATCCGCCGTTCCCTGGTGGAGGACCTGCACGACGAGGTTGCGGTCGCGGAACTGGGCGACGGCCCAGTGCTCCATATCGCCGTAGATCCGGCTCATGCCTCCGAGGTCGGCGTCGGTGTAGGAGACGGTGAAACCGTCGTCGCCGGCGTCCAGCGGTCGCACTGCGACGTCGGCGGCCGCCGAGCCGTAGTAGGCGTCGTCCCGCCGACCCGAGGAGCCGATCTCCACACCGCCCGACAATTCCCCGCGTTCGCGGTCGAGTGCGCGCCGCAGCGGGGCGTAGTCGTCCTGCGCGGCCTGGGGCGCGTAGCGGCGCATGCTGATCGTCGTCACAACGGTCGACCGGTCGTCGTCGGCGCCCGTCCAGCACTCGACCTGCTCGACGATCCGATCGCTGTAGGTCTCGCCTCGAGTCATCTCGCTGCCGTCGACGGCGGCCCCCTCCAGCCCGGGAATGCCGTCGACTGCCTCGCGGGGCAGCAGCTTCTCGCACGCCGCCAGATCGGCGTACGGCGGCCCCTCGTCCAGCGCCGCCCACACGAAGGCCGCGGTGACGCCCACCGCGGCCACACCGGCCACGGCGCCGCCGATCCACCGGTTGCGGCGCTGAAACGAGGGCGGAGCCGCCGCCGCGGGAGCGTCGGCCGCCGCGCCGCCCCAGGCACTGGAGGCACCGGGCGGCCCGCCACCGGCATGGCGCGGGGGCAGCGGCCCACCGGGCGGGCCGGGGAACTCCGCGTCGCCCGCGGAGGACCCGGAGCCGCCGCTCGGCTCGGTCGGGGGGTGAGGGCGCTGTCGGGCCACGGCGTCTCCTGACGGCGGGAAGGGGGTGGGCGGCCAGGGGAGGAAGGCCGCTCCGTTCGTCCTGTTTCGACCTTCCCGTCCTCGACATCGCAGAATCACGGGTAAACCCACTGTTCACCGGCCCTGCGCGCTTCGCTCACCCGGCGTATTCGCCCACAATGGAGAAGTGGCACGTGGCAAGCTCCGCATCTATCTGGGCGCCGCTCCCGGCGTCGGCAAGACCTTCGCCGCGCTGAGCGAGGCGCACCGGCGCCGCGAGCGCGGCACCGACGTCGTGGTCGGACTCGTCGAGACCCGCGACCGCCCGCGCACCGCGGAACTGCTCGACGGGCTGGAGCAGCTGCCCCGACCGGCGCAGCACGACGGCGCGCCGGGCGAACTCGACCTCGACGATGTCCTGCGGCGCGCACCGCGCGTCGCGGTCGTCGACGACCTCGCACACACGAACGCGCCGGGCACCCGCAACGCCAAGCGGTGGCAGGACGTCGACGAACTGCTCAACGCCGGCATCGACGTCATCACCACGCTGAACATCCAGCACGTGGAGTCGCTCAACGACGTCGTGCGGCAGATCACCGGGGTCCGCCAGCACGAGACCATCCCCGACGAGATCGTGCGGCGCGCCGACCAGATCGAACTGTGCGACATGTCGCCCCATGCGCTGCGGCGGCGGATGTCGCACGGCAACATCTACTCGGCCGAGAAGATCGACGCGGCGCTGTCCAGCTACTTCCGCGAAGGCAACCTCACCGCGCTGCGCGAACTCGCCCTGCTCTGGGTCGCCGACCGCGTCGACGAAGGGCTCACCCTCTACCGCGGCGAGCACAAGATCCGCCAGACCTGGGAGGCCCGCGAGCGGGTGGTCGTGGCGCTGACCGGCGGCCCCGAGGGCGAGACCCTGATCCGCCGGGCCGCGCGGGTGGCCGCCCGATCGCGCGGCGGCCAGCCCCAGCCCAGCCATCTGATGGCGGTACACGTCGTCGCCAGCGACGGACTGGCCCATCCGCTGCCCGACGTCATCACCGAGCAGCGGCAACTGCTCGCCGAGCTGGGCGGCACCTACCACCAGGTCATCGGCGACGACATCCCCACCGCGCTGCTGGAGTTCGCCCGCGGCGTCAACGCCACCCAGATCGTGCTGGGGTCCTCGCGCAGGCGCGCCTGGCAGTACATCCTCGGCCCCGGTGTCGGGGCGACCGTGGCGCGCGAATCCGGCGACATCGACGTGCACATCGTCACCCACGAAGAAGTCGGGCGCGGCCGCAACCTGCTGCCGCCACTGGCCGGGAGCCTGGGCCGGACGCGGCACGCGTGGGGCTGGGTCATCGGTCTGCTCGGCCCCCTGCTGCTGGCCGGCGCGCTGCACCTGCCGGCGACCGAGGGCGCCGGCCTGACCACGCACGTGCTGCTGTTCCTGGTCGGCACGCTCGCCGCCGCGATGGTCGGCGGCCTGTGGCCCGCCCTGGTCTGCGCGGTGTGGAGCACCCTGTTACTGGACCTGCTGTTCACCCCGCCGCTGTACGGGCTGGCCATCGAGCGGCCGGACAACGGCCTCGCGCTGGCGATGTTCGTGCTGGTCGGGGTACTGGTGGCGTTCGTGGTCGACCTGGCCAAGCGCCGCGCGCTGCAGGCCAGCCGGTCCAAAGCCGAGGCCAGCACGCTCAGCCTGCTCGCCAGCAGCGTCATCGACGGCCAGGAGCCCCTGCCGGCCCTGCTGCGGCGCATCCGCGAGACCTTCGGGCAGCGCTCCGTCGCGCTGCTGCGCCAGGAGGACGACGGCGACTGGACCCGGCTGGAGTGCGTGGGCGAGGCTCCCTGCACCTCCCCCGACCAGGCCGACGCACTGGTCTCGGTGTCCGACTCGCTGGCGCTGGCGCTGCGCGGGCACGTCCTTCCTGCGGCCGACCGCCGCATCCTCAGCGCCTTCGCCACCCACATCGGCATCGCGCTGGAGCGCCAGCGCCTGGCGCAGGACGCCGCCGAGGCCAAGCGCCAGGCCGCCCGCAACAAGATCCGCACGGCGCTGCTGGCAGCCGTCTCCCACGACCTGCGGACCCCGCTGACCTCGATCAAGGCGAGCGTCTCCAGTCTGCGCTCGCTGGACATCGAACTGGTCGAGGAGGACCGCGCCGAACTGCTGGAGAACATCGAGGAGTCCACCGACCGGCTGAACAGCCTGGTCGACAACCTGCTGGACATGAGCCGCCTGCAGACCGACACCGTCCAGCCCAAGCTCCGCGCCGTCGGCCTGGAGGAGGTCGTCCCGGCCACGCTGATCGGGATCCCGTCGGACACGGTGGGCGTGGACGTCCCCGACAACCTGCCGCGGGTGCGCGCCGACGCCGGGCTGCTGGAGCGCGCTGTGGCCAACGTCGTGCAGAACGCGGCTCGGCACAACCCGCCCGACCGGCCGCCCATCCGACTCTCGGCCAGCTCCCTGGGCGACACCGTCGAACTGCGGGTCGCCGACCACGGCCCCGGGGTCGCCGACGAGCACAAGGAGCGGATCTTCGAGGCGTTCCAGCGCCTCGGCGACGCGCCGCGCGGCACCGGAATCGGGCTCGGACTGGCCGTGGCGCGCGGGTTCACCGAGGCGATGGACGGTACTCTGACCGCGGAGGACACCCCGGGCGGCGGCCTGACCATGGTGTTCACGCTGCACAGCACCACGGCCGACCTCGCCCGCGGTTCCGCCGTCCCGCCGCCGGCGGCGGCCGCCGAGCGGGAGCCGGCCGCCGGCTCCTCAGGCGATGCGGGCGGCTCCACCCCCGGAACCGAGGTATGACGATGCGCATCCTGGTCGTCGACGACGACGCGCAGATCATCCGCGCCATGCGGATCAACCTGCGTGCGCGCGGCTACGAGGTCGACACCGCCTTCGACGGCGCCACGGCGCTGCGGGCGGCAGCCAAGCACCAGCCGGACGTGGTGCTTCTGGACCTGGGCCTGCCCGACATGGAGGGGGGCGAGGTCATCGAAGGGCTGCGCGGGTGGACCTCGGTGCCGATCATCGTGTTGTCGGCGCGCCACTCCGCCAGCGAGAAGGTGCGCTCCCTGGACGCCGGCGCCGACGACTACGTCACCAAGCCGTTCGGCATGGACGAGCTGATGGCCCGCATCCGCGCGGCCCAGCGCCGGTCGGTGCACGTGGAGGAGGCGCCGGTGGTGACCACCTCGGCGTTCACCGTCGATTTGGGCGCCAAGCGGGTCACGCGGGGCGACGAGGAGGTGCGGCTGACGCCCACCGAGTGGCACATCCTGGAGGTGCTCGCGCGCAACGCCGGTCGCCTGGTCAGCCAGCGCCAACTGCTGCACGACGTGTGGGGCCCCAACTACCAGAGCGAGACCAACTACTTGCGGGTGTACATGGCCCAGTTGCGCCGCAAGCTCGAACCCGACCCCGCGCACCCGCTGTACCTCATCACCGAGGCGGGGATGGGCTACCGGTTCGAGAAGGGGTGAGCCGGCGGGCCGGCCCGGAACCCGCCGCTGCGCCCCGCCCCGCGCGAAGGCGGAGCGGAGCTGGGCGGGGTGGTCGGTGACCGCCCTCGGGCGGGTGGTCAGCGGCGGCGCTCGATGCGCAGGTGCAGGTCGCGGGCCCAGCGCAGGTGATCCGGATTGTCGCTAAACACGCCGTCGACGCCGGTCCGGTAGACGGCGACGTAGTAGGCGAGGAAATCGCCGTACCGGGTGGGGTCGCCGCCGCGGTCGTAGCCGTCGGGCAGGTGCGCGTTCTCGCTGCGCAGCGTGTAGGGGGTCACCAGCAGCCCGCGCTCGTGGGCGTCGGCGACGAGGTCGGTGGGATCGCCGGCCCGGCCGTGCTCGCCGACGGGCAGCACCCACGTGAGGCTGGGGCCGATGGCGTCGGCGTACTCGGCGATCCGGTCCAGCCCCTCGCCGGTGGTGAGTTCCTCTTGGGCGCCGCTGATCAGCTGCACGACCCTGGTGTCGACGCGCTCGTCGACCTCGCGGGCACTCTCGGGCTCGAACGACTGCACGATCACCGGAGAGTCCGCGTCGTCGAGGCGGTGGTCGCGCAGCGTCTCGGCGAGCATCTTCTCGGTGTCCAGGCCGATGGAGTCGAAGTACCCGCCGTGCTTGAGCTCGGGGATGAGCTGCAGATCCCGGTCGAATCGCCGGCCCCGCTTCCAGGTGTCGAGGACCTCCTCGAAGGTGGGGATCTCGAACCTGCCGTCGAAGCGGGTGTTGCGCGGGCGGATGTCGGGGATGCGCTCGACCGCGCGCAGCGTCTTGATCTCTTCGAGGGTGAAGTCCTCGGAGAACCAACCGGTGACGGAGTTGCCGTCGATGGTCTTGGTGGTGCGGCGGTCGGCGAACTCCGGATGGTCGGCGACGTCGGTGGTGCCGCTCAGCTCGTTCTCGTGGCGGGCGACGAGATGGCCGTCCGAGGTGGGCACCAGGTCGGGCTCGATGACGTCGGCGCGTTGGCGGATTGCCAGCCGGTAGGCGGACAGCGTGTGCTCGGGTCGGTAGGCCGACGCGCCGCGGTGGGCGATCACCCATGGGGTGTCGACGAGGGCGTCGGGGCCGCTGCGCTCGTGGCCGTCTCCGTGGCCGTGGCCCCTCCCGTGGCCGTGCCCGTGGCCGTGGCCGTGGTCGGCGCCATGCCGTTCGGCGGCGGCCGGGGCCGCACCGGCGACCAGGGCGAGGACGAGCACGGGAGCGGTGAGGGACAGGCGTCTGGCAGCGGTCGCAGTGCGTCGCATCGGGGCTCCTTCGAATTCCGCGGTTGCGAACACCAACGGAGCAGAAGCCTCTCCGGCGCACGCGTCGCAAAGCTGCACCGCGCCTGAACTCCGCACCACGCCCCGCCGAACGCGCGGCTCCCCGCGGCCGTCATGCCCTCGCCGCGGGCGCCTTCGACCGGCCGCGCCCGCGGCCTCAGCCCGCCGCCAGCCGCATCAGCATCGCGAAGTGCGGCGTATCGGCGCGGCCGCGGTTGGCCGCCGCCACCGCGAACAGCGGGGCGCAGGCGCGGCACCAGGCCAGCAGCCGGTCGCCGGGGACGCCGATGCCCGCCGAGAGCACGGCCACGCGCCGCTCGACCTCCTCCAGGCTGTCGGCCTGCCACACCGCCCAGTCGACCGCGTCGGCCGCGCCGTCGCCGACGCACGCTCGCGGATCGACCGCGACGAAACCCCGCTCGGCGCCGCCGTAGAGCACGTTGCCGGGGTGCAGGTCGCCGTGCAGCGGCACCAGGCCCTCCTCGGCGTTGGAGAGGTCGCGGGCGCGGGCGTGGCCGCGGTGCAGCGCCGAGGTGGGGATCAGGTCGGCGGCGGGGCCCCTGTTGCGCTCGTGCTCCCACATGTCGAAGATGAAGTTCATCCGGCTGTCCAGCGGATGCAGCTCACCCAACTCGTCGCAGGGGACGTCCACGGCGTGCAGGTCGGCGATCAGCGCGGCGATGTCGGCCATGTCGGGAACCTCGCCCACCAGCGCGACGGTGCGGCCGGTGCCGACGGCCTCCAGCAGTACGGCGCCGCGGTCGGGGTCGACCTCCCATACGGCGGGCACCCGCCCGCTCTCCTGCCACAGCCGCAGCACGCGGGCCTCGGAGGTGCCCAGTCCGGGATCGGGGGAGATCTTGAGGATCGCCGGGGTACCGTCGGCCCTGCGGCAGAAGAGCACCACCGACGTGCGGCCGTGCGGCGCCGGCCCCTCGACGGTGAGCCGCCATCGTGCGGCCAACTCCTCGACGCGGGCGGGCAGGTCGGCCAGCCAGTCGGCGGCGCCGGTGCCGAACCTGCGGATCAGCCGCTCCCTCTGCTTCTCGTCGACCAACTGCTGTGTGACGTCGCTCATGGGCCCACCTCGTACATCGGTCTGATCGTTGACCTGTTGCGCGCTGCCGGACTGTGACCACCCCGAGCCTTCGGTGCGCGGCTGCAGTGGCGGGACGCACCGGCGGACCTACCCGCCGAAGCGCCGCTTTGCCCCTCCGCGTCCACGAAACGCTGCCAGGGCCGTGCAGGCCGGCGCCGCGCCCTCGGGTGCGGGTGCCGGTCGGCGCTGACCGGCACCCGCATCCGAGGGCCGGAGCGGTTCGGGCCGCGCCCGCGCCGACCGGCGGCGCGGGCGCTCGACTCAGGCCGCCAGGCGGGCCTTGGCGGCGCGGTGCTGGGCCAGCAGGCTGTCGACCACGATTTCGGAGGGCCACAGCGGCGCAGTGACCGAGGCGGCGCCCATCTCGTGCAGGCGGTCGTAGTCGCGGTCCTCGACCAGCCGCCAGGCGGCGACGGCGACACGCTCGCGGCCGTTGCGCTGGAGCCGTTCCACGGCGTCGCCGACGGAGGGTGCCCAGGAGTTCAGGTAGCCCACCTGCACCGGCGAACCGAGTCGGCGGCTGAGCATGCGGGCGACGTCGGTCACGGCCTGGCGTTCGTCCTGGCCGGTGCTGCCGTCGGCGGCGAGCACCACGCCGTCGCCGTCGGTCCAGCCGGATGCCGAGAGCCGGCCCGCGAGGTCGGCCACCATCGAGGGCACAGCTCCCAGCGGGGCGGTCGGGCAGGCGTCGAAGCGGCCTTCGAGGTCGAGTCCGGCGAACAGTTGAGCGCTGGCGAAGTCGCCGCCGGCGACGAATGCCGGAACCACCACCATCGGCCCCTCGACCGAGTGGACGGCCCGGCGCACCTCGCTGCCGGACCCGAACGCCCGAACGACGGGGGCCTCCCCGCGCTCGGCGACGGCGTCGGCCAGGTCCCGGAGAGCCTCCTTGCGGTCGGTGTCCTGAGAGTCGTCCGCAACGAGCACCATGGTCGGCACCATATCCATCTCCTTGAAATCGCCGATAACGCCGATCCTGGTACGAGACCCTAGGGATCGGCGGTTTCGCCCGAATGACCTCGTGTTACGCACGCGAAAACAGAGCCCAAGAACGGGGATGAGCACACTAAACTGAGGGTAAAGTTCGAGAACTGGGACGCCTTGGAACGGTGTTCCACCATTGACGGGGTTCACAGATACTGACCGGTTGTACGCTCACACAACATGAGATGTTAACCGTTCGCGTTCTTCTTTTCCATAGGCGCGGCAGTCGCGCGCGTCACTTTTCCGAGGAGACCCGGGACACATGGAACGAGTGCCAGCACAGGCGCCTGCGCCGGCGTTCGATACCGGAGTTCTCTACAGATGCCGCCGACTCGGATAATGATGATCGACTGTCTTGCGTGCAATCCCGGTTCCGCGAATGGCGCACCATTGGCATCCGCATTAAGATTGGCCGGGCATGCAAATGCAGGTGCAAACAATCGGCCACCCGCGCGAGGGGAATACACGGCGGTTTCCGGCCGATGCCCGGGATCGGGTGAAATCCCTGGAAGAGCGGCCGGTGCGGACTCCCACCGGCCGCGGAGAAGGCGCAGCGCGGGGGCGGGGACACCTGGCGGCGCGATTCGCCCCGGGGGCCGAGTACAACACGGGTCGGGACGTGAACGGGTCGCCGCACCGCGCGGATGACCACGCGATCTCCTAACATATCGACGATCCGCGAACAAGGGCGGAGGCACCACTCCATGCCCACTGCCTGCTACCACCCCCGCGCGGGAGGCTGGATGCGGATCCGGCGTGATCACTTGCCAGGAGCCACCTCGCCTCTCAGACTGTGGAATCAGGGACACGACCTGGTCATACGTTGAACCGAGCGGAATGCGCCCCGCATCCGCCACCGCGCACGCGCGGCCGGATCCGGCCACCGACGTCCGACCGGCACCTGCGTGGGCCCCGCCGCCGCTCCCCCGGCGGCGAACCGCATACACGCCACCGAGTACGACCACGACTGGAGACCACATGGCGATCCACCCGCGAGTGCAGACCCTGGCTCAGGCGTTTCTGCGCAACGTGGACGAAGAGGCGCCGGGGCTGGTCCAGGGCCTGTACCTGACCGGTTCGGTCGCACTGGGCGACTTCCGGCAGCACGCCAGCGACGTCGACTTCGTGGTGGTCACCTCCCGTCGCGCCACCGGCGAAGACAACGACGCGCTGCGCCGTGCCCACGCGCGCACCCGCGCCGAACTGCCGCGCCCGCAGCTCAACGGCATCCACGTCACCTGGGACGACCTGGCCGACGACCCGGCCGAGTGCGGTCCGGTGTCCTCGGTGCTGGGCGGGCGCTTCAAGCTGCGGGGCGGCCCCGACGTCAACCCCGTCACCTGGCATGTCCTCGCCGAGCGCGGTGTCACCGTGCGCGGCCCCCTCCCTGTCGAACTGGACGTGTGGGACAACCCGGCCAGCCTGCGCGCCTGGTCGTTCGGCAACCTCGACGAGCACTGGCGCCGCTGGCGGGCCAAGGCCGGCCGGCTCGTCACCCCCCGGGGCCTGGCCGCGCTCGGCTCGCTGGCGCCCTCGTGGAGTGTGCTCAGCGTCAGCCGACTGCACTTCACCCTGCGCACCGGCGAGATCACGTCCAAGTCCGGGGCGGGCACGTACGCCCTGCACGCCTTCCCGGAGCGCTGGCAAAGCATCGTCAACGAATGCCTGCGGGTACGGCGCGGGAGCCGGCTGCCCTCGCTTTACCAGAGCGCGCTGGACCGCCGGCGCGCCGCGCTGGACTACATCGAGATGGTGCTGGACGACGCCCTCCGGCCCCAGCCGGCCTGAGCGCACGCCCACCCTGCGCGGGCGGTGGGAGCCGACGGTCGGCAGCGCCGGGCGCCGGCGCGCCCGGATAACCTGGAGTCCATGAGCAAGCGCCCCATCGTCCTGTTCGGCGATCCCGTTCTCGTGACCCGAACCACCCCCGTCACCTCGTTCGGCCGGCACACCGAGGCGCTGGTCCGCGACCTCCTCGACACGGTCGACGAGCCCGGCCACGCCGGGGTCGCCGCCACGCAGATCGGCTCGGGACTGCGGGTGTTCAGCTACAACGTCGACGACCGGATCGGCTACGTGATCAACCCCGAGATCGCCGAGTTGTCCGACGAGGTCCAGGACGGCGAGGAGGGCTGCCTGTCGGTGCCCGAACTGTCGTTCTCCACCCGGCGGGCGATGCGCGCGGTCGTCACCGGCGTCGACCTGCGCAACGAACCCGTCACCGTCGAGGGCGAAGGGCTGATGGCGCGCTGCCTGCAGCATGAGGTCGATCACCTCGACGGCAGGCTCTACCTCGACCGCTTGGACCGCGACACCCGGCGCGCGGCCATGCGTGCGGTGCGCCGGTCGACGTGGTTCCTGGACTCCCAGGAGACCGCGCAGCCCGCGGCCCCGACCCTGCCCAGCGGCCTGGGCGGCCCCGCCTGAGCACCGCTGGAGCGGCCCCGCCCTTGTATCCGCAGGCCGCGGCCGGAATAGGCCGCCGTCGGCACCCGGCTCGCCGGGCGGGTAGTCTCAGTCCGGCGCTAGGCATATAACGACACGATCTCGTATCGTCTGCTTCAGCCCCGCGCGGACCCTCTTACCCCTTCTGCCTCGTGCGCCCCGGTATACCCCTCCCCCATTCAGCCGGCCCGCGCCCGACATCAGGTGACATTCATGCACAGATCAGCACTCCCTCGGAAGCGCCGCCGCGCTTTCCTGCTGCCCAGCCTCGCCGTCGCAGCCGTCCTGCTGCTCCCCGCGACCTCGTCGTACGCCGACCCCGAGGACGACGAGCCCAGCCTCGACGAGCTCAACGAGCGCGCCGACTCCCTTGAGGAGGAGTACGACACCGAGCTGCTGCAGTTCGAGGACGCCAAGGAAGACGTGAACAAGGCGCAGAAGCGCCTGGAGAACGTCGAGGACGAGCTGAAGCGGGTCCGCGAGGATGTCGCCGGGCTGGCCGCGGCCCAGTACATGGGCAGCGGGCTCGACCCCGCCATCGAGGTGGTGATGAGCAGCGACCCGCAGGACATGCTGGACAACGCGGCGGTGGCCAGCCAGGTCTCGGCCAACCACGGCGACAAGGTCGCCGAGCTCACCGAGACGCGCCAGAAGCGCAAGGAAGCCGTCGAGAACGCCGACGCCAAGCTCGAGGACGCCGAAGAGCTCGTCGAGCAGCTGGAGTCCCAGCGCGACGAGGTCTTGGCCAAGATCAAGAAATACGAGGAGGAGCAGGTCCCCGAGTCCCCCAGCGGCGGATCCGGCTCGGGCTCCGGGACGCCGGGCACCGGCTCGGTGCCCGACAGCGCCATCGGCCCCGGCTGGGAAGGCGCGACTCCGCGTATGGCCGCGATCCGCGACGAGATCGTCAGCAGGTTCGGCGCGCCCTACCCCGTGGGCTGCCTGCGCCCGGGCGACCCCCAGGACCACGGCAGCGGCCAGGCCTGCGACTTCATGATGAGCGCGGGCGGCGCCATGCCGTCGGGGGCCAATCAGCGGCTCGGCCAGCAGATCGCCGAGTACGCCCAGGCCAACGCCGACCGGTTGGGCGTCAAGTACGTGATCTGGGAGCAGCGCATCTGGCACTCCGCCAACCCCGGCGCGGGCTGGGAGATGATGAACGACCGCGGCAGTATCACGGCCAACCACTACGACCACGTGCACGTCTCGTCGTACTAGTGGCGTTTCGTCGCGTTCCCGCGTTCCGCACTCGGTGGGTGAGCCGGGGGCGTCGGCTCAGGTCCGCCGGCGGTCTCGCCCTGGGGCGGAAGACCGGCCTCGGTGCACCGCCCGTCCGGGAAACCGACGCCGCGGACGCCGCGCCCGGCGCGCCGTGTCCCCGCGCCGTCAGCCGGCGCGCCGGGCCAGTGACACCGCCGCCGGAAGACAGGCGGCGAGGACCGCGCTCGTCACCGCGATGGCGGGGCCGTAACCCGCAGCCTGGATGCCCAGGCCCAGGAACAGCGACCCGAGTCCCGTCCCGGCGTCGTAGCCGATGTTCCACACCGCGCTGGCCGTGCCGTAGGCGCGGGCGCCCGCCCGGCGGAACATGATGACGATGGTGTCGTTCTGCACGGCGCCGAACCCGGCACCGAACAGGGCGGCCCCGGCGACGGCGGCTGTCCCACCGAGGGCGCCGGGGCCCGCCCAGTCTGCGCCCGCCGGCCACAGAGCCGCGGCGGTCAGCGCCATGCCGGCGACTGCGGCGGTGCTACCGGGCACGAGCAGCACCGGACGCCCCCTGCGGTCGCTGAGGGCGCCGGCCGCCCAGCGTCCGCACACCGAGAGCACGCCGAAGGCCAGCAGCGCGGTGAAGACCAGGGTGGAGGCCTGGGACAGCGGGATGGCCAGGAAGGTCACGATGGCGCTGGAGGCGACGGACGGCATGAGCATCGCCAGCAGCGGAATCCCGAGTCGGCGGGAGAGCCGGAGGCCGCCGGGCGACTCGGCCGCGCCGGCGCCCGCCGTCTCCCCGTCGCCGTCGCTCGCCGTACGGTCGCCGACGAGGAGCCAGATCCCCGCCGCGGCGACCGCGCCCACCAGCGTGGTGGCGGTGGCGAACCAGAACACGGCCGCGAAACCGAGGTTCAGGGCCGCCCACACGCCGGTCGACAGGAAGAAGACGTTGGGCAACCCCACCGCCAGCCCGTAGTAGGCGGTGGCGCGGCCCAGCTGCGCAGGCGCGACCAGCCGCGCCGCCAGCGCCGACCCGGCCACGGTGGCCATACCGAACCCGATCCCGCGCGCCGCCGAGACGGCCAGGATCGGGGCGAGGTCGTCGGTGAGCAGCAGCAGCGGGACCGGAGCACCCATCAGCAATGCGCCCACCGGGAAGGTCCACCGGTATCCGCCTCGGTCGAGCACCCAGGGCATGACCAGCTGGGTGAGCACCGTTGTGAGCATGTAGACCGATGTCGTGGCTCCGGCGGCCGCCTCGCCCGCGCCGCCGCGGCTCGCCCACAGCGGGACGACGGGCAGCAGCAGCACGAAACCCGCGAAGGTCAGCGCGGTCGCGAGCACCAGCAGCCGGAACGCCCATCCGTGCAGCCCGAGCTGCGACCGCCCCGAACCCGGATTCATCCGGACATCCGAGGAATTCACCATCATTTCTTTCTACCGCAGCCGCCCCCGAAACGGCGAAGCCGAGCCGGTGGCCCGGCCCCGACCGCACTAGCCGCTCAGGCGGGGCCGCCCTCGTCCGGCTCCGGGCCCGTGCTGCGGGCGAGCCAGTCGGCGACCCGCTCCGCCCGTTCGGGCGTCATCGCGCGCTCGGCGTGCCCCATGCCCGACTCGATCCACAGTTCCTTGGGTTCCGGCGCGGCACTGTAGAGGCTCCGGGCGTGCTCGACCGGAAAGTAGGTGTCGGCGTCACCGTGGACGATCAGCAGCGGCGCGGAGATCCCGGGCGCGAGTTCCGTCGGGTCGGGCGGAATGGGGTCCCACTGGCTGTCGATGACACGCACGCGGCGGGCCACCCGCAGGAACCACCGCCCGATCGACCGCTCCACGCCGAAGTGCAGCAGCCGCATGCGCGGGGTCCCGCGGTAGTACCACATGCTGGGTCCGCTGACGGCGACGACGGCGCGCACACCACCGAACATCGCGGCGTGGCGCACCACCACGGCCGCGCCCATCGAGAAGCCGATCGAGGCGATGTCGGTGTAGCCCAGGCCCCGCAGGTGCGCGCAGGCGGCCTCCAGGTCGTGCACCTCCAGATTGCCGACGGTGCACAGCCCTCCCGACTCGTAGTGGCCCCGGAAGTCGAAGGTCATCACGTCCCCGACCGGCAGCAGCCGCTCGGCGATCATCCGCGTTCCCGGGCTGCGCCAGGTACCGGTGAATCCGTTCGCCACGATGATCGCGGTGGTGCGATCTCCCTGGCCCCGGATCAGCGCGGAGTCGAGGTCGATACCGTCCGATGTGGTGAGTCGCCGCCGTTCCGGGGCTGAGGGATGGAGCGCGTTAGTCACCCCACCATCCTGCCCGATGGCCTCCGCCCCCAGCAGGGCGGCAGGCCCGAACGCACGCCGGGGGGCAGGCACCACCCGGCGACCCCCGGACCGCCGACGGCCGGCGGGGCCGGGGCAGCGGGCGTCGGGTCGGGTGTTCGCCGGTGGCGGTGGTCGGCGGATCGGCGGGTCGGGTTGGCTGTGCGGCCTTGTTGGTCTGCCGGGCAGCGGGTGGTCTTCGGGAAAAGCGGCGGCGACGGTGGCGGATGGCCGGGCCTGCGGTCGTCGGGTCGGGTGCTCGCCGGTGGCGGTGGCGGTGGGCGACGAGGGGCGGTGCGGGTGTCAGGGAGGGGCCGTGTGTCCGCTATGTCGCAGGGCGACGCGGCGATCGTGCCCGTATGACGAAATCCAGCGGCGTTCTTTGGGAATTCGGCCACGATCGCCGCGGCCGACTCCTAGACATCGGACATAGCGGGCGCGGGGCCGGGGAGGCGCCGCCGTGTTCCGGCCGGGCCCGCGCAGGCCGGAGGCCCCGCGCGGCGGGGCGCGGTCGCGGGTGCTCGCGCGGCCCGGGGTGCGCCCGGTCGGGGGCCGGGGGGCGACGACACGTCGCTCGTGGCGCCCGGGCGTCGCCGCCGGGAGCCTCACCCCCCGATGAGGCCGACCTTTGAGGCCTATGCCCGTTTTGCGCGCGCCCTCGGCCAGCGCAGCGACCACGAGACACACGAAAAGTTGACGTCGGGGGCTGTTTTCGCGCCATTCGGTGCGCCTCGTGCGCCACCGCCGCCGCAGCGCGGGCGCGGGCCCACCGGGAACTCGGGCACTGGTGGACAAAACACCCCGGGTTCTTTCGCATCGCGGAATGGCGGTGCGTGGGCGGCGCCTCAGGGCGGCGCCGAGGCCGATGCCGCCGCACCTACGTGCATCTCGTGGCCCCGACCCGGCCACATGACCGCCGCCGACCGCCCCGCATCAGGCCCGCGCCGACAACCGGGCGGCGCCCCCGGCGCTCGTCGCCGCCCCGTCGGCCGCCGTCACCGGCGGGCCCCCGGCCCGTTGGGCGCAGGCCCGGCCATCCGCCACCGTCGCCGCCGCTTTTCCCGAAGACCACCCGCCACCCGGCAGACCGACAAGGCCGCCCAGCGGACCCGAGCCGCCGCCCCGCCCCCGTCTCCCACGCCGCCCCCTGCTACAGCGCGCGGGCCCGATGGCGGCGGCCGCTGCCGGTCAGCAGCAGTGAGCGCAGTTCCAGGACCACGTGCAAGACGATGGGAAAGAGGAGACTCCCCGTACCCAGGTAGACGACCATGAACAGGGCGCCCAGTAGGCCGGGGCCGACCAGGCCCCACCACCCCTGGTAGAGGTGGGCGAGTGCGAACAGTACGCACGCCGCCACCGCCGCCGCCCACACGGGTAGGCCCAGCGCGACGCCGAAGGCGACCAGCAGGCCCCGGTAGAGCAGCTCCTCGGACACACCGGCCGTCACCGCCAGTGCGCCGGCCAACCGCCGCTCCCGGCGGTTGCGCGGCGCAAGCACGCTCAGTCCCTCCCCCGGGTCGGGCACCGAGGGCAGCGGCGCGGCGCCCGAGCCGGAGCGGTTCCGGCCGCGGGTGATGAGCCAGACGATGAGCAGAGCGAGGCAGAACCCGAGCACGGCC
This sequence comes from Streptomonospora litoralis, assembly GCF_004323735.1. GTDB lineage: Bacteria > Actinomycetota > Actinomycetes > Streptosporangiales > Streptosporangiaceae > Streptomonospora > Streptomonospora litoralis. The sequence continues at coordinate 1,139,098 of NZ_CP036455.1, read as the reverse complement.
GCCAGCAGCGGCCCCCAGTTCACGGGGGCGCGCAGCCCCACGTGGGCGGGGGTGACTCCGGGAGCCACGAGCAGGATGACGACGACCGCCGCGACCCACGCCAGGTGTACGCCCATCGCCAGCCGGTAGAAACGCGCCAGCGCTCCGGGATCGGAGTCGCGGCGGCGGCGCAGCCGGGCGAAGGCGCGCCAACCCAGCAGGGGCTCGCCCGCTGCCGCGTATCCGACCAGGAGAAACGCCAGAGCACCGGCCACGACGCCGAACTGGGGAATGCTCTCGGTCCAAAGCACGGGCATACCCTAAGAGATCGCGGCGGCACTTCCGCCCATTCCGGACGATCTCCGCGCCGACACGACGACCGCCCACTGCGCGCCCACTACGCGCAGTCCCTGTGTGCTGGGCTTTTCCACCTCGTCGCGCCCGCGGCACCCTGTTCCCCTACCCCGGCGTGTCTGGAAAACGCCCCTTGTGATATCGGCCGCTACGGGTGACGGTAGAGAGTGTTCCGTGTCACACGGACGCGGTTTCGGCGTCCATCCGCGCGGCCGCCCTCAGGGGCACCGGCGCCCGCCGGTCCGCCGCGCGGCCCGGGTCGGCCCTCGCGCCGCCCCGGCCGAGGAAGGAAGGTGGCAGAGCATGGCGGACAAATCCGGTCCAGCGACCACCGGCAGGGCTCCGAGGGCCGACCACCCGGCGCAGATACGCAACGTCGTGCTGGTCGGCCCGTCCGGAGCCGGAAAGACCACGCTGATCGAGGCCCTCCTGCACGCGTCCGGCGCCACGGCCCGCATGGGCCGCGTCGAGGAGGGCAACACGGTCAGCGACTACGACGACGTCGAGGTACGGCAGAAGCGGTCGGTCAACCTGGCCGTGGCCCCGGTCGTCTCCGCCGGAGTGAAGGTGAACCTCCTGGACACCCCGGGCTATGCCGACTTCGTGGGCGACCTGCGCGCCGGCCTGCGCGCCGCCGACGCCGCGCTGTTCGTGGTCTCGGCGATCGACGGTATCGACGGGCGCACGCGGCTGCTGTGGGAGGAGTGCGCCGCCATCGGGATTCCGCGCGCCGTCGCCGTCACCAAGATCGACCACCACCGCGCCGACGTCGACGCGGTCGTCGAGCAGTGCCGCGAGGCCTTCGGCGAGGGCGTGCTGCCCGCCTACGTGCCCGCGTTCTCCGGGGAGGGCGAGAACCGCACGGTGCGGGGGTTGATGGGGCTCATCTCCGGCCGGTACCACGACTACTCCACGGGTTCCCGCGCCGAGGCCGAACCGCCCGAGGGCCTGGCCGAGCGGGCGGCTCCGATGCGCGACGCGCTGGTCGAGGGGGTCATCCAGGAGAGCGAGGACGAGACCCTCATGGACCGCTACATGGAGGGCGAGGAACTCGACCCGGCCATGCTCGTCGCCGACCTGGAGGCCGCCGTCGCGCGAGCGGGCTTCTACCCGGTGCTGCCGGTCTCAGCGCTGCGCGGCGCGGGTGTTCTCGAGCTGCTGGAGGAGCTGCCCCGGGCGACGCCCGCGCCCCCCGAGCGCCCGCTGCCCGAGGTCACCACGGCGGCCGGCGGAACCGTCGGCGACCTGTCCTGCGACCCGGACGGCCCGCTGCTGGCCGAGGTCGTCAAGACGATCAGCGACCCCTACGTGGGCCGCGTAAGCCTGGTGCGGGTCTTCAGCGGCACGCTGCGCCCCGATTCGGTGGTGCACGTATGCGGGCAGGGACTGGCCGACCGGGGGCACGAGGACCACGACGTGGACGAACGCATCGGCGCGCTGCTGGCCCCGCTGGGCAAGCATAGCGAACCGGTGGGCGAGGTCGTGGCGGGCGACGTGTGCGCCGTTGCGAAGCTGACCCGTGCCGAGACCGGCGACACCCTGTCGGCCAAGGAGCGGCCGCTGCGCATGCCGCCGTGGACGTTCCCCGAACCGCTGCTGCCGGTGGCGCTGCAGGCGGCGTCGAGGTCCGACGAGGACAAGCTGGCCCAGGCGATCGGCCGCCTGGCCTCCGAGGACGTGACGCTGCGGGTGGAGGTCAACCCGGAGACCCATCAGCTAGTGCTGTGGTGCATGGGCGAGGCCCACCTCGACCTCGCGCTGGACCGGCTCTCCGCGCGCTACGGCGTCGTGGTCGAGACCGGCGAGGTGCGCGTGCCGCTGCGCGAGACGTTCTCCGCACGGGCCGAGGGCATGGGCCGCAACGTGAAGCAGAGCGGCGGCCACGGCGAGTACGGCGTCTGCCACATCCAGGTGGAGCCGCTGCCCTCGGGTGCCGGGCTGGAGTTCGTCGACCGGATCGTGGGCGGTGTGGTGCCCCGCCAGTTCATCCCGTCGGTGGAGAAGGGCATCCGGGCGCAGATGGAGAGCGGTGTGCAGTCCGGCTACCCGCTGGTGGACATCCGCGTGACGCTGTACGACGGCAAGGCGCACTCGGTGGACTCCTCCGACATGGCCTTCCAGAAGGCCGGGCGGCTGGCGCTGAAGAACGCCGCGGAGAACTGCCGGCTGTCGATGCTGGAGCCGATCGACGAACTGGCGGTGCTGATCGCCGACGAGTATATGGGAGCGGTAATGAGCGATCTGTCGGCGCGCCGCGGGCGGGTGGTCGGCACCGAGCCCACGGCGAACGGGCGCACGCTGATCCGCGCGGAGATCCCCCAACTGGAGATCACCCGCTACGCGATCGACCTGCGCTCGGTCTCGCACGGCACGGGCACGTTCACGCGTTCGTACCTGCGCCACGACCCGCTGCCCGCCCAGCTCGCCGAGAAATTCACGCAGGAGCTGGCCGGGTCGGGCTGACCGGTCGGTGCCGCACCGCGGGCGGCCCGGGCCGGCGACGGCTGCCCGGGCCGCCCCGGCGGGAACGGCGGTGGGGTGGGTCGCGGAAGTACCGCGGAGCCGAACGGCGGTCGCCGACCGCGGGCGACCCCGGGCCGTCCGCGGTCGGCCTACAACGACCCGGACAGGTCCGGCGCGAAGTTGCTGCCGGTCAGCACGGTGCCGACGCGGGCGCCGGGGAGGTCCCGTGCGGCGATGGCCGCGACCCCGGCGGCGGCGGACGGTTCGACGATGAGTCCGAGAGTGTCGCGGAGCAGCCGCAGCGCCGTGTAGAGCTCTTCGTCGTCGACGAGCACGACGTCGTCGACCACGGCGCCCATCCACTCCACGGCCGCCGGGACCGGCACGCGCACGGCCAGGCCGTCGGCGGCGGTGTCGACCCGCTCGGTGGAGACCGGCATGCCCGAGCGCCAACTGTGCGCCATCGCGGGCGCGCCCGCGGAGCACACGCCGACGACCTTCGTGTCGGGCGAGTAATCCTTGAGCCACCGGCCGACGCCCGAGATCAGCGCGCCGTTGCCCACGGGCAGCACGACGGCGTCCAACTCCAGTGGGGCGATCTCCACGCCGATGGTGCCCGCGCCTTCGGCGATCTGCGGCTGGTACCCGTCCTCGACGTAGACGCAGTCCTCGCGACCGTCTGCGTACTCGGCGGCGGCCTGCTTCGCGGCGTCGAAGTCGGCTCCGCCGACCACCACGCGCGCCCCCAGTTCGCGCATCCGGGCGATCTTGCGGGGGTTGGCGGTCTCGGCGGCGAAGACGTGCACCGGCAGTCCGCGGCCGCGTCCCGCATAGGCGACGGCCTGGCCGAAGTTCCCGGCCGACGCGCACACCAAGGCGCGCTTCTCATCGGTGTCGCGCAGCAGGAAGTCCGCTCCGCGCCCCTTGAACGAGCGGACGGGGTTGAGCGTCTCGACTTTCAGCAGGACCTCGCGTGCCAGGCTGCGGGATAGCGAGTGGTCGAATATCTGCGGGGTGTTCAGGAAGACCGGATCGACGGTGCGTGACGCCGTTTCGATCCGCGCTGAACGAAGTGTGTCGATCGACATGTGCGCATAGTAGAAGCGGCGGGCCGTGTCGATGCGAACGCGGGCTGGGGGAACCGCGTTCGCGGACGTGGTGATCCCCGTTCGCCGACGATTCGCGCGGTTTCTCCGGTTCGTGCGCTGCGATCGGATCGCCGACGGCGCGGCGGCCGCCGCCTGTGCTGCAGCGCCGCCCGAACGCGGGGCTCAGATCAGCCGGCCCGGTCGCGAGCGGTCGGCGAGCGCCTGGAAGCGCCAGGTGTTCACGGGGTGGCTCGACAACAGGTTCACCAGCATCACGAACAGCCCCTGGTCGGTATGGGCCCGCCCGGCGATGTCGGCGAAGTCGACGTCGCGGTAGAGGTACTTGCCCGCCGCCAGCACCCGCAGCCCCTCCTTGCCCTGCGGGCAGAACTCGTAGGCGTGGCTGTCGGCCGTGTACTCCTGCGCCCGGCTGAGGGTCGCGCCGAGACCGGGGATGATGTCGGCCACCGAGACGCCGAACTGGCGCCAGTAGGAGACGTGGCCAGCGGCGATATGGCCGACTTCGTGGCCGATGATGAACCGCAGCGCCTCCGGGTCGGCCAGGCGCCCGCCGATCTCGAAGAGGTCGCTGTGCACCGCGACGAACCGCCGCGAGCCGTGCCCGGAGGCGAAGGCGTTGATGTGGCCGTTGCCCAGCACCACGTAGGCGTCGGGTACCTGCGGCAGGTCGAACGCCTCCGCCGCCTCGACGACCATCCGATGCGCCTCGGGGAACTGCGTCGGCGAGATCCGCACGCCGTTGACCCGCTGGCGCGCATAGAACTGCCCGCGCACGAAGAACACCAGGGCCGGGATGGCGAGTACCACCAGCGGCTGCCCCGTCTCCCCGTCGAGGGCGCGGTTGGAGGCCCCGACAACGGCGAGCGCCGTGACCGCCAGGCACACCACCAGCGCCGCGTTCTCCCGCGGATGCCGCAGCGCGCGGGTGCGGCGGGGATCACCCCAGCGCGCCAGCAGAAGACGCCTGTGCTGCGGCCACATCCGCCTCTGTGGTGACAGTCCCATGTGGCAACGCACCCGCCCAGCCGCCGACCCCCGCTGTGTTCGCGCCTTACGTTACAAGCGGTAAGGCGGGTCCTGCGGCGGATCCTGGTCCGGGTCGCCGGACCGGCCGGGCGACTGCGGGTCGTAGTAATGGGGGTCGTAGGGCTCGGCTGGGCCTCCGCTGCGGTGCGCGTCGTACGGCTCGTACTGCTCGACCGGGTGTCCGGGGTCGTGGGGGCCGCCCGTGCCCGGCTGGTACGGCGGGCCCGGCTGACCGGGGCCGTGGGGCTCAGGGTGCGCCGGCTGGTAGGGATCGGCCTGCTGCCCGTAGCCGTAGGGCTCCGGCCGACCTTGCTGGTACGGCTGCCCCTGCTGGTAGGGCTCGCCCTGCTGGTAGGGCTCCGGCTGCCCCGACTGGAACGGGTCTCCCGGCTGGTACGGCTCTCCCTGCTGGTACGGCTCCGGTTGCTGCTGGAACGGCTCTCCCTGCTGGAAGGGCTCTCCCGGCTGCTGCGGCGGCTGGGACTCCGCCGGGTAGGGCCCGAAGCCGGGGTCGCGCTCGGCGGAGTAGGGTACGGCTCCCGACGGAGGCGGCGGGGCCGAGATCGGCGGGCCTTGCGGCGGCGGCGCGGAGATCGGCGGCCCCTGGGGCGGCGGCGCCGCGGTGGGCGGCAGCGGCGGCCCGACGGGCGGCGGACCGTATTCGGGGGCCTGGTCCTCGTCGCCGAGGTAGCGGTCCATGTCGGTGTAGGCGGTGGAGTCGCCTTCTGCGGCCTCGCCGTCGGTGTCGGAGGCGGCAGGCGCCGGCGCGTGCTCACCCGGGTAGGGCTCACCCGGGTAGGGGGCGGTCGGCGGCACGGGCGCTGCGGTCGGACGGGCGCCCGAATCGGCGGCGGGCGCGTAGTCGTCGTAGCCGGGCTCGAACGCGCCCGGGCCCTCCGGCCGCTCGTCCCCTCCCGCGGCGTGCACCGGCGCGGGCGGTTCCGCCTGCGCTGCGGGAACGGACCCGTCGCCGGGCCCGGAAGACGCGCTCATCGCCGGCTGCCCGCCCGTGGTGCCCGACGCCTCGGGCGTACCGAGGTAGGTCAGCGCGCCCAGCGACAGTGCCGCGAGCCCCGCGCGCAGCGTGGATTCCCGGTCGGGGGCGAAGAACGGCGAATGCGTCGTGGGGACGCCCATCATCTTCTCGTAGGGGGTGCCGCCTGGCGCGGCCTCCCACACATCGTGCGGCGTGGAGCCGAGGAACCAGTAGACGTAGGGCACCGGCTGGGGGTCGCCGGGCAGGCCGAAGGCCGGGAAGTCCTCGCTGCCCGTGATCGGCTCGGGCAGTTCGACGACGTAACCGTCGCCGAAGTAGGCGCGGTGGGCGGCCACCACCTCGGCGGTGGGGCCGGGGGCGTTCGCGGTCACGCCGGTCTCGCGCGCGACGGTGATCTCCGGTTCGCGCTGGGCACCCGAAGCGGCGGCCTCGGCCCGCACGATCCGGTCGATCGCGCTGTGCAGGCGCTCGGCCACGGCCGGGTTCAGTGCGCGGGTGTCGACTTCCAGGTACGCCTCTTCGGGGATGACGTTGACCTTGGTCCCGGCGCGCAGCACGCCCACCGTCACCACCGCCATTTCACTGGGGCTGATCTCGCGCGCGACGACGGTCTGCAGCCGGTTGACGATGTTGGACGCGATCAGCACCGGATCGACGGTGCTCTCCGGGCGCGAAGCGTGACCGCCGGTGCCGAACACCCGTACGCGCAGATTGGTGGTGGCGGCCATGATGGTGCCGGAGCGGTGCGCAACCATGCCCGCGGGCTGGGGACCGAGATGCTGTGCCAGGGCGATGTCGGGCCGGCCGAAGCGGGTGTAGAGGCCGTCGCGGATCATGCCCACGGCGCCGTCGAGGGTCTCCTCGCCGGGTTGGGCCACCACCATCAGCGTTCCGCGCCACTCGTCGCGGGCCTCGGCGAGCAGGTCGGCCGTGCCCACCAGGCACGCGGTGTGGGCGTCGTGGCCGCAGGCGTGCATGATCGGCACGTCCTGGCCGTCGTCGTCGCGGCCGCGGGCGGTGCTGGCGTACGGCAGACCCGTGCGCTCCTCGATCGGCAGCGCGTCCATGTCGGCGCGCAGCAGCACCGTGGGCCCGTCGCCGTTGCGCAGCACACCCACGACGCCGGCGCCGCCGACACCGGTCTCGACCTCGAAGCCCGCGCGCGTGAGCCACTCCGCCACGGCGCCGGCGGTGCGGTTCTCCTGGTGCGAGAGCTCCGGATTCTTGTGCAGGTCGACGTAGAAGCCCTCCACCAACGGAAAGATCTCGTCGACGAGCCGCATCACCGCGCCACCGTGTTCCGCGACACGCTGGGGATCGACCGCGTGCGGCACCGCATCCACCGCCTTCGTCTCCTGTGGGCTGGGAGCGAACCCCCATCCGGCCTGCTGCCTTCTGCCACCGGCGTGCGATCGCAGCGCCGATTGTCCCGCTCGCCCGCGCGAATCTCAAACGTCGGCCGACGCCGGGAACGTGCCTACCGAACCCTATCCGCGCCGATGACGGGGCATACCTCCCGCCCCGGCGGCCCGCCGACGGGGCCCGACGGGCGTGGGGACCGCCTGCAAAGCGCACGGTCCAGCGGCGCGAGGGCTGCTCCGGAGTCCGGCTCAGTCCTCGCGCAGCCGGGCCAGCTCCACCGCGAAGTCGCGCGTGGCCAGCCACAGCTTGTAGACGATCAGCAGCTCGAAGGCGGCCAGCGCGGCGCAGGAGAGCACGATCACCGGCACGACCAGGTCGGCGCCCGGCACCGCGAGGGAGGCCAGCGCCGTCAGCGGGGCCACGACGCACACGAACATCTCGAACTCGATGCCGCTGAACAGGTGCGGACGCACCCGGCTGCGCAGCAGCGCCGAGCGCAGCCGCCCGTACCAGCTGAACTTGCGGGTGAAGCCCTGGTGCACGTCGATGACCCGCGCACCGGACTCGGCGGTGCGCGCGTGCGCCTGGTCGTGGTCGAGGCCGGGGTTGTCGCGCAGCACCTCCTCGACGAACACGACGGGGGCCCCCGCGTCTTCACCCGCCGCGGGCGCCTCGGCGCCCTCCGGGGCCGGGGCGGGTTCGGTGTTCTCGGGGTCGTCCGCCGGCTCGGACTCGCGCCCTTCGGCGGCGGCGCGCAGCTGCGTGCGCATAGCCTGGCGGGTCTTGCCCACCTGTGCGCCGTTCAGGTAACGCAGCAGGTCGAGGAACGTCACCACCGGCGCCAGCAGCAGGAAAAGCACTTCGCCGGTGGCCGCCCACTGGCCGATCAGCAGGGCCAGCATGCACCCGAAGAACCGGATGCGGTCGAAGACGAAGTCCACCCACCCGCCGAAGACCGACCCGGTGCCCTTCAGCCGCGCGATCTTGCCGTCCATGCAGTCGAGCACGAAGCTGAGGTGGAACAGCAGCGCGCCGGCGACGAGCAGCGGCCATCCGCCCAGGGCGAAGCACACGGCCGAGCCCGCGCCGAGCACGCCCGCGCCGAAGGTGATCTGGTTGGGCGTGATGGAAGTGCGGTTCGCGGTCCACACGACGAGCCGCGCCGCGATCGGGTCGACGAGGAAGACCGTCCACCAGGCGTCGCGGCTCTTGTAGGTCCGCTCGCGGACGTCGCTGAGTGTGAAGCTCGTCATCTCATCTCCTGCAGGGCTTCCCGCCGGCGCCGCGCAGCCGTGTCGGACGGCGCGCGGTCTCGGGTTGTCCACGCGCGGCCGGGCGGGCAGGGAGGGTGGGTCAGCCGCAGAATCATGGCAGACGGAGCGACGCCCGGGCCAATCACCGCGGCAGTACCGGTCATAATTGTGGAGTAAGAGGGGTTGCGGTCGGCCCGGTCGGCTGTTTCCGCGGCCGCCGGCCGCCCCCCGCGACGTCTCCGACCGAGGAATAGGCGTGCGTTTTCTGAACGACCAGGTCCCCGGCCACGACCTGACCTACAGCGACGTGTTCATGGTCCCGCGGCACTCGGCCGTGGGATCGCGGCTGGACGTCGACCTGCGGACCCACGACGGAACGGGGACGACCATCCCCATCGTAGTCGCGAACATGACCGCGGTCGCCGGGCGCCGGATGGCCGAGACCATCGCCCGGCGCGGCGGATTGGCGGTGCTGCCGCAGGACATCCCGATCGATGTCGTCACCGAGGTGGTCTCCTGGATCAAGCGCCGCGATCTGCTCCACGACACCGCCATCACGCTGTCTCCGGAGAGCACGGTCGGCGAGGCGCTGAACCTGCTGCCCAAGCGGGCACACGACGCCGTGATCGTCGTCGACGGCGAACGGCGCCCCATCGGCGTGGTCACCGACGCCGACTGCACGGGAGTCGACCGCTTCACGCAGGTGCACGAGGTGATGTCGCGCGACCTGCTGACCGTTCCCGCGGGCACCGACCCCAAGGACGCGTTCGGCTCGCTGCACGACTTCCGCCACCGGTTGGCGCCGGTCGTCGACGCCCAGGGCGCCCTGGTGGGGGTGCTCACCCGCACCGGCGCGCTGCGCGCCACCCTGTACGACCCGGCCACCGACGACCGGGGGCGGCTGCGGGTGGGGGCCGCCGTCGGCGTCAACGGCGACGTGGCGGGCAAGGCCGCCGACCTGCTCGCGGCCGGTGTCGATCTGCTCGTCCTCGACACCGCCCACGGCCACCAGGAGAAGATGACCGCGGCGCTGCGCAAGGTGCGCGCGCTGGATCCCACGGTGCCGCTGGTCGCGGGCAACGTGGTCTCCGCCGAGGGCACGCGGGACCTGATCGAGGCCGGCGCCGACATCGTCAAGGTCGGAGTGGGGCCCGGGGCGATGTGCACGACCCGGATGATGACCGCGGTCGGCCGCCCGCAGTTCTCGGCGGTGCTGGAGTGCGCCGCCACCGCCCGCGAGGCGGGCGCGTCGGTATGGGCGGACGGCGGGGTCCGCCATCCCCGCGACGTCGCGTTGGCGCTGGCCGCGGGCGCCTCCAACGTGATGATCGGCTCCTGGTTCGCCGGCACCTACGAGTCGCCGGGCGACGTGCTGCGCGACGCCCACGGGCGGATGTACAAGGAGAGCTTCGGCATGGCCTCGTCGCGTGCGGTGCGGCTGCGGACGTCCGACGACTCGCCGTTCGACCGGGCGCGCAAGGCGCTGTTCGAGGAGGGCATCTCCACCGCGCGGATGTACCTGGACGACGAGCGGCCCGGCGTCGAGGACCTCGTGGACGAGATCGTGGCCGGTGTGCGCAGTTCCATGACCTACGCGGGGGCGAACTCGCTGGAGGAGTTCCACGAGCGCGCCACGGTGGGGGTGCAGAGCGCGGCGGGCTACAGCGAGGGACAGCCGGTGCCCACGAGCTGGTAGCGGCGTAGCGGCGGCCTTCGCCGACCGGGGCCGGCCCCCGCCGCGGATCGGGGCGATCCCGGTGCCGAGGGCGGGCCACCACCCGGCCGGGGAGGTCCGTGTGCGGCCCGCCGTTCGGCCGAGGGGCTGGAGCGCGCCCAGCCCAGCCCCTCGTTCTCACTGCAAGGCCGGTCGCGCATCCCCGTAACATGCCGCTCCGACCATGTCCCCGACACTAGAGCCGCGGCCGGTGGCCGGTCATCGGTCCGCGGAGGTATCTGACGCTCCCACCAAAGAGGGTCGCGGCGTCATCCTCTGGTCGTAGTGGGGATGCAGCAGCCTGCGCAGCCCCCGGCTCGCACCCCGTGCCCGGGCGGGGGCGGTCCGATACCGTGTCGGCAGCGCCGCCGGTGCGAGTCGCGGGGGGCGCGTGCGGCGCGTCCGGGTACAAGTTGGGCGACAGGGAGCCGACCGTGGTCTACATCTACCCTCTTCTGCCCATCGTGGCCGGGTCGGTGATGCTCTGGTTCCTCTTCCGCCATCTGCGCTTTTCGGCGTATCTGGCGGTCTACGGCGCCCGCGCCGAGGGCGAGGTCGTGGGCTACCGCGAGACGAGGGCCTCGGCGTCGATGATCGTCCGCTTCGTGACCCCTGAAGGGCGCGAAGTGCACGCCGCCCACGAGAACACCGGCTGGACCGCCTCGCGCAGCGGCGATCCCGTCACGGTCTCCTACGACCCCGGCGATCCCGAGCGGGCGCGCATCGTCGCGGCGCCGTGGCTGAGCAACTGGGTGCTGAGCATGCTCGGCGTGCTGGGTTTCCTGCTGGTGCTGATCGGGTCGGTGCTGGCCTACCTCGCCTGGGCGGAGCCGCTGTCCGGCTCCGGCTGAGTTGTGCGCTCATCCGCGCTCGGCGTGGGCGCCGACCGGCGCGTTAGCCCTCTCATAGACCCGAAAGGCTAGCGAGGCGGCGCATCGGGCCGCAGGAGAACGGGATGGTCCGCTGAAGGTGCGACCCGAGGGACGCCGACCACGCGGACTGCGGGCGCAGCTTTCTCGGAAGCGACTCGACCGGCCCTACGCCGCGCGGCGGAATTTCACATTCCAGGCACTGAGCGACACGAGGGGACAGAGCGGCCCGTGGCGGCGCATCGCAATCCAGTGGAGGCGGATCGCCTACCAAAGGCCAGGCACGCTATCGTGTTCGGGCAATTACCGCTTAGCGCCTAGTAGCGCGCAAAGCAGTACTGTGATCGCGTTCTTCGTCCCGACGGGGAAGTAAACCGTGAATCCTCCCTAAGCATGCGAACACCCCCTTGCTCGCATGCCGGGTCCGTCGATCCTGCCCAGACGTCGATCGCGATGGGCTGCGGATTCCCGCGGAGCCGCCTCACCCGGCCCACACAGCCGGTCGGCACGGCTCCGTCCCGCCACCCGAGCTCTTGATTCGCCACGAGGAGTACCGTGCAGCCATCGAAGAGTAAGCGTCCGACGAGCATTCGGCGCCGTTCGCGCAGGGCGGTGCTCCTGCCCAGCGCCGCCTTCATCGCCCTCTGGCTCGCCATCAGCGGCTACCTGTCCTACGAGGCGGTCGAGGCGGCGGGGCACGCGGAGGCGGCCACCGAACTCTCCACGCCCGCCGCTCTCTCGCTCACGGCTGTGATGGACGAGCGCTCCCAGACGGTCGCCTACCTGGAGCGCCCCGACGAGACCCGCGACGAGCTGGACGCGGCACGGCAGGAGTCGGACGAGCACATCCAGAAGGTCTTCGACCGCTTCGCCCCCTTCCGCGACCTCGCCTCCCCGGAGATCCAGGACCGGATAGCCGAGTTCGAGGCCCGCTACCGGGGTATCGACGACATCCGCGCCGAGGTTGACGAGGGCACCGCCTCGCGCGATGAGGTCCTGCAGGACTACAACCGCGTGATGACCGCGGCCGCCGACCTGTTCGACGAACAGTCCCGCGGCAGCCCCGAGCCCGGTTCGATCGGTGCGGGCGTCGCCGCCACCGACACCTTCCGCGTGGTCGACCTGCTCGCCCGCAGCGACGCCCAGCTCACCCGCAGCTTCACCAACGGCCGGCTGACCCACGCCGACCAGCAGGAGTTCACCCGGCTGTCCAGCTCGTACCACACCGTCTTGGAATCGGTCCGCGGGTTCTTCAGCCCCGAGCAGGGCCGCGCCCTCGACGAGCTGATGAACTCGCAGGACTACCAGCGGCTCGTCCAGCTGGAGAACCGCATCGTCGACCACGAGGCCGAGATCCTCATGGACCCGGTGACCGGCGAGCACAGCCTCGACACCGGCGTGCCGGTGAGCCGCGAGGAGTGGAAGGCCGCCTACGCGCCGGTCAAGGAGGAGCTGACCCGCCTCGGCGCGGCCGAGGCCCGCCACGCGGCGAGTATCCAGGCCGACACCGCGAACACGGCGCTGATCGCGGCCGCGGTCGGCACCGCAGGGGTTGCGCTGGTCGGCTTCCTGGCGATCTCCGCGGCGCTGCGCACCACCCACCGGGTCGTGCGGCGGCTGGGCCGGCTGCGCGACGAGACCGACCACCGCGCCAACACGCTGCTGCCCGAGCTGGCCGACCGGCTGCAGCGCAACGAGCCCGTCGACGCCGCCGCCGCCGTCCCGCCGCTGACCACCGGGCAGGACGAGATCGGCGAGGTCGCCGCCTCCTTCGACAAGGCCCAGCGCTTCGCCCTGGATGCGGCCGTGCGCCAGTCCGAACTGCTGCACGGCATCAACCGGGTCTTTCTGAACATCGCCCACCGCAGCCAGACGCTCATCCACCGCCAGCTGCGGCTGCTGGACCGCATGGAGCGCGAGCAGGAGGACCCCTCGCAGCTCACCGAGCTGTTCAAGCTGGACCACCTGGCGACGCGCTCCCGCCGAAACGCCGAGAACCTGCTCATCCTGGGCGGGGAGACACCCGGCCGCACCTTCCACAAGCCGATGCCGCTGGTGGACGTGCTGCGCGGCGCGATCTCGGAATCGGGCGACTACACCCGCGTCGAGCGCCGGCAGATCCCCCGCGTCGCGCTGAAGGGTCCGGCGGTGGCCGACGTCATCCACCTCGTCGCCGAACTCGTCGACAACGCCACCACGTTCTCGCCGCCGCAGAGCCAGGTGCGGCTGAGCAGCGAACAGGTGCCCAACGGCGTCGTCGTGGAGATCGAGGACCGCGGCCTGGGCATGCAGGACGAGGAGTTCGCCGCCGCGAACGAGATGCTGGCCAACCCGCCCGAGTTCGACGTGATGCGGCTCAACGAGAAGATGCGCCTGGGCCTGTTCGTCGTCTCCCGGTTGGCCCGGCGGCACGCGGTCAACGTCCGGCTGCGCTCCTCGCCCTACGGCGGCGTCCAGGCGATCGTGCTGCTGCCCTCGGAGTTGATCAGCGACCAGGAGCTACCCGCCTCGGCCTTCGACAGCACCGGTGAGCGCCCGCAGGTGGTGGCCCCGGCGCCGCTGCGCGCGGAGGCCGCCACCGATGCCGCGCCCTCGGCGCCCAAGGACCGGTCCGACGGCGACGCGGGTGCGGCACCGGACACCGACGAGCCCGGCACGCCGGCTCCCGCTCCCGCGCCGGCCGGCGCCAACGGGCACTCCCCGGACTCCGGGCGCACGCCCTCGGGGCTTCCGCGCCGGGGCTCGGCGCCCGCACCGATCTCCTCCGCCGACGACGCCGCCGAAACCGGAACCGACGGCGCCGACTCCGCGGGGGCCTTCCCCGACGGCTCCGCGCCGAACGGCGCCGCGCCCGCCGACGCGAGCGGGACCGACGGCGGCGGCCCGACCATGCACCACCCTTCGCCCGAACCCGCCCCGGTCCACGAGACCGCGGGCGCCCCTACGACCGCCGCGAGCGCCCCTCCCCTGTCCCCGGAGGGCGGCGACGGCGGCGCGGACCCCGATGCCTTTGCGCAGGGGACCGCTGCGGCGGCGGGGACCGACGCCCGTCCCCCGCTGCCCAAGCGCAGGCCGCAGACGAACCTGGCCCCCCAGCTCTACGAGAAGTCCGCGGACTCCTCGGCCCCGGCCTTCGGCGGCGCCGAAGACTCGTCGACCGAGGAGAGCGAGGACCGCTCGGCCCGGCTGCGCCACAACATGTCGGCTTTCCAGCAGGGCACACGCCGGGGCCGTAACGAGGGCCAGCAGCGCCAGAACGATACGGAGAAGGATTCGTGACCGTGACGAACAACGCCGCCAAGGATCTGAACTGGTTGCTGGACGAGCTGGTCGAAAGGGCCGTCGGCGCCAGGTACGCCATCGTCCTCTCCGCCGACGGCCTGCTCATCGGCCGGTGCAACACCCTGGAGACCGACGAGGCCGAGCACCTGTCCGCGGTCGCGTCCGCCTTCCAGAGCCTGGCCCGGGGAACCGGCCGCCAGTTCGACGGCGGCCGCGTGCTGCAGACGGTCGTGGAGATGGAGCACGCCTACCTGTTCGTCACCGGCTCCGGCAGCGGGGCGTGCCTCGCGGTCATCGCCGAGGAGAGTTCGGACGTGGGCCTGATCGCCTACGAGATGAACGTGCTCGTGGAGCAGGTCGGCCGGTTCCTCGACGCCTCGCCGCGCCACGCCGAGTCGGCCGCCTCACCAAGCGGCGGTACCCCCGGCAACTCCGCCGGGTAGGAGGGACGCCCATGGCAGAGCACCAGGAACCCGGGCCCGAGGCAGAGGGCGCCGATCCGCTGGTACGGCCCTATGTCATCACCCAGGGCCGCCAGCACGAGGACTCCGTCCAGTTGGACATGATCAGCGTGGTCATCGCGGCGCGGGCCGATGTCGACGAGGTGGCGCTGGAGCCCGAGCAGCTTCGGATCCTCCAACTGTGCAAGCGCCCCCAGTCCGTGGCCGAGGTATCGGCCCACCTGGACATGCCCGTCGCCGTGGTCAAGGTCCTTCTCGGCGATCTGATCGGCCGGGGCTACATCCTCGCCCGCGCCCCCTACACCCAGCAGAGCCCGGCACACCGGGACATACTCCAGGCGGTACTCGATGGCATCCAACGACTCTGAGCAACCCGGCGGCACCATCCCCTCCGCGATCAAGATCCTGGTCGCCGGCGGCTTCGGGGCCGGGAAGACGACCCTGGTCGGCTCGGTGAGCGAGATCTCGCCGCTGAGCACGGAAGAGGTGATGACCGAAGCGAGCGTGGGGGTGGACGACCTCGCCGGGATCGAGCGGAAGGAGACCACCACCGTCGCGCTGGACTTCGGCCGGATCACGATCAACGACGAACTGGTGCTGTACCTGTTCGGCACGCCCGGCCAGCAGCGCTTCTGGTTCATGTGGGAGGAGCTGGCGGAAGGGGCGCTGGGCGCCGTGGTGCTCGCCGACACCCGGCGGCTGGACACCTGCTTCCCGGCGGTGGACTTCTTCGAGCGCCACCGGGTGCCGTTCGTGGTGGCGGTGAACTGCTTCGAGGGCGCCCACCGCTACACCGAGCAGGAGGTCACCGACGCGCTGGCGCTCGACGAACGGGCGCCGGTACTGCTGTGCGACGCGCGCAGCCGCGCCTCGGCCAAGGAGGTACTGGAGACCCTGGTGCGCCACGTCGCAACGCTGGCGGCGCCCGTCTAATAGTACCGGCGGGGGCGGCGCCGGCCGTGGTGAGCGCCTCCGGCACCGCCCGGCGGCCGCGCTCCTATGCAGGGCGGGCGGGAGCGCGGCCGCGGCGGGCGCCGCGCTCAGCGTGGCAGGCGCCGCCAGATCGGCCGGGGCAGCGCCCGCATACCGGCGAAGACCAGGCGCAGGCGGCGCGGCACCCAGAGGGTCTGCGCGCCGGTGCGCAGACCCTCGGCGACCGCGTCGGCCACCTGGCCGGGCGTCGCCGGGAACGGTGCGGCCGGGACGTGGGCCGACATCCGCGTACGCACGTAGCCGGGGCGCACCACGAGCACCCGCGCGCCGCTTCCGTGCAGTGCGTCGCCCAGCCCGTGGGCGAACCCGTCCAGGCCCGCTTTCGCCGATCCGTAGACGAAGTTGGCGCGGCGCACCCGTACACCGGCGACCGAGGACAGCACCACCAGCGTGCCGTGTCCCTGCTCGCGCAGCCGGCGCGCCACCGCGATCCCGGTGGAGACGTGGCCGGTGTAGGTGGCGGTGGCGGCCGCGGCGGCGGCCACCGGGTCGGTGTCGTAGTCGGCCTGGTCGCCGAGGACGCCGAACGCGTCGACGACCGCGTCGAGGTCCCCGATCAGCTCGACCGCCGCCGCGACGACTCCGGCGTGGGTCTCGGGGCGCGCGGCGTCGAAGTCGAGCGGGTGGACCGCGGCGGCACCGGCGGCGCGCAGCCGCTCGGCGACGTCGGCGACCTCGGCGGAGTCCGCGGCGCCGCGCGCGGCCAGCACGATGCGGCGGGCGCCGTCGCGCACCAGCCGTTCGGCGACGGCCGCGCCGATCTCGCTGCGCCCGCCCAGCAGCAGCACCGAGGCGACGGCGCCCACGGCGTTGCGCACGGTTCCTCCACTCATTCGGCTCGCCCGCGGGGGCATCCGTTTCGTCGGTTCTCCGTTGGTCCTGTACCGGTGGCCGTGTCCGGTGCTGATCACGACCACCGGAGCTGGATCGGCGTCGGGAGCAGCGGCTGCGGACGTCCCGAACAGGGCGTGGACGCGTTACCGCTTGCGCCCGCGCGCGTAGCGGATGCGCACGGAACCGGCGTAGGTCTCGCCGCGCACGACGAAATGCACGGCATCGGACCGCGGCGCGGCCGCGACCTTCGAGTACACGTTGGCGTACTTGGTCCGCAGCTCGTCCACGTTGGCGGTAGCCCCCTCCGGTAGGACGAGGAGGGTGCCGGCGGCGTGGACGGCAAGCTCGATCTCCACGACCGGATGCCGGATGGTCGCCTCGCCCATGTCCAGCCTGACACCGCCGTAGCGCGAGGAGACGCGCAGTCTGCGGGGCACCGCCCAGTCGCCGCGGCGGCGCAGCGTGGCCATCTCCGTGAAGAGCTCCACCACGTCCTCCTCGACCGCAGGCGAGCGGCGGTGCGGCGTCGCCGCGCCCTCGCCCGGCGCGGGCAGGTCGGTGACCAGGTCGCGCAGCTCGTCGTCGAAGACGGCCTCGTGGGCGGCCGTGTTGCGGCGGTCGAACTCCTCCAGGTCGAGGCGGCCTTCGGCGAAGGCGTCCCCGAGGTGCTTGGCGGTTTCTTCGCGCTCGGCGTCGGAGACGCGTTTGCGCGGGCCGGGGGTCGGCGGCTGCTCCATGCGCGGATCCTATCGGGCACCGTCGGCGCCGCGATCGGGCTGTCCGGATGCGGGCGGGCGGTGTGGGACGGGCTGCCCGCACAGCTCCAGGCGACGCGCCAGGTCGGAGGTGAGCACCCCGTCGGGGTCGGCGCGGTCGCGCACGGTGCGCCATTCGGCTAGCCGCGGGTACATCGCGTGCACGGTCTCGGCGGCGGCTCGGCTGTCCTTGGCGAGGTACAGGCGTCCGCCCGCAGCGAGTACCCGCTCGTCCAGGCGGCGCAGCAGCCCCGCCAGCCCCGGCAGTTCGGCCGGCAGGTCCAGCGCCAGGGTCCAGCCGCAGACGGGGAAGGACAGCGGGGCGGGGGCGGGCTGCCCCAGACGCTTGAGTACGGCGAGGAACGAGGGCGCCCCGGCGCGGGCGAGGTCGGCGGCGACGCGGCGCAGCGCATCCTCGGCGCCGAAGGGCACCGCGAACTGGTATTGGACGAGCCCGCGCGGCCCGTAGAGCCGATTCCAGCCGCGCACGACGTCCAGCGGGTGGAAGAAGGACGCCAGCGGCCGCACGCGTCCGCGCTCGCGCCGCGGCGCTTTGGCGTGGTAAGCGGCGTTGTAGGCGCGCACGCTCCAGGAGTTGAGCAGCCGCGGCGGAACGTGCGCCGGAACGGCCGCCGCGGGGCGCGGCGCGTAGGCCAGGGGGTCGCGCCGCCGGGCGCGGGGCAGCTCGCCGGGCAAGGCGTGCCGTGCGCGGGTGAGCACGCCGCGGCCCAGGGCCGAGCCCCCGGCGAGCAGGTCGAGCCAGCAGACGGCGTAGGGAGAGGGGCGGCCGCCGGAATCAGCGCTCATCGCCGCCAGCGCGGCGTCCAGGTCGGGCACGCGGTCGGTGTCGACGCGCATGGCGGCGGTCTCCACGGGAACGGCGGAGAACTCGGCCTCGGTGATGACACCGGTCAGGCCCATGCCGCCGACGGTGGCCCAGAACAGCTCCGGATCGCGGTCGGGGGCGAGTTCGCGGTGCGCGCCGTCGGGGGTGAGCAGGCGCAGGCGGTGCAGGTGGGCGCCGAAGGAGCCGGCCGCCGGGTGGTTCTTGCCGTGGACGTCGGCGCCGATCGCGCCGCCGACGGTGACGTGGCGGGTGCCGGGCACCACGGGAAGGAACAGGCCGAGCGGGAGCAGGCGCGCCATCAGCTCGCCGAGCGGGGTTCCCGCGGCCGCGGTGACCCGCCCGCTTCCGGGTTCGATCCGGAAGCCGGGGGCGAGGTCGGCGCAGTCGAGCACAATGCCGCCCGCGCACTGGGCGGCGTCGCCGTAGGAGCGTCCCAGCCCGCGCGCGATCGTGCCGCGGCGCCGGGCGCCGGGCGCCGAGGAGGCGGCGCGCAGCAGCTCCGCGGCCTCGTCGACGGTGCGCGGTCGCCGCAGGGTAGCTGCGGTGGGCGCGGTGCGCCCCCATCCGGTCAGCAGCGCGCCGCCGTCGGCCGTGCCCGTCATCGCCGCGTCCTTCCCTACTCGCGCGCGTCGCCCTGCCTGTGCCCCGGTCATTCCAGGTACACGCCGAGGCCGATGAGCGCGATCAGCGCCACCGCGCACAGCTGCAGTGGGCGGTCGCGCAGCGCGATCTCCTCCGGCTCCTCCCCCACTCCGCGGTCGACCAGCAGGTGGTAGCGCAGCACCACGAGGATGAAGGGCACGATGCTGATGCCGTGGATCACCGGGTAGGGCGTGCCGGCCGGGCTCTCCAGCGCCCAGAGGCAGTAGGTGACGATCATCGCCGCCGAGGCCATGGTGCGCACCTGGGTGAGGTAGCTCAGACTGTAGCGGCCCAGCGCCTCGCGGGTGGTGGCGGCGCCGGGGGTGCGCAGTTCGGCTTCGCGCTTGCCGGTGACCACGAGCAGGGCGCCCAGCGAGACCACGATCAGAAACCACCGCGTCAGCGGTACCCCGATGGCCGCTCCTCCGGCGACGGCGCGCAGCACGTGGCAGCCGGCCACGGCGACCAGGTCGACGACGGTGACGCGCTTCAGCACCAGCGTGTAGGCGGTGGTCAGCACCAGGTAGCCGACGAGGACGGCCAGCAGCGCCCGGTTGCCCGCGGGCACGACGGCCGCGGGGGCCGCCACCAGCAGCGCCGTGCCGACGCCGGCGGCGAGAGCGGGCGAAAGCTCACCCGCGGCCACCGGCCGGGTGCGCTTGTGCTCGTGCATCCGGTCGCGGGTGGCGTCGCGGACGTCGTTGAGCAGGTAGGTGCCGCTTGAGGCGGCGCAGAACAGCGCGAACGCGGCGGCGCTCCAGGCCAGTGCCCGGGGTTCGGCGAGCAGGCCGGCGGTCCCCGGGGCGGCGAACACGAGCAGGTTCTTCAGCCACTGCTTGGGCCGTGCCGCGCGCAGCAGCGCTCCCGCGGCGAAGCGGCCGCCGCGTCCCCGCGCCGAGGACTCGGGGGCCGCGGGGCCGTGCCCGGTCGCCTCCGACCCGCGGGGGGCGGCGGGCGTCGCGTCGCTCATCCGGCCGCTGTCCGCCGGGTCAGTAGCTGTAGCTCCGGTTTCCGGCACCGATCAGCAGCAGGCCGCCGACGAGGACCAGCACCGTGCCGGCTGCCAGGCAGGCGATGGGGATGAACGTGCGCAGCAGCGGCAGGAACAGCATGCCCTGCTCGGCGCTGTCGATCTGGCCCTCGACGGTCTCGTCGTTCCACACCAGCTTGCCGTCGAAGAGCACCAGCCGCTCCTCGCCGTCGACGACGACACCGCGGTGCTGGTCCTCGCTGAGGCCGATGGGTACGCCCGTGGTCGGCTCGATCCAGTAGGTGCGGGTGACGCTGTACATCTCGTCGCCGGTGACGTCGCCTTCGTCCTCCATGCCCAGCAGGCCGGCCGGCAGAGTGCGCTCGCCGATCTTCACCGAGTCGATGACCTGCTCGAACCGGTAGACGTCGACACCGTGGTAGGTCTCCTCGCCCTCGAAGGTGATGGGGCGGGTGGTCTTGCTGGTGGTGTCGAAGAAGTTGTAGTCGCGCTTCTCGGTGAGGAACGGGAACTTGAAGATCTGGCCGTTCTGCTCGACCTCCTCGTCGTTGACCGAGGCGTCGCAGCAGTCCACTCCCCGACCGGTGACGCGGTCGTGGCCGGCGCGGCGGTAGGTCGAGGAGATCGCGAAGTCGCGCTCGACGTCCTTCACCCAGGTGAACTGGTCCCAGACCGCCGTCTGGTCGTCACTGGCGGCGACATCCCCCCGCACCGTCGTGTACGCCTCCACGGTCGCGCCCTCGACCGACTCCATCTCCTCGGCGCTGAAGTAGGTGACGTCCTCCCCGTGGTTGACGGCCTGGTTGTAGTAGTCCAAGGGGGCCTTCATGAGGCTGTCGGCCGTCCAGAATCGCAGCATGGGGGCCAGGGCGAGCAGGCAGACTCCCATTGCGATGCAGACGACCGCGACAGTACGGCGCATTAGCCCTCCTGGGCGTAACGTAACGGAGCGGATGCCGGGGGCAGGGGGGACAAAGCTGGAACTCGGTTCATTTTCGGGTAGAGTACTGCCCCACGGTCGGCAACGTCACCACGGCGTAGCTGAATATTTATAACCGGTTCTAGTCTGGCGGCATGGGGGAGAGCCCCCGCACTGCACCCCGTTCCCCCGCGGCTCGCCGCCCTCTCGGCACCGGCCGAGCGGGCCGCGCCGCACCCCCTCGCCGCGGCCCCGAGCACACGACACGGGAGGCCGGCCAGTGCGCGACACCCCCGACGATTCCTCCGACGCCGCATCAGGCCCCGCCGCCCCTCCGGCGGCCGCCGACTCCCCCGCGCCGACGAACGGAGCATCGGACTCCGGCGCATCGGCCGAGGGCGCGCGGCCGGTCGGCTCCGGCACGACTCGCGGCGCGTCGGCGCCCGTTCCCGACCCCCGGTGGGTCCTGCCGCAGGTCCGCGGGCACATCGAGGCGCTGGACGGCCTGCGCGCGATCGCGGCGCTGATGGTGCTGGTCTTCCACGTGGGCTTCGAGAGCGGCGCCGCGCTGCGGCCGGGCGTACTCGGCGCCCTGATCGCCACGGGCGAGATCGGCGTCCCCCTGTTCTTCGGGCTGTCCGGGCTGCTGCTCTTCCGGCCCTGGGTGCGCGCCGCGCTCGACCAGACGCCCCTGCCCCCGGTGCGCTCCTACCTGTGGCGGCGGGCGCTGCGGGTGCTTCCGGCCTACTGGATCGTCGCCGTGGTCGCCCTGCTGCTGTGGTCGCGCGACCACCTGGACTCGGTCGCGGCCTGGGTCGAGGTCCTCACCCTCACCTTCGTGTTCAACACCGACCCGTGGTGGGTGGGCACCGGCCCCTACGGACTGGGGCAGATGTGGAGCCTGTCGGTGGAGGTGTTCTTCTACGCGCTGCTCCCGGTCATCGGGCTGCTGACGGTACGGGCCGCCGGGCGCGCCGGCACCGGGCCGGACGCGCGCGCCCGCCGCATGCTGCTGTGCCTGGCCGCCATGACGGCACTGGCGGTCCTGGCACTGGTGCCGCAGTACTATCCGGAGCCGCGGCCCTACATGTACAGCTGGCTGCCTCGCTGCATGGGCATGTTCGCGGTGGGGATGGCCCTGGCCGTACTCGGCGAGTGGGCGTGGCGCGAGGGCCGCGGTTCGCGGGGCGACGGTACGGCGGACGACGGGCCCGTGCGGAGGCTGTGCCGCACCCTGCCGCGCAACGCCACACTGTGCTGGTCGCTGGCCGGAATCTGCTTCCTGCTCGCCGCCACGCCCGGCGGAGGCCCGCGCTTCGCCGGCGTGCACGGGTTCTGGATCTCGGTGGTGAGCATGGCGACCTCGATGGCCTTCGCGTTCTTCGTCATCGCGCCCGTGGCACTGCGCGCCGAGCGGCCCGGCGGCCCTCCGCCGTGGCGGGCGGGCGGCGGGGCCTGGTTGGAGGCGCTGCTGGCCCACCGGGTGATGCGCTACCTCGGCCGGATCTCCTACGGGATCTTCCTGTGGCAGTTCGTCGTGCTCTACCTGTGGCGCGGGTTCACCGGCGAGGACATCTTCGAGGGATCGTTCTGGCTGGACCTGGTCCCGGTGACGCTGGGCACGCTGGTGCTGGCCGACCTCACCCACCGGTTCGTCGAGCGCCCCAGCCGCCGCTGGTACGGCCGGGGCTCCGACGGGCGGCGGAAACGCCCCGCGCCGCGGCAGCGCCCGCCGGTGAACTAGGTAGCGCGCAGGGCGGTCAGCCGTCGTCTCCGCCGTCGCCGGAGCCCTCGTCGCGGCCGTCGCGGCCACCGCCCCGGTCGCCGTCGCCGCCGTCCCGGCCGTCGCCCTCGGCGCCGCCGTCGGAGGACTCTCCCCGGGAAGGCTCCTCCTCGTCCTCCTGGGCCGCTTCGGCCCACGGGTCGCCGTCGGTGACCGGCCGCAGCTCGCCGAAGGTCACCCATTCCATACACAGCTCGTCGGCGTCGGTGTGCAGCGTGAGCTGGTCGCCGATCCCGTTCACCGGCACGTACCAGACCCCGCCCTCCGGCGCGGCGGGCAGCCGGGTGGTCACCCACGTGTCGCCCAGAACGGCGCCCAGCTCGGTCTCCTGTTCGGCGTTGTAGGCCACCGCCAGCACCTGGGTAGGGCCGGCGAGCGACTCCACCGGCCAGCGCACCTGGCCGCCGAACGTCGATACGCACTCCTCGTCCTCGGGCGGGCCGAAGTACGCGCTGTCCTCCGCCGGCTCTCCGGGGACGAGGAACCCCGCGTCGTTGAACACGAGGGCGGTGTCGGCGGACTCGGGGTGGCGGATGCGCTCGGCCACGCCGGGGCCCGCGAGCGGGCTGAGCAGGTGCGAGGTCAGCCGGCGCGGACCGTTCCAGGGCAGCACGATGTCCTCGGGCACCGGCCGCGGGTAGATCCCCGCCTGGGCGGGAATCTCGCGCACCGAGTGGCGCACGGTGTCCAGATACCAGCGCACCCGGTCCCCGCTGAGCGTGTCGGCGAAGGTGTAGGTGGAGAACGCGCCCGCGGCGGTCATCGCCGCGGTGACCGCGACCGCGGCTGTGCGGGCGGTGCGCCGGGGAGGGCGCCAGCGGCCGGCGGCGTCCTGCTCGTTGCGGGTCGGCAGGTACGCGAGCGCCAGGCACAGCGCGAAGATCAGCGCCGCGTCGGCCACGTAGCGGGGGTCGTAGCCCACCATCGGCTCGTACCGGCCGCGGGCGACGACCGTGGGGATCGCGTCGACCAGCAGCAGGTAGCCGCCCAGCAGCGCCCAGGCGCGCCAGGAGCGGCGGCGCACCAGCAGGCTCACGGCGATCAGCAGCAGCAGCCCGCCCCAGGCGGCACCCACAACGGCCGCCGACGGGTCGAGCAGCCCACCGGTGGGGGTGACCGGCGCCCACTCGCCGGGCCCGCCCATCGCGCCCACCGGGAACGCCTCGCCGAGCATGCCGCGCAGCAGGTCCGCCGCGACGCCGGGATCGGGGATCCCGGCACCCTGGCCGCCGGCCGTGTCCTGACGGGACAGGTAGAGCAGCCCGTAGCCGATCGACAGCAGCCCCATCGCCGCCCAGAACGGCAGGTCGCGGTCGGCCGTGCGCCACAGCACCGCGGGCATGCGCCCCGGCACCAGGAATGCGGCGGCGACCGCGAACAGCACCAGCGGCAGGAAGACCGCCTTGACGGAAAAAGCCATGCCCAGCAGCACCGCGCCCCCGGTCAGCCAGGCGTAACGGCTCTCGCCGGTGCGCAGGTAGCGCACCAGCCACAGCAGCGCCAGTGCCGTCGCCAGCTGGAAGGGAACGGCGTTCAGCGCGGCGGACCACCAGGCCAGCACGGGGATGGTCAGCGGGGCGACGGCGTAGACCGCGAGGGGCGCCAGGATCGCCCACCGCCGCCCGAAGACCTCCCACAGCAGCGCGAACACCGCGACGGCCGCGGCGAGCTGCGCAACCGCCATCACCCCCGCGGCGAAGGCCCAGCTGTAGGGGGCGGTGTTCGCCTGAATGTAGGCGAGCAGCAGGGCGCCCGGCATCAAATGGCCCTTGTGCAGGTCGGTCAGGTAGCCGAGTGTGAGGTCGGTGGCGGCGGCGTTGCCGATGAACAGGAAGTCGTCCTCGATGAAGTAGGCCGACCTGAGCACGTGGATCTTCAGCGCGAGCGAACCGAGGACCAGCAGCCCGCCGACCAGCACGATCGGATCCCGCAGCCCGCGGTTCACCCGTGCGGCCGCCGCCGCTACGCGGCCGGGCCGCTCGCCGGCCCCGGACGCGGCGCCGTCGGCCGCCACCGCGGTGCCGGGGGCTTCGCGCTCCGCGGGAGGCGAGGTGACGGGCGCAGGGGCGTGGCCCTCGGCGTCGTTCATGCCGCTCCATTCGCTGACGTGTCCGGCCGGTTGACGCCCCCCGCTGCAGGGGTGCCAGAATACAACAGGTTCCACCCAGATCGGCGATCGTCGCCGAAAGTCCCCCGCAGCAGCGATAACGGAATGAGAACCAGGTTCACTCCGGTTCTCCGGCGATGCCGAGGAGTGGCAACTTGGGGCTCGAAGAGGTACGCGCGGACTGGACCCGCCTGGGCTCGACCGAGCCGCTGTGGGCGGTCTGCGTCGACCCCGCGAAGCGCGGCGGCGGCTGGGACGACGACGAGTTCCTCGCCTCGGGCGCGGCCGAGATCGGCACGGCCCTGGGGCGACTGGCCGAACTCGGCCTGCACCCCGGCCGCGACCGCGCGCTGGACTTCGGCTGCGGCGCCGGGCGCCTCTCCAACGCACTGGCCGCGCAGTTCGCGTCCGTCGTTGGCGTGGACATCTCGGCCCCCATGCTGGCGGAAGCGCGACGGCTCGACCGCAGCGAAGGGCGCATCGAGTTCCGGCTCAACGATCGGCCGGACCTGGCCTCGTTCGGCGACGACTCCTTCGACCTCGTCTACACCGACCTGGTGCTGCAGCACCTGCCGCCCGGGCTCGCCGAGGGCTACCTGCGCGAGTTCACCCGCGTGCTGCGGCCGGGCGGCGCGATGGTGATCGGCGTTCCCGACCGCGAGCGCACCACTTTCAAGGGCCTCGTCTTCCGCTTCGCACCCTGGCCGCTGATCCGCTGGGCGCAGCGGCGGCTGCTGGGCTATCCGGCCCCGATGCGCATGCACCCGCTCCCGCGCGCCCGCCTGACCGGGGTGCTGGCGGAGTGCGGCGCCCGCGTCGCCGCGTCCGACGACTACTGGGGCGGCGACCACTGGCGCCACCTGCGGCACTACGCCTGGCTACCCGAGGAGCCGACCCGATGAGCCCGCGGGAGTACAAGCCGCGCGCGGGCGCGGACGGGCGCGTCAGCTCGACTCCGCCCTTCCGGGCGACGCTGGCGCGCTCGGCAGGGCTGTTCGCGGCCTTCCGCAAGGAGCAGACGGACCCCGACCACTTCTACGGCACGCTGGCCCGCGACACGGTCGCCCAACTGCGGTCCTACGCGCCGCTCTCGGGCGCGGTTGTGGTCGACGTCGGCGGCGGCCCCGGCTACTTCGCCGACGAACTGCGCGCGGCGGGCGCCCGCTGCGTCTGCGTCGACGCCGATACCGCCGAACTCCGGCTGCGCGACGGGGAGCTTCCCGACACCGCGGTCCTGGGCAGCGCCCTGGACCTGCCGGTGCGCACCGGTTCGGTGGACGTGTGCTTATCCTCCAACGTGCTGGAGCACGTGCCGGATCCGCGAGGAATGGCCGCGGAAATGGTGCGGGCGGCGCGCCCCGGCGGCCTGGTCTTCCTCTCCTACACGCTGTGGCTGTCGCCGTGGGGCGGCCACGAGACCTCGCCGTGGCACTACCTCGGCGGACGCTACGCCGCCGAGCGCTACGCCCGCCGCACCGGCCGGCGCCCCAAGAACGACTTCGGCCGCACCATGTTCGCGGTCTCGGCGACCGAGATGATCCGCTGGGCCCGCTCGTGCGCTGACGCCGAGGTGGTCGCGATCCTGCCGCGCTACCTGCCCGACTGGATGCGCCACGTGGTCCGCGTGCCGCTGCTGCGCGAGATCGTCACCTGGAACCTCCTGCTGGTGCTGCGCAAGCGCACGGAGGCGGAAGCGACTGCGGACTAGCTAGCGAGAGGGCGACGGACGGGCGCGCGGTATCGGCGAGTCCGGAGCTGCGCGGGGGCCGTCATTGCAGAAGGGGCGCGGTTGCAGCGGGGGCGGCTCGGGTCCGCTGGGCGGCCTTGTCGGTCTGCCGGGTGACGGGGTGGACTTGACTGAAAAGCGGCGGCGACGGCGGCGGAGGGCCGGGCCTGCGCCCATCGGTTCGGGTGCTCGCCGGTGGCGCGTGCGGCGGGGCGGCGGTCACCGGCCCCTGGCCGCGGGTGGTCGAGCCCGGGTGCCGCCGCCCGGTTGTCGGCGGGGCACGACGCGGGGCGGCCGACGGCGGTCATGCAGCCGGTTCGAGGTCACGAGATGCACGTACGTGCGGTGTCATCGGCCTCGGTGCCGCCCCGAGGTGCCGCCCTCGCACCGTCATTTCGCAATACGAAAAAACGGGATGTTTTGCCCACCAATGCCCGAATTCCCGGCGGGTCTCCCTCCGCGCCGCGGCGGCGACGGCCCGCGAGGCGCACCGAATGGCGCGAAAACGCCCCCGACGTCAACTTCTCGTGCACCTCGTGGCTGCTGCGCCCCCTATGCCGGTCCATCCGGCGATGATCGTGAACTTATGGCCGCGGAATGCGCTTTCCTGCGACCATAAGTTCACGATAGACGGGCCAAGCCGCGCCGAGTCCGGCGAGCACCCGAACCGTTGGGCGCAGCCCCAGCCATCCACCGCCCTCGCCGCCCCCTGGAAACGCCGCGCTGCTGTGGCCGTCAGGCGGTGCGCCCCCGCAGCTCCGGGGCGGCCGGGTCGAGGTTCCAGCTGATGATGCGGCGCGGGTGGATGCGGATGACCTCGCGGCTGAACGCGCCGGGGGCGAGTGGCGGGTCGGTGTCGGTGAGCGTCTCGGCACGCCCGCGGATCTCCACTCCGCGCCCCCATCCCGGCGCGATCGCACCGGGGCCGTCGGGCTCCAGGTCGTCGACGATGAAGGAGACCTCGGTGTCGGGGCGCTCGCGGATGTTGCGGTACTTGCGGGTACTCGACAGCCGGATCCCGCCGATGTCGACGGTGCCGTCTGTGTTGAGCTTGAACCCGACGGGCCGCGTCTGCGGCCCGCGGGGGCCGGTCGTGGCCAGGCGGCCGATGTGCTGGGCGTCCAAGTAGGCGCGCTCGTGGTCGGTGAAGGGCATGGCGGTGTGTCCTGTCTCAGCTCGGGGCCTCCCGTCTCATCGGGAGGAGGAATCCCCCGAACCTAGGAGCTCAACTTTGGTTGAGGTCAACCGTCGCGTCCCCCGCGCCCTCCGCCGGCGTGCTCCGGGCGCGCAGCACCCGCCAGGCGGTCAGCAGCAACAGCACGCCGCCCGCGGCGCCCAGGCCCGCCGGGAGCCACGTACGTGCGGCGAGCAGGAGTGTGCGCAGCTCGCGGGCCTCGCGGGCCTTCGCCGCGACCAGCTCCTCGGTCATCCGCAGGTCCGCCTCCAGCATCATGCGCCGGGCGCCGCCGGTTTCCGGGCGCAGCGTCTCGCGCCGCGCCTCCCGGGCGTCGACGACGCGCCCGGTGACCGGCTCGACCCAATAGGTGCGCTCCAGAGTGAGCCAGCGGTTGGCCGAAACCGTGCCCGAACGGTCCATCCCCAGCGCCTCGGCCGGGACGGGACGTGCGGAGTCGGGCACCTGCGTCGCGTCGATGCGCTGCACGTAGCGGCGCACGGCGAGACCGTCGACGGTGTCGCGGCCGGCGAAGACCATGGGCGGGGCGGCGCGGATGTCGGCGTCGTAGAAGGGGTACTCGTTCCAGGTGCCGCCCGCGGGCCACAACAGCACCAGCCCGGCCTGGCGGACGGCGCGGTCGCCGTCGACGTGCTCGCCGCAGCAGTTGACCGCGGTTGCGGTGGCCCGGTCGACAACGGCCCGGCGGTCGTGGTGGGCCAGCGTCTCGTCGCCGGACGTGACCTCGGTCGACATGCGCCACGTCGTCCATTCGGGGTTCCCCGGCGCGAACTCCCCGTGCACCTCGGTGCGGCGCTGCACCTCCGCGCCGCGCACCGTTCGCCAGGTGCCGGTGTCCAGGTAGGCGCCCGAGTCGTCGGTCAGCCGCATGGTCAGCTCCATCCGCGGGGGGACCATGGCCAGCTCCGCGGCGACGTAGAAGCGCAGCATCAGCGCCGCGGTGAGCAGGAACGCCGCAGCGGCGAGGGCGATCAGCCGTCCGTTGCGGGCCAGCACCACCGAGGCGCCGCTCCGGCGCCCCTCGCGGGGCCGGGCGTCCGCGGCCTCCGGCGCGGCGCGGTGGGCGAGGCCGCTCGCCGGTTCCCCGGGGGCCCGGTCGGCCTTCATGCCCGCACCTCCGTGCCCGCGGCGGCGTCGTCGGCGCGGACGTGACCGTCGATGCCGTCGGCGGAACGCCTGTCGCCCGCGGTGGCGGCCGGCTCGAACGGGCCGGAGTCGGCGCCGTTCCGGGCCGCGGGCGGGAGCTCCCCCACCGGCGCGCGGGGCCGGCCGATCAGCTCGCCGAGGGCGACGATCATCCGGGCCAGCGCGGGCAGGCACAGCAGCTGCGGCACCCATTCGCGCAGCGGAGCGCTGAACAGGTCGCTGATGTCGTGGAACGGCAGGTTGTGCGCCAGATATGTGCCCGCGCCCAGCGAGACGCCGGCCGCGGCCAGGCACACGAGCACCGGCCACGGTCCCGCAAGTCTCCGCAGTAGGCGCCCGCCCAGCGCCGGGCGCCCGGGGCGGGCGTGGCGCAGCGACCGCGACGGCGAACGGCCCAGCCACCACACCAGCAGCAGTGCGGCGGAGACGACCGCGGCGCCGACCGCGCCGCCGACCCACAGCCCGTACAGCGGCCCGAGCGGCACCAGCGCGGCGCGCGGCAGCCGACCCGGCACCGCGGCGGGCAGCGCCGCCCCCCGGCGGGGCGGCGGCAGGCCGCTCGGCTCTGAGTCGCCGCCGCCCGCGCGCCGCGCTCGTCGGCGGGCCCGCGTTTCCGCCCGGTCGCGGGCGGGCCGGCGGAGCGCCAGCACCACTACGACCAGGGCGAACACACCTCCCAGGGCGAGCGCCGCCTGGTAGGCGCTGTCCGGGGTGTAGCGCAGGACGACCTGCCCCGAAGTGCCCGCCGGCAGCCGCCACGCCTGCTTCCAGCCGTCCAGGCGAACCGGTTCCAGCGGCGCGTCGCGGCCTTCGACGGTGGCCTGCCAGCCGTCGTTGAAGTTCTCGTTGACGACCAGGAAGCTGTCCTCGTCGACGTCGACGGTGAAGCGGCGTTCGCTGTCGCCCCATCCGGTCGCGGCGGAGACGCCCGCGGTTTTCACACCGTCGTCGCCACCGCCCGCGCTCCGGGCCGCCTCCCCCTGGCTGCGGGACAGTGCGGGCTCGGCGCCGCTGAGGACGGCGGAACGCACCTGGTACTGGTTGCCGGGCTCGACGGTGAGCCGGTTGCGGCCCTGCACCACCGGCACCTGCGAGCAGCTCTCGAACCGCAGCGGCCGCCCCTGTGCCTGGTCGCCCAGCGTGCCCGAGGTGATGCGGGTCTCGACACGCTCGCCGTTGACCCGCAGCACCGGGCCCAGGCCGCAGGGTGTGGCGGCGTCACCGCCTTCAAGCGGCGGCAGCGCCTCGACCCCGGACAGGTTGACGCGCCGCACCTCCAACGGCTGGGACTCCGGCGGATCGAAGGTGATGCGCAGCTGATCGGTCGTGACGGGGGCGAAGCCCAGCCAGCCGCTGCCGTCCAGCCACCCGCTGCGGACGGTCTCTCCGGCCTCGACGGTGATCTTCACCGGGCGTGCCACGGTATCGGGGCGGGGGAAGTCGACTCGCAAGCCGCCGATCTCGGTGCGCTCGGCCAGCTCGACCTCCAGCCATGGCTCGTCCTCGTCGGGATCGGGGTACCACACGGTGGCGTCGTCGCCGTCGAATGCGCTGCGGCCCATGGCGGCGGGGTGTGTCACCGAGGTCGAGGACGAGGTCACCTCGGGGTAGCCGCCGGTGCGGTTGGCGGCGTTCTCCACGTCGTGGGGGTCGGTGACCACCGCTTGCCCGGTGACGGTGTGCTCGCCGGAGGCGGCCGGGCCGGTCGCGCGGAACGCACGGTCGAAGGTGTAGGCGTCCTCACCCTGCACGGCCAGCTCGGGATTGCACACCCAGACCTGCGAGCCCCGCATGCAGCCGGGGACGGTGCCGGTGGAGCCGGTGAACAGGAATGTCCCGGCTCCCTCGACGCCGGGCACGCTCAGCGTGCGGGCGGGCGTCAGGCCCGGCAGTGACACGCCGGTGATGCCGACCCGCGTGCCGAACCGGTACTCCGGCTCCCAGGCGAGTTCGTCGACGCGGATGCGGAGCGAGGAGGTGGGGCCCGCGGGGGCGGTGAACTCCTGCGCGTCGCCGGTGGGGGCGACGGGCGCGGTGGTGCGGTCGTCGTCGGTGATCAGGCTGATCCGTGCGGGCGGCGGTTCGCCGGGGATCTGCTCGAAGGCGATGGTCAGATCGCCCACTTCGCGCGGCTGCTCGAACTCGATCTCCAGCCACTGGCCGACCGCGCCGGCGAACGCACTGGAGCGCCACGAAGTGCCGACGGCGTCGTCGAGAGCGGCGAAGGGCATCCGGCCGGGGTCGCGCGCGGAGGGCAGGGCGCCGGCACCGGACTCCGAGGAGGAGGCGGTGACGTCGGCGATGCCGTGGTACCGCGCGGCGGTGGTGTAGCCGTCCCAGGCGGGGTCGGTGATGGTGGGCGCGGGCGCATTGCGGCGTTCGTCGTCGGGGGTGAGGGTGTTGCCGGCGTTGTGGCGGACGTCGGAGTAGACCACCTCGCGGCGGCGGACGGTGTCGGTGACCACCGTGTCCTCGGGGGGAATCCGGGCGGCACCGGGGTCGTCGCCGATGAACACGGGGCGGTCGCCGGGCAGCATGCCCTGTTCGGCGAGGTCGAGCAGGGCCTCGGGGCCGCCGGTGACGCGGACCGCCCCCTCGGCGGGCACGGTGCCCACGCGCGGTGCGGCGCCCTGGACGGTGTAGACGTCGAGGGCGCGGTAGGGCTGGTCGTACCAGTCGGCGGCCTGCTGCAGCTCCTCGGAGCCGACGGTCGGGCCGAAGGACACCGCTCGGGTGATGCCGGGCGAGTCGGCCAGGGCCTGGTGCACCCGGGCCGGCCACCCGCCGTTGAGGCTTTCGCGTTCCAGATCGTTGCGGACCAGCAGGTGGGTGACCCCCATGCGGGCCAGGGTGGCGGTGAGTCCGGCGGAGCCGCGGCCCGAGGAGATCCGCCGGTCGATCTCCTGCTGCAGCCGGGAGACGCCGGCCGAGCCCCACGGGATGATCTGGTGGTTGGTCCAGGCGGTCTCCATCAGCGGCTGCATCGGCTCGTCCATCGGGCGGCCCCAGGTGTACTCGCCGCGGGCCGATCCTGGTACGGCCATGGTCATGCCGGTGCGGTTGTGGGAGTCCAGCCAGCGGGTGGCCTCGTACCAGTAGCCGGGGATGCGCTCGAAGCCGCCGGGGGTGGCGACGCCGACGGTGGCCACCGGGGTGAGCGTCGCGGCCACGGCCAGCGCGCAGGCACCGGCCGCGGTGCGGTAGAGGCGGCCGGGCGGGGAACCGCCGTCGCCGCCGCCGTCGGGCGGGCCGTGCTCGGGCGCCGTCCACCGCGCCTGCTCCCGCGCGGCGGCGCGGCGGGCGCGGCGGTCCGCGGCGTCGCGGGCGAGGACCACGGGCAGCTGCGCCAGCCCGAGGACGACGGGGAGCCGGATCAGCGCGTCGAACTTGTGGATGTTGCGGAAGGGGCCGAGCGGGCCGTTCAGCAACTCCCGCATCGTCTCGGCGAGAGGCCCGGTCACCGGGCCGGTGTAACCCGCGACGACGATGGCGGTGCCGGTGAGCAGCGTGGTGATCAGAAACAGCCGCTCGGGGGTGCCGCGGTTGATCAGTCCGGCCAGGCCCAGGCCCGCGACGACCGCAGTCGCCGCAATCATCCAGGGGTCGGTGGAGAGTTCGGCGCCGGCCGGCAGCGCGGGCTGACCGGGCACGGGTACGTAGCCCATCCAGTTGTCGGCGCCGCGCAGCGTGTTGATCAGGTTCGTGATGCCGGTGGTGGTGGCCGCGTCCTCGGTGTAGGGCATGAACGAGAACACGTAGCGGCCCATGAGCAGCAACGGGACCATCCACCAGAACGACACCAGGAACAGTGCCGTCAGCCACCACGCCAGCAGCCGCCGCTTGCGCGGACCGGGGGCGCGGGTGAGCAGGTAGATCAGCGGCAGCACGAGGACCGCCAGCTCGGAGGCGGCGTTGGTACCGCCGCAGAACAGGAACGCCAGCGCGGAGAGCATGGCCGTACGCATCGGGGGGCGGCCGTGGCGGGTGCCGTGCACGAGCGGGAGAACGATCCACGGCAGCAGCATCATCGGCTGCAGCTCGGCGGAGTTGTAGGAGAGCAGCGTGAGCACCCGCGGAGAGACGGCGTAGGCCGCACCCGCGAGGATTCGGGTGTGCAGGCTGCCGATGCCCAGTGCCTCGGCGAGTTTGACGGTGCCCAGGAACGCCGCGCACAGCAGCACCGACATCCACACGCGCTGGACCATCCACTCCGGCATGTCCAAGGCGATCAGCAGCGCGTGGAAGGGGCCGTTGGGGAAGAAGTAGCCGTAGGCCTGGTTCTGCAGCTGGCCGAAGTAGGACGGGTCCCATAGGTGGAGCGCGCGCTCCAGGAAGCCGGCGGGATTGATCGTCAGGTCGATCTTGGTGTCGCCGACGATTTTCGCCGGGTCGAGGCTGAACGCCATCCCGCTCAGCAGCAGGCACACGGCCAGCAGCTTGAGGCGGCGCAGCAGGGTCTCGTCCTGGTGCTGCGGCGCGGCGGCTGAGTGCGTCCGCCCGGCGCCGGGTGCCGCCGCATCGCCGCCGGTCGCGGCGGCCGGGTGGCCGGGGCGCTCCCCGTTCGCACCGGCGGGCTCCGGTGCCCCACCGTGCTGCGCCCCGGTGCGGGGAGCGGTCACCGGGCCGCCTTCGCTGCGCGTGTGCCCCGCGCGGGGCCGGTGGGCGGAGGCGACGGCGCGACCGGGGCGCGATCGCCGGCGACGAGGCGGGTCATTGCGGCGCCGCTGCGCTCCCAGGTGAAGCGGGCGGCCCACTCACGGCAGGCGCGGCGGATGCGGGCGGCGCGGACGGGGTCGCTCAGCTCCCGCAGCGCACGGGCGACGACGTCGGTCAGTTCCTCCCCCTCACGTACCAGCCAGCCGGTCTCGCCGTGCCGCACCGAGTCGCGCAGGCCGTCGACGTCGTAGGCGACCGTGGGGACGCCCAGGCCCGCCGCCTCGATCACGGTCAGCCCCCACCCTTCGAACTCCGAGGCCGTGACGTGCAGCAGGGAGCCGGCCAGCACCGCGTTCTTGCCTGCTTCGGGAAGGAACCCGTGCAGGCGTACGTGGCCGTGCAGGCCGTCGCGGTCGATCTGCTCGGCGAGGGTGGCGCTCTCCGGGCCGCGGCCGACGACGTGCACCCGCAGGTCGGGATACTCCTCGCGCAGGTCGCGGGCGATGTCGACGATGCGCGACACGCGCTTCTGCACCACGAGCCGCCCCAGGCTGACGATGGCCGGCGAGCCCGTCTCGGCTTCGCTGAGGAACTCGTCGGGCGCGACCGGCTGGATCGGCGGGCTGCCGTTGTGGACGACGGTTATGGGGGCGCGCCAGTGCAGCTTCTCGCGCATGGCGCGGCGGGAGGAGTGCGAGACCGTGACCGTCGGGCAGTTGCGGTAGACCCGGCCGGCCACGGCGCTCTCGACGAACCTGCCGAACCAGGCGAGGGGGCGGCTGAAGTAGGCGTTGAACTGCAGGTCGTGTACATGGTGCACGACGCTGATCACCCGGGTGCGGCGGGGCAGCACCAGCCGGGAGAAGAAGGGGATGCCGTTCATGCAGTCCAGCGCGGTGTGGAACTCGCGGCGCCACAGCAGCAGCCAGAGCATCACCAGCGGATAGACCGTGAACTTTCCCCCCATGCGGCGGATGACGATGCCGTCGCGGGTCTCCACGCGGGCCTGGCCGGGTTCGCGGCTGGTCAGGAACGTGACGACGGCTCCGCGGGCGGCGAGGTGGCGGCTGATGCGCCAGGCGTACTCTTCGGCGCCGCCGGCGGCCTCCTGCCAGGGGTCGCGCCAGTTGATCATGACGGTACGCAGTCCGTCGAGGCGCGGTTCCTCCCCGGTGTCGCCTCCGCCGCCGGATCCGGACCGGAAAGGGGCACCGCTGCGCTCGTGAGAAGCATAGGGCGCCGGGATGGAACCGTCCGCCGCCGGTGCGGCGGGCGCGGCCATGCGCAGCCGCTCGAAAGCCGGATCGGGGAAGAGGGGGATCTGCTGGAACGCCACATGCTCTCCTGTTCCGCCCATTCCGCCTGACCGCTCGGCGAGTGTGGCTCGCCGAGCGGGGCGCCCGGACGATGGAACCGGAGCGGCGCACGGCCGGGGTGGGGTCGAAGTGGACCGCGCAGGGGGATGCGCGGGCGTCCGTCCGCGCGGAACGCGGGGAGGATGCGCCCGCGGCGCTGCAGCCGGGTTCCGCCGGGGCCGGCGGTCGAAGCCGCCGACCGAGGCGAAAGCGGCCGCCGACGGGGGCGCGGCCGCGTCAGCGGTCGCCGTAGTTGTACAGCGACTGGTTGACCGGCTCCACCGACGACGAGGTCTCGGTGGCGATGGTGGTGCCGACGAAGGCGAGCCCACCCGCCAGGGCCGCACCGATGGCGCAGGCGGCGACGATTTTGATCACGTGGCGTGCTCCTTCCGCGATACCGCACCGGGGGGGCGGTCCGGTCCGCCTGGAAACGAGACTAGAACCTGATACAGCTAGCGACCCGATAATTGCCCCAACTGTAACGAACCAGGCCGAGGCTTCCAAGACCGTAAGACCGTCATCTACCGGAGCTACGTGGTGATCTGGGAGTTCCAGGAGAAGCAGTCGGTCGCCGTCGTGAACGGTGCCGACGCCGCCGAGCGCAGATGAGAACCTGTTATCGCCTGCAAGCGGTCCGAGGGCGGTCTCCGCGTCGGCGCCGCTCAACCCTTCCGCGGCCCGCCGCTCCACCAGGATGTAGCGGATACCCAGATCCCCCAGGGCCCCGATGTAGCGTGCGGCGCCGGGGTCCGCGGCGTGCAGACGCTCGACCCGCCGGGCGGCCGCATCCTCCCCCTCGGCGATTCGTACGCCGCCGCCGGTGTCCACGCGCAGGTCGTCGTTCCAGACCGCCCGGCGCTCGAACAGCTTGGTGGCGGGATCGAGTACGACGACCCTACGTCCGTCCGCGCGCCAGTCAAGGCCGCGGTAGGCGCTCCACGGGAGTACCAGGACACGCCCCGGCCGAGGATCTCCGTTCACCAGGCGCTGCACCCGGTGCCACTCGTGGGGGTACTCGACGGCCACCAGGCGCCCCGCGGCCCCCCACAACAGGCCGGGCAAGAGCACGAAGGGCAGCAGCGCCAACCCCAGACCCACCAGCACACCGGCCCGCTCCCGACTCGGCCGCGCGGCCGGCTCGGACCCCGCTCCGGTCGTGCAGGCCCACAGCACGGCGCCGCCGACGCCCGCGGACTGGAGCAGGGCCAGCGGGGCGACATAGAGGTGGCCGTCGCGCAAGGGACCGAAGCCCGGCCACAGCGCGATCAGCGCCGCAAGCGCGTCGCGGCCGGGTTCGGTCACCCCGGCCAGTGCGATGAGCAGACCGCACGCGGCCGAGGCGGAGAGGCCCACTCCGAAACCTCCCGCCTCCCCGCGGCGCACCAGCCGCACCCACCCCGCGACGGCAGCCAGGGACAGCGTGAGCCGGCAGGCCGCCGGCACCGGCAGGTCGTACCACCGGGGTACGGCGTAGCCGTTCCAGATCCCGCCCAGCGAGAGCAGCGAACCGACCGCGCCGAAGGGGGTGTCGGCGCGCGGGGCGAACAAGTCGACGGCTGAGGGGTCCGCGCGCGCCCCGCTGCCCAGCGCCGGAACCAGCCACGGCAGCGACAGCACCGCGATCGCCGCCGCCATCGCACCGCCGGCCGCCAAGGCGCGCCGCGGCTCCCGTGCGCCCAGGACCGCCGCGGGCAGCCCCACCAGCGCCGACAGCACCATCGCGGAGAATCCGCCCGCCGCGGCGGGCAGTAGCGCCGGCACCACCCGGACGACGCCGCGGACACCGAGTGGGCGCGCCGCCGCAGCCGTCCGGACCGCTGCGGCCACGACCCACGGCAGCCCCGCATAGCCCAGCAGCATGGCCCACTGCCCCAGCAGCAGGCGCTCGGCGACGAAGGGGTTCCACACGTAGAAAACGGCCGCCGCGACCCGCGCGGCCGCCCGGCCCGCGAGGCCCGCGCCGCTCGCGGGACCGGCGGGGACGATGCGGCCCGCGCCGGCGCCGGCCAGCGTGAACACCGCCATCAGCAGCAGCGCTTGCGCCAGGTCGCCCGGCAGCAGCAGGCCCACTGCACCCAGCACCGCGTCGCTGGGTACCGCACGCGGGAACCCCCCGCCCCCGCCCAGCGTCACCTCCGAAAGCGGCGGATCCGGCACGGCGACCATGTCGTAGCTCAGCACGAAGCCCGATCCCAGCGCCGGTCCGAGCGCCAGGACGCCCGCCGCGGCGCCGACCGCCCACGGCAGCAGGCCCACGACGCGTTCGGCGGCGGCGAGCCGAGGGTGCGCGGCGGCCGTTCCTCCGCGAGCGGGACCGACGGGCGGCGGGCGCCCCGGAGGCCGACCGCTCATTCGCGCGCCTCGACGGTCACGGGCTCGGAGTAGCCGCCGCGCACGAAGTCGCGGTGGGCGCGGACGGAGAACTCCCAGCCCGAAGTTCCGGCGTCGGGGATCGGCCAGCGGGTGTCGCCGTTGACGACCGCGGCGCTGTGCCAGCCCCCGCCCCGCTGCGGCCCCTCGTCGTCGCGCGGCTCGCACTCCGGCGTGGGCGTCGGCGAATCGGGGGGTGCGGTCGCCGCGGGCCGGTCGCCGGGACCGGGCTGAGCGGGAGAACCCTCCCCCGCTCCGGACGACGGGGACGCGGCGGGAGGATCCGGGAGTGCACAGCGCAACGGACGCCGCCACACCTCGTAATGGGTCGCCGAGGGAACCTCTGCCCAGGTGAGCGCCTCTCCGTCCGGGCCGGGGCCGACCCCCTCCGGCGCCGGCGGCGGGTCGTCGTCCGGGGCGATCCGCACCGGCTCCGAGCGCGCTCCCCCGTCGTCGCCCTTGAACGGCTGGACGACGAACTCGTAGGTCGCCCCGGCGAGCAGCCGGTCGACGACCACGGACGGGCGCCGTTCCTCGCGGGAGGCGGAGACCTCGACCGGCAGGCGCACCTGTTCGTCGGGGTCGGGTCGCACGCGCTGCTGCAGGACGTGATAGCGGGTCGCGCCGGCCACCTGGTTCCAGGAGAGCCGTACGCCGGCGTCGCCGTCCTCGGCGCTGACCTCGGGCGCCTCGCGCGGCCCGGTGCGCACGTCGGGCAGCGGCCGCTCGTAGGGACCGCCCAGATTGAGGCTGCCGGCCAGGGCGTCGGCGAAGGCCGCGGCGATCTTCAGTTCGCCGCGGGCGTTGGGATGGGTGCCGTCCCAGGTGTCCTCGGCGGGAGAGAACCGGGAGGCGGTGCGGGCGACGGCCACCGGGGAGCGCCCGCCACTCATCTCGTCGGCCAGCCCGGGCAGGGCCGCGTTGAACCGGGCGACCCGGTCGTTGATCGCCTGGTCGGAGCCGCTACCCCAAACGGGCGTCAGCTCGCCGATCACCACCTGGACGCCGCTTTGGGCGACCCGTGCGGTGGTGACGGCGTCGCGCACGGCGGACAGCGCGTCGTCGACCGACGCGCCGTGGGCGAAGTCGTTGATCCCGGCCATGAACAGCAGGTAGTGGGGGTCGTGCCGGGCCACCTGACCGCCGACGCCGTGCGCGAGGTCGGTGACGGTCGCACCCCACCTGCTCGCGTGGTCGGTGTCGAAGCCGGAGTCGGCGTAACCGGCGGCTCCCTGCTCGCCGGCGACCACGTCGAACACGCCGTCGCGGGGACCGACGAACTCGACATCGAGGCCCGACCGCTTGCTCAGGTGGTTCCAGAGGCGGTAGCGCCAGGTGTAGTCGCCGCTGCTGCCCTGGGCGATGGAGTCGCCGGCGATCATGATGCGCGCCGTCCCCGGGGGCGGCGTGGCGACGGGCGAAGGGCCGGGCGTTTCGCCCGCTCCCTCGGGGTCGGCGGTGCGGAAGGTGCCCATGACGCTCTGGATCAGCAGCAGGGTGAGGAACATGGCCGCAACGGTGATTCCGAAGAGCCCGAGCGGGGTGGGCCGCAGCCGGGGCGGCGTGCCCTGTGAGCCCTTGCGCACCAGCACCCGCCCCAGACGCCGCCCACGGCCCCCGCCGGAGCCGGACTCGCCCTCGGATGCTGCGGCGGCCGCCGACGGCGCGGATGCACCGTCGGCTCCCGCCCGGTCACCGCTTTCGGCACCGCCTGGGACCGCCGCCCCGGCTTCCGCGGCCCGGGTGTCGGCGGCTGCGTCGCCACGGGGAGGCCGCGGACCGCCCGCGAGTTCGCCCGACCCGGGCCGGGACTCGTGTCCGTTGTGCGCGGTGTCGGGCGACGGTGCCGCGCCACCGTCGTCACCGGGGTCTGCGGGGTGGTCGCGGCGCGGGCGTGGAACGGTGCGGGCGAGTCGGCGGGCGAGGCGGCCGAGTCCGGTGCGGAGGCGGCCGAGGGGACGGTGCTCGCTGGCCACGCTGCGATCACCCCCGCCGGTTGCGCGCGGCCGGCATCGTCACGGCGGGCTCGATCGGTTGCACGATCAGGGGGCGGGGTGGCACTTGGGAGGTCCTCCGTGGCTGGTGGCTGGTCGGTTGCGAGCGGCGCGCCGCGGACGGCGGAGGCCCACGCCGGTGCGGGACCGGCGACGTCCGCATCACGATTGAACTTCACCGGAGCCGCATTTCGCACCCGGGTTCGTCCGCTTGTGGACGGCCGGCGGCGGCCGCGGGAGCGGAGCGGGCGCACCACCTGCCGACAACCCCAGTAGAACACGTACTCGAAATCCGGACGGAGCTCACCGTGCGCACCGCATTCCCCCACCGCACGGCACGCGATATCCCCATACGGCTCCGACTTGCCCGGACGGAGCGTTCCCGGCCGACAGACCGGCGCCGCCGCTCCAACCCGGCTCCGTCGGGAACAACCCGCGACCATCCCGGGGCACGCGATCAGAACTTGTTATATAGCCTCGAACGGCTAGGATCGGACCCCGCGTCCAGCCAGTGCGGGGCTCCGGTGGCCCGCGGCTCGGTCGCCGCGTCGGCGACGACTCCCCCGCGTCCCGTCCGGTACCTTCTCCCGAAGTCCGCTCGTCCGCACCCACCGCCCGTCCGCCCACGCCCGCGACGCCGACTGCGTGCCCGGCCCGAACCGGGTCGGCGGCGGCGCCGCATGAGGCGGCCCCGTCCGGAAAGGCGGCGCCCGTGACAGGTCTGATCGCCGCGCTGCTCTCCGCCGCGGTCTACTCGCTCGGCCTGGCCGTCGAGCAGCGGGCGCTGCACCGCGCCCCCGGTATCAGCGTGCACCGGCCGCTGCACCTGGCCCGCGTGCTCCTGGGCAACCCCCGCTGGGTCGGCGGCTGCGCGCTGGCCGCCGCGGGCAGCGTGGGGCTGATCGTCTCGCTGGGCCTCGCGCCGGTGTCGGTGGTGCAGCCCGCATTCGCCGGCGGGATAGCCACCATGCTGCTGGTCGTCTCCCTGGCCTTGGGCGAGCCCATCACCCGGGGCGAGAAGCTCGCCCTCGCGCTGATGCCCGCCGCCCTGTTGCTGCTGAGCCTCTCGCTGGACGCGAGCGGGAGCACCGGGACCACACCGCACCTGCCGCTGCTGCTCGGGGTCAGCGCGGCGACCGTCGTGGGCTGCGTCGCGGCGATGGCGGCCGCCGGGCGTGCGGGACGCTACGTCTCGGCGGCGGCGATGGGCGCCGCGGCCGGCTTGGCGCAGGGCGTCGCGGGCCTGCAGGGCAAGGCGGTCGGCGGGCTGCTCGCCGAGAACGGCCTGCTCGCCGCGGTGCCGACGGCACTCGCCTCGCCCTACCCTTATCTCTACGCGGTGGGCTGGGCTGTGGGCATCGTGCTGTTCCAGACGTCGATGCAGCGCTCCCGCGCCGCCGTGACCGCGCCCGTGGCCAACGTGACGGGCAACGTCTTCATGGTGGTGCTGGGCACGGTCGTGTTCGGCGAGGAACTGCCCGGTGATCCTCTCCAGCTCGCCCTGCGGATCGCCGGATTCGGGCTGACGCTGGTCGTCGTGGTCCTCATCCGCGGCAACGTGGCGCGCGCCGAGGCCGACACCGCCCGCACCCGCGCCGCGGACACAAGCACAGACGCGACGACTCCGCGGCGGACCGCCCCCGGGCACTGATCCTCCCCCCGCACCGCCGCACCGGTCAGGCCCGCACGGCCAGCGCCTGCCCCAGAGCGGGCGCCGCGACCTCGGCCCAGGCGGCGACGACGCCGCGCGGTTCGGCGAGCTCGCGGCGGCTGAGCAGCAGTCCCGGTTCGAGAACCCATGATCCCAGATCGGCCAGCAGCACCCGCAGGTCGTCCTCGACGGTGCGGCCGTTGCGCAGGTCCTCGACCACTGCCATCGGTACGGCCACGCCGTGCCCCAGCCCCACCTCGGGCAGGCGGTCCAGGAAAACCTTCAGCAGTCCGGTGTAGCTGCCGTGCGCCTGCGGGGTGGCGACCAGCAGCACGTCGCTGCGGCGCACGGTCTCCAGCGCCTCGACGACGTCCCGGCCGGGGCGCGCGGCCAGCAGCGCCGGACCGAGAGCGGCGAGGTCGACGACGTCGGTGCGGTCCGCCCCGGTCGGGGAGCCTTCACGCGGCGCGGCAGCCGACGAGCCGACGGGGCCGACGAGCGCCGCCAGCGTTCGGGCAGCTTCGGCCGCGGCGGCGCGCAGCGGCGATCCCGGTTCGGGTGCGGCGACGAGAACAGTGAAGCGGGTCATGTTCGTGCTCCTGGTGAAGGCGGCCGTTCGGGCCCGGCGGCCCGGGCGGGTGCTTTCGGATCGGCGGCGGCGTCTGCCGCGGGCACTGCGCACGGGTCGGCCGGATCCGGCCAGGACGGGGGCCCGGGGCGAACGCGCCCGGGACGGCGGTTACCGCGGCTCGATGCATCAGGGCACCGGAGGCACCGGGAGACGAGGACCGTAACCTCGATGTCCGCGGTCGGGAATCCCGGCGGCGGACGGCGCCGCCCTCCGGTTCCGGGCGAGGCGGGGAGCAGAACCCCGCCGGCGTCACCTGCGACAGAGCGCGCTGGCCTGCTGGCGCAGGTCGACGTGCAAGCGCTGGACGAGCAGCTCACCGGCGGACATGGTCTCCATAATGATCGGGGGTCCCGCTATCGTCAATGCGTGGCGGGCGGCGCAGCCCGCCCCTGCCGCGCCGCGGAAAGGCACCGGCCCGACCGCGGCGCCCTGGATTCCAGGGAGTATTCGGGGCCTGCTCAGTGCACCCGTCGGCAGAGGACGAACAGTGTGTTATCGGGCACAGGAGGACGCGCGACATGGGCCAAGGGCCGACCGGGACGACGCTGACGAACGCACGGCTGCTCACGCCCAACGGGGTGCGGGCCGGCTGGCTGCGGTCGGAGGACCAGCGCATCACGGCTCTGGGCACGGGTGAAGCACCGCAGAGCGACGGCGAGGCGGTCGACGCCGGCGGGCGATGGGTGATGCCCGGCGCGGTCGACATCCACATCCACGGAGGCACGGGGGCGGCTTTCACCGACGCCGACCCCGAGCGGACCATGCGCATCGTCGAGTTCAACCGCTCCCAGGGCGTCACCACACTCCTCGGGGGGCTGGTGGCCGCAGCGCCGAGCGACACTCTGGACCAGATCGCGGCCCTCGCGGAGGTCGCCGAGGCGGGCGGCATCGCGGGCGTCTACCTGGAGGGCCCCTACATCGCGCCCGGAAAGTGCGGGGCCCACGACCCCGCGCTGCTGCGCGATCCCGACACGGCCGAGTTCGCGCGAATGCTCAAGGCCGGACGCGGCCAGGTGCGGATGATCACCGTCGCCCCCGAGCTTCCCGGCGCGCTGGAGCTGATCCGCGCGGCCGTCTCCGAAGGGGTCGTCGCCGCCGTCGGCCACACCGAGGCCACCTACGACCAGACGCGCGCGGCGTTCGACGCGGGCGCGACCGTCGCCACCCACATCTACAACCAGATGCGCCCGCTGCACCACCGCGAGCCCGGTCCCATCGCCGCGGCCCTCAACGACGAGCGTGTCACCGTCGAACTGATCAACGACGGCGTCCACGTCCACCCCGGCGCCGCGCGCCTGGTTTTCGACAACGCCGGCGGCGACCGCGTGGCGCTGATCACCGACGCCATGTCGGCCACAGGACTGGGCGACGGCGAATACACCCTGGGCAAGCTGCGGGTGCGCGTCGAGGACGGCCGCGCCCGCATCGCCGAGACCGGCCAGATCGCCAGCAGCACGATCGTGCTGCCCGACGCCGTCCGCCGGGCCGTGCACACCATGGGGGTGAGCCTGGAGACGGCCGCGCACGCGGCGACCTCCGTTCCCGCACGCGCCCTGAACCTGTCCGGTGTAGGATCGCTCACCGCCGGCGGCAAGGCCGATCTGCTGCTGCTCGACGACGACCTGTCCGTGGCCGGGGTCATGCACGAGGGCACCTGGATCCGCCGCCCCTGATCCGCCCTGTTCGGGCCGGTGCGGTCCGGCGCCCCCGCGGCGGGCCCCGGCCGCCCGCGTCCGGGCTGAAACGCCCCGAGGGGCCTCTCACCCCCGGAAGGCGATTCCCGCCAACCTGGCCACCAGGTTTGCGGGAGTCGGTATGTTCGCCTGCGAAGAGCCACCAGTGGCGATAGCCATGTGGCTGAGGGCGGCCTTTCGGGTAGCCCTGTTCGATACACAAGTGCCGCAGCCCCGGAGGGTTTCTCGATGGACATCGACGTGTCGGTGGTCGTGCCGACGTACAACACGTCGCAGGGGGTGCTGCGCGGGCTCGAATCGCTCCGGAGCCAGTCCCTGTCGCGCGATCGCTTCGAGGTGATCTATGTGGACGACGGCTCCACGGACGGCACCGGCGAACTCCTCGACGCAGAAGTCGCCGACGAGCCCAACTTCTCCGTCGTCCACATCGACAACTCCGGCTGGCCGGGCCGCCCCCGCAACATCGGGGTCCAGCACGCCCGCGGCAGCTACGTGTTCTTCATGGACGACGACGACCGCCTCGGCCCCGAGGCGCTCGAACGCCTCCACCACAAGGCGGTCGAGGACGAGGCCGACATCGTCGTGGGCCGCATGGCCGGTGTGGGCCGCAACACCCCGCGAGAGATCTTCCAGAAACCGATGTCGCAGGGATCACTGCGCACTCATCCGGTGCTGCTGAGCACGCTGACAGTGCAGAAGTTGTTCCGCCGCGGCTTCCTCCTCGACAACGGACTCTCCTTCCCCGAGGGCAAGGTCCGCCTGGAGGACCACATCTTCATGCTGCGCGCCTACCTGGCGACCGACCGGGTATCGGTCGTGCACGATTACACCTGCTACTACTGGGTGCGCAACAAGGGTTTCGGCAACATCTCCTTCGCCCGCAAGGAGCCCGCGGAGTTCCTGGAGAGCATCGAGCGGATCTTCGACACCATCGAGGAGCACGTCGAGCCGGGTC
Source organism: Streptomonospora litoralis (assembly GCF_004323735.1). Lineage (GTDB taxonomy): Bacteria > Actinomycetota > Actinomycetes > Streptosporangiales > Streptosporangiaceae > Streptomonospora > Streptomonospora litoralis. The sequence continues at coordinate 1,094,982 of NZ_CP036455.1, read as the reverse complement.
CCTTCCGCGACCACCTGATCGCCCACTGGCTGCGCTCCAAGCTCCTCGGCCTCTACCAGGGCCCGAAGTTCCTGCGCCAGGACCCCGAGGTGATCACCCAGATGCACCGGATCGGCGCCGAGCTGGTGCGCCGGCGCGTCACCGACGGCGCCCTCTCGCGGCTCAACGCCTTCGCCCGGCTGCGTGCCGCCGCGCTGACCGCCGACGATCCGGATCTGCTGCGGCCGGTGGCCGAGTTCGAGGAGGACATGGTCCACCGCACCCGCATCACCGGGTTCCGCTGGGAGGGCACCGAGCTGGTCGTCGGCACCGAGACCACGCTGCAGCGCAAGTCGACGGGCGAACCGGTGGAGTTCGTGCGCGAAGGAGAATCCGTTTACTGGGACCTGCCCGAGAAACTGCTCGCGGTCCCCGCGGTCAAGGAGGCGGCCGAGATCAGCGCCCAGCTCGGCAAGCCCACCTATCGTGCCTACGCCTCCCGCTCGGACGACCCCTCCGTCATCAAGCTCCCGCTGAACGCCGAGCCCCGCGAGGAACCCGGCGCGGCCCCGGACCGCATCCGCCTGCGCCTGACGGGCTCCATGCGCGTCGACGCCGCGACCGCCGACCACGGCGGACCGATCGGCGGCCTGTGGTGGTTCAGCACCCGCCTGGTGATCGGCGGGCTGGGCGACAACCACACCCTCGGCCCCGACCACACATCCGCGGCGGAGTACACGCGCGCCCCCGCGTTCATCGGTTCCGGGCAGTCGGCGCGGTTCGTCAACCCCTACTTCGGCTCCGGGGACGTGCTCACCCTCTCCGCGACCGGGAGTTGGCGCCCGCTGCGCCGCGCCCTGCGTACCGGCCTCCCCTCGACCGTCTCGCGCACCACCTCGGGGCTGCGCGTGGAGATCCCGCTGGCCGTGCACGCCGCGGACTCCGGCGCCCTCACCCTCACCTGCACCGCCGACGGCCGGGCCGCCGTCAGCGCCTCGGCCCGCGTCTACGCACCGCAGCGCCACCCGGACGGCCTCGAACTGCCGGTGTCCGTCCTCAGCGCCACAGTGCCCGTGGCGTCGGGCCGCGGCGTGCTGCACCTCGGCGTCGGCGAGGGCGACGACCACACGCCGCTGGGCCTCGACGTTTACTGGACCCCCCTGGGCCGGCGCATCGGACGCGCGCAGGGGTCGCTGGCGAGGCGCTGCATGGTCACGCTCAACCGGCGGATGCGGCGCGCGGCAGGACGGCTGCCGCGGCCGCTGCGCGCGGCTCTGAGGCGGAACCGGGGCATACTGCGGCCCTCGGGCGCCCAAACCGCCGATGCCGAGCAGCACGCCGCCGATCAGGCGGACGCCGCCGACTCAGGGGTGCTCACTGCCCAAAGTCCCAAGCGGTAGCTTCCTCATTCGGCGGTTGCGGCGATGAGGGCACGAAGCGCGCCCCGCCCCATCGCCGCACCCGCACCGGCACCGCTCGGAGGAGGCGGGAGCCGGTCAACCGGCGTGTCGCGCGTACTTTATGCGGTAATAGAACCACACAAAGTGACAATGGCGGAGACACGGAGAGTGCGACCCGCTGAACAGAGGAGGCCGTTGTGGCCGACCGCCCCGCCCACCGCAACCGTTCCACTCCCACGACGATCGCCGACTCGGGCGGACGCGCCGACCTGTCGCGTCTGGCGACGGCTGTGACGCACTACGGAGTGCGGGCCCGCGTCGTGGACGACACCGCTCCGTACCTGCGGGTCGGCAACCCGGAATCGGACTACGCCGAGGAGGACGTCTACTGCGAGCCCCGCAGCCACGGCCACGACTTCGTCGCGTCGTTCGGCGTCCATCTCGGCAGCAGCGACAGTATCGAACCGACCGCCCGAAAGGTCGCCTGGTTGGTCGGCGCCGCCGACGAGAGCTGAACGTACCGCGCGGCCCCGGCTCCGCGTCCGACGCGCGCAAGGCCCCGGTCCCGCGCGGGACGGGGGCCTTGTCGGAAGAACACAACGGCCCGCCGGGAAGACGGCCGGAGGCCGTCGACCACAGCGGGCCGGCCCGGGGGCCCGGGGGCCGCCCCCCGGAAAAACACAACGGCCCGCCGGGAAGACGGCCGGAGGCCGTCGACCACAGCGGGCCGGCCCGGGGGCCCGGGGGCCGCCCCCCGGAAAAACACAACGGCCCGCCGGGAAGACGGCCGGAGGCCGTCGACCACAGCGGGCCGGCTCGTGGAGGTGGCGGGAATCGAACCCGCGTCCTTCGATGACGCATCAGGGCTTCTCCGAGCGCAGTTCGCGCTAGCGTTCTACTCGGCTCCAGCGCTCCCGCGAACGGGTCGCTGACGAGCCCAGCCACGTAGATGTCCCGCTCAGGCCCCGTGGCCTGATCCGAGCGGTGAGTCCTCTGAACGATGCCGGACACTGGACCGAGGACGAGTCCAGGCCGACAGAGTCGCTATCGCTTAGGCGGCGAGAGCGAGCTCAGTGCGCTTGGAATTGGCACTTGTGTTTAGTGCGATGCAGGATTTACGAGGTTACAGTCGCAACCCTCGGCTCGCTTCCCCTGAGACGGCGATCGAAGTCGAAACCGATCACCCCCGCTGTGCTGTTTTCAACGGGCCTGAGCCCGCAACCGGGGCCGCCGTGGCAACCCCTGCGATCCAACGCTACAGGTAGAACACACGCCGGACCAAGCTGATTCCCGCTATCGGTGCTGTTTCGCGATCTTCGGCGGGATCGGCGCCGAGCCGCAGCCCGGTCGCCGTCCCCGCCCGCGGCCGCCGGAAGGGGGTGCGCGCATAGAAGAATCCCTCGCGGGCGCGGACGGGAACCATCAACGCTGCCCGCGAGGGCGGCCGGCAGGGTCGGGCCGGCCCTTTATTTCGGCAGGGCCTCCCCCGAGACGAGGTCCTGCTCTCCGACTGGTTCCGCAACCCCCTTTGCGGTCCCAGTCACCCGTGAAGACGCATCCCAGCCCCTAGATGGTTGCCTCTTCACGGAGCTTTTTCTCACCTGCGACAACACACCGCGGGCCGATGCCATTCCCGGCACCGGCCCCGTACTTGCGCCGAAGCGCCTATTCGCCGGCTACGCCGCCGGCCTCGGAGGGGTCCGCACTCGGCGCGGCCTCGGCATCGGACGAGCCGCCCTGCCGACCGCCGCCTCCCGTACCGGAGGACTGAGGGTTCTGCCGGGCCAGCTTATCGGCGTAGCCGGGGGGCAACTGCTGCAGGAACGCCCCGGCTGCGTTCACCGCGTACTGCTCCCACAGCTGGATCGACGGGTGCACCTCGGCTACCAGGGCGAAGGCGAGGTCACCCTGGTAGCCGACGAACCACTGCACCGCCGTCTCGTCGCCGCGCACCTTCTGTGTGGTGTTGGCGACCTGCCCGTGCACCGGCACGGTCCCGACGTCGGCGGTGACCGCGCCGACCTCCACGGCCGAGCGCATCATCCGCTGCACCGGCTTCACCGCCTGCCGGTCGAGCCGACGGGTCTCACCGGAGGGCACGTTGGCGGCCTCGTCGTCGGCCACCAGCCTCGGCGGGCGCCACGTCCCATCGCTGATCGCCCCGGCGGCCAGGGCCATCGACAGCGGGCTGACACGCACCTGGTCGGTGCCCGCCATGGCGGCGGCGACCTGGCCGGGCCCTTCGGGAGTGCGGAAGGTGCCGTTGAACGTGGGCACCGACAGCCGCCAGTCGCCGCCGATACCGAAGTCGCGCGCGGCCGACTCGATCGCCTCGCCGCCGACTTTCTCACCCATCCGCGCGAAGGCGGTGGTGCAGGAGTAGGTGAAGTTGGTGCCCAGGTCGGGTGTGCCCGACAGCCCGGTGTTGTTGGGGGTGGTGAACGAGCGTCCGCCGACCTCGGTCTGGTTGTCGCAGCCCATGGTGTCGTCCGCGGAGTAGGCTCCGCTCTGCAGCGCGGCGGTGTAGGACACGATGCTGAACGCCTCGCCGGGGCGGTATTCGGCGGTGAACGCGCCGTCGTCGGCACCGCCCTGGTTGCCCACCGCGGCCAGGACTTCGCCGCTGCTCGCGTCCAGCGCCACCAGGTACCCCCGGGCGGGCAGTGTCTCCAGTGCCGCCTCGCCCGCCTCCTGGGCCCGGATGTCCAGGGTGGTGGCCAGCGAACCGCTCTGCATGCCGGGCCACGAGTGCAGGACCCCGGTCTGGTCGCCCTTGCCGTCGAGGGTGACGACCTTGGTCGTGGCCGTGCCCGCGAGACGCTGCTGGAAGACGTTCTGCAACCCGGTCAGCCCGACCGTGTCCCCCGCCTGGTAGGTGCCCGCCACCCGCGATGAGACGTTGTGCTCGGCGGTGCCGGCCACTTCGCCGATGACCGATTCGGCGGTGCGGGGCTTGAGCTGCATGTCGAGCGGCCGGGTCTGCACGCCCGGGATCGACTTGGCTCGCCGCTGCACCTTGTCGCCGACCTCACCCGTTCGCGTCAGCACCAGCGGCTGGAACTCCTCGGGCGGTGCGGAGCGGACCCGGTCCAGCAGCGGACCGTCGTCCTCGCCCAGCAGCTCGGCGAGTTCGGCCACCCCGCGGTCGGTGTCCCGCATCTCGGCGGGCACCACGCCGAACGCGGTCACTTGGGTGGTGCCGACCAGCGGCTTTCTGTTGCGGTCGTGGATCTGCCCGCGGTCGGGGACATCGTAGCTGACGGCGATGCGCTCGTCGGCTCCGAGGTCGGGATGGATGACCGACGGCGACCAGTCGATGAGCCATCCCTGGGGGCCGTCGCGCAGCGGCATCGTGCCCTCGTAGCTCCACACGGGGTCGCCGATGCCCAGGTCGGCCTGGGCGCCGAACTCGGCTTCGGCCGTGTCACCGTCCTGGCTGATGTGCCCCAGCGAGAAGCGCAGCCCGGCGAGGTCCAGCTGGGCGCCGTTGTCCTCCAGGGCGGCGGCGACCTTCTCGGGATCGCCGTCGGTGTAGGCCGCGGCGGAGGAGTAGTCGCCCGCCTGCCATGACAGCAGGAAGTTGCGCACCGCGACCTCGGGCGAGGGCTGGGTGGTGCATCCGGTGACCACCGCGGCGACGGCGAGCCCGGTACTTGCTGCTAGCAGACGGCGGAGGTGACGGGGGGACACCCTGGCGATCCTTTCACAACGCCTCAGCGCCGGCGCCGCAGTGCGCGCTCGATGTCGCGCTTTGCCTCGCGCTCGGCGATGTCACGGCGTTTGTCGTAAGTGCGCTTACCACGCGCCAACGCGATCTCGACCTTGGCCTTGCCCTCGCTGAAGTACAGCGACAGCGGAACCAGGGTGCGACCCGCCTCCTGGGTCTTGCCGATGAGGCGGGCGATCTCCTCGCGGTGCAACAGCAGCTTACGCGGTCTGCGAGCGGCGTGGTTGGTCCACGTCCCCTGCGAGTACTCGGGGATGTGGACGTTCTCCAGCCACACCTCGCCGTTCTTGACCTGGGCGAAACCCTCGACCAAGGAGGCGCGCCCGGCCCGCAGCGACTTCACCTCGGTACCGGTGAGCACGATGCCCGCCTCGTAGGTGTCGTCGATGTGGTAGTCGTGGCGGGCGCGCCGGTTCTGCGCGATGAGCTTGCGCCCTTTCTCCCGTGGCACAGGAATTCCCTTTCTCCAGCGCTGGCGTCCAGCGGGCCGCCGTCGGCCGCTGGGACCTACACCCGCAGGTAGCGCCGCAGCGTGAGGAACGAGGCGACCGTGCACAGCAGGACACCAAGGATCAGCGACACGCCGATGACCGACAGCAACGACCCGGTCGAGAGCGTGACGTCGAACTGGAACCACTCCTGAATCCGTGTGAGCAGCAGGAACCGGGCCGCGACGATGAATCCGGAGGCGATGATGCCACCGATCAGGCCCGCGATCGCGCCTTCGAGCAGGAACGGAAGTTGGATGTAGAAGTTCGACGCACCGACCAGGCGCATGATCCCGGTCTCCTTGCGTCGATTGTAGGCGGCCAATCGCACGGTGTTGCCGATCAGCAGCGCGGCGGCGGCCAACTGCACGAACGAGACGGTCAGCGCGGCCGCGGTGAGGCCGTCGAGCAGCCCGAAGAACTGCTCCAGCACCGCCTGGTCGTCGTAGATGGTGTCGATACCCGCGCGGCCCTCCATCTCGTTGGCCACGGCCTGGTACTTGGTCGGATCGACCAGCTGCACCCGGAAGTTGTCGGGGATGTCGCCCTTGCGGACGGCGTCGACCATGGCCTGGTTGTTGGAGAACCGCTCCTGGAAGTCCTTGAACGCCTGCTCAGCCGTGACGTACTCGACGCTCTTGACCTGGCTCATCGACTCCAGGTCGCTCTGGATCTGCTGACGCTGCTCGTCCGTGGCCGGACCGTTCTCCTCACATGTGGTGGAGTTGGAGACCTCCGTGCACATGTAGATGGTCAGGGTCACGCGCTCGTCCCAGTACTGGCGCATCTGCGACACCTGCTGGTTGATCAGCAGACCGCCGCCGAACAGGGCGAGGGAGATGGCCACCGTGGTGATGACCGCCACGGTCATCGTCAGGTTGCGACGCAGACCGATCCAGATCTCGGAAAGTACGAATTGTGCACGCATGAGAGTTAAGGGTCCATCCTCGTGGGCTTCGCCGCGCTGCACTGACCAACGCAGGAGCGCTGGCAGGCCCGAGCGTCAGTACGCCTGTCCGTAGACGCCGCGGGTCTGGTCGCGCACGACCTCGCCCTCTTCGAGCTCGATGACGCGCTTGCGCATCGAGTCGACGATGGCGGCGTCGTGGGTCGCCATGACAACGGTCGTCCCGGTCCGGTTGATTCGGTCGAGCACCTTCATGATGCCGATCGACGTGGCGGGGTCGATGTTCCCCGTGGGCTCGTCAGCGAGCAGGATCTGCGGGCGGTTCACGAACGCCCGCGCGATGGCGACCCGCTGCTGCTCGCCGCCCGACAGCTCGTCGGGCATGCGGTCGGCCTTGCCTTCGAGGCCGACGAGTTCGACGACCTCCGGGACGACCTTGCGGATGAAGCGCCGCGGCTTGCCGATCACCTCAAGGGCGAAGGCGACGTTCTCGAAGACGTTCTTGTTCGGCAGCAGCCGGAAGTCCTGGAAGACGCAGCCGATGCGGCGCCGCAGGTGCGGAACCTTCCAATTGGACAGGCGCGCCAGGTCCTTTCCGGCGACGTGCACCCGGCCCTTGTTCGGCTTCTCCTCCTTCAGGACGAGCCGGAGGAACGTTGACTTGCCCGAGCCGGAGGGGCCGACCAGGAAGACGAACTCGCCCTTGTCGACGTCGATGGAGACGTTCTCCAGTGCGGGGTGTTTCTGGGTCGTATAGACCTTCGAGACGTTCTCAAAGTGGATCACGGCAGCATCACAAGGTTCTCGGAGGTAGGGGCGCCTCAGCGGATGACTGGGTCCACAGGAGGCAGTACCGGCCACAGGGCCAATCGTCAGTGTAGAGGTGTTCGCAACCCGGAATGTCCAAATCGACCCGCAACCCTCGCAAGGGGGTGCCGATGCGGGCGGATGCTCGGGCGGCCTCGACCATACACGGCTGATCGGCCTCGGCTGTCTACCAGACAGCGAAACAGAGCATATCGGAAGTGTCAATCGGTGGTAACGTTCACGTATACCGCCGGGTCGTGATCGGCCGCCGGCAGGGCGATGCCGACCACACGGCACCGCCCCCGCGAGTCAGCTCTCGCCGCCGCCCTCGTGGCTGCGCAGCCACCGGATCTCGGCGTCGACGAACGAATCGATCTCGCCGTCGAGCACACCCTGGGTGTTGCCGCTCTCGGCGCCGGTGCGCACGTCCTTCACGCTCTGGTAGGGGTGCAGCACGTAGTTCCGCATCTGCGTCCCCCAACTGCTGAAAGTCTCGCCGCGCAGCTCATCGATCTCGGCCTGCTCCTCGCGGCGCTTGCGCTCCAGCAGCTTGGCCTGCATCATCCCCATCGCCGTGGCCTTGTTCTGGATCTGGCTCTTCTCGTTCTGGCAGGTGGTGACGACGCCGGTGGGGAGGTGGGTGATCCGCACCGCGGAGTCGGTGGTGTTGACGCTCTGCCCGCCCGGGCCGCTGGAACGGTAGACGTCGATGCGCAGTTCGTTCTCGTCGATTTCGATGTGGTCGCTCTGCTCGACGACCGGGACGACGTCGACTCCCGCGAACGAAGTCTGGCGCCGGTTCTGGTTGTCGAACGGCGAGATCCGCACGAGCCGGTGGGTGCCGTGCTCACCGCGCAGGGTCCCGTAGGCGAAGGGGGCCTTGACCACGAAGCTCGTGGACTTGATGCCGGCTTCCTCGGCATAGGAGGTCTCATAAATCTGCGTGGGGTAGCCGTGCCGCTCGGCCCAGCGCAGGTACATGCGCTGCAGCATCTGCGCCCAGTCCGCCGCGTCGATGCCGCCAGCCTGGGAGTTGATGCTCACCAGCGCCTCGCGCTCGTCGTAGGGGCCGCTGAGCAGGGTGCGGATCTCCAGATCGCCGACGTCGGAGCGCAGCGTCTCCAGCTCGTTATCGGCCTCGGCACGGGTGTCGGGGTCGTCCTCGGAGGCGGCGAGCTCGTAGAGCACGCTCAGGTCGTCCAGCCGGCGGCGGATCGTGCCGACCTTGCTCACCGTGGATTCCAGGTGGGCCAGCCTGCGGGTGACCTGCTGGGCTTGGTCGGGGTCGTTCCACAGCTCCGGGTCGGCAGCCTGCTCACGCAGCTCCTCGATCTCGCGCTGCTTGGCATCGAGGTCGACGACGGCCTCCACACTCGCCAGCGTCGACGAGAGTTCCTTGATCTTGTCTGCGGGGTCTAGGTCTGCCACGTGCTCAAGTCTAGGGTGTCGCACGCGCACTGCCTGCCACGGCCGCGGCCGCCCGGGTCGCAGCGGACCCGGGCGGCGCGGGGTCACTCCTCGGCGGAGACCAGCAGCGAGCGCACCGAGCGCAGCGCCACCGACAGCGTGGCCAGGTCGAACTGGTCGGCCTCGCGGATCTCGCGCATCGTCTGCTCCGAGCGCTCCACCGCCACCCGGTTGCGCTCCAGCCAGCGCCGGCGCAGCGCGTCCGGCGGCTCCCCTTCCTCGCCGCTCTGCAGCACCGCCCGGGTCAAACCCGCGTGGGCGGCATAAAGGTCGTCGCGCAGTCCCGCCCGGGCCATGGTCACCCACCGGTCGGTACGCGGCAGCGCGATGATCCGCTCGCGCAGGGAGCCGATCTGCAGGCTTTCGGCCAGGTCGAAGTAGACCTCCGCGACGTGCGGCAGCGGGCGCTGCGTGCGGTGGGCGACCGAGACCAGGTCGAAGGTCGAGTAGGCCGGCACCATGCCCGCGACCCGCTCGGCCAGCTGTTCGGGCACGCCGTCCTTGGTGAAGCGGTCGCGCCGCTCGGTGAACATGCGCAGGTCGCGGCCCTGCAGCAGCCGCGGCAGCTGCGGGACGATCTCGGCCACGCCTTCGGCGAAGAAGGCGACCTCCTCGCCGACGTCGAAGGGCGATTTGCGGTTGCGCAGCAGCCATCGCGCGCCGCGCTCGGTCAGTTTGCGGACCTCCAGCAGCAGCGCCAGTTGCACGTCGAGGTCGATCCAGTGGTCCAGATGCTCGATCTCGTGCCACAGCTCGCGCAGCCCGAAGACCTCGCGCACCACCAGGTAGGCGCGTGCGATGTCGTCGGGCGCGGCCCCCAGCTCCTCGCCGATGCGGAAGGCGAAGGTGGTGCCGCCGCGGTTCACCATGTCGTTGACGACCTGGTTTGCGACGATCTCGCGGCTCAGCGGGTGCTCGGGCATCACGTCGGAGAAGCGCCGGCGCAGCGCGGTGGGGAAGTACTCCACCAGCGTCTCGCGCAGGTAGGGGTCGCCGGGCAGATCGGAGCCGGCGACCTCGTCCTTGAGGGTGATCTTGGTGTAGGCGAGCAGGGTGGCGAACTCCGGGCCCGTCAATCCCTCCCCCGCGCTGCGCCGCGACGCGATCTCCTCGTCGTCGGGCAGCTCCTCCAGTTTGCGCTTGAGCAGGCCCTCGCGTTCGAGGCGGCGCATGTAGCGGGCGTGGACGTGCATCATGGAGCCGGCCTGCTTGCGGGCCGCGGCCAGCACCACGTTCTGCGCGTAGTTGTTGTCCAGCACCAGATCGGCGACCTCGCCGGTCATGCTCATGAACAGCTCGTCGCGCTCGTCCTTGGTGAGATCGCCCTTGGCGACCTCGCGATCGAGCATGATCTTGATGTTGACCTCGTGGTCGGAGGTGTCCACACCGCCGGAGTTGTCGATGAAGTCGGAGTTGATCCGGCCGCCGTTGCGGGCGAATTCGATCCGCGCGGCCTGAGTGAGACCGAGGTTGCCGCCTTCGCCCACGACCTTGCAGCGCAGATCGGCGCCGTCCACCCGCAGGGGGTCGTTGGCCTTGTCGCCGACGTCGGCGTCGGACTCCGCGGAGGACTTGACGTAGGTGCCGATGCCGCCGTTCCACAGCAGGTCGACGGGCGCGGCCAGGATGTACCGGATCAGCTCGTAGGGGGCGAGTGCGGTGACGTCGCTGCCGATGCCCAGCGCTTGGCGGACCTGCGGAGTGATCGCGATCGACTTGTCGGTGCGCGAGTACACGCCGCCCCCGGCGGAGAGCGTCTGCGTGTCGTAGTCGGCCCAGGTGCTGCGCGGCAGGTCGAACATGCGCCGCCGCTCGGCGAAGGAGCGCTCCGGGTCGGGATCGGGGTCGAGGAACACATGGCGGTGGTCGAACGCGGCGACGAGCCGGATGTGCTCGGAGAGCAGCATGCCGTTGCCGAAGACGTCGCCGGACATGTCGCCGACCCCGACCGCGGTGAAGTCCTCGTTCTGCACGTCGACGCCGAGCTCGCGGAAGTGGTACTTGACCGACTCCCAGGCGCCGCGGGCGGTGATGCCCATCGCCTTGTGGTCGTAGCCCACCGAGCCGCCGGAGGCGAAGGCGTCGCCCAGCCAGAAACCGCGGTCGACGGCGATGCCGTTGGCGATATCGGAGAACGTGGCGGTGCCCTTGTCGGCGGCGACCACCAGATAGGAGTCGTCGCCGTCGTAGCGCACGAGCCGGTCGGGGTGGGCGACCCGGCCGCCGACCCGGTTGTCGGTGACGTCGAGCATCCCGCTGATGAACTGCTTGTAGCAGGCGACGACCTCGGCCTGCACCGCCTCGCGGTCGCCGCCGGCGGGCAGCTGCTTGCAAACGAAGCCGCCCTTGGCGCCGCTGGGCACGATGACGGAGTTCTTCACGGTCTGCGCCTTGACCAGGCCCAGGATCTCGGTGCGGAAGTCCTCGAAGCGGTCGGACCAGCGCAGCCCGCCGCGGGCGACGGTGCCGAAGCGCAGGTGCACGCCCTCCATCCGCGGCGAGTAGACGTACATCTCGTAGCGCGGGCGCGGTGCGGGCAGGTCGGGGATGCCCCGCGGGTCGAGCTTGTAGACCAGGTAGGGCTTGGGGGACTCGCCGCCCCCCTGGTAGTAGCTGGTACGCAGCGTGGCCTCGACGGCGGCCAGGAACGAGCGCAGGATGCGGTCCTGGTCCAGGCTGGCCACGGCGTCCAGCTCGCCGCGGATCTCCTCGGTGATGGCCTCGCTGCGTTCCTCGCGCCCGGCTTCGCGCTCGGGGTCGAAGCGGGACTCGAACAGCCGCACCAGCAGGTTCGCGATGTGCACGTTGGCCACGAGCACATCGGCGATGTAGGCGGGGCTGAACGTACTGCCGGTCTGGCGCAGGTACTTGGCGTAGGCGCGCAGGATGGTCAGCTGGCGCCAGTCGAGGCCGCCGCGGATCACCAGGGCGTTGAACCGGTCGGACTCGCCGCGGCCCTGCCACAGCGCGGTGAACGCCTCCTCGAAGAGGAATTTGAGCCGGTTGGGCGGCAGTTCGACGGCGTCGGTGACGGGCGCCAACCCGAAGTCGTAGATCCAGGCGCGCCCGGTCTCGGTGCCGGCGACGCCGTAGGGGCGCTCGTCGCGGACCTCGACCCCCATGTGCTCCAGCAGGGGCAGCACCCGCGAGAGCGAGATGGGGTCGCCCTTGCGGTAGACCTTGAGCCGCCACTCGCCGGGCTCGGCGGCGGCCGGGCGGTAGAGGTTCACGGCCAGTTCGTCGCCGCCGAGCACGTCGAGCCGGTAGATGTCGTCGACGGCGACGGAGGCCGGGGTGTCGACCTTGTAGCCCTCGGGCAGCGCGGAGCCGTAGCCGTGGTGCAGCTCGCCGGCGCGGTCGGCGCCGAAGCGGGCGCGCAGTTCGTCGGAGAGGTCGTCGTCCCAGGATCGGGTGGCCGCGACGACCTCGGCCTCCAACGCGGCGTGGTCGACGTCGGCGAGGATGCTGCCGCGCTCGGCGCGCACCACCAGGTAGAGCTGGGCAAAGGGCGCCGAGCCGACCGTGACGCCGTGGTCCATGGTGGCGCCCTCGAACGCCCGGCTCATCACCTGCTGGATCTGCAGCCGCACATCGGTGTTGTAGCGGTCGCGCGGCATGTAGACCAGGCAGGACATGAACCGGCCGTAGGGGTCGCGGCGCAGGAAGAGCTTGGTTCCGCGGCGCTCGCGCAGGCGCAGCACCCCGAGCACGATGTCGTAGAGCTGGTCGACGGAGGTCTGCAGCAGCTCCTCGCGCGGGAAACCCTCCAGGATCTCGATGAGGTCCTTGCCGTCGTAGCTGTCGGGGTCGAAGCCGGCCGTGTCGAGCACTTCGGCCTGCTTGCGCTTGAGGATGGGGATCTGCGCGATGCTCGTGGTGACGGCTTCGTGGGTGTAGAGGCCCAGGAAGCGGTACTCGCCGACGACGCGGCCCTGCTCGTCGAAGCGCTTGACGCCGATGTAGTCGAGGTACTTGCGGCGGTGCACGGTGGCGCGGGAGTTGGCCTTGGTCAGCACCAGCACGTGGGGTTCGCGGGCCTTGGCGCGGGCTTCGGGCGGCAGTGCCGCGAAGCTCTCGGAAACGGAGGCGTCGGCGCGCAGCAGTCCCAGTCCGGTGCCCGCGCGGGGGCTCAGGCCGAGCCGCTCGCCGGGCTCGTCGGAGTCGGCGGGGGCGCCGGTGCCGACGGCGTCGGCGTCGGCGGTGTCTTCCGCCGGGGCGCTGACCAGCGTGTACTCGCGGTAACCCATGAAGTGAAAGTGGCGGTCGGCCACCCAGCGCAGGAACTCCACGCTCTCGGACATCTCGCGGGCGTCGACGCCCGCGGCGGCCAGGCGGTCGGCGGAGCCGGCGATCTCGTCGGCCAGCAGCAGGGCCCGGCGGCGCATCCGGCCGGAGTCCGCGTCGACGTTGTGCACGTCGGCGAGCACGCGTTCGAGGTCGTCGGCGAGCTCCTTGTGGGCGGTCGGGCCGCTCAGGCGGTCGATCTCCAGGTGCATCCAGGACTCCTGGAGCGGGATCAGACCGTCGGGGTCGGCGTCGGGCGCGGGCTCGATCTCGTGCAGGCCGCCGGCGACGTCGCGTGCCACCCGCAGCTGCGGGTGGATGACCAGGTTGTAGCCGATCCGGCGGCGGCCGAGCTCCATGGTGACCGAGTCGACCAGGAAGGGGGCGTCGTCGGTGACGATCTCCACGACCGAGTGCCCGGTCTCCCAGCCGTCCCGGTCGCGGTCGGGAGTGTACACGCGCACTTTCGCCCGACCCTGGGGCCGGTGCCGAGCGAACCCCAGGTGGGCCGCTGCCGGGCCGCAGATGCCGGCGGGGCCGCGCTCCTGCAGTTCGTCGGTGGCGACGTGGCGGTAGTAGTTCGCGAGGAACCGCTCGATCCCCGCGGGATCGCCGGCGCCGTCGCCGGTGAACCGGGGCCAATCGGAGCAGTGCGCCACCGCGTCACGCAGCAATCGGTCCTGAACGGCGTCTGACTGGCCGGACATCGTGCGACCTCACTCCCTTGTGAGTCCTAGGGGGCAGCCCCGGACCGGCGAAGCGGTTCGGCGGGACGTCGGGGTCCTTCTGCAGTTGTCGGACGCCGAGTGTGGGCGCCCGGGTTCCGGTCCCGCTCCGGTGGTCGCCGGGGCGGGAATCCTGTGCGCACAGGTGCGGTTCGCCGGCCGGACTCCGTTGTCCGGCCCCGCCGCGGCCCAGGTTACTGGTTCGGGTCCCGCGGATTTGTGATCAACACCGTTAACTGTGCGTATCGGCGGTAAGGAGCGGATTGCGCAACCGCGCGAACGCGGATGCCCCACGTACAAGGTACGCGCGGGGCCGTTGACGGCAAGGGCCGCGGCCGCTGCCGGTCACCGGAGTGAGCGGGGCCGCCGACGCGGGTAGACGGGGTGCTCACCCCGCGCCCGCCACGGCGGTGGCCTCGCGCACCGCCCCGAGCAGCCGCTTGGGGTCGGTGAGGTCCTCCAGCACGTGTTTCGCGCCGGCGGCCCGCAACTGGGACTCGGTGGCCGAACCGCTGACCACCGCGACGGGGGTGGCGTGCCCGATGATGGCGGCCTCGACGTCGCGCGGTGAGTCGGTGATGTAGACGGTGGCCCACTCGGGAAAGTCGGAACCGTGGGCCTGGGCGGCGCGCATCCGGGTGAACTGGATGAGGCTGGCCTTGGGGTAGTGCTCGGAGCCGAACCCGCCGATGCTGAGATCCAGATAGCCGTCGAGGCCGAAGGCCGCCAGCTTGGCGACGGCGTTGGACATGATCGTTCCGGTCACCACGGTCTGCACCGTGTCCTCCAGCCCCGCCACGGCCGCCAGCGCCGCCTGGGCGCCGGGCATGGCCCGGCCGCGCGCCGTGAGCTGGTCGCGACGGCGCGCGAAGCCTTCGCCCAGCGCGTCGATGAAGTCCGACAGCGGTTCCTCACCCGGTTCCAGCCGCACGTCGTTGCGGGCCAGGAACTCGAAGAAGACCTCGGAGTCGGTGCGGCCGCCGGTGGACGCCAGATACACCAGCGGGACGCCCGTCACCCGCTCGAACGCCTCGGCGTAGGCCGCGCGGGTCACCTGGGCGACGTCGACGAGCGTCAGGTCGATATTCCACAACACCAGCCGGCTGATGGCAGTCTCCTCAGGGGGAAAGGGCGTGCGGGCATTTCATCACAATTCTGCCGCACGCCGGAACCGCCCGGACGGCGGCGTCCACAGGCGCCTCAGCACCTTCGGACCGCCGCCCGCGGCAGGGGGCTGCGCCGGAACGCCGCGAGGCACCGCGCCGACGCTGCGAGGGGCGCCGCGCCACAACCGTAGTCCATGCCGCCGGCGGGCTCCCCGCTCCGAGGCCCCGCACTCCCGTCGCCCCTGGGAGACGTCGGCCGGTCAGCCCATGTGCGGGTAGCGCCAGTCGGTCGGCGGGACGAACGCCTCCTTGATGGCGCGCGGGCTGACCCAGCGGGCCAGGTTGAACACCGAGCCGGCCTTGTCGTTGGTGCCGCTGGCGCGGGCGCCGCCGAAGGGCTGCTGGCCGACGATCGAGCCCGTGGGCTTGTCGTTGATGTAGAAGTTGCCGGCGGAGAACCGCAGGGCGGCGTCGGCGCGGGCGATGGCGTCGCGGTCGCGGGCGATGACCGCGCCGGTCAGCGCATAAGGCGCGATGTCGGCCATCTGCGCCAGTACCTGGTCGTAGCGGTCGTCGTCGTAGACGTGTACCGCCAGGATCGGGCCGAAGTACTCGGTGTGGAACACCTCGTCCTCGGGGTCGGTGCACTCCAGCACCGTGGGCTCGACGAAGTAGCCGACGCTGTCGTCGGCGCCGCCGCCCGCGAGCACGGTGATGGAGCCCGTGTCCCGGGCCCGCTTCAGGGCCGCGGCGTTCTTGGCGAAGGCGCGGTCGTCGATGACGGCGCCCATGAACGTCGACACGTCGCCGGTGACGTCGCCCATGGTCAGCTGCTGGACCTCGTCGAGCAGGTCGTCGCGCAGCGACGACCACACGCTGCGCGGGATGTAGGCGCGGGAGGCGGCCGAGCACTTCTGGCCCTGGTATTCGAAGGCCCCGCGGATGAGCGCGGTGCGCAGCACGCCGTGGTCGGCCGAGGGGTGGGCGACGATGAAGTCCTTGCCGCCGGTCTCGCCGACGATGCGCGGATAGGAGTGGTACTCGGCGATGTGCTCGCCCGCGGTGCGCCACAGGTGCTGGAAGGTGCCGACGGAGCCGGTGAAGTGGATGCCGGCGAGATCGGGCTGGGCCAGGGCGGTCTCGGAGACCGCGTGGCCGTCGCCGGTGACCATGTTGATCACGCCGGGCGGCATGCCCGCCTCCTCCAGCACCCGCATCACGTAGTGGGCGGAGTAGGTCTGGGTGGGCGAGGGCTTCCACACCACGACGTTGCCCATCAGCGCGGGCGCCGTGGGGAGGTTACCGGCGATCGCGGTGAAGTTGAACGGGGTGATCGCCAGGACGAAGCCCTCCAGCGGCCGCAGCTCCTGCCGGTTCCACACCCCGCGGACGGAAATCGGCTGCTCGGCGTAGAGGCGGCGGGCGAAGGAGACGTTGAAGCGCCAGAAATCGATGAGTTCGCAGGCGGCGTCGATCTCGGCCTGCTGGATCGACTTGGACTGGCCCAGCATGGTGGCGGCGTTGACCCGGGCGCGGTGCGGCCCGGCGAGCATGTCGGCTGCCCGTAGCAGGACGGCGGCGCGGTCGTCGAAGGACATCGCCCGCCAGGCGGGCGCGGCGGCGCGGGCGGCCTCGATCGCCCGGCGGACCTCGCCGGAGGTGGCGTTGCTCATCCGGCCCAGCACGTGGCCGTGCCCGTGGGGTTTGCGCGCCGGGATCAGCTCACCGCCGCCGAGGCTGCGCTCACCGCCGATGACCTGGTGGATCTCGGTCTCCTCGGCCGACTGGCGCGCGATCTCCGCTTCGAGCTCCACCCGCTCGGGAGTTCCCGGCGCGTAGGTCAGGTTGGGCTCGTTGACGGGTACGGGAACGTCGGTCACGGCATCCATCGCACTGCCTCCCGATCGGGGTACGGCGGCGGGGCCCGGTCGGGGCGGGCGCGGGGTGTGCGCGGGTCCCGGCGCCGGGCGCCACGCGATGATGCATACCCGCACCCACCGGGTCGGTAATCGCCGGGCGGCGAATGCGTCCGAGCGGGTGGCGGCGCGGGGCGGCGGACCGCTTAAAACCTCTCCGGCGAGGGCGGCTCGGGTCCACTGGGCGGCCTTGTCGATCTGCCCGGCGACGGGCGGACTTGACCGAAAAGCGGCGGCAACGGTGGCGGAGGGCTTGGCCCGCGCCCAACGGGCCGGGTGCTCGCCGGTTGGGCGTGCGGCGGGGCGGCGACGACGGCGGGGCCGGGCCTGCGGTGGGCGGGGCGGCGGTCGGGCAGCCGGGTCGGGGCCACGAGATGCACATACGTGCGGCGGCATCCGCCTCGGTGTCGCCCCGAGGTGCTGTCCTCGCATTGTCATTCCGCGATACGAAACAACGGGGGGTGTTTTGCCCACTGATGCCCGAGTTCACGGTGGGCTCGCAGCCGCGCTGCGGCGGCGAGGGCGCACGAGGCGCACCGAATGGCACAAAGAACGCCCCTGACGTCGACTTTTCGTGCACCTCGTCGCCACCGCGCCCGCCGAGGCCACCCGCAAAACGGGCATAGACCCCCAAAAGTCCACCCCATCGGGGGTGGGGCACCCGGAGGCCGCGCTCGGGCGCCACGAGCGACGTGTCGTCGCCACCTCGGCCCCCGATCCGGCGCACCACCGGGGCCGTGCGGGCGCCCGCGACCGCACCCCGCCGCGCGGCCTCCGCCCGGTGCGGGTCCGGCCACAACACGGCGGTACCACGTCGGCCAACCGGCGCCGGTATGTCCGGTATGCCGGTTCACCCGGCGTCTATCGCGAACTTATGGCCGCGGAATACGCTTACCTGCGACCATAAGTTCGCGATAGACGGGCCAAGCCGCGCCGACCGGCCCGCCGCGGCCCAACGCCGCCCCGTCGCGCGCGCCACCGGCGAGCACCCGACCCGACTCAGCGGCGTCCGAGCAGGTCGGGCAGCTCTTGAGTGGCGTACCAGAGCAGCTCGTGCTCCTCGCTGATGCCGGCGTCCGGATCGGCGGCGGCCGCGGCGACCGCCTCCTCGGCCTCGGGCGCGTCGACGTGCACGGAGGCGACGCGTTTGAGCGGCACCGTTCCGGTGAGGGTGACGGCGGCGGCGTGGTCGTCCGCTGCCGCGGACGGTCCGACCACTGCCGCGGGCGCCTCGGCGGCGATCACAGCGCGGCGACGCGGCGCGCCGGGGTCGGCGGCCAGCAGGCGCAGCGAGGCCGCGGCGGCGCCGCTCAGCGCCTCGTACTCCAACTCTTCGTCGTCGTCCGCTGCGCCGACTCCGGCGAGCCGCTCGGTGACGGCGAAGGCGGTCAGCGGCGCCGGGCCGATCTCGCCGGCGTCGAGCACGGCGGCCAGCCCCGGGAAGGTGCTGGGCAGGTAGATGCGCATGGTGGTCTCGCGGATCGTGTCGCGTCGGTCGGAGGGGCCAAAGCCCGTGCAAGTGTTCCACAGCCGCCAGCGCGGCCGGCGGGCGGCACGGCGGGCGGTCACCGGAGACCGGGACCGCCCGCCCCGCACCGATCCGCCGCCCGCGGCCGGTGCGCGGCTCAGGAGGGCATCGGATCCAGTTCGATGCCGCAGGTCTCGGCCAGCCGCTGCCGCGTCTCGGCGGGGTCGCGGTGCAGGATGCCGGTCATCCCCAGCTCGACGGCCGCGTGCACATTGTGCTCCATGTCGTCGATGAACACGCACTCCTCGGGCGGCAGGCCGGTCAGCTCGACGGCGTGGGCGAAGATCTCCTGCTCGGGCTTGCGCATGCCCACCTCGCCGGAGATGACGACCGCGTCGAAGGTCTCGGCGAACCGCTCGCGGGGGTACCCGTTGCCCCAGGAGTTCGACAGCAGGCAGGTGCGCACCCGCTGGCCGCGCGCCTGGCGCAGTGCCGTGTACATCTCCTCGACCGGGTGGAAACCGGAGAACATCCGCTTGATCAGTCCCGCTGCGGGCACGGGTCCGCCGTCGGTCAGCCGCAGTTCGGCGGCGAGGATCCGCTCGAACTCGCCGGTGTCGATCTCTCCGCGCTCCAGCGCGTGAATCGGGTTGCCGTCCACGGCTCCGCCCGCGTAGGCGCCCTCGACCCAGGAGCGCATGACACGGCGGTAACGGGCGTCGTCGATGCGGTCCGCGGCCAGCCAGGCGGTGATGGTCTCGCGCAGCGGGGAGGTCAGCACCCCGCCCCAGTCGGTGATGATTGCGCGGCACGTGTCGGACATACTCGCTCCATCCCTCGAAGGGCGCCCGGTCTCGGGCGCAGGCCCCGGCGCGACCCGCACCGGAGGCGCCGGGGGACGGTTTCTTCCCCGGCGGCGGTCCAGCCAATCCCCCGACCGGGTATCCCGGCCGCGGACACGGGGCGGCGGGCCTGCGGCGGCACCGCCGCACCAGACAGTACCGACCGGTCGGTCGGATGGCATACTGCGGTCATGGACTTCGATCTCAGCGCCACCGCCCGCGACCGCATGGCCGAGCTGCAAGCGTTCATGGACGAGCATGTCTACCCGGCCGAGCCCGTTTACCACCGCCAGCGCGCCGACGCCGGCTGGGACGATCACAGCCTTCCGCCGGTCGTAGAGGACCTCAAGGCCGAAGCGCGCCGACGCGGCCTATGGAACCTGTTCCTGCCCGACGTCAGTGGGTTGAGCGTCACCGACTACGCGCCGCTGGCCGAGCTGACCGGCCGCTCGCCCGTGCTCGCGCCCCAGGCGCTGAACTGCTCGGCGCCCGACACCGGCAACATGGAGGTGCTGCACATGTTCGGCAGCGCCGAGCAGCGCGAGCGGTGGCTGGAGCCGCTGCTGGACGGACGCATCCGCTCGGCGTTCGCCATGACCGAGCCCGATGTCGCCTCCTCCGACGCGACCAACATCGCCACCTCCATCGTCCGCGACGGCGACGACTACGTGGTCAACGGGCGCAAGTGGTGGATCAGCGGAGCCGCCGACCCGCGCTGCGAGATCTTCGTCGTCATGGGCAAGACCGACCCCGAGGGCCCCGCGCACCGGCAGCAGTCGATGATCCTGATCCCCCGCGACACCCCCGGCCTGGAGATCGTGCGCTCCCTGCCCGTCTTCGGCTACCAGGACCAGGAGGGCCACTGCGAACTGCGGTTCACCGACGTGCGGGTACCCGCCGCAAACCTGATCGCCGGCGAGGGCGAGGGCTTCAGCATCGCCCAGGCCCGCCTGGGGCCCGGCCGCATCCACCACTGCATGCGGGCCATCGGCATGGCCGAGCGCGCGCTGGAGCTGATGGTGCGCCGCGCGGAGGAGCGCGTCGCTTTCGGCAAGCCGCTGGCCGCCCAGGGCGTCGTACAGCAGCAGATCGCGGAGTCGCGGCTGGCCGTCGAGCAGGCGCGGCTGCTGGTCCTCAAGACGGCCTGGCTGATCGACAACCGCGGCACCAAGGAGGCGCGCACCGAGATCTCGGCGATCAAGGTGGCGGCACCGCGGGTGGCCGTCGAGGTGCTGGACCGCGCCATCCAGGTGCACGGGGGCGCCGGGGTCAGCGGCGACTACCCGCTCGCGGAGATGTACGCCCACGCACGCGCCATGCGGATCTTCGACGGACCCGACGAGGTCCACCTGCGTGCCCTGGCCCGGCAGGAGGCGAAGCGCTACGGCTGACCCGAGCTGCCCGGAGGCCGGCCAGAAGTGGTCGCGGATGAGGTCGCCTGCGCGTCCATTATGTCGGGTTTCGCGGCGTCCAACGCGCGGAAATCACCACGGATCGGCCTTGGACGTGGTGATTCCCGCCCAATGGACGCCGACCGGATCCAATCGCCGCGCGCCGCCCCGCCCGGCCACGGGAGCGGGATCCCGCCCGCGCGGGCGGGAGGGGCCGCCGCCGTTGCCGCCGCTTTTCAGCTCAGGCGACCCGCCACCCGCCCGGTGCCACGGCCGCACAACAGACCCGAGGCGCCGTCGGCGCGCCACGCCATGCGCGGGCGGGGCCGGAGACCGCACCCCCGAGTCGACCAGGTCGGCACACGGAATTCAGGAACTTGACGAAGTACTACTAATAGGACAGCCCGTCGCCGAACCCCAGGCCGGTACCGGGAATGCCCACCGGCAGCTTCCCCGACGGGGAGACCTCGCCGGCGAGGACGCGCGCGGCGGCGGCTTGGGAGGCGCCGACCGCGGAGTAGGTGGCCAGGTAACCTTCGGCGCTGCCGAGCCCGGCGATGCCGTAGGGGCTGCCCTGGGCCACCACGACCACCGGGGTGCCGGTGGCCTCGGCCGCGGCAACCCGGGAGTGCTGCTCGGCGCCGGTCGTGCCCACCACGGCCGCGTCCGCCGCGGCGGGGTCGGCGGTGACCGTGTAGCCCAGCTCCTCCAGCCCTGCTCCGATCTCCTCGGCGCCGGAACCGGTGACACTGACCGTGGCTCCTTCGGACAGGGGCAGTACACCGTCCTCGTTGCGCAGCAGCGTCGCCGCGTCCTCGGCGAGGTCGCGCGCCGCGGCACGGTGCTTCCGGGTTCCTACGGCCTCGGCGGCCGACGCCGCGCCGACGGGCTCGGCGTCGAACAGTCCTCGCTCGACCTTGGCGGTCAGGATGCGCAGCACCGACCGGTCCAGGCGCTCGGTGCTGATGCGGCCCTCCCGCACGGCGGTTCGCAGCGCGTCGAAGGCCGCCTGCGGGTCGGGCGGCATCAGCAGCTGGTCGGCCCCCGCGAGCACGGCGCGCACAGCGACCTCGCCGTCGGAGTGGGTCTGGCGCACGCCCTCCATGTTCAGCGCGTCGGTGGTGACGATTCCGTCGTAGCCCAGCTCGTCGCGCAGGATGCCGCCGATGACGTCGGGCGAGAGGGTCGACGGCTCGCCGGAGTCGTCGAGGGCCGGGATGAGCACGTGGGCGGTCATGATCGCGTCGACGTCGGCCTCGACGGCGGCGCGGAACGGCGGCAGGTCCTCCTTCTCCCACTCCTCGCGCGGCTTGTCGATGACGGGCAGCCCGGTGTGGCTGTCGACGTCGGTGTCACCGTGTCCGGGGAAGTGCTTCACGACGGGGACCACGCCGCCCTCGCTGAAGGCGGCGGCCTCGGCCGTGGCCATCTTCGAGACCAGCCCCGGGTCGGAGCCGAAGGATCGGATGCCGATGACCGGGTTGTCGGGATCGGTGTTGACGTCGGCGACCGGCGCGTAGTCGAGGTTGACGCCCAAGGCGGTGAGCTCGGCGGCCGTGGCGCCGGCCAGCGCCTCGGCGTGCGCGGTGTCGCGGGTCGCCCCCACCGCCATGGCGTCGGGGAAGTGCGTGCCGACCGGCAGCCGGGCGACCGTGCCCTGCTCCTGGTCGATGCCGAGGAAGAGGGGGACACCGGCCCCGCTGTCGGCGGCCGCCTCCTGCAGCCCGTTCGACAGGCGGGCGATCTGCTCGGGGCCGGTGAGGTTCTCCGGGAAGTAGATGAGGCCGCCGGGGTTGTAGGTCGACACCAGGTCGGCGTTCTCCTCGGCGGTGGTGCCCTGCGGAAGCAGCACCATCAGCTGGCCGATCTTCTCCTCCAGCGACATCTCGGACAGATGCCGCCGCGCCTGCTGCGCCGAGTCGGGGCCGGTCGGCGACGAGTCGGGCGAGTCCGGGGCCGAGCCGGGCGGGCCGGCCGCCCCCTGACTGCACCCCGACAGCGCAGGGGTCAGGACGAGCACGGCGGTGCCCAGCAGCGCGGACAGGCGGCGAAGCGGCATGCGGACCTTCCGATGGCACAGCGGAACAACGGCACGTCGGGGGAAGACCGCGGAGACCGGGCGCCCGGTGCTGCGCGGCGGCGGGGCGGCGCGCACACGCCGGTCGCGGCCCGCCCCACGATAGCGCCTGGCGCGGCACACGGGAGACGACGCGGCGACCGAGGCGAACACCGGGCTCGGACCGCCGCAGAGGCCGCGGCGACGCCTGCGGTGCCCGGGTGCGAGCCGGACTCGGGCCGGCCCGCACCCCTCACGGCGTCACAGGCCCAACTCGGCCAGCCCCGGCAGCTGCTCAGCGGCGGCCTTGCGGGCCTCCTCAGGACCGCGGGCCGCGCGGGCGGCCTCGGCGGCGGCGCGGCACTGGGCCAGCTCGACGCGCGCCAGCGCGGCGCGCACCAGCGGCAGCGCCGAGGCGCCCATGGACAGGCTCGTCACACCGAGCCCGGTGAGCACGCAGGCCAGCAGCGGGTCGGCGGCGGCCTCGCCGCAGACGCCGCAGCTGCGCCCCGCCTCGGCGGTGGACGACGCCGAGGCCGCGACCAGGTCCAGCACCGCGGGTTGCCAGGGGTCCTGGAACCGGCCCAGACCGGCGGTCTCGCGATCGGCCGCGCAGGCGTACTGGGTGAGGTCGTTGGTGCCGATACTGAAGAAGTCGGCGTGGGTGGCGATGTGGCGGGCCCGCAGCGCGGCGGCGGGGACCTCGATCATCACCCCCGCGTGCTGAATACCCGCCTTGGCGGCGGCCGCGGCGAACCACGCGGCGTCCTCGGCGTCGGTCACCATCGGTGCCATGACCTGCAGGTACGCGCCGGTGTCGCGCTCGGCCTCGGCCAGGGCGGACAGCTGGGCGTCCAGGGTCTCGGGCAGTCGGCGCATCATCCGCAGCCCCCGCTCGCCCAGCGCCGGGTTGGGTTCCTCCGCCGCGGCCGGCAGGAACTCCAGCGGCTTGTCGGCGCCGGCGTCGAGCGTGCGCACCACGACCCGACCGCCGGGGAACGCCTCCAGCACCGTCCGGTAGGCGGCGACCTGCTCCTCGTGGCCGGGGGCGTCGGCGCGGTCGAGGAACAGGAACTCGGTGCGGTACAGCCCCACACCCTCGGCGCCGTTCTCCAGCGCGGCCGGTAGATCCTTGGGGCCGCCGATGTTGGCGAGCAGCGGGATGCCGTGCCCGTCGGCGGTGCGCCCCGGCCCGGTGCTCTGCGCCGCGGCGGCGGCACGGGCGCGGGAGGCCGCGGTGGCCGCCTCGACGGCTCCCGGCTCCGGATCGGCCGCGACCTCGCCCGTCGCGCCGTCGACCAGCAGCATCGTGCCTTCGGCGACGGTGTCGGCACCAGGGCAGGCGACCACGGCGGGCAGACCCAGGGAACGGGCGAGGATGGCGGTGTGGCTGGTCGGGCCGCCCTCGCGGGTCACGAACGCGACGACCCGCTCCGGGTCGAGCACGGCGGTATCGGCAGGCGCGAGATCCCCGGCGACCAGCACGAACGGGACGTCGGAGTCGGGAACGCCGGGTACCGGAGCACCCATCAGCCGGGCCACGATCCGGTCGCGCACGTCGTCGAGGTCGGCCACGCGGGCGGCGAGGTACTCGCCCGCCCCGGCGAGCATCTGGCGGTAGACCGCCATCGCCTCGGAGACCGCGCGCGCGGCCGAGGCGCCCGCGTCGACACGCTTGCGCACGTCGTCGGCCAGGGCAGGGTCGCGGGCCATCAGCGCCTGGGCGTTGAGCACCTCGGCGGCGTCCCCGCCGGCGCGTTCCCCACGCTCGGAGAGGTCGCGGGCGGTCTCCTCCATCGCCGCGGCCGCGCGGTCGGCCTCGGCGGCGGCGTCGCCGCCGTGGCGGGCGTCGGGATCGGGCTGGGGAACGTCGCGGACCAGCCGTTTGGCGGGGCCGTAGCCCGCACCGGGACTGACCCCCGCGCCCTTGAGAGTCTCTGGCATGCTCTCCCTCACGTCGCTAACCGGCGTTGGCGATCTCGACGAGCCGGCCCAGCAGCTCCTCGGCGTCTTCGCCGTCGGCGCTGATGACGATCTCGTCGCCCTTGCGGACGTCCAGGCCCATGACGGCCAGGATGCTCTTGGCCGACACCGGCGTCCCCTCGCCCTTGGCCACCGTCACCTCGCCGCCGCCCTTCGCGGCGGCCTCGACGAACAGGGCGGCAGGGCGGGCGTGCAGCCCGACCTCGGACTCGACTGTGACTCGGCGTTGCGCCACGGGACGCACCTTCCTCTTTCGGTTGCTACTGCTCGTGTCTCGTGCGCCGGACCAGCCGCGGCCAGTCGACCTCGGTGAGGCGGTCGACGACCAGGTCGGCCTTGCGCAGTACTGCGGGCTCGTGGGTGGTGGTGATCGCGACGACGCGCATGCCGGCGCGCAGCCCCGCCTCGATGCCGGCGGGCGTGTCCTCGAACACCACGATGCGTGCGGGGTCCTCTCCCAGCATCCGCGCCGCGCTCAGGTATCCCTCGGGGTCGGGCTTGCCCTCGGCGACGTCCGCGGCGGTGATCAGGCACCGGAACATCGGCAGCACACCCAGCCGCTCCAAAGCGGTGTGCGCCCACCCGCGCCCCGCCGAGGTCACCAGGCCGAACGGGACGTCCAGGGCGTGCAGGCGGTGCAGGAAGGCCACCGACTCCGGCAGCTCCTGCGACGCGGGCAGATCCGGGTCCTCCTGGATCATCTGCAGCTCGGCGAGTAGGACGTCCCAGGTGACGCCCGGGAAGAGGTGCGGGTCCTCGTCGAGCACGTCGGCGCCGCGACGGCCCATGAAGCGGTGCAGGGTGCCCTCGTCGTAGGGAACGTTGTGCATGTCCAGCAGCCGCGACCACACCTCCATCGACCGCGGTTCGCTGTTGATCAGCGTCCCGTCCAGGTCGAAGAGGGCGGCGCGGGGTCCGGGTGCGTCGTCGGCGGCGCTCATGCCCAGGAGAACAATGTGTCGCCGGAGGCCACTTCCCCGGACGCGATGTCGGTGACCGAGGCGGCGTCGGCCTCCAGCGCGGCGACCGGCACCACGGCCGAGAGGCCCTTGGCCTCGATCTCGGTGGGATTCCACCGGATCATGGGATCGCCCGCCGCGACGTCGGCGCCCTCTTCGACGAGCTTCTCGAACCCGGCGCCGTCCAGTTTCACGGTGTCGATGCCCAAGTGGACCAGAACGGCGTAGGACTCCTCGGCGAGCACCATGAACGCGTGCGGGTGCAGCTTCATGATGCGGCCGGCGACGGGCGCCACGGCCTCCTGCGACCCTGCGCCGGGCCGGACGGCCGCTCCCGGGCCGACCATGCCCTGGGCGAAGACCGGGTCGGGGACCTCCGACATCGCGACGGCGGTCCCGGATACGGGGGTGAGCACTCGGAGCACGCGGCACCTCCTGCGGATGGGGCGCGGCCGCCCTGCTGGGGCCGCGCCCGGCGGTTGTTTGTCAGCCCGACCGACGCGGGGTCAGTCGAGCAGGTCGTTGATGTCGTCGGTGAGCGAGTCGGCCTCGGGGCCGACCACCACCTGAACGACGTTGCCGGAGATCAGCACGCCGTGGGCGCCGGCCGCCTTGAGCGCAGGCTCGTCGACCTTGCCGGCGTCGCCGACCTCGGTGCGCAGCCTGGTGATGCACGCCTCGATGTCTTCGATGTTGTCGGCGCCGCCGAGCCCGGCGACGATCGCCGCTGCCTTGTCGGCCATGTTCTCCTCCAGTTGGTCGTGCTTGGTCCGACTCCCGCCCCCTGCCGTGCGCGGAACGGGTCCGCGACGGGCGCCGTGGAGCCGGGGACGGATTCGAGCTTAAGCCGCGCAGCGGGTGGCGCCCAGACGGCCTTGTGGGCGTGCCCGCCGCGGCTGTGCCGCGGGCCGTTCAGGACGTCTGGGTGACCTTGCCCAGGCCGCGCGGCGCGTCCGGGTTGTAGCCGAGCCGCCGGGCCAACCGTTCGGTGATCAGCTGGGCGGGCACGATGAGTCCGATGGGTGCCAGCCACTCCGGCAGGTCGGGCATGGGCACCGCGAGGTCGCAGGCGCCGGCCAGCGCCGATCCTCCGCCGATACCGAAGGCGGGGGCACCGGCGGCGGTGACGCGTTCGGCCAGCGCGACGGTCTGGTCCAGGGTCGGCCCGGAGTTGGCGGCGGTGAGGATCGCGGGGGTGGCGCGGTCGACCACCGCGATCGGGCCGTGCAGCAGATCGGCGTACGACAGGCCCATGGCGTGCAGGTAGCAGGCCTCCTTGAGCTTGAGGGCGGCCTCCAATGCGGTGGAGAAAGCCATGCCGCGCCCGGAGACGACCGCGCCCTGCACGCCCACCAGCGCATCGGCGATGGCGTCGGCGGCGTCGCCCGGCTGGGCCAGCACCTGCTCCACGGCTTCGGGTACCGCCTGGAGGTCGGCTGTCTCCAGGTCGGCGCCCAGGCCCAGCGCGAGTACGGCGAGGGCGGCCAACTGGGTGGTGTAGGTCTTGGTGGCCGGGACCGCGAGTTCCGTGCCGGCACTGGTGACCAGGGCGACGTCGGCGGCCCGGGTCAGCGGCGAGTCTTCGCCGTTGGTGATGCCGACCGTGCGTGCTCCGCAGTCGGCGGCCCAGGCCATCGTGTCGACGATCTCCTCGGTGCGGCCCGACTGGGAGATGGCGACGGCCAGTACACCGGAGAGGTCGACCTTGGCGCCGTAGGTGGTGGCGATGGACGGCGAGGCCAGCGTCGCCAGGCGACCGGAGTGGGCCTGGAGCAGGTAGCTGCCGTAGACGGCGGCGTTGTCGGAGGAGCCGCGGGCGATGAACAGCACCTGCCGGGTCTCCCGGCCGAGGGCGGCGATCTCGGGCATCAGCGGCAGCAGCGTGTCCAGCGTCGCGCGCAGCGCCTCGGGCTGCTCGGCGATCTCCGAGCGCATGACGCTCGTCGTGGTTGTCATCAGGTGTCTTCCCTC
Organism: Streptomonospora litoralis; assembly: GCF_004323735.1. GTDB lineage: Bacteria > Actinomycetota > Actinomycetes > Streptosporangiales > Streptosporangiaceae > Streptomonospora > Streptomonospora litoralis. The sequence continues at coordinate 1,067,506 of NZ_CP036455.1, read as the reverse complement.
GGATCCGTCTCAGTGCCGAAGAGCCGCCGTGTCCTGCGGATACGGCACGCTGCGGGATGTGGTCGGTGTGCCGCGGTCACATATTGACACATGTGGCCGTCCTGTGGTCTAGTCCGGCCTATACCAGTCATACCAGAATGTCACACGACCGAACAGGCACCTCCCATGGCGATCGACTCCGCGAGCCCCGTCCCAAAGTATGCGCAGCTCAGGGATCTACTGCTGGACTGGATGGTGGATACGGGCCTGTCGGTCGACGACCCCATACCCTCCGAGCGCGAACTCGGACAGCGCTACGGGCTGTCGCGGATGACGGTCCGCCAGACCATCGATCTGCTGGTCTCGGAGGGCAAGCTCTACCGCGTACCGGGCAAAGGCACGTTCCTGGCCCGGCCCAAGATCGAGATGGCGCTCGCGCTGGCGTCCTTCACCGAGGACATGCGCGCCCGCGGGTACCAGCCGGGAGCCCAGGATCTGGTGCGCCGCGTCATGCCCGCCAGCGGCAGCACGGCGCGGACCATGGGCCTGGAGCCCGAAACCCCGGTGCACCACATCGAGCGCCTGCGCACCGCGGACGGCGAACCCATGGCGGTGGAGCGCTCGAACATACCCGTCGACCTGGCGCCCGGCCTGGACCAGCACGCGCTGGCGGGCCGGTCGCTGTACGCGGTTCTGGAGCAGGAGTACGGGATCATCCTGGACTCCGGCGAACAGACCATCGAGGCCGGCATCTGCGATCCCGCCGACGCCAAACTGCTCGGGCTGGCCAACGGCAGTCCCGTGCTTTCCATGCGGCGCCGCAGCTTCGCCAACGGCCGTTGCGTCGAACTGGCGACGTCGCGGTACCGGGCGGACCGCTACACGCTGCACTCGCGCCTCGATCCGCTACGTCCGGGCGGCTCCTGACCACCGCCCGGCCCCACCGCGCACGCGTCCGCGCGTACGCACCCATCCGACCCGTATGAACTGGGAGGAACCTGTGAGTTCCACATCGGCCGCCACAGGCGGTCCGCCCGCAGGCGGATCGACCTCGACCGTGCTGGGCGTGCTCCAGCGGATCGGCCGCAGCCTGATGATGCCCATCGCGGTACTGCCGGCCGCGGCGATCCTGCTCCGGCTGGGCCAGGGTGATCTGCTGGGCAGCAACGGCGACGACCCGGGCGGTCTCGCCGACGTCGCGGGCATGGGCTGGATGCAGCCCGTCGCCGGCGTCATCGGCACCGCCGGCAACGCCCTCTTCGAGATGATGCCGCTGCTGTTCGCCGTGGGTGTGGCCATCGGCTTCGCGAAGCGCGCCGACGGCTCCACCGCGCTGGCCGCGGTCGTGGGCTACGTGGTCTTCGACCGCGTGACCCGCTACATGTTCTTCAACTTCGACCCCAGCGGTGAAGTGCGTGAACGCATCGTGGGCTACGACGCCGAGGGCGTCGAGATCATCAACTGGGGAACGAAGAACCCGACCGACGTGCTCGGCGGCATCGCCATCGGCCTGGTCGCGGCACTGCTGTGGCAGCGCTTCTACCGCATCAAGCTCCCCTCCTGGCTGGGCTTCTTCGGCGGCCGGCGCTTCGTGCCGATCATCACCGCCGTGGCCGCGCTGCTGCTCGGGGTGGTCTTCGGCTTCGTCTGGCCGACCGTGGGCGGCTGGATCAACGACCTGGGCCAGTGGATCGTCGGCTCGGGCGCCGTGGGCGCCGGTGTCTACGGCGTCGTCAACCGGCTGCTGCTGCCCTTCGGCCTGCACCACATCGTCAACTCCGTGGTGTGGTTCGTGTTCGGCAGCTACACCGACCCCGAGACCGGAAACGTCTTCCACGGCGAGATCAACCGCTACCTGGCCGGCGACCCCACCGCGGGCGGCTTCCTCTCCGGGTTCTTCCCGGTGCTGATGTTCGGCCTGCCCGCCGCCGCCCTGGCCATGTGGCGCGCCGCCCACCCCAGCCAGCGCGCCGCGGTCGGCGGCATCATGTTCTCGGCCGCGCTGACCGCCTTCGTCACCGGCATCACCGAGCCGATCGAGTTCGCGTTCATCTTCGTCGCGCCGGTGCTCTTCGCGGTGCACGTGGTACTCACCGGTATATCGATGGCCATCCTCAACGCGCTCGACGCGCACCTGGGCTTCGGGTTCTCAGCGGGCCTGATCGACATGCTGCTGAACGCGTTCAAGTCCAATACCACCGGGTTGTTGTGGATCCTGCTGATGGGCGCGATCTACGCGGTGCTGTACTACGTGATCTTCTACTTCCTGATCACCCGCATGAAACTGCCCACCCCCGGCCGCGAACCGGTGGAGGAGAACGCCTCGGTGGCCGCCAACCCCGATGTCAGTTCACCGCAGGAGCCCTCCGGGTCGGCGTCCGGATCGGAGTCCGCACGCGGAGACGGCGGTGCCGGCGACAGCAGGCAGTCGGGTACGTGAGGCGGCCGGCGCCGCGGTGAGCCGCGCACCTGAAGCTTTCGGGTGCCCCAGCCGCGCCGCCGGGCAGCCGTAAGTCCACAACGCCGTCGGGGCGGGTCCCGGAACGACCGGGACCCGCCCCGACGCGTGGATCGTTGCCGGGAGCCGTCGGAGCACCTGCGGATACAAGCACGGTGCCCGGCTTCGCTCCAAGCCCTCGCCGGACCAAGCACGACACCGCCGCAGCAGGTTGCGTCAACGGGGCATGCACCGCGAAGCGCGTGCGCCGGCTTGCCGCCGAGCGGCGCGGAATCCGCCCCTGCAGCGGTGCTCCGCCACTCACCCGGCGATGGTGACGACCATCGGTCTTTCCGACCGTGCCCGCACACGCGGAAGCCGCGGCGGAGCAGGAAGCTCCGCCGCGGCCTGCACGTTCGTGCTATCCGCGTCCCGGGCGCCGGGTTCCCACACGCCCGGAGACCGCGGCCCTCAGGTGGTGGCGCGGTTGCGCGGGTCGCCGTGGCACTTCTTGAACTTCTTACCCGACCCGCAGGGGCACGGGGAGTTGCGGGAGGTGCCCGCGTAGGCGTCCTCGGCGGTCTCCGTGCGGGTGTCGACGCCGCCGTCCTCGGAAGGCGACGAGTACTGCAGACGGCTCGGGCGGCTCTGGCCGAAGCCGGGCACCACAAGCTCCTCGCCGCCGTCGTCGACGGCGTCCGAGTCGAGGGCCGCCTTCTTTTCCGCCTCGGCTTCGGCCTCGACGACGTCCGAAGCGTCCAGGTCGGCGACTGTGTCGGTGCCGCTACCGGCGGCCGTGTTCGTGCCCGCCGATGCGGCCTTGTCCGCCTCCGTTTCGGGCTCCGCCGTGGCGGTGGCCGTGGCGCCTTCGGCCGGAGCGGTGGCGACCATCCCGCCGTCGGCACCGGCCGCGGCGACCGCCGCGCTCGCGGGGGTGACCGAGGCGGTCGACCGGCCGCGGACCTGCACCTCGACGTTGAAGAGGTAGCCGACGGACTCCTCCTTGATGGCCTCCAACATCTCCTGGAACATGTCGAAGCCCTCCCGCTGGTACTCGATCAGCGGGTTGCGCTGGGCCATCGCCCGCAGGCCGATGCCCTGCTGGAGGTAGTCCATCTCGTAAAGGTGCTCACGCCACTTGCGGCCCATGACCTCCAGGATCACGCGGCGCTCCAGCTCGCGCATGGCCTCCGAGCCCAGCTCCTCCTCGCGGCGGCCGTACGCCTCGTGGGCGTCCTCCAACACACGCGCGGAGATGATGTCGGGGGTCAGCGTGGTCAGCTCGCCGCCGTTCTCCTCGATGAGGTCGTCGACGCTGAAGCTGATCGGGTAGATCTGCTTGAACGCCTTCCACAGGCGGTCGAGGTCCCAGTCTCCGGCGTCGCCCTCGGCGGTGGCGGCGCGCACGTAGCCGTCGAGGACGTCGTCGAGCATGCCCGACGCCTGTTCATGCAGGTCGGCACCCTCCAGCACCTTGCGCCGCTCGGCGTAGATGACCTTGCGCTGCCGGTTGAGGACCTCGTCGTACTTCAGGACGTTCTTGCGGATCTCCAGGTTCTGCGCCTCGACCTGCGCCTGCGCGGACTGGATCGCCTTGGTGACGACCTTGGACTCGATCGGCTGGTCGTCGGGGATGTTCAGCCGCTCATAGATCAGCTCGACCCGCGCGCTGTTGAACAGGCGCATGAGGTCGTCCTCAAGCGAAAGGTAGAAGCGCGAAAGGCCGGGGTCGCCCTGGCGGCCGGAGCGGCCGCGCAGCTGGTTGTCGATGCGCCGGGACTCGTGGCGCTCGGTGCCGAGAACATAGAGCCCGCCGGCCTCGACGACCTGCTCGTGCTCGCTCTCGACCTCCTGCTTCGCCTTCTCCAGCGCCTCCGGCCAGGCCTCCTCGTACTCCTCCGGGGTCTCCAGCGGGGTCAGACCGCGCCGCTGCAGCTCCTCGTCGGCCATGAACTCGGGGTTGCCGCCGAGCATGATGTCGGTGCCGCGGCCGGCCATGTTGGTGGCGACGGTGACGGCGCCGAGCTTGCCCGCGCGGGCGATGATCGACGCCTCACGCGCGTGGTTCTTCGCGTTGAGGACTTCGTGGCCGATGCCGCGCCGCTTGAGCATCTTCGACAGCAGCTCGGACTTCTCCACGCTGGTGGTACCCACCAGCACCGGCTGGCCCTGCTCGTTGCACTCGCCGATGTCGTCGACGAGCGCCTCGAACTTCGCCTCTTCGCCCTTGTAGATGACGTCGCGCTCGTCGGAGCGGATCATCGGCTTGTTCGTCGCGATGGGCACCACGCCGATGCCGTAAGTCTGGTCGAACTCCGCGGCCTCGGTGACGGCGGTACCGGTCATGCCGGCCAGCTTGTCGTAAAGGCGGAAGTAGTTCTGCAGGGTGATCTTGGCCTGGGTCTGGTTCTCGTCCTTGATCCGGACGCGCTCCTTGGCCTCGATCGCCTGGTGCATGCCCTCGTTGTAGCGGCGCCCGCGCAGCACGCGGCCGGTGAACTCGTCGACGATGAGCACCTCGCCGTCGTTGACGATGTACTCCTTGTCGCGCCGGAACAGCTCCTTGGCCTTGATGGCGTTGTTCAGGAAGCTGATGAGGGGCGTGTTGACCGACTCGTAGAGGTTGTCGATGCCCAGCCAGTCCTCGACCTTGGCCACACCGCTCTCGGTGATGCCGACCGTGCGGTTCTTCTCCTCGACCTCGTAGTCGGTTTCGCGCCGCAGGCGGGGGGCGATCTTGGCGAACTCGGTGTACCACTTGGAGTTCTGCTCGGCGGGGCCGCTGATGATCAGCGGGGTGCGGGCCTCGTCGATGAGGATGGAGTCGACCTCGTCGACGATCGCGAAGGCGTGGCCGCGCTGGACCGTCTCCTCCAGGGAGATGGCCATGTTGTCGCGCAGGTAGTCGAAGCCGAACTCGTTGTTGGTCCCGTAGGTGACGTCGGCCTGGTAGGCGGCCTGGCGTTCCTCGCGGGCCATCTCCGGCGCCAGGACACCGACCTTCAGACCGAGGAACTGGTAGATGCGGCCCATGTTCTCGGCGTCGCGCTTGGCGAGGTAGTCGTTGGGGGTCACCACGTGGGCGCCCTCGCCCGTCAGCGCGTTCAAGTAGACCGCGAGGGCGGAGGTCAGCGTCTTGCCCTCACCGGTCTTCATCTCCGCGATGTTGCCGAGGTGCAGCGCCGCCCCGCCCATCAGCTGGACGTCGAAGTGGCGCTGGCCGAGGGTGCGCTTCGCCGCCTCGCGAACCGCGGCGAACGCCTCGGGCAGCAGGTCGTCGAGGGACTCGCCGTCCTTGTGGCGTTCGCGGAGTTCGTCGGTGAGCTCACGCAGTTCGGTGTCGCTGAGATCGACGAAGTCGTCCTCGATCGAGTTGATCTGGTCCTTGAGCTTGTTCAGCTTGCGCAGGATCTTGCCCTCGCCTGCGCGGAGGACCTTGTCGAGTATGGCTGGCACTTCCTATGCGCTCCTCGCAGATCTGGGCCCGCGTCTGGAGGCGGGACGGATCCTTGACCCCCACCAGATCTCCATCGTAGGCGACCCGGTCGCCCTACTGTGCATACACGGGTGGTCACATCACCGTCACAGATGCGTTCCCGCCGGTCGCGCGGCGGTTTACCGGCCTCTTCGCGGGTTAGTCGCGCCATGAGTGCGCCGTGCACATCGACAGGTACCAGGGGGTGCCGCCATGACGGACGCGGAGACTCCGCGCGGCAAGGCCGCCGAGACGACCGGCAGCACGCGGACCGGCGCCGGAACCGCGGGAGCGGGCAGCACAGCGCGGACGGATACCAAAGGTCGGCCCAAGCGCCGCACACCCCGCCGCTACGTGCGCGGCTACCAGGGCGAAGGCGGCAACTTCGCGCCCACCAACACCCACCGGGGCCGCTTGGGGTCTTGGATCGCGGTGGCGGTGTTCTTCGTCGGGTTCCTGCTCGCCGGGATCGGGCTGTCGGTGGGGGTCAACTGGTGGCTGATCGGCATCGGCGGCGGGCTGATGGCGGTGGGCGGCATCCTTTTCCTGGTCACCGACATCTTCACCGACGTCGTTCTCGACGATCCCCACCAGGAGTCGGAGGAGCCGCACAACACGCCGCTGCACCGGATCAAGTCGACCGACCGGCGCATCGCCGAAACGGAGGAAGGCCACCGCGCCGCCGCCGACGACCTGCCGGGTGACCACCGCAAATCCTGAGCACCGCTCGGCCCGCGCCACCCGCGCGGGCCTTCGGTCACCGGCGACGAGAGGATGCCGGCCCGACGGAACGCTCCGTCGGGCCCGCTCATGCGCGGGGCGCCGTCGGCTCGGGCCGGTGAACGGGCACAGCGGGAGCCGATCGGCGGAAGGGCCCTCCGGACACCGCCCGGAGGGCCCCGGGCGAGGCAGCGCCTAATCCACCAGGCGCAGTACGCCGTAGTTGAAGCCCTTTCTGCGGTAGACCACGCTGGGGGCGTCGCGGTCCTCGTCGTGGAACAGGTAGAAGTCGTGTCCGACGAGTTCCATCTCCATGAGGGCCTGGTCGATGGTCATCGGCTTGGCCGAGTGGAACTTCTCCCGCACGATGACCGGGCCGTCCCCCTGGGTGTCGAGTTCGACGAACTCGTCGGAGAACTGCTCGTCGACTGCGCTGCCGTCGAAATCGTCGGGATTCTCGGCCGGTGCGGGGACCGCGGCGGGTTCGGCCGATCCGCCCGGTGCGCCGGAGGCGTTCCCGGCCAGACCGGCGGTGGCCGCGGCCACCGAGACGGGAGCGCGGTTGCCCTTGTGCACCTTGTTGCGGTCGGCGACCTTGCGCAGCCGCGACTCTATGCGGTCGATCGCCAGGTCGAGGGCGTTGTAGCGATCGTCGGCGGACGCCTCGCTGCGGATCACCGGGCCGGTGGAGCGGATGGTCAGTTCGACCCGCTCGCGCATGTCGGCGAGCTTCGGATTCCGCTCCTTGGACACCTCCACATCGACGCTCATGCCCTTCTTCTCCCACTTGGAGAGCTTGCTCAGCTTGTTCTCGACGTGCCGCCGGAACTTGTCGCTGACACCGGTGCGTCGACCTTTGACGATGATGTCCACAAGACCCCCTTCAACGCGTGGCCACCGAGGCCGGTGGCCCGGCTTCGTACTGCCGCTCCGCGCGGGGCGCGGAGCGCATCATCACTCCGCGGTCCTCCTCTCCGCCACCGCTCGGGCACCCCTCGGGGCTCCCTCGGCGACTCGGCGGATCTTCGGTTTGGCTCTGCGTATACCCACGTGATCACGGCTCATGTCGCTACCGCCGCGGGAATCGCACTGGTCGGCGGCATGATTGCGACACCTGGCGCCGACGCGCCCACCTCGCCGCGGCGTGAGGGAACCGGGGCGGCCGCCACGCTCGCGGGGCACGGCGCGAAAGGCGCGCCGCGACGGCGCCTGTGCGGCGCGGTCCCCGGCAGCGGGCACCCCGCCGGGCCCGCGGAGGGGCATGGGCCGCCTCCGCGCAGCGCCGGCAGATGCCACCCGTCCGGCCGACCTGGTCTTCGTCCCCACATCCGCCTGCTGAGGGGCCCGCCGCGCTTGAGCGCGACTACTGCCCTTCTCCCGCAACCGAGGGACATCGGGTCCCTCTGCGAGGCAGGACTTACCTCTAAGCCGCACCGTGATCGGTCGACGAAAAGTCGCCTTACGTGGGCCGTTTCGCCTGCGGCTGGCATCGGCTTGCCGAAGGGGCGCCCCCGCGAGGGGACGCCGTATCCGGCGCAACCACGGACCCGGACGGGTGCCATGTTCTGAACGCTAACCCGAGTTCCCGCAGATGTCAGGTGGTGATCTCGTACCGTATCCCCCCGCGGGGAACCCGAACCGCGGTGCAGGCGCTGAAAGTCCCCGGACCGGGCGGAAGGTAAAAGGTTGCCGGACCGCGGCCGACGACATATCAGCTGCGCTCGGCCAGCACGGCCGCGCCCACCACCACCGCGTCCGCCGCGCGCAGCGCACGCACCGCCTCGGCGAGCGTGGCGCCGGTGGTGACGACGTCGTCGACCACCACCACGGGCCGCCCGGCGACGCCGGGAACACCGGGAACGTCGGGGCCGCGCGCTGTCAGCGCCCCGGTGAGGTTGGCCCGGCGCCGGTCGCGGCCGAGACCCACCTGGTCGCTGACGTGGCGCCGGTGGGCCAGTACCGGCGCGAGCGGCGGCCCGCTGGCGCCGCAGCGCTTCGCGGCCGCCCGCACCATCAGCATGACGGGGTCGTATCCGCGGCGGCGCAGCGCCGCGGGCCGGGCCGGTACCGGGACCAGCACGGCACCGCGGTGGCGGGCCGCCGCCGCGCCCGCCGCCGCGGCCAGGCGGGCGCCCAGCGGTTCCGCAAGGCCGCGGGCACCGTGCTCCTTGAACGCCAGCAGCGCCGTGCGCTCCAGTCCGCGGTAGTCGCCGGCGGCCCACACCGGCGGGCAGCCCGGCCGGCGGCGGCAGGCGTGCGGCCGCGTGCCCAGGGCGCGGGCGCAGTGGGCACACAGCCGGCCTCCGGGACGGGTGCATCCGGCGCAGTGGTCGCCCAGCAGCAGGCCGGCCAGGCCGCCGAGGGCCGCACCGGCGTGCGCCGCAAGCGCTCGCGGCGAGCGGGCCCGGCGCGGCCGGTGTGCCGCGCTCCGCGCCGGATGGGACGGGGACGGCCGTGCGGGAAGGGACGGCCGGACGGTGAGCGGTTCGAATTCGCGCATGGTTCCAGGTTCGGCCTCGCCGCACCCAGCCGCCAGGCCGATCGCCGACCTGTGGACAACCGGCCGCCGACAGCCGGAGCCGCGCGGCCGCGCGCCGCCGGTACCGCCCTCGAAGCCCCGGTCAGCCGGGGTAGACCGGGTTCGTCCCCACGACGACGCGCTGCCAGGTGATCCGGTCGTTGGTCATCCAGATCTGGTCGTCCTCGGTGCTGGACAGCAGCGGCAGCCCCGGCGCCGCCGTGACACCGACCATGTCGGTTCCCGCGGGCGCGCTCACGCTGGTCGTCTCGGTGCTGCCGTCCAGCGAGACCAGGTAGCCCTGGGCCGCGTCGTCCTCGACACGGCCCAGCACGGCGAGCTGGTCGCCGCCCCGCCAGGAGACGTCGGTGACCTCCTCCAGCTCGGTGGCCAGCGGCAGCTCCCCGCTGACGGTGACCGAACCGTCGAAGTGCACCACCCGGCCCACGGTCAGCTCGGTGCCGCCGCCGTCGCCGTCGTCGCTGAGCACGGCGGCGCGTGTGCCGTCGCGCGACAGCCGGATCTTGCTCACCGCGGTGTCGGCCAGGTCGGGGGCGTCGACCTCGACCGGATCGGTGCCGTCCCGCAGCATCCAGACGCGGGTTCCGGGGTCGGCCCCGTCCCCGCTGGGCGAGGGCGAAGGCGACGATGCCATGTCACCGCGCTCGGTGTCCTCGGCGACCGACTCCGACTCCTCCTGCTGCTGCGGGTTCTCCGCGCCGCCGCCCTCGGTGGTGTCCTCGGTGACCCACAGGTTTCCGTAGCCGTCCCACGACAGCGAGGTGTAATCGCCGCCGGCGAGCACAGTGGCGTACTCGCTGCCTTCGTCCGTCGTGGTGACGACGACCTCCTTGCCGCCGGCGCGGATGCCGGCCACCTGGTCCTCGTCCAGTGAGACCGCGTGCTGCTCCAGTGCGACGTCGCCCCTGCCGGCCGCGCCCGGCACGCGGGCCTCCTGGGGCTTGGTCTCCTGGGAGTCGCTCTCCAGCGACCACATCTGCCCGTCGCGGACGAAGTAGGCGCGCAGGTTGCCGGTGACCCCGGAGGGGTTGACGGAGTCCCAGTCGCCGCCCGCGCCGGTGAGGAGATTCTCGCCCTCGTCACCCGGGATCTCGATCTCGTGCCCGTCGACGCGCAGCGTCACCTCCTGCACCTCGGGCAGCTGGCGCAGCGTCCACACCAGCTGCGCGCCCATGCCGAAGCGCTGCTTCGCGCCGCCGGATGCGGAGTCGACCTCGACGGTCACGTTGCCCGCGTCGTAGGCGACGTCGGCCGTGGCTTCCTCGGGGAAGGAGGACCGCACCGCCGCGTCGAGCCAGCTCGTCGGCCCGTCCACCAGCATCTTCACCAGCCGCGTGGCCGATCGGTCGCTGCTGACCGGGAGGAACACCGGATCGGGGACCAGCGTGCTGCGGTCGCGGTTGAAGAAGTACAGGTTCAGCGGCCGGTAGGCGAGGTCGACGTCGCCGCGGCTGAGCACGAGGTGGTCGGGCGGGTCGGAGATCCGCCACTGGTCCTCGTCGTCGCGCACCAGCTCCAGGGTGACGTCGATGACCTGTCCGGCGTCGGCAGGCAGGTACTGCCCGCTGTTGTCGATGGTGGCCATCTGGCTGGAGAGCAGGCGCACCGTCGCGGTTTCGCCGTCGTCGCCGACCTGGGTGTCGACGGCGAGCTTGTCGGAGTCCTCGTAGACGAGCACGCGGCCGTTGGGAACCCAGTTCGCGCCGGCCTCCGGCGCGAGGTATTCGCGGGCGGCGCTGTGGTTCTCCTCGAAGCTGCCCATGCTCTTCAGGAAGCCGCGCACGAGCCCCTCGGGGTCGACGCCGGGCTGCGGGCCGGGCGGGATCTGGCGCACATAACCGCTGCCGGAGGCCGAACCTGCGTCGCCGCCGGCTCCCTCGACGACCGGTCCGCCGCTGGGCACGGTCGCACACGCCGACAGCCCGAGCGCCAGGACGGCCGCGGCCACGGCGCCGCCGAGTCGCGGCGGTCGCCCCCGAGTCGCCGTGTTTCCGGTGCGCATTCTCAGACCTCCCCGGCCACGCCGGCCGGGCGCTCGGTCAGCGGCGGCGAGAAGCCGCGAGCACGCCCGATGGCCATCTCCGGCGGCGCGAGCGGCAGCGGGGAACCGCGCAGTTCCTGCCCCTCCCGGCGCGGCAGCGAAAGCCGGAACTGCGACCCCTTGCCGGGCATGCCCCAGGCCTGCAGCCAGCCGCCGTGCAGCTGGGCGTCCTCCTTCGCCATGGACAGCCCGAGGCCGGTGCCGCCGGTGGTGCGCGCCCGTGCGGGGTCGGCCCGCCAGAAGCGGTCGAAGCACATGTGCTCCTCGCCCTCCTTCAGGCCCACGCCGAAGTCGCGGACGGCCACCGCCACGGCGTCGCGGTCGCCTGCTGCGGTCACGATGACGTCCTTGCCCTCGCTGTGCTCGATGGCGTTGACGATGAGGTTGCGCAGGATGCGGTTGATGCGGCGCGCGTCGAACTCGGCCGTGCAGGGCTCGGCGGGCAGCCGCATCACGACCTTGATGCCGGTCTTCTCGGCGATCTGCTCGGCGTCGCCTACGGCCTTCATCACCGCGTCGCGCACGTCGACCGACTCCATCGACAGCGTGACGGCGTTCGCGTCGTGGCGGCTGATCTCCAGCAGGTCGGCCAGCAGCTCCTCGAAGCGCTCCAGCTGGCTCTGCAGCAGCTCGACCGAGCGGCCCATGTGCGGTTCCAGCTCGTCGCGGTCCTCGTAGAGCAGGTCGCCGGCCATGCGGATGGTGGTGAGCGGGGTGCGCAGCTCGTGGGAGACGTCGGAGGCGAACTGGCGCTGCACCTGGGACAGCTCCTCCAGCTCGCGGATCTTCTCCTGCAGGTTGCCGGCCATGTCGTTGAACGACAGCGCGAGGCGGGCCAGGTCGTCCTCGCCGCGCACCTTCATCCGTTCGGACAGGTCGCCCGAAGCCAGCTGCTCGGCCGATCCGGCCGCGGCGCGGACCGGGCTGACCACCTGGCGGGTCACGACGTAGGCGATCACGGCCAGCAGCAGGATCAGCACGGTGCCGACGAAGAACACCGTGTTCTGCACCAGGTCGAGCATCTGCTGCTCGTGGTCGAGCGGGAAGAGGTAGTACAGCTCGTAGGTGTTGGACAGCCGCGCGCCAACGACGATTCCGGGCGTGCGGGCGTCGTCGCCGACGATCTCGGTGTAGGTGACGAACTGCCGGCCCAGTTCGCTCTGGCCGACCTCCTCGCGCAGGCGTTGGGGGACGCTGGCCTTCTCGACGGTGGAGTAGCCGCGCAGACCTCCGACGTCGGGCAGCATGACGACCTCGTAGAAGCCGGTCGTGCCGCTGTGGTTGCTGAGCTGGGTGGTGATCTCCTCGGCGCGGCCGTCCTGGTCGGCGCTGTGGTCGCCGTCCTGCATCATGCTCACGGCGGTGTCCAGGCCGGCCTTGTGGTCGTTGAGCGCCGCCTCCCGTTTGGCGTCGAGCAGGCCGGTCAGCACCTGCTGCACCAGGAAGAAGCCGAGGACCGCCGTGACCAGCGCGGAGATCAGCAGCGTGGTGGTGACCACGCGCAGCTGCAGCGAGCGCCGCCAGCGCTGGTGCACGCCGCGGACGAGGGCGCGGGCTCCCCGTTGCGCGGCGAGATAGCAGCGCACCGGCAGAGCGGCGACGCGGTGCAGACGCGACCGCGCGGCGGCCGGCCCCTGGCCCGGCTGCGCCGCGTACTCGGTCTCGACATCGCCCGTTGCCTGTGCCATTTCCCCTGGATTCAGGCGGTTCCCGCCTTGTAGCCGACACCCCGCACCGTCACGACGACCTCGGGGTGCTCGGGGTCCTTCTCGATCTTCGCCCGCAACCGCTGCACGTGGACGTTGACCAGCCGCGTGTCAGCGGCGTGGCGGTATCCCCACACCTGCTCCAGCAGCACCTCGCGGGTGAAGACCTGGCGCGGCTTGCGGGCCAGAGCCACCAGCAGGTCGAACTCCAGCGGAGTGAGGCTGATGGGTTCGCCGTCGCGGCGCACGGCGTGGCCCGCGACGTCGATGGTGATGTCGCCGATCTGCAGCACCTCGGGCGCCGGCTCCTCGGTGCGGCGCAGCCGCACCCGCACGCGGGCCACCAGCTCCTTGGGCTTGAACGGCTTGACGATGTAGTCGTCGGCCCCGGACTCCAGCCCCAGCACGATGTCCACGGTGTCGCTCTTGGCGGTCAGCATCACGATGGGCACGCCCGACTCGGCGCGGATCTGCCGACAGACGTCGATGCCGTCGGCACCGGGCAGCATCAGGTCCAGCAGCACGAGATCGGGCTTGGTCTCGCGGAAGGCTTCCAGGGCCTTGTCGCCGTCGTGCACGAACGACGGCTCGAAGCCTTCGCCTCTGAGGACGATGCCCAACATCTCAGCGAGAGCGAGGTCGTCGTCGACGACCAGTACGCGTCCCTTCATGGGTGTATCCGGCACGAGGCCCTCCTCCCACGGTGGAGGCGCGGCGGCTCGCGCCTTCTCCTTTCTGGACACTCAAGCGGCAGAACTTCGGACACTTTCGCCGGGTCCCTCGTGGGAGCCGTCCTCCCAACTAACCTTGCCATCTTCGGACCGGGCTCCGCCCGGGCTCGCCCGCGATCGGCCCCTGCCGTACGGCACGCCCGCCCCGGTGGCCCGCCTGGACGGCCCGCTGGACGGGTCCGCGCGCCACCCTGCCGCCTGCACCGCCGCGCGTCCAGATGTGCGGACCCGCGGAGGCCGTGCGGCCCGCGCCGATTTGGCCGGCATATAACAGAAAGCATACAAAACGAATGAACCGGTGCGGTGTTCTCAAAGCGCTACCGGCTTTCCGGCCTTCCCGCACCGCCCGCTGCGCCGCCGCTGTGGCATAACGTGGGGACCGCCACCGCCCTGAGCTGAATCAGCACCGCTACGGAGGACCGATACCGATGAGCCACGACGACGGCCGGCAGTGGCGGGCGCCCGGTTCGGAGGCCGGTGCCGGGCAGCCGGAGGAGGCGGCAAGCAGTCACGACCCGGGAGGCTGGTGGGCCAACCCCGGCGAGGGCGTCCCTTCGGGCCAGAGCCCGTGGACGGCGCCGGGCGGCGCGGGCGACCCCGGCGCCCCCGGTCAAGGTGCAGGCGGCTACGGCCAAAGCCCCGGACCTTACGGCGGCGCGGCCGGAGGCCAGGCACCGCCCGGGGCTCCCCCCGGCTACGGCCGCCCCTGGGCACCGCGGCCCGGCGTGGTGTCGCTGCGCCCGCTCACTCTGGGCGACATCCTCAACGGCGCCTTCGGCTACATCCGGCACAACCCCCGGACCACCCTGGGCCTCGCCCTCGTGGTCACCGCCGTATTCAGCGTCGTCACCTCCGTCGGGCTGGCCGGCTACTTCAGCGACTACGGCGACTTCATGCAGCGGACGGTGGAGAACCCGAACGCAACCGCCGACGAGATACCTTTCCAGCCGTGGACCCTGGCCACGATGTACGGCGGCGCGTTCGTCTCCGCCATCGGCCAGATCCTGCTCACCGGCCTCCTCGCCGCTGTCGTCGGCATGGCCGTCCTGGGGCGCAGTCTCTCCATGGGCGAGGCGCTGCGGGCGGTGCGCGGCCGGATCGGCGCCGTCTTCGCCGTCGCCGGGCTGCTCTTTCTACTCGGGCTGCTGTGGACGGCACTGCTGATCGGCCTGTTCTTCGGCGCGATCCTGCTGGGTATGGCCGTCCACCCCGCCGCGGGGGTCCTGCTGGGGCTCCTCGGCCTCCTCGCGCTCATCGCGCTGGCCGCGTGGGTCTACGTGCGCGTCTCGCTGGCGATGCCGGTGGCCGTACTGGAGCGCAGCGGTCCGGTATCGGCTCTGGGCCGCTCCTGGCGACTGACCCAGCACAGCTGGTGGCGGGTCTTCGGCATCCTGCTGCTGGCCCAGGTCATCACGGCGCTGGTGGTGAATGTGCTGGCGACGCCCTTCCAAGGCGTCGGGCTGGCGCTCTCCTTCTTCCTCCCCGACGCCGCGTGGATGCCGGTCGTCGCCACCGCCGCGGCCTTCATCGGCACGGTCCTGTCCGGCACACTGGGCCAGCCGTTCGTCATCGGCGTCACCACGCTGCTCTACATCGACCTGCGCATGCGCCGCGAAGGGCTCGACCTGCAACTGCAGACGGCCGCGCAGTCGGGCGCAGACGTCGGCGCCGACGTCTACCGGCCCGAGAACGCCGACCGTCCCGTCGGCGGTCCGCCCGGACCTTCGGCACCGGGGCAGCAGGCGCAGCCGGGGGCCTACGGTCCCGGCGCCGGACCCCCGTCCGGCCCCGGATACGCCCCGCCCGCCTCCGGGCCCTACGGCCCGCAGGGCGGAGCGCCTCCGCAGGAGGACGGCAGGGGATGGCACAGCGGCCCCGGCGGGAGCGGCCACCCCGGAGGGCCCGCTTGACGGGCGTCCCGCTGCTCCCCGCCGCCGTCGTCGAGCGCGAGGAGGGGCGGCGCGCGGCCCGCGAGGAACTGTCCGAGCGCATCTACGGCCAGGCCGAGCCGAGCCTGCTGGAGCTGATCAGACAGCGCCTGCAGGAGTGGTTCGACGAACTGCTGGACGTGGTCGGCTCCGCCGTGCCGGGCGGCTGGTGGACGCTCGCGCCGCTGCTGGTGGTGCTGGCGCTGGTGCTGGTGGCTCTGGTGGTGTACCTGCGCCCCGCCCGCCGTGCCCGCCGTCGCGGTGCGGCCGTCGACACGGGTTCCCCGATGACGGCCGCCGACCACCGCGCCGCGGCCGAGGGCCACGCGGAGCAGGGCGACTACGCCGCCGCGATCCGCGAACGGCTCCGCGCGGTCAGCCGTGAACTGGAGGACTCGGCCGTCATCACGCCCCGCCCCGGACGCACCGCCACCGAACTCGCCGCGGAGACCGCGGAAGTGCTGCCGCAGCTGCGCGAGCAACTCTACGCGGGCGCCGACACCTTCAACGACTCCGCCTACGGCCAGCGCATCGCCACCGCGGAGGACTACCGCGTGCTGGCCGACCTCGACGAGCGGGTGGGCCGGGCGCGTCCGGCCGACGCCGCCGCAGCCTCCGCCGTCCCCTCCGGAGGCGCCCTGTGAGCGCACCCGCCACCGCGCCGGCGCCGCCGTCCGCCCCCTCGGCCCCGACCACGCCCGGAGCCGGCCACCTCTGGCGGCGGGTCCGCGGACCCGCCGCCTTCATCGCCGGCCTGATCGCCCTCGCGCTACTGGTGTCCCTGGGGGCGCAGCAGTACCGGGAGGGCCTGCTGGAGCCGGAGGGCCCCAACCCCGACGGCAGTCGCGCCCTCGTGCAGATCCTGCGGGACCGCGGCAACGAGGTCGACGTCGCCCGCAGCGCGGCCGACGCCCTGGAGGCGGCCGGACCGGGCGGCGTGACGGTGCTCGCGGGCGCGCACCGCCTGACCCGCGAGCAGCTGGACCGGCTGTCCGGGGGCCTGGGCGACCGCATCCTGGTGCGCCCCACCACCCCTGCGCTGAACGCCCTGGCGCCCGGTGTGCGGATGACCGGCCGCACCGAGGAGCAGACGCTGGCCCCCGAGTGCGGACTGGCGGCCGCGGAGGCGGCGGGCACCGCCGACATCGGCGGCGAGGTCTACAGCACCGAAGGGGGCGGCGCCCGCGCCTGCTACCCCGCCGCGGGTGGGCACGCACTGGTGCGGGTCTCCGGCGAAGGGCACACCACCACCGTGCTGGGCAGTCCCGCGCCGCTGACCAACGCCCGCCTCGACGACGAGGGCAACGCCGCGCTGGTCCTCTCGCTCATCGGCGAGCGCGACGTGGTGTGGCTGCGCCCCGACCCGGTGCCCGAGCAGGGGCAGAGCCTGTGGCAGCTGATTCCGGTGCAGCTGCGGCTCGCCCTCGTCCCCCTGGCCGCTGCGCTGCTGCTGCTCGCGCTGTGGCGAGGGCGGCGCCTGGGACCGCTGGTGACCGAGCGGCTGCCCGTAGTCGTGCGCGCCTCCGAGACCACCGAGGGCCGCGCCGGGCTCTACGCCGCGCGCCGGGCCCGCGACCGCGCGGGCGCCGCGCTGCGCTCGGGCACTCTGCGGCGGATCCGGCCGGGGCTGGGGCTGGGCCCCGACGCCGCGCCGACCGCTGTAGTGGAGTCGGCCGCCGCCCGCACGGGAGACGATCCCGCCCAGCTGGGCGCGCTGCTCTTCGGGCCGCGCGAGGCCGGCGGCGACGACTCCTATACCGCCGACGACAACGGGCTGGTGCGGCTGGCCGACGAGCTGGACGCGCTGGAAGGGCGCCTGCGGTGAGCATCGACGGCTCGCGCCCGCCCGGCGCCGCCGCCCATCCGACCATGCCGTTGCCGACTTCGCCGACCGAGGGAGACCACACGTGACCGCCTTCCCCGCCGCCGACGGACCGCCTTCCGCCGAGCAGGCCGAACAGGCCAGGGCCGCGCTGACAGCGCTGCGCCACGAGGTGGCCAAGGCCGTCGTGGGCCAGAACGAGACCGTGACGGGGATGGTCGTGGCGCTGCTGTGCCGCGGCCACGTGCTGATGGAGGGCGTGCCCGGTGTCGCCAAGACGCTGCTGGTGCGGGCGGTCTCCGCGGCGCTGTCCCTGGAGCACAAGCGCATCCAGTTCACCCCGGACCTGATGCCGGGCGACGTCACCGGCTCGCTGGTCTACGACTCGCGCACCGCCAAGTTCGAGTTCCACGAGGGCCCCGTCTTCACCAATCTCTTCCTCGCCGACGAGATCAACCGGACGCCGCCCAAGACGCAGGCGGCGCTGCTGGAGGCGATGGAGGAGCGCCAGGTCACCGTCGCGGGCGAGCCGGCTGCGCTGCCCGACCCGTTCGTGGTCGCCGCCACCCAGAACCCGGTGGAGTACGAGGGCACCTACCCGCTGCCCGAGGCCCAGCTCGACCGGTTCCTGCTCAAACTCGTCGTGAGCCTGCCCGAGCGCGACAGCGAGGTCGACATGCTCGGCCGCCACGCCACGGGCTTCGACCCCGGTGACCTCGACGCCGCCGGGCTGCGCCCGGTCGCCGGGGCGGAGGAGCTGCGCACCGCCCGCGCGGCCGTGTCCGCCACCCGCGTGGCCCCGGAGGTACTCGGTTACATCGTCGACATCTGCCGTGCCACCCGCAGTTCGCCGTCGCTGCAACTGGGCGCGTCGCCACGCGGGGCCACCGCCCTGCTGCGCACCAGCCGCGCCTGGGCCTGGCTGTCCGGACGCGACTACGTCACCCCCGACGACGTCAAGGCCCTGGCCAAGGCCACGCTGAGGCACCGTGTCGCGCTGCGCCCCGAGGCGGAACTGGAGGGCGCCACCAGCGCAGGCGTGCTCGACGGGGTGCTGGCCTCGGTACCGGTTCCCCGCTGACGCGGCTCCCGCCCGAAAAGGGCACCGGCACGCACACAGGCACAGCTCACAGGTACGGAGGTAGGCGACGATGGCGATCACGGGGCGGGCGGTGCTGGCCGCCGTCGCCGCCATGCTCGTGGTGCTCATCGCGGGATCGGTCGGTTCTTGGCTGGTCGCCGCGCTGCTGGTGCCGCTGGCGCTGGCCGTGGCGGCCGACGTGGTGCTGGCGCCCAGCCCGCGCGCGCTGCGCTTCGAGCGCTCCGGCGACACCTCCGTCCGGCTCGGGGAGACCGGGGAGGTCGCGCTGGTGGCGGCCAACCCCCGCCGCCGCGCGGTGCGCGGAGTCGTCCGCGACGCGTGGGCGCCCAGCGCGGGCGCGCAGCCGACCCGCCGCCGGGTGCGTATCCCGGGCGGCGGCCGAGTGCGGCTGACCACCGCGCTCACGCCGACGCGGCGCGGCGACCAGGCGGCCGCGGGGGTGACGGTGCGCAGTCTGGGCCCGCTGGGGCTGGCCGCGCGCCAGTGCACACACTCCGTGCCGTGGACGCTGCGGGCGCTGCCGCCGTTCCACAGCCGGCGGCACCTGCCGGGCAAGCTGTCGCGGCTGCGCGAGCTCGATGGCCAGCACACGGCCCTGGTACGGGGCCAGGGCAGCGAGTTCGACTCGCTGCGGGAGTACGTGCCCGGCGACGACGTGCGCTCCATCGACTGGCGCGCCACGGCCCGCCGCGACGCCGTCGTCGTGCGCACCTGGCGGCCCGAGCGCGATCGCCGCATCCTGATCGTGCTCGACACCGGCCGCACCTCGGCCGGCCGGGTGGGCGACGTGCCCCGGCTGGACCACGCCATGGACGCGGCGCTGCTGCTCGCCGCCTTGGCCGGCAAGGCCGGTGACCGGGTCGACCTGCTCGCCTACGACCGCCGCGTGCGCGCCCAGGTGCGCAGCCACGGCCGCGGCAGCCGCATCCCGCAGATCGTGCAGGCCATGGCGCCGCTGGAGGCCGAGCTGGTGGAGTCGGACACCGCGGGCCTGGTCGCCACGATCCTCGGCGGGCACAGCCGCACCCGGCAGCTGGTGGTGCTGCTGACCGACCTGAACGCCGCGGCGCTGGAAGAGGGCCTGCTGCCGCGGCTGCCCTCACTGACCTCCCGCCACCTGCTGATGGTGGCCGCTGTGGGCGACCCCCGGGTCACCGAGATGGCAGCCGAACGCGGCAGCGGCCGGGCGGTCTACGAAGCGGCCGCGGCCGAGCGGACGCTGGGCGAACGCAGCCGCATCACCGCCGAACTGCGCCGCCACGGGGTGGAGGTCGTCGACGCCGATCCCGAGCACATCGCCCCGGCCCTGGCCGACGCCTACATCTCGCTGAAGGCTCAGGGAAGGCTGTAACCGGAGCTCGCGGCTCCGCGGGCCTCTCCCGGGCCTACCCGCAGGCGGCCCAGGTCCGCTGTGCAGCCTTGTGGTCTGTCGAGCGACGGGCGGTCTTCACCGGAAAGCCGCAGCGAGGGCGGCGGTGGGTTGGGCCCGTGCCCACCGGACCGGGTGCTCGCCGGTGGCGGCGGCCGACGAGGCGGCGAGGGCACTGCGGGGTGACGCCTGTGCCCAACGGGCCGGGTGCCCGCCGGTGACGGCGGCCGACGGGGCGGGTCGGGTCCGCTGTGCGGCCTTGTGGTCTGCCGGGGGCGGGTGGTCTTGCCTGGAAAGCGGCGGCGACGGCGGCGGAGGGCTGAGCCTGCGGTCACCGGGCCGGGTGCCCGCCGGTGACGGCGGCCGACGGGGGCGGCGCCGGCAGCAACGGGGCCGGGCCTTCGGTGGTCGGCGGTGGTCCGCGGCCCCGGCCGCGGGTGGTCGAGTCCCGGGGGCGCCGCCCGGTTGTCGGCGCGGGCCTGATGCGGGGCTCCCGGCGGCGGTCATGCAGCCGGATCGGGGTCACGAGATGCACGTAGGTGCGGCGTCATCGGCCTCCGCGCCGCCCCGAGGTGCCGCCCTCGCACCGTCATTCCGCGATACGAAACAACACGGGGTGGTTTGCCCACCAATGCCCGAGTTCCCGGCGGGTCTGCCTCCGCGCTGCGGCGGTGATGGCGCACGAGGCGCACCGAATGGCGCGAAAACAGCCCCGGGGGCAACTTTTCGTGCACCTCGTGGCCGCCGCACCCGCCGACGCCGCCCGCACAACGGGCATAGGGCCCCAAAAGTCCACCCCATCGGACGGCGGCGCTCCCGGCGGCGCCACACGGGCGCCATGAGCGCCGTGTCGTCGCCCCCGGCCCCCGATCCGGCGCGCCACCGGGCCGTGCGGGCACCCGCGACCGCGCCCCGCCGCGCGGGGCCTTCTGCCGGTGCGGGCCCGGCCGGAACACGGCGGCACCACGCCGGCCAACCGGCGTCGGTAGGTCCCCTATGCCGGTCCATCCGGCGATGATCGGGAACTTATGGCCGCGGAATGCGCTTACCTGCGACCATAAGTTCACGATAGACGGGCCAAGCCGCGCCAAGTCTGTCTGCAGGGTTGGATTCGGCGCCGAATCCAACTGTGCAGACAGACTCGATGGCACCGGTGCCGCCCAACGCAGGGTTTTAACCAGACAGCGGCCAGGGGCCGGTGACCGCCGCCCCCGTCAACCGCAGGCCCGGCCCCGCTGCCGTCGTCGCCGCCGCCCCGCCGGCCCCCGCCACCGGCGAGCACCCGAACCGACGACCGCAGGCCCGGCCCTCCACCGCCCTCGCCGCCGCTTTTCCCTAAGACCATCCGCCACCCGGCAGACCAGCAAGGCCGCCCAGCGGACCCGACCCGCCCCCGCCGCACGGGCCACCGGCGGGCACCCGACGCGTCGACCGCGGGCCGGGCCCTGCGCCACCATCGCCGCCGCTTTTCCCTAAGACCATCCGCCACCCGGCAGACCAACAAGGCCGCACAACATGCCCGAGCCGCCTGCCCAGCGCACCCGAGCCGCCTGCCCGGAACCTAACCCGCGACCGGGGCCGCCTGCGGGCCGGAGGCGATGTCGCCTGTGACTCCGCGGTTGTGGGCCGCGCGGCCCACGATGAAGACGTAGGCGAGGAAGAGCAGTTCGGCCGCAACACCGATGGCGATGCGCAGCCAAGTGATGTGCACCCAGCCGGTCACGAACCCCTCGATCAGCCCGGAGAGGAACAGCACCAGCACCAACCCCAGTGCGACGGCCAGGGCCGGGCGGGCTTCTTCCCCTAAGGCGCGCAGGCGCGGGCGCGGCCCCGGGGCGATGACGGTCCAACCGAGCTTGAGGCCCACTCCCGCGGCGACGAACACCGCGGTCAGCTCCAGCAGTCCGTGCGGCAGGATCAGCCCGAAGAAGACGTCGCCCTTGCCGGCGGCGAACATCAGCCCGCCCGCCAAACCGAGGTTGGCGCCGTTGAGCGCCAGCACGTAGATCGTGGGCAGGCACAGGAACACGCCCAGGATCAGCGCCTGGGCGGCGGCCCAGGCGTTGTTGGTCCACACCTGCGCGGCGAAGGAGGCGCCGGGATGCTCCACGTAGTAGTTCGCGAAGTCGTTCTCGACGTAGGCGCGGATCTGCTCGGGGGTGCCGATGGCGCTGCGCGTGCGGGGATCGGAGGCGATCCAGGCCGCGATCGCCGTCGAGAAGGCGACCGTGCCGAGGCTCGCGGCGATCCACCACCAGCGCAGCCGGTACAGCACCGCGGGGAAGGTCTGGGTGAAGAAGCGGGAGAGGTCGCGCCAGGCGGGTTCGTGCGCGCCGGTTACCGCGGAGCGCGCGCGTGCCACGAGCCCGGAGAGGTAACCCACCAGGGCGGGGTCCTGGCCCGAGGAGCGCACCAGGGAGAGGTGGGTGGACACGCGCTGGTAAAGCTCGACGAGTTCGTCGACCTCCGGGCCGTCGAGGCGGCGCCGACCGCGCACGAGACGGTCGAGGCGTTCCCAGTCGGAGCGGTGGGCGGCGGTGAAGACGTCGAGATCCACGCAGGCGACTTTACCGGCACCCGCGCCGAGGCGGGTTCCCGGCGAGCGGGTCCCCGGCGACGCGCCGAGCGCGGTCGCTGTCGGCGCTCCCGCGGCCGCGTCGGCCCGGAGCCCACTCGTGCGCGGCTGCGCCCCCGCGGACGGTGGGAAAGCGCCGTTCCGCGTCGGGACGACGGCCGCGTCCGGTTCGTCGCCATCGCCTGCCAGACTGGGAACAGGACTCGGCACGGTACAGTCGGCGCCCTGCGGCGCGGCGATTCCAGGAAGGCGGGCGACGGTGGCTCATCCGGGCGGTGCACCCTTCGACGACCAGGCGCCCCTGGTCACCGGCGACGCCGTGGTGCTCGACCTGCGTCCGGCCGGTTTCGCGACTCGCATGGCAGGGCTGCTCATCGACGTCGCCGTGCAGGTGGTGGCGCTGGTGCTGGCCGTCCTGCTGACGTCGCTGGTCGGCTCCGGCCTCGACGCCGCAGCCACCGCGGCCATCAATCTCGCGCTGATCGTGCTCGTGGTGGTGGGTTACCCCACCGCATTCGAGACGCTCACCCGAGGGCGCTCGCTGGGCAAGCTGGCGCTGGGGCTGCGCGTGGTCGGCACCGACGGTTCGCCCGAGCGGTTCCGCCAGGCACTCGGACGCGCCCTGGCCGCGGTGGTGGAGATCTGGACGTTCTCGGGTGTGGTCGCGCTGCTCTGTTCGCTGCTGAACCGCGACGGGCGCCGCGTGGGCGACTTCATCGCCGGCACCATGGTGGTGCACGAGCGCGCCGCCCGGCGTCCCGACGATTCCTTTGCGATGCCTCCGCAGCTGGCCGAGTGGGCCCGCGGGGCCGAACTCTCCCAGCTCTCCTCCGAAACCGCCGGTATGGCGCGGCAGTACCTGATGCGCTTCGGCGAGCTCACCGAGGAGTCGCGCTACAGCATGGGGGTGCGCATCGCCGACCTCGTCTCCGCGGTCGTCAGCCCGCCTCCGCCGCCCGGCACGGCTCCCCCCGAGTACCTCGCGGCGGTCCTGGCCGAACGCCGCCGCCGCGAAGAGGAGCGGCTGGCCGAGCGCCGCGCGGGCGTGCAGGACGCCTGGCAGCAGGGCGGCGCCGGCCCGGCGGCGCACGGCCACGGCGGCACACCTGCTCCCGGGTGGCCCGACGGCCCGCAGTCGCCGCAGAGCGGCGGGTTCCCCGCTCCCGGCGGCGCCCCCGGCGGGGCGGATTCCCGGCAGCACCCGCCCTCTTAGTCCGCGTCGCGCGCAGGTGCCCCTGCAGGGCCGCCGCGGCTTTCAGACCTGCCAGGAGTTGAGGTACTCCAACTGGTCGGGGCTGAGGCGGTCGATGCGCACGCCCAGCGCCTCCAACTCCAAGCCGGCGACCTGGGTGTCGACTCCGTCGGGCACGTCCAGCACCCCCGGTTCGAGGCCGGAGTGGGCGCCGGCCAGCCAGGCCACCGTCAGCGCCTGCACGGAGAACGACATGTCCATCACGGCGGCCGGATGCCCCTCGGCCGCCCCGAGGTTGACCAGGCGCCCCTCGGCCAGCAGGACGATCCGCCGGCCGTCGGACAGGACGTACTCGTCGGCCTGCGGTCGGACCTCGCGGCGGATGTCCACCGACATCGCCTCCAGCGACGGCAGGTCGATCTCGACGTCGAAGTGGCCGGAATTGGCCAGGACCGCGCCGTCCTTGAGCGAGGCCAGGTGCTCGGCGCGGACCACGTCGCGGTTACCCGTTACGGTGACCAGCACGTCCGCGATGGGCGCGGCCTCGTCCATGGGCAGCACGGTGTAGCCCTGCATGACGGCGTCGAGTGCCTTGACGGGGTCGACCTCGGTGACGATGACTCGGGCGCCCAGCCCCCGCGCACGCTCGGCCAGGCCCCGCCCGCAGTAGCCGAACCCGGCCACCACGACGGTGCGCCCGGCGATCATCGCGTTGGTCGCGCGCATGATGCCGTCCAGAGTGGACTGGCCGGTGCCGTACCGGTTGTCGAACATCCGCTTGGTGGCGGTGTCGTTGACAGCGACCATCGGCAGTTTGAGCACGCCCTCGGTGCTCATCCGGCGCAGCCGGATGACGCCGGTAGTGGTCTGCTCGCAGCCCCCCACGGCCTCCGACAGCAGTTCGGGGCGTTCCATGTGGGCGACGTTGACAAGGTCGCATCCGTCGTCCAGCAGCAGGTGCGGGCGCTGTTCGAGGACGGTGACCAGGTTGCGGTCGTAGCTTTGCGGGTCGATGCCGGCCCGCGCGTAGACCGAGATGCCGTACTCCGCGACCAGCGCGGCGGCCGTGTCGTCCTGGGTGGACAGGGGATTGGACGCCGCGAGGGCGATCTCGGCGCCGCCGCCGCTCAGCGCCCGCAGCAGGTTGGCGGTCTCGGCCGTGACGTGCATGCACGCTGCGACGCGCATGCCCGCGAGCGGCCGTTCCGCGGCGAAGCGGTCGTGCACTTTGCGCAGGACCGGCATCGCGCGCTCGGCCCATTCGACGCGGCGGACCCCGGCCTGGGCCAGGCCGAGGTCCGCGACGTCGCTATGCAGGGATGCCATCCGGGAAGTGTCCCAGATTCCGTGCGCTGCGGTACCGCTTAGTAGCGGTAGTAGTCGGGCTTGTAGGGGCCGGCCACGTCGACGCCGATGTAGGCGGCCTGCTCCTTGCTCAGCTCCGTCAGCTTCACGCCCAGAGCGTCCAGGTGCAGCCGCGCGACCTTCTCGTCGAGGAGCTTGGGCAGCACGTAGACGCCCAGCGGGTACTCGTCGGTCTTGGTGAACAGCTCGATCTGGGCGATCGTCTGGTTGGTGAAGCTGTTGGACATCACGAAGCTCGGGTGACCGGTCGCGTTGCCCAGGTTGAGCAGTCGGCCCTCGGACAGCACCAGGATGCTGTGGCCGTCGGAGAACCGGTACTCGTGCACCTGCGGCTTGATCTCGGTCTTCACGATGCCCGGGGTCTTCTCCAGGCCGGCCATGTCGATCTCGTTGTCGAAGTGGCCGACGTTGCCGATGATGGCCTGGTGCTTCATCCGCGACATGTGGTCGGCAGTGAAGATGTCGAAGTTGCCGGTGGTCGTGATGAAGATGTCGGCGGTCTCGACGTAGTCCTCGACCCGGGCGACCTCGTAGCCGTCCATGGCGGCCTGGAGGGCGTTGATCGGGTCGACCTCGGTGACGACGACGCGCGCGCCCTGGCCGCGCAGCGACTCCGCGGAGCCCTTGCCGACGTCACCGTAGCCGGCCACCAGCGCGATCTTGCCGCCGATGAGGACGTCGGTGGCGCGCATGATGCCGTCCGGCAGCGAGTGGCGGATGCCGTACTTGTTGTCGAACTTGCTCTTGGTGACCGAGTCGTTGACGTTGATCGCCGGGAAGAGCAGCTTGCCGTCGCGGTGCATCTCGTAGAGACGGTGCACACCGGTGGTGGTCTCCTCGGTGACACCCTTGATGCGCGAGGCGACGCGGGTCCACTTCTGCGGGTCGGCCGCGACGCTCTTCTTGAGGAGGTTCAGGAAGACCTTGAACTCGTCGGGGTCGTCCGCGGCCGGGCTGGGCACAGCACCGGCCTTCTCGAACTCGGCGCCCTTGTGCACGAGCATGGTCGCGTCGCCGCCGTCGTCGAGGATCATGTTGGGACCCTCGCCGCCAGGCCAGGTCAGCGCCTGCTCGGTGCACCACCAGTACTCTTCGAGGGTCTCGCCCTTCCAGGCGTAGACCGGCACGCCCTGGGGGTTGTCGGGGGTGCCGTTGGGGCCCACGACGGCAGCGGCGGCTGCCTGGTCCTGGGTGGAGAAGATGTTGCAGCTGACCCAGCGGACCTCGGCGCCCAGCTCGACCAGGGTCTCGATGAGCACGGCGGTCTGCACGGTCATGTGCAGGGAGCCCATGATCTTGGCGCCGCGGAGCGGCTTCGACGCCCCGTACTCGGCGCGGGTGGCCATGAGACCGGGCATCTCGTGCTCGGCGAGCCGGATCTCCTTGCGCCCGAACTCGGCGAGGGACAGGTCAGCGACTTTGTAGTCGAAGGACATGCGTCTTTACTCCTCCTGGGTGGATGCGCACCGAGTCTAGGACGGGGCGGCGGCCCGTGGCACGACCAATGGAGCGAATTTGACGCTGCAGAGTCAGATTTACTTCGCCGAAACGGGCGCACGGGTTACAGTGACTACCCATGGCGCACCCTGAGAACCGGGCGGCAACCTCGTATTCCGCGGCGATCGGCCACCCGCACGACTCCGTCCGTGAACAACGCAGTGACTCCGCTCACGTTCGGGGGTCCGCGGAGGCCGGAACACCGCTCCACCGGAGCCCGCGAGGCGCTTCCGAGCCGCCGCCCGCCCTGCCGATCTCCACCGCCGCGGAGCGCCTGGGCATGACCCCGCGCATGCTCCGCTACCGCGAATCGCTCGGCCTGACCCCGCCGACCAAGGAACAGCCCACCGGCCGCGGACACCGCCACCGCCGCTTCAGCGAGAACGATCTCGACGCGGTCTCCGCGGGACAGGAACTGGAGCAGACCTACGACATCCCCCCGGCGGCCCTCGCGTTCGCCCTTCGCGTCCTCGCCGAACCCGCCGTCCTCGCCCGGGTCCGCTCCTTCGGCGAACGGGTCGGCCGCCTCGCCCCGGCACCGGCCCGGGCCATGGACTTCGAAAAGCAGAAGGCCCTGCGCCTCCTCCAGCGCAGGGAATCCCCCGACGTCCGCCGGACGCGCCCCGCAGACCGGGGGCACCCCTAGAACCGCGCCTGCCGAAGCCGACCGCCTCGATGCGGCCGGGGCGATCCGGTCGAGGCTGGACGCGCCATCCGGTTCCACGATGCATCCGCCCGGCCGCCGCACCGGGGGCGGCCGTCACAAGTCGGTGGCGGCCTCGATGCGGGAGCGGAGGACGGGGGCGAGGGTGCGCATGTAGGTGGCGGTGATGTGGGCTCTGTCCCAGTAGACGAGGACGTTGCCGATCACCGTGGGGCACATGTCGCCTTGGCAGAGCTGGTCGGTGAAGTCCAGGAAGGTGACGTTGGCGGGGACGTCGTCCAGGGACTTCAGCGGCGAGACGCGCGCCATGGCGTTGTAGCGCCGACCGACGCACTCCTCGGGCGGCTCCTCGGCCAGGCAGTCGGGAGCGGCGAAGTCCAGGCGCGGGGTGTCGCGGACGGCGATAACGTCGATGCCCATCTCGCCCAGCTCGCGCCAGCGCTGCACGTAGCCGTCCACGACCACCTCGCCCAACGGGCCGGCTGAGGCGTCGATGTTGGTTCGCGTCGCGTTGGTGAAGACGGCGTCGGGGCGCAACTCCGCCAGCTCGGCCATGACACGTTCGTTCCACGCCATGCACGAGTGGTAGACCTCGCCGCCGCGCATCTGCTCGGCGCCGGTGAACATGCACGCGCCCTTGACGAGGTTGACGATGCGCCAGCGCTTCTCGGCCGCGATCCGCTGGAGGGCGGGGAACCAGTGGGCGGCGTGGGAGCCCCCGACCAGCGCTATCGTGCGGTCGTAGTCCTCGGGGCCGTAGATGCACATGATCAGCTCGAAGCTGTGGGTCCCTTGGTTGCAGCCGTCGGCGTAGGTGACCGGCACGTCGGCGGCGGCGTTGGCGGGTGCCGGATTGATGGGGACAGGGCTCCCGGCGGGCGCCGCGGCGGGGGTGCCGATCGCGGCCGCGCCCGGATAATCCGCCGACCGGGCGGCGGCCGCCTCCTGGCGGCGCTGCTCCTGGTCGAGATAGCCCGACCACACCCAGGCGCCCGCCAGCACCGGCACGAGGAACGCGGCGCCCACCGAGAGGGACCACAGATTGCCCGTGCGGGTGCGGGTGAACGCGTCGACGCCGTTCTCGGTGATCCACCGCGTGGCCACTGCCAGCGCCATCGACACCGCCAGAATGAGGCAGCCGCCGGTGAGGCTGGGCGTGGTTCGGTCGGCGACCGCGAGATAGCAGACCAGCACCGGCCAATGCCACAGGTAGAGGGTGTAGGCGTGGTCGCCGATGTAGTGCATCGGCCGCAGGTTGAGCAGCCGGTCGGCCGCCAGCGGAGAGTTCGTGGAACCCCCGACGATCACCGCCGCGGCGGCGAGGGTCGGCCACAGGGCGATGTATCCGGGGAACATGGTGGAGACCGGCACCAGAAGCCCGCAGGCGACCAGAGCCGCCAGTCCGGCCCAGCCCAGCACGATGCGCAGCGGCCGGTAGAGCCGCAGGTGCGGCAGGGCGACGGCGAGCAGCCCGCCCAGCGCCAACTCCCACAGCCTGGCACCGGTGTCGAAGTAGGCCCACGGCTGGTCGGCTTCGGTCAGCACCACGGAATAAGTCAGCGACGCGGCGAAGACCAGCGCGAGCACGGTTCCCGTGACGCCTCGCAGCGGCCACCCGGCGGCGCGGGCCAGAGCGGCCGCCGCGGTGATCACCAGCGGCCACAGCAGGTAGAACTGGCCCTGCACGGAAAGCGACCAGAAGTGCTGTACGGGACCGGCGCTGCTGTTCTGCGCGAGATAGTCCACCGAGTTCAGCGCCAGATGCCAGTTCTCGAAGTACAGCGCGGAGGCGACGACTCCGGAGATCGCCTCGCGCCATGCCGTAGAGGGCAGGAACAGCAGGCTCGCGACGAGGATGCCCGCCAGGGCAGCCGCGGCTCCCGGGAAAAGCCGTTTGACCAGTCGGCTCCAGAACGCGGCGAAGTCGACGCGCCCGCGCCGCTCGACCGCGCGCAGCAGTGACCCGGTGATCAGGAACCCGGTGAGCAGCAGGAAGACGTCCACACCGCCGGAGACCCGGCCCAACCAGATGTGGTAGGCGGCCACGAGGAGTACGGCGACGGCGCGCAGGCCCTGGATCTCCGGACGGAAGCCGGCGCCCGACCCCGGTCCGGGGCCGCCGCCACTGCGACGCTCGGCGGTTGCCGCTGAGTGGGGCGGGGACGATGCGGAGGCCGGAGCAACCGGCGGCGGTACCGCCGGGGAACCGGAGGTCGACGGTGGCTGCACGGTAACGGTTACCTCATTCACTGGCCGTGCCGTTAGAGCATGGCGCAACTCGGGGCGACAGGGCGGGGCGGCCCCGATTGCGTGCGGGAATACTTCGAAGACGCGCGGGGATCGTCGCCGGTTGTCCTGCGGAGCATTCCGGGGGGAGCTCGGCCGGGCGACGCGGCGGTGCGGTGGCAGGTTACCGCCTCCGCGTCCTCGATGGGGCCCGACCCGGCGGATCGGCACGGCACTTCGCCTGCTTTCGCCGAAGGATCATCACAAGCCGGGTTTTATCCGCCGTGCCGCTGGCTACGGTGACACCGTGGACACCCGACGACGCGGTCGCGACCTTGTTCCGGAGAGCTTTCCCGACGCCGTGCGCCGACGGCTCGCGAATCTCGACAGGCTGCGCGAGGTATGGGCGGAGCGCCGTCGCTACGGCTACAGTGCCGACGACCCGGCGGTCGACCGCCACAGTGCCCGCCGCCGTGTCGAGGCGCTGCGCACGCTGGCCGGACAGGAGGCGGGCCCCGCGGCGGAGGTCGACGCCGCAGAGGACGCGTTCGTCGCGATGGCCCAGGACTGCCGCGCGGGCGTCCGCCTGACACCGCAGTACTTCGAGTCGCTCGCGCACGGCATCCCCGACTTCCACCCCCCGCTGCACATCCCCGAGGGGATCGGCACGGTGCTGGCCGACGCCGCCGCCGCGGAGACCCATGCCGTCATCCGCGCCGCGAACCTCTTCCTGGCCTGCGCCGACGCCCTGGACGCCGCGGAGGGCGCCGCGGCGCGGCACGGCGCCGGCCCGGAGTCGAGTGCGGAGCCGGGCCTCGGACCCGGCGTTGAGCCGCTCTCGACGCACCTGCGCCCACTGCCGTGGTGGGTCGCCGCCCTGTCGCTCATGCGCTCGGACCTCCCGCCACCCGCGATCGACCGGCGCTGCCCACCACCCGCATCCCCGGTGGTCGGCGGCGCCCCGTCCGCGGCCGGAACCGCTCCGGGGCCGGTGGGCCCCGCGCAGGCGAGCGCAGGCCCGGCCGTGCCTCCCCCGCGCACCGCCGAGGACCGGCTGACCCCGCTGGTGCTGCTGCTGGCCGACCTGGAGGCCGCCGCGCTGCGCTGGGAGCTGAGTCGCGTCTCCCGCGCCCCGGTGGCGGGCCGAAGTGAGAGCGGCCGCCTCGCCGCGGCCGTGCACCGCCGGATCGTCGAGCACCTGCGCCTGCGCTGTGCGTCGCTGCGCCTGGTACTACGCGAACTCGACCCCGCGTCCCGCTCCGTGGTCAGCAGCTCCACCGGCGGCTCCGAGTACGCCGACCCGTCGGATGCCCCGCGTCCCGGCGCTCCGCAAGGCGGCCGCGCCACCGCGCTCGCCGAGAACTCCGCCGTCGGCCGCGAAACCGCCGTCGCGACCGCCGCGACCTCCGGCCGGGGTGCAGTCGCCCCCTCGGTCGACGAGCGCCGCGACGCCGCGGCCCGGCGGGCGCTGTTCACCCCCGGAGCCGACGAATGGCACGCCGCGCTGGACATCGACCTGGCCGACGGAGTGCTGCAGCTGCTCGTGTTCGTGCAGGAAGTGGGCTCGGCCTCGACCGGGGTGCTGGCGGTCACCGCGGACGGCTGGATGACCACCGACGACGGCGCCGTGGACGTACTGGAACCGGGCTGCGCCGACTGCGTCACCCTCGTCCCCACGGACGGCGCCGACGACCGCTGGCCCGAGGTCGAGGCGTTCGTCGACGACGTGCTGGCCCGCTCGATCGGCCACCTCACCAGGACCGCGCGCTACTGAGGGCGGTCGGAGCCCGGCCGGGCACACCGGCGCACCTGCCTCAGCCGCCGCTGAGCGCCACGAGGACGAGCACGAGCAGCAGGATGATGATCGCGATCAGCACCGCCGGGACCACCCAGCCCTGGGACAGGATGGGGTCCTCGACTCGGCGCTGCGGCGCGCCGGGGTTCTGCTGCATGTTCTGCGGCTGCTGGTGGGGCACGCCGCGGTTGCCGTAGACGGTGTTGGGGCCGGTCGCCGGGGGCGGGACCGGTGTGGCCGGACCGCGCGGAGCGCCTGTCATGCCGGGGTTGGCCTGGGGCATCTGCGGTCCCGGCGCCATCTGCTGCGGCGGCGGGTACCCGCCCTGCTGAGGCCCCGTCGGCTGCGGCCCCGTGGGCGGGCGCACCGCGCCGCCCTGCGCGCCGCCGTAGCCGGCCGGGTAGGGAGTCTGCGGCCCGCTGGGAGGCGGCGTGGCGGGGCCCTGGGGCGGCCCCGGCGCGTACCCCGGACCGGGCGCCGGCGCCTGCGGCCCGCCGGGCGGGTGCGCCTCGGCGATGCGCTCGCCCTCCCGAAGGGCGTCGTCGGTGGCGACGCCGCCCTCGTGCCCGAGCAGGCGCATCAGCAGCTCCTGGGCCGTCGGCCTGCGGGCGGGATCCTTGTCCAGGCAGTTCTGCACGATGCCCAGCAGCGACTCCGGCAGCCCCGTCAGGTCGGGCGGCGCGCTGACCACGCGGTGCACGACGGCGGGGACGCTGTCGGTGCCGAACGGCGCGTTGCCCGTCGAGGCGAACGCGATGACGCAGCCCCACGCGAAGACGTCGGCCTTGTCGGTGATGGTCCGGCCCTCGATCTGTTCGGGCGCCATGTAGGAGGGCGTCCCCACGATCGAGTTGGTCATGGTGGCGGTGCCGTCGGCCACACGCGCGATACCGAAGTCGATCACCCGCGGCCCGTCGGGCCCCAGCAGCACGTTGCCGGGCTTGAAGTCGCGGTGCACGATGCCGGCCTGGTGGATGGCCACCAGCGCGGTGGCGGTGGAGACCGCGAGCCGCTGCAGCGCGGCGCCCTTGTGCGGGCCCTTGGCCGCCACGGCCTCCTGCAGCGACTTGCCCGGGACGTATTCGGAGACGACGTAGGGCGGGTCCTCGTCGAGCTGGGCGTCCTGGATGGCGGAGGTGCAGAACGACGCCACCTTCTGCGCCGCGCGCACCTCCTTGGCGAACCTCTTGCGGAGATCGTCGTCCTGCGCCCACTGGTCGTTCAGGACCTTGATGGCGAACTCCTCGCCCTCTTCGTCCCGGCCGAGGTAGACCACACCCTGGCCGCCCTTCCCCAGGCGTCCGACCACGCTGTACCCACCGAACGAGGCGGGGTCGTTCGGCGACAGCGACTCGGGACCGGGCATCGATCTCCTCCAGATGCGGTCGTGGCTGGCGCTAACGCACGACCAGCGTATGAGCTAGCGGATCCGCGCCATAAGCGACGGCTACGTACACAGTGGCGTAATCGGTTAGAGCGATCAAACCGGCGATGCGTTCCATAGCGCCCGCTTCAGGCGCGGAGAACTCGGTGACGCCGACGCCCCTGTCCCGGGCCGTGTCAGCGGCCGCCGCCAGGTCGCAACCGGCCGCGGCCCCCTCCTCGGGATCGCGCAGGAGGACCAGCCGGACCGACACGGTGCCGTCCTCCACCGGATCGTCGAAGATCGACCGCGGGCCGGTGCCGCCGAAGGGCCCATCCACGAAGGCGATCCGGTCGTCAAGGACGCCCGGCGCACGGCCGCAGACCGCGGGGTATCCGGCGACCGCGGCCATCCGGGAGGCGAAGTAGCGGGCGGCGGTCTCGGCGACCGGCGTGGCGCCGCACACCAGCGGAAGGCTGCCGGCGAGGTCCGCGGCCGCGGTCTTCGCCTCGTTCTCCCAGCTCTCGGCGCCCGGCCCGTAGTCGACGGCGGCCTGCTCCAGACGCGCCGCGGCCGCCTCGTAGGCGGCCCCGTCGGGCGCGGCGAGCCCGACCCTCTCGGCAGCCGTGAGCAGGGCGGCCGCCGGCTCCCACACCGTGTCGGCGGGGTCTCCGACACGGCCGAAGGAGATCGCGGGCGCGCGGGCCTGCTCGGCGACGGCCGCCAGGCCGTTGTCGCGCGGCCCCACGGCCAGGAAGCGGCAACCGCGCCGCACTGCCTCGACCGCGCAGTCGTGTACCCACTCCGGAATCCGGCCGGTTGCGGACGCGACCGCGGCGACGAGGTCGTTGCCGCCGACCCAGCCCGGAAGCCGGTAGTCGCACACCGTGACCACCGGGATAGGGCATCCCGCTCCCAGCACCGCGGCCAGCACCTCGCCGGCGAACCCCGCGCCGCCGGCGCCCACGACGACGATGGAGCGCGGCCGGCCGTCGCGGCTCAGCACCTCCAGTGGCGCCTCGGCCGCGGCCGTGCGCGCGGCGCGCAGCCGGGCCGCCGCTGACGCCGCACCGCGCAGCGCCTCGGCGCCGGCCTCGGGATCATCCAGCCGCGACTCGTCGAACTCGGCCGCCATGGGCTCCCCTCCGCTGCCTTGGCAAACGTGTCCGGCCGCCGGAGGAACACCCCGCGGCCGCGCTCTGCGCCGCCGACGGCCGCGCAGGCGCGATCGGCGCGAAACCGGCGGATCGGCGCCGAAGGTACCGGACCTGCCGGCCCGGACCGGCGTCACTCGACGGCGCGGGCCTCGTCGACCAGCAGCACCGGGATGCCGTCGCGGATCGGGTAGGCCAGCCCGCTCTCGTCGCAGACCAGCTCGCCCGCCTCCTCGTCGAGCCGCAGCGGTCCCTTGCTCTTGGGGCAGGCCAGGATCTCCAGCAGCCAGTCGTCGATCTTCGCGGTCATCGCCGTCTTCCGTTCGGTGGTCGTGGTGCGCCGGGCGCTGCGGTCAGGCCCGGACGATGGCGAGCACGTCGTCACGCAGCTTCGCCATCGCCGCGGTGTCGGGGGCTTCGACGTTGAGCCGCAGCAGCGGCTCGGTGTTGGAGGCCCGCAGGTTGAACCAGGAGCCGTCGGCCGTGATCACGGTCAGCCCGTCGAGGTGGTCGACCTTGGCCGCCTGGTCGGAGAAGGCCAGTTCGACGGCAGCCGTGCGGCCCTCCTGGTCTTCGACCTCGGAGTTGATCTCGCCCGAGGCCGCGTAGCGCGTGTACTCCGCGGTGATCTCCGAGAGCGGACGGGTGTCCGCGCCGAGCACCCGGAGGACGTGCATCGCGGCGAGCATACCGGTGTCGGCCCGCCAGAAGTCGCGGAAGTAGTAGTGCGCGGAGTGCTCACCGCCGAAGATCGCCCCCGTCTCGGCCATGGTCGCCTTGATGAACGAGTGGCCCACGCGCGTACGCACCGGCTCGCCGCCGTGCTCGCGCACGATCTCCGGCACGGCGGTCGAGGTGATGAGGTTGTGAATGATCGCGGCGCCGGGATCCTTGGCCAACTCCTGCACCGCCACCAGGGCGGTGATGGCCGACGGCGGCACGGGCTCGCCCCGCTCGTCGACGACGAAGCAGCGGTCGGCGTCGCCGTCGAAGGCCAGCCCGATGTCGGCACCGGTCTCGCGCACCCGGGCCTGCAGGTCGACGAGGTTGGCGTAGTCCAGCGGATTCGCGGGGTGGTTCGGGAAGGTGCCGTCCAACTCGAAGTAGAGCGGGTCGACGGTCAGCGGCAGCTCCCCCAGCCGCTCGCCGCCCAGCACCGCGGGCACCGTGTAGCCGCCCATGCCGTTGCCGGCGTCGACGGCCACCCGCAGCGGCCGGCTGCCGGAGAGGTCGACGAGGGAGCGCAGGTACTCGGCGTACTCGGTGAGCAGGTCGCGCTCGGTGATGGAACCGCGCGCACCGTCGGTCTCGGGAACGCCGCGCTCGGCGAGGCGGCGGATGTCCTCCAGTCCGCTGTCGGAGCCGATAGGCGCGGCCCCGGACCGGCACATCTTGATCCCGTTGTACTGCGCGGGGTTGTGGCTGGCCGTGAACATCGCCCCGGGCAGCTCCAGGTGTCCCGAGGCGAAGTAGAGCATGTCGGTGGAGCCCAGACCGGCCATCACCACGTCCATGCCCTGGCCGGTCACACCTTCGGCGAAGGCCGTGGCCAGTTCGGGCGAGGAGGGCCGCATGTCGTAGGCGACGACCGCCCCGGAGCCGCCGACCGTGCGCGCGAAGGCGGCGCCGACGGCGCGCGCCGTGGCGGCGTCGAGGGTGTCGGGGAAGATCCCGCGGACGTCGTAGGCCTTGAAGATGTCGCCGAGGTCACCCACACGCTGCTCCGGATCCGGTAGTAGTCGGGCGGCCGCGGGCGGACGGCGCCCGCGCCGAACCCAAGCTATCAAGGGCGCGCGGCGGAACCCCGGAGCCCGCCGCCTACGGCCGCGGGCACTGATCCCGCCTCAGCGGCCAAGGCGGCCCGGGTCCACTGGGCGGCCTTGTTCATCTGCCGGGCAGCGGGCTAACTGTAGTCAGAAGCGGTAACAAAGGCGGCGGAGGGTGAAGCCGGCGCCCAGCGCTACCGGTACCCCGGTGAGGGCGCGTGGCGGCGCGCCGAACAGCCGATACCGCCCGGTTCGGCTCGTCGCGGCGTTCAGTTGCTTGACGCAGTACCGCTAGGACTCGCGGCCCGGCCGTGCCGGCGGGTGGCCCGAGGGCGACTCGGGCGGCTCGCGCGTCTCGTGCGGCTGGTCGTGCCGGCGGGCCTCGGATTTGACCACCCGCAGGTGGCCGCGCCGGTTGGTCTCGACGCCCTGGCCCACCGGGCTTTCGGCGGCGGGCGGTCGGGCGGCCTCGCGTACGGCGTCGGCCAGCGCCTCCAGGTCGTCGCTACCGGGCCCGGCGCCGGAGGATTCGGCGGGCAGCCGCACGACCTCCCAGCCGCGGGGGGCGGTGAGGCGTTCGGCGTGCGTGGCGCAGAGGTCGTAGCAGTGCGGTTCGGCGTAGGCGGCGAGCGGCCCGAGCACAGCCGTGGAATCGGCGTAGACATACGTGAGTGTGACGACTGCGGGCTGCCGGCACGCGGTGCGCGAGCAGCGTCGTACGACGCTCACGGGCATCGACTTTATGCCCTTCCGACGCCCCACGCCAGCATCGCCCCGCTGTGTCCGGCAGGCGGGCCCGGAACGCGCCGGGGGCTGCATGTTGGCGGCGGATGGCATAGTCTCGAACCGTGCGACGAGTGCACCTTGATAGGGCTCAAGCCGACCGAGTACGACGTCGAGACCGGCGCGGGCGCGGTGTCCGCGGACCTCTGGCGCCGCCTGAACTGCCCATGAGCCGCAGCCGGGCTCATGTGTTCGACGACTTGGTGCTCGATGCCGTGGAGCGACTGGAGCGCCATTGGGCGCGGGAACTCGCGAACGTGGAGTTCCTGGTCGAGGACGTGCCCCGGGTGCCGCGCGGGGTCACCGCCGAGGACGGCATCCCGTTCTCCCGGCTGGAGGCCGCCAAGTCCGGGCAGGCGCGCATCATCGTCTACCGCAGGCCGGTCGAGATCCGCACGCGTGAGCCCGAGGAGATGGCCCTGCTCGTCTACGACACCGTGGTCGAGGAGGTCGCCAACCTACTCGGGCTGGAGCCGGAGACCGTGGACCCCGAGACCTGAGGGCACGGCGCCGCGCGCCGCTCACGGCTGCCCGTCGGGCACCACCGACAACGCCACCCAGTCCCCGTCGGCGGTGCGGCCCTCCCAAGTCACCGGCTCGCCGTTGCGCAGCCGCTGTTCGGCGAACCACTCCCGGACGACCGGCACCGACTGGCTGGCCACGCCGCGCTGGTGCTCGGCGAAGCGCCCGCGCAACCACCGGGCGGCCGCGAACGCGCTGTCGTAGGTCCCGGAGTAGCGTTCCCGGGCGCCACCGATCTGCTCGTATCCGTTGTAGTCCATGGGGCTCCCTCAACCCGCACGGCCGCTGCCCCCGTGGCGCCCGTGCGCCCTGGCCCGCCACGCAATGATGGCAGGTGCCGCGCGCCGTGTCGCCCGCAGGCCGCCCCCTCGGCGCGGCCGGTTGCGGTCTCGCGCACCCTCGCGCACGTCCGCGGGGCCGGTCAGCGCACGATCGCGGTAAGGCCGTCCTCCACCGCGGGCAGCGCCACCTCCGACGGTGCCGGTTGCAGCGGCTGGAGCGACGTCGCGCGGTCGCCGCCGCTTTCGTGGGTGAGGACCCGCCCGGCGTAGACGGGCGCCTCGCCCTCGACCCGCACGGTCAGCGCGTGGGCGCCGTCGGGTGCCTCCACGTCGGCGACGGCGGTGCGCTCGGCGCCGACCTCGACGCGGGCCGGCTCGCCCGTTGCGCCGTCCGCCGCGACGGGGGTCACCACAACCGCGGCGGGTTGCGCGAGCGCGCCGAAAACGAGCCGTGTCCGAGTGCCCTCGGGGTTCGCCGGGACGACGGCAGTGCCGTGGAGGGGGCCCTGCAGCGGCGGCGCGGCGGCGGTGTAGGCGGTGTCGTCGCCGCCGGAGCGGGAGAAGGCCACGCCCACGACCACTGGACCGTCGGCCTCCACCACGGCCGTGCCCGCCTTCTTGCTCAGCGGACCCTCCAGGCTGAGGAAGGTGCCCGCCGCGGGGGGCACGCTCAGGCCGGTGAGCGTGTCGTGCTCGGCGCGCCCGTCCTCGGTGTAGAGCCGCACATCGGCCGTGACGGGGCTGTCGCCGGGCGCGGCGATCACGAGCCGCTTTGTGCCGCTTCCCGACGGGATGGCGGGGACGACGTGGGTGTCGGCGGGCGGAGCGGTGGGCGGGACCCAGTCCCGGCCGCTGCCCCCGCGGTCGGCGAACAGCGAGGCGGCGACACGCCCGGAGTTGGTCCGCACGTGCACGACGGCGGCGCGGCTGCCCTGGATGAGCTCGGTCAGGTCGACCTCGCTGCGGCCGCGGGCGCCCACGGAGATGCCGCGGGTCTCGTCGGAGTAGACGGGGCCGTCGGCGCCGTAGACGTCGACGTTGACGGTCGCCGCCTCCTGGTCGGGGTTGGCCAGCAGCAGCCGCAACCCCTCGAGATCGGTGCCGCCCGGAGCGGCGAACCAGGTGCTGATGCCGGGTTCGGCGCAGCGCACCTCCGTGGCGTAGGCGCCGTCCTCGCCGATCGTGGTCTGGGCGACCTCCAGCCCGGCCGCCGCGGCACCCTCGGCGGCGACGAGGGTGTGCTCCGCGGACCCGCCGGTGTCGGCACTCCACAGCCGGCCGGCCGAGGCGGGCTCGCCCACCTCGGCGGCCTCGCCGGTGTTCTCCGTCGCAGACAACTCGCCGCCGCCCCGGCTTTCACCGTCCGGGCCGGTCGCGAACGCCGCCGCCTGCGCGGCCCGGTCATCGCCCTGCGGCGGCGGGCACACCCGCAGCGCCGACTGCACGGGCGCGGTCGCCGGCGACTCGGCCCCTCGGGGCGAGGCGCCGACCGAGCGCGTGGCGAAAGCGACGCCGAACAGCGCCGTCAGGCCGATGAGAACCAGTACCAGCAGCGCGAAGCGGTTCTCGACGATGAGCCTCACCGGTCGCTCCCTCCGCCGTGGGCGCTGCGCGAACCGCGGGCGCCCCTCGTTCCCCGATCGCCGCGGGCTCCGGCACGGCGGGCACCGCGGCCGCGGTGCCCGCGGGTGGCCCCACGCGCTCCCGTGGAGGCGCGCAGGCCCTGCAGCGGCGGGCGGCGAGGGCGCGGTGCGGGCTGGGCCGCCTCCTCGCGCAGGTCCTCCTCGGTGCGCACACCGGGCAGCGCCAGGATCGCGACCAGGCCCAGCAGCACGGCCTCGGCGACCAACCACATCTGCCGCAGCGGGTCGGACTTGTCCAGGTGCAGCTCACCGCCGCCCGAGGGCAGCTCGAAGGTCGTCAGGCCGCTGCCGTCGGAGCCGGCGGTCAACTGCCGTCCGTCGAGCACGGCACTCCAGCCGGTCCCGGCGGGCTCGGCCAGCACCAGGGTGCGCTCGGAAGGACCGGACGGCACCCGGTAGACGGCCGCCGCGCCGTCGCCCTGCCGTTTCAGCACTCGGGCCGCGCCGTCGCCGGTGACGCGCAGTCGCCCGGTGGGGTCGTCCAGCCGCCACAGGCCGAACCGCTCCGTCAGCAGCACCCGGGAAACGCCGGGGACACCGTCGAGGGTGTCGACCGGGGTGGCTCGGCCGCTGTCGGCGTCGGGCGGGCGCGGCATCAGCACGTAGCCGATGCCGAGATCGGCGAGCTCGCGCGCCTGGTCGCCCCCCTGGCCGGCGATCAGGCCGGCCACCACCCCGTCGAGTACCTCGCGGGTGCGCGGGTCGGTGGGGATCTGGCCCTCGCCGATGCGGGGCTCGCGTCCGCGCAGCACGGCGTAGCGCACCGGCCCCTCGGAGGAGGGCGAGACGACGAGCGTGCGCGCGTGGCGGTCGTCGCTGCTGATGGCGCTGAGCATGCCGGGGATCGCGGGCCCGCCCTGGCCCGTCAGCGGACCCTGGGCGCCCTGCCACATCCACACCCCGGCCGCGCACACCGGAGTCGTCAGGGCAAGCGCCGCCGCGAAGGCGACGAACGCCCGCCGCGGACCGCCCATCCCCCACATCACACCGAAGGACCGGGTCGTGGTGGCCGCCGAAAGCAGCATCGCCGTCGCGGCGAACGCCAGGGCCACCCCGGGCCAGGCCGGAGCCGAGGGGCCGCCGTACCAGGGCTCCACGGGCACACGGCTGACGACGATCGCGACCAGGATGCCGAAGAGCGCCACGCTCCAGCCCACGGCGATGAGCAGCCGCTGCCGCAGGAGCAGCAGCGCGAACAGCGCGGCCGCGAGGAACCCGGCCGTGATCCACACCGGCGGGCTCCCGGGCCCGCCGGGGGAGAGCATCAGCAACTGCTGTGCGCTGGGCGGCGGCGCCGACAACTCGGGGCTGTGCAGCCCCGCCTCCAGCAACCACAGCGACGGGTGCAGGAACAGCTCCGCCGACCAGGGCAGCAGCAGCACCAGCGGTACGCTCAGCGCGATCGCGACGCTGGCGTAGAGGCGGCGGCCGAGGTGGCCGAAGGCGACGATCACCAGCACGCCGGTGACCAGCGCCAGCAGCCACAGCAGCGGCACGAACGCGGTGCCGATGCCGATGAACAGCGCCAGCGCCCAGGCGGCGCGCCGCGACTGGCGGGCGGGCAGGGTGAGCATCCGGGTGAGCAGGATGCCCAGCACGGGCAGCAGCGCGTGCACCAGTGCGGTGCCCAGCCGCCCCTGGGCCACCGCGCCCGTGGCCATGGGCAGCATCGCGTAGGAGCCGGCCATCCACACCTGGGCGGGACGGAAGTCGA
The DNA here is from genome assembly GCF_004323735.1 of Streptomonospora litoralis. Classification (GTDB taxonomy): domain Bacteria; phylum Actinomycetota; class Actinomycetes; order Streptosporangiales; family Streptosporangiaceae; genus Streptomonospora; species Streptomonospora litoralis. Next base: position 1,027,117 of record NZ_CP036455.1, on the reverse strand, counting down.
GGATGCGCCGCGCCAGCAGGTAGGCGGTGAAACCGGCCAGCGGGACGCAACCCAGCAGGATGACGGTGACCGCCAGCCACGGCTTGCCCAGCATCAGCGTCGACAGCAGCGCCAGGAGGCCGACGTAGGGCGGGGCGGGCGCCCCCGCGCCCGCGCCGACCTCGGGTGTGCCGGTCAGGTATAGCGCCCACAGGTCCGAGGCCCCGCCCTGCACCGGCGGGAGCGCGCCGCCCGACAGCTCTGCGCCGAACAGCAGCGACCGCTCGGCGACGAGGGTGACGATCGTCAGTCCGCCGACCAGCAGCAGCCCGGGGCTGGTCAGCGCCCGCAGCAGCAGGCTCTGGTCGTCGTCGAGGGGGTCCTCGTCGTCGCGGGGCGGCGCGGTGACGGCCTGGTGCCGACCGGGGGCGTCCAGCCCCGGCGTGCCGGCGAGCAGGTTCGCCGCCGCGTCGGTGAACTGGCGCAGAGCCACACCGCGCGCGAGGAAGGGGCGGATGGCGCTGTAGGTGCGCCGGCGGTTGCGGCGGCGCCGCAGACGGGCGCGGACGAGGCGTCCCGGCATGAGGTAGACCGAGCCGATCGCCACCGCCTCGTCGAACGCGTTGGCGGGCTGCTTGGCGAGCACGTACATCAGCACCCGCAGCACGGACGCGAACGTGTTGCGCACGAACGCCGCAAGCATGCCGCCCAGGGGCAGGTTGGCCAGCAGCACGAACATCGCGTTGCGGCGGTCCAGGCGGCGCGGGTGGTCGCTCGCGGCGCTGATCCGCCGCCGGCGGCGCGCCGCTGCTTCGGCGTGGTAGGCGACGGCGTCGGTGACGACGAGGACGCGGTGGCCGGCGCCGCCGGCCCGCCAGCAGAAGTCGATGTCGTCGCGGAAGATCGGCAGTCCCCGATCGAAGCCGCCGAGCTGCTCCCAGACGTCGCGGCGGACGAGCATCCCGGCGCTGGAGACCGCCAGCACCGGCCGGTTGCCGTCGTGCTGGCCGTGGTCGAACTCACGCGATTCCAGGCCGGTCTCCCGGCGCCCGGCGCCGTCGATGGTCACCCCGGCCTCCACCAGCAGCCGGCGGTCGAACCAGTCGCGCAGCTTGGGGCCGAGCACGGCGGCGCGCGGGTCGTCGTTGGCCGCCAGCAGCAGGTGCTGGAGGGTGTCGGGGTCGGGGGTGCAGTCGTCGTGGATCAGCCAGACCCACTCGGTGGCGTCGGGTGCCGCACCGGGGAAGGCGCTGCGGGCGCGCGGAAGGTCGAGGCCGGCGCTTACCGCGTCACCGAAGCCGGTGGAGCGGTCCAGGTTCGCGATCGCGTCGGCGGCGATGTAGTCGGCGAGGATGCGGCCGCTGCGGTCGCGGCTGCCGGTGTCGACGCCGACGACGCGCTGCACCGGCCGTGACTGCTCGCGGACGGCCTCCAGTGTCTCCGGCAGCCAGCGGGCGCCGTCGTGGGTGACGATGACGGCGGTGACGATGTGGCGAGCCGGGTCCAGGGGTAGCACGGCTGGGGTTCGCTCTCGGGGTTCGAGGTTCAGGGCGGGGCGACCGAAGCGGTCGGGCACTGTCGGCAGAACACCCTACGCCACCTGCCGACGCTTACGTGCCGATTCGTCCCCGGTTGGAAGCGGGGCGCCGGGCCCCGTCTTCCCGAAACCGCACGCACTACACGCGGAAGAGTAAAGCGAGGATAAAAAAACGCGTGCCCCGGGTGAAAACCCAGGGCACGCGTTCAGCTGTACCGGAAGCGGTCACAGCATGTCTGCGAGGAAATCGAAATCCTGGCCGGCCGCTTTCTTGAGCCGACGCCGCTCGCGCTCGGAGAGTCCCCCCCAGATGCCGAAGCGCTCATCGTGCTCCAGCGCGTATTCCAGACACTCCGCCCGCACCTCGCATGACAGGCAGACCTTCTTGGCTTCCCGCGTCGAGCCGCCCTTCTCGGGGAAGAACGCCTCGGGATCGGTCTGCGCGCACAGGGCGCGCTCCTGCCAGCCCAGATCTTCATCTGCGCCGTGCGCCAGCGGGATGACCTCGCTCATGCGCACCTCCTATTGCCCCCCTAGATGTACCCTCCCATTCGACCCCCGGGAGGGTGGAATCACACTAGGAAATTACACGCGTGAGACTTGGTATGCGTCAAGCGCGCTGCGTGGTAATCCCCCGAATATCATGTAACAAACGACCGCCGGGCGTCTACCCGTGGGCGTCGACTTCAGCGGATTACCACGCAATTGTGGCGGGCGTCCCAATGCGGGGCCGGGACTGGGGCCGGGACTACGGGCTCAGCGGCGGTCGTCGTCGCGGTACCACCCCTGCGGGGTGTCGCCGCCCTCACCGGACTGCTGGCCGTAGGGGTCCAGTCTCGTGGTCTGGTCGGTCCCGCCCGAGTCGTCGGTGAAGAAGGAGTCCAGGGGCGTGTCGCGGCGCTGCTGGGCGGCCGGGGCCTCGGACTGCTCCCCCGGCTGCTGGTACCAGCCGTACTGGATCGCGTCCTGGGCGGCCCGCTCGCTCTCGCTGCCGGGCTGCGGCGCGTACTGGGACGGGTCGTAGGGCGAGCCGTAGGCCGGCTGGCCGCCGGAGCCGTACGCCGGCTGGCCGCCCGTGCCGTAGGCCTGCTGACCGTACGCCGGCTGGCCGCCCGTGCCGTAGGAGGAGTCGGCACCGCTGCCGTAGGCGGGCTGCCCGCCGGTCCCGGTGCCGTAGGCCTGCTGGCCGCCGGAGGCGTAGGGCTGCTGACCGCCGGTGCCGTAGGCCGACTGCCCGCCGGTGCCGTAGGGCTGCTGACCGCCCGCGCCCGTGCCGTACGCGTGCTGGGCGTAGGGGTCGTAGCCCGGCTGGTAGCCCTGGCCGTAGCCCTGCTGCTGCCAGTCCTGGCCGTAGCCGGCCTGTCCGTACGCGGCCTGGTAGCCCTCCTGTCCTGCACCGGGCTGGGCGTAGGGGTCCTGCCCCCACCCCTGGGCATAGGGCTGCTGGCCGCCGCTCGCGGCACCGTAGGCGGGCTGGGCGTTCGGGTCGGCGCCGTAGGGCTGCTGCACTGGGTCGGCCGCATAGGGAGACTGCGCCACCGGCTCCTGCGCCGCATAGCCCTGCTGGACCATCGGGTCGGCGCCGTAGGGCTGCTGGGCGGGGTCGTAGGCCGCGGGCTGGTTCGGGTCGTAGCCCGGGTACATGTTGGGGTCGTAACCACCCGGCTGGGCGGCCGCAGCGCCGTAGGCCGGCTGCGCGGACCAGTCCTGCTGCTGGGGCTGGTAGGCCGGCTGCCCGCCGGTGGGGTAGCCGGGCTGGGCGAAGGACTGCTGTGCTCCGGTCTGCGGGGCGTAACCGGGCATGCCCATCGGCATGCTCTGCTGGGGAGACGAGCGGGGAACGAGCGTGTGGTCGCCGAAGACGCGCTGCATGAACAGCAACGCGAAAACGATGACGGCCAACTTGCCGCCCACCGAAAGGAAGGAGGTGAACCCGTCCGCCGTTTCCTGGCTCTCGTTGGCGCTGATGAAGCCCATCACGAGACCGATCACGCCCATCAGTCCGGCGAAACCGCCCAGGATCAGCGCGACGAGTACCACCGGGAAGTTCACCGACGTCTTCGTCGGGGCGGTGACCACCAGGGCGACCGCGCCGACGAGCATGCCGATCAGCAGCGGCCCGTAGAACAGCGAGCCCCCCACACTGGTGAAGTTGCCCGCTATCGAGGCGTCGTAGGTGGCCCCGTGGCCGAAGATGAAGATGAGGCCGCCCAGCATGTGGGCGGCCACAGCACCGAGCAGCGCCCAGGCAGCGGGCACCCGCAGGCGGTTGAGTGCTTCGTTGTTCAAGAGAGGTTCCCCTCCGGTGCTTCGCCGTCGCGTCCCTCGCGCCGGTGAAAGCTTTGCATATCAACGGATTGTCAAGGCGTTCGCCCGAACGGCAGCCGCCGGGCCGTTCCCGGACGCGCCCAGGAGGCGCCGGGACGTGCAAGCGCCCGTTTGCCCGAGATGCCACCGCGCCCGCGGTCGGACACGGGCACAAACACAGGCACAGACACGAACACTGACACGGACACCACACTGGCCGGTCAGGCCGCGGGCCGAAACGTGCCGTTCCGCGGCACCTCGCCGACGGCGGATGGCCTCGCGGCCGCGCCGCCCGGAACCCCCTGCCGTCCGAACCGGTGCTCGGGACGGCGCCGATCGTGCCGTTCCACGCCGCCGGGTCTCCCGCTCCCCGCGGACGGCGGGGAGTATGGCACATACACCACCACAGCCTGCCAGACTTGAGCCCATGCGGATAGTCGTACCGGCAGGCGGTATCGGGGGCGCGCGCTTCCTGCGCGGGCTGCAGGCGGCACTGGGAGTGGGAGCCGAACCGACCGGCACCGACCCGGCCATCACGGTCATCGGAAACACGGGCGATGACATCACTCTTTTCGGTCTGCGCATTTGTCCGGATCTGGACACTGTGATGTACACCCTCGGCGGCGGCATCAACGAGGAACAGGGGTGGGGGCGCGCCGCCGAGTCGTTCACCGTCAAGGAGGAGTTGGCGGCCTACGGCATGCAGCCCACCTGGTTCGGGCTGGGGGACCGCGACACGGCCACCCACATCGTGCGGGCGCAGATGATGGCGGCGGGCTACCCCCTTTCCGCGGTCACCGCGGCACTGTGCGACCGCTGGCGGCCCGGGGTGCGCCTGCTGCCCATGACAGACGACCGCGTCGAGACCCACGTGGTCGTCGACGACGAACCCGGGGGCCGGCGGGCCATCCACTTCCAGGAGTGGTGGATCCGGTACCGCGCCGCGCTCCCGGCGCGGGAGATCACGGGGATCGGCGCCGAAGACGCGGCTCCGGCGCCCGGCGTGCTGGAGGCGATCGATGAAGCCGACGCCGTGCTGCTGCCGCCGTCCAACCCGGTCGTCAGCATCGGCTCGGTCCTCGCGGTGCCCGGCATCCGGGAGGCACTGGAGCGCACCACCGTGGTCGGCGTCTCCCCCATCATCGGCGACGCTCCGGTCCGCGGGATGGCCGATGCCTGCCTGAAGGCCATCGGGGTCGAGACCAGCGCCCAAGCGGTGGCCGAGCACTACGGGCCCGCCCTGCTGGACGGCTGGCTGGTGGACAAGGCCGACGAGCACACGCATGTGGACGGCGTCGCCGTGCGCTCACTGCCGCTGTACATGAGCGACCCCGAGGCGACCGCCGCGATCGCCCGGGCCGCCTTGGACCTCGCGGCGCAGCTGAAGGGACAGCCGTCATGAACGACACGGCCTCGGGCTCGGCATCCGCGGCGGACGCCGAGCTGCGCGTCTCGGCAGTGCCGGGCCTGCCGGAGGTGCGCCCCGGAGACGACCTGGCGGAACTGGTCGCCGACGCGGCACCCGACCTGCGCGACGGCGACGTGCTGGTGGTGACCTCCAAGATCGTCAGCAAGGCGGAGGGCCGCATCGCGGCCGCTGACCGCGAGTCGGCGATCGACGCCGAGACCGAGCGGGTGGTCGCGCGCCGCGGCCGCACCCGAATCGTGCAGACCCGCACCGGACTGGTGATGGCGGCCGCCGGCGTGGACGCCTCCAACGTCGAACCGGGGCGGGTGCTGCTGCTGCCGGAGGACCCCGACGCCTCGGCGCGCGCCCTGCGGGCCGGACTGCGCAAGCGCCTGGGCGTGCGCACGGCGGTGCTGCTCAGCGACACGTTCGGCCGGCCCTGGCGCGTCGGCCAGACCGACGTCGCCATCGGCGCGGCCGGTATCGCGGCGCTGCACGACCTGCGCGGCAGCACCGACACCTACGGCAACCTGCTGGAGTCGACGCTCTCCGCGGTCGCCGACGAGATCGCCGGAGCCGGCGAACTGGTCAAGGGGAAGGCCGCCGGGGTACCGGTCGCCGTGGTGCGCGGCTTGGCGAATCTGGTCACCGAAGAGGACGGCGCAGGTGCGGCCGAGCTCGTCCGGCCCGCCGACGACGACATGTTCCGCTACGGCTCCCGCGACGTCGTCCCCGCGCGCCGCACGATCCGCGAGTTCACGGGCGATCCCGTCGACCCCGCGGCGGTGCGCCGGGCGGTGGCCGCGGCGGTCACGGCGCCCGCGCCGCATCACACCACGCCGTGGCGGTTCGTGCTGGTGGAGTCCGCGGCCACGCGCACGCGGCTACTGGACGACATGCTCGCCGCCTGGGTCGCCGATCTGGTCCGCGACGGCTTCAGCGAGGAGCAGATCGTCCGGCGCACGCGCCGCGGCGACGTGCTCCGGCAGGCGCCCTACCTTGTCGTGCCGTGCCTGGTCGCCGACGGTGCACACCCCTATCCGGACGAGCGCCGGGCCACCGCCGAGCGGTCGATGTTCCTGGTGGCAATGGGCGCCGGAGTGCAGAACCTGCTGGTGGGACTGGCCATGGAAGGGCTGGGCTCGGCGTGGGTGTCCTCGACGATGTTCTGCCCCGACGTCGTCCGCGGCGTGCTGGAGCTGCCCGCGGACTGGCAGCCGATGGGAGCGGTGGCCGTGGGACACCCCGCCGCACCGCCGAAGGACCGCCCGCCGCGCGAGCCGGACGCCTTCGTGGCGGTCCGCTAGAAGCCGTGTTCAAGAACGCCCGTCTGCTCGGCGGCCTTGTCGGTCTGCCGGGTGGATGGGTGGTCTAAAGCGGCGCCGAGGACGGCAGGGGCTTGGCCCGTGCCCAACGGGCCGGGTGCCCGCCGGTGGCGGTGGCCGACGGGTACGGCGACGACGCCGGCGGGGCCGGGGGCCGCGGTGGTCGGGGCGGTGGTCGCCGGCCCCGGCCGCGGGTGGTCGGAGCCCGGCGGCCGCCCGGTTGTCGGCGCGGGCCCGACGCAAGGCGATGACCGTGAACTTATGGCCGCGGAATGCGCTTACCTGCGACCATAAGTTCGCGATAGACGGGCCAAGCCGCGCAATAGATGCGCCGACCGGCCCGCGGCGGCCCGAGATGCGGGGCCCGGCCGCCCATGGGCGGCGGCCCGATCCAGTGCTTCTTAAACACGACTCAGAGAAGCGGGGCTGTGCGCGGGTCGCCCGCCAAGAGAAATCGAACGAGGACGAGCCGCGCCCAGCAGTCCGCTGTCCTGCGGCGAAGCGGATTCTGCATACCGAAGCTATCGGCCCCGATCCCGACAGAATCGGAAACACTGTGTTTTTCGGCGAATCCATGGGGTAACGTTACTGTTACATGGGAGCGCTCCCGAACCACCGGCCATTCCCCCAACCGGAACACGGAGATCGCGCAATGCAAGCAACGGCAAAGTCCGCCCCCCGCCGAGCCCTCACCGTCGCCGCCGCCCTCACGGGCGCGCTGGCCTGCATGCTGCCGCTGGCGAACAGCGCCGCCGCGCACGGCTCGATCGTCGACCCGGCCAGCCGCAACTACGGCTGCTGGGAGCGCTGGGGCGACGACCACCTGAATGAGAACATGGCCCAAGAGGACCCCATGTGCTGGCAGGCCTGGCAGGACAACCCCAACGCCATGTGGAACTGGAACGGGCTCTACAAGAACAACGTCAACGGCAACCACGAGGCCCACGTCTCCAGCGGCAACCTCTGCAGCGGCGGCGACACCCAGAACGGCCGCTACTCCTCGCTGGACACGCCGGGTGCGTGGAAGACCACCGACATCACCGACAACTTCACCATGAACCTGTACGACCAGGCCCAGCACGGCGCCGACTACTTCAAGGTCTACGTCAGCAAGAACAGCTACGACCCCACCAGCGAGCCGCTGGGCTGGGAGGACCTGGACCTGGTCAAGACCACCGGCAGCTACGCGCCGGCCGAGAACACCACCTTCCAGGTGAACACCTCGGGCTACGACGGGCGCCACGTGATCTTCACGATCTGGAAGGCGTCCCACATGGACCAGAACTACTACATCTGCAGCGACGTGAACTTCGCCTGATCGGCCGACCGATCGGCTGAGTTCCCGCGCCGCACGACCGGGCCCCGCCGGACCCCCACATCCGGCGGGGCCCGCGCGCGCACAACCGGCCAGTGGTACTACGTCGCGTGCGTCTGGCCGCGGACACCGATCCCGGTCAGCGGCCACGGCGGCCCGCCCCTCGCCGACGCCTTCGCAGGCGGCAGCGAGCCGGGCGGATCGCGCGGAATCCAGTAATCCGTTGCGAAGCGCTGCTAGGACGCACTCGCGGTGCCGGCGGGTGCCTCGTAGTAGTCGCGCAGCTTGCTTTCACGCTCGTCGTCGCCGGACAACGGGCACGTGGCGCACTTCTGGCCGGAGAAGCGGTAGTAGAAGCAGCATCCGCCGGCGACCATGAACATCCGCTCAGGGCGGTGCGCGGGACGGCCCGCCAGTGCCAGTGGGAACGGGCGCTGGCGCGGAGCGACGCGCGAGCGGTCGCCGTTGAGGCAGGTGACCATGTGCCGAGCCCGCTCCCAGGCGGCGGCCTGGTCGGCGCCGACCTCGTGGGAGGCCAGCAGCAGGGCCGAGTGCAGGGCGTCGGCGACCATGCTCCACTGCGGGCGCAGCCCGAACCGGGTGGTGGCGCGCACCGCGTGGACGGCGGGTTCGAGGGCCGCCGCAGCGGCGCCGACGAACCACGCGTCCAGTTCGCGTTCGGAGGCCGGCGTCACCACTCCGGGGCGGTCGGCGGCGGCGTCGCCGGGCAGCACCGCGGTGTCGGACTGCCGAAGGGCCATCCGGTCCAGGCGGCCGCTCTCGGTCAGCCGCACCCACAGCAGGTGCGCGTCCAGGCGCGGCGCCCGGCCGATGAGGTAGGCCGACATGGCCGCGAAGGTGAGCGCCTGACGGCCCAGGTCGGCGGCCAAGAAGGCCGACGCGGCGATGCGGTGGCCCTGGCACGCCCGCGCCGCCAGGCCGTCGATCAGGTCGGGGACGCGATCGGGCACCCGGTCCAGGCGCAACCACTCCGCACCCCGGGGCTCGGGGTCGCGCGCGGCCAGCAGGTCGGTCTTGAAGTACAGGTCGCGCTCGTTCACCCAGTCGACGACTTCGGCAAGCGGATGGCTACCCGGCATCGGCCCCCCTTCGCAGCGAGACGCGGTGGCGCGGACGCAGGCGCCACCGGTACGGCGCCACTGCGACCAAGGCGCCGATAGGTAAGCCTATCCTCAGAACGGCATCTCGTGTCCAGCAGGGGACGGACAAGACTCCGCGCCCGCACCGACAGGAGGAAGGCATCGGTTGGGCGCCGCGTCGGCTAACGTGACGGAGGATGCGCTCCGGCGGCCGGCCGCCGGCCGCGGGGCACCGACGAAAGCGAGCGGCGTGCGGCGGCAGGCCGGCAAGGGGGACCGGGTGGGCAAGCGGCTGGTGCTGTGGGATATCGACAAGACCCTCATCGACGTCGACGGCCTCGGCGCCGAGATCTTCGCCGCGGCCTTCGCGGAGTTCAGCGGGCTGGCGGAGCACACCCGCACACACGCCCCCGGGCGCACCGAGTGGCAGTGGTTCCACGAGACCCAACTGGCCAACGGGCTCAAGCCCACCGAGTCGTGCTTCCCCCGCTTCCTCGGCATCCAGGACACGATGTTCGAGGCGCGCCGCACCGAGTTCGCCCAGCGGGGCCGGGTGCTGCCGGGCGTTCCGGAGATCCTGCGCCACTGCGCGGACGACCCGGACACCGTCTCGTCGCTGCTGACCGGAAACACGCGGCGCAACGCCGAACGCAAGCTCGCCGCCTTCGGCCTCGACCGGTTCGTCGACCTCTCCATCGGCGCGTACGGGGACGACCACATGGACCGCCCCGAACTCGTGCGCATCGCTCGCGAGCGGGTGCAGGAGTCCACCGGTACGGCCTTCACCGCGGATACGACGGTGCTGGTCGGCGACAGTGCCAACGACGTGCTGGCGGCTCTGCACGGCGGCGCCCGCATCGTGGCCGTGGCCACCGGCCTGGTCCCGACCGACGGGCTGCGCGCTGCGGGCGCGGAGGTCGTGCTCGACGACCTCAGCGACACCGACGCGGTGCTGGCCGAACTACTGGCGTGAATCCCGGCGTGAATCCGGCGTGAATCCGGCGAGCGAGCGGCGCCGGAGGCTCCCCCCGGCGGCCTCCGGCGCCGCTCCTCCTTCGATGGTCTTCGTGGTCCTCGCCGTGCCTCAGGCCAGGGTGCGGCGCGGGTTCTTCGGCGGTGGGACCATGGACATCCGGACGACCGCCGGCAGGCCGTCCAGGTCCAGGGCCGAACGCAGGTCCTCCAGCGCCTCCGCGCGCACCCGCCGCCAGAGGGCGGGGACGTCTGCGTCCTCGTCGACGGTGAGGTCCAGCCGGACGTGCGGCGCTCGCGCCGAGGCCGTCATCCGCAGCCGCGCCCGCCGTACTCCCGCATACTCCCCCACCGCTTCCTCGAAGGCGCTGCGTGCGGCGCCCGCAGGCATCTCGGTGGTTCCCGAGCGGGATTCGGGGTCGACGACCAGTCGGCGGACGGCGCCGGTGCGCCCCTGCACGAATATCCAGCGCAGCGCGAGCAGCCCGACCACGACGGCCGCCGCCAGGACGGCATAAGGCAGCCAGGCCCCGGCGGCTCCCACGGCGTCCAGCTCTTCCGCCGCCGCCCCCTGCCCGAGCAGTCCGCGCCCCGCTGCCAGCGCCGGCACCGCGAGCGCCACCAGCACCACTCCCGCCAGGACGAGTCCCCACCTGTTCCCGCGCGCCGTTCTGCGCGCGGCCGAAGCCGCCGTCATCCGTCCCTCACACCTTCGTCCGCCGCACGCGCGTGTTCACCTTGAACCCGTAGACGGGCGCCAACTCGGCCAGCCGCTGCTGCACCGCGGACGCGACCTCGCCGCGCAACTCGGGAGCGTCCCGGAGGTCGGTGCGGATACGAACCCGGACCCGCCGCCGCCCCACCGACACGCGGGCGCCGCGCACGCCGCCCACATCCTGAGCGGCCGCGGCGAGGGTGCGCCGCAGCGCCGAGCGCGACAGCCCCACCACCAGCGCGGGGTCGCCGGTGCGCAGTGCCGTGAAGCGGCCGCGGCCGGGAACGAGCGCGGCGAGGATCAGCAGCAGGCCGATCGCCGCGGCGACCGCCGAGGCGACCTGCACGACGGGATCGCTCCAGCGCGTCTCGGCGGCGTAGCCGTCCGCGGCGGTCGTGACCGCATTGCGCATGGGTGCACCCGCCAGCGCGGAAGCGACCTCGGCGGCCGCGAGCGCGGCGACGCCGAGGACCAGCACGCCGACGATCAGCGCGGGCCACGATCGCCGCGGCCGGAAGGTATGCACGGCCACGCGGTTCGCGCGCCGCGCGGTCGCCGGGTCCGGCCTGCTCAATGCGTCTTCCACGGTTGCCATAGCGCTTCCTCCTCCCCGCCGTCCGCCTGGGCGGCCGGGATCATTCCGTGCGGCTACCACGCACCAACTCTGCGATCTCGATGTCGACACGGCGCACCGACATCCCCGTCATGTCCTGCACCCTGCGGGTGGTGTGGTCGCGCACCCGCCGCGCGACCTCGCGGGCGGAGCGCGGATAACCGACCGCGATCCGCAGCCGCAGCGTCGCGGTGCCGCCGTTGCCGGTGATGCGTGCTCCGGCGCGCGTCCTGCCGCGGCGGGCCACGACACCGGGGACCTCGGCGGCCGCCCGGCCCGCGATCCGGGCGACGACGTCCGCGCCGACGACCGTGCGCCCGCGGGCCTGCGGCGGCTCGGTCGCCGTGCGCTGCCGCGGCACCTCGGCCGTCGCGGGCGGCTGCTCGACTCCGCTGCTAGCCACGGGGCCTCACCCGCGGCGCGTGAACAGCTCGGCGAGGTCGATCTCCCCCTCGAAGGCCCGACCCGCGAGGAACCCGATCACCCCCAGGACGAGCACCAGGGCGAACGCCCCGAAGCCGCCGAAGGCGCCGGCGAGTCCCAGCACCGATCCGAAGGCCAATCCGACGACGGGCCACATGTCCCCTCACCTCTCCTTTGCCCCTCACCGCAGTCCGCGCCGCACCGCGCGGGCGCGCATCCGGCGCCGGACGAGGGCGGTCATGAGGCCCACCGGCCCGCGCGGGGCGCGGTGGGCCTCGGTGGCCGCGGCGTCCGGCGCGCCGGCCCCCGTTCCGGCGCGCCGGCGCCTGAGGCCCGCGGCGAAGACCTCGGGGTCTCCGCCGCGGTCGGGGTGGTTCCGGCGGACCCAGACGCGAAACTCCCGCCGGTCGTCCGTCATGTCGCTACCCCGCTTCCTTCTTCGGCGAGGTCCTCGACCGAGACGTGGACCTCGCGGCCCCCGCCCCCGCCGACGGCCGCGAGCACGGTCTCGCGGACCTCGTCCGCGACGTCGGGAATCGGCCGACCGAGCAGCACCACCACGCCGACCTCGACACCGCTCCCCCGCACGGCGACGCCGTCCACGCGGCCGCCCGGTCCAGGGGTGGCCACGGTGCCGAAGGGCCCGGCCGAGAGCCGGACGACTCCGGGCACCCCGCGCACCCGTTCCGCGATGCGCCGGGCCTCGGCCGCGGCGTCGTCGGCGGGCGGCCGCGGGCCGGCTTCGTCGTCGGCCGTCATTAGCGCACCCGCGGCTCGGAGTCCTCGGACTCGCCGGCGCCTTCGTCGTCGGGCAGGTGGATGTCGTCGATGGTGATGTTGACCTCGGTAACCTCCAACCCGGTCATGCGTTCGATACCGGCGATGACGTTGCGGCGGACCGCGCCGGCGAGGTCGGGGATGGACACCCCGTACTCGACGACGAGGTCGATGTCGACTGCCGCCTGGCGTTCGCCGACCTCGACGCTGACGCCGCGCGCCGCGCCGCCGGTGCTGCCGCCTCCGGATGCGCTGGTGACGCGGTCGCGTACGGCGCCGAACGCGCGTGCGGCGCCGCCGCCCATGCGGTGGACGCCGTCGACCTCGCGCGCCGCCATGCCAGCGATCTTGGCGACAACGCCGTCGGCGATGGAGGTCCGGCCGTTGGCCGTGACCAGATCGCGGGATCCGCCGCGTGCGCCGGACTGGCTGTCCCGGGCGCCCGGCACCTTGGGCTCCGCCGTGGTTTCTGTCACTGTCCATTCCCCCTGATCGGATTGACCAGCCGTGGTGAGCGCGCGCCCCTGGCCGCCCCGGCCGCGCCGTGGGCGCATCCGGTGCCGCGCGGCGGTCGGACGGCCGCGCGTCCGTGGATCGTCGCTGTCACGCCCTGAAGACACCGAAACGGGTGTGCGACTCACGCCGATTCGCCGGTGATGTGAATCACATCGGGATCCGGTTGAACGGATTTCACTGTATCGCTACTGCGTGTGATCAACAATGGTCGCAACGTGACCGCGTCGGAGAAGTGCGAGGTGGAAGGCCCGACGATGGCTACCACGCCGCCCCTACCGGACTCGGTTCTGGCCGCACGGGCGCAGGACGGCGACCCCGACGCCTTCGAATTCTTGGTACGCCGCCATCAGGACACGGTCTACCGGATCGCGCTGCGTGTCCTCGGCGACGAGGCGGACGCGGCCGACACCGCCCAGGAAGCCCTGATCGCCGCCTGGCACCGGCTGCCCGACCTGGCCGACGTCGAGCGCTTCGGCTCCTGGCTGTACCGCATCGCCTCGCGGCGCGCGCTCAACCTCGCCCGCGACCGCGCCCCCGAGGCGCCGACGGATAGCGTCGACGAGGCGGGCCCCTCCCCCACGCCGGAGCAGTACAGCTTGGCGGGCGGCCTGCGCGACGCGCTCGCCGAGGCGCTCACCGGGCTGCCACCGCCGCAGCGGATCTGCTGGGTGCTGCGCGAGTTGGAAGGGATGGGCTATGCGGAGATAGCGGAGATCGTCGATACGACCCCGAACGCCGTGCGCGGGCGCATCCACCGCGCCCGCACCCAGCTCGTGGAGGTGCTCAAGCCATGGCGGTAGACCCCGGCGGCCGCGCTCCCCTCCTGCCCTGCGGCACCGACCCCGAGGCACTCTTCGAGCACCTGCGCTCCGGTGATCGAACCGCGCACGAACGCGCCTGCCCGCACTGCCTGGCCGCGGCGGCGGAGTTCGGCCCGCTCGTCGCCGCGCGCGGCGACCTCGCCGACGAGCACGTGACCGCACCACCGCAGCTGCTCGACGACGTGATGCGCGCGGTGCGCGCCGACCCCCGCTCGCAGCGCACCTACCGGCTGGCGGGCGAGGAGGCCGGCAGCACACGCGTACGCCGCCCGGTCGCCGCGGCCATCCTGCGCGGCGCGGCCGAAGGAGTGCCCGGCGTCGCGCAGGCCGTCGTCCGCAAGATCCGGCAGGAAACCGACCGGGTGGACGTGCGCGTCAGCGCCCGGTTCGCCTCGGGAGCGGCGATTCCCGAGACCGCCGCCGAGCTGCGCCGGGCCCTGCGCCAGGCGGGGCGCGACCGACTCGGCTGGGACATCGCGGCCGTCGACGTCGACGTCACCGACGTGGACGCCCCTTCCGCGGACTAAGTCGTGTTTAAGAGGTGCTGGATCGGTCCGGCTCCCACGGTCGGCCGGGCCGTGCGGCTCGGATCCGCTACTCTGCCTTGCCCCGGCCTCGCCCCCGGCCGGGCGGCGGGCTGAATGACGGGAGCAACGGACACCGGGGACGATGGCGGGCCGGGGCCCGCGGTCGAGGAAGCGGGCACCGCCGGTAGCGGTGCGTGGGGAGGGGCGGCTCAGATCTGCTGTGCGGCCTTGCTCGGCCTTGCTCGTCTGCCGCACAGCAGACCGGCGCTCTACACACGGCTTAGATGTGATGCCCCGGTCAGCGGAAGACGACGGTGCGCTCGCCGTTCAGCAGCACCCGACGCTGGGCGTGCCAGTTCACCGCTCGGGCAAGGGCCAGCGACTCCAGGTCGCGGCCGATCGCCGTGAGCTGCTCGGGGCTGTGGGTGTGGTCGACTCGCGAGACCTCCTGCTCGATGATGGGGCCCTCGTCGAGGTCGGCGGTGACGTAGTGCGCGGTCGCCCCGATCAGCTTCACCCCCCGCGCGTGCGCCTGATGGTACGGGCGGGCTCCCTTGAAGCTGGGCAGGAACGAGTGGTGGATGTTGATGATCCGCCCCGACATCTTCTCGCACAGTCCCTCGGAGAGCACCTGCATGTAGCGCGCAAGGACCACCAGGTCCACGTCGTAGGCGTCGACAAGCTCCAGGAGGCGCGCCTCCTGCTCGGTCTTGGTCTCGGGAGCCACCGGCAGGTGGTGGAAGTCCAGGTCGTAGGAACGGGCCAGGAACTCCAGGTCGGGATGGTTGGAGACGACGGCGGCGATGTCGGCCTCCAGCAGGCCGCTGCGCTGCCGGTAGAGCAGGTCGTTGAGGCAGTGCCCGAACCGGGAGACCATCACCAGCATCCGCGGCCGGACGTCGCGCGGGCGCAGATCCCACTCCATGTCGAACTCCGCGGCCAGGGAGGCGAAGGAGCCGCGCAGCGCGTCCTCGCCGTCGGCGCCCGCCGCGGGTCCGGTGAACTGGGTGCGCAGGAAGAAGCGCCCGGAGTAAGAGTCGCCGTACTGCTGGCTCTCGGTGATGTTGCACCCGTGGCCGGCCAGCAGGTTGGCGACGCCCGCCACGATGCCGCGGGCATCGGGGCAGGACAGGGTCAGCACGTACTCGCGTTCAGTCGAACCGGCGCTCATGGTGACGGTCTCCCGGGGGTTCGCAACCGGCTCGTCGAGCCGGGGCCTCCCAGGGTATAGGTGAGCCGATGGCGCCGGCGCCGCCCGCGAAGCCCCGGGGGGCACGCCCCCGCGGCAGGAGCGGCCACCGGACCGGAAACGAAACCTCCCGGAAGGATATGAACAAGATTCACTTTCGTGTGGCATGCTCCGGTCATGACGAGCGCCCGCGAGCAGTACGAGACCGCGACGAGTGAACTCAGCGCCCCCTTCGCGATCGTCGACATGGCGGCCTTCCGCGCCAACGCCGCCGACATCGCGCGCCGGGCGGCCGGCACCCCGGTGCGCGTGGTCAGCAAGTCGATCCGCTGCCGGCACCTGATCAAGGAGGCGCTGTCGACACCCGGATTCGCCGGGATCATGGCGTTCACCCTGCCCGAGGCGCTCTGGCTGGCCGACGGCGGCGCCGACGGGCCGATCAGCGACGACATCCTGGTCGCCTACCCCACCGCCGACGCCCGCGCGATCACCGAGCTGGCCGCCGACCCGCGGGCCGCCGAGCGCATCACGCTGATGGTGGACGACTCCGCTCACCTGGACATGATCGCCGGTGCCGCGCGCAGCTCGCGGCGCCCCGTCAAGGTGTGCATCGACGTCGACACCAGCTGGCAGCCGCTCGGACCGCGGATGCGCATCGGGGCCCACCGCTCCCCCGTGCGCACACCCGCTCAGGCAGCGGCGCTCGCCCGCGCGATCGCCGAGCACCCCGACCTGCGCCTCGACGGCATCATGGCCTACGAGGCCCAGATCGCCGGCGTCGGCGACGCGCCGCCCGAGCGCCCCCTCTACGGGCGCGCCCTGCGCTGGGTGCAGCACCGCTCCCGCATGGAGCTGGCCCGCCGCCGCGCCGCCGTCGTACGAGCCGTCCGCGCCGTCGCCGAGCTGCGCTTCGTCAACGCCGGCGGCACCGGCAGCGTGCACACCACACGCCGCGAACGCGCCGTCACCGAGGTCGCCGCGGGTTCGGGCTTCTACCAGCCGCGGCTGTTCGACCACTACACGGGATTCTCCGGGCGGCCGGCGGCACTGTTCGCGCTGCCCGTGGTGCGCCGTCCCGGGCCCGGCGCGGCGACCGTGCTGGGCGGCGGCTACCTCGCATCGGGAGCGCCCGACGCAGGACGGCTACCCCAGCCCTACCTTCCCGCCGGGCTGTCCTACAGCCCCACCGAAGGTGCCGGAGAGGTGCAGACACCGCTGCTGGGCGCGGCCGCCGACACCATGTCCGTCGGCGACCTGGTCTGGATGCGCCACGCCAAGGCGGGCGAGCTGTGCGAGCGGTTCACCGAACTGCATCTCGTCGACGGCCCTGCCCCGAGCGACGTCACCGCCGTGCCGACCTACCGCGGCGAAGGCAAGGCGTTCCTATAGTGCGCCGGCGACCGACGTTCCCGGTGTCCGCCGACGGCCTACACGCGTGCGCTAGGCATCGGCCGTTGCAGCGAGCGAGTACATCAGCGGCAGTCGCGTGCGCCGATCGGCGTACCGGAACCGGCCGCCGTCCGCGACGAGGGCGGCGTAGCGCTGGAACGGGATGGTCTCGTGCTCACGGACGAACTGGACACGCAGCCCGGCCCCGGCGACCGCGCTGACGACGTCGCCGAGGGTGTGGTGCCACTCCGTCGCGTTGTTATGCACGGTCTCGGCCGACCAGTCGGCGTATGAACCCGGTGAGTAGTAGGTCCGCGCGCCTCGCGAGAAGTAGTCCCGCACGACCGTGGCCCCGTCTTCGTCGTCGAGCACATCGGTCAGCGGATGGAACTCTGCCAGGTAGAGCCGCCCGCCGGGGCGCAGCAGACCCGCGACGGTACGGGCCCACCGGCTGATGTCGGGCAGCCACATCAGCGCCCCGTTGCCGGTGTAGACGACGTCGAATGCGCGAGCTCCCAACTCCTCGACGGCATCGTAGACGTCGGCCGCAATGAACCGGGCCCGCCCTTCGAGACCGGCTTCGGCGGCGAGGGCGGCGGCGGTCTCCACAGCGGGAGCGGAGAAGTCGAGCCCGGCTACCCGGGCACCGCGGCGGGCCCACGCCATGGTGTCGAGTCCGATGTGGCATTGCAGGTGGGCGAGGTCGAGTCCGTCGACGTCACCGAGCTCGTCGAGCTGAAACGAATCCAGGTCGTCTCGTCCCGAGCGGAACCCCGTGAGGTCGTAGAACTCGCTCGCCGCGTTGATGGGCACGCGTTCGTCCCAGAGCCGCCTGTTCTCCAAGACCCGCGCGGCCGTCGTCCGTGCCCGGTCTTCCATGCCCGGATCGTATCGGCGTTCCGTCCGCCCGCCGCAAACCGTTTTCCGGGGGGCTGACCGGCGTAGCCCTAACCGTGCCGACGCCGCCGGACCATCGCGATCACGCCGACGGTCACGACCACGCCCACGCCGGCGCCCAGCAGGAGGACCTCGGGGGCGAGGCGGCCGCGCGCGGTGTAGGTGGAGACCACCTCGTCGTCGCCGCGCAGCCGGACGCTGCCTTCCGGGGGTTCCACGACGTGGCTGTCCAGTCGCACGGCCTTGCCGCCGCCCGCCAGCGAGCGGGCCTCCTCGGCCAGACTGGTCCCCGCACCGCGGACGCGGTCCCAGCCGCGCCGGGCCACGTTGGCCGGCTTGGTGCGGTCGGCGATGCCGTCGACGGCCCGGACCAGCCGCTGCTGGGTCCGCTCGATCTCGGCCTGCACAGCGGCGGGGTCCCGGGGCAGGGCCGAGGGCTCGCGTTCCTCCATAAAGCGCTTCCTTCCGCTATCGCAGCGTGGCCTGGGACGGGCCGGCGCTCGGCTCCCGCTGCAGGCCCGCAGCCGGGGCGCCGTGGGCGGGCGGGAAGCCCAGCGCGCCTTCGATCCCGTCCACAACGCGGAAGAAGTCCCGCGTGGACAACCACAGTTTATAGACGAGGGCGGCTTCGAACGCGAGCAGCGAAACACCGGCGGCGACGACGAAGGCGGCCATGCCGGACGCTGAGGCGACCGCGATCACGGGGGCCGCGACGAACACCGCGATCTGGAACTCGATACCGCTGACCAGGTGGGTGCGGATGCGCCGCGCCCGCAGGAAGTCCCAGAACCGCTGATACCAGGGGAACCGGGTGCGGAACTCCTGGTGCAGGTCGACGCGCGGCAGGCGCATGTCGGGGTGCTTGCCCTCGTCGCGTTCGTAGCGGCTCTCCTTTTCGCTCTGGGTCTGCAGTATGTGCTCCAGTACCGAGATGCCGTGCCGCAGCACGGCCTGCTCGCCCTGATCGCTCATCGGCCGGGACCCGGCCTCGCCATCGGGCTCCGGTTCAGGGTCGGGCTCCAGCATCGACAGGGTCGCCCGAGCGCGCTCCAAGGCGGCGGCCAGGCGCGACCGCATCTCGCGGCGGACCTTGTACACCTGCAGCGCGTTCAGATAGCGCAGCATGTCCACGAACACCACGGCCAGCGCCAGCCAGACGAACCCCACGCGCCCCGTGACCACGTACTGCCCGCCCATCAGGGCGATGGCGCACACCAGTACCCGGAACCGGTCGAAGACGTAGTCCATCCACGAGCCGAACAGACTCTCGCGGTCCATCAGCCGGGCGAGCTTGCCGTCCATGCAGTCGACCAGGAAGCACAGGTAGTACAGCACGGCGCCCAGCAGCAGGAACTGCCACTGCCCCACGGAGAAGGCGGCGGCCGCGCCCAGGCCGAGGAACAGGGCCGTGACGGTGAGCTGGTTGGGGGTGATGGAGGTGCGGTTGGCGATGGTGCGCACCGCCGGCACCGCAAAGGGGTCGACCAGCCAAACGGTCAACCAGGAGTCGCGCGCTCGCAGCGTGCGCTCCTTGACCTCGTCGAGCGTGAAACCAGCCATCGTCGGTTCGAAACTCCCACACACGAAGCGGATGTGCTCCTGCCCAGGCGGGCGCCTACCGGACACGCGATGCCCGGTGTGTGCCGCACGAGTCTACGCAGCGGAGGCCGCCCCCGGGGAACTCACCGATTGCGCAGGTGCCGACCACCATAGGGGATGTCCGGCCGCCGCGCGCCATGCCGACCGAAATGCGGTCGCGCGGCGCCGCTACCCCATGCCCGCCCCGGGGGCTGCCGGCGCCACCGGGACCGGGGTCGGCGCACTGCGGGCACCGTCTGGGCCCCGCCGGCGGGACCTCGTAGGGTGGGGGCGCCTGCGCAGCGGCTTTTCCCGGCGCGCTGCGGCATTCCACCCGCGAACCAGACCCGGCAAGGAGACCAGTGAGCGAGTCCAGCGAGTCGACCACCCGGCTGAGCCCCGGCGACACCGCTCCCGAGTTCACCCTCACCGCGGCCGACGGCTCCGACGTCCGCCTCGGCGACGTGCTCGCGTCCGGCGGAAAGCGCGTCGTGCTGTACTTCTACCCCGCCGCTATGACGCCCGGCTGCACCACCGAAGCCTGCGACTTCCGCGACAACCTGCGCGAGTTCGAGGACGCGGGTGTCACGGTGCTCGGAGTTTCGCCCGACTCGCCGGAGAAACTGGCGGAGTTCCGCACACAGGAGGGGCTCACCTTCCCGCTGCTGAGCGACCCGGACAAGGAGGTCCTGCGGGCCTACGGCGCGTTCGGCGAGAAGAAGAACTACGGACGGGTCGTGCAGGGCGTCATCCGCTCGACTTTCGTCATCGACCCCGACGGCACTGTGGCCAAGGCTTTCTACAACGTGAAGGCCACCGGCCACGTGGCTCGCGTCAAGCGCGAACTGGGACTGGGCTGAGGTCGAGGCACCGGCGGGCGCGAGCGCGGGAGCGCAGGCGCCACTTGCGCTCGTGCCCGGCCGGTGCCACCCTCGGACGGACGACTCCGCCGCCGCCCCCGCGGGCGCCGCATGCGCGATGTCGCCGATGAGGGGCCGTAGCCCAACGGCAGGAGGCAGCAGGTTTAGGACCTGTACAGTGCGGGTTCGAATCCCGCCGGCCCCACACTCCGCTTTTGCGCCGCCCGGTGGCCTCGGGCAACCTTCCCCACCGAACCTCAGCACAGCCTTCGTCCGCGGTCGCCGGCTTCGGTCACCCCACCAAGGACTGCCCTGCCGGGCACCGCCACCCGGGCTACGACGAGGTGATGGCCTTCTTGCTCAGCGGGTCGGCGATGTTCTCCAGGGAACTGCGGGCCACCTCCAAACCGATGATCCAGTGGATGACACCGGCCGTGATCATCAGAGCCGCACCCAGGAAGTAGCCGAACGCGATCTGGCTGGGCTCCCCGCTCGCCACAAGCTGGCCGAACAGCCCCGGCCCGAGGATGCCGCCCAGCGCGGTCCCCACTGAGTAGAACAGCGCGATGGCCTGCGGGCGGGTCTCCATCGGGAAGATCTCGCTGACGGTCAGGTAGGCCGAACTCGCTCCGGCGGAGGCGAAGAAGAACACCACGCACCAGCACAGCGTCACCGTCAGAGCGGTGAGCACGCCCGCCTGGAACAGCACGCCGGTACCGACGAGCAGCAGCCCCGAACCGATGTAGGTCCCGGCGATCATCGGCTTGCGCCCGAGGGTGTCGAACAGCGGACCCAGCAGGACCGGCCCCAGGAAGTTGCCGATCGCCAGCGGGATGAGGTAAAGCGGCGCCACGCCCGAGGAGACGCCGAAGAAGTTCGTCAGCACCAGCGCCTGGGTGAAGAAGATGGCGTTGTACAGGAACGCCTGCCCGGCGAACAGCGCCAGCCCCACGATGGTGCGGCGCGGATAGGTGGCGACGATGGTGCGAGCCAGTTCGCGGAACGTGGTTCGGGTGCGCTGTTCCAACTCCAGAGTGCTCTGCGGTTCGGGCAGCTCGCTGCGGTTGGCCTCGCGCTCGACCTCCTCCTCGATGCCGCGGACCACGCGTTCGGCCTCCTCCTCACGGCCGTGGATGATCAGCCACCGCGGGCTCTCCGGCACGATGCGCCGCACCACCAGGATGATCAGGCCCAGCACGCCGCCCACGGCGAAGAGCAGGCGCCAGCCCAGGAACTCCGGCAGGACCTCCGGCTTGAGCAGCGGATAGGCCATGGCCGCGCCCGCGGCGGCGCCCAGCCAGTAGGAGCCGTTGACGATCAGCGCGATCCGCCCGCGCAGGCGTGCGGGCACCATCTCGTCGATTGCGGAGTTGATGGCCGCGTACTCGCCGCCGATCCCGAACCCGGTGAAGAACCGGCACGCGTAGAACCACAGCGCGTTGCCGGAGAAGGCGGTCAGCACGGTCGCGACGAGGTAGACGCCGAGCGTCACCAGAAAGATCTTGCGGCGGCCGTAGCGCTCGGTGAGGTGGCCGAAGTACAGCGCGCCCAGACAGGCCCCCACCACATAGATCGAGGCCGCCAGCCCGACCTGCCCTTCGGTGATGCCCAGACCGCTGGCCTCCTCGGTGATCCGGGAGCCGACCGCGCCGACGATGGTCACTTCGAGGCCGTCGAGGATCCAGACGCTGCCCAGGCCGATGAGGATCAGCCAGTGCCAGCGCTGCCAGGGCAACCGGTCGAGCCGGGCGGGGATGTCTGTGGTGACGCTCATGCTGCGGCCGCTGACCGCAGACACCGGCTCCTAACCCCGGCGGGGCGAGACCATGGGCGAACGGCGGCTTTTGCTGCCGCCCGAGCGCGGCGCGTCTGAGACCCGGAAACCGTGCGAGCGCTGTGCGGCCAACAAGGCCCGACAAGACCGCAGAGCGGACCGGCGCTCTTGAAACACGGCTCAGGTGCGGAAGAGCAGTCCCCACAGCACGACGCCGAGCAGCAGCAGCACGCCGACCGCCACCGCGATGATCACCGGCACGGAGCCCCCGCCGCGGTGCTTGCCCGAGCTGGTCAGCCCGAGGGTGTCGGTGGAGTCGCGGATCGAGGTCAGCAGGTGGCCGACCGCCTCCGGCCGGTGGCGCTGGAACCGGTCGTGCAGGTGGACCACCGAGTCGGAGAACTGGTCCTGCAAGTCCGAGACCGACTCGTGGAAGGAGGCGCGCAGCATCTGCGCCCCCTGGCGGAAGTGCTCACCGGCGGAGCCGGGCTCGTCCGCGGCGGCCTGCGCCGCGCCCTCGTCCGGCGTGTCGTCGTCCGGCGTGTCGTCGTCCGCGGCACCGGCGGCGGACGGTTCGGCCTCCTCGTCGCCCTCGTCGGCATCACCGCCCGCGGCTGGCGCCCCGGTGCGGCCCTGCTGCCCTCCGCGGGGGGCGGCCGCCTCGTGAGCCCCGCGGGGGGCTTCGTGCGCGCCGTGGCCCCCTTCGCGCGCCGGCCGCGGAACGACCGCCTGGGGGCCCGTGGCAGCGGTCTTGGCCGCGGTCTCGGGGCTGGTCTCCGGCGCCCACGGCGCCAGCGCGGCGATGCGCAGCATCTTGGTGGCGTTGTCGGCCGTGAGCCGGTCACCCGGCTGCACGTGCAGCAGACCCGCCAGCACCGGCGCGAGGGGCCCGGCGTTCTGCGCGGTCGGCGGTTCCTCCAGGTCGACGCCCTTGAGGATGCGGATGTAGCCCTTGCGGTCGTAGGGCGGACGGCCCTCCACGGCGGCGTAGAGTGTGGCGCCCAGCGACCACAGGTCGGACTCGGGGCCCACCGGTCCGGCCTTGGCGCGCTCGGGCGGAATGTAGGACGGCGATCCGATGATGCGGCCCGAACTGGTCAGCGCCGACTCGCCGGTCCAGGCGGCCAGACCGAAGTCGGTGAGCACGACCCGGCCGCTCTCGCTGATCATCACGTTCTCGGGCTTGACGTCGCGGTGCACGATGCCGTCGTCGTGGGCCACCTTGAGCGCGTCGATCAACTGCAGGCCGATCTCGGCGACACGCTGGTAGGGCAGCGGTCCGGCGACCTGGACGATGTCGGCGAGGGTGCTCGCCTCGATGTACTCCATGACGATCCACGGCCGCTCGTCCTCGTCGACGACGTCGAGCACCGTGACCACGCCGGGGTGGGCCAGTCGCGCCGCTACCCGCGCCTCGCGCGTGGTGCGCTGCAGCAGGCTCTCGCGCTCGGAGGCGCTGACGTCGTCGGGCAGGCGCAGCTCCTTGACCGCGACCTGGCGGTCCAGCACGAGGTCGGTCGCGAGCCACACGGTGCCCACACCGCCGCGCGCGATCTCCTCGGCGAGGCGGTAGCGCCCCTTGAGCACGCGTTCGGCGGCGCCGGCCTCGGCGACCGCCGGAGCCGACGGCTCGGGAGCGTGCTCGGGCTGCTCGGCGGCGGGCCGCTCCGCTTCGGGCTTCTCAATGGAGGACACGGTCAGTCAGCGAGTCTCATCACGGCCACAGCGGCCTCCTGCGGGCTCTTACGGTCGCATCGGACGGCACGGTGGTCCCATGCTGCACGTGCACGGATCATCGTTTATACCAGGCGTTGCCGGAGTCCAAGCAGGTGGTTGCCGGATCACCGTCGTTTAGGTTCGGTTTCGTTATGTCCTCCCCAAGAGGCTCCATGCCGGGTTTCAACCGATCTTTACCCGTTGTTACCCACAGTGCATGGAGCTCCTCCGGGGAGGTCGACGTGCATCGGCGAGGCCGCCGCCGATGAGGTTCAGCTCCAGAGAGTCTCGGGGTCGCGCACCGTGACCGGGCCCGCGCCGACGTCGCTCAGCGGCCCCTCCAGGCGCTTGGCGTCTCCCGCGATGACGGTGACCATCTCGCGGGGCCGCAGGTACTCCTGGGCCGCCTGCGCCAGATCGTCGGCCGTGAGCCGCTCGAATCCGGCCCGCAGCCGGTCGATGTGGTCCTCGGGCAGGTCGTGCACGATCATCTCGACCAGGGCGCCGGCCAGGCTGCGCGCCGTCGAGTAGGCGACCGGCAGACCCACGGTGTTCGACTCGCGCACCGCCGAGAGCTCGCCCTCGGTGACGCCTTCGCGCTGCAACCGGTCGATCTCGGCGAGGGATGCGGTCAGCGAGTGCGCCGTGGTGTCGGTGTCGACCTGGGTGCTGATCAGGAACACCCCGCTGTCGCGGCGCAGGTCGAAGCGGCAGCCCACGCCGTAGGTGTAGCCCAGGCGCTCGCGCAGCTCCATGTTCAGCCGCGAGGTGAACATGCCGCCGAGCACGTCGCTGACGCCGTCGGCCCGGGGCAGGTCCACCTGCGAGCGCGCCGGGGAGCGGTGGGCCATCAGGAGCGCCGACTGCACCGAGTCGGGGCGGTCGAGGACGAGCACGCGCGGCAGCTCGCCCGGGGCCGGCTCCGGCGGGGTCGGCTCCGTCCGCGGCGCCGCCTGGGCGCTGCCGAAGACGGCGGTGCCCAGCGCCTCGACGTCGACGTCGGACAGGTCCCCGACGACGATCAGGGTCCCCGCCACATCGGCGATGGAGGAGGCGTGGAACTCCCGGACCGCCTCGGGGGTGACGCCCTTGAGCCGCTCCGGCGCGCCGCTGAGCGGGGTGGCGTAGCGGCCGGTGAAGAGCTGGCTGCCGAGCGCGCGGGTGGCCAGGGTCGAAGGCACCGACGCGTCCAGCCAGAAGCGCTCCAGGATCTGGTCGCGGCGGCGCAGCACGTCCTCGTCGCGCAGGGCCGGCGTGCGCACGGCCTCGGCCAGCAGCGCCGTCGCGTCCGCCAACCGGTTGACGGGGGCGTCCACGCCGGTGACGAAGCTGTCCCAGGTGACCCGCGAGACCCACTCCGCACCGTGGCGCTCCAACGCGGGCGGCAGCGAGCTGTTGCCGAGGACGCCGTCCTCCAGCGCCTCGTTGGCAAGGGCCGCCACCCCCATCCGGTCCGGTGCCTCGGCGGCGCCGCCCGCGAGGTGGACGAGGCGGACCGAGGCGAACGTCTGGCCGGGCACGTCGATGGCGACGACGGTGCCGCCGCCGACGGCCAGGCGCCGCGGCTTCGGGAAGGCGTAGGAGGCGGGGTCACCGAGGACCGGTCGGGTCTGCAGCATGCGGTTAACGACTCTCTTCTTTGGCGAGTGGAAGCACCGGGCGATGCGGGGCGGGGCGGACCGGCCCGCGCGGCCGCGTCAGGCGGCAGGCTCCTCGGCGGACTCGTCGGCGGCCTCGGGGTCGAAGCGCACCGACAGCCTGTTCTCCGCCACCAGCAGCCGCTTGGCCAGGGAGACGACGTCGTCGGTGGTGACGGTGCTCCAGCGCTGCGGCCAGGTGAAAGCGAGCTCGGGGTCGTCGAAGAGCTGGGTGCTGGCGCCGATCGTGTCGGCGAGTCCGCCGGGGTGCGAAAGCGCCTGCTGGTGGTCGCGCTCCAGGACGGCGCGGGCGCGCTCCAGCTCCTCGTCGGTGACGCCGTCGGCGAGCGTGCCGATCTCCTCGATCATCGCCGTCTCCAGCTCGTCGCCGCTCACGCCTTCGCGGGCGATCATGTTGACCAGCATCAGGCTCGGCGTGTAGCGGAAGGGCAGCAGGTCGGCGGCCGCGCCGCCGTCGTCGGCGGCCAGGCCGCGCTCCAGCACCAGGCGGCGGTAGAGCCGGCTGCCCTGGCCCTGGCCCAGCACGGCCGAGGCCAGGTGCATGACGTCGAAATCGCGGTCGCCGTAGGGCGCCACCCGGTAGCCGAGGAAGACGCCGGGCGCCGGGACGGTCTCGACGACGTGGTCCGAGACCGGGCCGCCCAGCAGGCCGGCGAGGGCGGCGTCGGGCGCTTCGGCCGCCGCGGGGCGGGCGGGGATCGCGCCGAAGTAGCGCTCGGCCCGGTCGCGCACGTCGTGGGGGTCGAGGTTGCTCACCACCGTCAGCACGGCGTTGTCGGGGCCGTAGTGGCGCCGGTGGAAGTCGAGCACGTAGTCCAGATCGGCCGCGTCCAGATCGGCCATGGAGCCGATGGTCGAGTGGTGGTAGGGGTGCCCCTCGGGGTAGCCCAGCCGCAGGATGCGCTCCAGGGCGGTGCCGTAGGGCTGGTTGTCGTAGCGCTGGCGGCGCTCGTTCTTCACCACGTCGCGCTGGTTGTCCAGCACCTCCTGGCTCATGCCCTCGCGCAGGGTGGCCAGGCGGTCGGCCTCCAGCCACAGCACGAGGTCGAGCGCGTGCTCGGGCACGGTCTCGTAGTAGTTGGTGCGGTCGGTGGAGGTGGACGCGTTGATCTCGCCGCCGAGGCGTTCGACGGCGTCGAAGTGCTCGCCCTTGGCCACGTTTCCGCTGCCCTGGAACATCAGGTGCTCGAAGAGGTGCGCGAAACCGGTACGCCCGGGCACCTCGAAGCGGGAGCCGATCCCGTACCACAGATTGACGGCCGCGACCTGGGGGGTCGAGGCCGGAGCGGTCACCAGGCGTAGTCCGTTGTCCAGTGTGAATTGGTCGACTCGTCGCGCCGCCCCGTTGATCGTCACGTGTTCCTGCACCCCTTGCCCGCGCGTCGTTGAACCGTCGTCTCGTCTGTGCCTGAGCCTATGTCCTCGGGTGCGCCCGCCGATACACACAATCCCAGGAAAACAGGGGTCGACAGCGCCGCCACACGGTGTCGCCGCGGCCGGCGTCGAGTGCGTCGTCGGTGGTCGCGGGCACTGATTCCGACGGGGGTGGGAGGCGGCGGCTCCGTGGGGCGGCCTGTGGCCTGCCGGGCGACGGGCGGCCGGAAGGAGAAGAGGCGGCAACGGCGCCGGATGGCCGCGCCCTGCCCCGCACTCCCGGCTTACACCACTCGCCGCAGCAGCCGAAGCGAACCCTGGACGCCCGTCTCGGTGAAGATGCCGCTGTCGATCGCCCGGCGGTAGATGTGGTACGGCGGCCGTCCGCCGTCGGCGGGGTCGGGAAAGACGTCGTGGATGGCCAGCAGGCCGTTCGGCGCCACGTGCGGCGTCCAGCCCGCGTAATCGGTCTGGGCGGCCTCCTCGGTGTGGCCGCCGTCGATGAACAGCATGCCCAGCGGCGCCGACCACAGCCGGGCGACATCGGCCGAGCGCCCCACGACGGCGAGGACGTGGTCCTCCAGACCGGCGGCCGCCATGGTGCGGCGGAACTCGCCCAGCGTGTCCAGCCTGTCGGTGGCGGGATCGACCAGCTCGGGGTCGTGGTACTCCCAGCCCCGCTGGTGCTCCTCGGAGCCGCGGTGGTGGTCGACGGTGACCACCGTGCCTTGCGTCTGCCGGGCGGCCGTGCCCAGGAACACGGTGGACTTGCCGCAGTAGGTGCCGACCTCCAGTACCGGGCCGAGTGCGGCGGCCTCCAGCGCGGCGGCGTACAGCGCCAAGCCCTCGCCGGTGGGCATGAAGCCCTTGGCCGACTCCGCTGCGGCGAGCGCATCGGCGGGCATGGTGGTCGTGGTCACACCGGGTCCTTTCATGCTGCGGAGTGCTCAGCCCGCCAGCGCCGCGACCAGGCGTTCGACCGCGGTGTCCAGCACCTCGTCGCGCTTGCAGAAGGCGAACCGCACGAGGTGGCGGCCCTCGTCGGTGTTGTCGTAGAGGACTTGGGCCGGAACGGCGGCGACTCCGGCCGCGTGCGGCAGCGACCGCGCCAGCTCGATGCCGTCGGAGTAGCCCAGCGGACGGATGTCGGTGATCACGAAGTAGGTGCCCTGGGGCCGCAGCACCTCCAACCCGGCGGCGCGCAGCCCGGCGCACAGCCGGTCGCGCTTGCCCTCCAGAGCCGCGCGCTGGCCGAGCACCCACTCGCCCTCGTCGCGCAGCGCGTCGGCGACCGCCAACTGGAGGGCGCCGTTGGCGGTGAAGGTGAGGAACTGGTTGACGGTACGCGCCGCGCGCACCAGCGGCTCGGGGCCCATCACCCAGCCGGTCTTCCAGGCGGTGACGGAGAACGTCTTGCCGACCGAGGAGACCGCCAGCGTGCGCTCGGCCATTCCGGGCAGCGTGGACAGCGGGTGGTGCTCGGTGCCGTCGTAGACCAGGTGCTCGTAGACCTCGTCGGTGAGCGCGATCAGGTCGTTGTCGCGGCACACCTGTGCGATGGCGGACAGCTCGTCGCGAGTGAACACGGTGCCGGTGGGATTGTGCGGACTGTTCACGACGACCATCCGCGTGCGCGGGCCGACCGCCGCGCGCAGCTCGGCCGGGTCGAAGGTGAACCGGCCCCCGGCCTCCGGGTCGGGGCGCAGCGTGACCGCCCGGCGCACCCCGCCGGCGAGGGCGATCACCGCGGCATACGAGTCGTACATCGGCTCGAACACGACGACCTCGTCGCCGGACTCGACCAGGCCCAGCACGCCCGAGGCGATGCCCGCGGTGGCACCGACGGTGATGTAGACCTCGCTGGCGGGGTCGAGGTCGATGCCGTAGCGCCGCTTGCGGTCGGCCGCGACGGCGGAGCGCAACTCGGGGCGCCCCGGCCCGGGCGGGTACTGGTTGACACCTTCGCGGATGTGCCGCGCGGCCGCCTCCAGCAGCGAGGCGGGGCCGTCGGTGTCGGGGAAGCCCTGTCCCAGGTTGACGGCGCCGGTCTCGGCGGCCAGCCGGCTCATCTCGGCGAAGATGGTCTCGCCGAACGGGCGCATGCGTGTGACAAGCGGTTCATCCACACCGGGCAGCATAGACGCCCGGCCCCGGCGCGCCCCTGCGCCGGGGCCGCAGCGGTGCTCAGGAGGCGCGGGCGCGCTGGGCGCGCACCGCGGTGAGCACGTCGCCCAGGACGGCCATGTCCTCGTCGCTGAAACCCTCCACAAAGCGCCGCATGGTCGTTCCCGGGTCGCCGCCCCCGCTCAAGACCTCGCTCATCACCCGCGCGGTGTGCTCTTCGCGGGACTCCCTCGCCCAGTACAGCCACGCCCGACCGGACTTCTCACGTTCCAGCAGCCCCTTGTGGTAGAGGATGTTGGTCACGGTCATGACGGTCGTGTAGGCGACGTCGCGGTCGTAGTCCATCGACTCGCGGATTCCGCGGACGGCCAGCGGGCGGTCCGACCGCCACAGCGTGTCCATGATGGCGGCCTCCAGTTCGCCGAACTCCCTCATCGTCACCCTCCCCGGCTTCGTTCCGTCATCGTAGAAGCGCCGACGGTGGCCGCGGGGGCAAACGGGAGTCCTCGCACCGATACGGTGCCGTCGCCCGCGCCGACGATGCGTTCCGCAGCCGCGCGGGCCGGCAGACCGCGATTTCGCCGGGCCGAGGGGGTCGGTACGGCCGCCGGGGATTCAGCCGCCGCGCTTGGCGGCCCGGCCGAGGTGCTTGCGGGCCTGCTCGCTGAAGTCGCGCGGGATGACGTAGGGCCGCTCGGCGTTGACGTCGGGCCAGATGTCGCGCAGGTCCTCCGCGGTGCCCTCGCCCAGCTCGGCGCCGGGCCCCTCGGCGAGGAAGATCCGCGCCACGCGCCCGCCGATCACCGAGTAGACCTCGCCGCTGGTCTCGCAGTCCTCGTGGGCCAGCCACACCACCGCCGGACTTACCCGTTCGGGCGCCAGCAGCGCCTCGGAGAAGTCGGGGAACATCTTCTCCGTCAGCGGGGTGCGGGCCAGCGGGGCGATGGCGTTGGCGGTGATGTCGTAGCGGGCGCCCTCGATGGACAGGGTCTTGGTGAGGCCGATGACCCCCATCTTGGCCGCGGCGAAGTTGGTCTGCCCGAAGTTGCCGAAGAGGGCGGCGGGCGAGGCGGTGTTGACGATGCGTCCGTAGCCGTTGCCGCGCATGTGGCCGAACGCGGCCCGGGTGACCAGGAAGGTTCCGCGCAGGTGCAGGCCGACCACGGTGTCCCACTCGTCGGTGCCGATGTTGCGGAAGGCGCGGTCGCGCAGCACGCCGGCGCTGTTGACGACGATGTCGACGCGTCCGTAGGTGTTCACGGCGGTGTCCACGAGTGAGTGCGCGCCCTCCTCGTGCGTGATGTCGCCCACACTGACGGCCGCTGCGCCGCCCGCCGACCGGATGCGCTCGGCGACCTCCTCGGCCGCCTCGACCGATCCGGAGTCCTCGCCGCCGGAGTCGCCGGAGTCCTCGGTGTGCTCGCTGACCACGACCTTGGCGCCGCGCGCCCCGAGTTCGAGGGCGTGCGCCCGGCCGAGGCCCAGGCCCGCGCCGGTGACGATCGCGACGCGCCCGTCGAACCGCAAATCCGCCATTTCTCCTCCACGCTGATCCGCTCCGCGGCGTGCCGCCCCCATCGGGGCCGCACACGGAGTCCTACCCGCTCGGGGCCGCACTTCCCAGTGGCGCAGCGCGCTTCGCCCGAACGTGGCGCGGGTGCTGCCGGGCAGGATGGCACAGACCGCGGAAGCACGGCGGCCGCACGGCCGTGCGGGCTCTCGGAGGGCGACCGGGCGCCGGAGCCGGGCCGAAGCGGAGGACGATGCAGTGCGCGGCCCGGACCTGCTTCCTCTCCCGGCGAAACCCCCGTGTTTCGCCGGGTTCGGAACCAGCCGTCCTGTCCGGGCCGCGCACACTACGTGAGACGCCGGGCCTGCTCCTCCGGTTCCGGGAGATTCCCGTTTCGAGTGAGGGTTGAGCGCGCTCCCGAGCGGGCATGGCAACCGGCGCACGCCCGCCCCCTCACACGCTCCCGGCGCCTGCGGGCGCCGCTGCGCCCGCACGCTCGCCGTCCGCCGCCTCCTGCCGCCCGCCACCCGCTGTCGCCCGAGTGGCCGCGCAGATGGCGAAACCGCAGGTCAGGTCAAGCAGACCCCATGCCTTTGTGAATCATTGTTAGCAATCTCCCAGTCCGTTACCGGTCTCGGGTCCCCATCCGCGTGCCTGGACAAGTAGCCTGTTACCCGAGATTGCTGACCGGGCGCGTGTCCTGGAGGCTCCCACTGAGCCGCCTGGCTTTGAGCCCGCCCTGAGGAGCGGCCATCTCGCCATACATACATTCACAAGCGAGCTGCGGAAGAGGGCGATCTCCGCCGTGTCGTCTGAGGCGTCTCAACCCCTGACAGATTTCGGCCCGAACGAGTGGTTGGTCGAGGAGCTTTACCAGAAGTACCTCAACGACCCGAACTCGGTTGACAAGGCATGGTGGAACTTCTTCGCCGACTACAAGTCCGGCGTTCCCCAGGCCAACGGTTCGAGCAAGGGTGCATCGGCCACGAGCACCCAGGCCGCTCCGAGTGCCGGGGAAACCACCAAGGGCGAGAAGTCCACCGAGCCCGAGTCCGCGGCGCCCGCCTCGGGCAACGGGAAGAAGAAGGCCGGATCCGAGTCGGACGCCGAGGCCGAGAAGCCCGCCGACGAATCCCTCAAGGTCAACGAGGAGCGGCTGCGCGGCGCACCCGCGCGCACGGCCGCGAACATGGAGTCCAGCCTGGCGCTGCCCACCGCCACGAGCGTGCGCGCGGTGCCGGTCAAGCTGCTGTTCGACAACCGCATCGTGATCAACAACCACCTGCGGCGCGGGCGCGGCGGCAAGGTGTCCTTCACCCACATCATCGGCTACGCCATGGTGAAGGCCCTGGAGTCCATGCCGGAGATGAACCACTCCTACACCGAGGTCGACGGCAAGCCGGGAGTGGCCAAGCCCGAGCACGTCAACTTCGGGCTGGCCATCGACCTGCAGAAGTCCGACGGGTCGCGGCAGCTGGTGGTGCCCAGCATCAAGTCCGCCGAGACGATGGACTTCAAGGAGTTCTGGAACGGCTACGAGGACCTGATCCGCAAGGCCCGCAACAACAAGCTGGGCGTGCCGGACTTCCAGGGCACCACCATCAGCCTCACCAACCCCGGCGGCATCGGCACGGTGCACTCGGTGCCCCGCCTCATGCCCGGCCAGGGCACCATCCTGGGCGTGGGCGCCATGGAGTACCCGGCCGAGTTCCAGGGGGCCGCGCCCGAGACCCTGAACAACCTCGCGGTCAGCAAGGTCATGACGCTGACGTCGACCTACGACCACCGCATCATCCAGGGCGCCCAGTCCGGCGAGTTCCTGCGCCGGATCCACCAGCTGCTGCTGGGCGAGGACGGCTTCTACGACGAGATCTTCCGCTCGCTGCGGCTGCCTTACGAGCCGGTGCGCTGGACCCAGGACATCTCGGCCGCCGAGAACCAGCTCGACAAGACCAGCCGCGTCCAGGAGCTGATCCACGCCTACCGGGTCCGCGGCCACCTGATGGCCGACACCGACCCGCTGGAGTACCACCAGCGCCGCCACCCCGACCTGGACATCCTCGAACACGGCCTGACGCTGTGGGACCTGGAACGCGAGTTCCCCACCGGCGGCTTCGGCGGCAAGCAGGTCATGAAGCTGCGCGACGTGCTCGGCGTGCTGCGCGACACCTACTGCCGCACGGTCGGCATCGAGTACATGCACATCCAGGATCCCGAGGAACGCGAGTGGATCCAGTCGCATGTCGAGCGCGAGCACGAGAAGGTCGACCGCGACGAGCAGCTGCACATCCTGCGCCGGCTGAACAACGCCGAGGCGTTCGAGACCTTCCTGCAGACGAAGTACGTCGGACAGAAGCGGTTCTCCCTCGAAGGCGGCGAGTCGCTGATCCCGCTGCTGGACGGGGTGATCTCGCGCGCCGCGAAGGCCGATCTGGACGAGGTCGTCATCGGTATGGCCCACCGCGGCCGGCTGAACGTACTCGCCAACATCGCCGGCAAGTCCTACGGGCAGATCTTCGGCGAGTTCGAGGGCAACCTCGACCCGCGCAGCGCGCACGGCTCCGGTGACGTCAAGTACCACCTCGGCACCGAGGGCACCTTCGAGACCCCCGACGGCGACAAGATCGCGATCTCCCTGGCGGCGAACCCGAGCCACCTGGAGACCGTGAACCCGGTCGCCGAGGGCATCGTCCGCGCCAAGCAGGACGTGCTGGACAAGGGCCCGCACGGGTTCACCGTCGTGCCGCTGCTGGTGCACGGCGACGCCGCGTTCGCCGGCCAGGGCGTCGTCGCCGAGACCCTGAACCTGTCGCAGCTGCGCGGCTACCGCACCGGCGGCACGGTGCACGTCATCGTCAACAACCAGGTCGGGTTCACCACCTCGCCGGCCGACAGCCGCTCCAGCGTCTACGCTACCGACGTGGCGCGGATGGTGCAGGCGCCGATCTTCCACGTCAACGGTGACGACCCCGAGGCGGTCGTGCGGGTCGCCCAGCTGGCCTATGACTACCGGCAGCAGTTCAACAAGGACGTCGTCATCGACCTGGTCTGCTACCGGCGCCGCGGCCACAACGAGACCGACAACCCGGCCTTCACCCAGCCGCTGATGTACGACGTGATCGACGCCAAGCGCTCCACGCGCAAGCTCTACACCGAGGCGCTGATCGGACGCGGCGACATCAGCATGGAAGAGGCCGAGCAGGCGCTGCGCGACTACCAGGAGCAGCTGGAACGGGCCTTCACCGAGACCCGCGAGGCGGGCCGCAAGCCGGTCGAGCCGGGCGCGGTGATCAAGCCGGAGGTCTTCGACGAGGGCCGCATCGACCACGGCTCGGTGGAGACCGCGATCTCCGGCGAGATCGTCAAGCAGGTGGTCGACACCCAGGTGACCCTGCCGGAGGGCTTCACCCCGCACCCGCGGTTGAAGCCGCAGCTGCAGCGCCGCGCCCAGATGGTCGAGGACGACGCGCTGGACTGGGCGACCGGCGAGATGCTGGCGTTCGGCTCGCTGCTGACCGAGGAGCACCCGGTGCGGCTGGTGGGCCAGGACACCCGGCGCGGCACATTCGGTCAGCGGCACTCGATCCTGGTCGACCGCTACACCGGCAAGGTGCACACGCCGCTGAAGACCTTCGACAAGGGCACCTCGAAGTTCTACGTGCACGACTCCCTGCTCAGCGAGTACGCGGCGCTGGGCTTCGAGTACGGCTACTCGGTGGTGCGCCCGGACGCACTGGTGGCCTGGGAGGCCCAGTTCGGCGACTTCGTCAACGGCGCCCAGACCATCATCGACGAGTACATCAGCGCCAGCGAGCAGAAGTGGGGCCAGCGCTCCAGCGTCGTGCTGCTGCTGCCGCACGGCTACGAGGGCCAGGGCCCCGACCACTCCTCGGCGCGCATCGAGCGGTTCCTGCAGCTGTGCGCGCAGGAGAACATGACCGTGGCGCTGCCCACCACCCCGGCGAACTACTTCCACCTGCTGCGCTGGCAGGTCAAGTCGCAGTACCGCCGGCCGCTGGTGGTCATCACGACCAAGGTGATGCTGCGGATGAAGGCCGCGACCTCGACGGTCGCCGACTTCACCTCGGGCGCGTTCCAGCCGGTCATCCCGGACCCCTCGGGTCCCGACCCGAAGAAGGTCCGGCGCGTGGTGCTGTGCTCGGGCAAGGTCTACTACGAGCTGGACGCCGCGCGGCAGCGCACCGGCGACACCAGTACGGCGCTGGTCCGGGTCGAGCGGCTCTACCCGCTGCCGACCGAGGAGATCCGCCAGCTGCTGGCGGGCTACCCCAACGCCGGCGAGGTGCTGTGGGTGCAGGAGGAGCCGGCGAACATGGGCCCGTGGCCGTTCGTGGCGCTGGTGTTCTCCGAGCAGCTCGACCGCCCCTTCACGCGGGTTTCGCGTCCGGCGAGCTCCGCCCCCGCGGCGGGCTCGGGCAAGCGGCACGAGGTCGAGCAGCAGGCGCTCATCAACACCGTCTTCCCGCCGGCCGACTAGCAGCGCGGAGTCGCGATGTACTTCACCGACCGGGGCATCGAGGAGCTGGAGCAGCGCCGCGGCGAGGAGGAGGTCTCCCTGGCGTGGGTGGCCGACCAGCTGCGCGCCTTCACCGATCTCCACCCGGAGTTCGAGACTCCCGTCGAGCGGTTGGCCACGTGGCTGGCGCGGCTCGACGACGAGGACGAGTGAGTGAACGGCTGCGCCGGGGCACCGGCGCAGCCGTTCGGCCGGGTTCCCCGGAGACCGCCCCCGGGGAGTCCCCCACACCTCCCCGATCCTTCGCGACATATCTTGAATAGCCTACAGACGCGACATATCGTGAACACCATAAGGACTTCGAACCGAAAGGTTTCGCGATGGCGCGTTGGACCATCGACCAGCCGACGACACGCACACTGGACGGGATCGTGGCGCTGCGTGTGCGGATTATCGGCGGTCACGTGAACATCCTGCCCACCGACGACCCGGTGACCTTCGAGGTCTCCGACGTCTCGGGCGAGCCCGTGCTGGCCACCCAGGAGGCCGGCATCCTGACCATCACCTACGACGACCTCACGGGCAGCGGCCTGCTGGACCGGCTGCGCCCGGTGCAGCTTTCCGGCTACCGGGCCATGGGCCGCCGCTCGGCCACCATCAGTCTGCGTGTCCCGCGGGACTGCCCCGTCGAGGTCACCACGCTGTCGGCGCCG
Source organism: Streptomonospora litoralis (assembly GCF_004323735.1). Classification (GTDB taxonomy): domain Bacteria; phylum Actinomycetota; class Actinomycetes; order Streptosporangiales; family Streptosporangiaceae; genus Streptomonospora; species Streptomonospora litoralis. The sequence goes on along the minus strand of NZ_CP036455.1, from coordinate 991,523 downwards.
GTGGTCGTGGCGGGTCTCGGCGCGAAGACGCGGGTACGGACGGCATCGGGCGACGTCACGCTGGACGGCCTCACCGGAGAGGCCGAGGTGAACACCGTCTCGGGTGCCGTCTCGGCCCGCGACCTGCAGGGCAGCCTGAGGTTCAACACCGTGAGCGGGCAGGTGGCCGTAGCCGGAGGGCGACTGGTGGACCTGTCCGGTAAGAGCGCCTCGGGCCGGTTCCTGGCCGACGTCGACGTGGCCCCCTCCGGTCGCGTCCGCCTGGGATCCGTCTCCGGTGGGATCGCACTCCGGGTGCCCGCCGAGACCTCGGCCGCGGTCGAACTGCGCTCGGCCACCGGCAAGCTGGATTCGGACTTCGGCCTGGAACGCCGCGACCAGCGCGCCCACGGCACCCTCACCGGAAAGATCGGCAGCGGGGTCGATCCGGCCGGAATCACCACCACGACCGTTTCGGGCGCCGTCTCGCTGCTGCGCCGCGAGCCCGACGCCCCGGCCGCCATCCCGAGGGGGGACGACACATGAGCACGATCTTCGGCCACGGACGCCTGCGGCTCTACCTGCTGAAGCTGCTGGACGAGAGCCCGCGGCACGGCTACGAGATCATCAGCCTGCTGCGGGACCGGTTCCTGGGCGTCTACTCCCCCTCGCCCGGCACCATCTACCCGCGCCTGGCCAGGCTGGAGGAGGAGGGCCTGGTCACCCACGAGGAGGTCGACGGCCGCAAGGTCTACCGGCTCACCGACCGGGGGCGCGAGGAACTGCGCAACCGCAGCGCCGACCTCGACGACCTGGAACGCGAGATCACCGATTCGGTGCGCGACGTCGCCGAGGCGGTCCGGGAGGACGTCCGCGACACCATCAGCTCGCTGCGCGAGGAGCTGAAGTTCGGCGGCTCCGGGCGCAGGTCCCGCGGCGAGGGCGCGCGCACCGGCGCCGCCGACGGTGCGAGCGGAGCGCGGACCGCGGGCGAAGGGACCTCTGCGGGCTCGGGCGACTCCCCGCGCGGCGGCACCGAAGACGAGGGCGCCGAGCGCGGCGGCTCGTGGTGGTCCCGCGACTGGGAACGCTTCACCCAGGGGTTCGGCACCTGGACCAAGCGCTCCGGCGAGAAGTCGGGGGGCGAGCGCGCCGAGTTCGACCAGGCGCTGCGCGACTTCTCCGACCGGGTGCGCGGTGTGGTCCGCGAGGCCGGACAGGTGGGCGAGTCGGCGGCGCACGACCTGCGGCGGATCCTCGACGAGACCTTCGAGACCATCCGCCGCGACGTCGGCGGGTGGGGACCGCGCGACACGGACCACGAGGGCACGGGCGGCACCGGGCAGCACCCGTGCGGCGGCCGGAGCACCGCCGACCACGAACGCGGCCCCGGCAGGCACGGGCGCACCGACGAGGCGTCGGGGTCGGAGACACCGGGCGACGGCCGGGGTGCCGCCGCGCCGAACGACGGCGGGGATAGCGCAGGTGCCGCGAACGGTGAATCGGGCGGCCCGCGCGCGTCGGACGACCCGTGGAGCGCGGCGGTCGACGATCCGACGCAGCGGCCCGGAACCGGGCCGTCCGGGCCGTCCGAGTCCGCAGCCCGCGGACCGTCCGCCGGGCCCGCCGAACAGACCGGCCAGTCCGCCGGCCCCGCCGACGAGGCGGGCGGTCCGAACCGGGACACCGCCGGTTCCACCGGAACGGGCGACCCGTGGAGCACCGCCGTGAACGACGACGGGGAGTCCGACGAACGGCGGGGCGGCCCCGGCGCCTGACAGGGCGGATCGTGCGGGGCGCCTCCCGCGCCCGGAGGAACCCCCGGGAACCACCCGTGATGCGCGAGGACGGTTCCCGGCGGGTTGCTCGACTTTGCGGCCGTGCGGGCACGCGATACGCGTCGAAGGGTCAGACCTGGAACACGATCTTGCCGAAGAGTTCGCCCTGTTCCATGGCCGCGAAACCCTCTTCGGCGCGGTCCAGCGGCAGCACGCGGTCGATCTCGGGGCGGACGCCGGTGCGGGCGCAGAACTCGGCCAGCCGCCGCAGCTCGTCCCTGCCGCCCATGGTCGAGCCGACCACCGACAGCTGAAGGAAGAACATCCGGTTCAACTCCGCCGAGGGCGCGTCGCCGCTGGTCGCGCCGCAGGTGACGATCCGCCCGCCCGGACGCAGCGACCGCAGCGAGTGGCGCCAGGTCGCCTCGCCCACCGAGTCGAACACGACGTCGACCTTCTCCGGCAGCCGATCCCCCGGCGCGACGGCGCTGTAGGCCCCGAGCCGCATGGCACGGTCGCGCTTGCCGTCGTCGCGGCTGGTGGCGTAGACGCGGTGGCCCGCGGCCGCCGCCATGCGGATCAGCGCGCTGCTCACACCGCCGCCCGCGCCCTGGACCAGCACCGCCGAGCCCGGTTCCAGTCCCGCGCGGGCGAACAGCATCCGGTAGGCGGTCAGCCAGGCCGTCGGCAGGCAGGCGGCTTCCTCGAACGAGAGCTCCGCCGGTTTGGCGACGAGGTTGCGTCGCGGCACCGCGACCTTCTCGGCCAGGGTCCCCGGGTACACCTCGGACAACAGGGAGCGCCGCGGGTCGCGGGTCTCGTCGCCGCCCCCGGCGTCCGGGTCGCCGATGACGCCGTGTACGACGACCTCGTTGCCCTCCTCGTCCAGGCCGGCGGCGTCGCAGCCCAGGATCATCGGCAGCCGCTCCTCGGGAAGGCCGACACCGCGCAGGCTCCACAGGTCGTGGTGGTTCAGCGCCGCGGCCTTGACCTGCACGGTGGCCCATCCCTCGGGCGGGGCGGGTTCGGGCCGCTCGCCCGCCTCCAGCCCGGACAGGGGGTTCGTCTCGTCGATACGCGCTGCGGTGATAGCGAACATGCCCTGACACTAACTACCGACGCCGTGGTGCGCTGTTTCGCCACCGCCGAACTGCAGACCGCTGTGGTCCCGGCGATCCGGACCGGTGGCCCCACCGGGACGCGACTGCGGCGACAGGTCACGGCGCGGCGTCGCCGACCCCTCAACGGTTTCCCTGGACGCTGCTCGCTCGCCTATGTGCGACGACCGCTGCGATGACGACCAGCACGACGACGCCCACGAAAGCGCACAGCGCAACCAGCGACGCCGCCACCGTGGAAATGCCCCGGGTGCCTGCGTAGACGGCGAGCGCTATCGCCCCTGCGCTCGCGGCGTACCCGGTATACGAACACGCCGTCAGCCATGGAGCCGCGGCGCTGTGGCCTGATTCCCAGGCGGCATCCGACGAGAGGGTGGCACCCGTCCGGATGCCGATCCAGAGGTTCCTGTTCAGCCGCCCGTTCGCGGTTGCGTACTTGATCCAGTGGGCGGCTCCGGCCACGAGGACGACACCGACCGCGGCCGATACGAGCACTGCTGCTGCGTCCATAAGCGTGTGCGCGGCTCCCTCGGTTGCGGTCGCGGCAGCGACGTACTCGCCGTAGCACCCATGGAACCAGCAGCGACGCCCCGCTTGAGCGCTGGGGCGGCTCGGGTCCTCTGGGCGGCCTTGATGGTCTGCCGGGCAACGGGCGGTCTTGACCGGAAAGCGGCGGCGACGGCGGCGGGGCCGGGCCTGCGGTGGTCGAGCCCCGGGTGCTGCCGGCCCCAGCCGCGGGTGGTCGAGCTCGGGGGCGCCGCTCGGTTGTCGGCGCGGGCCTGATACGGGGCGGTCGGCGGCGGTCATGCGGCCGGGTCGGGGCCACGAGATGCACGTAGGTGCGGCGGCACCCGCCTCGGCGCCGCCCCGAGGCGCCGTCCTCGCACCGTCATTCCGCGATACGAAACAACACGGGGTGTTTTGTCAACTAATGCCTGAGTTGCCGGTGGGCCCGCAGCCGCGCTGCGGCAGCGATGGCGCACGAGGTGCGCCGGATGGCGCGAAAACGCCCCCCGACGTCGACTTTTCGTGCGTCTCGTGGCCGTTGCGCCCGCCGAGGCCGCCCGCAAAACGGGCACAAGCCCCCAAAAGCCCACCCCATCGGGCCGTGGGACTCCCGGAGGCCGCGCCCGGGCGCCACGCGCGACGTGTCGTCGCCCCCCGACCTCCGATCCGGCGCACCCCGGGGGCGTGCGAGCGCCGGTGCGGGCCCGGCCGGACATACCGGCGATGATCGTGAACTTATGGCCGCGGAATACGCTTACCTGCGACCATAAGTTCGCGATAGACGGGCCAAGCGGCGCCGACCGGCCCGCGGCGGCCCAACGCCGCCCCCGCCCGGCGCGCCACCGGCGAGCACCGGGTGCGTCGACCGCGGGCCCAGCCCTGCGCCGCCCATGCGGCCGGACCGATCCAGTACCTCTTAGACACGGCTTAGTCGGACCGGTACCGATACCCGCCCCAAACCGTCGGCGGACATCACCGGGGAAATGGTCGAGGGGCGGGTATAAAGCACGGCGCAAGGCTCGCGTACTCGGCGGATTCCGCGCTATCCCATGTCGAGTAGCCTTCTTCCTATCCCCTGGCGGAATCACCCCTGCCGCCCGCCCCGATCGACGGCCCCCAGAGGCACTCCGGCCTCTCCCCCCGAACAGGAGGCACAGCCGTGGCCGCTGCCAACAACCCGACGGCCCGCCGGCGCCGCCTCGGCGTCGAATTGCGCCGATTGCGGGAGAACGCGCAAATGACCGGGGAAGAGGCCGCCGAGCGTATGTCGTGGTCGGGCAGCAAACTCTCCCGCATCGAGCGCGGTCAGGTGGCGACCAATTCCGACGACGTGCGGGACCTGCTGGAACTCTACGAGGTCGGCGACCCCGGATTGCGCCAGTCGCTGATCATGCTCGCCCGCGAGTCGCGGCGCCGCGGCTGGTGGCACGTCTACGGCGACGTGATGCCGGAGCGCTTCGAGGTGTACCTCGGCTTGGAGCCCGAAGCCGGCACACTGCGCTTCTTCCAAGCCGAGATCGTCCCCGGCCTCTTCCAGACCGCGGACTATGCGCGGGCGCTGATGCGGGCGCACCCCTCGCCGGTCTCCCAGGAAGAGATCGACCGCCGCACCGAACTGCGCATACGCCGCCAAGAGGTCATCTTCAACGACTCCCCACCGCATATCTGGGCACTGCTGGACGAATCAATCCTGTACCGCCCGGTAGGCGGGCCGACGGTCATGTCGGCCCAAATGCGGCATTTGCTCGACATACATGAGAAACCCCATGTGACATTGCAGATCCTGCCGTTCGAGGCCGGCGCCCATTCGGGCCTCAACGGCTCCTTCGACATCCTGGAGTTCCCCGAATCCGACATCCACGCGCCGCGGCTGGTGCACGTGGAGAATCTGACCAGCAGCCTCTACATCGAAAAAGCCAAAGAAGTCGCCTTCTACACGGTCGCTTTCGAACACCTGCGCACCGCGGCACTGCACCCCGACCGGACCCGCGAGGTCATCGGCGAGGCGGAGCAGCGCCTGCGGAGCCAGGAGGAGGGGGAAACGGATGAGACATGAAGGGAGCGCGGCATGGCCGCGAAGGATCCGCTGGGCGTGCGATGGCGCACGAGCACCTACAGCGGAACAGGGGGAGGCCAGTGCGTCCAGGTGATGCGGTGGGCCAGGGGCGTACGGGTCCGCGACTCCACGGCGCCTGACGGCGCGGCCCTGCGGTTCCCCGCGGGGGCGTGGGCGGCGTTCGTCGTCGCCGCCGTGGGACGCTGCCTCTGACACAGGGGGGTGTCTGCGATCCGGGGCGAGGGTGACCTGCGCCCCGGATCGACTACACGCGATAATCGTACGACTACGCTCTGGCGATGCCGTCGCGGCGGGCCTGGTCGGCCACCGCCTCGGCGACCGCCGGGACCACCCGCGAGTCGAACGTGCTCGGGATGATGTAGTCGGCGGTGAGGTCCTCGCGCACGAGGTCGGCGATGGCGTCGGCGGCGGCGAGTTTCATCGCCTCGGTGATGTCGCTCGCGCGGGCGTCCAGCGCTCCGCGGAACACACCGGGGAACGCCAGCACGTTGTTGATCTGGTTGGGGAAGTCGCTGCGGCCCGTCGCGACGACGCCGGCGTGGGCGCGGGCGACGTCCGGGTGGATCTCGGGGGTCGGATTGGCCATGGCGAAGACGATGGCGTCGGGGGCCATGCCGGCCACCACGGACTCGGGGATCTCCCCGGCGGAAAGCCCGATGAAGACGTCGGCACCCTCCAGCGCGGCCTCGACCGAGCCGCGCAGCCCCGAGCGATTGCTGATCTCGGCGATCTCGGCCTTGATCGGGGTCAGCCCGTCGCGCCCGGCGTAGATCACGCCCTTGCTGTCGGCGACGGCGATGTCGCCGATACCGCCCTCGACCAGCATCTTGGTCACCGCCACTCCGGCCGCCCCGGCGCCGGAGACCACCACCCGCAGGTCGCCCAGCGTGCGCCCGCTCAGCCGCGCCGCGTTGCGCAGCGCCGCGACCGTGACGATGGCGGTGCCGTGCTGGTCGTCGTGGAAGACCGGGATGTCCAGGCTGTCCCGCAGTCGGCGCTCGATCTCGAAGCAGCGCGGTGCCGAGATGTCCTCCAGGTTGACGCCGCCGAACGAGGGGGCCATGCGCTCGACGGTCTCGACGATGTCGTCCACGCCGCTGCAGTCGAGCGCCACCGGCACGGCGTCGACGCCGGCGAACTTGCGGAACAGCAGCGCCTTGCCCTCCATGACCGGGAGCGACGCCTGCGGGCCGATGTCGCCGAGCCCCAGCACGGCCGAACCGTCGGTGACCACGGCCACGACCGAGCTCTTCCAGGTGTAGGTGTCGACGAGCTCCGGGGAGTCGGCGATCGCGGAGCACACGCGTGCCACACCGGGCGTGTACGCCAGGGCGAGCCCTTCGTGGTCGCTCACGTCGACGGAGCCCTCCACGCGCAGCTTGCCGCCGCGGTGCAGCGCGAACGCCGGATCGTCGTCGAATCGATGGGAATCAGTGGTCGCCATATCTGTGCAAAACCCCTCAAGGATGCGAATGCGCCCGCGTGGGCAGGTGAGGGCGCGGCTTCGTTGTCGCTGCAGTCTGCAGAGGCGGCGCGCGGAGGGGGCAGGGATGCTGAGTGCGCTGGACTCCCCGCGCCGGGGACGATGCCGTTGCGATCGGGGGAGTCGGTCTCCGCGGCTCGGTGCGAGCCCGGCGCCGCAGTGTGTGACGGGGTTGACCCGTTACCCAATTCTCTCACAACGGTGACCCCATGAACATGCCGGGCCGGTGACCATGGACAGTTACGTCCGCAAGAACCTTTATGCTGCGCATTCGACTACTCGCCACGAGCGTGAGGATGCGAACGCCGACCACCCGACGCCGTTCGCTCGGAAGAAGGAGACAAACGTGGCCGTGCTCAAGCACCTGACCGCGCCGGCTGCCCGCTTCGGACGCGCGCCCTACTACGCGGGCGCCCTGGCCGCCCTGCTGGCGCTGTCGGCCTGCGGCGGCGGTGGCGGCGAAGGCGGCACCGGGGGCGGGGCCGCCTCCCCCGCGTCCACGCCGTCGGTCCAGGCCGATCCCGAACTCGCCGACATGGTCCCCCAGGAGATCCGCGACCAGGGCTTCGTCAAGATCGGGACCGACTCCACCTATCCCCCGGCCGAGTACCTCTCTCCCGACGGCGAGACCGTCGTCGGCTTCGACGTGCAGCTGTTCAACGCGGTCGCCGCCAAGCTCGACCTCCAGACGCGGTGGCAGAGCTCCGCGTTCGGCACCATCGTCGAGGGCGTCGACACCGGCAAATACGACGTCGGCGTCTCCTCGTTCACCATCAACGAGGAGCGCATGCAGCAGGTCAACATGGTGAGCTACTACACCGTGGGCACCCAGTGGTTCACCGCCGAGGGCAACCCGGAGAACGTCGCCCCGGACGACGCCTGCGGCAAGAACGTCGCGGTGCAGGCCAACACCATCCAGGTGCCCGACATCGAGGCGCGCAGCCAGGAGTGCGTCGACAACGGCGAGCAGCAGATCAACGTCAGCAAGTACAAGGGCCAGAACCAGGCCACCGAGTCGATCATCTCCGGGCGCAACGACGCCGGTCTCGCCGACATGCCGGTCGCCGTCTACGCGGTCGAGCAGACCGAGGGCCAACTGCAGACGATCGGCGAGCAGTACGAGGCCGCCCCCTACGGCGCCATCACCGCCAAGGACGCCACCGAGCTCGCCGAGGCGATCCGCGCCGGCTACCAGAGCATCATGGACGACGGCACCTACACCGAGATCCTCGCCGAGTGGGAGCTCGACGGCCAGGGCACCCTGGACCAGGCCGAGGTCAACCCGTCCGTCGAGGGCTAGAAGGCACCGGAAGGCACGTGAGCACCACTCCCGACTCCCCCCGGCCGGCGTACGGCGCGCCGGCCGGGCAATCCCCGCCCGAACCCGTCAAGGCCGTACCCGTCCGCCATCCCGGCCGCTGGGTCGCGGCGGGTGTCCTGCTGCTGCTCGCCGCGATGTTCGTGCACATGCTCATCACGAACGACGCCTTCGACTGGCCGTTCCTGTTCGAGCAGATGTTCTCCGCGCCGGTGCTCATCGGTGTGCGCACGACGATCATCCTGGCGGCGGTGTCGCTGGCGATCGGCATCGCGATCGGCATCGTCGTGGCCATCATGCGCCTGTCGGACAACCCGGTGCTGGTTGCCGTGGCGTGGGTGTACACCTGGTTCTTCCGCGCGGTGCCGCGCATCGTGCTGTGCGTGCTGTTCGGCAACATCGCGATCCTGTACCAGACGATCGAGTTCGGCGTCCCCTTCGACAACTACTGGCTGCCGCTGCTCGGCTTCGAGGACGGCGCCCGGTTCTACTCGGTGCCGATGGAGACGCTGCTCAGCCCGTTCGTCGCGGCGGTCATCGCGCTGTCGCTGTCGCAGGGCGCCTACATGGGCGAGATCGTGCGCGCCGGACTGCTGTCGGTCGAGAAAGGCCAGACCGAGGCGGCCCAGGCGCTGGGCATGAGCCACGGGCTGGTGCTCCGGCGCATCACCCTGCCCCAGGCGCTGCGGGTGATCATCCCGCCGACCGGCAACGAGGCCACGGCGATCATGAAGGACACCTCGCTGGTGTCGGCGATCCCGCTGACCACCGAGCTGTTCTTCCAGCTCCAGCAGATCGGCGCCCGCACCTTCAACCTCTTCCCGATGCTGGTGGCCGCCTGCCTGTGGTACCTGGCGATCACCAGCGTGATGATGGTGATCCAGTACTACCTGGAGCAGACGTTCAACCGCGCCGACCGCGGCACGCGGACCGTCGGTGTCCGCGGTGCGGCGTAGCGGACGGATTCACGGCGAGTAGTGAGCAGGACGGCGAGTTGACCCAGAACACCGCGGAAGCCGGTGCGGTGACCGGCCACGGAGACGACCGGATGGTCGTGGCCGAGAACGTGCACAAGTACTTCGGCCGCCTGGAGGTGCTGCGCGGCATCGACCTGCAGGTGCGCCGCGGGGAAGTCACCTGCGTGGTGGGGCCCTCCGGATCGGGCAAGTCCACATTCCTGCGCTGCATCAACCACCTGGAGAAGATCAACGCGGGGCGGCTGTGGGTCGACGGGCAGCTGATGGGCTACCGGCAGCGGGCCGGCAAGCTCTACGAGCTGCACGACGCCCAGGTCGCCCGGCAGCGCCGCGGCATCGGCATGGTCTTCCAGAACTTCAACCTCTTCCCGCACATGACGGTCCTCGGCAACGTCATGGAGGCTCCGGTGCGCGTCAATCGCGAGCCGCGCTCGGCCGTCCGGGACCGGGCGCTGGAGCTGCTGGGCCGCGTGGGGCTGGCCGGCAAAGCCGGGGAGTACCCGCGCCGGCTTTCCGGCGGACAGCAGCAGCGCGTGGCCATCGCCCGCGCGCTGGCGATGCGCCCGGAGCTGATGCTCTTCGACGAGCCGACCAGCGCGCTCGACCCGGAACTGGTGGGCGAGGTGCTGGACGTGATGAAGGGGCTGGCCGAGGACGGGATGACCATGGTCGTGGTGACCCACGAGATGGGATTCGCCCGCGAGGTCGGCGACAGCCTGGTCTTCATGGACGAAGGCGTCGTCGTGGAGTCCGGCGCACCGCGCGAGGTGCTCGCCGACCCCCAGCACGAGCGCACCCGCTCGTTCCTGTCCAAGGTGCTGTGAGGCGCCGGCGGCGCGCGCCGGCGTCCGCGGCGGCCCGGCGCGCATCGGCGCTGGGTAGCGTAGGAGGCGACCGGCGGCCGCCGCCTTCGCCTTGCCGCGGGCACGCCACGTGCCCCTCCGACCATCCGCCGCTTTCGAGGAGAGCCGTGATCCGCCCCGCCCGTCCCGAGGACGTCCCCGTCATCCACCGGCTGGTCGGTGAGCTCGCCGACTACGAGAAGGAGCCGGAGGCGGCCGTGGCCACCCGGGCCCAGCTCCACGCGGCGCTGTTCGGCGAGGACCCCACGGCCGCGGCGCACATCGCCGAACACGTGCCCGACGACGGCTCTCCCGCCGTGGTGGCCGGGTTCGCGCTGTGGTTCCGCAACTACTCCACGTGGACCGGCAATCCCGGCATCTACCTGGAGGACCTCTTCGTCCGCCCGGAACTGCGCGGCCGCGGCTACGGCAAGGCGCTGCTCACCGAACTCGCGGCGTTGTGCGTCGAACGCGGCTACGACCGATTGCAGTGGTGGGTGCTGGACTGGAACACGCCGTCCATCGACTTCTACAAGTCCCTCGGCGCCCAGGCCATGGACGCCTGGACCGTCTTCCGGCTCGACGGCGCCGCGCTGCAGGCTCTCGGCGAGCGGGCGGGCTGACCCGCCGGAGCGCGCGGCTCTTCCGGCTGCGGCCGGGCGGTGTCCGAGACTAGAGGTCGTAAGCCGCGGACGGGACACGGGCGCAGGTGTGTGCACCGGGCGCGGACCGAAACACGATAGATTGCACTCAAGCGGCAATCTCGCTTCCCGCAAGGAGGGACGTGACCGAAGAAACCGCCGCACCGTCGCCCGGTGCAACGGATGTGCGTGACGCTGTGACGGTCCGGATGCCGGCCGACAGTGCCTATCTGTCCGTCCTGCGCACCGCCACGGCGGGCTTGGCGGCACGACTCGACTTCACCCTCGACGAGATCGAGGACCTGCGCATCGGGGTCGACGAGGCGTGCGCGATGCTGCTCACGCAGGCATTGCCGGGGACCGACCTGACCACCGACTTCGAACTCACCGGGGACGGCATGCGCATCTCCGTCTCGGTGCTGACAGCCGACGGCCGGCTCCCCGCGCGCGACACGTTCGCCTGGACCGTCCTCTCGGCCCTGGCCGGAGAGGTCGACGCCGACGCCGGCCCTGACGACCGCGTCTCCATCGTGCTGCACAAACGGCGCGGCGTGGCGGAGACGGCGTGAGCGAGAGGGGGCCCGCTCTGACCGCGAAGACGGAGCACGCGGTGCCGGACCGCGCCCGTGCACGAGAGTTGTTCGAGCGCCTGAGCGAGCTTCCCGAGGACGCTCCCGAACGGCAACGTATCCGCGACGAGCTGGTCGAGCTGCACCTCCCGCTGGTGGAGTACCTGGCGCGCCGCTTCCGCAACCGCGGCGAGTGGCTGGACGACCTCACGCAGGTCGCCACCATCGGGCTGATCAAGTCCATCGACCGGTTCGACCTGGACCGCGGCGTGGAGTTCTCCACCTACGCCACGCCCACCATCGTCGGCGAGATCAAGCGGCACTTCCGCGACAAGGGCTGGGCCGTGCGGGTGCCGCGGCGGCTCCAGGAGTTGAAGCTGTCGCTGACCAAGGCGGTCAGCGACCTCTCCCAGCGCGAGGGCCGGGCGCCCACCGTCCACGAACTGGCCGAGCACCTCGGGATGACCGAGGAGGAGGTGCTGGAGGGGCTGGAGTCGGCCAACGCCTACTCGACGGTTTCGCTGGACGCGCCCGACAGCGGGGACGAGGACGCCCCGGCGGTCGCCGACTCGCTCGGCATCGTCGACGACTCGCTGGAGGGCGTGGAGTACCGGGAGTCGCTCAAGCCGCTGCTGGAGCAGCTGCCCCCGCGCGAGAAGCGCATCCTGCTGCTGCGCTTCTTCGGCAATATGACCCAGTCGCAGATCGCCCAGGAGCTGGGCATCTCCCAGATGCACGTCTCGCGGCTGCTGGCGCGCACGCTGGCCCAGCTGCGCTACGCGCTCACCTCAGACGAGTAGGGGTAGCCGCGCGCCGAGCGCGCGGCTACCCCTCGGAACGGCCGCCGCGGCGCCCGCCGTCGGGGAAAAGGGCGGCGGTGGTGGTGGGGGCCAGCACGAGCACCAGGCCGACTGCCGCGACGGCGGCCATGGCAGCCGCGGCGGCGTACTGGCCGCTGGTGGCCATGTAATAGGCGACCACCAGCACGAAGATCTGTGTGAGCAGCACCGGCGTGCGCGCCCACTCGTGCAGCCGCAGGAGCCCCCACGCGCAGTAGCCGGCGGCCCCGGCGGCCAGCAGCGCGAGCACGGTCAGCGGGAGCGCGGCACCGGCGTCGGCGGCGCGGCCGAGCAGGGTCTCGACCAGGACGTAGCCGCCCCCGACGGCGAGCGCGGCGGTGACCAGGGCCTGGACGGCGGCGGCGAGCGTGACGGTTACGGGGCGCGAAGACACGTGCAAAGCCTATCCGCCCCGCTCAGGGGTCCTTCACCGCCGCCGCATCCCGCCTCGCCGCCCGAGTCCGCGCTCCGGGGCGCCGGAAGGGCCGGGGCACCCCTACACTGGTCCGCGTGCGCGCCCTGTTCATCGTCAATCCGCAGGCCACTACGACCACGCCCCGCTCCCGCGATGTCCTGGTCGGTGCCATCGCCCGCGAGATGGAGCTGGACGTCGCCCAGACGGAGTACCGCGACCACGCCCGCGAGCTGGCTCAGCAGGCGGCGGCCGAGGGCTACGAGCTCGTCATCAGCCTCGGCGGCGACGGCACGGTGAACGAGATCGTCAACGGCCTGCTGGCCACCCCGGAAGGGCTGCAGAGGCCCAGTTTCGCGGCTCTGCCCGGCGGCAGCGCCAACGTCTTCGTCCGGGCGCTTGGCCTGCCCGCCGACCCCATCGAGGCCACCGGCGCCGTACTGGAGGCGGCACGGGCCGGCGAGCGCCGCTCGGTGGGGCTGGGGCGCCTGCGCAGCGACACCGACGACCGGTACTTCACCTTCTGCGCCGGGTTCGGCTGGGACGCCGACGTGGTGCACGAGGTCGACCGGATGCGGCGCAGCGGGCGGCGCGCCTCACCGGGGCTCTACATCTCGACGGCGCTGAAGCTGTTCCTGCGCGGCGACGTCAGCGTGCCCTCGCTGCGCATCGAGGCTCCGGGCCACGAACCGGTGCACGACCTGTACTTCGCACTGGCCACCAACACCACGCCGTGGACCTACGCGGGGGCCGTCCCGGTACAGCCCACGCCGCGCTCCCGGTTCGGCCTGGGCCTGGACGTGTTCGCGCTGACGCAGGTGCGCACCGTCCGCACCGCCCAACTGCTGCGCCAGATGCTCTCGCACCGGGGCGTGCCGCCCTACGGTCCGGGCTACGTGTCGTGGCACGACAAGAGCGCGGTACAGATCACATCGCGCACTCCGCGGGCATTCCAGATCGACGGCGAATACCTCGGACACCGAAAACGGGTCAATCTCGAATCCGTACCGAAGGCATTACGAATCGTCGGTTAAGAGCCACCGAATAAACGGCTGATAACCCCTGTGACGCACACGACACGCTGTTGTCCAGGTTGGTTGACGCTCACCCTTGCATGCGTCGATCAATGCTGTCACGCTCAAAAGTGTCGCCGCACGTTACGGGCGAGTAAAAGGGAGATTCCGAGGTCAGGGAGCGCGGCGCGGCTCCATGCGACCAGCGGACCCCTGGGCGCCCGCGAGCCGGGCGCACGTCGGACCGGGAGTCAACGATGACACGCGCCTGGTCTTCGCCGACTTAGTGAATTCGTTCACAAAGCGCACGCATCCCTCACCGTGAGGAGTGATCCGCATGGACTGGCGTCACCACGCCGCCTGCCAAGACGAGGACCCCGAGCTGTTCTTCCCGATCGGGAACTCCGGCCCGGCCCTGATCCAGATCGAGGAGGCCAAAGAGGTGTGCCGGGCCTGCCCGGTGAGCAGCGCGTGCCTTCGCTGGGCCCTGGAGTCCGGCCAGGACGGCGGTGTGTGGGGCGGGATGAGCGAGGACGAGCGCCGCGCGCTGAAGCGCCGCCGCACCCCCACCGCCATGGCGCGTTCCTCGCTCTGAGCCCACCGCTTCAGGATCGCACGCCCCGCTCGGCCGGGCGACCGCGCCCCCGGCCTGTAGACCGGTACCGTGCCCTGCCGGGCCTTCCCGGCCCCACCTGCACATCCCCACTGCCCAACCCCGCTAACGCCTGCCCGCCCGCCGACGCGGGGCGGGCGGCGGGGGTCGGCCGGCGCCGTGCGCCGCGCCCGCCCTACCGCGGCACACCGCCCGCAGCCCGCCGGACCGCCGGTCCCCTCAGTTGTAGGGCTCGAAGTGGCGCTCGACCGGCAGTTCGATCGCGACCTTGGTGCCGCCGTTCTCCTGGGGCTTGATCTCCAGCGACCCGCCGAGCTCGCCGACGATGAGCGTGCGCACGATCTGCAGACCCAGGCTCGCGGTGCCCTCGACGTCGAAGTCGTCGGGGAGCCCGCCGCCGTCGTCGGTCACCTCGATGAGTAGCCGGCCGCCGCCGTCCTCCTCGTTCAGCGGTGCGTCGTCGCGCCGGGCCCGCACCTCTATGCGGCCGGGCCCGTAGCGCAGCCCGTGCTCGACCGCGTTCTGCACCAGTTCGGCGAGCACCATCGACAACGGGGTGGCCACCAGCGCCGACAGCAGCCCGAACTGCCCCTCGCGGCGGGGATGCACCTCCGCCTCGGTGGAGGAGACCTCGGCGGCCATCTCGATGACGCGGTCGGCGATGTCGTCGAAGTCGACCACCTCGTCGGGGGTGTGCGAGAGCATCTCGTGCACGATGGCGATCGAGCCGACCCTGCGCACCGCCTCGTCCAGTGCTGCGCGCCCCTCGGGGACCTCCAGCCGCCTCGACTGCAGGCGCAGCAGCGCGGCGACCGTCTGCAGATTGTTCTTCACCCGGTGATGGATCTCCCGGATGGTGGCGTCCTTGGTCATCAGCTCGCGCTCACGGCGGCGCAGCTCGGTGACGTCGCGCACCATGACCAGCGCACCGATGCGCACCCCGCCAACAACCAGCGGGATGGAACGCAGCTGGATGGTGGAGCCGCGGCCCTCGACCTCGGCCTCCTGAGGCACCCGGCCCCCGGCGGTCCAGGTCAGCGACTCGTCGCGGGCGTCGGCGGCCGCGGCCAGCTCCAGCGTGGTGTGGGCCAGGCGCGCACCCACCAGGTCGGCGGTCAGCCCAAGACGCCGGTAGGCGGACAGCGCGTTGGGGCTCGCGTAGACCACCTCGCCGTCCTGGTCCAGTCGCAGCAGCCCGTCGCCCACCCGCGGTGAGCGCACCATCAGCGGCCCCTGGTCGCTGAACGGGAACTCGCCCTCGGCGATCATCTGCGCGAGATCGCTGGCGCTCTGCAGGTAGGTCAGTTCCAGCCGGCTCGGCGTGCGCGCCGAACTGAGATTGGTGCTGCGCTGGATCACCCCGATCAGCTTGCCCGCGCGCCGCACCGGAATGGTCTCCTCGCGCACGGGCACGCCGCCGGACCAGTCGGGGTCGCCCTCGCGGCAGATGCGCCCCTCGTGCCAGGCGCGGTCGATGAGCAGGCGCCGGCCCGACAGCCGCCCCGGTTCCGCGGCGATCCCGCTCACATCGTCGCGCAGCGTGGCCTCGACCAGGTCGTCCTGGAAAGCGGTGGGACCCGTGGTGGGCCGCATCTGGGAGACCGCCACCCAGCCGGTGTCGTCACGCAGGCGCACCCACAGCACCAGGTCGGCGAAGGAGAGGTCGGCCAGCAGCTGCCAGTCCGATACCAGCGAGTGGAACCACTCCAGATCGGCCGTCTTGAGCGCCGTATAGCGTCGGATGAGATCACTGAGGTGAGGCACTCACAAATCATCCCACGGTTGCAGGCATACTCATAGGAACGCACTCGACCAGTGGTCCACACCAATAACGACCGGGGAAGCGGTGGAGGAGTCCGACGTGACGGGTCAGCGAACGCTCGAAGACGGTCACCGAGTTCCGAAGTATTACCAGGTCAAGAAGCTGCTCCTGGAACTCATCGAGGCCATGCCCGCCGGTAACCCGGTACCGCCCGAACGCGCCCTCGCGGCCCAGTTCGCGACCTCGCGTACCACGGTCCGCCAAGCGCTGACCGAGATGGTGGTCGAGGGCCGGCTGCTGCGCATCCAGGGCAAGGGCACCTTCGTCGCCAAGCCGAAGGTGGCCCAGGTGCTCCAGCTGACCAGCTACACACAGGAGATGCGCTCGCACGGCCTGCACCCGGCCACGCGCATCCTCGACGTCAGCTACATCAACGCCGACGACCAGCTGGCCGAACTGCTGGCGATCCGCTCAGGGGGACGGGTACTGCGCATCGAGCGGCTGCGGCTGGCCAACGGCGAGCCGATGGCCGTCGAGACGGCGCACCTGGCGGCGCGCCGCTTCCCCGGCCTGCGCCGCCAGCTCGACCGCTACGCGTCGCTTTACGAGGCGCTGGCAAGCGCCTACGAGGTACGCCTGGTCGAGGCCGAGGCCACCATCGAAACCGTGCTGGCCACGCCCAACGAGGCGCGGCTGCTGGGCGTGGACGTGGGGCTGCCGCTGGTGCTGCACTGCCAGCACAGCTTCGACGGCGAGGGCCACCCCGTGGAATGGGTGCGCTCGCTCTACCGCGGCGACCGCTACAAGTTCGTCACCCGGCTGCGCCCGCCCGAGGTGGAGTGACCGGTGCCGGACGAAGGGGCGGGCCCTTCGAGTGGACTACCGCACACGGTGTGGGTGGAATCACTCCATTTTTGATAACTTACCGGCGAGTAGATCGCGCGACGGCGCCGACGCCGCTTCCCGACCCGACAGCCCGCCTCCGCCACGAAGGAGTGTGCCGCCATGTCCACACCGCCGGTCCCCGTACCGCCGCCCTTCACCGGACGCCTGAGCGGGCACGGCGGTGCGCACGCCGTCGAGGTCGCCCGCCACCACGGCATCGACACCATGTTCACTCTCAGCGGCGGACACGTCTTCCCTCTCTACGACGGCGCGGTCAAGCCCGAGACCACGATGCGGCTGCTCGACGTCCGCCACGAGCAGACCGCCGTCTTCGCCGCCGAGGGCATCGGCAAGCTGACGCGGCGCGCGGGACTGGCCGTGGTGACCGCCGGGCCGGGCGTCACCAACGCGGTCAGCGGAGTCGCCGGCGCCCGCTTCAGCGGCTCTCCGCTGATCCTGGTGGGCGGGCGCGCCCCCGACTCCCGGTGGGGCCAGGGGCTGCTGCAGGAGCTCGACCAGCCGCCGCTGCTGGACTCGGTCACCAAGCGCGCCTGGACCGTGCACGCCACCGACGGCATCGGCGCGGCGCTGGACGAGGCCGCCCTGCTGGCCAACGGGGCCCACCGCGGTCCGGTGTTCCTCGATATCCCCATGGACCGCCTCTACGACCAGGCCGAGGTCGAACTGGCGCCCTCCGGCGGGGCCGCCGACCGCGCGCCCGACCCGGGCCGCGTCAGCGAGGCGGCCCGCCTCATCGGCGAAGCGGAGCGGCCGGTACTCGTCTACGGCTCCGACGTCTGGCTCGACGGCGCCGCACAGGAGGCGCTGGAGGCCGCCGAGGAGCTGCGCATCCCCGTCATCACCAACGGCCAGGGCCGCGGGGTGCTGCCCGGCGGCCACCCCCTGCTGGCCAACCGGGCGCGGGGAGCCGCCCTGGGCCGCGCCGACCTCGTCGTCGTGGTGGGTACGCCGCTGGACTTCCGGCTGGGGCACGGCCTCTTCGGCGGAAAGGACGGATACCCGCTGGCCCGGGTCGTGCACGTGGCCGACTCCGCCGAGCAGGTCACCGAGCACATGACACCCGCCGCCGCGGTGTGGGGGGACCTGGCCGCGGCACTGCGCGGCATCGCCGGCGCCGCCAAGCCGACCGCCGCCGCCGACAGCTGGCGCA
Organism: Streptomonospora litoralis; assembly: GCF_004323735.1. Classification (GTDB taxonomy): domain Bacteria; phylum Actinomycetota; class Actinomycetes; order Streptosporangiales; family Streptosporangiaceae; genus Streptomonospora; species Streptomonospora litoralis. The sequence continues at coordinate 973,539 of NZ_CP036455.1, read as the reverse complement.
CCGAGATCGCCGAGGCCGCGGCCGCGGCGACCGCATCCGACTCCGACGCGCTCGCCAGCGAGAGCGACCCGATCCACCCCGCGCGCATCTACGGCGAACTCAACCGACTGCTCGACGACGACGCCGTCGTCATCGGCGACGGCGGCGACTTCGTCTCCTACGCCGGCAAGTACGTCGAGCCCCGGCACCCCGGCCAGTGGCTCGACCCGGGCCCCTTCGGCTGCCTGGGCACCGGCATGGGCTACTCCATCGCCGCCCGGCTGGCCCGCCCCTCCTCGCAGGTCGTGACGCTGCTGGGCGACGGTGCGGCCGGGTTCTCGCTCATGGACGTCGACACCCTGGTGCGGCACAGGCTGCCCGTGGTGATGGTCTGCGGCAACAACGGCATCTGGGGGCTGGAGAAAGCGCCCATGCAGATGCTCTACGGCTACGACGTCGCCGCCGAGCTGAGGCCGCAGACCCGCTACGACGAGGTCGTGCGCGCCTTGGGCGGCGGCGGAGAGCTGGTGACCGACCCCGCGGAGATCGGCCCGGCCCTGCGCCGCGCCTTCGACTCCGGGGTGCCCTACATGGTCAACGTGGCCACCGACCCGGGCGACCTCTACCCGCGCAAGACGATGGGCGTGTGAGCGAAGAAGCGGCAACGGGCGGCACGACAGGCGCGGCCGGGCGGACGGCTGAGGTCTGCGGGAAGCCGCGGCATGCGCTCGGCAGCAAGCCGGCGCACGGCGCTTCGCGCATCGGCGCCCATAGCCGCGGCCCCCGGGCGGTCCCGGCCCCGGCGCCTCCCGGTGGGTTTCCGCAGCCCCGCGGGAGAGCCGCGGTTAGTAGGCCGTGATTAAGGACGCCGATCTGCTGTGCGGCCTTGTTGGACTGCCGAATGACGGGCGGTCTCGGAGATGCAGCGGCGACGGCCGCGGAGGGCCGGGCCCGCGGTCGTCGGGTCGGGTGCCCGCCGGTGACCGTGGCCGACGCGAACGGGTCGGCTCCGCTGGGCGGCCTTGTTGGTCTGCCGAGCGGCGGGGCGCCTGACGGGGAACGACGGGCGGCGAGGGCGGCGGAGGGCCGGGCCCGCGGTCGACGCACCCGGTGCCCGCCGGTGACCGTGGCCGACGCGAACGGGTCGGCTCCGCTGGGCGGCCTTGCTGGTCTGCCGAGCGGCGGGGCGCCTGCGGCGCGGCTTGGCCCGTCTATCGTGAACTTATGGTCGCAGGAAGGCGTATTCTGCGGCCATAAGTTCGCGATCATCGCCGGTATGTCCGGCTGGGTGTCGCCGTGTTCCGGCCGGGCCCGCACCGGCGCTCGCACGCCCCCGGGGTGCGCCGGATCGGGGGCCCGGGGGCGACGACACGTCGCGCGTGGCGCCCGGACGCGGCCGCCGGCTGCCCCCCCCCGCCCCCCGATGGAGCCGACTTTTGAGAGCATATGACCGTTTTGCGGGCGGCCTCGGCGGACGCAACGGCCGCGAGACGCACGAAAAGTTGACCTCGGAGGCGTTTTCGCGCCATTCAGCGCGCTTCGTGGGCCATCGCCGCCGCGGCGCGACTGCGGGTCCACCGAGGAATCGGGTATTGACTGACAAAACACCCGTGTTGTGGCTCGACCCTCCGCGGCCGGGGCCGGTGACCGCTGCCCCGACTACCACGGGCACGGCCCGCCAGCGTCGTCGCCGCCCTCGTCGGCCGCCGTCACCGGCGAGTACCGGAACCGACGTGCGCAGGCCCGGCCATCCGCCGTCCTCGCCGCGGCTTTTCAGCCACGTCCACCCGTCATCCGGCAGACCGACAAGGCCGCCCAGCGGGCCGGGTCCGCGTCGGGTGCGCCACCGGCGAGCACCCGACCCGGCAACCACAGGCCCGGCCATCCGCCACCGTCGCCGCCGCTTTCCAGTGAAGACCACCCCGCCTTCCGGCAGACCAACAAGGCCGCCCAGCGGAGCCGACCCGCCCCGCCGCACGCCCGACCGGCGGGCACCCGGCCCGTTGGGCACGGGCCCAGCCCCCGCCGTCCTCAGCGCTGCTTTTCCGCAAGATCGCCCGTCATCCGGCAGACCAACAAGGCCGCCCAACCGACCCGAGCAGCCCCCGTCGCGCGCGCCACCGGCGGGCACCCGACCCGGTGACCGCGGAGCCCGGCCCACCGCCGCCGTCGCCGCTTTTCCGTACGACCGCCCGTACCCGGCAGACCGACAAGGCCGCCCAACCGACCCGAGCAGCCCTCGTCGGGCGCTCAACCGGCGAGCCCCCGACCCCTCGACCGGCGGCCCGACCCACCGCTGTCCTCGGTGCCCGCTGCTCTCCGTCAACCAGCCCGCCGCTCGGCAGGGGCAAGGCCAAGGCAAGTCCGCGTAGCGGATTCGAGCCCAACGGCCCGCCCGCCCATCGGAGTCGGACCGATCCAGCACTTCTCGAACACGGCTTAGGACCGCGCGGCGGCCGTGAAGCGCGCGCGGTCGACCACCACGCGCTCTACGGTGCCGCGCGCCAACTCTCCGCCGCCGGTCTGGGCCACGGTGACGTCGAAGACCAGCCGCTTGCCGTCGACCAGCCGCAGCCCGGCCTCGGCCCGCACCCCGGCGCCCACGGCCGAGGCAGCCAGGTGCGAGAGCGCGACCTCGGTGCCCACCGTGGTGCTGCCCTCGTCCAGCTGCCCGGCCGTCGCGGCGACCGTCGCCGCCTCGGCGAGCGCCAGCACGCGCGGCGTGGCCAGCACCGGCACATCGCCGCTGCCCAGGGCCAGGGCGGTGTCCTCCTCGCCGACCCGCAGGTCGGCGGTGCCCCGTAGTCCTCGCATGATCGCCATGGCAACCGAACCTACCCTGGTGCACCGCCCGGCCCGGCACCGCTGTCCACCTGGCGCGGCGCCACGGCGCGCGCTACTCGACGACGGCCAGTAGGTCGCCCTCCTGCACGACGTCGCCCTCGTCGACGTCGACGCTGATCACCCGGCCCGGATCCTCGGTGAGCACCGGGACCTCCATCTTCATCGCTTCCAGGATGAGCAGGGTGTCGCCCTCGTCCACCCGGTCGCCCTCATGGGTCGTCACCTGGAAGACGTTGGCGGCCGTCTCCGCGCGTATCTCGGCCATGGTGCCCCCTTCGTTTTACCGGTGGGCGCCTACCCGGAAGCGGAGCACACGAACCGGCTCGTGCCGTCTGCGGCGAACCGCGGCCTGCTCGCTCCGGAGGCCGCGCCGCCCCGCGCGCCCAGCCTAGCCAGGGGTGGGGCGGTCCGAGCGCCTCACCAGTGGGCTGAGGCGCGTTCGAGGGCGCGGGCGGCGGCCTCGACCACCTCGGGATCGTACTCGCCGGCTCCGTCCATGCGCAGCCGCTCCAGCACCGCCTGTTCGCGCTCGGGGTCGGCGGATTCGCCGACGAGGTCGTCCACGGCGTTGGCGACCTTGATGATCCGGCTGCCCAGCGGTGGCGGGCCGTCCTCTCCGTCGCCCGCATAGGGCTCGCACTGGCGGCGGACCAGCTCGGCCACCGAGTCCAGCACGCCGGTCTCGCGGATGACCGCCGAGCCGAGTTCGGCGATGCGGCGCTGCTCGCGCGGCAGGGCGAACACGGTCGCCCCGCTGGCGATGGGATCGCGCAAGGAGAGCTGGCCGATGTCGTGCATGAGCGCCGCGTACTCCAGCTCCAGCAGATCCGACTCGCGCATGCCCAGTTCGCAGCCGACGGACTTGGCCAGGCGGCTGACGCGCCGCGAGTGGCCGGTGGCGACGTATCCGCCGACCTCGGTGACGCGTGAGAGGGCGCGCACGGTCTGCAGGTAGGTCAGCCGTACCTCGGCGAACCGGCGGAAGGCCACCTGGGTGACGAGCAGCGGCGCCGTGAACACGAGCAGTCCCGCCAGGCCGGTGATGGTGCTGGCCAGCGCGATGAGGATGCCCGAGGAGCCGATGGCCATGCCCAGCCCGGCATGGGCGCGCAGCTCGTCGCGCAGGGCGACGGTGAACCGGGTGCGCAGCCGCTCGGCGCGGATGGCGGCCGCGATGACACCGTCGGTCAGCCAGCCGGCGAGCACGACCGCCACCATCAGGCCCAGCGCGGGCCACCATGCGGCTTGGTCGGAGCCGGGCGACAGATCCTCGGCGAAAGGCCGGAACCCCAGCGTGATCACCACGATTATCATCATCCGCCGCGCGAGGTCGCTCCACTCGGGTGTGCGGCCCGCGGCGATGTGCGGGAGCTCGCCCAGGGCGAAGCCCACGGTCACCACCGCCAGCACCTGCCAGCCGGAGTGGTGCACGTCGTCGCCGCCGACGGTGAGCAGGAACGTGTAGCCGATGGCCCCCGCCGAGGCGATGGGCGCGACCTCCCGGTTGCCCGGCAGGGTGATGCGGGCGAGCTCGCCCAGCGCGATGAGCACGCCGAAGGCCAGCGCGGCCTCCGGTTCGACGAAGCCGGTGACCAGGGTCCACAGCAGCGAGCCGCCGGCGAAGCCCGCGGCCACGAGCACGACCAGCGCGCGCGCCGGACCGGCGTAGCCGCGCCGCGCGGCGCCGCGCGGCGCGCGCATCCGGTAGAAGTCCTCGGTGATCACCGTTCTGCCTCCCCGGCCACCCGCAGCGGCACGCTGGGGTCGTCGTGGTCCTGCTGGGCCACCACAGCGGAATCGTCGCCGGGCGGCTCGACGGCGTCGGGCAACTCCCAGCCGTCCCGGTCGACGGCCGTGATAAGCGCCGCCACCATCGTCGGGTCGAACTGGGTTCCGGAACCGCGCCGCAGTTCGGCGAAGGCCTCCTCGATGCTGCGCGCCTTCCGGTAGGAGCGGGTGGAGGTCATGCAGTCGAAAGCGTCGGCGACGGAGATGATGCGGGCGAACTCGGGGATGTCGGTGCCGGCCAGCCCCATGGGATAGCCGCGGCCGTCCATGCGCTCGTGGTGGTGCATGATGCCGGCCAGTGCCTCGTCCAGGAACCCGATCTCGCGGACGATCTCATAGCCGCGCATCGGATGCAGCTGAATGGCGGCGAACTCCTCTTCGGTGAGCTTGTCCGGTTTCTGCAGCACCTTGGTCGGCACGCCCAGCTTGCCGACGTCGTGCAGCATTCCGGCGTAGCGGATGGTCTGCACGCGCTCGGCGTGCATGCCCAGCTGCTGGGCGATCATGCCCGCGCCCCTGGAGACGCGCATGCAGTGCCCTCGGGTGTAGTAGTCCTTGGTCTCGACGGCCTGGCAGAGCGTGGCCAGCGTGGCTTCGTGTGCGCGCTGCTCGGCGATGCACTGGTCGAAGGCCCATCGGGCGATGAACAGCGGCAGTAGCACCAGCAGTATCGCCGGGGCCCCGATGACACCCCAGACGGCGGCGATGAACAGCCCGAGCATGCCGTAGCCCAGCGACGCCCCCTCCAGGGTGGCGAGCGTCCGCCAGCGGACCCGGCGCGGCGGCTGCAGGTGCACCACGCCCAGGCACCACATCAGGCAGCCCATCAGCAGGGCGTTGGCGACCCCGTAGACGACCAGCGCCGCGCAGAACGGTACGAGGATCCAGGGGAAGTCGGTGCGGTCGGGCGCCCCGATGCCGCCGCCCAGGGCCAGAAAGGCGTGCCCGGCGGCGTAGCCGACCAGGGCAAGCTGGCCGCCGTTGAACAGGCGCTTGACGATGTTCTGCCGTCGCAGCACGAAGGGCGCCGAGCACAGCGCGCCCGCGGCCGCGCCGATCGGTCCGACCAGGACGACGGCGGCCAGCGACGCGGCTGCGCTCGGCGAGATCCCCGCTTTGCTGTTGTGCATGGTGGTGCTGATCGACTCGGTGACCACATAGAGGACCACGACCAGCGCCAGGGTGGCCGGATCGATGCCGGCGTGCGGGCCGATCACGATCACGGCCACGGCGCTGAGGACCACGAGCCCGATGTAGACCCGTGCCGCTATCGGAAGGGCACGCAATTTGTGGTACCTCCCACCCCAAAGCCGACCGAACCGCCATGGTTTCATCGATTCCGTTCTACCACCAGCACCACCCGTTGACGCAGGCCAGCAACCAGGCCGCCATGATTCCCCGGTGCACCGTTTCGGAAATGAGCCAAGCCATGGCTGCCCCCCTGTTTTTCGGTCCGCGCGCGCCCCGCCCGCCCGGCCCAGGCCGACCCCCGGCGCGGCGCGCGAATTACCCCATCACGGTGGATATGGCAGCCAGTTTAACGGGCCGCACAGCCGACCCGATTTCCCCGAGCCGACTCAGCCCCCAGATCCGGACATCTGCGAGCGACCATTTTTCGAATTACGGAATTCCGAAGCACCATCGTAGTTATACCGATCACTCTCCGCATTCGATTCGCCACCCGCCGCCGCGCCTCGCCCGGCTCCGCATTCCCGGGATACCCCCCTTTCGTTCTGCACGCGCACCATCGCGGGCAATCACTTTGAGTAATCGAATGAGCACAGCATGCCGTATATCGTCTACAGCAGAACGCCACCATTTTTTGACCCGGCGCCGGACCGACCGGGCGTGTCGTCCGACGCGTGACCGCGATCGACTAACCGGGACCGTCCTAAACCCCGGCTCGCAGTAACTTCGCACCGCGCTCGCGACACACAAAAAACCGGCGGCCGTGCACACGACCGCCGGAATCATCTCTTCAGTCGGTTTTGCGGCATTCATCGGCCGCATCGCGCATTCCGCGAATTTCGGTCCCGGTTGCCGGAATCGGCGGACCGCGACCCCGTCGGCTGCCTGGACCGGAGCAGCGCTACAGGGGGTCTACTCCGCGCTCTCGCGGACCTCCAGGTCGGCCCGCGCCGCCTCCAGCCGGTGCAGAACCTTGGCGCGCAGGTCGCCGGGGACCGGGTCGGCGCCGCAGTGCTTGGCCACCAGCTTCTTGACGACCTCCTCCAGGCCGTACTCGGCCAGGCAGGGGCCGCACTCGTCCAGGTGCTCGCGAATGTCGGCGCAGTTGCTCTCGTCGAGCTCCCCGTCGATGTAGGAGTAGACCTTCGCCAGCACCTCGCTACAGGGGGTAGCGTGCTCTCCGCCGCAGCTCATCGCTGGTCCCTCCGACTCGACCCGCCGTTCGGCGTCTCAACCGCCATGCCTTCGCCGTCCGCGGAATCCAGGATGCCGCGGTCCAGCGCGTACTCCTCCAGCATCGAGCGCAGCTGCCGCCTGCCGCGGTGCAGCCGCGACATCACCGTGCCGATCGGGGTCTCCATGATCTCGGCGACCTCCTTGTAGGCGAATCCCTCGACGTCGGCGAGGTACACGGCGATGCGGAAGTCCTCCGGAAGATCCTGCAGGGCGCGCTTGACGTCGGTGTCGGGGAGGTGCTCAAGCGCCTCGGCCTCGGCGGACTTCAGCCCCGAGGAGGAGTGCGAAGCCGACTGAGCGAGCTGCCAGTCCTCGACATCCTCCGTGCCGGCCTGCTTGGGCTCCCGCTGCTTCTTGCGGTAGGAGTTGATGAACGTGTTCGTGAGGATCCGGTACAACCAGGCCTTCAGGTTCGTCCCCGCCTTGAACTGGTGGAACGAACCGAACGCCTTCGCGAACGTCTCCTGGACGAGATCCTCGGCGTCGGAGGGGTTGCGGGTCATCCGCAACGCCGCCGAATAGAGCTGGTCCAAGTACGGGAGCACGTCCCGTTCGAACCGAGCTCCCTGCTCGTCGAGTGTCTCCTGGCCTTGATTCAAGCCCGCCTGCCTCCTTGTGCTGGCCTCCCGTGGGGCAACCGTAGCCTCACGATACGACGCCGCACCGGGGGAGGGCACATCGCCGAGCGGGCCCCCGCCCGCCCGCGACTCCACGAAGTCAGCAGTAGCTGTAGGCATCGCCCTGCCTTTACTCTCCTCGTCCGGTCGTCCTGCTGCGCGTTCGCCGGGACTCCGGTCGGACCGCGCGTGCCCCGACGACCTGCGGGTAGTGATGTGCATGCCAACAACGGCCGCCCCGGACTGATTCCGCGTGCCGAGAGGTTGCGCGCCGCGGAACTTTCCTTTTCCGTGCGGCCGCAGAGGTGACCCCTGCGCGAGTGAGGGTAAAACCCCTCAACAAAGACGTGGGAGAGGAGTATGCGTGCGACCGTCCTCCAGCTCCGCGTCCCGACCGCCGGCATCCGAGACCGCCGACACCGCGCCTGAGGCACGCCGATCCCGTTCCGCGGCGGCGCAGTTCGCCACCAGCGACTCCCTGTCCGCCTACTGGCGGTTCTACTGGGCGGTGGCCGACGCACAGCTCGCCCGGTGGCTGCCGACCGAGCGCGGGCGCGTCCTCGACCTCTCGGGACCCGACTTCCGCGGTGCGCCGAGGGCGGTCGCCGACGGGCACGACGTCGTCACCCTGCTTCCCTCGGCCGAGCTTCGCCCGCGGCGCCAGCTGACCCTGGTCAACGGGCACGCGCCCGCCCCGCGCCGGCGTTCGCCCGGCAGCCTGCAGCCCGTCGTCGGCGATACCACTTTCCTCTCCGGTTTCACCTCGAACGCCTTCGACGGCGTCCTCGCCGACAACCGCGTGCTCTCCCGCCACCTGGCCACCGAGGACTCGCTGAACGAGATCGCCCGGGTGCTGCGGCCTGGCGGACGGGTGCTGATGTGCGTCGACTCGGTCGTCCTCGGCATGGCGCTGCTGGCCGAACAGGACTGTTGGCCGGAGCTGAGTTTCGCCCCGCGCGCCGACGTGCTGCTGGTCCCCTGGCCCGACGGCTCGATCACCCGGTGCTTCACCGCCGAGCAGATCGGCGAGGTCGTCACCGACGTCGGACTGGAGCTCGACTGGGTACGGCCGCGCACCGTGCTGTCGGCCTCGACCGTGGAGATGATGCTGGCCCGCGACCAGCACGCGCTGGGGCGGCTGGTCGAGATGGAACTGCACGCGGCCGAGTCCGACGACTACGTCGGTGTGCACCTGCTGGCCAGCGCCCGCAAACCCGGCGGGCCGGCGAGCCCGCGCTGAGGCGACCGGCGCTTCCCGCCGCCCCGCCCGCCGCCGTCCGCGGACCCGCGGCGACCGGCTGTCCTGCCCTACGCACGCGCGGGGCCGGGAACCGCGCCACGGCGGTGCCCGGCCCCGATCGACGGCGACCCCGCGGGGCGGAGGCGGTCCCGGCCGCCCCGCGGGCCGACTACTCGGACTCGGCCATCGGCAGGTACACCCGCTGGCCGTGTTCGGCGAACTCGGCGGACTTGTCGCGCATGCCCTGATCGATGGCGGCCACCGTGGACAGGCCGTTCTCCTCGGCGTACCTGCGCACGTCCTGGGTGATCTTCATCGAGCAGAACTTGGGACCGCACATCGAGCAGAAGTGCGCGGTCTTGGCCGGTTCCGCCGGCAGCGTCTCGTCGTGGAAGGACTGGGCGGTCTCGGGGTCGAGTGCCAGATGGAACTGGTCCTGCCAGCGGAACTCGAACCGTGCGGTCGAGAGGGTGTCATCCCACTCCTGGGCGCGGGGGTGCCCCTTGGCCAGGTCCGCGGAATGGGCCGCCAGCTTGTAGGTGATGACCCCGGTCTTCACGTCGTCGCGGTTGGGCAGCCCCAAGTGCTCCTTGGGGGTGACGTAGCACAGCATCGCCGTGCCGTGCCAGGCGATCTGCGCGGCGCCGATGGCGGAGGTGATGTGGTCATAGCCCGGCGCGATGTCGGTGGCGAGCGGCCCCAGCGTGTAGAAGGGCGCCTCGCCGCACAGCTCCTCCTCCAGCCGCACGTTCTCGGCGATCTTGTGCAAGGGCACGTGTCCGGGCCCTTCGATCATCACCTGCACGTCGTGGGCGCGGGCGATGTGGGTCAGCTCGCCGAGCGTGCGCAGCTCGGCGAACTGGGCCTCGTCGTTGGCGTCGGCGATCGAGCCGGGGCGCAGGCCGTCGCCCAGCGAGAAGGTGATGTCGTAGCGCCGGAAGATCTCGCAGAGCTCCTCGAAGCGGGTGTAGAGGAAGCTCTCCTGGTGGTGGGCCAGGCACCACGCCGCCATGATCGAGCCGCCGCGCGAGACGATGCCGGTAACGCGGCGGGCGGTCAGCGGGACGTAGCGCAGCAGCACGCCGGCGTGCACCGTCATGTAGTCCACGCCCTGCTCGGCCTGCTCGATGACGGTGTCGCGGTAGATCTCCCACGTCAGCCTGGCGGGGTCGCCGTCGACCTTCTCCAGGGCCTGGTAGATGGGCACGGTGCCGACCGGGACCGGCGAGTTGCGGATGATCCACTCGCGGGTCTCGTGGATGCGCTTGCCGGTGGACAGGTCCATGATCGTGTCGGATCCCCACCGGGTGGCCCACACCATCTTCTCGACCTCCTCGGCGACCGACGAGGTCACCGCGGAGTTGCCGATGTTGGCGTTGACCTTCACCAGGAAGCTTTTGCCGATGATCATCGGCTCGGATTCGGGGTGGCACCGGTTGACCGGGATCACGGCCCGGCCGATGGCCACCTCGGAGCGCACGAAGTCGGGGTCCATCCCCTCGCGCGCCGCGATGTAGCGCATCTCCGGGGTGATCACGCCCGCTTTGGCGTAGGCCATCTGGGTGACCGCGCCGTTCACCGGTTCGCGGTCGCGGATCCACGGCTCGCGCGTCCGCGCCAGGCCGGCGTGGACGTCGACGTCGGCGGAGGACTCGGTGTAGGGGCCGGAGGTGTCGTACAGGTCGATGTGGCTGCCATTGTCCAGCGCCACCCGCCGCTGCGGAACCCGCAGCGGTCGCGCGGAGTCGGGGTCGGAGACCTCGTGGTAGACCTTCTGCGATCCCATGACGGGACCGGTGGTCACGGTGGGCTGGACACTACGGTCGTCGAGCGCCGTCAAGGCACGCCTCCCTACGTCGGAATTACCCGAACAGGTTCTGCGGTCGGCGGCGCCGGCCCCGTTCTCGGGGCAGCCGCCCTCTCAGCCCGCCATGGCGCGAGCTCCCGCGATGGTGATGGTGTCGGTTCGCCGCCGGGGCTTGGGCCCGGGCGGCTCGCATCGGTTTCGTGCGGTCGTAACGGTCGTGCACCGTCGTCACGGTGCTCCGCCGACCGCGTCCGGTCGGCGGCGATCGAGTGATCGGGGACACCTTACCCACGGCCTGCGGGCGGCAGCCAGACCCGCGGCCGAATCGGGCGACGACTGTGCGGCGCGGGTGCGGCCGGTGGCTCAGAACAGCGTGGCGCCCGGGGCACCGGCGGACTCGGGCGGCTCCGCGACGGGTTCGAGCAGTTCGGGGCCGTTGTTGCGCACGCTGTTGACAGCGGTGCTCACCGGGGTGACGGCGAACTCCGAGACCGGCGTGGCCGCCATGGCACGCTGCAGGTCGTCCGGCCCGGAGGCGGGGTCGAGCCAGGTGGCCCACAGCTCTCGCGGGACCGCCACGGGCATGCGCTCGTGGATGGCGCTCAGTTCGGGCGCGGCCGCGGTGGTGACAACGGTGCAGCTCCACAGCCAGGCAGCGGGATCGTCGTCGGAGCGCGTGGGGTCGCGCCAGCGCTCGAACAGCCCGGCCAGTGCCAGCGGGGAGCCGTCGGCGTAGCCGATGGCGTAGGGCCGCTTGCGCGACTTCGCCTTGCGCCGCTGGTGTCCGGCGTCGGTGACGGGGGACGTGCCGGCCTCGGCGTCGCCGGGCCGGTCCTCGGGCAGCAGCTGCCACTCGTAGTAGGCGTCGGCGGGGATCAGGCAGCGCCGCCGGGCGAACGCGCTGCGGTAGGCGGGCTTGTCGGCGACGGTCTCACTGCGCGCGTTGATCATCTTGTAGCCGACAGTGGGGTCCTTGGCCCACGAAGGCACCAGCCCCCAGCGCATCGTGCCGAGCGAACGCGGCCCGCGGTGCCCGCTGTCGTCGGCACCGGCCTCGCCGGGGGGCGTGCCAAGCAGAGCGTAGACGGTCTTGCCCGGTGCGACGTTGTAGTCGGGCGCCAGCTCCTCCAGCGGAGGGTGCGAGCGAGAGCCGCCGGTCCCGCCACCGCCGGCCGGCGCCGCGGTGTCGTCGGTCTCCGGAAAGTCGAAGGCGAGCTGCAGCTCGTGCTGGTTGCGCGCTTGGGCGTATCGGCCGCACATGTGCCAAAGCCTAGCCGCGGGGGGTGACAGAAGGAGGGGAGTACCGCCGCGGGGGGTGAGAGGGGTGAGGGCCGCGCTCACCGGGTCGGGTGCTCGCCGCTGGCGGCGGCCGACGAAAGCGGCCCCGGTCCGCTGGGCGGCCTTGCCGGTCTGCCGAGAAACGGGTGACCTGGAAAAACAGCGGCGGCGACGGTGGCAGCGGGGCTGGGGCCGCGCTACCGGGTCGGGTGCTCGCCGCTGGCGGCGGCCGACGAAAGCGGCCCCGGTCCGCTGGGCGGCCTTGATGGTCTGCCGGGAAACGGGCAACCTGACGGAGAACGACGGGCACCGAGGACGGCAGTGGGCTAAGCCCGCGATCGACGCACCCGGTGCCCGCCGGTGACCCACCCGACGATGCGGCGACAACGCCGGCGGGGCCGGGCCCGCGGTGGTCGGCGGCAATCACCGCCCCTGGCCGCGGGTGGGTGAACCCCGGGAGCCGCGGTTCGGGTTGTCGGCGACGTCCGACGCGAGGCAGTCGGCGGCGGTCATGACCCGATGGGGCCACGAGTTGCACGTACGTGCGGCGGCACCCGCCTCGGCGCCGCCCCGAGGCGCCACCCGCGCACCACGATTCCGCGATACGAAACAAAACTGGGCATTTTGTCCACCAATGCCCGATTCCTCGGTGGGCCCACGCCCGCGCTGCGGCGGCGACGGAGCACGAGGCGCACCGAATGGCGCGAAAACAGCCCCGGCGTCGACTTTTCGTGCACCTCGTGACCACGGCGCCCGCCGACGCCGCCCGCAAAACGGTCATAGACCCTCAAAAGCCCACCCCATCGGGGGATGGGACTCCCGGCGACCGCGCCCGGGCGCCACGAGCGACGTGTCGTCGCCCCCGGGCCCCCGATCCGGTGCACCCCCGGGCGTACGGGCGCCCGCGACCGCGCCGCACCGCGCGATCCCCCGGCCGGTGCGGGCCTGGTCGGAACACGGCGGTACCCAGCCGGCGCACCGGCGCCGGTAGGTCCCCTATGCCGGTCCATCCGGCGATGATCGCGAACTTATGGCCGCAGAATACGCCTTCCTGCGACCATAAGTTCACGATAGACGGGCCAAGCCGCGCCGAGTCTGTCTGCAGGGCTGGATTCGGCGCCGAATCCAGCCCTGCAGACAGACTCGATGGCACCGGTGCCGCCCAACGCAGGGTTGTAACCAGACAGCGGCCGGAATCCGGTGAAAACCGCGCGTTGGATGCGCCGACCGGCCCGCGGCGGCCCAACGCCGCCCGCCGCCGGGCGCGCCACCGGCCAGCACCCGACCCGGCGACCGCGGGCCCGGCCCTCCGCCGCCCTCGCCGCCGCTTTTCCGTGCAGGCGGCCCGACACCCGGCAGACCAACAAGGCCGCACAGCAGACCCGACCCGCCGCCCCGCCGGCCGCCAACCGCCGCCACCGGCGAGCGCCCGACCCGACAACCGCAGGCGCAACCCACCGCCGCCCCCGCCGCCGCCCCCGCCGCCGCTCCCCCATGAAGACCACCCGACACCCGGCAGACCAGCAAGATCGCCCAACGGACCGGCCCCGCCCCAGACGCCCCATTCCACCTATTCACTCGCTCTCGGCGACGCGGATCTCCGGCTCGTTGCGTACCGGGAAGTTCACCGAGCGGGCGATGAAGCACACCTCGTGCGCCTTCTCGTGCAGCCGCCGGGCGGTCTCGGCCATGCCCTGCTCTGCGACGGTCACCACCGGGTGCAGCACGACCTCGTCGAACTCGCCGGAGGCGTCGCGGTGCGTGGTCATGGTGCCGGTGGCGGTGTCGGTGTAGGCGACGACGTTCACCCCGGCCGAGGGCGCAAGCGACAGATACGACAGCATGTGGCACTCGCTCAGCGCGCTCACCAGCTGGTCCTCGGGATTCCAGCGGGCGGGGTCGCCGCGGAACGCGGCGTCGGCCGATCCCTTGAGCACCGGTCGGCCCGCGGCCTCGACGTCGTGCGCACGCTCGAACGCGCGGTAGCCGGCGGTACCGGATCCGGTGTTGCCGGTCCAGGTGACCCTGACCTCGTAGTGGTGGTGCTTGTCGGCCATGTGCCCCTCCTCCGATCGGCGAGATTCCGCGGGGCGCCGACCCCGCTACCCGTGTCCAGCCTGCCCGAGGAGGCGGCCGCGCGCAGCGGCGGGTTCCCTCCGCGCCGGTTAGCCTTGGAGACATGCCCGAATCCGCGCCGCATTGGCCCGCACCCACCGCCCGCACTCCCGTGGACGCCACGGTCACGCTGCCGGGTTCGAAATCCATGACCAATCGCGCGCTTATGCTGGCGGCCCTTTCGGAAACGCCCAGTGCGGTGCGCCGTCCGCTGCGCAGTCGCGACACCGACCTCATGGCCGCCGCGCTGCGCTCGCTGGGCATCGGCGTGGCCGAGTCCGGCGCCGACTGGAAGGTCGCGCCCGCTCACCCGCGGGGGCCCGCGCGGGTGGACGTCGGCAACGCCGGAACGGTGATGCGATTCCTGCCGCCGCTGGCGGCGCTCGCCGACGGCGACGTCGCCTTCGACGGCGATCCGCGGGCGCGCGAGCGCCCCGTCGGTCCGCTGCTGGAGGCACTGCGAACGCTCGGCGCCGACATCGACGACGGCGGTCGCGGCGCGCTGCCGCTGACCATCCGCGGGAGCGGGGCCCTGGCCGGCGGCGCGGTCCGGCTGGACGCCTCGGGCTCTTCCCAGTTCGTCTCCGCACTGCTGCTCAGCGGCGCCCGGTTCGATGCCGGCGTCGAGATCCGCCACGAAGGCCCTCCGGTGCCGTCCCAGCCGCATCTGGACATGACCGTCGAGATGCTGCGGGCGGCCGGCGTCTCGGTCGACGCCTCGACCCCTGACACCTGGCGCGTCGCGCCGAGTCCCGTCAAGGCCGGGGAGGTCGTGGTGGAACCCGACCTCTCCAACGCCGCGCCCTTCTTGGCCGCCGCTCTGGTCACCGGCGGACGGGTGACCGTCGTGGGATGGCCGGAGCACACCGCCCAGCCGGGCGGCGCGCTGCGCCGGCTGTTCGCCGACATGGGCGGCGAGTTCACCGCCGGAGACGACGGCTTGACGCTGCACGGCACCGGCGAGGTGCGCGGCATCACCGCCGACCTGCGCGAGGTCGGCGAGCTGACCCCGACCGTCGCCGCCGTCGCCGCGCTCGCCGAGACCCCGTCGCGGCTGACCGGCATCGCCCACCTGCGGCGCCACGAGACCGACCGGATCGCGGCGCTGGTCCGGGAGATCAACGCGCTCGGCGGCGACGCCGAGGAGCTGCCCGACGGCCTGGTGATCCGGCCGCGGCCGCTGCACGGGGGTGTGTTCCACAGCTACGACGACCACCGCATGGCCACCTCGGGCGCGGTGATCGGCCTCGCGGTCGACGGAGTGGAGGTGGAGAACATCGCCACGACGGCCAAGACGCTGCCCGGATTCCGCGACCTGTGGGCCGAGGTGACGCGATGAAGGGCGGGCGGCGCCACCTGGACGAGGACGACGTCCGCGTCCGCGCGCGCGGCGGTTCGCGCCCGCGCACCCGCATCCGCCCCAAGCACGAGGACGCCCGCGAGGGCTTCGTCACCGCCGTGGACCGCGGGCGCTACCGCTGCCTGGTCGAGGGCCGCGCGGTCGTAGCCATGAAAGCCCGCGAACTGGGACGCGGCAGCATCGTCGTCGGCGACCGCGTCGCGCTCGTGGGCGACCTCTCCGGCCGCCCCGACACCCTGGCGCGCGTGGTGCGCGTCGAGGAGCGCGACTCGGTGCTGCGCCGCACAGCCGACGACACCGACCCGGTGGAGCGGGTCATCGTCGCCAACGCCGACCAGCTCGCCATCGTCTGCTCCCTGGCCGATCCCGAACCCCGGCCCCGCTTCATCGACCGGTGCCTGGTCGCCGCCTTCGACGCCGGGCTGGACCCGCTGCTGTGTCTGACCAAGGCCGATCTCGCCGACCCGGGCGAATTGCTGCGCACCTACGCGGGGCTGGACCTGCCGTACGTCGTCACCAGCCGCACCGGAGACCTCGGCGGGCTGCGCGAGCGGCTGGCGGAGCGTTGCAGCGTCCTCGTGGGCTACTCCGGCGTGGGCAAATCGACCCTGGTGAACCTGCTCGTTCCCGACGCCGATCGTTCGGTCGGCGACGTCAACCCGGTCACCGGGCGCGGTCGGCACACTTCGACCTCGGCGGTGGCGCTGCCGTTCGAGGACGGCTGGATCATCGACACACCGGGACTACGCAGTTTCGGACTGGCCCACGTCAGCGCCGACGACGTGGTGGCGGGATTTCCCGATCTGGACGAGGCCGTGGCCGACTGCCCGCCCGGCTGCACGCACACCGAGGACGCACCGGGCTGCGCCCTGGACGCCGGGAGGGCGGAAGGCCGCTTGGACGCCGAGCGGGTGGCGTCGCTGCGCAGGCTGCTGGGCAGCCGCGAAGACGAGCGGCAGTCAACTTGACCCGGGCCCTGAAGGAGCCCTGAAGGCCGGGCTTGGAGGTAGCGGCCCGCCTGGCCGGCGGGTGGGCTCCTCCGACCAGACACCCCCGCTACGGGGCGGCAGGGACGCGTGACGCACGCCCCGCATTCCACGCAGCCTCGCCCCGGCGGGCGATGGTGCGGGAAGCATTGCGGTCGGCGTGGGCAACGACCCCACGACCGGCACACGAACCGGGCCCGATCCAGGCGGTTCCTCGTATCGATGTGATGGCATTCGGCGCATTCCCGGCTGGTGTAGGCCGGATCCACCGAGACCAGCGGCACCCCGGCCCGCTTGGCCTTGTAGGCGATGAAGGCGGCGAGCCGGGCGAAGGCCCAGGAATGCAGCGCGACCCGTTGGGGCCGGCAAAGCCGTACCCTCTGCCGGATCCCCGTCAGGTCTTCCAGGGCGATACCGGCCGAGGCGCGTTCAGCCTCGGTCACGATCTGCTTGGCGATGACGTGGTTGGTGTTCGCAACGTCGCGCCGCTCGCGCCGGTTGCGCTTCTTCAACCGGCGCTTTGCTGATTCGGTCTTCTTGGCCTGGAGTTTGGCCCGCAGGGCGGCCTGGCGCTTGCGGTGGCGGTTCAGGCCCCGCCCGGCCGCCCGGTAACCGGCGGAAGTGGTGGCGATGTTGGCGATGCCCAGATCCACACCGATGAACCCCTCAGGCGGCTCCTCGCTAGAATCGGCTGAACGGCCGCGGCGCGGCCGGTTCCGGACAAGCCACGCTCAGTGGCTCGACCAGACCGAAACCGCCTGTATATTCATGAGCCGCCCGTTCTCGGAAAACGACCAATTGGAAACCGATCATGATCATCTGGCGCGGTTGGGGCATTCTCGCCCTGCTGATAACCGTCCTGTTCTGCCTGCCCGCCGGCCTCGGCATCGAGGCGCTGCTCGGGAGCGAGTTCGTCCCCTTCGGTATCGCCGCAGCGCTCGTACTCGCCGGAGTGTCCGTCTTCCTGCTCGGGCAGCGGCTGAACGCCCCGCGCCCCGGATACCACCCGCAGACGGGCCAGCCGGTGCTCTACCGCAACCAGCACACGCTGTTCTTCGTCCCGATGCAGTACGTCGGCTTCGTGCTGCTGGGCGCCAGCGTCCTGCTGCTGGTGGCGGGCGTCGTGACGATCCTCTGAGCCACGCGGGCGGCTGCGGGGGTCACCGGCGCGCAGGCCCCCGCACCGCGCCGATCATGCTGTGCACCGCCAGTTCCACGCGCTCGGCCGCCTGGTGCGGGTCGGTCGGCAGCAGCACATACGACAGGGTCAGCCGCAGCGCCACCTCGGCCACGGCTGCTGCCCGGTCCGCGCCGATGTCGGGCAGGCTCCCACGCAGGTAGCCGGTCATCCGCGCCCCCAACTCGACGTACAGCGGCTCGGCCCGCGTGGTCAGCACCGGAAGCAGTTCGGTGTCGCCGGTGATGATCGCGCTGAGCAGCGGATCGTCGGCCGATGCCGCCAGGGTCCACCGCGCCGCCTCCGCCACCGCGTGGGCCGGCTCGCCGGCGGTGTCGGTGAGGATGTCCATCACCCCGTCGAGGAACCGGCCGCCCTCGCGGACCACGACCGCCTGGAGCAGGCCCTCTTTGCTGCCGAACTCGTTGTAGAGGGTCTGGCGCGAGACCCCGGCGGTCGCCGCGATGTCGGCCATGCGCATGCGCCCCCACCGGCCGCCCACGACCTCGACGTAGGCGGCGTCGAGCAGCCGCCCCCGGGTGCCCGCAGCCGGTCCGCGGGGGACCTGCTGCTCGTTCGCGTCGGACATGCGGCCATACTGTCACGCAGAGCCCGCCGTATCTCCGACCCCGCAGGGGCGCCGCTCGCTCGCACCGGGCCCCGGGAGGGTAGCGTAAGCCGCCATGGCGTCCTTTGACGATGATCTGCGTCTCGCCCACGTCCTCGCGGACGCGGCCGACGACATCTCCCTCAAGCACTTCCGTGCGCTCGACCTGAAGGTCGACACCAAACCGGACCTGACTCCCGTCACCGAGGCCGACCGCTCCGTCGAGGAGACCCTGCGCGGGGTGCTCTCGCGTGCCCGGCCGCGCGACGCCGTGGTGGGTGAGGAGTACGGCCGGACCGGTGTCAGTCATCGCGTGTGGGTCCTCGACCCCATCGACGGCACCAAGAACTATGTGCGCGGCGTACCCGTGTGGGCTACGCTGATCGCCCTGCTCGAAGGCGACCGCCCGGTGGTCGGCGTGGTCTCCGCGCCTGCGCTGACCCGGCGCTGGTGGGCTTCGCGCGGCGGCGGCACGTGGACCGGGCGGAGCCTGACGAAGGCGACGCGGTGCACCGTTTCGGGGGTGTCCGCGCTGGAGGACGCGTCGCTGTCCTTCTCCGAACTGTCGGAGTGGGAGGAGCAGCAGCGCCTGGACAGTTTCCTGGGCCTGACCCGCTCCGTGTGGCGCACCCGTGCCTACGGCGACTTCTGGTCGCACGTGATGGTCGCCGAGGGGTCGGTGGACATCTCCGCCGAACCCGAACTGTCGCTGTGGGACGCCGCCCCGCTGCCGGTGATCCTGGAGGAGGCGGGGGGCCGGGCCACGGACCTGCGCGGCCAGGACTTCACCGACGGCGGCGCCCTGGTGTGCACCAACGACGTCCTGCACGACGACGTCCTCACCTGGCTGAACGGCGGCCCCACCCCGGGCGGCGGCCCGGCGCCGCTGCGGCTGACCTGAGCGCGTACGCACCCGCTCCGCACGAGACACGCGCAGTGCCAGTGTCGGGGCATAGTAGTCTGCGGCTCGTGTCGCAACAGCTCACGCACCCCCTCCCCCGCCTCCTGCTCCCCGCCGCGCTGGCGGCCTCGCTCGCCCTGACGGGCTGCGGGGCCCAGGGCTCCGGCCCGTCGATGGAGGAGCTGGAGGCGCGGATCGCCCCCACCGCCGACGCCTCCGCGCCGGCAGCCGACCCCTCCGCGCTGGCCGAGCTCCGCTTCGACACCGAGTCGCTGGCCTGCGACCCGCGGATCCACGCCGACGCCCAGGGCGCGTGGGAGACCTCGGCCCCGCGCACGGAGGTCTCCCAGGGCGCCCCCCTGAAGCTGCGCAACACCGAGGGCTCCGAAGGCACCGATGTGCCCGTGGACATCACGGTCACCACCCCCGGCGGAAAGACGCACCAGGCCGAGGCGACGCTGTCGGGCGGCGAGTGGATCGAACTGAGCTACCCCGCGGACTTCTCCGGAGCCTCTCTCGCCGCGGGCGCGTTCACCGTCGTGTGGACCACCGGGGAGGGCGCCTTCATCGCCTGCGACGGCTTCAGGGGCGCCTAAGCCCGTAGTCCACGAACGCAGTCGCAACGGGCGGCGACTCGGCAAGGCGTGGCGTCGCCCGTGGCGAGTGTGCCCGCGCAGTCCGGATTATGTGCGAGAGGTGTCCGCACAGCGGTATCCACTCCCACGCGCCGAACACACAGAAAGGCCCGGCCCCGGAAATCCGGGACCGGGCCTTCGCTCGTAGCGGGGACAGGATTTGAACCTGCGACCTCTGGGTTATGAGCCCAGCGAGCTACCGAACTGCTCCACCCCGCGTTGGTGTGTCTTCAGACTACCGTTCCTCGGCGCTCACACCAAATCGATACTCTGCTCCGCCGCTGTGACGGCACCCACACGCAGAAAGCCGACGGGCCATGCCGACGGGCAGCTACCGCGCTGGCAGGGGCGTCGCCCCTAACTAAGCCCTGTTTAAGAACGCCGGTCTGCTGTACGGCCTTGCTGGCCTGCCGGGTGTCGGGCGGTCTTCACCGGAAAGCAGTGCGACGCCGGCGATGGGCTGCGCCTGCGGTTGCCGGGTCGGGTGCTCGCCGGTTGGGGGCTCGGCGGGGCGGCTCGGGTTGGCTGTGCGGCCTTGTCGAGGCCTTGTCGGTCTGCCGGGTGGCAGGCGGTCTGACGGGGAACAGCGGCGGCGACGGCGGCGGATGGCCCAGCCCGCGGTCATCGAGCCGGGTGCCCGCCGGTGGCGCAGCCGACGGGGCGGCGGGCGGCCCTGTTCGCGGGCGGTGGCGCGTGCGACGGCGACCGGGCGCCGGTATGTCTGATATGCCGGTTCATCCGGCGTCTATCGTGAATTCATGCCCACGGGAATGCGCATTCCGCGGCCATAAGTTCACGGTATCGGAACAAGCCGCGCCGAGTCTGTCTGTGGGGCTGGATTCGGCGCCGAATCCAGCCCCACAGACAGACTCGATGGGACCGGTGCCACCTATTGCAGGGTTTCGACCAGCCAACGGCCGGAATCCGGTGAAAACCTCGCAATAGATGCGCCGAGCGGCCCGCGGCAGCCGAACGCCGCCCTCCGCCGGCCGCCGCCACCGGCGAGTCCCCGACCCGTCGACCGCAGGCCTAGCCCACCGCCGTCCTCGCCGCCGCTTTCCCGGCAAGACCACCCGCACCCTGGCAGACCAGCAAGACCGCACAGCGAACCCGAGTGGCACGGCCCGGCCGCCCATGGGAGCCGGGCCGATCCAGCACTTCTTAAACAGGGCTTAGCGCAGAAAGGCCCGGCCCCGGAAAACCGGGACCGGGCCTTTGCTCGTAGCGGGGACAGGATTTGAACCTGCGACCTCTGGGTTATGAGCCCAGCGAGCTACCGAACTGCTCCACCCCGCGTCGGTGTGTCTTCAGACTACCGTTCCCCGGCGCTCACACCAAATCGGCGAACGGCGGCGGCCGTGGAGGCAGGCGCCTGCGTCCACGGCCGCCGGGCGGATCAGTTCGAGCCGCCGCCCGAGTCCCCGCCGGAGCCCTCGCCCGAGCCGCCGTCGCCGCCGGACCCGCCGCCTTCGCCGGATGCCTCCTCGGCGCGCTGCAGGGCCTCCTCCAGCCGCTGGTTGGCCTCCTCGTAGGCGCTGAAGTCGCCGTCCTGCAGGGCCTGCTGGCCGTCCTCGTAGGCCTGGGCAGCGTCCTCCAGCGCCGCGGCGAGCTCACCGCCGCCGCCTTGACCGCCGCCCTGGCCGCCGGCGTCCTGACCGCCCCCTTCGGCAGCGCCACCGCCCTCGTCCAGGGGCTGGCCGCCTTCGCCGAAGAGGTTGTTCAGCGCCTGCTGCAGGTTGTTGCCGATCGCGACCTGCTCGCCGAAGCCGACCATCACCTTCTGCAGCAGCGGGTACGAGGTTCCGCCCGCGGCCTGCACGTAGAGCGGTTCGACGTAGAGCAGCCCGTCGGCGAACGGCAGAGTGAGCAGGTTGCCGTTGATGATCTGCGACTGCTGGCTCTGCTGCAGCGGCAGCAGTTCGTCGCGGATCGCGTCGTTGGCGGAGAACGCTGCTTGCACCTGCCCCGGGCCCATCACCACGGTGTCCTGCGGCAACTGCAGGATCCGGAGTTCGCCGTACTCCTCCTCGGTGGCGTCGCTGTTGACCGCCAGGAATCCGGCCAGGTTCTCGCGGCCCCGCGGCACGAACGTCGACGTCACGGAGAAGTCGGCGTCGTCCTCACCGGGGTAGCGGATGGTCTGCCGGTAGGGCGGCTCGGGGCTGTCGCCGTCGGAGGTCGGGTCGGAGGGCACGTTCCAGAAGTCCTGCCCGCCGTAGAAGGCGTCGGCGTCGGTGATGTGGTAACGCCGCAGCATCTCGCGCTGGACCTTCACCAGGTCGTCGGGGTAGCGAAGGTGCGACATCAGCTCGTCGCCGATCTCGCTCTTCTTGGTGATCACCTCGGGGAAGGCCCGCGACCAGGTCTTGAGCACCGGGTCCTGCTCGTTCCAGCCGTAGAGGGTCACCGTGCCGTCGTAGGCGTCGACCGTGGCCTTGACCGAGTTGCGGATGTAGTTCACCTGGTTGTCCGGCAGCGCGTTGACGGTGTCGGTGGACTGGGTGAACGTGTCCTCGGTCGCGTCGGAGAGGTCGATCCGCTCCGAGTAGGGGTACATGTTGCTCGTCGTGTAAGCGTCCACGATCCACTGGACGCGGCCGTCGACGATCGCCGGGTAGGGCTTGCCGTCGGCGGTCAGGAACGGCGCCACCCGCTCGACGCGCTCGGCGGGGTCGCGCTCGTAGATGATGCGCGACTCCGAGTCGATGGCGCTGTTCAGCAGGATGTCGGGCTCGGAGTAGCGCAGCGCGTAGAGGATGCGCTCCAGGAAGTTGCTCAGCTCGACGCCGCCGTCACCCCCGTAGCGGTTGGTGCGCTGGCCGCTGTTGGCCTCGGAACCGCCGCCCTGGCCGCCCTGGCCGCCCTGGCCCTGGCCGCCCTGACCCTGGTCGGCGCCCTCGCCGCCCTGATCCTGGCCGCCACTCGCCTGTGCCGGCGCGTTGGCGTTGTCCGGCGAGGGCGAGGGGCTGCCCACCGGATCACCCGCGTCCTCGCTGGTGGTCACGTTCTCGGTGCCGCCGCCGCCCAGCGGGTAGTCGTACTCCGGTTCCGCGTTGACGATG
This sequence comes from Streptomonospora litoralis, assembly GCF_004323735.1. Taxonomy (GTDB): domain Bacteria; phylum Actinomycetota; class Actinomycetes; order Streptosporangiales; family Streptosporangiaceae; genus Streptomonospora; species Streptomonospora litoralis. The sequence continues at coordinate 950,719 of NZ_CP036455.1, read as the reverse complement.
ACGTACTCCGCACCCTCTCGGCCGAAGTAGATCCGCGGCTGGTAGTCGCCCGCGACCTCGGACAACTCGCCCTCGGGCGGGATGTTGTACTCGGTGAAGACCGGCCGCCCCTGGTCGTCGACCTGGTTGCCGGCGGCGGCCACGATCCCGAAGCCGTGCGTGTAGACGAGATGCCGGGTCAGCCAGTTGTCCTGGTCCTCGGGCGGCCCCGACAACTCCCGGGCGGCGATGATGGTGTCGACCGTCTCGCCTTCGCCGTTCTGGTAGCGGTCGACGCTGAGGACCTCGGGGAACTCGTAGAAGCCGCGCACCTGCTGCATCTGCTGGAACGTCTCGGAGACCACCGAGGGGTCGACCAGGCGGACGCTGGGGATGGTCGCGGCCTCCTCGGCGAGCTGGTCGGGCGTCAGCTCCGTCTGCGCGTCGTAGTTCGTCACCTCGGTGTCGTCGATGCCGTAGGCCGCCCGGGTGGAGTCGATGGTGCGCTGGATGAAGGGCCGCTCCAGCCGCTGCTCGTTGGGGCTGACCTGGAACTGCTGCACGATCGCCGGGTAGACGCCGCCGATCAGGATGGCCGAGAGCACCAGCAGGCCGAGGCTGGCCACCGGCATCATCACGTTGCGCACGTAGATGTTGGCGAAGAACAGCAGCGCACAGACCACCGAGATCACCGACAGGATGATCACCGCGTACAGCACCGCGTTGACGTCGGTGTAGGAGGCGCCGAAGGAGTACCCCCGGTTCGAGAACACCAGCCCGTACTGGTCGAGCCAGTAGGCGGCGGCCCGCAGCAGCACGAAGACGCCCAGCAGCACCGACAGGTGCACCCGCGCGGCCGGGGTGGCGCGCTGCCCCTGGCTCTGCAGGCGGACGCCGCCGTAGAGGTAGTGCACGACCACGGCGGCGATGAAGGCCAGTACTACGGCCGCGAAGAGGTAGCCCAGCACCACCCGCAGGAACGGGTAGGTGAAGGTGTAGAAGGATATGTCCCGGCCGAACTGCGGGTCGTTCACGCCGAACGACGCGCCGTTGGCGAACTGGAGGTAGGTGCCCCATTCACCCGCGGCCGAGGCTCCGGTGAGCAGGCCCAGGCCGGCGACGATGACCCAGAAGAAGAGTTTCCGGCGCGGGTCGATCGACATGCGGTAGCGGGCCAGCCCCTGCTGCTCCGGGCTCATCGGCGGCGCCAGCGGCCGGCTCCGGTAGGCGAAGTACATGCTGGAACCGACGACCGCGGCCATCACCAGGCCGCCCGCCACGAACATCAGCGCACGGGTGCGCAACTCGGTGAAGAAGACGGACGTATACCCGACGGAGTCGAACCACAGGTAGTCGGTCCAGTAGTTCGCGGCCGTCACCAGTGCCGTAATCACGACGACCACGGCCACCGCGACAGGCGCGAGCAGCCGGGATCGACGGGGCATGCGCGCGGACGGTGCGCCGGGCGATCGGAAGCTCACGCCTCCCCCTCGTTAGATAGCACTGCGGTCGGTCGGTCCAGGACACGGGGTCCCTTGGTATCCGCAACTTATTGGGCGCGCTGCGGGTTCCCGAAACCCCTCGCCAGGTGATGACAACATGACATCGACCCGGAATCGAAGCTGCATCGGGACATGTGCGTGGTCCGACTTTACTCCCTGGAAGATGCCCTTCCGGTGCCCGCGGTCCGCCACCATGGAGGGGTGTCTTTCAACATTCGCGAAGCCGTCCTGGAGCTTGAGCGCCATGCCGCCGGCCAGGGCTGGGACCAGCCGGTGCGCATCTACGCGCTGGTACCCACCACCGACCTGATGGAGCGCGAGCCCGCGCTGGCCGAGATGCTCGGGCTCACCGGCGGTGTGGCCGCCGACGATCTCACGCCCGTCGAGCAGGATCCGCTGCCCGAGGGCGTTGCGCTGGAGGAGGCGCTGGGCCGCATCGCCTGGCCCGAGGCGGTCACCGGCTGCGCGCTGGTGATGGAGCGGCTGGTGCTGAAAGGCTCCGACGTCACGCTGGAGCCGCCGCAGGGTGAGGACGCCGGCGAGTGGGCCCAGCAGCAGGACGGCCGCGAGGAGGTGCGGATGGTGGCGGGTGTGCTGCGCGACGGCAGCCGGCACTCCGCGCTGCGGATGCGCAGCCACGACTCCGAGGACGAGGTGCTCAGCGGCCAAGACCTGGTTCCGGGGCTGACCTCGGCGCTGGAGCTCACCCTGGAGGACGAGCAGGAGGAGTGATCCGCCCCTCGGCGGCGCCTGCGGCCGACGCCGCGCCCGCCGCGGAGGCGGCCGGGTCCCAAGCGGTCGAAGCGGCTCAGCCGGGCTGGCAGCGGGGCAGGTCGCCGGTGCCGTTGCCGGTGCGGATGGCCTCCAGGGCCTCGACGGCCTCGTCCAGCGTCCCCACCTTGACGACCTCGATCTCGCCGGTGGCCGCGGAGTCGAAGGTCTGGGCGCAGCTGTCGGCGGGGACGAAGAAGTACTCCGCGCCCTGGCGCTGGGCGCTGACCATCTTCTGCTCGACGCCGCTTACGCCGCCGACTTCGCCCTCGGGGGTGATGGTGCCGGTGCCCGCGATGTCGCTGCCGCCGGTGAGGCTCTCGGGGGTGAGCCGGTCCATGACGCCCAGGGCGAACATCATCCCGGCGCTGGGGCCGCCGATCTCGCCGACGCTGATGTCGACTTCGAAGGGGAAGTCCATCCGGTCGGCGATGAGGACGCCGATGATCGGATCGCCCTCGTCGTTCTCCTCGGTTCCCACCTCGGCTTGGACCGTCTCGCCGTCGCGCCGGAGCGTCAGCTGCACGGGCTCGCCCGGTTCGCGGTCGCCGACCAGCTCGACGGCCTCCTCCTTGTCGGCCACGGGTTCGCCGTCGACGCGGGTGATCACGTCGCCCTTGCGCAGCTCGCCCTCTGCCGGCCGACCTTGCACGACGTCGGCGACGTAGGCACGGGTCTCGTAGTCGACGCCCAGCTGGCTCAGCGCCGCGGCGGTGGCCCTGCGCTGCGAACTGTTCATCTCCAGCGTCTGGGCCTCGGTGATCTCCTCGACGCTGCGGTCCGGCGGGAACAGCGCCTCCTGGGGCAGCACCGCCTGGCTGGGCGAGAGCCACGCACCCAGCACGGTGAACAGGTCCATGCGCACGTCGGGTCCGCCGGAGTACTGCACGGTCACCATGGAGAGCTCGCCGTCGTGCTCGTAGCTCTCGGTCCCCTCGACCTGGATGATCTGCTCGCCCTCGGCGGTGCCGAGGGTGTTCAGCGCGATGCCGGGCGAGGCTACGAGGTAGGGCACCGGCAGATAGACCGCGCCCGCTCCCAGACCTACCAGCAGGACCACCGCGACGATCAGGGTCATTGCACGACGGAACATGCTGTACAGCCTAAACCGCACGGTAGAGGGCACCGGTCGGCCCCCGCCGCGGCGGCGCGCCCGCGCCTGCGTTGGGGGCCGGTTACTCCGCCCCGACCCACTCGGCGCGGCCGTCGGAGAACTCCTGGTGCTTCCAGATGGGCACCTCGGCCTTGATGTCGTCGATCAGCCGCCGGCAGGCGTCGAAGGCTTCGTCGCGGTGCCCAGCGGCAGCGGCCACGACCACCGCGGTGTCGCCGATCTCCAGTTGCCCGACGCGGTGCAGGGCGGCCACCCGCCAGACCGGGCGGCCGTCACCGGAGGTGTCGGCGGCGACCTTCTCCATGACGCGGCGCATGTCGGATTCGGCGCGCGGATGGGCCGAGTAGGCCAGACGCTCGACGGCGCGGCCGTGGTCGGTGCCGCGGACGGTTCCGACGAAGAAGGCCGTGCCCCCGGCGCGGGGGTCGCCCACGGCGGCGAGGACCTCGTCGACCGAGATCGGGGTTTCGCGCAGTCCTACCAGGCTGATGGCGTCCACGTGACGACGGTATCAACAGGCGCTCCCGCGCGGCCGCCGCCCGGTGTCCGGTGTCCGCGTCCCCGGCGGACAGCGGGCGTCGCGGAGGTCGGGCGGCCGCAGCGCCGCCCGATCGGGCCGTGCGCACCCGGCTCGGCGCGGGGCCGAGGGCCCGGCTCAGCGGCCGCGGCGCTTGCGCAGGTGGCGAAGCGCCGCAGCGGTGCCGATGGCGGCCGCCGCGGCACCGGCTGCGCTGGCCGCGGTGACGGTGACCTCTTTGGCGCCGACGTTGCGGCCCACCAGGGAGGACTTGCCGCTGCGCGCGTCAAGCAGCGCCCGCAGCGCCTCGGCGTTGTCGTAGGCCGGCCGCCATCCGCTTTCGCGCAGCGTCGCGCAGTCCACCACGCACGGGTAGACCAGGAACTTCACCTCGCCCGCCGAAGCGGGGGTGACGCCCGCGCTGTGCAGCCGCTGGGTGGCGCCGAAGACCAGGTTGGCGGGCAGGTCGAAGCGGCGCAGGCCGGCGATCTCCTCGGCCTCGCTCTGCGGCAGCGCCCCCTCGCAGCCCACGGCGAGCGCTCCGCCCTTGCCCTCGATGCCCCGAACGGCGACGTGCTCCAAAGCGTCGGCGAGGTCGTCGACGTGGCAGAACTGCCAGCTCTGCTCGCGGCCGCGCACGGTCAGCAGCCGCGGTGCCGCGAAGTGTCGGGTGAGCGCGGTGTCGAGCCCGGGACCCACCAGCGGAGCCGGCCGCACCACCGTCACCGAGAGGCCGGGGTGGGCGCGCCGGGCGCGGCAGGCCAGGTCCTCGATCTCCACCCAGTCGCCGACCAGGCCGGCACCGGTCTCGGTGCCCACCTCGGAGTCTTCGGGCATCGGCACCGGATTGTCGGGGTCGGCGCCGTGCACCATGGTGCTGGTCAGCAGGACGACCCGCGGGACGCGCTGGGCGGCGGCCGCCGTCAGCACCGTCTGGGCGGCGCGCAGGTTGTCGGCGCGCCGCTGTTTGGCCGGGGTCTCCAGGGTGCGGTCGTCGGCGGTGTGCACGAGCACGTCCACACCGGCCAGGCAACCCGCCAGCGAGGGGCTGCGGACGTCGGCGGTGTGCCAAGTGGTGCCCAGCGGGATGCCCGCCGACGCGTCGTCGTGGTCGCCGATCGCGACGATTTCTGCGACCGCGCCGGAACCCGCGGCCGTGACCAGGCGTTCCACCAGGAGACGGCCGAGCCCCTTGGCGGCACCGGTTACCGCGACCACCGGCGCACCGGGGCGGGTGGTGTGCTGTGGGCGAACCTGGCTGGTTTCGGTATTCACTCCGGGCGGCTCCCAGCTAACGTGACAGTGGAGACAAACCTAATCCTGCCTGAGGTCTAATCGTGAGCGACCTACCTTTTGGTTTCAGCATGCCGAACGACCCCGACGACGAGTCCGGGCGCCGCTCGGGCGACTCCGGTTCGGGCGCCGGAAGCGGCGGAAGCGGCGGCCCAGGCGGTGGCGACCCGGCCATGCCCGGCGGCTTCCCCTTCGGCGATCCCCAGCAGATGGCGCAGATGCTGCGCCAGTTCGCCGACATGATGGCGTCGCAGTCCGCGCCCGGCGAGCAGCAGGCCCAAGCCGGTTCGGTGAACTGGGACATGGCCAAGAACATCGCCCGCCACGCGGTGTCGCAAAAGGGCGACTCCAGTGTCGGTGCGCACGACTATGCCAAGGTGCAGGAGGCGCTGCGGCTGGCGGACCTGTGGACCAACGAGGCCACCTCGCTGCCCTCCGGTGTGCACACCATGCAGGCCTGGAGCCGGTCGGAGTGGATCGAGAAGACCATGCCGACCTGGTCGAAGCTGTGCGAGCCGCTGACCCGGCGGCTGGTCGAGTCCATGGGCCAGAACCTCCCCGAGGAGATGCAGTCGATGGCCGGGCCGCTGATGGGCATGGTGCGCCAGATGGGCGGCATGCTCGTGGGCCAGCAGGCCGGCCAGGCCATCGGCGAACTGGCCGGTGAGGTCGTGGGCTCCACCGACGTCGGGCTTCCGCTGGCCGGCGAGGGCACCGCGGCGCTGCTGCCCGACGGCGTGGCGGCCTTCGGTGAGGGACTGGGCATCCCCGAGGACGAGATCCGGCTCTACCTGGCGGCGCGCGAGGTCGCGCTGCACCGGCTGTTCGGGCACGTCCCCTGGCTGCGGTCACACGTCTTCAGCCTGGTCGAGGATTACGCCCGGGGCATGTCCTTCGACATGAGCGGCCTGGAGGAGAAACTCGGTCAGATCGACATCGCCAACCCCGAGGCGCTGCAGGAGGCCCTCGCCGGCAGCGAGGGCGAGGGGCTGTTCCAGCCGCAGGACACGCCGCAGCAGAAGGCGTCGCTGGCGCGGCTGGAGACCACGCTGGCGCTGGTCGAGGGCTGGCTGTCGGTCGTCGTGGACGCCGCGGTCGCCGAGCGGCTGCCCCAGTCGGCCGCGCTGGCCGAGGCTACCCGGCGCCGCCGGGCCACGGGCGGACCCGCCGAGCACACCTTCGCCACCCTGGTGGGTCTGGAGCTGCGCCCACGCCGGCTGCGCGAAGCCGCGGCGCTGTGGACGGCGCTGGAGGAGGCGCGCGGCGTCGAAGGGCGCGACGCGGTGTGGGAGCACCCCGACCTGATGCCCTCCGGCGACGACCTCGACGACCCCGACGCGTTCGTGCACGGCCGCGGCGAGTCCGCGGCCGACGAGATCGACATCACCCAGTTCACCGGCCCTGCCGAGGGTGCGGCCGGCGACTCCGCCGACGAGGCCGCAAGCGAGGGCACCGGGGAGCAGGACGGTCGCAAGGAAGGCCCCGACGGCGGCGGGACGGACGAGGGCTCCGCGTGAGCCTGGCCGAACTGCACGCCCGCGCCCGCTCGGAGCTGGAGACCTGGACGGCGCCCGACGCCGCACAGGATGAGCTGCGCCGCGCCTACCTGGAGCACCTGGACCGCCACGCCGACGCCGTGTCGCGCGACTGCCTGCCGGGGCACTTGACCGCCAGCGCCGCCATCGTCGACCCGGACGGCACCAGCGCGGTGCTGACCCTGCACGCCAAGATCGGCAAGTGGCTGCAGACCGGCGGCCACTGCGAGGAGGGCGACACCAGCCTGAGCACCGCGGCGCTGCGCGAGGCCGTCGAAGAGTCGGGGATGTCCGGCCTGCGGCTGCTGCCCGGCCCGCTGCGGCTGGACCGGCACCGGGTGGGCTGCGGCGGCGGCACCTGGCATCTCGACGTGCAGTACGCCGTGGTCGCCGCGGGCGCCGACGCCCCTCTGTCGCGGGACGCGGCCGAGTCGGCGGATCTGGGCTGGTTCCCAGTCGAGGACATCCCCGAGCCCACCGACGACGCCTGCCGTCTGCTGGTGCGCGCCGCTTCCGACGCGGCCCGGCTCGGTATGCGCTGATCGGGAGGGAACAGCTCGACCCGGGCAAGCTCGACCGGGGAGCGGTCAGGCGGTTCCGTCGAGGTCCTCCTCGACGTCGTTCTCGTCCTCGGCTCCGTCGGTCTCGCCGCCGTGGCCGGCTTCCAGGCGCGGGGCCGCGCTGACGCCCTCAAGGTAGCCGCGGGCCCGTTCGGCCTTGGGGTAGCGGTGCACCAGGTCCCAGAACTCCTGGCCGTGGTGCGGGATGATCAGGTGCACGAGCTCGTGCAGCAGCACGTAGTCGACGACCCAGGAGGGCATGCCCGAAAGGCGCCGCGAGAGCCGGATGGAGCCGTTCTCCGGGGTGCACGAGCCCCAGCGGGTCTGCTGGTTGTCGACCCACCGCACGCTGTCCGGGCGGGCGAGGCCCTCCAGGTAGCGGTCGGCGAGGTCGAGCGCGCGGGCGTGCAGCGAATCGTCGTCGGGGCGGCGGCGCTCTTCGCGTGCCTCAAGGCGCTCCAGCATGCGGTCGACCCAGCGCTTCTCTTCGGCGCGGGAGAACGTGGCGGGGACGAGGACCACCGTCTTGTCCCCGTCGCGGTAGGCGGACACCGTGCGCCGACGGCGGGAACTTCGGCGTACCTCGACCTTCGTGTTCTGAGGCACGATTTCACGGTAGCTCAGAGGCGACACACGCCACAGAGCCGTGTTGGCACTTTTTGCCCCCGACGTCCCGTTCGCCCGTTCCGGGCGGGCACGGGCAACCGCGGAAGATAGCGCAATCCGCGGTGACCAGCGGCCCTTATGAGTGGATCAGGATGGCCGGATCCGGCCACCGCGAACGACACGGGGCCGGCCCCCGAGAGCGGACCGGCCCCGGCGGCCTCACCTCAACATAGGCGTGACCACGGCAATTCCATAAGCAGGCGTTCCGCGCGGCGGCGCTCGCGCAGCTCCGCGCGGAGCCGGCGGGCCGACAGCCGGCGGCGCTGCCGCTCGCGCCGTTCGTCGACGTCGCGCTGCAGGTTGACCAGTTCGTAGAGCAGCATGGCGGTGTGTCCTTCCGGAGCTTGTGCGGATTCTCGGCAGTTGGGCGGGTTCGGGCGGGCGCGGGCCGTGGCGGCCGCTCAGGCCGCCACGGGCTCGGCGTTCTTCCGCGGCCGGCCACGGGGGCGCTTGCGCGGCACGACCTTGCCCGCGACAAGCAGCTGACCGCCCCAGACGCCCCACGGCTCCCGGCGCTCAAGAGCGTCGGCCAGGCACTGCTCGCGGACCGGGCAGTCCTCGCAGATGGCCTTGGCCGCCTCGACGTCCGCCGGAGCCTCGGCGAAGAAGAGGTCGGGGTCCTGCCGGCACGGGATCTCGATCTCGCCGAAACTCGACGTCTCCAGGACCGACGCAAGCATCGGTGTCCTCCCTGATCATTGGTGTCGAACGCGGTTGGCGACTACATCGGCCGGACGTTCGTCCGGCGGTGGGGCCAAGACCTGCGATGCGATCGGCGAAGAGACTCCGAACCTGCCGGGAGGAGCCACTCTCCGCTGAAGATCAAAAAGGCCGCGGCCCCGATGTGGGGTCCGCGGCCACGGGGAAGACACCCGGCCGTCGTGCTAGGCCGGTATGCCCCGTGGACACTCCCCCACTACGCCCATGAGGCGCTGGGTTCCTGCTGCGGGCTTGGATTCCAGTCGGCTGACATTCGCCATGCGGGCGAGCCGGGCGTGATAGCGCTCTCGGCCCGTCCCGGGACGCGTCTGGGCTGCGGTGCACAGATCGCCCAAGACGCCGGCCTCCCGGAACTCAGCGCGCGTGGCGCAGCCGCGGAGCGTGCCCCAGGACATGGCGACGGACCCGCCGGACACGGCGAGGGAACCGAGCTGGAAGATCGTGATCATCGGATTGGGACACCTCCTTCACGGTCGGGCCGACGAACTCTCGTCCGCAGCCTGCGCGGGCGCTGACGAAGTCAACACTAGGGGGGCCGGAAGAAGACCGGCAACCTATTTTCGACCAGGGGTTTCGGCCGGACCCGGCCAGCGGTGGCACGGAACACCCGGCGCGGACCGGGCGTTGCCCGCCGGCCCGGCGGGGGCGGGCGCGCGGCGGTGCCGCCCGGCCTGCGCGGGCACGGGCGGGGCCGCGGGCGGCGGTTCAGGACCCCTGGCCGGTGTCCGGGTCGACCACGCGCAGGAGCCCCTCCTGGACCACCGAGCACACGAGTTCGCCGTCGCGGGTGAAGACCAGTCCGCGCGCCAGACCCCGCGCACCGCCCGCCGCGGGGGTCTCCTGGGCGTAGAGCAGCCAGTCGTCGACCCGGAACGGGCGGTGGAACCACATGGCGTGGTCGAGGCTGGCCATGGAGATACCGGCGAAGGAGCGGCCGTGCCGCAGCAGCACGGTGTCGAGCAGCGTCATGTCCGAGGCGTAGGTCATCAGGCAGACGTGCAGCATGGGGTCTGCGGGCAGCTTGCCGTCCATCCGCAGCCACACCAGGTTGTCGGTGGTGCTGAGGCTCGGATCGCGCTCGACCTCGAACGACAGCGGGCCGGCGGGGCGGAGCTCGATGGGGTGCCAGCTGGCGAAGCGGGGCACCCGGCCGAACGCGGTGTAGAGCCGCTCGCGCATGGTCGGCAGCTCCTCGGGTGCCGGGGCATCGGGCATGTCGACCCGGTGCTCCAGTCCGGGCTCCTCCTTGTGGAAGGACGCCGAGAGCGTGAAGATCGCCTTTCCGTGCTGGATCGCGGTGACGCGGCGGGTGGTGAACGAGCGGCCGTCGCGGACGCGGTCGACGTCGTAGACGATCGGCACCGAAGGGTCGCCGGGGCGGATGAAGTAGGCGTGCAGAGAATGCACGTGGCGCTCTTCGGGCACCGTGCGCCCCGCGGCGACCAGCGCCTGGCCGGCGACCTGCCCGCCGAAGACCCGCTGCGGCCCGCCGTCGGGACTGCGGCCCCGGAAGATGTTGTCCTCGATGCGCTCCAGGTCGAGGATGTCCAGCAGCCCGGCGAGAGTCTGGCCCGGCTGGGCCGGCGGCTCAGCGGTGTCAGTCGGTCTGCGGCTCTGTCCGTCCCCCATGGGGCTCTCCTCCTCGATGGTCGGCGGCGGGCTCCTCGCCTGCGCACAGGGCCAGCACCGCCTCACCGTAGCGCTCCAGTTTCACGGCTCCCACGCCGGATATGCGGGAGAGCCGCCCCTTGTCGGCGGGCACGTACTCGGCGATGGCCTGCAGTGTGGCGTCGGTGAAGATCACATAGGCCGGGACCTTCTGCTCGTCTGCCAGGTCGCGCCGCCACGCTTTCAGCCGTTCCAGCAGCGCCTCGTCGTAGTCGGCCGGGCAGTCCAGGCACCGGGCGAGCTTTCGCTCGGCGGCCTCGGTGAGTGTGTTCCCGCAGATCCGGCACTGCACCAGCCGGGCCTGCCTGCGGTTGTCGCGGCCGGCCAGCGACGGCGATGCCGGGCGCAGGCCGTCGAGGAAGCGGGAGGGCTTGCGGCTCTTGCGACCGCCGGGCGAGCGGGCCAGCGCCCACGACAGCGACAGGTGCGCACGGGCGCGGGTGACCCCCACGTAGAACAGCCGACGCTCCTCCTCGACCTGGTCGGCGGACTCGGCGAAGACGATGGGCAGCAGGCCCTCGGTCAGTCCCACGAGGAACACCGCGTCCCACTCCAGCCCCTTGGCGGAGTGCAGCGAGGCCAGGGTGACGCCCTCGTACTCGGGGGCGTGCTCGGTGGCGACCCGGGCGTCGAGCTCGTCGGTGAAATGGTCCATGGTCGCGCCGGGACGAGCGGCGGCGATGTCCTCGGCGAGCTGGGCCAGCGCCGCCAGCGACTCCCAGCGCTCGCGCGCCTGGCGGCCCTCGGGAGGCTCGGGGGTCAGGCCGAGAGGCGCGAGGATGTCGCGGACGGTCTGCACGAGCGGGTCCGAACCGGCGCCCTGGCGGGCGCCGCGCAGCGTGTGCACAGCCTGCTTGATCTCGGGGCGCTCGAAGAAGCGGGTGGCGCCGCGCACGGTATAGGCCGCACCGGCGTCGGAAAGCGCCTGCTCGTAGGCGGCCGACTGGGCGTTGGTGCGGAACAGCACCGCGATCTCGCGGGCGGGCGTACCGGCGTCGATCAGCGCACCGATCTTGCGGGCCACCGACGTGGCCTCCGCGGGCTCGTCGTCGTACTCGGTGTAGATGGGGTCGGGGCCGTCGGGGCGCTGGGCCACCAGCTCCAGGCGGTGTTCGGCGGCCGGGCCGCGAGCGTGCTTGAGGGCGCCGTTGGCCACCCGCACCACCTGCGGGCTGGAGCGGTAGTCGCGGACCAGGCGCACGACCGTGGCGTGCGGGTAGGCGGCGGAGAACCCGGTGAGGTAGCCGGGGGTGGCTCCGGCGAAGGAGTAGATGGTCTGGTTGGGGTCGCCCACCACGCACACGTCGTCGCGATCGCCCAGCCAGGCGTCCAGCAGCAGTTTCTGCAGCGGGTTGACGTCTTGGAACTCGTCGACGACGAAGTAGCGGTACTGGTCGCGGATGCGGTCGGCGATCTGCGGATGCTCGGCGATCATCGCCGCGGTGAGCTCCAGCATCGACTCGAAGTCGAGCAGGTTGCGGTCGCGGCACTGCTCCTCGTAGGCCTCGTAGACCCGGGCGACGTCGTGGACGGGCATGGGCGCGGCCCGGCCGGCTTTGGCGATGGATTTCTCGTAGTCGGCGGGGCGCACCTGGGTGGCCTTGGACCACTCGATCTCCCCGGCGAGGTCCCGCAGGCCGGTGCGGTCCAGCTGCAGGCCGCAGGAGTTCGCGGCGCGCGCGACCTCCTGGATCTTGCTCTCGATGAGCGAGGGCATCGGGCCGCCGATCGCCTGCGGCCAGAAGTAGGACAGTTGGCGCACGGCCGCGGAGTGGAAGGTCCGGGCCTGCACCCGGGGGGCGCCCAGCGAGCGCAGCCGGCCGCGCATCTCTCCGGCGGCGCGGGTGGTGAAGGTAACGGCCAGGATCTGCTGCTCGGTGGCGATGCCGCCGGCGACCGCGTGCGCGATGCGGTGCGTGATGGCGCGGGTCTTGCCCGTCCCGGCGCCCGCCAGGATGCAGACGGGTCCGCGCAGGGCGCGCGCCGCTTCGAGCTGCTCGGGGTCCAGGCCCTCCAGCACGCGGTCCGGGTCCATGCTTGCGCCTCCAATCCGCTCCGCCCCGTCGGGAGGCGCCGGGGCGGGCGTGGGTTCGTCGGTGGCGGCCGCTTCGGTCTCAGTGGCCACGTGCGGCCCGCCTCTAGCAGACGACCACATCCATCCGCTCAGTCTCTCAAGTCTCGGCCGCCGCGTGTGCCCGGCGGAAGCGGATCGCGCCGCCTGTGGACGGGCGCCGCGCCGCTTCGATGGCCGGAACCGGCCCCCGGACCTCCCGCGGAACCGCGGTGCGGCGCGGCACGTCACACCAGCTGTCCGGAAGAAGCGCCGGGGAAGGTCCGAGCGCCGTGCGACGTTGGAAACGAACGGTGTTCCACGTTGCTTACGGCGGGTCCCGCGATACGGTTCCCGCTCCGCAGATCTAAGGAGGCAGAGCGATGACCACCCAGGACAGCGGTCCGATCACGATGTACACCACCCCCTGGTGCGGCTTCTGCAAGCGGTTGAAGAGCCAGCTGGCGCGCGAGGGCATCGGGGTCGAAGAGGTGGACATCGAACAGCGCCCCGAGGCCGCCGAGTATGTGATGAGCGTGAACGGCGGCAACCAGACCGTTCCGACGCTGGTCTTCGCCGACGGTTCGGCGCTGACCAACCCGTCGCCGGCACAGGTCAAGGAGAAGCTCGCGGCGTCGATGCCGTGATCGCGCGGCACCAGGGCCGCCGCCCGCAACGGACGGCGGCCGGCGCATTTCACGGGGAGTGAGGAATTGGGGAAAGACGTGACGTCGAACAGCACTGCCGATACGGCCGAGGCGGAGCAGGCTCCGGCGGCCGTGATCCGGCGGACGCCCACGGGATGGCGCGTACACGACGGCGAGGAGCTGCCCGACCTGCTCAACGCCATCGTCCTCGCCGACCTGCTGGCCGCCGAGGAGCGCCGGAACGCATCGCCCGCCGCTCCTCCGCGGGCCTCCGATGCGGACGGCGAGGAGGCCCGGCTGCGGGTGACGGTGGCCCAGCTCGAACACGCGCTGCACACCCGCGTGGTGACCGAACAGGCGATCGGCGTGCTGGCCGAGCGCCACCGGCTGACCCCGCGCGAGGCTTTCGAACTGCTGCGCTCGGCGTCGCGCTCCCGCGGCCGCAAGGTCGCCGACATGGCCCGGGAAGTGGTGGCCAGCTCCACCAACCCGCTGACCGCCCTGCCGGGCGAACTCGCCGCCGAGGGCGCCGCGGCCGAATCCGGCCCCCGGCACGGGCGATGACCGCCCGCTCGGGCGGCCGGGGTGACGGGGCCCGGCGGCCTACCACTCCCCGGGCAGCCGGTCGCCGTACCAGTGCTCGATGAGCTTGCGGGCGATGGAGACCGTCCCCGGCAGGAGCACCTCTCGGGATTCGACGGCCTCCCGCAGTGCGGGCCGGGTGAACCAGCGGAAGTCGGATATCTCCTCGTCGTCGGTGCGCCGGGTGCTTCCGGTGGCGCGGGCCGTGTAGCCGAGCATCAGGCTGCGCGGGAACGGCCACGGCTGGGACGCCTGGTACACGGGATCGGCGATGGAGACCCCCACCTCCTCGGCGACCTCGCGCGCCACCGCCTGCTCCAGGGACTCCCCCGGCTCCACGAAACCGGCGAGCACCGAGTAGCGGTTGTCGGGCCAGCGCGGGTTGTGGGCGAGCAGGCACTCCTCGGCCCCCGCGGACTCGCGGTGCACCAGCATGATCACCGCGGGGTCGGTGCGCGGGTACTGCTCCGTGCCCTCGCGAGTGCACACCCGCAGATGGCCGGCGCCCGCGGAGCGGGCGGACGCGCCGCAGGCGGGGCAGAAGCGGTGGGTGGCGTTCCAGTGGGCCAGCGCGACGGCGCGGGTGAACAGGCCCGAGTCGCGGTCGCCCAGCACGGCGCCCATGTCGCGCAGCGAGGCCGGTTCGGTGCCGCGGATGTCGGGGAACCCGCCTTCGCCCGGGGCGAGTACGGCGAAGTACGCGCGGCCGTCGTCGTCGACCCCGAGCAGGAACCGCTCACCCTCGGGGGCCTGGGCGGGAGAGGCGAAGACCAGTCGCGGCTCGCCTGCGTCGGCGGCGACCAGGGTGCGCGACCGGCGGGCCAGCAAGGCGTACCTGCCTTCGGAGGCGGGGTCGCCGGATTCGAGCACCAGGACGCGGGCCTCGGGGTCGGCCCACGCCTTCTCCAGCCATGCGTCGTCGCCGCGCCGGTGGCCGGCGGGGTCGATGGTCCCGCGGGAAAGCGCGGGTGTCTCGTCAAGCATCGGCTCTTCTCATCGTAGGCGGGTGGCGGGACGCAGGGGCCCCCTTCCAGCGCCGCGTCCGGCGCTTCCGCCGGCGCTGCGCGGTCCGCGCTCACCCGGTCCGCGGCGCCCGGCCCAGCCGCTCCCACAGGTAGGCGGCGCTCTCGGCGCCCTTGAGCAGCAGCGGGATCTCGACCTTCTCGTTCGGCGCGTGGATGCGGTCCTCGTCCAGCCCGACGGCGACGAAGACCAGCGGCGCGCCCAGGATGTCGGCGATGTCGGCCTCGGGGCCGCTGCCGCCCTCGCGGGTGAACAGGACCTCGGTACCGAACGCCCGCTCCATCGCCGAGCGCGCCGACCGGACCGCTTCGGAGCCGATGTCGGAGGCGCAGGCCCGGACGCCCGGACCGCCGAAGACGACATCGGCGTGCAGGCCGGCGGGGACGCGGTCGGCCACGAACGCGCGCACGCACTCCTGGATGCGGGCGGGCTCCTGGCCGGGCACCAGCCGGAAGCTGACCTTCGCGTGGGCCGAGCGCGGCACGATCGTCTTCGCGCCCGCGCCGGTGTGCCCGCTCCACATCCCGTTGATCTCGGCGGTCGGCCGCACCCAGACGCGTTCCAGCGTGCTGTAGCCGGCTTCGCCGGAGGCGGCCGGGCTTCCGGCCGTGCGCAGCCACTCGGCCTCGTCGAAGGGCAGTTTGGCGATGAGGGCCCGCTCCTCTTCGCTGATCTCGGCGACGTCGTCGTAGAACCCGGGAACAGCGACGCGGCCGGCGTCGTCGTGCAGGCCGGCGAGCAGGTCGGCCACGGCGCGGGCGGGATTGGGGATCGCACCGCCGAAGGAGCCGCTGTGCACGTCGGTCTCGGGGCCGGTGACGGTGATCTCGCAGTCGGTGAGTCCGCGCATCCCGACGCACATGGACGGCGTGTCGGCGGCCCACATGGTCGTGTCGGAGATCACCACGACGTCGCAGGCCAGGCGGTCACGGTGGCGTTCGAGCAGCGCGGGGAAGTGCGGGGAGCCCGACTCCTCCTCGCCCTCGATCAGCATCCGCAGCGTCACCGGGGGCGCGCTCCGACCGGAGGCCGCGAGCCCGGCCCGCACCGCCAGGGCGTGGAAGAGCACCTGGCCCTTGTCGTCGGAGGTCCCTCGCCCGACCAGCCGGTCACCGCGCTCCTCGGGCGCGAAAGGCTCGGTGTCCCACCCGTCCGCGACGCGGGCGGGCTGGACGTCGTGGTGGCCGTAGACGAGCACGACGGGCGCGTCGGGGTCCTCGGCCGGCCATTCGGCGAAGACGGCGGGCAGGCCGTCGGTCTCCCAGACCTCCACCGTCGGGAACCCGGTGGCGGCGAGGTGGTCGCGCAGCCACTCCGCCGAGCGCCGCACGTCGCCGTGGTGTTCGGGATCGGCCGACACCGAGGGGATTGCCACCCACTCCTTGAGCGCGGCGACGAAGTCGCCCCGATGCCCTTCGACGTAACCGCGCACGTCCATACCCGACCGCTTCCTTCCCAGCCGACCGACTCCGCGGCGGATGACCGCTGCCACCGAGCCTAAGTCCTGTCCTGCACGCGATTACGCGTATCTCCCCGCGCGCAGGGGTGCGGCCGGCGCCGGACAGGGCACGGGGCGGCCGCCCTTTGGGAGGGGATCGGGGCTCGGGAACGGCCCGCGAAGCGTGTGCCCCGGCGAGCCTCCGCCGGCGGGATCGAAGCCGTCGCGCCCCTTCGTGCCGGTCCACGGGTCGCCGGTGCTCGAAAGGGCCGCGGCGATCCCGGTGCGCAAGCAGGTGCCGGAACCGCGTAGGGACCCGTCCCGCACGTGGGTCGGCGCACCTGCGCCGCCCACCGGGGATCCCTGCGAGCTACGCCGGGGTGATACCTGCGCGGGATGCCTGTCGCGGTACCGCGGCCTAGAGTGAGCCGGGTACCGGGCTGCTGTCTCGGCGTCCCTGCGGCCCGGCGGGGGTGGATGCGGCGGGACGCCCGACGGTGAGCGGAAATGGCCGACGAGGACGAGGCCGCGGGGGGCACGGGCCCCGGGCGGACGGCAGAGGGGCGCGATTCGCGGACGGCGCGTCGGCGCGGTACCGATGTACTGGTAGCCGCTGCGGCCGACGCGCTGCTTCGGCGGCCGCGGGACGTACGGCGGTGGCTGCCCGCCGCGGAACCTGAGCGCGAGGACACCGCCCCACCTCTGCTCGGCGGTGTCTGCGCGGCGATCGCGGCCCGGAACGGGCTCCCCGCTGCCTGGGTGCGGCGGCGGTTCGCGGTCTTCGTCGTGCCGCTGCTGATCTACCCGCTGCTGTGGCTGCTGCGGCTGGCCGAACGCCCCTCGGCCGAGGGGCGGGAGCGCACCGACGGGATCCTCGCCGTCGCCGCGGCCGCGCTCGGCACGGGCGCGGCCTGCGCCGCCCAACTCCCCTCCACCGCCGGATCGTTCTACGCGTCCCTGTTCGGTCTCGCCCTCGGCGCGCCGCTGCTGGCGCTACGGGTCTCGGTGCTGCTGACCTGGCGGCTGATGGCCGCGACGCTGGCGGTGGTCGGGCTGTTGCTCGCGATCGGGGATGCGCCCGGTCTGCCGTTCCCGACGGCCGCCGCCCTGGCCTACCTGCTCGTGCTGTTCCTCGTGGGCACCCAGCACGACGGGTCCACCGTCGCCGCCGTGGGCGTGTGCACCGCGGTGGCGGTGGTCGCGATCACCGCGATCGCTCCGGTCGACGCGGCGGCGGGCCTGTGGTGCACGACCGCGGCGGCCGCGGCGTTGCTCCTCGGCGACAACGTGCGCATGCGGCGCGCCGACACCGGACGCCTGCGCCCCGAGCCGCCCGCCGCGCGCCCCCGAAGCGTCGGCGCCCCGCGCGCCCCCGTCGCGCGGATCTCGGCCGACGCCGCTGCCGGCGCCGAAACTCCTGCCCTGACCGGCGAAACGGACGGCCGCGGCGATCCGCGCGGCCTCGGCGCCGAGGACTCCGCCGCCGACCACAACGGGAACCGCGTCCCCGGCCCGAGGACCGTGGTCCGCGCCGTTCTGGATGCGCTGTGGCGCACTCCGGGCGGCCGCCCCCAGGGCCCGCTGCGGCTGTTCCACGGTCCGATCCGCCCTCTGCACGGCCGGATCATCGGGGGCGTGTGCGCAGGGCTGGGGCGGGGCTCCGAGCTGATGACCATCACGCTGCGTATCCTCTTCCCGATCGTCTCGTTCCCCCTCGGCGTCGCCGCCTACCTGCTGCTGTGGCTGCTGCTGCCCGACGAGCGGGCCGAGACCGGCCAGGCGGAGCCGACCGGCTCCGGGATGGCCGACCGCCCCGTCCCGCCGGTGCAGCCCCGAGAGGTGACGGCCTGGTTCCTGCTGCTCGGTATCAGCACGGGCCTCGCCGCGCTCGTCGCCGCGCAGCTCGTCCAGATGCACCAGGTGGACCCGACGCTGGCGGTCCTACTGGGCGCGGTGATCGGCCTGCCGTTCGCCCTGCTGCCGCTGGCTCCCCTGCTGACCTGGCGGATCATGGCGGCCGGCCTGTTCGTCGGACTCTTCACCGTCAACACGGCCTCGCCGTACCTGCCGACGTACCTGCTGTGGCCGTGGCCCGCGGCAGCCCTGCTCATCCTGCCGATCGTGCTCTACACGGTAGCCGTCAACTACCCGGGGCGGACCACCGTCGGGGTCGGGCTGGTCACCGTCGTCGCCGATATCTTCGCCGCCTACCCCCTCGTCAGGACGCACCCGGGCCAGACCTTCTGGATCGCGGTCGTCGCCGGCGCCGTGCTGCTGTTCGGCTACAACGTCCGCGGCCGCCGCGCCGCGCAGCGGCGGCTGGCCCGGGAGAGCGCGCTGCGCCGCCGCGGCCGCGCCCGGCAGGCGGTGCTGGAGGAGCGCTCCCGCATCGCCCGTGAACTGCACGACGTGGTCTCCCACCACATGTCCATGATCGCCATCCAGGCCGACGCGGCACCGTACAAGTTCCCCGGTCTGGACGCCGGTCCCGCGGCCACGTTCACCACCGTCCGCGACGCGGCCCGCGACGCGCTCGCCGAGATGCGCCGCGTCGTCGGGCTGCTGCGCGAGGAGGACGAGGTCCCCGAGGACGCTCCCCAACCGGGGCTGGCGATGCTGCCCGACCTCGTGGAGAGCGCGCGCCGCGCGTCCATCGACGTCACGCTGGAGGGCGGCCCGGAGGCGGCGCGCGCGGCGGCCCGCGGCCTGCCCGGCGCAGCGGACGTCTCGGCCTACCGGATCGTGCAGGAGTCGCTGAGCAACGCGGGGCGCCACGCCCCCGGAGCGCCGGTCGCCGTCACCGTGTCCCGCACCGCGGCGACGCTCACCGTTCGGGTGGTCAACGGCCCACCGGTCGGCGAAGGCCACGAACAGGGCGGCGGCGAGCGAGGAAGCCCCCATCCCGCGGCGCTCGACTCCGGCGGCCACGGCCTGGTGGGCATGCGCGAACGCACCGCCATGCTCGGCGGCAGCCTGCGGGCCGCGCCCACCGGGGACGGCGGGTTCGACGTCGTCGCCGAGCTTCCCGTAGCTAGCGGCGCGCACGGGCCCGCCGACGACGGCGCCGAACCAGGCTAGGCTGTCCGCCGTGCCCATCACCGTCATCGTCGCCGACGACCAGGACATGGTCCGCGACGGCATCGCCACTCTGCTGGACGCCGCCGAGGACATTTCGGTCGTGGCCCAGGCCGCCGACGGCGGCGAGGCTGTGGCGCTGACGCGCGAGCACCACCCCGACGTGGTGGTCATGGACGTGCGCATGCCCACGATGAGCGGCCTCGCCGCCACCCGCGAGATCGTCGGCGAGACCGGCGAACACGGCCCCCGGGTGCTCATGCTCACAACCTTCGACCTCGACGAGTACGTCTACGAGGCCCTGGGCGCGGGAGCCAGCGGATTCCTGCTCAAGGACGCCACCGTGGACGACCTGCGCTCCGCCGTGCGCGTCGTCGCCGAGGGCGAGGCGCTGCTCGCACCTTCGATCACCCGGAGGCTGATCGCCGACATCGCGGCGCGCCGCCGGGAGAAGATCCACGCCCGCCCCGAGGCCGTCGGGGAGCTGACCCCGCGCGAGGCCGACGTGCTGCGCCAGGTGGCACGCGGCCTGTCCAACGGGGAGATCGCCGAAGAGCTGTTCCTCGCCGAACAGACCGTGAAGACCCACGTCGGCCGCATCCTCACCAAGCTCTCGCTGCGCGACCGCACGCAGGCGGTCGTCTTCGCCTACGAGAACGGGCTCGTTTAAGCCCTGTCGAAGGAGTGCTGGATCGATCCGGCTCCCATGGGCGGGCGGGCCGTGGAGCTCGGGGCCGCTATGCCGACTTGCCCTTGGCCTTGCCCCTGCCGAGCGGCGGGCTGATTGACGGGGAGCAGCGGGCACCGAGGACGGTGGCGGGTCGGCTCCGCTGGGCGGCCTTGTTGGTCTGCCGGATGACGGGCGATCTTGCGGAAAAGCAGCGCCGAGGACGGCGGGGGCTGGGCCCGTGCCCATCGCTTCGGGTGCTCGCCGGTGGTCCGCGCGACGAGGGCGGCGACGGCAGCGGTGGGGCCGAGTTCGCAGGTGTCGGTACCGGTGGCCGGTAGTGGCCCGCCCGGCGAGGGGCGGTGCGGGTGCCGGGTTCCGGGAAGGGGACCGTGTGTCCGTGATGGCGGCAGGGCGGCGGGACGGTCGTGCCCGTATGACGAAATCCAGCGGCCTTCATTGGGATTTTCGCCACGATCGCCGCGGTCGACTCCGGCACCTCGGACATAGCGGGCGCGGGGACTGGGAAGCGCCGCCGCCGTGTTACGGCCGGGCCCGCGCAGGCCGGAGGCCGCGCGGTGTGGCGCGGTCCTGCCCGAAGAACGGCCCGGTGGCGCGCCGGATCGGAGGTCGGGGGGCGACGACACGTCGCTCGTGGTGCCCGGGCGCGGCCGCCGGGGACTCCACCGCCCGATGGGGTGGACTTTTGGGGTCCTATGACCGATTTGCGGGCGACCTCGGCGGACGCAGCGGCCACGAGACGCACGAAAAGTTGACCCCCGGGACTGTTTTCGCGCCATTCGGTGCGCCTCGTGCGCCCTCGCCGCCGCAGCACGGGCGCGGGCCCACCGGGAACTCGGGCATTAGTGGACAAAACACCCCGCGTTGTTTCGTATCGCGGAATGACAGTGCGAGGGTGGCGCCTCGGAGCGACGCCGAGGCGGATGCCGCCGCACATACGTGCGACTCGTGCCCCCGACCCGGCCGCATGACCGCCGCCGAGAGCCTCGCATCAGGCCCGCCCGACGACCGGGCGGCGCCCCCGGGGCTCGCCCACCCGCAGCCGAGGCAGGTGACCGACGCCGACCACCCCAGGCCCGGCCGGCGTCGTCGCCGCCCCCGCCAACCGCCGCCACCGTCAGGCACCCGACCCGACAACCGCGGAGCCCAGCCCACCGCCGACCTCGCCGCCGCCTTTCCCCGCAGGCCACCCGCCGCCCGGCAGACCAACAAGGCCGCACAGCAGGCCGGCGTTCTTAAACACGGCTTAGTTAGCGGCGGGGCCGCGTACCGCAGCCCCGAGCACAGTCGCACCGTCGAATGCGCATAGCCCGCAAGGGGTAGGCGCGGATTCGCTCTCGGCGGCGACGCGGATCCGGCAGCCCGCTCCCTAGCGTCATGACCCATGACGCGACGGTTACCGGTTCTGCTCCTCGGCGCGCTGCTGGCCGCTGTCGGCCTGGGATGCGGCGGGCGCCCCTATACGGCGGCGGAGACCGCGGCACCCGTGCCGCCGCTGAACTACGCCGAGACGACGGTGGACGGGCACCGCCTGCTGGCCGACGACCCCGCCGGCAGCGGACGCGTGGTGGAGGTCCTGGGCGGCCTCGACAACGCGGAGCACGTGGCCGTGGTCGTCCCCGGGTCGGGCCAGACACGCGCGAACTTTCGCGCGAGCGGCGCCCATCCCGGCGCGGTACCGCTGGCCAACGGCCGCGCCCTGCACGCGGAGATGCGCGAACGCGCGCCCGGCCGGAAGACCGCCGTCGTCGTGTGGCTGGGCTACCTCCCACCGCAGGGGTACGGCCCCGAGCTGGCCCACCTCGGCGCGGCCGAGCAGGGCGCGGACGCGCTGGTCCGCTTCACCCGGGATGTGCTGCCCGCCGACGCCCACGTGACCCTGGCCTGCCACAGCTATGGAACGGCCGTGTGCGGGCTTGCGGCGACGCGGCCGGGCGTGGCCGGGGACGTCGTCGCGCTGGCCAGCCCCGGGATGGGCGTCGCCGATGCCGACGCGATCCGCGCGCGGGTCTGGACGACCCGGGCGCCCGGCGACTGGATCGCGTGGGTGCCCAGCCTCCGCATCGGACCGCTCGGGTTGGGCGGCGACCCGATGAACCCCGACTTCGGCGCGACCCGCTTCGCCGCCGGCGACATCAGCGGGCACACCCGTTACTACCACCCGGGCAGCGCCGCCCTGGCGGGCACAGCCTCCATCTCGCTCGGCGAAGGCGACGCAGTCGCCGGGGACCGGCCGTGACGGACGCCGCGGACACCGGCGCATCGCCGTCGGGAACGCCCGCAGGCGGCGGAGCCGACGCCGAGTCGGCAGCCGACCGGAATCAGACTCACCGCCCCGCCGTCTCCGGGCCGCCGGAAGGTCGTCGGCCTGCGCGTGCCCGGCCGCGCGCTCCGGGCGCGGCCGTCCGCTCAGCGGCCGCGCGGATCGACCGGGCGACTCCGGCCTCACGCGAACGGGCCGTCGACGGGATACGCGCCGTGGCCGTCTGCGGTGTCGTGCTGGGCCACTGGCTGGTTACCGGGCTGGTGCGAGGCGAGGACGGCGGCCTGCGCACCGCCAGTCCGCTCCAGTCGATGCCCGACCTCGCCGCGGCGAGCTGGCTGCTGAACACGCTCGCGCTGTTCTTCTTCGTCGGGGGCTGCGTCGCGGCGCGCGGCCGCAGGCGCTCACGCGAGCGCGGCGAGCGCTACGGGCACTGGCTGCGCGTCCGGCTGGCGCGGCTCGCACGGCCGGTGCTGCTGGTGGCGGCGGTGTGGGGCGCGGCGCTCGTCCTCGGCGCGCTCCTCGGCATCCCGGCGGAGACGCTGCGCACGGGTGCTCTGCTGACCCTGCAACCGCTGTGGTTCATCGTCGTCTACGCGGCGGTGACGGCACTGACTCCGCTGGCGGAGGCCGCCGACCGGCGCTGGGGTGCCGCGGCGGCGCTGCTGCCGGCGGCGGCGGTCGCGGCGGTCGATCTGACGCGGTACGGGCCGTGGGATCGGGATCCGGTGTTCGCGGAACAACTCGCCTACGCCAACGTCCTCACCGCGTGGCTGTTCGCGCACCAGCTCGGCGTGAGCTGGAACAGCGGGCGCCTCTCGCCCTCCACGGGGCTTGCGCTGCTGCTCGGCGGGGCGGCGGGGCTGCTCGCGCTCGTGCACTTCGGCTACCCGGTGAGCGCGGTCGGGGTGCCCGGCGCCGAGCGGTCCAACGCCGCGCCGCCGTCGCTGCTGATCCCCGCGCTGGCCGCGGCCCAGATCGGTGCCGCGGTGCTGCTGCGCGCACCGCTGGAGCGGCTGCTGAGCCGCCCGGCGCCGTGGGCCGCGGTCGCGGGCCTGAACCTGTGCGCGCTGACGGTGTTCTGCTGGCACCTGACCGCCCTGGTGCTGGTGGCCGCCGCCGGCGCGCAGCTCGGCACGATCCCCGGTCTTACCGACGCGCCCGACCACCCCGCCTGGGCGGCGGCCCGCCTGGCATGGCTGCTGCCGATCGCCGCGGTACTGGCAGCTATCACCGCTGCGGCCCGCCGCTTCGAGGACCCGTGGTCGCGCGGTGCCCTGCGCCGTTCGGCCGTACGCGCCGCGGTCGCCCTGGCAGCGGTCGGCTTCGTCGCGGCAGCGTCGACCCTGCTCCAGTAGTACTACGTCGAGTCACCGAGTTCCGCGCGCCGATCCACCCGGCTCGCTGTCGCCTGCGGCGGCGCCCGCGCTGCGCTGCGCGGCCCTGGCACCGGTTGAGGCCGACCCCCGGGTCTTCGCGGCGATAATCCCAGGGCTCGGGCCGATCCGTGGGATTTTCGCCGCGGAGGTTCCCCCGGAAACCGGCATAGCGGATAAACGGACTCCGGATCACCTGCCGAGAGGTCTCCAGGGCCACGTCGGCGCCGAAAGCCCCCGGACCATGCCCGGCGCGCCGTCGGGCGCGCAACCGGTGAGCCACCCGGACCGATGGCACGGGCTCCACCCCCGCCGCCGTTGCCGCCGCTTCCGTCGTTCAAGCAGCCCGCCGCCCGGCAAGCGACAAGGCCGCCCAGCGGACCCGGGCCGCCTTGACCACCGACCGGGTCCAGTGCCCGCGGAGCCGCACCCGGAGGCCGCGGCAACGGGGCACGGACCGGCGAAGCGCGTGCGCCGGCTTGCCGCCAAGCGCATCGGGCCGCTGCCACGCCCGCCCACGGCTCTGGTCGCGACCGCGGCGGGAACCGTCGCGATCACCCGTGCCCGGTTGTCGCCTTGCCACAACCGGCCACCGCGCAACGGCCGTGTCCGCGTTCACCTGCATGGACGTCCGTCCCCCGGGGTCCGCAGCCGGTACCGGCTGCGCCCCGAGTCCGGGAACGGCGTACACACCGCCGCTCCCCGGTGGGTAGTAAGGCTCCAGCGAACGGCGCTAGGAGTCCCCCATGATCGAATTGCCGAAGCGCGTCCACGAGTTCGTCCACCGAACCGGTTCCGGGCTGTTCCCCCTCCGTGTCTACGACCTCCCCTGCATCGCGGACCAGGCCCACCGGCTCCGCGCGTCGCTCCCTCCTGGGACCGACCTGCGGATTCCGGTACGCGCTCCCCGTTCCGAACTCCTGACGGTCCTCGCCGGACACACCTCGGGGTTCGACGTGCACCGCAGCGAAGACCTGCGCACCGTACGGCGCGCGTGTCCCGGCACGCGTATCTCGCTGTGCGGCCCGGGCAAGAGCGGCGACGAGATCCGCCGACCTCCGGCATGGACGCGGCCGCTCCGGTGGAGTGCGCCGACATCCTCGCCTCCGCCTCGCGGCTCCGGCTGCGCGGCTTCAGCGTCGCGGCCCCGACCGTCGGCGGCCCGGCGGAGCCGGACCGCCGCGTACGGCCGGGCGTTCGCCGTGGTGGACGGCGGGGAGGCGCTGGGGCGCAACGCGGGATCGCCGGCCGCCTTCGCCGTGGCTTCGACCGATCGGACGTGGTCCCTGCCGTGGCCGCGGCCGGAGCTCGCCGCGGAACTGGTGACGGTGGCCTGCCGCGAGGGCTCGGACCAGCGGATCCTGGTCCACGACGCCGTCGTGGACCACCTGCGTGTGGACGACGTGCTCGCGTTTCCCGCCGAGTCCGGCATGTCCCCGACGGCGCTGCCGACCCGCTGCGTCGAGGGCTGAGGCGTCTCCCCGGCCGGTTCCTGCGCGGGTGCGTGGCAACGACCGCGGCCACGCACCCGCGCACCGAGGCCGACCGGGCGACCGCGCATCAACTCTCCGACAGCACCTTCCGCAGCGCCGCAGCGAACGCCTCCGGCTTCCCCTCCATGCCGAACTCCCCGCCCAGGTAGCCGCCGTGGTGACTGGGGAAGACGACCAGCTCGGTTCCCAGCCGCTTGGCGACCCCGGCCGCAGCTCGCCCGGTCATCTCGTCGGCGGATTCCTCGCCCGCCGCGATGACGACCCGGCCGGGGGCGGCAGCCAGGGCGCCGAAGTCGAGCCGGTAGGCGGAGCAGGTCCGCATGTTCTGCCCCAGCAGGGGATCGTCGCGCGAGCCGTCGTCCTCGGTGGGCAGCCCGTACGCCGCAGGGTCCGGAGCGGGCTCGTCGAGGTAGCTGTCGGGTAGGGGGCCCGTCTGCTGGGTGAGCTTGATGAATTTCGCCATCGCGGGCCCCATGCCCCGGCTCTGGTACGTGTCGTGGATGTCCCGGCTCACGGCCTCCACCTGCTCGCGGTCCGGCAGGACCTCGGCTGTCGGCGGCTCGTGGGCCACCAAGGTTCGCACCCGCTGGGGGTGTCGGGACACCAATACCAGCGAGTTGACCGCTCCACCGCTGCTGCCGAACAGATCGACGCGGTCGACGCCGAGCGCCTCGATCACCCGGCGCAGGTCGTCGGCGTGCTCCTCGGGCGTGGTCTCCGAAGCGCCGTCGGTGCGGACGCTGCGTCCGGCTCCGCGGGGGTCGTAGGTCACGACCGGCCGGTCGGCGAAGTGTCCCGCCAGCGTCGCGAAACCGCTCGCGTCCATCGGCGAGCCCACCAGCATGAGAACGGGCCGCGCCGCGTCGGCGTCGGAAAGGTCGCCGCGGACGTCGTAGTGGATGGTCGCGCCGGGTGCGTCCACCGTGCGGGTCTGGAGATCGGACATGGTGTCGCTCCTTCGGGGTCGGGTCCGGCTTCGGCGGATTCAGGGTTGAGACCGGGGCCGGCCCCGGAACTCATCGGTCGCGGGGCGCCCGAATCACGAGGAGTTCCAGTCGCCGCACTTTCGGGGGAGCCCACTCGTCCAACGCGCGGAAATCACCAAAGCCGGGCCGTTCTTTGGCGAAAACCACGTGCTCGGTGAGTCGCCATCTGAGCAAGATCATCGCCGGGCGTTCTTAAACACGACTCAGGCCTCCGGCAGGTCCTCCAGCAGTGCGGCCAGGCCCTCGGCGTCGAGGAGGTCGGCGGGGCGGACGGTTTCCTCCGCGCGCACGTAGTGGAAGGCCGCCCGGACACTGTCGAGCGGCACCCCGGCGAGCTCCGCCCAGGCGACACGGTAGGCCGCCAGCTGGACGGCGACCGCGCGGCGCTCGGCGGCCGTCTGGGGTGGTCGGCCGGTTTTCCAGTCGACGACGTCGTAGGTGCCGCTTCCCTCGTCGTGGAAGACCGCGTCCATCCGCCCGCGCACCAGGCGGTCGCCGATGATCGTCTCGAACGGGACCTCCACGTCCAGGGGGGTCCGCGCGCCCCACTCGCCTTCGTCGAAGCGGCGCTGCATCTCGGCCAGGTCCTCGTCGGCCCCGGCGCCGTCGTCGGCGGCGCCGGGGAGTTCACCGGGGCCCAGCAGACTCTGCTGTCCGAACCGCTGCTCCAGCCAGGCGTGGAACGCGGTGCCGCGCCGCGTGTGCGGTGCGGGCGGGCGCGGCAGCGGGCGGCGGATCTGGCGGGCCAGTGCGGCGGGGTCACGGGCCAGCGCCACCAGAGAGGAGACCGACAGGTGCGCGGGCAGTTCGACGGGGATTGTGCCGTCGCCGCCGCCCGGCGCGGAGTCGCGGTGCGCCAGAAGCAGGTCGGTGTCTCGGTTCCAACCGTCCAGTCGGCGCCGCATGTGCGCCGGCATCCGGGCGCGGTCGAGCAGCGCGAGCCATCGCTCGCCTACGGTCCCCCCGGCCTCGACGCCGTCGCCGCGGCCCTCCTGCTCTTGGCGCGCCGGCTCGTCCGGGCCGCGATCACCGCCCGGCACCGGCTCGCCGCCAGCCGCCGGCCGACCGCCCTCGACCGGCGCGGCGGCCGCCGATTCCGCGCCTGAACCGGCCTTGGATGCTGTGTCTGTGTCTGTGTCTGTGTCTGTATCTGTATCTGCGCCTGCGGCTGTCTCTCTGTCCGCCTGCGCCGCACTCCGCCGCGCCCGGGCGACCAGTTCGGCCCCCTCCAGGATCTCGCGGTGGCGGCGCGCCGCCGCGTCCTCCTGCTCGTCGGGACGCTGCGGCCACGGAACGGGCGCGGTCTCGGTGGTCTGCGGATTGGCCTCGCCCTCCTCCGGGGGGTCGGCCCAGTCCGCGACGGTTCCGGCGCCCTGTTCGCAGGCCCCCCGGATCTCCTCCAGGAAGTCCGAGGGGCCGCGCCTGCTCGCGCTGCTGTGGCCCCACCAGTGGCCCGAGCACAGCAGGCCGAAGGAGGCGCGCGTAACGGCGACGTAGGCCAGCCGGCGCTCCTCCATGCGGTGCCGGTCCCTGTCGGCGGCGACGAACGCCTTGATGCTCTCCTTGTCGACGTCGGCCAGCTTGGGCAGCCCGTGGGAATCGCCGCGCAGCGGAAACGGCAGCTTCTGCTCCTTTCTGACCCAGCCGCCCGCGTCGCGCGCCTTGGTCGGGAACACCGGCGACCCCGTGCCGCCCGACAGCCCCGGCACGGCGACCAGCGGCCACTGCAGTCCCTTGGCGGCGTGCACGGTCATCAGCTTCACCGAGTCGCTGCCGCCGACCCGCTCACCCGGTTCCAGGCCCTTCTCGGCGTCCTCAGCCGACCGCAGGTAGTTCAGGAACGTGCCCAGCGTCGGGTCCTCGCTGTTGCCGACGAAGCGCACCGCCGCGTCCAGAAACGCGTCGAGGTCGGCGCGCGCGGCCACGGGGTCGCGCCCCGGTCGCGCCGCCACCTCGATGTCCAAGCCCAGGGTGCGCTCGATCTCGGAGATGAGGTCGGGCAGCGGCTGGGACGCGGAGCGCCGCAGGGCGCGCATCTCGTCGCCGAGGTCGGCCAGGCGGCGGTGCCCGGTCCGGGAGTAGCGGTCAGGCGGCCCGGGGTCGTCCAGGGCGTCGACGAGGCTGCCGCTCTCGGCGGTCAGGTCGAGCACGGTGCGGCGCAGCAGGTCCTCGTCGCCGTCGTCGTCCTGCGGCTGCTGCGCCGCGGCGGTGAGGTCGCGCCGCGTCTCCTTGGCGAGTTCGGCGGCCCGCTCGCCCAGCGCGACGAGATCGCGCGGGCCCATGCGCCAGCGGGGGCCGGTCAGCAGCCGCGCCAGCTCGTTGCCGGCAGTGGGGTCGTACAGCACCCGCAGCGTGGCGACGATGTCGCGCACCTCCGGCACCGTCATCAGCCCGCCCAGGCCGACCACCTCGACCGGGATTCGGCGGTCTTCCAGCGCCTCGCGCAGTACGGGGAACTGGGAGCGCTTGCGGCACAGCACCGCCACGTCGCCCCAGCTCAGGCCGCGGCCGCCCTCGCCACTCGGCCACTCGGCGCCGTCGGGGGCAACGTGGGCGGGCCCATCGACGCACTCCGCGATCCGGCCGGCGATCCAGCGGGCCTCCTCGGTCTCGGTGCGGAACAGCCCGCAGTCCACCGTCCCGCGACCGCGACGCGCCGCCCCCGGGTAGAGCACGGGTACATACCCGCTCTCCTCGCGCAGCGGTTCGGAGATCCGCCGGGCGACCTCCAGGACGCGCTCGCCGTTGCGGAAGCTGGTGGCGAGCTTGCGGACGGGGGCCGGGCGCCCCGGCGCCTCGGGGAAGTCGGTGGGGAAGCTCGTCAGGTTGCCCGAACTGGCGCCGCGCCAGCCGTAGATCGATTGGCAGGGGTCGCCCACCGCCGTAACGGGGTGGCCGCCGCCGAAGAGCGCCCGCAGCAGGACCAGTTGGGCGTGGCTGGTGTCCTGGTACTCGTCCAGCAGCACGACCCGGAAGCGGCTCTGCTCGATCAGCCCGACCTCCGCGTGGCGCGTCGCGATGCGGGCCGCCAGCGCGACCTGGTCGCCGTAGTCCATGACCTCGCGGTCCTGCTTGGCCGCGATGTAGCTCTCGACCAGCGGCAGCAGCTGCTCGCGGCGGCGCTGCACCTCGGCCAGGCCGCGGGTGTCGGCCTGCGGCTTGGCGGGCAGTCCCGCCACGGCGCGTTCGATCCAGGAGCCGATGCCGCGCACGTCGTCGGGGGTGCGCAGGTGGTCGGAAAGTTCCCCGGCCAGCTCCAGCACCCGGTCGGTGACTGCGCGCGGCCCGACCGTCACGGCGTCCATCGGCCCGTCGTAGTCGGCGACGATCCGGGCGGCGAGCTGGTAGGACTGGCCCTCGCTGATGAGGCGGGTGGAGGGCTCGACCGCCTCACGCAGCGCGTGGTCGCCGACGAGGCGGGCGGCGTAGGAGTTGTAGGTGGACACCGCCGGGTCGCCGTCGAGGACCTCTTCGGGCACCTGCTCGGTCGCGCGCAGCTGGTCCAGCCGCTTGCGCACCCGCTCGGCCAGTTCCGCGGCCGCCTTGCGGGTGAACGTCAGCCCCAGGACATGCTCGGGGCGGACCAGACCGTTGGCCACCAGCCACACCACGCGGCCGGCCATGGTCTCGCTCTTGCCGGATCCGGCACCGGCGACGACCACGCCGGGCTCCAGCGGCGCGGAGATGACGGCGGCCTGCTCGGCGGTGGGCTCGGGCTGGCCCAGCATGCGCGCCAACTCGGCGGGGCTCAGCCTGCGTCGGGGGGACTCCGCCGCGGCGCCGGCGGCCTCGGCGGTGCTCTGCTCCGCGGCGGTCACACGCGCTTCCCCTCGTCGTGGGCCGGGCAGCTGGAGCGCACTGCGCAGGAGTCGCAGAAGTCGTTGCGCACGGCCTGGAAGCGGGCGCCCGACATGCCTTCGGCGACGCCGCGCACGAGGTCCTCCGACCAGTGCGGGTCGGGGTCCTCGCCGAGCGGCGGCTGGCCCTGGGTGCGGGCGTCGTTCTTGTATGCGGCCTTGCCCACCTGCACGAGCTCGGCGCCGCCGGGTTCGGACAGGCCGAACTCGGCGAACGCCGACTTGAGCACGGCGAGTTGGTACACCCCGAGCTGCGGATGGCGCGCGAGCTCGCCGTCGGCGGGCTTGCTGCTACCGGTCTTGACGTCGACGACCACCGCGCGGCCCTGGGCGTCCTTCTCCAGCCGGTCGACGCGCCCGGTGATCTCGATACCGCCGATGTCGACCTTGAATCCCTCCTCGGTCACGACCAGTTCGCGCTCGCCGGTTTCGTGCCAGGCGATGAGCTTGCGCACCATCTCGTCGGCGCGTTCCCGCTCCTTGCCGGCGAACCACGGGCCACCGAAGTCCAGTTCGGACCAGATGTCGTCCATGCGGCGCCGGATGTCCTCCATCCCGGCGCCGTCGGCGACGAGTACGGCGACGGCGTGCACGATACTCCCCAGCGCCGAGGTCATCTCCATCGAGGATGCTCCGGCGGCGTTCTCCAGCAGCCAGCGCAGCTCGCAGGTCGTGAAGCGCTCGACTTGGGAGGGCGAGACGCGGATGGCGCCGTCGTCGGGGCCCTCCACCAGAGGGCGGTCGTCGGAGACGGGCGTCAGGGCGTACCACTCGCCGGGATCCGCGCCGCGCACCCCCTCGTCGGCGAGGCGGGCGAGGTGGGCCGCCGCGGCGCGGCGCACCGGGTCGGGGCGTTCGGAGTCGGTGACCACCGAACGCAGGTCGGCCACGAGCGCGGACAGCGACAGCCAGCGGCGGCCGGTGCTGACGCGCTCGGGCTCGCCCAGGCCGAGCTCGGTGAGGAAGCGCGACGGGCGCTCTTCGGTGTCGTCGCCGCCCACGGCCGTGACGACCAGGCGGCGGCGGGCGCGGGTGACGGCCACGTAGAAGAGCCGGCGCTCCTCGTCGAGCAGCTTGGAGGCCACGGCGGCGCCCGCGGCGCCGGCCGACGCGGCGGGATCGCCTCCGGGGGGCGCGCCGAAGCCCGCGGCGGTGTCGACGAGCTGCTCGACGCCCAGCAGCGAGCCGCGCAGCCGCAGGTCGGGCCAGTCGCCCTCCTGAACGCCGGCGACCACGGTGAGGTCCCACTCCAGGCCCTTGGACCGGTGTGCGGTGAGGATGCGCACGGCCTCGCCCTCGGGGGCGCGCTCGGCGAGGCTGTCCGCGGGGATCTCCTGGGCCTCCAGGTCCTCCAGGAAGCCCAGCGGAAGACCGGGGGGCAGCCGGTCGCAGTAGCGGGCTGCGCTCTCGAACAGCGCGACGACCGCGTCCAGGTCGCGGTCGGCCGCCGCACCGCGGCGTCCACCGGCCTGGCTGGCGCGCAGCAGCCGCTCGGAGAGGCCGCCGGCCCGCCAGACCTCCCACAGCACGTCCTCGGCCGAGGCGCCGCCGGCGGCGCGGTCGCGGATCAGCCGCAGGTAGCCGGCGATGCGCCGGGCGGGGGCGGCGACGTCGGGATCGACGAGGACGAGCTCGCGGGGGTCGCGCAGCGCGTCGGCGATCAGCGCCGAGGCGGGGCGGTTGCCCCGGGGATGGCCGTGCGCGGGTTCGCCGAGGGGTTCGGCCCCGTCGGCGGCGGCCGTGCCGGCACCGTCACCCGCGCTCGTAGCGGCGGGGTCACCGGATCCGCCGGGCGAGCCTGCCGCACCGGTGTCGGCCCCTCGGGCACCGTCACCGGAGGCCGGCTCCCGGCCGTCGGCTCCGGTCTCGGGCTCCGCGGGAGGCTGGCCCGCCGCCTCTTCGCGCTCCCGGCGCTCGGCGGCGCGGTAGTCCAGGTCGAGGCGGCGCAGTGCACGGGCCAGCCGGCGCAACCGGACCGTGTCGGCCTCGCCGAACTGGCTGGTGAGGAGTTCGTGGGCGGCCGCCTCGTCGATGGTCTCGGGGCGCAGCGCGCAGCGGATCAGCAGCAGCAGCGCGCGCACGATCGGCTCGACGGCCAGTGGCATCTCGTCGCCGCCGACCGCCACGGGGACCCCGGCGGCGGACAGCGCACGGCGCAGCGTCGGCAACTGCCGGGTGGCGGAGCGAACCAGCACCGCCATGCGCGACCACGGAACGCCGTCCATGAGGTGGGCGCGGCGCAGGATGTCGGCGATGACCGCCGCTTCCTGCGCCGGGCTTTCGGCCATCAGCACCTGCGCGTCGCCCGCCGGTGCGGTGCCGGCGGGTTCCAGGGCGCGATGCGCGTTCACCGGCCCGCCGCCGGCGGCGGGGGCCGCGGGCAGGCGCCGGGCGACGCCGCGGGAGGCCGCGAGCAGTCCGGCACCGCTGCGCCGGCACGTGCGCAGCGCGACGACGGGTGCGGGCGCACCGCCGAAGCGGGGGAAACGCTGCGGGAACTCCAGGATGTTGCGCACGTCGGCGCCGCGGAAGCCGTAGACGGACTGGTCGGGGTCGCCGACCGCGACGAGGTCGCGGCCCTCGCCCGCCAGCGCGTGCAGCAGCTCCTCCTGGGCGGGGTCGGTGTCCTGGTACTCGTCGACGAAGACGACCTCGCGGGCCGCGCGCTCGCGGGCCTGGACCTCGGGGTCGGCGAGCAGGTTGGCCGCGACGCGTACCAGCTCGGCGTAGTTGAACGTGGGCACCGGGGCGACGTCGAAACGCCCGATGTAGCGGTCCAGGAAGTCGCCGACGGCGACCCAGTCGTCGCGGCGGTGCTCGCGGCCGAGGCGGTCGAGGTCGGCGGAGTCGAAGCCCCGCTCCTGCGCGCGCATCAGGAAGTCGCGCAGTTCCTCGGCGAATCCGCGGGTCTGCAGCGCGGGGCGCAGCCGCTCGGGCCACATGGCGGCGCCGTCGCCGAACTCCCCCGACAGCAGTTCGCGGACCTCCATCAGCTGCTCCGGCCCCGACAGCAGACGCGGCGGGTGGTCGCCATGGCGGCCGAACTCGCGCCGGATGAGCGCATAGGCGTAGCTGTGGAAGGTGAGCGCAAGCGGCTCGCGGGTGGTGCGGCGCAGTCGCGCGGTAATACGTTCGCGCAGTTCCTGGGCCGCCTTGCGGCTGAAGGTCAGCACCAGGACGTGCGCCGGGTCGACGCCGCGGTTCTCGATGCGGTCGACGACCGCCTCGACGACGGTGGTGGTCTTGCCCGTCCCGGGCCCGGCCAGCACCAGCAGCGGTCCGCCCGGGTGGGCGACGACCCTGCGCTGGTTCTCGTCCAGGCTCGGCGGCTGCGCCTCGGCATGCACACGCCGCACAAGACGGTACGGGGATGAGTTCACCCCTCCTAGTTCACCAGACCCCCATGACAATCCGGGGCGATCCGCGGTATCCGCCGCATCACCGGCCCCGGTGCGCCTTCGCGCGGCGGCGGTCCGCCTGCGGGCGGGCGGTGCCGGCCTCGAATCCGGATGCGTCCGCGCGGCCGATGTCCGAGACTGGCGCTATGGACCAGGTCGGCAGAGTGGCACAGCTGGCCGGCGACGTGCTCGGTAGCGACACTGTGGGCGTCTACCTGCACGGTTCCGCCGTGCTCGGCGGGCTCCGCCCCGCCAGCGATGTGGACCTGCTCGCCGTGGCGCGGCGGTCGATGGACGAGGAGCAGCGCAGAAGGCTGCTGGACGGACTGCTCGCACTCTCCGGCTTCACCGGCGGGCTGCGCCCGGTCGAACTGACCGTGGTCGTCGCCTCCCGGGTGTGCCCGTGGCGCTTCCCGCCGACCGGTGACTTCCTCTACGGCGAGTGGCTGCGCGAGGAGTTCGAGTCCGGCCGCGTGCCCCGGCCCGAACCCATGCCGGACCTGGCCCTACTGGTCACCCTCGTGCTCGCCGGCGATCGCCCTCTCGTCGGCCCTCCGCCGGCGCGGGTGTTCGCCCCCGTCCCGCACGCGGACCTGGTGCGGGCGAGCGTGGCGGGCGTTCCGGAGCTGCTCGGCGAACTCGACAGCGACACCCGCAACGCCGTACTGACGCTCGCGCGCATCTGGACCACGGTCTCCACCGGAGAGGTGAGACCCAAGGACGCCGCCGCCGACTGGGCCCTGGAGCGGCTGCCACAGGAGCACCGCCCTGTGCTCCGGCACGCGCGCGATCTCTACCGGAACCACCGGTACTCCGAGGAGACCTGGAGCGGCGACCTGCGGGCGCGGGTGCACCCGTGCGCCGAGGCGGTGGCCGCCGCGATAGAACGCCTGGTGAACGACTGAAACCACCGCCGGCCCCGCCCCTTCCGCGCGGCATCCCGAAATGATCTTCGCTCCGGAGAACCGAGCGGCGCGACCTCGTCGGCAGCATCCATTCCCGATGAGGAGAATCGATTCGAGACCTCGGCGCCAAAACGAGGGGACACTGCATTGATCGGCGGATATTACAGATTGCATCAAGGCCGACACTAAAATACGCCGCGCTCGCGCATTGGACACTTCTACAATTTCGGATAACATGATCCAGGGCGATATGGGAGCGCTCCCACCTCATCGCTCCAAGAAGAGCGGCCACCTGCATTCGCCGAGAACCGGAGGAGTTCCCCGATGAAGGTCGTGCTATTCATCCGCAGTGATCTCCTGCGCCACGGAATCAACTCCATGGTCAGCGGCATGACGCAGGTGAGTTCGGTGGCCGTGCGCTCCGGGCGATCGCAATTCCTCGACGTGCTCTCCGGCCGCGGCCACGACCTGGTCATCGCCTGCGACGCCGAGCGCCGCCTGATCGATCCGGTGACGCTGGGCGAACTGGACGGACGCCCCTACCTGCTGCAGTTGCTCGGCCCGGGTGCCGCTACCGCCGACCGGTACGGGATCCCGCTGGCGGACGGCTTTCTGGCGCAAGAGGACCTGTCCATGGCGCACCTGGAGGCCGCGCTGCGCCAAGCGCTGTCCCGCGAGCCCTCCATGCCCACTCGGCTCGCCCACGCGCTCATCGACCAGGCCCGCCGGGCGCACTCCGCGGCGCGCGCGCCGCGGTCCGTGCTCACCGACCGGCAGACCGAGGCACTCAAGCTCATGGCCGCCGGACTCACAAACCGTCAGATCGCCGCGCGGTTGAAGATTTCCGAGAACGGAGCCAAACGCCTGGTGAGTAGCGTCATGGCGAAACTCGGCGCGCATAATCGCGCGGCCACCGTCGCCCGAGCCATCACCGAAGGCCTCATCGAGACGGCCCCCACCCAGGCCCAGGGCGGTTTCAAAGTCGGGGGCGGGTGATGGCAGTACTGGTCACAGCCCCGTAGCGATCCTAGAGTAGCCCGCACACACAACAACGGAGCCCGCTGGAAGAACCGGGCCCCCACCTCTTTGCCCTCCAAGGCCCCCGTTGCGCCCCGGTCTGCCATGGAACAGGCGCCGGTGGTGGAAGCCACCCGCGAGGGCGCTGACCGCACCGAGAATCGTGCTTCCCCACGCCCGTCAGGTGGTGCGCACGGCCGGACGCGCCACAGCCTCGGAGCCGGCGTTCCTGGTGCGCGGGCACTGGGGCATCGGTGCGCCACCACATCCGCGATGTGAGCTCGGGCGAGGACGCCTCGCGAGGGTGCACGGGCAACGCTCCGCAGAACATGGCGCTGCTGCGTGGTGCGGCGATCGAGGTGCTGGGCGGGCTACCGGGGGTCGCGAGCATTCCTGCGGCGTACCGGTGGGCGAACTACGCGTTCATCGCACGTCCGCTCTACCTTCTCTAGACCTCCTGACCAGCCGCGACGCAAGCCAGCTCAGCGGATGAAATCACCCAGGCCCACTAGCATTTCAGTCGGCCGCCGATGCACACAATTCTAAACACGGAATTCACTAGAAACTGGAAACCTTTCTTCCGGATGCATGGCTGCACTGCCGACCGGGCCGCCGCACATTTCACCGTCGGCCCGCAGCCCGGCCGCGGGTGGTGGGGCCGCACCAGCCGCTGGGGGGCAGCACGGCCCGACTGCACGAGGGAGCCGGACCGATACGGCCCTGCCCTTACGCGGCCTATCCCGGCGTGCCGCGGGTCCGCCACGACGCGCTCCGCCGGCCGTCTCCGGGGTCCTCGGCGCGGTCGGCGTCGCTGGGCTCGACTGCGGCGAGCGATGCCACTTCGGCGGCGGACAAATCCCTGTCGGACGCCTCCACCAGCAGCCTCTCCACCGCCAGCAGCATCCGCCTGGCCAGCCCCGGTGGCACCTGGGCCGTATCGACGTACATGCACAGGCGCATCAGTCCGGTCCGGCCGGGATGGTCGAAGACCTCGACGAAGACGCTCAGCGCGTCGTGCTCGACGCGCTCCTCCCAGCGGAACTCGGTTTCGGCCTGTGCCGCGCGGATATCGGCGGAGTCCGCTGCGGCCGCGTTCGGACCGGGCGCGTGGTCGGCGCGGGTGTCGTTGAAGTAGCAGTCGGCGTCGACGGTCTCGCCGCGGGATCTCTCGACCTCCGCCAGCACGTCGGCCGCGCGGGCGAGGTCGAACTGCGCTGCCCGGTAGGCGCGCATCGTCCGCGACCACGTCGCGGTGAGAAGCTCGGTGAATCCGAGTCCGCCGACCCGCAGTACCGCGGGCACGTTCTGCACGACCGTGCCGACGACTGCGCGCTGGTCCGCTGCGTGACGATTGCGGGAGATGAGCTGCAGGCCGATACCGGACCGGCCCGCGCTGTGGGCTAGCACGGCCGACGCGGCGGCGAGCAGGACGACGGTGGTACCGGTTCGCCGGCGCGCCGCGATCGCACCAGCGGCCATCGGAATCGCCCGGGAAACGATCCCGCCGCGCCAGTAGCGCTGCGGCATGGGCTCGGCGGGCGGTCCGAACAGGCGGGCGGGGAACGCGGCGTATTCCTCGCGGATGCGGCGCAACGCACTGGCCTCGACCCGGCGGCCGTCCGCCGACTGCTCGTACAGCGCCTGGTCGAAGGGCTGCCGGCCCTCGGGAGGCGGCGGCGCCGGCCGTCCGCTCGCGGCCGACTCGGCCAGAGCGGCGAGGTCGGCCATCAGCAGCCGGACTCCGGCCAGATCCGCCGCGATCTTCGGCACGGCCAGCGAAACGCCCCCCGGAACGCCGCGGTGGCAGAAGACGACCGGGCGCACCAGCGGATCGGCGGAGACGTCGAAGACGGTGCCGAGCAAGCGCTCCTCTTCGGCAGCCACCAGCGACAGCACCTCGTCGAGGGCGCTGTCCGGCAGTTCGACGACCTCGATGCGCAGCTCGCACGAGTCCGCCACGCGCTGGACGAGCGCGCCGTCGGACCCGGGTCCGACGGTCGTGCGCAGCGACTCGTGGCGCTGGACCAGCGCGACGACGACGTCGAGCGCCGCATCCAGGTCCAGCCCTTCCGGCAGCCGGATGCCGCCGCCGTCGTTGTAGGGTTTGCCGGCCGCGGCGCGGTGCATGTCCCGGTAGACCTGGCGCTGCCCCCAAGTGAGAGGGGCGCGGTCGGGCCGCCCCGGTGCGGGGACGGTGCGGGTGTGGACAGTTCGGGTGTCGGCGTTCACTGGTCGGACTCCGTTCTCGCATCTGCCATGGGGGCGGGCGCAGTGTCCCCGCCGACGGCCGGGGCGGCCGCGGCGGCCGCGGCGGTGCGCTCGCGCAACCGGCGCAAGACGAGGGGGACGACCGCCACCGCGCAGGTGGGGCCGATCACATTGCCCACGGCCAGCGTCCAGTACAGCCCATCGGGATCGCCCATACGCGCGCTGACATGCGCACCGACCACCACCAGCGCGGCGAAATAGGCGATGTTCAGGGTGAGGGCCGAAAAGCCCATGCCGACCTGTTCCATGATGGTGAACAGCGTCAGCAGGCTTCCCATGAGCACGTAAGTGAGGCCGACGATGGCGAAGAAGCGCGCGGTCTCAGCGGCCATCGCGGGATTGGCACTGGCCACGGCGCCGATGAGGTCGGCCCCCGACCACACGGCCAGGGCGATCGCGGCGTAGACCACCACGGCCGCCTCCATACCGGCTCGGAGCGTACGGCCGTGCCGGGCGCCGCGGCCGGCACCGACATTCTGGTTGAGCAGGATCGCGGTGGCGGTGCCGAGCGCGATCGCCGGCTGCAGAAGGACTCCCTGGAAGGTATTGGCCGCGGCGAAACCCGCCACCGCCTCGGGCCCATAGGGACCGATCACGCTCAGCTGCGCCGTGGTGAAACCGGTCAGCAGCAGATGCGTCCCCGCCACGGGCACGCCCACCCGCAGCAGCCAGCGGGCGGGCTCGGCACTGAGAGGCAGCATCCAGGCGGCGCCGCCCAGTCCCTCGCGCCGCAGCAGCACCAGCCCTACGGCCGCTGCGCACACGCTGGAGACCGCGATGCTCGCCGGGAGGCTCATCGGCCCCATGCCCGCCCACAGACCGACCACGACCACACCGGCGGTCTCCAGTACCGCCAGGGTGGCCACGACCGCCATCGCCGCCTGTGCCCGCCCGATCCCTCGCAGCGCCGAGGCGCACACGGCCGGGCCGAACTGGAGCACCAGGGCGGCCGACGTCCAGCGCGCGAAGGCGAGGAACTCGGCCCGGGCCGCCTCCTCGACGTGGAGCAGGTCGGCGAACAGGGGTGCGGCCGCGGCGAGCGCCGCGACGAGCACGATTCCCCCGCCGAAGGCGATGCGCGCCGTGTTGACCGTCGTGGCGACGACGTCAGTGCGCCGCTTTGCCCCATGGGCCACCGCGACGGCTACCTGGTTGCTCATGTCCACGGCGACGACGAACGCAACGAAGAGCTGGGACATCGGCAGGAAGAGCGAGCGCAGGTAGACGGCCTCGTCGCTCATCCGTCCCATCAGGGCAAGCACCACGAACGGCAGGAAGACGTTGACCAGGTTGGCGACGATGATGGGCGCGCCCAGGCGCAGTACTGCACGACGGGTGCTCGGCCGGGCCGGGGCACCGGCGTCGGAGTCGGAGTCGGACGCTGTCAACTCATACCTTCCCTCTTCGTTCTCCGCCCGCGGACCGGCGGCTCACTCCCGGCCTCCAGGCGTACCGCCCGCAGACACCGGGGGCGCTTCCGGTCGGCGCGCTAGGCGGCGCT
The DNA here is from genome assembly GCF_004323735.1 of Streptomonospora litoralis. Taxonomy (GTDB): domain Bacteria; phylum Actinomycetota; class Actinomycetes; order Streptosporangiales; family Streptosporangiaceae; genus Streptomonospora; species Streptomonospora litoralis. The sequence goes on along the minus strand of NZ_CP036455.1, from coordinate 911,827 downwards.
CAACCGCCCGCGCACGACTCCTTGGAACACGTTGAGCCGGTGCACGTTGCGCGTTCCTTCCATGAACTCGACGGCGCGGGCGTCGCGCGCGTACCGGTCCAGCGCGGGATGGTCGATCCGCGCGCCCGGCCCGAGGAGGACGAGCGCCTCGGCGGTGGCCTCCTCGGCGAGTCGGCAGGCGCGGTACTTGGCGGCCGAAGCGCGGTGTCCGGCGTCCTCGCGGTCGGCGTCATAGGCCCGTGCCGCGTCCAGCGCCATCAGACGGGCCGCGTCGACGCGGCGCCCCATCGCCCGCACTCGCTCCGTGCTGTCGACGGGCAGTTCCTCCCGGTGCTGCGTGAGGTAGGTGTGCGCGGCTCTTGCGATCCCCACCGCCATTGCCGCCACGCCCGGCCGGAACCCGTCGAGGAACCGCAGGGCGCTCCAGATGCCGCGCCGGCTGGCCGGCAGGTGCCTGCCCAGGACGTCCTCGGCCCGGACGCGGACGCGATCCATCTCCACGGCACAGACCTGGTTGCCGCGCATGCCCAGGGTCGGCAGCGGTGTCGCGGTGAACCCGGGGTCGCCGGTGTCGACGAGGGCCGCGGCTATGCCCAGCGGTCCGGGGCGGGTGCGGGCGATCACCACGCCCAGTCGGGCGCGGGCGGCGTTACCGACGTAGCGCTTGGCGCCGCTCAGCTCGAAGTCGCCACCACCGGCGGGGGCGAGGGTGCTTTCCACGCCCATCGCGTCGGAACCGTGCGCGGGCTCGGTCAGAGCGAAGAAAGTCCAGGTCGGGTACTCCTGGACGCGCCGGAAGAACCGTTGTCGCTGCTCGTCGTCGGCCATCACCTCGACGATGCCGCCGGCCATGGAGGCGCCGGGGGCGGCCAGCAGAATGGCGGGGTCGACGGCCGCCATCTCCTCGGCCATGACGACCCGGTGCACAGCTGTGGTGTGACCCGGGACCAGGTCCTCATCGGGTCCTTGGGGCGGCAGCCGGTACTCCGGGGGGACGGCCATGCGGGCTTGGGCGCGAAACGCCGCGGAGCCGAGGTAGTCGGCCACCGACGACGGGTCGCGCTCCAGCCGGGGGGTGATCGGTCCCAGCTCTTCGCTCCAGGCTCGGACGTGCTCGCGCAGGCCGGCCAGGTTGTCGGGGCTCGGTTCGCTCATAGGGCTGCCTCCCGGGTGCGCTGGAAGGGGGCGGGGGTGTAGACGTCGGCCAGCAGCTCGGACGCATACGCCTCCTGGCCCGGTCCGGACTCCAAGACGCTGGACGCACCGAGCAGCCGGCACAGGACGCGGTCGGCCCGGGTGAGTGCTTCGTGCACGTCTTGGAGCACGTCCGGGCCGGCGCCGGCGCCGAGAACGAGTTCCGCCTCCAGCTGGCTGCCGCGGACCTCGGCGAGCTGACCACGGACCATCTGCTGCACAAGAAGCGGCGAGCCTCCCGCGGTCCGTTCGCCCAGGTAGCCCAGGCAGGAAGCGAGAAGCCGCTCCGAGCAGCCCAGGCGCAGCCAGGCCAGGCCCGCTGTCCAGGCAGGCGGCGCCGGGGGGTTTCCTTCGAGCCCCTGTGGGGCCGCCCCAAACGTGAGGGTCCCCCCGTCTAAGCGCAGCTCCGTGGCTGCCTGCGGGACTCCGGGCCGGTCGAGCGCGACCACGTGGCCGCCGGGGCCCTGCGGGATTCCGGCCCCCGCTCCGTCCGACAGCATTCGCAGCGCCGCGCACAGGCCCGCCTCGCGGGCACGCAACCGGACCCCGTCGGGGCTGGCGGGGGCGGTCGGGTCGTGCCCGCCGGTGGCCGCGGACTCCGCAGCGGGCGGTGCCTCGGTCATCGCTCCACCTCCACCGGGTCACCGGACACGGGCTTGTCGAGCGCGACTGCACTCAGGCAGCCGAGCAGGGGTTCGAAGTCGACGAGGACGAGTGGTCGGCCGGTAGCCGCGGCTGGTTCGGGCTCGGCGAGGGCGGCCCAGGTACCGGTGTTGGGCCGACCGGGCGCGGCGGTATGCACTCCGGAATAGTGCCCCGGGATCAGCTCGGGGTCCAGCCCCGCTCCGCATACGATCGCCTCCGGCTCGCGGCCGTCGAGGATCCCGTCGAGCTCCCGGGCGAGGGCCCCTGGCAAGGCGCGCGGGTCCAGACCGGCACGCTGCGCCAGCGTCGTGGCCGTTTCCGGCCCGTCGGCGCCGGGTTCTCCGGCTTCCAGCACGACTGCCGCCGCGGAGTCTCGGACGGGCACGGTCTCTTCCGGCGGCCGGGTGTCGTAGGGCAGCGTGCTCGCCTCCAGCACCACCAATAGCACTCGGCGCAACCCGGCCCCGCGAACCAGGTCGCCGGCGATGCGCAGGGCGGTGTAGGGCGAGGCGGTGCCCTGGTCGGAGACCGCGAACGCCAGGCGCGCCGACGGCAGCGCCGTGCTGAGGGCGAAGGCCGGGGAGGTCGAGCCCAGCTCCGGGGTGCTGTGGGCCACGAGGATGCCGTCCACGTGGCCGAGCGGACCCAGCGCATCCAGCATCGCCCGGGACATGGACGCGTAACTGTTACACAGCGCCGTATAGGGGTCGAAGTCGGGCCGCAGGGCGACACCGGCGAAGGCTGCGATGTCGCGCATATAGGGCAGGCCGGCCGTGTCGAACGGCGCACCGGGACCGAATACGCGGTGCCGGGCCGCGACCGGCCGCAGCGGCGACGACGGGCTTCGCCGCCGCTGCGCGGCTATGAGGGAAGGTGCGTGGCTGAACACGGCCGCTAGCTCTCCAACTGCGCGACGGCGAAGTCGGTCAGGGTGTCCACCGTCTCGAAGTGGTGCTGCTCCAGCCCTTCGGTGTCGAACTCGACCTCCAGCTCCTCCTCCAGGCGCATCAGCAGCTCCAGCACCGTCGTGGAGTCCAGTCCCAGGTCGTCGAAGAGGCGGGTGCCGGCTGTCAGGGAGGCGGGGTCCTGCTTGAGGACCTGGGCGAGGGCATCGATGATGCGGCCGGCGACCCGGTCGCGGGCGGATGCGGCGCTGGAGGGGGCGGGGGCGGTGTCGGTCATCGCGGTGTACTCCTTGAGATGCGGATTGGAAAATCAGGATCGGTTCAGCGTGCGGGGAAGGCGTGCAGGCGCTGTTTGGCGAAGAGGTCGTCCGGGGTATCGCGTTCCCGGATGAGCAGTTCCCGGCCCTCGTGCACCAGGACTTCGGCCGGGTAGCCGTGGCTGAGGAAGAGTCCGGGCGAGGCGCTTGGGCCGTAGGCTCCGGAGCGGCCGACGGCCAGCAGGTCCCCCGGTTTCGGGTCGGGCAGCTCCGCTTTGGTGACCAGGGTGTCGTTGGGCGTGCACAGGGGGCCGGTGACGTTCCAGGGCCGGGTCGGGGCGGCGGGCTCGGCGCCGACGAGGCGGATCGGAAAGTTGCGCTTGACGAAAGAGCCGATTCCCACCGCGGCCATGTGGTGGTGGGTTCCGCCGTCGGATACCGCGAAACTCTCCCCCATGGACTCCTTGACGTAGCGCACACCGACTACGTATTCGCCGGCGGGCGCGGTGAGGTACCGCCCCAACTCCATGATCATCCGGGTCTGCGGCCGGGCGGCGGCGAACTTCTCCAGCACGGGGTTGATCCGCTCGGTTAGTTCGGCCGCGTCGAGGTCGGACTCACCGTGGAAGTAGGCGATGCCCAGGCCGCCACCGATGTCGACGAGCTCAAGGGGGAAGCCCAAGCGCTCGGCGATGCGCTCGGCCATGTCCAGGATCTTCGCGGTGTTCTCCTCCACGACCTCGGACGCGAGGATGCGGGTGCCCATGTAGGCGTGCACGCCCGCGATCCGCAGCGACGGGAACCGGTCGACCAGGTCGGGGGCTTCGTACAGGGCCTGTTCGTCGATCCCGAACTGGCGGGGCTTGCCGCCCATGGTCAACCGCGACCCCTTCACCGAGAAGGCGGGGTTGACCCGCAGGGTCACAGGAGCCCGCTGCCCGCGGTCGGCGGCGATGCGGTCGAGTGACTCCAGTTCGCCGAACGACTCGCACACTACGGCGGCGATCCCCTCGTCCAGGCAGGCGGCGAGCTCCGCTGCGCTCTTGCCGGGCCCGAGGAAGATGATGTCCTCGGGCGCGACGCCCGCGCGGCGGGCGGTGCGCAGCTCGACCAGTGACGAGACCTCGGCACGGGCCCCGTAGGAGTGCAGCAGGGCGCAGACCGAGACGTTGGGGTTGGCCTTGAGCGAGAAGAACATCTCGACGCGCGGGCACAGGGCCTCCCGCAGTCCGCGGTACTGGCGGCCGAAGGAGTCGGCGTCGTAGACGTAGAGCGGGGTGCCGTACTGCGCGGCCAGGCTGCGCAGCCGGTTGTCGTGCGCCGTTTCGTGGGTCATCGGTGTCCTTTGCGGTCGTTCCTGCCCTGTCACTGCCGCACCCCGGCGGCGAGGTCGGCGAGGCGGGCGGCGATGCGGGCGTCGGCCTCCTCCAGCTCCGCCTGGGAATCGGCGACGAGCAGCCCGTAGAGCCGGCCTTCGAAAAGCTCACCCGACCCGGCGGCCCCCGCGTTGACGGTGGCAAAGTTGTTGACGAGCAGCCCCGAGTCGCCGCGGGCCCGCAGCAGCCGATCGCCGAGTGCCTCGGCCAACCGCTCGAACGGCAGCGGACGCCGCAGCTCCAGCGGGTACTGGCGAGCGAGGGCGACCCGGCCCTCGCCCAGATAACGCTCTTGCAGGACGGTCTGGTAGGTGGACATGTTGTTGCGGGCGTTGATCTCCACCACCGGATAGACGCCGCCGCGGGGGTCGGTCATGGCGTCCACGCCGACCACTCCCCGGTAGCCGTCGGCGTGCAGGCGGCGACCCAGCAGCTCGGCGGCGCTGCGCAGCTCGGCCCGCTGTTCGGCCGTCAGCCGCGCGGGCATCCGGTGGCCCTTGTGGACGCCGTGGTCGGTGATGGCCTCCTTGACGAAGTCGAAGTGCACCGACCCGTCGCCGGCGACGGTGAACTGGTAGTTGAGGTCGGTGTCCTTGGCGACCCATTCCTCGACGACCAGCGCGACCCGGTCGGTACCTGCCCGGTCCGCCGCTGCGGCGACCTTGCGGGCGATCAGGGCCAGTCGCTTGTCGCTCTCGACGACGGCCAAGCCCTTGCCGGAGACCCCGTAAGCGTCCTTGACCACTACTTTTCCCCCGGCGCGCAGCAGCGGCCGCGCCTCCTCGGCTGCCGCACGGAACTCCGCCGGCGTCCGGCATACCCAGCCCGCGGCCTGGCGCAGCCCCACTGCTTCGGCGGCGAGCCGGCTGTAGACCTTGCTGTTGACGTGCTTGCAGATCGCGGCGCCGGGAGCGGCCAGGCGCATGCCGACTTTGGCGGCGAGGTCCTCCTCGCGGGTGGAAACGCCGTGCGGCAGCAGGAGACGGCCGCGCCCGGCGAGTTCGGTGAGCCGGTCGAGTACGCCCGGGTCGGCCAGAGCGTCCTCGGTGACGGTGCGGTCGGGCGCCTGGTCGGCGACGACGATGCGTTCGGGCAGTTCCGCGCCGAGTTGTTCCAGGTAGGCCAGGTAGCCGGAGTCGGGCTCGGCTTTGAGGACGACGCAGTCCTGTGCACCGGCGAGCAGCAGGGCGAACTCCTCCATCCGGTTGACGACGGCCCGGCCCTTGGCCACTGCGATCTTGGGCAGGCCGACCTCGCCGTGCGCCCACTCCTCCTCGACTTCGAAGTTGCCGAGAAATACGAGGCCGGTGCCGGGGCCGGCCACAGCATGCTTGAGGCGTGCCACGAAGCCGCGGGGCGGCTCGGCGGACTCGCCGAAGACGGTCTGGGCCATGGTTCCTCCGAGTCGGTGCCGTCAGTGCCGGACCAGGGTGGCGGCGAAGGTCGCGCCCAGTCCGGCGGTGGCCATGAGGTAGTGGTCGCCGGGCTTGAGGCGCCCGCCGTCGACGAGCGCGCGGTAGGCCACGAACGCATCGGCGCCGAAGCAGTGCCCGGTGACGGGGACGTTGTCCAGGAAGACGCGCTCGACCGGGTAACCCAGTACGCGGCACAGGCGCTGCCAGGAGACCTTGGCGACGTTGTGCGGAAGGATGAGGTCGACGTCGGCGAGGTCCAGGCCGCCGCGGGCGGCAGCTTCGACGAGGACCTCGGCGAGCGCCTCCGGATACATCTGCTGGAACTCGGGGGTCGCCTTCTCCGCCTCCAGCCGGCCGTGGAACCGCGGGTACGCCCGGCTGGCGTACGCGACAACCTGGTCGGCCCCCCGGCCGGACGGCGAGACCAGCACCGCCGCCGTCGACTCCCCGTTGATACTGGATCCGGGCACCTGGCGGGCCATCGGCGTGAAGATCTTCTCTCCGACGAGCACGAGCCCAAGCGCGTCGGGGTCGCCGTCGGCCGCAAGCATCTCCCCGCACGTGTGCAGTGCCAGAAGCCCGCCGGCGCAGGCGTGCTCGGTGAGGGTGAACGCGGTGGCGTGGTCCAGACCCAGCTTCCGGCACGCCTCATGGAGCGGGTTGACGGGGTAGGGGGAGGCCACCGGCATGGTCCGGGCCTGGACGACGTAGCGGACACGGTGGCGCACGTCGGCGAACGCGTCGAGCCGGGACACGGCCGCCGCCATGATGCCCGCCTGGTCCATGCCGGGTGCCATACGCACCTCGGAGAACCCGAAGATCCGCCGGATCACGCGCAGGTGAGCCGAATCCATACCCAGGTCCCGGCCGATCTCGGCCACCGGCACGCTCTCCGGTGGGACATGGGCGCCCACGTCGACGATGCGGGTCACCGTGCACCTCCCGCGGTTTCCGACGGTGCAGCGCTGCGCTGTGCCATCGTGTGGGCGAGGTGATCGGCGAAGGCCTGCACGGTCGGATAGTCCCAGGCGCTCGTGGGCTCGATCTCGATGCCGAAGCGGTCTTCGATGTCGCCGCACAGCACGAACACGTTGACCGAGTCCAGCCCGTAGTCGGTCAGCGGACGGTCGGCCTCGATCTGGTCGGGGCGCAGCCGCGCGTACTTCGCGACACATCCCGACAGCCAGGCGGACAGGTCGTCGGTCGAGGGGGTAGAGGCATGGGAGGGCATGGTGGCTTCCTCGATCTGTGAACTACTGGGTATCGGGGGTCAGCGTCGGACGGATCCTGCGGTCAGCTCCAGGCTGCGGCCCTGTTCGCAGCGTTCGCGCAGCTCACCGAAAAGGCGCTGCGCGACGTCGTCGGGCAGGCTCGGGTCCCCCCGGCCCAGTCGGCCCGCGAGCCGGGAGAGGGCCGCCTCGAGCCATGCGGGGTCGGCCGTGAAGGCGTCGGCTCCGCGTCGGTTGTGCTCCCACAGGCCCACGCACGCCGCGGCGGCCAGCACCGTGCCGTAGCGGTCGGCCAGGTCGAAGAGGTGGGCGTCTCCGGCTGTGAGCTGCTCGGGCCCGATACGGGAGCAGGTACGCCGCAGAGCCGCCAGTTCGTCGACGAACCCGTCGATCAGGCCCGCGACGCGCGGCCCCGCGCCTCCGCCGAACAGGTGCAGCGCCGACGTCAGCTCGTCGCACCCGCCGGCGGTGGCGGACAGGGCGCCCCAGTCCAGCGGTGGCAGCGGCGCGTCGAGCGCGTAGACCGAACGAAGCGGCTCCTCTCCGGGCCGGGAGCACTCGGCCAGGAGGGGCAGCTGCGGGATGAGCGCCGCCTGGGACGCAGCGCGACCGCCGTGGGCGAAGGCGAGGGCGTCGGTGTCGCGCAACTGCTTCTCGAAGACGCCGTGCTCACCGCCGCGGATATAGAAGTGCGCCCCCATGACGGTCGACAGCCGGTGCATCGCGCCCGCCAGGATCTGCGACGCCAGCGGTTCGAGTGCGCAGGCCGGGACGCTGAGTCGCTCGGGGCGGAGGTGGGCGGTGCGGGCCGCAACGGTAGACGCCGCCTCGCAGGTCAGCAGGTCCGCGAAGGACTCGGTGAGCATCGCGCGCACCATGGGGATGTCGGCGGCCGGGGCGCCGTAGAGCATGCGGGTAAGCGCGAAACGGACCGCGGCGCGCAGTCCCGATTCGGCGCCGCCGATCATCATCGCCGGTCCCACGATTCGCGCGAGCTGGAAGGAGCGCAGCGCGGTCTCCATGCCGCCGCCGGTCTCGCCGCCCACGACCGCCGATCGCGGGAGCGGCAGGTCGGTGAATACGGCGCCGCCCAGCGGGACGCCGCGCAGTCCGGAGGTGGCCGAGCGGGGCACGGTCCGCAGCGTGTGTGCGGCTGCGCCGCGGGCGTCCACGAGGATCTGGGAGTGGCTCCGGTCGCCGGGGGCCTCGCCGGTCCGTGCGAAGACGAGGACAGTGTCGGCCTCGGCGATGTTGGCTACGAGGTCCTTCGTCCCGGTGAGCAACAGGGTGCCGGGACCATCGGGTACGGCCCGGCACTGTGTACGGCCTATGTCGCCTCCGTGGGCGAACTCGTGGTATCCGCCCGCCATCGTGCCCCCGGCGACGAGGCTCTGCGCGAGGGCCTTGCGCTGGCCTCCGGTACCTCCGATCCACACATCGCAGGCGGCCGTGAAGGCGGTACCGGCCCGTGCGAACCCCAGTGAGACGTCGCGGGTGCAGACCCGGCGCAGCAGCCGGGCGAACCGGTCGAGCCGGTCGAAGCGCCCGCCCAGTTCCGCCGGGACGAGTTCGGCGCCGATCCCGTACTCGCCCAGCACCGCGACGGCTTCGGGCAGGAGCCGAGCGTCCTCGTCGGCGGCAAGTAAGCGCGCGTGGCCCAGCGGATTGCCCGGGTCGTAGGGGTGGCCGAGCACATCGTCCAGCGCGCGGACGAAGGCGGCGGTACCGGTCACATGCGGAGTCATCGTCTCCCGCCCTCCGCGTCGTCGCCGATGAGCGAGGGCAGCGTACCCCCGGCCGATCCCTCCACCGCGGCGGCGAGCCGGTCGAAAGCGCTGGTGCGCACGGCGTCTCGTTGTTCCAGGAGTTCGCCTACGTAGGTGAGCACGGCCTCGGTCCACAGCCCGCCCTGCCACAGGTGTGCCTGCGGCCCGCGCGCCTCGCGGCGGTGCCCGTGCAGCCACAGGGCCAGGGCTGCGGCTCCCGCGAAGCAGGCCTCGTAGTCGGAGGCCAGGACGAACGCCTGGGCGGGCGGGCTCTTCGCGGCCGCGGGGTCCGTCCGGGCGATCCGCTCGTGCACGCGCTCGCACTGCTCGCCGAATCTGCGCGCTGCGGCCGCGAGTGCCGGAGGCGCCGGCGCCGCGGCCACCTGCTCGGCGAGGTCTGCCGCGCCGCCCACCAGCGAGCAGCCGCGGTGCGCCACCAGGCTCAGCCGGTCGGGTTCGAGGGGCGGGACGGTCTCGGCGAGGTCGGCGAGCGGCGCGAGGCCGGCGCTGCGGCCGGAAGCGCGGTGGCGGGCCAGGACGGGGAACTGGCGGATCAGGGAATGCTGGTTGACGAAGGTGTTCCCGTCGAATATCCCGACGATGCGGTGATCGCGCTGCAGCTTCTGGAAGCGGCCGTGCTCGTAGTGCTCGGTGAGGAAGCCGCGCGCGCCCATGATGTCGGCGCAGTCGGCGATGAGCCGGTCGACGGCGGTGGGGACGAAGGATTTGGCGACAGCCGCTGAAACCGCGGCCTCGCCGGGCAGCACGTGCAGACCGCGCGCCGCGAGCTCGACGACGGACTCCGCGGCGAGGCGCGCGGCGTGCGCCCTGCCCAGGATGCGCCGGTTGCGCCCCATCTCGAGGAGCGGACGCCCCGCGGCGACGCCCTCCCGGACGAAACCGCCCGTCAGCGCGAGGGCCTGATCGGCCGCGCCCAGCGACAGACCGGTGCTTACGGTGCGCGTGAGCAGCAGCGCCCGCAGCACTGTGTCGATACCGTTGCCGGATCGGCCCACCAGGGCAGCTGCGGGCACGGGCGCCCGCTCGAATGCGATGCCGCTGATGTCGGCACCGCGGATGCCGTGCGTTCGCACCTTGGGCAGATGCGCGAAGGAAGCGGAGGGCAGCGCGGCCTTGTCGACGAGCAGGAAACTGAATCCCCGCGGCCCGCCTTCGGGATCGGTCCGGGCGAGTACGCACACCAGGCCCGAGCGTGTGGCGTTGTTGACGGGCCACTTGCGCCCGGTGAGCAGATAGCCGCCCGGCCCAGGCTCGGCGACGGTACCGGAGGCGAAGAGGTCGCTGCCGTGCTCGGGCTCGGTGAGTGCCCATGCCACCGGTTCGCCGCGCAGCACGCGGGCGGCGAGCGCGGCTCTCTGCTCCTTCTCACCCGCCGTCCAGACACACACCGCGCCCAGGAAGGTCTTGACGTGGGCCACCGCCAGGGTCAGGTCGCGACGGGCGAGCCGGCGGACCACCGAGACGAGGCGGTCGTAGCCTTGCAGCACCCCGCCGTGCTCGACCGGAACATAGTGCGCGGGCACCCCGAGGCGGTCCAGGTCCCGGCACGCCTCGTCGGGGAAGCCCTCGACCCGGTCCAGTTCCGCCGCGCGGGCATAGGAGAAGGGGTTGGCGAGGTCGCCGGGGTCGCCCAAATGCGGCACCGCGGAATCCGGCGCGGGTCCGGCAGGGCCTTCGGCGAGCGGAGTGCTCACGCTTGCACCGCCTCTCGCGCGGAGGCTCCGTCGGACCCTGCTGCGGAGCGGTGGGCGGTCAGCATCCGCTGCAGCGGTTCGGACAGCTCCGCATGCAGCACGCGCAGATCCGCGTCGAGCCAGGCGGTGCGGGTCGACTGGCGCTGGATCTTGCCGCTGGAGGTGCGGTGCACCTGGCCGCGGCGGACCAGCACGATCCCGGGTACGGAGACTGCGAGCTCCGCGGCCAAGTCCGCCCTAGTCCTCGAGACGGCGGCGGCGAGGGCGTGCTCACTGCGGTCGGCGGCGTGATACTCGTGGACCAGCACCACCTGCTCGGCGCCGTCCAGCGCCGGCGCGGTGAAGGCGGCGCCCACTCCGGTGGACAGCGCCGCGTGGGCGCCGCGCGCCGCTTCCTCGATGTCGTGCGGGTAGACCTTGCGTCCGTTGACGACCAGCACGTCCTTGATGCGGCCGGTGATGTGGATTTGGCCGCCGTGGACGACTCCGAGATCACCGGTCCGCAGGAAGCCGGTCTCGCCGTCCGCCGTGGCGGCGCCGAAGACCGCGGCGGTCTCCTCCGGACGGCGCCAGTAGCCGGCGACCACGCTGGGGCCGCGCAGCCACACCTCGCCGATGCTGCCGTCGGCCAACTGATCGCAGGTGTCGGGGTCCACGATGCGCAGGTCGAACCCGCCGTTGTCGGCCGGCCCGCACGCGCTCACGGCGCGGGGGCGCGGCGAGGACTCGGGGGAGGTGGGGACGAACTCGTCCCGGCTGAGGCGGGCGGCGTCCACGTGGGTGACCGCGGGGGGCACGCCCGGCGGAGAGAGTGTCACGCACACGGTTCCCTCGGCCAAGCCGTAGCCGGCGGTCATGGTGCCGGGGCGCAGTCCGAAGGGCGCGAAACGCTTGGTGAAACGCTCGATGACGTCGGCGCTGACGGGCTCCGATCCGTTGACGGCGTTCCGCCAGCCGGACAGGTCCACACCGGCCATCTGCTCGTCGGTGACGAGGCGGCTGCACTGGTCGTAGGCGAAGTTGGGACCGCCGGAGACCGTGATGCCGCGATTGTGAACCAAGTGCAGCCAGGCGTGCGGGCGCCGCAGGAACGCGCCGGGCTCCATGAGGACCGTCGAGGCGCCCGCAACCAGCGGGCCGAGGAACTGGTAGACCAGCCCGAAGTCGTGGTGCATGGGCAGCCATCCGCCCCACCTGTCGGCGGGAGTCGCGCCCGTCATGCGCAGGCAGTGGGCGGCGTTGGCGAGGATGTTCTCGTGGCTGACGGGCACCCCTTTGGGACGGCTCGTGCTGCCGGACGTGTACTGCAGGAAGGCCGGTCCTTCGGCGCGGGCCGGAGTCCAGTCACCGGCCGGGGGCAACTCGGCCTCGTCCAGGACCAATGCCAGCGACCCGTCCACGCCGCAGGCGCGCAGCCCTTCCGCGGCGCGGTCCCGCTCCGCGGCGGGCACGACCAGCGCTTGCGCCTCGGTGTCGTGGACGATGGCGGCGAGCCGCTCGCGGTGGCGCCGGTTGTCGCCGGCCGGCGGAACGGGGACCGCGGTCAGGCCCGCGTAGAGGCACCCGAGGAAGGCTCGGGCGAACTCGGCTCCGGTGGTCTGGAGCAGCACCCGTGCGCCCGGCTCGACCTCCCGCCCCAGCCGGGCGGCCACACGCCGGGCCTGCACGTCCAGGTCGGCGTAGGTGTAGACCGTGTCCGAACCGGGGTCGAACGGATCGGCACACGCCACGAGGGCGACAGTGGCAGGCTCCCGCTGCGCGTGCCCGCGAAACGTGTCGACGAGTGTGGAGGTGCCCATTCGCGTCCCTTCAACCGCTTCCGCCGCGGCGGCACCGCACCTGCGATGGCGCGGTTTTCGAATCCGCAGCCGAGTCTGGCCCCCACGGCGGGGACCGACAATGCGCGAAGGGGCGCACGAACCGCCATACCCGAACGGGCGCACGAGGTGCTCCGGGCGGCGCGCACCGCCGCAGCGCCCTTCACCGGCCGCAGCGACGCACGCCGGATCGCCGCTGCCCTCCGGCGCCGGTCGCAGGGCGTGCAGGAACGGGGGCGACCACGACGCTACGAGGACGCCGCGTGGCTGTTGAAGGAGGAGGGCAACGGACGGTGTTGGCGCGCATGCGCTGTTGAGCACCGGCCTGTAGGGGTGCCACGGTGCGCGCGATCCGCATCGCCCCACCCACGGCGGTTATCCGCCTTCGGCCGGACACGTGCGGCGGCTCGGGTCGCCATTCCCGCTTCCAAACGTGGGCGCGCATCCGCACACACCGCCCGTCAAGGGCGGGCAGGCTCCTCCACCGGTGGGGCCGCGGACGGTGCGGCCGCGGGGCGGACGTGGATGGCCAGCAGGCCCATCAGGCGCAGGGCGACTGCGCCGAAGAGGGCGAGGCCGCTGCCCAGTTCCAGGACCTCTTCGAAGCTTTGCTGCAGGCGCTCGCCGGCCGTGCTCCAGGTGTGGGGGTCGACGGAGTCCAAGCCGACTGCGGCCACCGCCAGCAGCACGCCGACCGCCAGGGCGCTGCGCGACCATGCATCCACGCGCACGGCCCGCCAGACGGCGGGCAGGAACGCCAAACCGGCCACCGCGACGCCCATGATCAGAAAGTCGCCCGGCGCAACCCAGGGCAGGAAGGGAACGGTGATCCCCCGCGGAGCGAGGTAGCCGTCGCGCACCCGCTCGTGCAGAGCGAAGCGGTCGTCCACCGCGAGGGCGAGGAACCCCGCCCCCAGCACGGGCCACACCCACGTGCGGGGCGCGCCGGTGCGGCGCAGCACGGTGCCGACGAGCAGGCTGCCGGCCGCCGCCAGCATCAGAACGACGGTCTGCACCCATGTCATCGGCGTCAGTTCGGGGGCGATCCACGTCCACCACTCGGGCCGCCGCGCGGCCGCGAGCGCCGTCGGCACCAGCACCCACACCGCGGTCAGGAGGACGATCAAGCGCCCGCGCCGGGGGCTCACGCGCTCACCGCCGGCGCCAGGCCGGCCGCGGCGTCGCGCTTAGGCCAGGTGACGGAATCCAGCGGCTCGCCCAGTACGGCGGCCAGCATCCGGTCGGCCCACATCCGGGCACCCCGATCGAGCGTCTCGTCGCGCCACCAGGCGCTGTGCCCCGTCTGCAGTATCCGGCCCTCGGCCAACAGATCGCCGTCCTGCGCGGGATCGAGGACGGTGTCGTCCACCGCGTAGCCGCGCAGCCGCCCGGACCGCACCGCCGCCGCGGCCGCCGCGGTGTCCACCAGGGCCGAGCGGGAGACGTTGACCAGCATTGCGCCGGACCGCATCCGAGCCAGTTCGGGCTCCCCCAGCAGCGGGGCCGCGCCGAAGGTGTGACTGGCGCATACCGCCACCGCGTCGCTGCCGGCGAGGACCGCCGGCAGATCGGCGACCTCCACGCCCGCCGCGGCGGCCCGCGCCCGTGCGTGCGGGTCGGTGTCGGCCCCGAGGATCGACATGCCCAGGCCGCGAGCCAGCCGGGCCACCTCCCCGCCGATACGCCCCAACCCGACTACGCCCAGCCGCTTGCCGCCGAGTTCGATTCCGCGCAGCGAGATCCGGCGGGGGACCGCGTCGCGGCTGCGGTCCTGAGCCAGGTGCAGCCGCGTGGCCAGTGCGAACAGCATCGCCAGGCAGTGCTCGGCCACCGCGGTGGTGGCGTACTCCGGCAGGACCGACAGCCCGACGCCGCGCGAGCGCAGCAACGGGATGTCTATGTGGTCGTAGCCGGTCGCGTAGAGCACGATGCCGTGCAGCCGCGGCAGCGCGTCGAGCAGGTCGGCGTCGATCGTCGGCAGGCACAGGTTCGTGGCGGCCAGCAAGTCGGCCTCGGCCAGCAGCTCGGCGGCCTCGGCCGGGCCGGGCGCGCACTCCAGCCGGCGGACGGTGATATCGGCGCGGCGTTCGAGCTCGGTCCAGTGACCGGAGTCGATCGTGTCGCGGCCGCCGCGACTGAGCATGACGAGATTGGGACGTGTCATCCGGCGCCAGCCTCCGATTAGGCCGATCAGTGGGTGAAATCCCAGCGAAGACTAGTGGACGGACGGATAGCGATGAAATGACCGACCGCGCGCTTGTCTGTCAAGTTTCGGTCACTAAAGCTCATCATCAACACCGGATCCGTGGAATACGACCCGACATCGCTACCTTTTCGACCTGTTGTCCCGATTCCTGCCGGAGGCCGTGCGGAGCCGGACTCGTTCGTCGCACCCGCAGGCACACCGACAACTCCCATCGACGACCAACCAGCCGCCCGCACCACCGGGCCGACTCACGGTGGCGCGGCGGGGTGGCCGTCCCACCGTGCGCGGCTCATGTCTACGCGGTCCCCGCCGGGGCGCATCGGTGTGGCCTCCGCCGCGTAGCGGCGCAGGGCCTCGGCCCCGTGGCCCCGCGGAGGGCCGCCGTCGGCGCGGATGACCCGCCACCAGCAGACTTCACCGCCCCAGGCCGACATCACCGCGCCGACTTGGCGCGGGCCGCCCTCGCCCAGGTACTCGGCGATGTCGCCGTAGCTCATCACCGTGCCGGGCGGAATGCACTCCACGACGTCGAGCACCCGGTCCACGTACTCGGTCCGGTGGCTGTAGGCGTGCGGCATGGGCCGATCGTAGTACCGCGGCGTCGCCGGTACCGGCTGCCGCGGCGGGATGCGCCCCGGTGGCGCGGGCGCCCTAGGAGGTGCTGCCGCCGCTGGGCTGCGGCGGGACGATGCGGCGGTAGAGGGCGGTGGAGCCCGGAAGGGTGACGAGACCGGTGACCACGGCGACCGCACCGCCGATCCACGCCGTCCACGCGGCCGCGGGTGTGTCGGTGAAGGCGAACATCCACGGAACCCCGACCAGGAACAGCCCGGCGGCGACCATGGCGGCCTCGGCGACGAAGAGCTCGGGATGGATGATGGCCAGGCAGGCCAGGAACACGATGAGGACGCCCACCAGGAACAGCGCGGCCATGCCCAGACCCAGCATGCCGTGCCAGGTGTAGCTGACGACGACCGCCGTTCCCACGACCAGCGCCAGCCAGTCCGCCCAGCGTCCGGTGATCCGCATCTTGACCCCACTTCCCGGCTGTAGGTTTCCGGCGACGGCATTCCTACCCACGCCGCGGCGGTTCCAACGGGACGCGCGGCGGCGCGGCCGCACGGGTGCCGGAAGCGCCGGGCCGCCGCGGCGCGTCGCCGCGGCGGCCCGGATGTTCGTCAGGCGGGCACCGGTGGTGCCGAGCGGTCCCTCAGTAGCTGGGCAGGCTCGGGTCGACCTGGTTGACCCAGCCCAGCACCCCGCCGCCGACGTGGACGGCGTCGCTGAAGCCCGCGCCCTTGAGCGCGGCCAGCGCCTCGGCCGAACGGGCGCCGGACTTGCAGTGCAGCACGACTTGCTTGTCCTGCGGCAGCTTGCCGAAGGCCTCGCCGCTGAGGAACTCCCCCTTGGGGATAAGCACTGCGCCGGGGATGTTCACGATCTCGTACTCGTGCTTCTCACGGACGTCGACGAGGTAGAAGTCCTCACCCTTGTCCATCTTCTCCTTGAGCTCGCCCGCGGTGATGGTGGAGCCTTGCGCGGCCTGCTCCGCGTCGTCGGAGACGGCGCCGCAGAACTCCTCGTAGTCGATCAGCTCGGTGATGGGCTCGCCCTCGGGGTCCTTGCGGACCTTGACGGTCTTCCAGGACATCTCCAGGGCGTCGAAGATCATCAGCCGGCCCACCAGCGGGTCGCCGATGCCGGTGATCAACTTGATGGCCTCGTTGACCATGACCGAGCCGATCGAGGCGCACAACACGCCCAGCACGCCGCCCTCGGCGCAAGAGGGCACCATCCCCGGCGGCGGCGGCTCGGGGTAGAGGTCGCGGTACTGCGGACCGTGCTCGTTCCAGAAAACGCTGACCTGGCCGTCGAAGCGGAAGATCGAACCCCACACGTAGGGGATGTTCAGCAGCACGCAGGCGTCGTTGACCAGGTAGCGGGTGGCGAAGTTGTCCGTGCCGTCCAGCACGAGGTCGTAACCCCGGAAGATCTCCAGGGCGTTGTCGGAGTCGAGGCGTTCCTTGTGCAGGTTCACCGAGACGTAGGGGTTGATCTCCTCGATGCTCTCGCGCGCCGACTCGGCCTTGGGCTTGCCGATGTCGCTCTGGCCGTGGATGACCTGGCGCTGGAGGTTGGACTCGTCGACCTCGTCGAAATCGATGATGCCCAGCGTGCCGACACCGGCGGCGGCCAGGTACAGCAGCGCGGGCGAGCCGAGCCCGCCGGCGCCCACCACCAGCACCTTGGCGTTTTTCAGGCGCTTCTGGCCGGCCATGCCCACGTCGGGGATGATCAGGTGGCGGGAGTAGCGGCGAACCTCGTCGACGGTCAACTCGTCGGCCGGTTCGACCAGCGGCGGCAGCGACACAGCAGCTCCTCAGCATTCCTCATCGAGTGTCACGTCCCGGGGCGTCGCCGACGGACGCGGGGGCGTTTCGGGCACGTGACGAGCTTGCATTCATTGCCAACCTACGCGGCGGGGTCGGGCATTCCCGTGGCGGCCCGAGCATTTGCGCCGCCTGTGTCACTCCGCCGCCGACCCGCGGCCGGCTGCGGCCGCGGGATCGGCGGTGCGGTCGCCGGATGCGCCGCCCGCGGCGGCACCGTCGCCCGCGCCGCGCGGGCGGGCCCGCGGCGTGCTGTCGGCGCCGCGCAGGAACGTGCGGACCTCGCGGCCCACCCGTTCGGGGCATTCCATCATCGGCACGTGCCCGGTCTCGGGCATGAGCACCAGCCGGCTGCGGGCGAACGACCGCGCGGCGCGGGCGGCCATGCGGGGGTTCACGAACTTGTCGCCGGTGGCGTACATCAGCAGCACCGGGCACTGCACCCGGCCGGCCTGCGCCCACAGCGAGCGGTGCCCCCGCCGCAGGTACTCGCCGACCATTCCGCGCAGCGACCTCAGCACCGCGGTCTCGGCGTGCTCGTGGGTGTCGCGCTCGCGCTCGGCCTCCAGCGCCTCCAGCACACGCGCGGGAGAGGCGACGGAGGGGTCGTAGTAGGTGGTGTCGAGCATGTCCTGGACACGGACCTCGGGCGGACGGCGCTGCATCAGGCCGTAGACGGCCGGTCCGATCACCGGGAACAGCGCGCCGGCCATCTGGTAGGGGATGAGCCGCGGACGCAGGTCGGGCAGCGCCGGAGAGACGAGTGTCAGCGAGCGCACCAGGTCGGGGCGCTCGGCGGCGACGCGCACGGCGACCGCGCCGCCCATGGAGTTGCCGATCAGATGGACCGGGTGCTCGCCGGCGGAGATGAGCCGGGCGACGGCGCGCGCGTGGCCGTCGATGCTGTAGTCGCCGGTGGGCGGCGGCGGGGAGCCGCCGAAGCCGGGCAGGTCCAGGGCCTCGCCCGCCCACTCGTGACACAGCACGCCCATGAGGTCGGTCCAGTTGGTGGAGGAGCCGCCGAGCCCGTGGACGTAGACCGCTCTCTTGCGGTCCGCGCGGCCCTTCGCACCCGAGGCGTCGGTGCGGACGAAGACCTCCTGCCCCTCGCCGAGGCCGACGCGTTCTCCCGGCCAGGGTCCGATGGGCTCCGCCATGGTGCGGCCTCCTCGGGGTAACCGACTGCTGCGACGCTGGTCGGACGGAAGCCGGGGGGCGCTCGCGGCCCCGGCCACCGCCTGCGTCCATGCTCCAGAACCGCCGCGAGGCGCGCAAGGGCGGCCGGGACCCTGTGGACACCCCGGCGCGCGGCGCCCCGGCGTGCTGGCTGCCCGTTTTTCCCTTACGCAGGCCGAGGCCAGTAGGTTGGAGGAGTACCGCAAGGGGACCCGACACCCGGGGGGAATCAGTGACGACTCAGCCGCAGGGCGACGACGACCGGTCCCTGGAGAGCGGCGACGCCGATCTCGACGAGCAGCGCTCCGAAGTCGCCGCCGAGGAGGGCGACTGGACGGGCCGCGGTCGGCTCCGGGCCGAAGACGAGGTCTCCGAGGCCGACGCCGTCGAGCAGCTGCGCGAGGTCGAGCTCGACGAGGACGAGTACCGCTGACCGTCGGCCCGCGCTTCGCGGCGCCCGCAGGCTGCGGCGTCCGAAGGGCTCGGCCGGGGCCGCCCGCCGGGCTGCTGGCGGCGGCTAACCTACGTGCGAGTAAGATAGGGGGGATACGCCTGATCGAGGCCGTTGTTACCGGATCCGATGGCGTGTTCCAGTACCAGGTCGTCGAGCGCGGCAGGCTTCAGGCCGCGAGGAGTTCGGAGGGTGTTGCGGTGACGGCTCCTTCAGACGCCCGCCCGCGGGGGACCCGCCTGCCCCGCCTCGCCCGTCGGCGCCAGTTGCTGGCCGCTGCCCAGGAGGTGTTCGTCGCCCACGGCTACCATGCCGCGGCGATGGACGAGATCGCCGAGCGCGCCGGGGTCAGCAAGCCCGTCCTCTACCAGCACTTCCCGGGCAAGTTGGAGCTGTACCTGGCGCTGCTGGAGCAGCACTCCGAGGCGCTGGTGGAGAAGCAGCGCGAGGCGCTGGAGAGCACCGACGACAACCGCCAGCGCGTCACCGCCAGCTTCCGGGCCTACTTCGACTTCGTGGCCGGTGAAGGCGAGGCGTTCCGGCTCGTATTCGAATCCGACCTGCGCAACGTCGCCGCGGTCCGCGAGAAGACCGAGCACACACTGCAGCGCTGCGCCGAGTTGATCAGCGACGTGATCCGCCAGGACACCAGCATCTCCGAAGAGGAGGCGCATCTGCTCAGCATCGGCCTGGTCGGCATGGCCGAAACCAGCGCCCGGTACTGGCTGAGCAACTTCGGCACGATTCCGCAGGAGGCCGCCGAACAGCTGATCGCACGGCTGGCCTGGCGGGGCATCAGCGGTTGGGATCTCACGCGGGGTTGAACACGCACGGACCCGTGCGCCGCGCCCCGCCTCTCCCCCACTTTCCGGTACCGGTACGCGGTCCGCCGCGCACGCGGGCGGCGCCGGTTCACCATCAGCGGGTCAACCGACCGTCAAATGTGACTTTGCGTATTCACTCATACCGCATACGTGATTCGGTGTGACCGTTAACGGGTAATCGCCGAGGTGAGAACGTGTCGTCTCGGTTTCGCCGGACGAACTGGGACCGGAACCCGGATACCGGCGGGGCGCTGTGGGGGTGAAAACGCATGAACATCCAACAAGGGCTGACGGACGCCTGGAGCGCCGTCGCCAGCTTCGTTCCACTGCTGGCGGCATTCCTGGTGATCCTGGTCCTCGGCTGGATCATCGCCAAGGTCATCGGCCGGCTGGTGGGCAAGGGGCTGGCCAAAGCGGGCCTCGACCGCGGCCTGGACCGCAGCGGCGTGGGTGAGTACTTCCAGCGCAGCCGCTACAGCGCAAGCGAGCTGAGCGGGAAGATCGTCTACTACGCGCTCCTGCTGATCACGCTTCAGCTCGCGTTCAGCGTCTTCGGGCCGAACAACCCGATCACGCAGCTGCTGAACTCCGTGGTCAGCTGGATCCCGCTCGGCATCGTCGCGCTGGTCATAGTCGTGGTGGCCGGGATGATCGCCAAGGCCGCGCGCGACGTCATCTCCAGCGCCCTGGGCGGGCTGAGCTACGGCCGCCTCCTCGGCAACATCGCGGGCATTTTCATCATGGCCCTCGGTGTGATCGCCGCGCTGAACCAGATGAACGTGGCGACCACCGTCACCCAGCCGGTGCTGATCGCGGTGCTGGCCACCGCCGGCGGCATCCTGGTCGTCGGTGTCGGCGGAGGACTCGTCCGGCCGATGCAGGCGCGCTGGGACAACTGGCTCGACGCCGCCGAGCGCGAGACGGGCCGAGTGCGGGACGACTCCACCTACCGGGCCGGACACTCCGACGCCATGGCGCAGGGACCGGCCCAGAGCGCCCCGCAGCAGGCACAGCGGGAGCCCGAAGCGCGCGAGACCTCGGCGATGGGCGGTTCCACGGCTTCGCAAGGCCGGTCGGGCAGCCAGCCGCAGCGTCCGCCGGAACGGTGAGGGCCGGCCGGTGCCGCACCGCACCGGCGCCTTCGACGCACGGACGACAAGGGGGCGGGACCGCGCCGCGGTCCCGCCCCCTTCCGCTGTGCACACCGAGCGGACGAACTGCGCGCCGCCGCCCGTCGGGCTCAGAGCCGCTCGTCGTCGCCGAGCTCCTCGCGCGAGAGCCGGTTGATGCGGCGGACGAAGAGCACCCCGCCGACCACCACCGGGATCACCGCGACCCAGAAGGCGATGCTCGCCCAGCCCATGCCGATGAGCACCATGACCGCCAGCGCGATCACGATGATCGAGGTGTACAGCGAGAAGTCGACGCGATCCTGCTGAATCAGGACGCCGATCGGCGGTCGCGCCGCACCATGCCGGCCGCTCCCCATGCGCTCTTCCTTTCTTGCGGTGCGGGGCACCGCGCGTACTCGTCCCAGAGGGTTGGTCGCGGGGCTCTCCTGCGGGCCCGCGTTCCAGCTACCCGGCTCCCAGACGCCGACGCGCCGGTGCGCCTCTGCCGCGAGCTGTGCGGCCGCCCGGATCGGGCCAAGCCTACGCTCGGTCACCGCCTGCGCGGAGGCGGTTCCGCCGATCGCCGCAACCGCGCCGACCGCCCCGGCTCCCGCTTCGAGAAGACCAAACTAGCGGACGAAACCCTGTTCCTTCGCCAGGCGGCAGACGGCGAGCAGGCGCAGTGTCTCCCAGTCGTACCCGTCGCAGGAGGAGTACCAGCCGCGCTCGCGGCACCCGTCCATGAACCCGTCGAGGTAGCGGGACAGGCTGACGCGGGTCAGCCTGCCGCCGTCGGTGGCGATGGAGTCGCGCACCGCGGCAGTGTGCTGGTCCAGCTCAGCGGTCATCCACGGCTCCATGGCGTCGCCGAGGGGACCGAGCAGCCCGAACTCGCGCGACAAGCGGGCCAGTCGGCCTTCGGCGAAGAACCCAGGACGCATGGATCGCTACCTCAGACGGGGATCAGGGATAGAACTCGACTGACTATATACGAAATCAATGGAGAAACATGACACTCCATTGCAAAGGATCCCAGGCGGCGCGAAGTGGGCGAAGCGCCCTTCAGCCCGGACGCCGGAGACCGGGCTGCACGGGATCGGCAGCCGCGCCGACAGGCTCAGGTACTCAGGCCCATGGCCTCCAGCCGGGCAGCGTGCGCCTCGGTCAGTTCGGCGAACATCCGGCTCACCGTCGCCAGGTCGGCCGACGTGGCATCCGCCGCCTGAGCCGGGTCGGCGGCGGCAGCTGCGTCCTCAGCCGACCCGACCTCGGCGTCCCGGGCGCGCGCACCCGATCCCAGAAGCGCCGCGAGATCGGGCCTGCTCGCCGCGACGCTCTGCGCCTGGCTCAGCGCCTCGCCCACCAGCCGGCGCGCCCACAGCGCCAGCCGCCCCGCCAGCCGCGGATCCTCGCCGATGGCCCGGCGCACCTGGGCGGCGACGAACTCCGCCCGGCCCGACTCCACCAGCGTGTCCCGTACCAGCTCATGCGTGCGCCGGTCGCACACCTCGGCGAGCTTGCCGTAGAAGTCTCCGGCGATGCCTTCACCCACATACGCCTTGACCAGGCTCTCCAGCCAGCTTTGCGGCTCGGTGCGGGCGTGCCAGGCGTCCAGCGGGGCGACGAAGGGCCGCATCGCCGCCTCCGGCTCCACACCGAGTTCGGCGAGCCGGTCGTGCAGCCGACGGTAGTTCGCGTGCTCGGCGGCGGCGAGGTCGGCCAGTTCCCCCTTGCTCGCCAGTGTCGGCGCCAGCTCGGCGTCGCCCGCCAGGCGGAAGAACGCGACGAGGCGGGCGTAGGCCAGCAGCCCCAGCAGGTCGATGACACCGCTGCCGACGGCGGCCGCCGGGGCGGCGTGCGATCCGGTACCGCTCTGCCCGCTCACGGCCGGCCCCCGGCCGTGCAGCCGGTGTACACCGGGCCGGTGCCGCGCATCGTCGGTTCAGCTCGCTGGCGAGCACACTCGATCATGGCGGACAGGCTATCGCTCCCGCGGTGCGGGCGGCCCCGGGACTATTCGCCCGGCGCCCGACGTTGGAGGGAGCGAATGGAGCATGCCGGGAGAGTGTCCCGGCTTCGGCGCCGGGTGTTCAAAGGCGGCATATCCAGCGGCGGGGCGGCAGGATAGAATCTCACGCAGTGGCCGCCAGGAGTCGGCCATCGCGGAGCCTCCGCGACAGCCGCGTCGCGCCCGCCGCGGGCGCAGGCGCACTGCCGCGAGCGCCCCGCGCGGCGGTCCCCGCGCGGTCCCCGCGCGGTCCCCCCGCCGGACCGAAGCGCGGTTTGCTCCGCGGCGAACCATGACAACAACCGTCACCGGCGCCGAGGACGCGAAGGTGAACGAGCGAGCGTCAGCGTCGACTGCCCGATCGTGCCGGGTCCACGGCCGGCGAGGAGTGTGAACGTGCGGTATTCCCGTCCACACGCACCCCGCCGCGCCCGCCCGCACCAGGTGACCGCTGACGCCGACGACAGGCGGCGGACGACCCGCGGCCGCTTGCGACCCGCGCCACCAGGCCGCGCCGGGGGCCTCAGTCGGTCCCCGAGCCGCGCCCGCCCGGTCCGCGGCGGCCGACCACGAGCGCGAGCAGCGCACGGACCGGCCGCGAGCCCCGTCCGCCACACACCACGGCCACGAACTCAAGTGCGGCCCGCCCAGATGGAGGCATGAGCCCTGACAAGCACAGACGCCAACGAAGAACGACAGACGTTCCGCGGACTCGGTGTGAACACCGAGATCGCGGACGCTCTCGAAGCCGAAGGGATCGTCGAGCCCTTCCCGATCCAGACCCTCGGCCTCCCGCTGGCCCTCGCGGGGTCCGACATCATCGGCCAGGCCCGCACGGGCACCGGCAAGACCTTCGCCTTCGGGCTGCCGCTGCTGCAGCGCGTGCAGGCGGCACCGGGTTCGGCCAAGCGGCCGCGGACGCTGGTGGTCGTGCCGACCCGCGAACTGGCCATCCAGGTCGCCGCCGACCTCACCACGGCCGGCAAGCGCACCGGCGCCCGCATCCTCACCGTCTACGGCGGCCGCGCCTACGAGCCGCAGATCGACGGACTCAAGAACGGTGTGGACATCGTCGTGGGCACGCCGGGCCGACTGCTCGACCTGGAGAACCAGAAGCACCTCAGCCTGCAGGACGTGTCGGCGGTGGTGCTGGACGAGGCCGACAAGATGCTCGACCTCGGCTTCCTGCCGGACATCGAGCGGATCCTGACCAAGATCCCCGACGAACGCCAGGTGATGCTGTTCTCGGCGACCATGCCGAGCGAGATCGTCTCCCTGTCGCGCAACTACCTGCGCAGGCCCACCCACGTGCGGGCCGGGGACGACGACGAGCCGGGCCAGACCCGCATCTCCGACATCGCCCAGCACGCCTTCCGCACCCACCCCATGGACAAGCCCGAGATGCTGGGGCGCCTGCTCCAGGCCGAGGGACGCGGGCTGACCATGGTCTTCTGCCAGACCAAGCGCGCCTGCGACAAGGTCGCCGGCGAGCTCAAGGACCGCGGGTTCGCCGCCGCCGCCGTGCACGGCGACCTGGGCCAGAGCCAGCGCGAGCGTGCGCTGCGGGCGTTCCGCGGCGGCAAGATCGACGTACTGGTGGCCACCGACGTCGCCGCGCGCGGGCTGGACGTCGACGACGTCACCCACGTGGTCAACTACGAGTGCCCCGAAGACGAGAAGACCTACACCCACCGCATCGGCCGCACCGGCCGCGCCGGGCGCTCGGGCACCGCGGTCACCTTCATCGACTGGCAGGAGATCGCCCGCTGGAAGCTGATCAATACCGCCCTCGGCCTTCCCCACCCCGATCCCGAGGAGACCTACTCCACCTCGCAGCACTTCTTCGAGGAGCTGCAGATCCCGGCCGGGACGAAGGGGCGGCTGGCCGCCGACCGGCGTGAGCGCGCCGGCCTGGAGGCCGAGGAGATCGAGGACATCGGCGACACCGGCCGCAGCCGCACCGAGCGCGGCGCCAAGTCCGACCGGGGCGGGCGCGGCGCGCAGAGTGAGCGCGGCGACCGCCGCGGACGCGGGCGCTCCCGCAACCGCCGGCGGACCCGGCGCTCGGGTTCGGAGTCCGACACCGGCGAGCGCACCTCCTCCGGCCGCCAGAGCTCCGATGCGGGTTCGGCCAAGCCCGAGGGCAAGCAGGACGCGTCGGGTGAGTCCCCGGCACCCCGCCGGAGGCGCCGCCGGCGCACGCGCAACGGTGTCGAGCAGCCCGGCAAGGACGACCAGGGCTGACGCCCTCCCGCAACGGGAGATCGGCGGTGATACGGCGTCGGTCGCGACCCTGCAGCAGGCCGCGACCGGTGCCCGGCTGAGGCCGCCCGCCTCTCGTTACGCCGCGAGCGCGCCGGACCGGTCCGCCACCGCCGGCGGGCGCGCCGCTGGGCGACCTTCCCCACGCGGCATGCTGCGCATGTGGCCGCTCCGCGGCGGCGCATATAGTGAGCCGACGTGAGTACTCCGCGTTTCCTGAGCCTTCCGCCCGGCGTCGAGCGCACCACGATCCGCACTCCTATGGGCGAGGTCGCTGCGCTGCACGCCACTCCGGCCGCCGGCGGATGCGAACGGCAGCCGGCGCTGCTGGTACCCGGCTACACGGGAAGCAAGGAGGACTTCATCGCGCTGCTGCAGACCCTGGCGGCCGCCGGCCGCGCGGTGACGGCCGTCGACATGCCGGGCCAGTACCAGTCCCCCGGCTTCGTCGACTCCGAGGACTACTCCCGCGTCGGGCTGGGCCGCGTCGTCGGCGAGGTCGCGCTGACGCTGGACGTGGGGCCGGTCCACCTGCTGGGGCACTCCTTCGGCGGCCTCGTCGCCCGGGAGACCGTCATCTCGGCGGCTCTGCCGCTGCTTTCGTTCACCCTGATGAGTTCCGGGCCGTCGGCCATCGGGGGCCCCCGCGCCGACAGGGCGCAGAGCCTGATCACGGCCATCGGCCAGACGCGCACGCGCGAGCGCCTGGAGCGGATCTGGTCCGAGCACCTGGACGCGCCGACCCGGGAGAGCGGCGTCTCACCCGAGATCCACGCATTCCTGCGCGAGCGCATGACCGCCAACCACCCCGACGCGCTCGTCCGCATGGCCGAGGAGCTGCTCGACGCCACCGACCGCACGCCCGAGCTCGCCCGCTCCGCACTGCCCATGCTCGTGCTCTACGGGGAGGACGACGACGCCTGGCCGCCCGAGGCCCAGTCGGCGATGGCCGACCGCCTGGGCGCCGAGCGCGTAGTCATCCCGGGAGCGGCCCATTCCCCCAACGTGGAGGCACCCGAGACCACGGCCGAGGCGCTCACCGCCTTCTGGAACCAGGTCGAGACCAAGGAGCGCGGCGGGGTGTGACGGCGCGGCGACCCTTGGAGCACCTGTGGATGCAGGCCGCCGGGCCCGGCCACCCAAGGGAGCCGGGCCGATCCGGCGCCTCTTGGCAGGGCCGCGACGACGTCAGCGGGTGGAGACCCAGGCGTCGAAGTTCTCCGACTCCTCGCCGACGGTGGTCTCCGGGCCGCTGTCGGGCAGCACGCGGGTATCCGGCGGCAGAGTCAGGATCATCTCGCCGATCGAGTGCAGCTGCTGGGTGTAGTCGATGTAGCCGCCCGCAACGGTGCCGACCTCGCCGGCGCGCAGCGAGTCGCCGGTGAAGACGACGCCCTTCTCGGAGACGTAGTAGGCGACGCTGCCGGTGGAGGTACCCGGGATCGGCAGGATGTCGATCTCGATGTCGCCGGCCTTCAGCGAGCCGCCGCCCTCGATCTCCAGATCGGGCCGGTGCTCGGCGCCGTGGATGCGGCGCCAGGAGCGCAGTTCGCGGCGGTGCAGGGCGATGGGCGCCTCGTCGCGCTCGGCGACCTCGATGGCGGCGGTGAGGTGCGTGTTGTAGCCGTTGGTGCAGGCCACGAGGTAGACCTCGCGATCACCGACGGCCTCCATGATCGCCTCGGCGTCGTGCGCCGGGTCGATCACGACGACGCCTTCGCTGTCGGCGTCGACGATCCACGTATTGCTGACGACGTCGATCTCCTGGTCCTCGGCCTTGAGGACGCCGACGGTGCGCACCCGCTGCACGCCCTCTTCGTCGGGCTCGGTCGCGCCGGCGACCTCTGGGTCCTCCGCGGCCGTGGGGGAACGCCGGCGACCGGACGCAGCCGGCGTGGCGTCCTCGGTGTCTTCGGCGTCCTCGGCGTCCTTCGCGGACTCGTCGGCTTCCTCGCCCTCGTCCGACCCGGCGGGTTCGGCGGATTCGGCGGTTTCCTCGCCGGCCGAGGCCGACTCCCCGTCCTCCGCAGTCCCGGCCGCCGCGGCGGGGGCGTCGTCCGCGGACTCCTCGGGCTCGGCGTGGGCGTCGGCCGCGGCGGTGTCATCGGGGCCGGCGCTCGTGGTCGCCACCGCCGAGGGCGCCCCGGAGGCCTCGGCCTCGTCGCCGTCCTTCTTCTTGTCCTTCCGCTTCCAGAACACGGTGCCGACCCTTCACTGTCCGTTGCGAGCTCTGCTGACTACGCCGACCATTGTCACCGCCCCACGCGCCACATGGGTACCCGTCTCACGCGACTGGCTAGCTTCCCATCCGGCGGCTAAGACACCGATAAGCGCACGGACCGCGGCGTTCGCAGCGCACGGTCCGCCTCATTCGGCAGTGATGGGCGCGGCTCCGGTCGCCGGTTCGATCAGGCGAGCGTACTCCTCCGGGGCGGTCGTGCGGCAACCGATGCGGTGTTCGGTCAGATCGCCGTGGTCGTCGCTGGATCCGGTGACCGCCAACTCCAGCCGTTTGGCCGCACCGCGCCAGAACGCCGCCTCGTCGTCGTCGTGCGAGGGATGGTCGGCCTCGATCCCGCCGAGTCCGACGGCGGCCATCTGCTCGATCAGCTCCATCGGCACCGCCCCGTCGGGCGTCGCCTCGCCGCGGGCGGGGTGCGCGACGGCGCACACGCCGCCCGCCGCACGTACCAGCTCGACCGCGCGCAGGGCGTCCAGCGCGTAGCGGGCCACGTAGCCGGGGCGCCCGGCTCCTATCCACCGGTCGAAGGCTTCGGGGACGTCGGATGCGGCCCCGGCCTCGACGATCGCCCGCGCGATGTGCGGACGTCCGATGACGTTGGCGGAGGCACCCGGGTCGGGGGGTGTGTCCATCGGGCCGGTGCGGACCCCCGCGATGGCGCACACCCGCTCCCAGGTGACCTCGATACCCGCCTCGCCCAGCCGGTCCACCATGGCGCGGGCGCGGATGGTGCGGTCGTCGCGGATGCGCCGCAGTTCGGCCGCCAGTTCGGGGTGCCCGGCATCGCACAGGTAGGCGAGCAGATGCACGCTGGATCCCTCGTGCAGGCACGACAGCTCCATGCCCGGTACCAGGGTGCGACCGGGGGGCAGGGCCGCCGCGGCGGCGGGGATGCCGGCGACGGTGTCGTGGTCGGTCAGGGCCAGGACGTCCACCCCTGCCGCGGCGGCTCGCCGGACCACCTCCGCGGGGGGCTCGGTGCCGTCGGAGACGGAGCTGTGCGAGTGCAGGTCGATGCGCATCAGTCGATGATTCCACGCGGGTGCGACCGTCCGCCGCGCCGGGCGAGGCAGGCGCCGGCTCAGTGCGCCGGCTTGAGCGCTGAGGCGAGGAACGGCGACGGCGCGCCGAAGGGCGGTTCGAGCACGGCACCGCCGTCTTGGCGGTCGCGGAGGTCGCGCAGGTCGCGCAGGTCGCTCAGCTCGGCGACGAGCACCGCGGTGTCGGCGGGGCTGAAGACCAGCCACAGCCAGTCGGCCATGGCCTCACCCGCGTAGGCAGCGCACCGGTCGCCGGTGTCGACGCGCCACAGTGCGATGTCGTGGCCGTTGTAGCGGAGCTTGGTGTCGGGCGGGCCGGAGCCGAAGCCGCTGCCGGGATCGGGGCCGTCCAGCCCGGCCAGCCGCGCGCCCAAGCCGATCCCGGGGTCCTCGGCGACGAACGCCATCTCGCCGACGCCGCCCAGCGGAGCCGGCCCGGAGAGGGCGACGGCGCCGGCGAGCGCGCCGCTGCGGTCGTCACCGGCATCGGCGAATCCGGTCACGAGCCACCCCGCGGGAAGCGGCCAGGGCAACCACACCGGCACCTGGGTGATGCCGAGCAGGACCTCCAGCGAGGCCTCAGCCGGCGGGCGTACGGGGTTCAGCGGGGCGATGGGCCCGTGCGCGTCGCACTGCCACGCGCTCGACCACAAACCCGGCGGTTGGACGGCGCGTCCGCAGCGGGGGCAGGACGGATCCGACTTCATGCTGCCGGGAGACTACCCGTACACACGCTGCGGAAACACGTTGCGGAGGCGGCCACCGACCCGTGCGGCTCGGGTCTGCAGGGACGGATTCGGCGCCGAATCTCACCCTGGAGACAGACTCGACGCGTCTACCGTGAACTTATGGTCGCAGGAAAGCGCATTCCGCGGCCATAAGTTCACGATCATCGCCGGATGGACCGGCATACCGGACACACCGGCAGCGGTGGGCCGGCTGAGTGTCGCCGTGTTCCGGCCGGGCCCGCACCGGCCGGAGGCCGCGCCGCGGGGCGCGGTCGCGGGCACCCGCGCGGCCCGGGGGTGCGCCGGATCGGGGGCCCGGGGGCGACGACACGTCGCTCGTGGCGCCCGGGCGCGACCGCCGGGGGCCCCACCCCCCGATGGGGTGGGCTTTTGCGGACCGATGCCCGTTTTGCGGGCGACCCCGGCGGACGCAGCAGCCACGAGGCGCACGAAAAGTCGACGCCGGGGGCGGTTTTCGCGCCATACGGCGCACCTCGTGCGCCACCGCCGCCGGGAGCCCCGCATCAGACCCGCGCCGACAACCGAGCGGCGGCCCCCGGGTCTCGACCATCCGCGGCCAGGGGCCGGTGACCGCCGCCCCGACCACCGCAGGAACGGCCCCGCCGGCGTCGCCGCCGCCCCCGCCGACCACCGCCACCGGCGAGCACCCGACCCGGTGACCGCAGGCCAGCCATCCGCCGCCCTCGCCGCCGCTTTCCAGTTAAGACCACCCGCCACCCGGCAGACCAACAAGGCCGCACAGCAGACCGCAGCCGCCGATCCGCCGCACGCGCCACCGACGAGCACCCGACCCGGTGACCGCAGGCCCAGCCATCCGCCGCCCTCGCCGCCGCTTTTCAGTCAAGACCACCCGCCACCCGACAGACCAACAAGGCCGCACAGCAGACCGGCGTTCTAAAACACACCTAGCCGTAGGGTCCGGGTGCACCGCCACGGCCGGGCGGCGGGGGCTGCCCTCCGCGCTGCGGTCCCGGCGCCGCCCACGGCGCGGCGGCGCCGGGGTCGTCGGGACGGTGCGCCGGGTCGCCGGACGGATACCGCCACTGGTCGGGTGCCTGGTCGGCGGGGCTGTCGGGAGCCCACCGCCCGGGGTGCTCCTGGCGCCACCGGCCGCCCTCAGCCTGGGCGGTCCACTCGGGGAGCGCGGCCGCGGCCCCCGCTGTGTCCGGCTCGCCGTCGCTTTCGGCGACACTGCGGCGTACACCCGTCCGCCGGGCCAGCCACACCACCGCCGCGCAGTAGACGGCGACCTCGACCGATGTGCTGACCACCCCCTGCCAGGAGCCGCCTCCGGTGGCGACCCGGTCGAGAGTGCCCTCGTAGGCGCTGATGGTGAAAGCCACCAGGTTGTGCAGTACGTGCAGGCCCAGCGCGGCCTCCAGGCCGCCGGTGAACCACGTCAGCCAGGCCATGGCGATACCGAACACCGCCACATCCAGCAGGCCCCAGCCGAAGTAGTCGTGCAGAAGGGTGAACACGGTTCCGCTGATGACGATCGCCAGCACGGGGGTGCGCAGGAACCGGGAGACCGCACCGGCTCCGCGGCGCTCGCCGGGCCCGGCGCCCAGCGAACCCACCGACTGCATCAGAAAGCCCCGCAGCGCGATCTCCTCGGCGGAGGCCTGGAACGGCACGAGCAGCACGATCAGCCCGACGGCGAGCGCGAAGTTTTCGCCGCCGGCGAACTCGCCGACGAAGGCGGTTTCCGGAGCCGTCAATCTCGTCAGGCCGAACAGCACCGCGAAGGAGCAGATCAGGGCGGGCAGGGTCAGCACGGCGCAGTACGCCAGCCACCGCAGCCGCAGCCGCCCGGCCACCGAGAACACGGTGCCCGTCGGCCTGCGCTGGATCAGCCAGGCGATCCCCAGGACGATCGGCGCCATCGTCGCGATGACGACGAGCTGGAAGGCGAGATTGGCCACCGGCTCGGCGAACATGTCGTCGCCGGTCCCCTGTATGCCGTTGACCACCGCCACCACGACCGCGGCCATGCCCATCAGCAGTTGCACGACCAGGATCGCCGCCACGGCGGTGACGACCGCGAGCGGCGGCATCCACCAGCGGTGGCGCCGGGTGCGGGCCAGGCGGTGATAGGGGACCCCGGCCGGCGGGCGGGCGACACCGGTCGGCTCGGGGCCGCGGCGCGGCTGGGCGGGCGGCGGCCACGCCCACGCCCCGTCGCGTTGGGTATCGGTCCGGCTCGCCGCCGGCGGCCACGCCCACACCTGCTCATGCTGGTCGGCCGACCGGTCCGGACCGAGGGGCCCCTGCGGTTCAGACGACCAGGATGAGCCGGGCGGCGGCGGCGAGTTTCTCATCGTTTGCCGAGAGTACTATCCGCCGTTGTATTGGCCGCGTTAAGAACGCACCGCCACCGAGCGGTTACACCGCGCTGAGCTGGGATGTCGCCGACCGCAGGATGCCCGCCGCCGGGTGGCGCGGGCGGCGTTCGGGAGCGGGCCGCCGAAGACCGCGCCGACCGGTTCGGGGTGCAGCGGCATAGTGACCTCGCCGACTTCATATAGCGGAAGCCGGTCCGGTTACCGGCTGGTACTCCGGATACATGGAGGGTGATTTCACTCACAACGCAGACGATCGCGCAGCCGCTCGCAGCGCTCTTTGGTCGCGAATCGCGCCGCGCGGGGCCGCCGCCGGGCACCGGACGCGCCGCGCAGCCCACTCGCCCGCCGCGGAGGTCCGCTGTCCTGGACCTCCTTGCATACCATGGAGTCATGTCCTCCACACCCACCACCGAGCAGGTGAACGCGGCTCTGGCGACCGTCCAGGACCCCGAGATCCACCGCCCCATCACCGATCTCGACATGGTCAAAAGCGTCGAGATCGCCGAGGGCGGTGTCGTGCATGTCGGCATCTACCTCACGGTGGCCGGTTGCCCGATGAAGGGACGGATCGAGAGCGACGTCACCAACGCCGTCTCCAAGGTCGACGGCGTCACCCGGGTGACCGTCGAACTCGACGTCATGAGCGACGAACAGCGCAAGGCCCTCCAATCCAAGCTGCGCGGCGGGCAGGCCGAGAAGGAGATCCCCTTCGCCAAGCCCAGCTCGCTGACCAAGGTCTACGCGGTGGCCTCCGGCAAGGGCGGCGTCGGCAAATCGTCGGTGACCGTGAACCTCGCCGCGGCGATGGCCGAGGCCGGGCACAAGGTCGGCGTGGTCGACGCCGACATCTACGGGCACTCCGTGCCGCGGATGCTGGGGATCTCGGCCCACCCCACCAAGGTCGAGGACATGATCCTGCCGCCCGTGGCCCACGACATCAAGGTCATCTCGGTAGGCATGTTCACCCAGGGCAACCAGCCCGTGGTGTGGCGCGGCCCGATGCTGCACCGCGCGCTGCAGCAGTTCCTCTCCGACGTTTTCTGGGGCGACCTCGACGTGCTCCTGATGGACCTGCCTCCCGGAACGGGCGATATCGCCATCTCGGTCGCCCAGCTGCTGCCCGGCGCCGAGATCCTGGTGGTGACCACACCGCAGCAGGCCGCCGCCGAGGTCGCCGAGCGGGCCGGGGCCATCTCCGCGCAGACCCACCAGCGGGTCGCCGGCGTCATCGAGAACATGTCCTACTACGTCGCGCCCGGCAGCGACGAGCGCACCTACCTCTTCGGCGAGGGCGGCGGCCAGGTCGTCGCCGACGGCCTGACCAAGGCCCTGGGTGCGCAGGTGCCCCTGCTGGGCCAGGTGCCGCTGGACATGCGGCTGCGCGAGGGCGGCGACGAGGGCCAGCCGCTCGTGCTCAGCGAGCCCAACACCGAGGTTTCCCAGATCCTCGGCGGCATCGCCGGCAACCTCGTCGGCAAGCCGCGCGGGCTCTCGGGCATGCAGCTCGGCATCAGCCCCGTCAGCGGGTAGGAGCCGCCGCAACCTTCGTAGGGGGCCGCCGCCGAACGGCGGCCCCGACCGGCCTCCCTCCCCCGCGCGGCGCCGCCCCGTGGACACGCTGCCCACCGGATAGCATCGGGTTCGCCGGCGGTCGCGCCGGCCGGGACCGGGCGGCCGCGGGGCCCGAAACGCCCGAAACGCGCCCGGAGGAGCCATGCCCGCACCCCAGGAGGACCCCGACCGGTTCCGGCGGTGGCTGGAGGTGGCCGCAGCCGAGGCGCGGTCCGGTTTCGACGAGGGCGGGATCCCCATCGGCGCCGCGCTGATCGGCAGCGGCGGCGAGGTTTTGGGCCGCGGGCGCAACCGCCGCGTCCAGGACGGCGACCCGTCGGTGCACGCCGAGACCGCGGCGTTCCGCGACGCCGGCCGCCAGCGCGGCTACGCCGGAACCACCATGGTCACCACGCTCTCGCCGTGCTGGTACTGCAGCGGGCTGGTGCGCCAGTTCGCCATCCCGCGGGTGGTCGTCGGTGAGTCGCGGACCTTCACCGGCGGCCACGACTGGCTGGCCGAGCACGGCGTAGAGGTCGTGGTGCTCGACGACCCCGGCTGCGCGGCGATGATGGCGGAGTTCATCGCCCAGCGCCCCGAACTGTGGCACGAGGACATCGGCGAGGAGCCGACGGGCTGACGCGGCGCCGAGACCGTTCCTGGAGCCACTCTCGGCGCGGCGTCGGGCGACCCGCATGCGGGCACCGTGTCCCGTGGACGCGGGCCCGGCCATCCACCGCCCTCGGCGCCGCCTTCCTTCCAGACAACCCGCCGCCCGGCAGACCACAGGGCCTCCACAAGGCCGCACAGCCCACCCGAGCCGCCTGCCCAGCGGCGGCCGCGGTCTCCCCGGCCCTGCCCGGGCGTCACTTCCAGCTCCGGCGTCGGCCCGGCCCCGGCAAGCGGCGCCTATTCCAACGTGACGTCGGTGGTGCGGCCTTCGCCGTCGCGCTGGAACACGACCTCGACCCGGTCGCCGGATTCGTACTGCTCCAGCAGCCGGGTCAGGGTGTCGGCGTCGGGGACGTCGCGGCCGTCGAAGCCGATGATGACGTCGCCCGGCTGCAGACCGGCCTGGTCGGCGGGTCCGCCGGGCTCCACGGCCGAACCGCCGGCCTCCCCGTCGGAGGCGATGCGCGCGCCCTGGTCGTACTCCGAATCCAGCACCAGGCCCAAGGCGGCACCCTCCGCCTGCGGGCTGCCCGATGCTCCGGCGCCGCCGAGGATGTCGTCGACGGCCCGCTCGACCTCCGCCGAAGGGATGGCGAAGCCCAGGCCGATGCTGCCGCCCTGGCCGCCCGCGGCGCCGCCCAGGGTGGCGATCGCGGTGTTGACGCCGATCACCCGGCCCTGCGCGTCGACCAGCGGACCGCCGGAGTTGCCGGGGTTGATCGCGGCGTCGGTCTGCAGCGCGCTGATGGCCGCCCCTTGGCCGGAGGAGTCGTCGCCCAGGCTCACGTCTCGGTCCACGGCGCTGATGATGCCCGTGGTCACGGTGCCCGCCAGGCCCAGCGGCGCGCCGATGGCGATGACCTGGTCTCCGACGGTGACCTGCGCGGAGTCTCCGAACTCCAGTGCCTGGACGTCGAGGGGGTCGTCCAGCTCCAGCACCGCCAGATCCGAGTCGGGCCGGGTGCCCACCACGCTTGCGCCGCTGGTCCGGCCGTTGCTGTAGACGACCTCCATGTCGCCCGCCTGCAGCGCCGAGGCCACGTGGTTGTTGGTGACGACGCGGTCGTTCTCGATGACGAAGCCCGAGCCGTTGCCGCTGAGGGTCGAGCCCGCGTCCTGGATGGAGACCACGCTCGGACTGACGCGCTGGGCGACGCCGGCGACGGTGTCGGGCGCGCGGCTGGGGGCGTCGGAGGGCAGTTCGGTGTTCAACTGCGGCGAGGGACGGTCCCGGGGTTCCGGGGCGCTCTGCACTCCCAGCGAACCGCCGACGACACCGCCGACACCCGCGGAGCCCGCCGACACCACCACGACGACGAGCACCACCGCCCACAGCGGCAGGCCGCGGCGCCGCTTCGGCGGCGGTGGCGGCGGGAACCCGGGGGCGCCGTAGTGGCCGCCGCCCGGCCCGCCCGGACCAGGGGGGCCTGGCGGCCCCGGCGGTAGGGGGCCCGCGCCGCCGGGCGGCGGTCCGCCGGCGTTGGAGAACCCCGTGTGGTGCGCGTGCTGGGGCGAGCCGGGCGGCGGCCCGCCGACTGCGTGGGCCCATCGGCCGGCATCGGGGGCTGCGTCGGACTGGGCGGCCCACGACGGAGCGCCCCCGGCCGGGCCCGGGCCTCCCGGTGGAGCGGGCGGCCCCATGGGGACGCCGGGGGCGCGGCTGCCGCCCTCCGGCCGAGGCCAGGAAGCGGCGCCCTGCCGGGGCTCCTGTGACGGCGGTTGCTGCGGCGGCGGCGCGGCCCCCTGCTCGGCCCCGCTCGGATCCGGCGGCTGCACGGCGCCCGGTCGGCCCTCCTCCGCCGGCGGGTGCGGCTCGGGCCGGGGCCGATCCGCTCCGTCGTCGGGGTTCGGGGGTCCGGTGTCGTCCGTCATCCAGCTCTCCGTCCGTCGCCGCCGGGTCGATTCTGGAGCAGCCCGCATAAACCGGCCGTTAGGACCGGGAATCTCCACCGGCGGACCCTATGTCCCGATGGATGTTCCACCGCCGATCAGCGCCCGCATCGGGGCGTCCCAGACCCGTCGTGGTCCCGGTCGGCCCCTGTCAGCCGGTCGCCGCAGCGGTGAGGTGCTCCACCCCGCGCAGCACCCGCTCCCAGAAGTCCGGACGCTCCGCGGTCGGGAACCCCGCGACCGCCGCGGCGAGGAGGCCGGGCGGCGCCTGGCCCATCGCCGTGTAGACGAAGCCCTCGGAGTCCCACATCAGGCGCTGCCCCGCTGCGGCGGCACCGTCGCCCTGTACGACTTTCGCCGCCCCCGTACCGGTTCCCTCGGATTCGTCGGCCAGTCTGCCGCGCTGGACGAAGACCGAGACCACCGAGAGCCCGTCGGAGTAGGCCAGGTGCACGATGCGGCCGCCTTCCGCCTGCTTGGCCCAGGCCCGGATCAGCCGCAGGTCCCACGCGGGCTGCTCGGGGATGTGCCAGCCGCGCTCGCGCAGCCGCGCCAGCTCCGCGCCGGAAAGCTCGTCGGACCAGGGACGCGCCCGCACGCGGTGCTCGGGCAGCGGGCCCGGGTCACGGCGCACGCGGAACTCGACGAATTCGCCCGCGTGCACGAGCCGCCCCGAAGGGCCGCGGACCCACTTCCGCAACGGCAGCCCGGTGCGCTTGTCGATCCACAGCCGGCCCGCGGCGGTGCCGTCGGCGCGGCGCACCTCCAGCACGTCCGTGGAGCGCCCGCACACCCGGGCCTCGCCGACACGGGTCACCCGGTAGTTGGCGGCCAGTCGATCCAGCAGCAGTTCGTCGACCTTCATCAGCAGCGGTGTCTGCCCGACCACCAGCCCCTCGGCCGGCTGCGCGCCGCCGGCGTAGCGGTAGCCGGTGGCCTCGCCGGCACGGTGCACCACCTCGACCAGCCGTGACCCGGTGCCCCCGGCTCCCCGGCCCTGCGCAGTGACCCGCTGCACGCCTTCGAAGGAGACTTCGCGGACGGACTCCGCCGCGCGGCGCAGCAGCCCCATGCCGTCGTCGTCGCCGGGCGCCGGGACCTCGCCCGCTTGCGCCGGGATCGAGGCCGGCAGCAGCACCACGACCACCAGCGAGAGGGACAGCAGCACCAACGGCATCCGAACGGGGAAACCGACGGCGCGCGGCGTCCGGGGCGGGGTGGGGCGTGGGCGGCGGGCGGACTCGGCGGCGCGGAGCGATCGCGGGGAGGGGGGCGGCTGGCGGCGCGCGGCGCTCACCGCGGCCCGGACGCCGGCGCGGTGGCCTCCACCACGGTGCCGACCTCCGGGAACCGGCCTTCGGGAGCGGGCACGGTGACCTGGCGCGAGGTCACCGCGTGCTCGACTGCGTAGTCGTCGACCGGTGGGCTGACCACCGGCGGGGCCTCGGAGTCGCCGCCGGCGACGAAAGCCGTGCCCAGTGCGACGGCCAGCACCGAGGCGCCGGCGACCGCGTAGCGCGTGCGCTCCCAGCGCGGACGCAGCACCGACAGCGGCCGTGCGGCGCGGGCCGCCGGCCCGGCCCGGCCCGAGCGGGACCGCGAGCTCGCGGCGGGCTCGGCCACCGCCAGGGCGCTGTCACCGCCGGGGACATGGGGCAGGCCGCCGCCGATGGGGCGGCTGGAGCCCAGCGGCGGTATGGAGCCGAATCCGCCGGGACCAGCGGGGCCGCCGGCGTGCGGACCCTGGTCGGGAGGCTCCGTGGACGCCCCGCTGAGAGACGAGAGGCGGCCCATGAAGTCGGTGGAGGGCTCGGGGGAGTCGAGGCCGTGCAGGCGCCGCTTCAGGCCGCGCATCATCTCGGCTTCGAACCGGCAGTTCTCGCAGGCGGCCAGGTGCCGCAGCGCCCGGTCGCGCTCGGTGTGGCCGAGCTCGCCGTCGACCAGAGCGGACAGGCGCTCTCCCAAGTGGTCCATGTTCACTCCACCTCCCCGATGCCCGTGTTCGCGCCGCCCGGGACGCCGAAGTCGGCGTGCTCCTGGGCGGCCAGGCGCCGCCGGTGCTCCAGGGCCTTGCGCAGCTGGGCGCGCCCCCGATGGATCCTGCTGCGCACGGTACCGAGCTTGACGCCCAGCGTAGCGGCGATCTCCTCATAGGACAGGCCCTCGATGTCGCACAGCACGACCGGTGCGCGGAACTCCGCCGGCAGGTCGTCGAGCGCCGCCTGGATGTCGGCGTCGAAGTGGCGCTCCTCGAACGATTGCGCGGGTGTGGGCTCGCGCCCCTGGAGGCGGTCGTCCGCGTTGTCGGAGAACCCTTCGAACCGGATGCGGGCCTTGCGCCGAGCCGTGTCGAGGAAGAGGTTGGTCGTGATGCGGTGCAGCCAGCCCTCGAAGGTTCCGGGGGTGTAGTTGGCCAGCGACCGGAACACCCGGATGAAAACCTCCTGGGTGAGGTCCTCCGCGTCGTGCTTGTTGCCGGTCAGCCGGTAGGCCAACCGGTACACCCGGGCCGAGTGGTTGCGCACGACCTCGTCCCAGCTCGGCGGCTCCCACTGCTCGAAGTCCACGGCAGCGTCGGAGTCTGCCACCGCCACTCCCTTCGGATCGCGTGCACGCCCGGGAGGCGGCTCGCCGCCCCAGGGATCGCCGAGGCCGGCCGCGAGGGGGCCGCCGACGCTCGGACACGAAAAGTCCTTACCCACTTTGCAACGCCGCGAAGGGGCGATTAAGTTCCCGGGGCCGCGAACACGCCCGCAACCCCCTCGGCAGGCTAGTCTGTGCCTGGAACCCGGCAACCGGGTGAGCGCGCGGACACGAAGAGTCACCGCCGGTGGCACCCGCGTGTTCCGCGGTCCCACACCTCGGCGCACGCCGCGTCCGCCATCCGGCCGAACCTGGCCCGCCGCGGGCCCGCGCGGCGGAGGCAGCCGAGCACGTCACACGCGGGGAGGCCGTCATCGCCAGCCGAGACGACACACTGGCCCACACTCTGGCCCACATCGAGCAGTACGCCGTCGAGGACGCCACGCTGACCTCGGCGCGCCGGACCGGGCAGCGGGCCGAGTCCTCTCCCATCAGCGCCGCGGGCGGAGCGGCGCTGCGCTTCCTGGCCGCGTCGATCGGCGCCCGCGCTGTGGTGGAGGTGGGGACCGGATGCGGCAGTTCGGGCATCTGGCTGCTGCGCGGCATGCGCGCGGAGTCCGTGCTGACCAGCGTCGACATCGAACCCGAATACCAGGAGCTGGCACGCGCCGCCTACCGCGACGCCGGCTTCCCCGCGAACCGGGTGCGGCTGATCCTGGGGCGCGGGCTGCACGTGCTGCCGCGGCTGACCGACGCGGCCTACGACATGGTCTTCGTGGACGCCGAGACCGCCGCCTATCCGGCCTACCTCGCCGAGGCGCTGCGCCTGCTGAGAACGGGCGGGATCGTGGTCTTCAACAACGCTCTGGAGGCCGCCACCAGTTCCGACGGCCCGCTGAGCGCACCCGAACCCGGCACCGCGGCGGTGCGCGAGGCCGCCCGACTCGTCCGCGACGACGAGGAGCTGGTCCCGCTGCTGCTGCCCGTCGGCGAGGGCCTCCTCGCGGCGATCCGCGAGGAGGCCCCGAGGGACTGAACGCCCGCAGGCGGAACCGAAGCCGACTACGCGGCCCCGCCGCCGACCACGGGTTCGCCGCCGGAGAGCCAGTGCAGCAGCAGGCGGGTGGAGAACGCGGTGCCGCCCTTGCTCAACACGCCCTCGTCGCTGCTGGAACGCCCCGGACCGGCGATGTCCAGGTGGGCCCACGGCAGCCCGCCGGTGAACTCCCGCAGGAACAGCGCCGCCTCGGTGGCGCCGGGACGCCCGAAGTCGCCGTTGCCGACGTTGGCCAGATCGGCCACCCGCGAGTCCAGCACCTCGCGGTACTCCTCGGTCAGCGGCAGCCGCCACACCGGCTCACCGGAGCGCTCCGCCGCCTCGGCCAGCGCCCCGGCAAGGGACTCGTCGCTGCTGTAGAGAGCGCCCGTGCCGGTGCCCAGCGCCACCTTCGCCGCTCCGGTCAGGGTTGCGACGTCGACGAGCGCGTCGGGAGCCAACCGCGCAGCGGCGTAGCCGAACGCGTCGGCCATGACCAGCCGCCCCTCGGCATCGGTGTTCAACACCTCGATCGTTCGCCCGTCATAGGCGGTGATCACGTCGCCGGGCCGCACAGCGGAGCCGGAGACGGAGTTCTCGGCGATGGGGAGCAGTGCGGTGACGGCGACCTCGGTGCCGAGCCCGGCCAGCGCCGACATCGCGCCGAGCACCACCGCCGCCCCGCTCATGTCGGTCTTCATCAGCTTCATGTTGTCGTTGGGCTTCAGCGACAACCCGCCGGTATCGAAGGTGATGCCCTTGCCGACGAGGACGACGTGGCCTGCGGGGTTCTCCGGTCGGTAGTCCAGGCGCACCAGCCGCGGCGGGCGGTCCGAGCCCGCCCCGACGGCGAGTATCGCGCCGAAGCCGTCGCGCTTGAGCGCGGCCTCGTCCCAGACCTCGGACTCCAACCCCGCCGTCGACGCGGTCTGCACGGCGCGCGCGGCCAGCCAGGCCGGGTCCTTCTCCAGCGAGGGCGTGTTGATCAGGTCCCGAGCCAGCCCCGTCGCCTGTGCCACGGTCTCGCCGCGGGCGACCGCCGCGGCCGCCGTCTGCGAGGTGGCGCCGACCAGTTCGAGCGCCTGCAGCGGCTCGGCGCCCGCAGGGGCGGAGGCCAGACTGAACCGGTAGGAGGCCAGCAGCGCGCCCTCGGCGAACGCCGCCAGCCCGGCGCCGCCGCCCTCGCTCGCCTTTTCCAGTAGGGCGACGCCGGTCGCCGCGGTGGTGCGGCCCTTGGCGGCGCGGACCAGTGCCGCACCGGCCTTCCGGAGGTCGCCGGGGGTGGCGTCGCCTACTCCGAGCAGCACGACACGCACCAGCCCCGCACCCAGGTCGGCGGGGAACTGCGCGACCTCACCGGGGTTGCCGGTCAGCTCGTAGTGCGCGACGAGCGCGGCGACAGGCGCCGGCAGCCGCGCGTCCAGCTCCGCGGGATCGAGGCCCGCGCCCGCGGTGGCCGCGATCGGCGCCTCGTCGCCGCGGGAGACTGGGAGCGCCACCAGATCGGCGGCGGAGTCGGTGAGGGAGCCCGGAACCGGGCGGATCTCCGTAGCGATGGGCAACGGATGCTCGCAATCGTGGGATGGGATCTCGGTGGAGCCGCTGCCCGCCCCGAGGTGGCTGCGGCACGCGTTCGGCGGCTGTCGGGGCGGCCGCCGGGTGCGTCCGGCTTCAGCCGACGACGCCGTCGAGGGCCTCCTTGAGCTCGGCGGCCTCGTCCGGCGTGAGCTCGACGACGAGCCGCCCGCCGCCCTCCAGCGGGACCCGCATGATGATGCCGCGGCCTTCCTTGGTGACCTCCATGGGACCATCACCGGTCCTCGGCTTCATCGCCGCCATGCCGTATCCCCTTTCATAGGAAAACTGCAGTGCCTGGGCCGCTCCGGCGGAGGCGCCCCTACCACGGGGCGGCCGGTCCGGGGTCGCGCCTCATCCGCGTGACTCAGGGAATGAATCACTGTTCTGCCATTATCTCGGTTTTGGGAGCCGATTGGGAACGATCGGACAGCGTCGGGGCCATCGGTCCCGAAGAATCCGAACAGTAAGGTTATAGCCGCAGCGCACTTT
The DNA here is from genome assembly GCF_004323735.1 of Streptomonospora litoralis. Taxonomy (GTDB): domain Bacteria; phylum Actinomycetota; class Actinomycetes; order Streptosporangiales; family Streptosporangiaceae; genus Streptomonospora; species Streptomonospora litoralis. Next base: position 870,907 of record NZ_CP036455.1, on the reverse strand, counting down.
CGCGGTCGCGGGGACCGCGCCAGCAGCCGATCAGACCGGGAGTACCGCTTGTCCGAGTCAGACACCGCAGGCACCGCCGACAGCCGGGACACCGCAGGCAACGGGGACAGCGGCGCGGAAAGCGCCGAGGACACCGCCGTCGGGTACGAACTGGCCGACGGGGTCGCCACTATCCGGCTGAACCGGCCGGATGCGCTGAACTCCCTGACCGTGGAGACCAAGGAGGCCCTGCTGGCGGCCATCGAGCGCGCCAAGGGCGACACCCGCGCCCGCGCCGTGCTGCTGACCGGCAGCGGCAAGGCGTTCTCCGCCGGGCAGGACCTCCGCGAGCACGCGGAGAACCTCAATGAGGGCCGCGGCCTCGACCGCACCGTCCGGGACCACTACAACCCCATCATCCTGGGCCTGGTGCGGATGCCCAAGCCGGTGGTGGCCGCGGTCAACGGCACGGCCGCGGGCGCCGGCGCCTCGATCGCCCTCGCCTGCGACCTGCGCGTGGCCGCGGAGCGGGCGTCGTTCCTGATGGCCTTCGCCAACGTCGGCCTCGGCGCGGACTCGGGGGCGTCGTGGACGCTGCCGCGCCTGGTCGGCCACGCCCGGGCGATGGAAATGCTGATGCTGGCCGAGCCCGTGCCGGCCGCGCGCGCCCTGGAGATCGGACTGGTCAGCAAGGTGGTGCCGGACGCCGAACTGGAGGACTCCGCACGGGAGCTGGCGGTACGCCTGGCGCAAGGGCCGACGGTGGCCTACGCGGCCATCAAGGCCGAGCTGACGTTCGGGTCCGGGCTGGACCTGGTCAACGCCCTGGAAATGGAGGCGGGCCTGCAGGACCAGTGCGCCGAGACCGCCGACCATCTCAACGCCACCCTGGCCTTCCTGAACAAGGAGCAACCCGACTTCGAGGGCCACTAGCCGCACCCGCCGGCGGGGGTCGCGGGCGTCGCGGCGGGCATCGGCGGGCTCTCAGCCCAGGATGCCGGCGATGACGACGCCTACCACGATCACCACGAGGAGCGAGGCGCCGACGACGATTCCGATGATGACACCGGCCCCGCTGCCCTTCGACGCAGGCGACGCAGGCGCGGCCCCGGAAGCGGGCGGCTGCCGGCCCCAGGCGCCCGCGGGCGGGCCGCCCTGCGGCGCCGCAGGGGTCGCCCCGTAGGGTGCGGGCTGCTGCGGTCCCGGGACTCCCGGTGCTGGGCCGTAGGGCGCTCCGGGTCCCGGCTGCACCTTCCCCTGTTCCGGGCCGTAGGGCGGCTGCGGACCCGACGGCGGAGCACCCGGCCCCGGACCGTACGGCGACTGCGGACCCGAGGGGCCATAAGGCTGCTGCCCACCCGTCGGCCCCGCCCCCGCGGGCCCACCGTAGGGCGACGGCTGCTGCGGACCCGGGCCGCCGGAGCCGTAGGGGCCCGGCCCAGCCTGCGCAGCATCCGGCCCCGGACCGTACGGCGGTTGCGGACCCGACGGCGGAGCACCCGGCCCCGGACCGTACGGCGACTGCGGACCCGAGGGGCCATAAGGCTGCTGCCCGCCCGTCGGCCCCGCCCCGGCGGGCCCACCGTAGGGCGACGGCTGCTGCGGACCCGATTGCGGATGCGCGCCCGGTGGAACCCAGGCGGAACCGCCGGCGGAGGCCGGATCCGCACCCGGCTGCACGGCGCCCGGCGGCGGTCCGGAAGACGCCGCGGCCGGCGGGGTCTGCGGCCCGCTGGACGCGGCGGTACCGGGTCCGGCACCCGTGTCGTAGCGCGGCCCCGAGCCTGCTGGGGGCGGCGTGAGGGGCGGGAAGGAGCGGAACAGGCCGTCGTCGCCCGCCGCCTCCTGCGCCAGGCTTTCGCGCAGTCCGGCCGCGGTGCCCTCGGGCGCCGCGGCCGCCGCACCGGCCGCAAGTGTGTGGATCGGCAGGGCCCCCGGCTCGTCGGTCTCCTCGGCCTGCGCCGGGGCGCCGCCGCCGGGCTCGGGCATCGCGACGCCCAGAACGCCCATCAGCGTCTCGGCCGCCGAAGGCCGCTGGTCGGGGTCCTTGGACAGGCAGCGCGACGCGATGTCGCGGAGTCGGCCGTCCAGCGCGCCCAGGTCCGGGGGCTCGGCGGAGACGTTGTGCAGGACCTCGTGCAGCGAGTCCTGGCCGAAGGGCCCCCACCCGTTGGCCGCGAAGGCGATGGTGGAGCCCCACGAGAACAGGTCGACCGCGGGACCCAGGGGCCGGCCGGCGATCTGCTCGGGGGCCATGTAGGCGGGAGTGCCCGCGATCTGGCTGGTGAGGATGGCGGTACCCTCCAGCGCGCGGGCGATGCCGAAGTCGATGACCCGGGGGCCGTCGTGCCCCATGAGCACGTTGCCCGGCTTGAAGTCGCGGTGCACGATCCCCGCCTGGTGGATGGCCGCCAGAGCGGTCAGGGTGCCCACGGCCAACCGCTCCAGCGCGGCCCCGCTCATCGGGCCGTCGCGCCGGACCACCTCGCGCAGGGTGGGGCCCTCGATGTACTCGCTGACGACATAGGGCGGTTCGGCGTCGATGTCGGCGGCCAGCACCTGGGCGGTGCAGAACCGCGCCACCCGCCGCGCGGTCTCGACCTCCTCGGAGAGCTGACGGCGCAGACCCGCGGCGTCGATGCCGTCGGCGTGCAGGGTCTTGACCGCGACGGGCGCGCCGTCGGTGTCGTCGCGCCCCAGGTAGACCACGCCTTGGCCGCCCTGCCCCAGCCGGGCGCTCAGCGCGTAGCCGCCGATGCTCCGGGGATCGTCGTCGGTCAGGGGCTGGGTTCCGGTCATCTTCCCTCCACGGGCCCTGTACCGCGCGCTGCGGGCACGCGGGCGTCGGCGGCGCCCACCCTAGCGGAGAGTTCCGGTGGAGGTCATCGGCACGCCTTCGTGGGAGACGGCGCTCCAGCGGGCGTGCAGCGTGCCGGCGGAGTCACCGCTGTCGAGGACCAGCTCCGACTCGTCCACGCACCGCTCATCCGGATCGTAGGTCTCGACGTAGTCGAAGGTGAGCCGGTCGCCCCGGCGCTCGGTCAGGTCCAGGCTGCCGCGGCAGTCGAGGGTGTACCACTCGGAGACGCCGCGCTCCTCGCCCTGTTCCAGCTTGACCTCGGCACCCCAGTCGACGATGTGCTCGCCCTCCTCGTTGAACTGGCTCATCTCGCCCCGCCATGTACCGGCGTAGGACTCGGGCACGGCCGGCCCGTCGGCGGTGGCGGCCTGGTCGCGCTGCAGCACCCACACAGCGGCCGTTCCGATTCCCGCGCCCAGCACGACCACGGCGACGATCCCTGCGACGAGGCTCTTGCGTCGCTTGGCACTGTGCCGGTTGGACCGGGGCGGCGGCCACAGGGACATCTGCCGGATCGGCGAGCCGCCACCGGAACCGGCGCCGTCCTGCTCGCCGTCGCTCGGCGCGGCGGCACCGGGGACGTCGCTCACCGCCGGCCTCCGGGCAGGGTCCGGCCGGGGGCGTTGGCTGTGATCATGGCTTCGACCTCCAAGGCGAACAGGTGCAGGTGTCCGTTCGCGGCTTCAGCGTCAGAGAATAAGCGACGCATTCGGCCACCGCCTCCGACAAAGGGTGATGAAGTACACACGATGTCGTATCAGCCCCAGAACAGCCGAAGCCATACATGTCCCGACAGCGAAGATCGGGGCTCGGCGGCATCGCGTGGAGATGCAGGGGTGGACGGCGCGCTCGGACTGCACCGCGGGTGGGGTTCCGCGCGGCCGGCGCCGCGGCCAGGCGCGGAAAGAGGGGGTAGCGGCGCGGTCTCCACCGCGCCTTAGGGCAGGAGCCTACAACCATCGGGCCGGTGGTGGGCGCCGCGACGGCGGCGTAACGCACAAACGGGTCGTCGCGCCCGTACGGCACATGCTTTCGGCCGCCCGGCCGCGGGCGGACGGGTCCGACTCCGCCGGGGCGGGGCGTGAAGCCGCCGCGACCACCCGTGAGGGCGCCGGCGGGGAGTCGAACCGGGGCGGCCCCCTTCGCCGCCGTCGCCCGTTTCCAGGGCGGACATCGGCCTCACTCGTGCGGTCGTGTGCGGCGGAAGCAGTCGCCGAGATGGTCGTCGACCACCCCGGCGGCCTGCATGGTCGCATAGGCGGTGGTGGGGCCGACGAACTTGAAGCCGTGCCGCTTCAGCGCCTTGGCCAGGGCGGCGCTCTCCGGGGTCGACGGCGGAACGTCGTCGACCTTCTCGGGCACCCGGTGGTCGGCGGGCGCGTGATCCCACACCAGCGCGGCGAGCCCGCCGGGCAGCTCCAGGGCGGCGCGGGCGTTGTTGATCACGGCCTGGATCTTGGGCCTGCTGCGGATCAGCCGCGCGTCGCCGAGCAGGCGCTCGACGTCGGCCTCGCCGTAGCGGGCGATGGCAGCGGGGTCGAACCCGGCGAAGACCTCGCGCAGCGCGGGCCGCTTGCGCAGCACGGTCAACCACGACAGGCCCGCTTGGAAGCCCTCCAGGCAGACGCGCTCGAACATGGCGTCGTCGCCGGTGATCGCCACGCCCCACTCGGTGTCGTGGTAGTACAGCAGGTCCTCGCCGCCCAGCGCCCAGTGGCAGCGGCGCAGTCCGTCCGGGCCCTGCCGGGCGGTCGCCTCGTCGCCGGTCACGACGTGTCGCTCTGCGGCGAGACCGCGCCGGGCGCGGACGGTTTCCGCCCGGATTCGGCGTTCTCCTCCGACGCGCGCTCGGTGCCCTCGGCGGTCGGCTCGGCGGCCTCGGCGGCTTTGTGCTGTGCACCCGTGTCCCGGCCACCGGTACCCGCGCCGGAGCCCGTCGTATCCTGCTCCCGCGCGCCGGACTCGCGGGCACCGCTGTCTTCGGCGCCGTCGCGCGGGGACTCCGCCGAGCGCTCGGTGCCCGCCGGCGCCGGGGTGCGGGCGTGGGCGCCCGTCCGCGGCGCGGCGCCGCCGCGCGCCCCGCCGGGCGGAGGAGCCGGCGCAGTCGGTGCACTCGCGGCGCCCGCGGAGTTCGCCGCGTGCGCTCCGCCCAGCACCGCGGTGGCGGCGGTTCCCGAGTCCGATCCCGCGGCCTGCGCCGGGGACGGCGGAACCGGGCGGCCGGCTTCGGAGAGTCGCCGCTCCAAGTCGGCGATACGCGCGTCGCGCTCGGACAGCGCGCCCACGACCCGCCGCAGCACGTCGTCGACGGCGCGCACGTGATAGCCCCACAGCGACAGCGGAAGCAGCACCCGGCCGACGTCCGATCCGGACAGCGGGCGGTCGGCGGGGAGGTCCAACGGCGGGTGGTCGGCCTCGAAGCGCGCCAGCTCACCGCCCTTCCCCATGACCACGAACGCCACGCCGGCGAGCGCGGCCACCGCGGCGAGGGCGATCAGGACGAGGATGATCGGAGACATTAGGCTCAATGGTGCCACAGCCCGGGAGCGTCGGCGGCGGCGCAGACCCGGCGGGGCAGGCTATGGCGGAGGGGACCGTATGACACAGGACGGTGCGGGTCGCTGCCGGATCGTGGAGCTGGCGGCGGTCGTGGAGGGCGCCGACGACCTCGGCTACCGGCCCGCCCCCGAGCACGTGCGGGAACTCGCCGAGCAGGGGCGCACCGTGCTGGTCCGATGCGCGCCGCCACGCACCGCCGAGGACGGCGGAGCAGTCCCACGCGGCCGGGGCGCGCACGGTGCCGCTGCGGCCGTGGCGCTGGCGTCGGTCTACGCGTGGCTGGGTGCGCGGGTGTTCGCGACCGAGCACGCCGACGCCGTGCGCCAGGCCGTCGACATGGTCGCCTCCGTGCAGGGGCGGCGGCCGCCGGCGGTGGCGCGGCGCGGTCTCGCCTGAGCGAGGGGCCGCGCCGGGCTCAGGAGTCCGACGCGCGTTCGGCGGCCTGCAGGTCGGCGGCCTCGTCGGCCACCCGGCCCGCCTCGAACTCGCGCCGGGCCAGGTCGACGTGGGACTTGCGGATGATGTCGACGACCTCGTCGGCGTCGTCGGTCAGGTGCATCAGGTCCGGATCGTCCGGGGAGATGGTGCCCTCTTCGAGCAGGCTGTCGCGGATCCAGTCGCGCAGCCCCTTCCAGAAGCGCGATCCGACCAGCACCACCGGGAACCGGGTGACCTTGCCGGTCTGCACCAGGGTGATCGCCTCGAACAGCTCGTCCATCGTGCCGAACCCGCCGGGCAGCACCACGAACGCCTGGGAGTACTTCACGAACATGGTCTTGCGCACGAAGAAGTACCGGAAGGTGACACCGATGTCGATGTGGTCGTTCAGGCTCTGCTCGAACGGCAGCTCGATGCCGAGCCCGATCGAGGTGCCGCCCGCTTCTTGAGCGCCGCGGTTGGCCGCCTCCATCAGCCCGGGGCCGCCGCCGGTGATGACGGTGTAGCCGGAGGTGGCCAGCTTGCCGCCGATCTCCTGGCTCAGTTCGTAGTGGGGGGTGCCGGGTTTGCTGCGCGCCGAACCGAAGACGCTGACCGCGTGGCCGACCTCCGACAGCAGACCGAAGCCCTCGACGAACTCCGACTGGATGCGCAGCACCCGCCAGGGGTCGGTGTGCACCCAGTCGGCCGGGCCACGGCTTTCCAGGAGGCGCTGGTCGGTGGTCGTCGCCGGTATGGCGTCGCCGCGGTAGGTAAGCGGCCCCGCGCTGCGGGTCTTCCGAGAATCCTTCATGCACCAACGCTATCCGGATCCACGCGGCGCCATGCTGAATCCCAGACCACACGCGAGCGGCCGAGAACGGACGATCCACGCAGGCCCGCCGGGTGGCCGGCGGCCACCCGGCGCACGGCCGGGGTCGGCCGCCCGACTTCTCAGGCCCCGGCCAGCCAGGCCGTCATGCGCTCCTCGGCCAGTGCGACGGCCTCCAGCGACACCGACTCCTCCCGGGTGTGGGCGAGGGTGGGATCGCCCGGGCCGTAGTTGACCGCCGGGACGCCCAGCTCCGCCATCCTGGCGACGTCCGTCCAGCCGAGCTTGGCGCGGACCTCGCCGTCGCCCACCGCCGAGACGAACTCGGCGGCCGCCGGGTCCTCCAGCCCCGGCCGCGCCGGCGGTGCGGAGTCGGTGACCCGCACGTCGAACCCCTCGAACAGCTCCCGCAGGTGCTGCTCGGCGTCGACGGAGGTGATGTCGGGTGCGAACCGGTAGTTCACGGTGACCGTGCACTCGTCGGGGATGACGTTGCCCGCCACGCCGCCGGAGACGAAAACGGCGTTGAGGCCCTCGTGGTACTGCAGGCCGTCGACGACCGGCTGGCGGGGCGTGTAGTCGCGCAGTACGTCCAGGATGCGCCCGGCGCCGTGGATGGCGTTGCTGCCCATCCATGCGCGTGCGCTGTGCGCCCGCTCGCCGCGGGCGATGACCTCCACCCGCATCGTGCCCTGGCAGCCGCCCTCGATGACGCCGCCGGTGGGCTCCAGCAGCACGGCGAAATCGCCCCACAACCGGTCGGGGCGGTTGCGGGCGAGCCGCCGCAGCCCGTTGCGCTCCGCGTCGACCTCCTCGCAGTCGTAGAAGACGAAGGTCAGGTCGTGCACGGGCTCGCGCACCGAGGCGGCGAGCTTGAGCTGGACGGCGACGCCGCTCTTCATGTCGGAGGCTCCGCAGCCGTAGAGCCGCCCGTCCGCCGTGCGGGAGGGGACGTTTCCGACGATGGGCACCGTGTCGATGTGCCCGGCGAGCACGACGCGCCGACGGCGTCCCAGCTCGGTACGGGCGATGATCGCGTCACCGTCGCGCTCGACGGCCAGGTGCGGCTGGGCGCTCAGGGCGTGCTCGACGGCGTCGGCGAGGACGCGCTCACCGCCGCTGACGGACTCGGTGTCGACGAGGACGGCCGTGAGTGCGCGGACGTCCGCGGTCAGATCCAGCATGTCGGCTGCTTTCGGGTCGGTTCGGGGTCGGGGCGGAGCAGAGCGCGGCGCCCGCTGCCGTCCGCGCCGCGTGCGCGACGCGCGCGCCGCCTTCGGCCCCTGCCGCGCCCGGCCGCGCAGGTGAGAGCGCGGCGCGGGCGCCCGGCGGAAGCCTCAGGCGTTGACGCCATGCTCCCGCAGCAGCTCGTTCAGCGCGAGCTTGTCGTGCTCCTGGCCTGCCTCCAGCCGCTTCAGCACGAGCAGGCAGGGCATGCCGAAGTCGCCGCCGGGGAAGCTCTTGACCCGGTTGGCCGTGACGCACACCGACCATGCGGGCGCCTCGCCACGCGCCAGCTCCTCGCCGGACTCGGCGTCGAATACGCGGGTGGAGGAGGTCAGGATGGTGCCGGCGCCGAGCTTGGCGCCGGTGCGCACGCGGGCGCCCTCGACGACCATGCTGCGCGAGCCGAGGAAGGCGCCGTCCTCGATGACGACCGGCGACGCCTGCGGCGGCTCCAGCACCCCGCCGACCCCGGCGCCGCCGGAGAGGTGCACGTTCTCGCCGACCTGGGCGCAGGAGCCCACCGTCGCCCAGGTGTCGACCATGGTGCCCGAGCCCACCCAGGCGCCGAAGTTGGTGAAGGAGGGCATCAGCACCACGCCGGGGGCCAGGTAGGAGCCCCAGCGGGCGATGGCGCCGGGCACCACGCGCACCCCGTCGAGCCGGGTCTTGAGCGGAATGCGGTCGTGGTACTGGAAGTCGCCCACAGCCGCCTCCTGCATCGCCAGGACGCGGAAACTGAGCAGGATGGCGCGCTTGGCGCGCTCGTCGACGACGACTTCGTCGGTGGCGTCGTCGACGAAGGCGACCCGGGCCTTGCCGGCGTCGAGCTCGTCGACCGCGCCCACGATCACCTCGCGGGCCTCGGTGTGGTCGGGGGTCAGTTCCATACGGCGCTCCCAGAGGGTGTCGAGCTCCTCGGGAAGCGGACTGGTGAACGAGGTGGTCATGGGCACGGAGCCTACCGGGATCGGCCGCGCTCGCCGCAACGCGGCGTGCGCCGCCCGCCGCATACGGCGGCCGGGGAGGCCGCGGCCGCACCGTAGGGCCCGATATGCCCGGACGGTGGTGACCGGTCCGTGTTCACTTCGACGCCTTACCATGCGAACAGACCCCGGCCCGCCGGCGCTGCCCTCATGCGCCGCCGCGGGCACCGCAAGGGGCCGATCCTGTCAGCTGAGGCGCGCTGCCGCGGTGCCGCGCGCCCCCGATCCCTACGGTCTGCCTGTGCCCAGAAAGCCCCGAAGAGTCTCCGCCTTCTTCAAGATCCTCCTCGCCCTGACGCTGGTCTGCGGCGCGCTGGTCGGCGGCGGGTACTACGTCCTCACCTCGGTGCAGCCGCTGAATCTGGCCGAGCCCGAGCCGACCGAGGCGTGCACGTTCTCCGCCGACGGAGACACCGACTCCCTCGACCCCGCCCAGGCCGCCAACGCCGCGACCATCGCCGGGGTGGCCTTCGAACGCAACCTGCCCCAGCAGGCCGTGGTCATCGCCTACGCCACGGTCTGGCAGGAGTCGAAGTTCTACAACATCGAGTACGGCGACCGCGACTCCCTCGGGCTGTTCCAGCAGCGCCCGTCGCAGAAATGGGGCGAGCCCGACCAGCTGCTGGATCCCGTCTACTCCGCCGGCGCCTTCTACGAGAAGCTGACGGAGGTCCGGAGCTACACCGACAGGCCGGTCTACGAAGCCGCCCAGGCGGTGCAGCGCAGCGCCGACGGTTTCGCCTACGACCAGCACGTGCCGCTTTCCAAGGTGATGGCGACGGCCTTCACCGGGGAGTCGGGCCCCACCATGTCGTGCGTGCTACCCGACGGCGTGGGCGAGACCGATCTGCAGGCGGCCCGCGAGGAGATGGCCCGAGTCTTCGGCGCCGACCCCGCCGCGCTTCCGCCCGGCGGCGGCTACCGGACCGGGGACCTGGGCTGGGCCATGGCGCAGTGGGCGGTCGCCAACGCCCGGGAGTACGGGATCAGCTCGGTCACCTACCAGGACCAGCGCTGGCGGGCCGAGGTCGGCAAGAAGGGCTGGCAGACGGTGCCCGACGCCGCACCGCGCGGCGAGATCGTGCTGGAGTAGTCGCGTCGGCCGCACCTATCCGAATCCGGGGAGTGCGGCGGGTCGGGAGGGGCGGCGGCCGGATCGGCGGCCCGCCCGGCCCTCAGGCCGCCGCGCCCAGCCGCTTCACCGCCGCGTCCACCCGCTCGTCGGATGCGGTGAACGCCACTCGGACGTGGCGCGCCCCGCCGGGGCCGTAGAAGTCGCCCGGCGCCACCAGGATGCCGTGCCGGGCCAGCAGGGCCACCGCCTCCCACGCGTCGTGGTCCGGGTGGGCCGCCCACAGGTACAGCCCGGCCTGCGAATGGGTGACCTCCCATCCGGCGGCCTCCAGTGCGGTACGCAGCGCCGAGCGCCGGGCGCCGTAGCGGGCCTTCTGCTCGGCCGCGTGGTCGTCGTCGTCCAGGGCGGCGCGCATCGCCGCCTGGACCGGGCCGGGCACGATCATGCCCGCGTGCTTGCGCACCGCGAGCAGCTCGTCGATCAGCGCCTGGTCGCCGACCGCGAACGCGGCGCGGTAGCCGGCCAGGTTGGATCGCTTGGACAGCGAGTGCAGCGCCAGCAGTCCTTCGTGCGATCCGCCGCACACGTCGGGGTGCAGCACCGAGACGGGGGGCTCGCCCTCCCAACCCAGTTCGATGTAGCACTCGTCGGAGGCGACTACGGCGCCGCGCTCGCGCGCCCAGGCGACCACCTTGCGCAGGTGTTCGACGCCCAGCACCCGGCCGGTCGGGTTCGCCGGGGAATTGATCCACACCAGCCGCACCGGTGCGGGGCCCAGCGCGGTGAGGCCGTCGGAGGCGACCGGGTCGGCGCCCGCCATGCGGATGCCGACGTCGTAGGTGGGATAGGCCAGTTCGGGATAGACCACGGTGTCGCCGGCGCCCAGGCCGAGCAGGGTCGGCAGCCAGGCCACGAACTCCTTGGAGCCCACGGTCGGCAGCACCGCGGCCGGTTCGACGCGGACGCCGTGGCGGCGGGCCGACCAGTCGGCGGCGGCGGCGCGCAGTTCGGGCGTGCCGTAGGTGGCGGGGTAGCCGGGGCTGTCGGCGGCCGCGGCCAGGGCCTCGCGCACGGCCGCGGGCACCGAGTCCACCGGTGTGCCGACCGACAGGTCGACGGAGCCGTCGGGGTGCGCGGCGGCGGTCGCCTTGTGCGGGGCCAAGCGGTCCCACGGGAAGGTCGGCAGCCGGTCTGCCACGCGCCTGCGGTCGGCCATTGCGTCCATCCCTCGATCATCGCCGGTGCCCGGCGCGGCTCGGATCCTGCGACACGCACCTCGGCGGGCGGGCCCGGCGCGGTGGTCGCGCACCGGGCGGCCCGCCGTGCGCGCGGCCGCTCCGAACGCGCGCACGGTCCGGGGACCCGGGTCAGCTACCCCTCAGCTTGCGGGGGCAGCTTCGCGACCACGGGGTGGTCGGTGTCCAGCTGGCCGACCTTCGAGGCGCCTCCCGGGGAGCCGATTTCGTCGAAGAACTCCACGTTGGCCTTGTAGTACTCCGACCACTGCTCCGGAAGGTCGTCCTCGTAGTAGATGGCCTCCACAGGGCACACCGGCTCGCAGGCGCCGCAGTCGACGCACTCGTCCGGGTGGATGTAGAGCATGCGCTTGCCCTCGTAGATGCAGTCGACGGGGCATTCCTCGATGCATCCCTTGTCGAGCACATCGACGCAGGGCTGCGCGATGACGTAGGTCACGTCGTACTCCTCTTCGGTCTTCGCCACGTTGACCGCGCGTAAGTGTCTTCGCTGTCACATAGCCTGGGCGATGCCGGGGGTCTTGCGTCCGGCATGCGGATGCGCCCGGCACCTGACACACGATTCGCAGTCTCCAGTATTGCGCCCACTGGGCTTTTCAGCGTAATTGGGGGTCGCTCCCATGGGGTTGGCATCGCGCCTGAGCGCCGAACTGACGCCGGACCACATCGGTCGGCGCGCCACTGTACGGGTACGGCTGCCCGGCGGGGGCTTCCGGGATATCGTCGGAGTTCTGGAGTCCTGGCAGGACGGCCTGCTGCGGATGCGCCGACGCGACGGCACTGTGACAGAGGTCACAGCCGAGGACGTGGCGGGAAGCCGTATCGTGCCGCAGCAACCGCCGACACGCAGGCGGGGGTCCGAGGGCCCGCCGACGGACGGCTAGCCCGCCTAGCCCGCCGGCGAGCCGCACCGCACGCGGTACCGCACGGTGCCGACCCGCGGCCGAGGTTGAAGGGGGAGGTGGCGAGTCCACGCCATGCAGGAGACCGTCGCTTCCGCCCTCGCCCAGCTCGCCCGGTCCGACTCCCGCGCCGCGCAACTGGCCGAGACCGCGCTGTCCACCCTCACCGACGGCCGCAACCTCGAAGCGCTGACCCAGCACGCCGTCCAGGAGTTCTGCTGGTACGTGCTGCCCGTACGCTTCTCCACCGACTCCTCCGAGCGCCTGTTCGCGGCGCGCTCGCTGGGCCGGCTGTTCGCGCTGCTCGGCCTGGACCGCTACGCCGCCATCTGCACCTCCGGCTGCACCCGCGACATCCTGGAGAACTACCGGGTCAGCCACGACACCGGCCGCCAGGCCTACCGGCGGGCCATGCGCGCCTCCGGCGTCGAGCCGCCCGACCTGCCCGAGCTGAACTGGGGCAGCACCCTGGGCTCCGCCGAGATCTCCGCCTACCAGGCCACCTCGGCGTCGTTGGAGCTGGCCGTCGCTCTGGACGAGCTGCGTCCGGGCACGCCCGCCTGGCGCAACTCCCAGCAGCAGCAGACCCGGGCGTTCCTGACCCAGCCCGACCCCCAGGGGCGCAGCCGGCTCGACCGCGTGCGCGAGGAGCGGGTCCGCGCCTGGCTGTCCTCGCCCTCCCATCCGCACCGCCAGCGGCTGTGGCCGCTGCTGGGCCAGCTCATCAGCGGCGCCGAGACCCCGCCCAACGCGGTCACCGCGCTGGCCCCGGTGGTACGGCTGCTGGACTACGCCGACGACGGCATCGGCCTCACCCAGATCGGCTACATCTCTCCCAGCGTTGTGCGCGAACTGTGCACCGAGTTCGGCTGGGCCACCTCGCCGTCGCCGCCGCGGAGCGAGACCGACTCCACCCAGCTCATCGCGCTGCACAAACTGCTGCGCACCATGCGGGCCGTGCGCAGGTCGGGGCGGCGCCTGGTGCTCACCCGGCGCGGGCGCCTGCTGCACGACGACACCGAGTCGCTGTGGCACGCCGTCGCCGAAAGCGTGCTGGACACCGACGGCTTCGCCCAGGCGGCCACCGAGACCCTGCTGGGGCTGCTGCTGTCGCGATCCTCGCGCTCGACGGGCAGCCACGCCCGCGACAGCGGCGCCCACACGGACACAGACACAGACGCAGACACAGTCGAAGAGGCCCGCCTGGTACTGGCCGACTCCGGCTGGGGCAGCGAGCCCTCCGGTCGGCTGCCCGACACCCAGCAGGTCGGCTCGGTGCTGATCACGGTCACCTGGCTGCTTGAGACGCTGGGCTTCGTCGCGGGAGGCGACCTCCTCGGCGAGGGCGGCAGCCACCAACTCACCAAGGCGGGCCACGCTTTCTCCCTGACCGCGATGCACCGCTCGGCGACCACTCCCCCGACCTCGCTGTAGCCGGGCGGCCGCCTCGGGGCATAGCGACACCGAAAGGTGGGGCGGCTCAGCTCCGCCGGACGGCCTTGCGGTCCGTCGGACGGCGGCCATCCTGCCGGGTGCCCGCCGGTGACGGCGGCCGGCGAAGGGCCGCGAGGGGCCGCGGGGTGGCGCCCGCGGTCGTCGGGTCGGGTGCTCGCCGGTGGCGGTGCGTGGTGGCGCGGCTTGGCCCGTCTATCGTGAACTTATGGCCACAGGAAAGCGCATTCCGCGGCCATAAGTTCACGATCATCGCCGGATGGACCGGCATAGGGGACACACCGGCAGCGGTGGGCCGGCTGGGGGTCGCCGTGTTCCGGCCGGGCCCGCGCAGGCGCGGGGTGTGGCGCGTCGCGGGTGCCCGCACGCCCCCGGGGTGCGCCGGATCGGGGGCCCGGGGGCGACGACACGTCGCTCGTGGCGCCCGGGCGCGACCGACGGGGGCCCCACCCCCCGATGGGGTGGGCTTTTGGGGACCTATGCCCGTTTTGCGGGCGGCCTCGGCGGATGCAGCGGCCACGAGGCGCACGAAAAGTCGACGCCAGGGGCGTTTTCGCGCCATTCGGCGCGCCTCGTGCGCCCCCGCCGCCGCAGCACGGGCGCGGGCCCGCCGGGAACTCGGGCATTGGCGGACAAAACACCCCATGTTATTTCGTATTGCGGAATGACGTTGCCAAGCTGGCGCCTCGCGGTGGCGCGGAGGCGGATACCGCCGCACGTACGTGCGACTCGTTCCCCCCGACCCGGCCGCATGACCGCCACCGACCACCGCAGGTCCGGCCCCGCTGGCCCCGCCGGCGTCGTCGTCGCCCCCGTCGGGCGCGCCACCGACGAGCACCGGAACCGACGTCCGCGGCCCCGGCCCTGTTGCTGCCGTCGCTGCCTCCGTCGGCCGCCGCCACCGGCGAGCACCCGGTGCGTTGGGCACGGGCCCAGCCATCCGCCGCCCTCGGCGCCGCTTTTCAGTGAAGGCCACCCGCACCCGGCAGACCAACAAGGCCGCACAGCAGACCGGCGTTCTTAAACACGGCATAGCCTGGGGTTCGGCGCCTCGGCGCCGAACCCCCGTGCCGCCGCGTCCGCGCGAGCCGTTTTCCGACGAGTTGGAGCACCATGTCCGCGTCCGAGCCCACCGACCGGGACCACGCAGCCGCGCCGCGGCCCGACTCCGCCGCGGACGAGGGTTCGCGAGACGGCTCCGCGGCCGAGGACGCGCCGGGCGAACACGCGGCGCCGCCGCGCGGTGAGACCGAGAGCCCTTCCGCCGGCACCGAAGGCGGCGCCCGCACGGCCGCCGACCTGCTGCCCAGTCCCGTCTTCGTGCTGCTGCTGGGAATCGCCGGCCTGGCGGGCTGGTTCTCCTGGACCCGCGCCGAGGTCGGCTGGACCGGCGACGACTCGACGGTCTATCTGCCGTTCGTGTTCATCCTCGCCGGGTGGGTCGTCTCGGTCTGCCTGCACGAGTTCGGCCACGCCGCGCTCGCCTACCGGTTCGGCGACCGGGCGCTGCGCGGCGGCGGCTACCTGCGGCTCAACCCCTTCCGGTTCAGCGAACTGTTCTCCAGCCTGCTGATGCCGGCGGCCTTCCTGCTCCTGGGCGGCATCGGCCTCACCGGCCCCGCGACCTACCTGGACCCCGACGCGGTGCCGAGCCGTTCCCGGCGCAGCCTGATCGCGGCCGCCGGCATCGCGGTCAACCTGGTCCTGGCGGCGGCGGCCGCAGCGGCCGTGGCCGTGCTGGTGCCCGCGGGCATGTTCACCGACAACTGGATGCTCGGCGGGCTGATGTACCTGTGCTACCTCAACCTCACCGCCGCGCTGCTCAACATGCTGCCCCTCCCCGGCCTCGACGGGTTCGGCGTCCTCGCGCCCTACCTGCCCGGCTCCGCGGCGCAGACGGCGCGGCGGTGGGGTGTCTTCGGCGTCATCGCGGTGTTCGCGGTGCTGTGGGTGCCGCAGGTGAACGTCGCGGTTCCGGGCCTGATGACCGACCTGTTCGCCGCCGTCGGGCTGGTGCAGATGGACGTCGGGTTCGGCGAGGTGCTGCTGCGGTTCTGGGCGTCCTGAGGCCCGCGGCGGCCGCGGTTTTCGTCCCGGGCGGCGAAACGCCCGTTCAGGGGCCGGGTTCGGTAAGTACGACGGCGATACCGACCGCGGCGAGGCCGCCGAACAGGTAGCAGTAGTCGATCACGGTCGACGTCAGTACGATGTCGCCCCCCGAGGTCATCGCGATCAGCGAGAACACCGCGGCCCCCCAGCCCAGCGCCGGGAGGCCCGCGCCCAGGCGCGAGCCCATACCCCAGCCGGCCGCCCGGCAGCCGGCGAACAGCACGGCGACGACGCCCAGCAGCGCGACCGCGGCGACCGCCTGGCCCGCCATGCCCGCCTGCCACAGGTAGGACAGCCACCCGGCCAGCACCGACCCGCCGAGTCCCACGGAAATTCCCACCACGAGCAGCACCGCGTACCCGAGCCCGGTGACGACCGGACCGGCGATGCGCGCCGCGGCGCCGGAAGGCTGCCGTGCTTCGGCGGACGGCGGAGGTGTCGGGGCGGGTGTCGGCGGCTGAGGTGCGGGCACGGGGGCTTTCTCCTGGCGGCGTGTGGTCGTGGGGCGGCGGAGTGGCGTTGCGGCGGGTGCCGGACTAGACGAACAGGTCCGACTCGACTCCGCCGGTGCCGCGGCGTGCGGCGGAGCCGCCGATCTGCATGAAGTACTCCACCCCCCGGATCTCTTGGGCGACACCGTTGGACAGCGCGAACAGTTCGCCCTCGACGCTGATCTGGGTGGCGTGTGCGCGCATGGCCAGCGCCTTGGCGGCCCAGTGCGCGGAGGCGTCGACGCGCACGGTGGCGAGGTGGTCCGCGGTGGCCGGCGCGATGTCGTCGGTCGTCCGGGGCGCGGTGAAGGGCCCGGGGCCGAACCGCAGCCGCTCCACCGACTCCTCCAGCGCCGACTGCGGCTGGACGACGGCGTAGAGCTTGCCGGTCCGCCACGGCGATCCCGGCAGCGCACGCTCGGCGGCCTTCTCGAACGCGCGCACGGCGACCCGGTGCGCCTGGATGTGGTCGGGGTGGCCGTAGCCGCCGTTGTCGTCGTAGGTGATCATGACGTGCGGGCGCACCTCGCGCACGATCTCCGTCAGCAGGTGGGCGGCTTCCTCGACGTCGGCCTGCCAGAAGCAGTCGGGGCGCTCGTTGGTGGCCGCGCCCATCATGCCGGAGTCGCGGTAGCGCCCGGCTCCGCCGAGGAACCGGTGGTCGCGCACACCCAGCGCGACGCACGCCTTGTCCAGCTCACCGATCCGGTGTTCGCCGAGCGTGTCGTCGCGGTCGGGGCCGAGGTGGGCGAGCCCGGCCGGGATGATCTCGCCCTCCTCACCGCGCGTGCACGTCACCAGGACGACTTCGGCGCCCTCGGCCGCGTATTTGGCCATCGTGGCGCCGGTGACGATGCTCTCGTCGTCGGGGTGGGCGTGCACCAGCAGCAGTCGCCGAGCTGTCATGCTCTGGACGATACCCCGCTCGCCCGGTCTGACGTGGAGACGCGCGCTGCGGGAGCCACATCGCCGCCGGAGCGGTCCCGGGCGACGCGGCGGACCCGCGCGGCGTCCGGCCCATGCGCAACAATCGACCCATGAGTTTTCCTCGGCAACAGGCGCGCACCCGGCGGTTCACCATCGGCGTTCCCCGCGCCTTCCAGATCTCCCCGGACGGTCGGCGCGTGGCGTTCCTGCGCGGCAGGGACGGCGAGGACGCCGCGGCGTGCCTGTGGATACGGGACGTCGACAGCGGCGCGGAACACGTGGTCGCCGACCCGCGCACCGTCGGTGCCGGCGAGGAGGATCTGCCCGCCGAAGAACGGGCCCGCCGCGAGCGGCTGCGCGAAACCGGCGCGGGGATCGTCTCCTACACGGTCGACGACGCCTTCGCCCGCGCCGTGTTCACCCTGTCGGGACGGTTGTACGCGGTCGACCTGGACGGAGGCGCCGCGCCTTGGGAGGTCCCGGCCGCGGTCGCGCCCGTGGTCGACCCGGCGATCTCGCCGCGCGGCACCGCCGCGGCCTACGTCAGCGGCGGCGCGCTGCACGTCGTCGGCCTCGACGGCGGCGGTGACCGCGTGCTGGCCGAGCCCGAGGGCCCCGGCACCTCCTGGGGCCTGGCGGAGTTCATCGCCGCCGAGGAGATGAGCCGGTTCCGGGGCCTGTGGTGGGCCCCGGACGGATCTGCCGTACTGGCGGCGCGGGTAGACGACGCACCGGTGGCGCGGTGGACCATCGCCGACCCCGCCAGCCCCGAAGCGGCGGCGCAGACCGTCGCCTATCCGGCCGCGGGCACGCCCAACGCCGAGGTGCGCCTGGCGGTGCTGGATCTGGACGGCGACGGCGTTGCCGAACCGCGCTGGATCGACTGGGACCGCGAGGCGCTGCCCTACCTGGCCCGCGCCGGGTGGACCGGGCCCGCGGCCGGCGGCCCGGCCGGCGGCGCGGGCTCCGGGGCGCGCCAGGATGTGGTCTTCACCGCGCAGAGCCGCGACCAGCGCACCCTGCGGTTGTTCCGCGCCGACCCGCGCACCTGCGAGGTCCGCGAGGTGCTCGCGGAGACGGACGGCACCTGGGTGGAGATCATGCCGGGCGTGCCGGCTTTCACCGCGAGCGGCGACCTGGTGTGGATCGGGCGCGGCGGCGACCGGGAGGGCGCGCGGCGCGTACTGCTGGTCGGGGGGCGCGAGGCGGGGCCGCCGGAGGGCGCCTACCTGCGCGGAGTGGCCGACGTCGACGGCGAGCGGGTGCTCTACTCGGCGTCGCCGGCCGGGTGCCCGGGCGATGTGGAGCTGTGGCTGTTCGACGCGCACCGCGGCACGAGCACTCCCGTCCGGGTGCCGCCGCCGTCCCCGGGCGGCGACGCGGCGGACGGCACGGGAGAGGACGCGGGCGGCGTGCTCTCCGGCAGGATGCGCGGCGGCACCCTCATCGTCCAGCGGCGCGACATGGACACCGACGGCGTGCGCACGGTCGTGCTTCGGGCGGCTGACGGCGGGGAGCCCGACGGCGGGACGGCGGCGGCCGCGGGCGGAATCGAGAGCCTGGCGCAGGTACCCGACCTGCCGCGGCCCCGGGTGCGCTTCTGGTCGGCGGGCGAGCGCGGCATCCCGGCGGCCCTCGTACTGCCGTCCTGGTACGACGCGGACTCCGGTGTCCGGCTGCCGGTGCTGATGGATCCCTACGGCGGCCCGCACGCGCAGCGTGTCATGCGCAGCCGATCGGCCTACCTGACCTCGCAGTGGTTCGCCGACCAGGGCTTCGCGGTGCTGATCGCCGACGGGCGCGGCACGCCCGGCATCAGTGTGGAGTGGGAGCAGGCGGTGCGGGGCGACCTGGCCGAACCGGTCCTGGAGGACCAGGTGGCCGCGCTGCACGACGCCGGCAAGCGCTTCGGGTTCTTGGATCCGGACCGGGTCGCCGTCCGCGGCTGGTCCTTCGGCGGCTACCTCGCCGCCCTGGCCGTCCTGCGGCGCCCGGAGGTCTTCCACGCGGCGGTCGCCGGAGCGCCGGTCACCGACTGGCACCTGTACGACACCCACTACACCGAGCGCTACCTGGGCACCCCGCAGCAGCACGCGGACGACTACACACGCTCCTCGGCCCTGGAGTCGTGGGGCACGGTCAACCGCCCGCTGATGCTCATCCACGGCCTGGCCGACGACAACGTGGTCTTCGCGCACACCCAGCGCCTGTCCTCGGCGCTCCTCGCGGCGGGCCGTTCGCACACCGTGCTGCCGCTTTCGGGCATCACCCACATGGCCTCGGAGGAGACGACGGCGGAGAACCTGCTCCTGCTCCAAGTGGAGTTCCTCCACCGGTCGCTGGGCGGTGCCGCGGGCGTGCAGGAGGCGCCGAAGGGGGCGGGGGGCGTCTGACGGCGCCGTGTCCCGTTCGGCTCGGCCGTCGGTTCACCTTGATAACCGAAGCTTCTCCTGCCGTCGGCGCGCACCGACGGCAGGAGAGGCGTCTCCCGCACGTGAAGCGGACCCGCATGCCGCATCGGTTGTCATGCGGCCGTGGCCGGATCCGGCCATTTCCGGAAGTTGCCGCGACGATGGGTTACGGCCTCCGAAGCAGGGCCGCGAGCGCGAATGCCCTGTTGATCAGAACCTTCGCCGGTTCGGTGCGGCGCGTGTTGCGGCTGAGCGCCCATGTGAACCGCGTTCGTCGCGACATGTAGTGATGTCTGCCGGTTTTAAGCGGTCTGTCGCCGACGCCCCTGATGACCTATGGTTTCCACGCGCTCACCGAAGGTCGGCGAGCGAGTCCGGCGGCCCTGTGTCCCTCTCCTTGCGTGCGGCCGCCGGGCACCGGCGGGACCCTCGTCGAGTCCCCGCTCGTCGGCGGGGTCCCGCCTCCTTTTCACTCCCCGGCACCACGTCCCGTTACGGAAGAGCAGTTGTGCGCAAGTCCCCGATGATCCCGGCGTTCGGCAGCGCAGCCGTCGCCCTGGTGCTGATGGTGGCCGGCGCCGCCGGCGCCGCCGACGACGAGGCGGCGGCTCCCGAGGACGTCGCGCTGACCGCAACGGGCGGCACTGCCCGCGGGGCCGAGGTGCCGTCGGCCGCTCTGCAGCGCTCGTGGGCCGGCGGGGCGCGGGCGCCGGGTGTGACGGCGGGCAGCACGGGCGACGGCCCGCTGGGCGGCACGACATACTTCCAACCGGTGAATCCGATTCTGGAAAAGTTCGGGGTGAATCTACTGACGGGCTAAGCTTCCGGTGAAGCGCGTTGGTATGCGACCAAAGGCCCGATCGGCCCGATATGTCGCTTTACGTCGCGGTGGCGTCGCCGGAATCGGCAGCGCCGCACTCCGCGCAGCCAAAGCCTCGACGGCTCCCCGAGTGCTCCGGCGCCGAAAAGGGTGCCGGAGTCTCGCGCATCGCAACGCCCGGGTGCGCGAGGCCGGTCGGCGTATTAATCCCGCATCCATTCCCCAATACGCCGACCGGCGCCCCGGGCATCGCCCCCGGCCCGCATCGACGTGTAAGCCCGGCGCGAGCACGAACGACCGGTCGCTAGTCTGGCCGCATGCGCTTCGCCGTCCCGATCGCCTTGCTGCTCGACGTCCTGTGCGTGCTCGCCTTCGCGGTGATCGGACGGGCCAACCACGCCGAGGGGCTGACCCCGGCCGGTATCGGGCACACGGCGTGGCCGTTCCTCGTCGCACTCGCGGTGGGGTGGGTGGCGGTTCTCCCGTGGCGGCCCTGGCGCAACCCCCGGTCGGTGCTGAGCACCGGCCCGCTGGTGTGGCTGGTGACGGTCGGCGGCGCCCTGCAACTGCGCGAGTTGTCGGGCGACGGCGCTCCACTCTCCTTCACCCTGGTTACGGCGGCCTTCCTGGCTGCGACGCTGCTGGGCTGGCGGGGCATCGCCCGGCTGCTGCGTCGGCGCACGGGCCAGAGCACGGTGCCCGAGGCGCCGCCGAACTGACAGGGCTGGGCCGGACCCGCGCCGCGCGCAAGCCCATGCCCGGTTCCGGCCATCGCTGGCGCCGAACCCGGTGATCCGCGAAGATGGGAACGGCGCTTCGGTCCCCGTCCACCGCCGGAGCCCGGAGGGTTTACGTGGTCGACCAGGTGCTTCTCGCCATCGCCGCCGCTGTCGCCGGGAAGGCGGTCGAACCCCTGACGGAGAACGCCGCCGACGCGCTGCGCAACCTGCGCAAGGCGGTGATTCAGCGCTTCCGCGCCGAGCCGGAGGCACGCGAGGCCCTGGACGCCGCGCAAGTGGACTACGAGGACGTCGAAGCCGTCGAGGTGCTGGCCGAGCACCTGGACTCGGCGACCGCGGCCGACCCCGAGATCCGGCGGCTCACCGAGGAGCTGCGTCCGCACTTCGGCACCGGGGACGGCGGAGTCGCCAACACCGTGCACGGCGACGTCAGCGGAAACGTCGTGCAGGCCCGCGACATCCACGGCGGCATCGACCTGGGCCGCTGAACGGCCGCTGAACAGCGGCTCCCGCGGCGCACCTAAGCTGGGGGCCGTGACCGACCAGGCCCTCCCCGACTCCTCGGCCGCCCCGGAACCCGGCGACGAGACCCCCGCGACCTCCGGCGTCGGCGTGGGCCCGTGGCAGGGCCCCTGGCCCGAGGGCGACCACTACGACCCGGAACTGCTGGCCGAGGGCGACCGCCGCAACGTCGTCGACCGCTACCGGTACTGGCGCCGCGAGGCCATCGTGGCCGACCTCGACACCCGGCGGCACCCCTTCCACGTGGCCGTGGAGAACTGGGAGCACGACTTCAACATCGGCTCCGTGGTGCGCACGGCCAACGCCTTCGGCTCCGCCGCCGTGCACATCGTCGGGCGGCGCCGGTGGAACCGCCGCGGGGCCATGGTCACCGAGCGCTACCAGCACGTCCACCACCACTCCGACACCACACAGCTCGTGGCGTGGGCGCAGGAGCGCGCGCTGCCGGTGATCGGGATCGACAACCTTCCGGGTGCCGTCCCGCTGGAGACCTATCCGCTGCCGCGCGCGTGCATGCTGGTCTTCGGCCAGGAGGGCCCCGGCCTCTCCGCGGACACTCGGGCGGTGTGCGAGTCCGTGCTGTCCATCGGCCAGTACGGCTCGACCCGCTCGATCAACGCGGGGGCGGCGGCCGCCGTCGCCATGCACGCCTGGGTCCGCGCGCACGTCTTCCACCAGCGCCCGGAGGCGCACCGGCGCCCCTGACGCCGGTCGTCGCCTCCGCGCCGCGGGCCGCCGAGGCGGACAGGGCCCCGGAATCGGCGCGGGCCGCCCCGCGGAGCGGGACGGCCCGTGGCACGGTCGGGTCGGCGCCTACTCCGGGCCGCCGCTCGTCAGCGACCCCAGCAGGTCGCGGTTGAGCTGGGAGATCGTGTCCAGCGGGATGCCCTTGGGGCACACCGCGGAGCACTCTCCGATGTTGGTGCAGCCGCCGAAGTCCTCCTCGTCGTGCTGGTTCACCATCTGCACGACGCGGGCCTCGCGCTCGGGCTGGCCCTGCGGCAGCATGTCCAGATGGGTGACCTTCGCCGCGGTGAACAGCATTGCCGAGGCGTTGGGGCAGGCCGCGACGCACGCGCCGCAGCCGATGCAGGTGGCCGCGTCGAACGCGCGGTCGGCGTCGGCCTTGGGCACCGGCATGGCGTGGGCGTCGGGGGCGGTACCGGTCGGCGCACTGATGTAGCCGCCGGCCTGGATGATCCGGTCGAAGGAGCTGCGGTCCACGACCAGGTCCTTGATGACCGGAAACGCCTTGGCCCGCCACGGCTCGACGGTGATGGTGTCGCCGTCGGAGAAGCTGCGCATGTGCAGCTGGCAGGTCGTGGTGGTTTCGGGGCCGTGCGCCTCGCCGTCGATGACGACGCCGCAGGCGCCGCAGATCCCCTCGCGGCAGTCGTGGTCGAAGGCCACCGGCTCCTCACCCTCCAGGGTGAGCTGCTCGTTGAGGACGTCGAGCATCTCCAGGAAGGACATGTCGGGCGAGACGTCCTCGACCTTGTAGGTGACCATCCGCCCCTTGTCGTCGGGGCCCTTCTGGCGCCACACGCGCAGGGTGATGTTCACTTGTAGCTCCGCTGCTTCATCTCGACGTATTCGTATTCCAGGGGTTCCTTGTGCAGGACGGGCTGCTCGCCCGTTCCGCCGAACTCCCATGCGGCGACATAGGCGTACTCGTCGTCGTGGCGCAGCGCCTCGCCGTCCTCGGTCTGGCTCTCGGAGCGGAAGTGCCCGCCGCACGACTCGTTGCGGTGCAGCGCGTCGATGCACATCAGCTCGGCGAGCTCGAAGAAGTCGGCGACCCGGCCGGCCTTCTCCAGTGCCTGGTTCAGCTCCTCGTTTTTGCCCAGCACCCGGACGTTCTGCCAGAACTCCTGGCGCAGCTCGCGGATGCGTTCGACGGCCTTGCGCAGGCCCTCCTCGTTGCGCTCCATGCCGCAGTAGTCCCACATGATGTGGCCGAGCTCCTTGTGGAAGGAGTCGACGGTGCGGTCCCCCTTGACCGAGAGGAGCTTGTCGATGCGGGCGCGCACCGCGTCGGCGGCCGCCTGGGCCTGGGGATGGCTCTCGTCGAGCTGATCGAAGGGGCCCGCCGCCAGGTAGTCGTTGATGGTGTTGGGCAGCACGAAGTAGCCGTCGGCCAGGCCCTGCATGAGCGCGCTGGCGCCCAGGCGGTTGGCGCCGTGGTCGGAGAAGTTGGCCTCACCGGTCACGAACAGTCCGGGCACGGAGCTCTGCAGGTCGTAGTCGACCCACAGCCCGCCCATGGTGTAGTGCACCGCGGGGTAGATGCGCATCGGCACCTCGTAGGGGTTCTCGCCGGTGATGCGCTGGTACATGTCGAAGAGGTTGCCGTACTTCGCCTCGACGGCGGGCCGGCCCATGCGCTTGATCGCGTCGGCGAAGTCCAGGTAGACGCCCAGCCCGCCGGGTCCGACGCCGCGCCCCTCGTCGCAGACGTTCTTGGCGGCGCGCGAGGCGATGTCGCGCGGCACCAGGTTGCCGAATGCGGGGTAGATGCGCTCCAGGTAGTAGTCGCGCTCGTCCTCGGGGATCTCCCGCGGGTCGCGGCTGTCGCCGGCCTCCTGGGGCACCCAGATGCGGCCGTCGTTGCGCAGCGACTCGCTCATCAGCGTCAGCTTGGACTGGTAGTCGCCGCTGACGGGGATGCACGTGGGGTGGATCTGGGTGTAGCAGGGGTTGGCGAAGTGCGCGCCCTTGCGGTGCGCCCGCCAGGATGCGGTGACGTTGCACCCCATGGCGTTGGTCGAGAGGTAGAAGACGTTGCCGTAGCCGCCGGTGGCGAGCACGACGGCGTCGGCGAAGTGCGTCTCGATCTCGCCGGTGACCATGTCGCGCGCGATGATGCCGCGCGCCCGGCCGTCGACGACGATCAGCTCCAGCATCTCGTGGCGGGTGTTCATCTCGACGGTGCCCGCGGTGACCTGGCGCTCCAGGGCCTGGTAGGCGCCGATGAGCAGCTGCTGGCCCGTCTGCCCGCGCGCGTAGAAGGTGCGCGAGACCTGGACGCCGCCGAAGGAGCGGTTGTCCAGCAGGCCGCCGTACTCGCGGGCGAAGGGGACGCCCTGGGCCACGCACTGGTCGATGATCTCGACGCTGACCTGGGAGAGGCGGTAGACGTTGGACTCGCGCGAGCGGAAGTCGCCGCCCTTGACCGTGTCGTAGAACAGCCGGTAGATGCTGTCGCCGTCGTTGCGGTAGTTCTTGGCCGCGTTGATACCGCCCTGCGCGGCGATGCTGTGCGCGCGCCGCGGGCTGTCCTGGTAGCAGAAGGACTTCACCTGGTACCCGGCCTCGCCCAGAGTGGCGGCGGCCGACGCGCCCGCCAGGCCGGTGCCGACGATGATGACCGACAGCTTGCGGCGGTTGGCGGGGTTGACCAGCTTGGCGGAGAAGCGGCGCTTGTCCCAGCGCTCCGCGATGGGCCCCTCGGGCGCCTTCTCGTCGCGGATTTCAGCGCCTTCGATGTACAGGTCGGACATTTATTCCACCAGCCCCAGGGTCACAGACAGCGGCGTGAGCAGGAAGCCGATCGTCAGGGCTACCGCGATCACGGTCGCGATGATGTTCAGCGGGCGCTGCCGGCTCTGCCGGTTGGCGCCGAGCGTGGTCAGCGCGCTCCAGATGCCGTGGCGCAGGTGGAAGCCCACGGCGATCACGGCGGCCACGTAGAACAACGTGACGTACCAGAACTCCGGCTGGAAGCCGGCGACCATCCGCTCGTAGGGGCTCTCAGAGCGGCCGCCCGGGTGGATGGTGTTGGTCGTCAGGTGGAGCACGTGGAAGATCGTGAAGAGCGCGATCAGGATGCCGCCGTAGCGCATGGTGTAGGACGAGTAGCTGCGCTGCACCCGCTTGGTCACCTGATAGCGCACCGGGCGCGCGCGGCCGGCCCGCCGCCACAGCACGACGGCCGCGTAGATGTGCACGAGGACGCTCACCAGCAGCACCACGCGCATGATCCACAGGAACCCGCCGTGGGGCAGCATGGGCTCGCCCAGCTCGCGCAGGTGGTGGGAGTAGTCGTCGAAGGCCTGTTGGCCCGCGAACGCGTTCAAGTTGCCGTACATGTGCGCGACCAGGAACAGCACGAGGATCACGCCGGTGACCGCCATCGCGGACTTCAGGGCCACCGTGGAGCCGAGTGCCTCCGATCGCTGCTTGGTCAGGGTACTGTTCGCCACAACTCGTCACTTTAAGACTTGATAAAGAAGAACGTCTAAGTCATCGGAGTGCTGGTCTCGATAGCCGTAGGCTATGGTCATGCAGTTCCAGCAGCTCGTCTACTTCCTCGCCGTGGCCGAGACGCGCCATTTCACCCGCGCAGCCGAGGTTGCGCACGTCGCGCAGCCGAGCCTCAGCCGCCAGATCCGCAACCTGGAAGAGGAGCTGGGCGCGTCCCTGTTCAGCCGGGCACGGGGAAATATCACACTCACACCGGCCGGTGAGGCGCTGTATCCGCTGGCGCAGCGCATCGTGGCCGACATGGAGACCGCGCGGCACGAGGTGCAGGAGCTCGCGGGCATGCGGCGCGGGCGCCTGCGGCTGGGCGCGACCCCCTCGCTGTGCGGGGGGCTGCTCGCCGAGGCGCTGTCGGGCTTCCACGACCGCTTCCCCGGCGTCGAACTGCAGGTGGAGGAGAGCGGTTCGCGCGACCTCATCCGCGCCCTGGGGCGCGGTGAGCTGGACCTGGCGCTGATCATCCTGCCGCTGCAAAGCAGCGATCCCGCCTTCGTGACGACGCCGATCCTGCGCGAGAACCTCGTGGTGGTCAGCGCCGCCGACGCGCCGCCGCCCACGCAGCGCGCGTCGATGCGCATCACCGATCTGCGCGAAAGGCCACTGGTGATGTTCCGGCACGGCTACGATGTCCGCGAAGCGACCCTGCACGCCTGCCGTGCCGCCGGTTTCGAGCCGCGGCTGGCGGTGGAGGGCGGCGAGATGGACGCGGTGCTCCGCTTCGTCGAGGCGGGCCTGGGCATCGCGGTGGTGCCCAGCATGGTGTTGAAGAACCGCCCCGGCCTGCGCGGCACACCGCTGGCCCAGCCGCGGCTGCTGCGCACCATCGCGCTGGCCCACCGCAAGGACGTCGACCCCTCGCACACCGCGCGCGCCTTCCGGCGCCACCTCATGGCCTACCTCACCCACCTCACGCGTGACGACCTGGGCGAGGACCTCGAGGTCATCGCCGCGCTGCACCCCTAGCTAGTACGGCCGGCGGGCAAGCGGCGGTGCGCGACGGTGCGCCGCGGCATACCGAGGGGGACAATAAATACGATAAATTTTATTCATGAAGGCTGGACTTACTTTCGCATAGCGGGCATATGGTGCAAATACAACAAATAAAGTATAATGCACATAGCACGCATTCCCCCCTGTTTCCCGTAAACCGTCTCCAACGAAACAGCGGCAGTGGCATTTTTCACACGCATTTCGCGTGAATTTCGAGCTGAATTCGTGATCACTGCGGCCTAACGTGGCTTCCCAAACCCGTCCGCACTGCCTGATCACACGGCTGCGAGAGCGGCCCGCGCGCCCCGCGCTCCGCCATCCGCTGGGACCGCCCGCGCCAAAATGGAGACGCAGCAATGACATCGACGCTTCCCCCGCCGGAGCGGGCCGGACTCAAGCGCCCCCGTATCTCCGCGCGGACCCTGCGCACCGACCGCTGGTGGGCCGGCCCCGTGTGGACCGTGCTGGGCCTCAGCGCCTTCCTGATCTACGGCCTGGTGCGCGTGCTGCAGCAGGACCACTACTGGGTGGCCGACTACGGCTATCTCACGCCGTTCTACTCGCCGTGCCTGTCGGCCTCCTGCGCACCCGGATCGGCGCATTTCGGCACGCTGCCCTGGGAGTTCCCCTGGTTCCTGCCCTACGCGCTGTTCAGTCTGCCGTTCCTGCTGCTGTTCCGGTTCACCTGCTACTACTACCGCAAGGCGTACTACCGCTCGTTCTGGCAGGCGCCGACCGCGTGCGCCGTGCGCGAACCGCACAGCCGCTACACCGGTGAGTCCCGCTTTCCGATGATCGGGCAGAACCTGCACCGCTACTTCTTCTACGCGGCGGTCGTCATCTCCCTCATCAACACCTACGACGCCGGGCTCGCACTGTTCCACGGGCGCGACGGCGGATTCGGGATCGGGCTGGGCAACCTCATCCTCATCGCCAACGTGGTGCTGCTGTGGGCCTACACGCTCAGCTGCCACTCCTGCCGGCACGTCCTCGGCGGCCGGCTGAAGAGCTTCGGCGGCCGCCCGGTGCGCTACTGGATGTGGACGCAGATCTCCCGGCTGAACACCCGGCACATGCTGTGGGCCTGGGTCACGCTGGGCACGCTGGTACTGGCCGACCTCTACGTGGCGCTGGTCGCGAGCGGCACCATCACCGATCCGCGGATCTTCAACTAGCACCCGCATCCGCAAGATCTGCAAGCGCACTCAAAAACCGCGGTACCCGGCTCAGGGACGCCCCCAGCGCCCGCCGCCGGTACCGGCGCAACCGAAAGTCGAGAAGATGTCCGAGACAACACGGCACAGCTACGACGTCGTCGTGATCGGGGCCGGCGGCGCCGGCCTGCGCGCGGCGATCGAGGCGCGCCAGCAGGGCAAGCGGACCGCCGTCATCTCCAAGTCCCTGTTCGGCAAGGCCCACACCGTCATGGCCGAGGGCGGCGCCGCCGCGTCGCTGGGCAACGTCAACAGCGACGACCGCTGGCAGGTGCACTTCCGCGACACCATCCGCGGCGGGAAGTTCATGAACAACCCCCGCATGGCCGAACTGCACGCCAAGGAGTCGCCTCAGCGCATCCTGGAGCTGGAGCACTGGGGCGCCCTGTTCGACCGCACCTCCGACGGCCGCATCAGCCAGCGCAACTTCGGCGGCCACGAGTACCCGCGCCTGGCCCACGTCGGCGACCGCACCGGCCTGGAGATGATCCGCACCCTGCAGCAGCGCGTGGTCCAGCTGCAGCAGGCCGACGCCGCCGAGTTCGGCGACGCGGAGGCGATGCTGCGCGTATTCGCCGAGACCACCGTCACCGAACTGCTGCTGGAGGGCGAACCGGGAGCGGAGGGCGGCCGTATCGCCGGCGCCTTCGGCTACATCCGCGAGACCGGCGACTACGTCGTCTTCGAGGCCCCGGCGGTCGTCCTCGCCACCGGCGGCATCGGCCGGTCCTTCAAGGTCACTTCCAACTCCTGGGAGTACAGCGGCGACGGCCACGCCCTGGCGCTCCGCGCCGGCGCCGCGCTGCTGAACATGGAGTTCGTGCAGTTCCACCCCACCGGCATGGTCTGGCCGCCGTCGGTGAAGGGGATCCTGGTCACCGAATCGGTGCGCGGCGACGGCGGGGTGCTGCGCAACTCCGAGGGCAGCCGGTTCATGTTCGACTACGTGCCCGACGTCTTCCGCGAGCACTACGCCGAGACGGAGGAGGAGGCCGACGGCTGGTACGCCGACCCGGCAAGCAACCGCCGCCCGCCCGAGCTGCTGCCCCGCGACGAGGTCTCCCGGGCCATCAACAACGAGGTCAAGCAGGGCCGCGGATCGCCGCACGGCGGCGTGTTCCTGGACGTGTCCACCCGGCTGCCGGCCGAGGAGATCATGCGGCGGCTGCCGTCGATGCACCACCAGTTCAAGGAGCTGGCCGACGTCGACATCACGGCCGGGCCCATGGAGGTCGGGCCCACCTGCCATTACGTCATGGGCGGGGTCGAGGTCGACGCCGACACCGGTGCGTCCTCGGTGCCCGGCCTGTTCGCCGCGGGCGAGGTGGCCGGCGGGATGCACGGCTCCAACCGGCTGGGCGGCAACTCGCTTTCGGACCTGCTGGTGTTCGGGCGGCGCTGCGGCCTGGGCGCCTCCGCCTACCTGGACGAACTCGGCGAAGAGCGGCCGACTCCCGAGGCCGCCGACATCGACCGCCTCAGCGAGGAGGCCGCCGCCCCCTTGGGGCGCGAGACCGGGGAGAACCCCTACCAGCTGCACCAGGAGATCCAGCAGACCATGAACGACCTCGTCGGCATCATCCGGCGCGGCAACGAGATGGAGCAGGCCCTGGAGTCCCTGGACAAGTTGCGCGAACGCGTCGCCGCGGTGCGCTCCGAGGGCGGCAGCGTCTACAACCCCGGCTGGCACCTGGCCCTGGATCTGCGCAACATGCTGCTCGTCTCGGAGACCGTCGCCCGCGCCGCGCTGGAGCGCCAGGAGTCGCGCGGCGGCCACACCCGCGACGACTACCCGGCCATGTCCGCCGAGTGGCGGGCGGTCAACCTGATCGTGTCGCTGCGCGACGGCCGCCTCCAGCTGCGCCACCAGCCGATCGACGCGATGCGCGAGGACCTGATGGAGCTGTTCGAGCGCGAGGAGCTCGGCAAGTACCTCACCGAGGAGGAGCTGCCCCCGGCACCGCGGTCCGACGGCTCCGAGACCGCGAAGGAGGACAACTGATGACCAAGCGGACGTTCCACGTGTGGCGCGGCGGCGGCGAGGGCGACCTCGCCCAGTTCGAGGTGGAGGTCAACGAGGGCGAGGTCGTGCTCGACATCCTGCACCGCATCCAGGCCACGCAGTCCCCCGACCTGGCCGTGCGCTGGAACTGCAAGGCCGGCAAGTGCGGGTCCTGCTCCGTCGAGATCAACGGCCGCCCCCGGCTGTCGTGCATGGCCCGGATGAGCACCTTCGACCCCGGCGAGACCATCACCGTCACACCGTTGCGCGCCTTCCCGGTCATCCGCGACCTGGTGTGCGACGTCTCGTACAACTACCAGAAGGCGCGGGAGATCCCCTCGTTCACCCCGCCCGAGGACGCCGAGCCCGGCGACTTCCGGATGGCCCAGGCCGATGTGCAGCGCTCCCAGGAGTTCCGCAAGTGCATCGAGTGCTTCCTGTGCCAGGACGTGTGCCACGTCATCCGCGACCACGAGGAGAACAAGGAGGCGTTCGCCGGGCCGCGCTTCCTGATGCGCGCCGCCGAACTGGAGATGCACCCGCAGGACACCGCGGACCGCCGCAAGATCTCCCAGGAAGAGCACGGTCTGGGCTACTGCAACATCACCAAGTGCTGCACCGAGGTGTGCCCGGAGAACATCAAGATCACCGACAACGCGCTGATCCCGCTCAAGGAGCGGGTGGCCGACCGCCAGTACGACCCGGTCGTGTGGCTGGGCGAGAAGATCGGACTGCGCAAGGGCGCCGACACCCCGGTGCCGCCCAACACCCGCAAGCCGACCTCCACCCCGGAGCAGTAGCGGTGCCGGGGGCCGCCCGCCGGCGGCCCCCGGGACCGGCGCCCAGCAGCCCTGTAGCTCTAGTAGCCCTCCCAGGCGCCGCGCTCGTAGTCCAGGATGCGCGGCTTGAGCAGCGTGGAGGGCTCGGAATCCGTGGGGCGGCGGTCCTTGGGGAAGGTCTGGGCGGCCTCCAGCGTGGCGGAGTCGAGGAACCGCAGCGGCGGGTGCTCTTCGGGCAGTGCCACGGCGGGTTCGCCGCGTCCTTCGGGCACGGCGAGGAAGAACCCCCAGTCGCCGAAGCTGGGCACGTCCACGTGGTAGCCCGAGGTGCGCCAGCCCGCCGAGCGCAGCCCGGCACGCACGCTCCAGAACGCCTCGGGCGCGAAGTAGGGCGACCCCGACTGGACGGTCATCCGGCCGTCTCGGGCCAGCGCGCGCCGCGCCAGCGTGTAGAACTCGGCGGAGTAGAGCTTGGCTGTGCCGGCGTCGTCGGGATCGGGCATGTCGGCCAGGATCACGTCGAAGCGGCGCCGGTTCTCCCGCAGCCAGGTGAAGGCGTCGGCGTTGACGACCCGGACGCGTTCGTCGGCCAGCGCGCCCTCGTTGAGCGTGCGGATCTCGGGCATGGTGCGCGCCAGCCGGGTGACGGCAGGGTCCAGGTCGACGAGGGTGACGGTGTCGACGTCGGAGTAGCCGACGAGTTCGCGCACCGCCAGGCCGTCGCCGCCGCCCAGCACGAGCACGTCGCCGTGCGGGCCGTTCATGGCCGGGTGCACCAGCGACTCGTGGTAGCGGTACTCGTCCAGCGAGCTGAACTGCAGGTCCCCGTTGAGGAACAGCCGGGTGTCCGAGCCCGACAGCTTCTGGGTGACCACGATCTCCTGGTAGTCCGACCGCTGCGCGTGGATGATCGGATCGCGGTAGAGGGCTTGGCGCGCGTTCATCTCGAACCGGCCGGACAGCGCGAAGGACGCCGCCAGCACAGCGAGCACCAGCACCAGGCCGACCGCGGGCAGCACCCGGGCGCGCGGTGTCAGCGACCCGCGGAACAGCCACAGCACCACCAGCACGCCCACGACGGCGTTCAGGGCGCCGACCAGCAGGGTTCCCTTGAGCAGCCCGAACAGCGGCAGCAGCGCGAAGGGGAACGCCAAACCGCCCAGCAGCCCGCCCACGTAGTCCGCGGCGAACATGTCCGCCGCCGCGTCGGCGGCCTCCTGGCGGCGGATGCGCTGGATCAGGGTCATCAGCAGCGGGATCTCCGCGCCGATGAGTGCTCCGATGACCAGCGCGAGCAGCACCATCACCGGCTGGTACAGCGAGAACCAGGCGAAGGCGGAGTAGAGCACCAGCACCGACAGGCCGCCGACGACCGACAGGCTGCCCTCGATGACGGCGAACCAGAACGCCGGGCGGCCGGTGAGCCGCTTGGACAGCAGCGAGCCGGCGCCCATGGCGAACACCATCACCGACAGCACCACCGACGCCTGCACGATGGTGTCGCCAAGCAGGTAGCTGCCCAGCGCGACCAGGGCCAGCTCGTAGACGAGGCCGCACGCGGCGCACACGAACACCGCGAACAGCACCAGCAGTCGCGCGAGCCGGGGCGGCACCGGCAGCCCCGCGAGCGCGGGTCCGGTGCCGCCCCGGGTGCCGGAGGCGGAATCGTCCACTGCGGTCATCAGGAGATGGCCGCCGCGACCATCAGCGCGATGGCGATGTGGGCGGAGCCGTTGACCCAGACGGCCGGGTGGGTCTCGTCGGAGGTGAGCACCTCCCCGAGCTTGCCCGGCGTGAGGGCGTCGATGAGCAGGAACGACAGCGCCATCAGCGCCAGGCCGATGATGCCGTAGGCCGCGGCGCTCGCCAGGCCGACCGCCAGACCGCCGGTGCTGACGTAGATGGCCGTGGCGACGATGATGGCCACGCCCAGCAGGTTGGTGGACAGCAGCAGCGACGCGTTGCGGTTGCGGTGCTCCCAGACCAGGTCGTGGAGCTTGCCGGGAGTGAGGACGTCGACGAGCAGGTAGCCGAGCACCAGGAGCACGATGCCGAGGACGCCGTAGGCCAGGCTGGCGCCTGCTTCGTAGAGGAGGACGGACATGGTGGGATCTGATCCTTGTCTGTAATACATCTGCGAGGGATGGGAGCGGAGGTCGGGTGGTTACGTTCCAGCGACCGGGGAGGTCTCTCGGGGCGGGATCACTTTCCGAAGCCGGGGCCGCCGCCGCGCGAGGTGAAGCCGGAGCCGCCGCCGGATCCGCCGGAGGTGCGGGTGCCCGAGCCGTCGGAGCAGCCGACGTACTCGAACTCGCCGGGGCCCGTCTTGCGGTAGTCGCCTTCGCCGGGCTCGTGCTCGTAGGAGACTCCGTCGTTGCCTTCCTCGATGGTGGAGCCCTCCAGCACGTCCTCGGCGTCGGCGCGGTCCCAGTCGCCGCAGCTGTCACCGAAGGCGGGCAGCACGAACACGCCCACCAGCGCGACCGCCACCAGTCCGACTATCAGCGCGATCTTGCGCCCGTTGTCTTCGAACACGGCACTCATTCGTCCTTTCCGGGGTGGTGATGCCCGATGGGCCGTTCACAGGTGGTCGTGGTGGTGACCAGCTCGTTCTTCTGCGGATAGGCGTGCCAGGTCCGCCACCGCACGCCGCCGCGGCCTGCCGGCTCGGGCAGCAGCGCGGTGATCGCGCGCGGGTCGCCGGGGAAGGCCGCGACCACGCCGCGGGCGTCGCGTTCGACTGCGGCTCGGACGCGGTCCACTCGCTCGGCGAACGCGGCGCTCTCCGGCGTGGCGACGGAGCTGGTGAAGGTATAGGAGGCCAGTCCGGCCACCGCCGGGCGGGCCCGGTCCGGGAGCTCTCCGCGCGATTCCGGCAGGCAGGCGACGGTCTCGGTCAGCAGCGGCCCTGTCTGCTGCGTTCCGCCCTCGGCCAGCACCACCTGGTGGGAGGCGCCGAGCACGCGCAGCTCCAACCGGTAGCCGGCGATGCGGCAGGCGCGGGTGAGCAGCGCGGGCAGCTCCGGGGCGTCCAGGGTCCAGGTCAGGTCCGCGGCGCCGGTGTCGACGAAGGGGGCGGACAACGCGGTGGCCACCGGTCAGCTCCCCGCCGGGTACACGGTGAAGTCGGCGCGGGAGAGCGGCTTTCCGGTACTGGGCTCCCAGCGGCCGTGGTCGAACCGCTCGAAGGAGAGCAGGTTGCCGTTGGCGGCCTCGTAGTCGGCGTAGTCCATGCCTCCCTCGGCACGCAGCCCGGTGGTCCCCTCGGAGCGGTAGGAGGCGCTGCCGCGCTCGGTGAGCCGGTAGCGCACGCCTTCGAGTTCGACCTCGGGGCCGTGCGGGGTGAGGTCGAGGTCGGGGCGGCCGGTCCACAGCGCCATCTGCAGGTCGGGGTCCTGCTCCACGGAGAGCCACCGGCGGCCGCCCTCGACCTGGAGGAAGTGCTCGGCCCACACGGCGCCGCCCTCGGACAGCCGCAGCGTGCCGCGGATCCAGGTGCGTTCGGCGCCGAAGTCGAGCATGTCTCCGGCCTTGAGGCCCAGGGGGTCGCCCTGGGTCTCGCCGATGTCGGCGAAGGGGTCCGCGGGCCGGGCGGGGCGCGGGGACGCCGGCGTGCGGCGCCTGTTGCGCAGCACCGAGACGGTCACGGCGACCGCGGCGGCGGCCGCGGCCACGACGACGACGATGATCAGCAACGGCATCAGCGAGTACGACATGTGACGGGTCTCCGGTCGGGGAGGGTCGATCGGCGGCCCGCGGGAAGCCGACCGCACAACTGCGGCGCAGCAGACGACCTCCACGTTCCCGAAATCGGGACACGACTGGATAACGGCGGCACGCCGATCGGGTGGCCGGAAGCTGTCACAGCGGTGCAGGTCCGCGCGGCCCGCCGTGCGGTCGGCCGCCGCAGGGGACCCGGTGCGGACCCCTGCGGTAGGGACGGCTACGCGCCGGCGCAGGGTCGGCGGACCCGCCCGACGCCGCCACGCTGCGCTCCGACGCGGCCGCCGTGCTTCGCGCCGTACTGGCGGCCTGACCTCAGGGGCGCGCCCCGGCACGCACACCGTCGGCCGGCCTGGTGTAGCGGGCGAGGAGGGTCGGTGCGGCGGTGCCGACCACCTTCGCGGCCATGTCGCGCACCCCCGCGGCCAGCGGGGACTCGCTCTGCACGGCCTCGGCGAGCTGCGCCGAACGCTGCACCAGCGTGGTGGTGTGCGGCAGCCGGGCGTCGGAGTAGGACTGCAGCGCGGTCGGCACATAGGCCATGGACCCGCTGATGTGCTGCGCCAGCACCACCGCGTCCTCGATCGCCTGGCAGGCGCCCTGGGCCAGGTTGGGGGTCATGGCGTGCGCGGTGTCGCCGACAAGCGCGATGCGGCCCTTGTGGTAGGCGGGCAGCGGCGTGTCGATATGCCACACGTCGGTGCGCAGCACGGATTCCGGTCGGGCGGCGGCGGCCAACCGCGGCAGCGGATCGTGCCACCCCTCGACGCGGCGGAGGAGTTCGGCGTGCTCGTCCTCGCTGCGCCCGCCGGCGGGCGCATTGCCGGTGGCGTAGCAGAAAACCTCGTCGCCCGTGAGAGGCAGCACCCCGGCCACACCGCCGCGGCCCCAGGTCTCGCCGAAGGCCGCGGGTTCGGCGGGCCGGGCCACGACGGCGCTCCAGCAGGTGAACCCCGCGTAGACGGCGCCGGGGTGCTCCAGGAACAGCTCCGAGCGCAGCCCGGAGCGCGCCCCGTCGGCCAGAACCACCAGGTCGGCGGTGTGCTCGCCGGCGTCGGTGACCACGCGGGCGGGGCGGCGGGTGTCGCCCGCCTCGATCGCGGTGGCGGTGGTCGCCGTGTGCACGGCCGAAGCCGGCAAGCGACTGAGCAGGAGGGTGCTGAGTTCGCCGCGGCGCAGCACGCACACCGCGTCGCCGAACCGCTCCCGGGTGTCCTCGGCGGACGTGCGCAGGATCCACCGGCCGTCCCGGCGGCGGATGGCGGCGATCCCCTGATGTGCGGAGCGCTTGCGGACGTCTTCGCCGATGTCGAGGTGGTCGAGCGCCCGCAGCGCGTTCGGGGCGAGCGCCAGGGCGAGTTCGGCCGGCTCCAGCCCCGGCGCGCGCTCGCAGACGGTGACCGCCCAGCCCACCCGGTGCAGAGCGAGGGCCGCGGACAGCCCTGCGACCCCGCCTCCGACGACGACGGCATGCGGCTCTGCCATGGGCTCGTCCTCCGGGGGGTCTCAGGCGAGCGGCTCCGACCCGCACCGGCGCTCGGAACCCTGGTGACCCAAGGTTAGGGCCGACCGGCGGGTAGCGCCACGGAACTCCGGTTTTCTCCCGCCGAGCGGCCCGTCCGGCCGGTCCCCGCCCAAAATCGCGGCCGCCGGTGCGACACGCCGCGAGCAGCCGCGGCAGCCGCGATTCCGGCGTTTGAGGCCCCGGGACGGGACGGGCCGAACGGGCGCGGCCCGCTAGCTGGTCAGGCCCTGTTGAGGAAGTGCTGGGTGGGCCGGCTGCTAGGGGCGGCCGGGCCGTGCAGCTCAGGTCTGCTGCGCGCTCTTGCTGGTCTGCCGGGATGCGGGTGGTCGTACGGAAAGGCAGCGCCGAGGACGGAGGATGGCCGGGCTCCGCGGTCACCGGATCGGGTGCTCGCCGGTGGCGGCGGCCGGCAGGGACGGCGTTGGGCCGCCGCGGGCCGGTCGGCGCATCTATTGCGCGGTTTCCACCGGATTCCGGCCCCTGGCTGGTCGAGACCCCGCAATAGGTGGCACCGGTCCCGCCGAGTCTGTCTGCAGGGCTGGATTCGGCGCCGAATCCAGCCCTGCAGACAGACTCGGCGCGGCTTGGCCCGTCTATCGCGAACTTATGGTCGCAGGAAAGCGTATTCCGCAGCCACAAGTTCGCGATACACCGCCGGATGGGCCGACATAGGGGACCTACCGGCGCCGGTGGGCCGACTGGGTGTCGCCGTGTTGCGGCCGGGCCCGCACCGGCCGGGGCCGCGCGGCGGGGCGCGGGCGCGGTGTACCGCCGGCGTCGTCGCCGCCTCGCCGGGCGGGCCACCGGCGAGCACCCGGCCCGTTGGGCGCGGGCCCGGCCACGTTGCTGCCGTCGCCGCCGCCTTTCCATGAAGTCACCCGACACCCGGCAGACCACAAGGCCGCCCAGCAGACCCGCCCCGCCGACACCGCCACCGGCGGGCACCGGAACCGACGTCCGCCGGCCCGGACCCATTGCTGCCGTCGCTACCCCGCCGGATGCGCCACCGGCGAGCACCCGCCCCGTTGGGCACGGGTCAAGCCCCCGCCGCCCTCGGCGCCGCTATAGACCACCCATCCACCCGGCAGACCAACAAGGCCGCACAGCAGGCCGGCGTTCTCAAACACGGCTCAGCCGCGCTTCTTCTGCGCGGCCATACGGCCCCGCTCCCGGGAGTCGAGGACGACCTTGCGGATGCGCACCGCCTCCGGTGTCACCTCGACGCACTCGTCCTCGCGGCAGAACTCCAGCGCCTGCTCCAGCGACATGCGGCGCGGCGGCACCAGGCGCTCCAGCTCCTCGCCGGTCGCGGAGCGCACGTTGGTGAGCTTCTTCTCCTTGGTGATGTTCACGTCCATGTCGTCGGCGCGCGAGTTCTCGCCGACGATCATGCCCTCGTAGACCTCGGTGCCCGGGTCGACGAACAGCACGCCGCGCTCCTGCAGGTTGAACATCGCATACGTCATGGCCTGCCCGGTGCGGTCGGCCACCAGCGAACCGGTGGGGCGGGTGCGCAGGTCGCCGAACCAGGGCTCGAAGTCCTCGAAGACGTGGTGCGCGATGCCGGTTCCGCGGGTCTCGGTGAGGAACTCGGTGCGGAACCCGATCAGGCCGCGGGAGGGGATGAGCCAGTCCATCCGCACCCAGCCGGTGCCGTGGTTGGTCATCTGCTCCATGCGGCCCTTGCGGATGTTCAGCAGCTGGGTGATGGCGCCCAGGTACTCCTCGGGCGCGTCCACGGTGAGGCGCTCGACCGGCTCGTGCAGTTTGCCGTCGACCTGGCGGGTGACCACCCGCGGCTTGCCGATGGTCAGCTCGTAGCCCTCGCGGCGCATCTGCTCGACCAGGATCGCCAGGGCCAGTTCGCCGCGTCCCTGGACCTCCCAGGCGTCGGGGCGGTCGGTGGGCAGGACGCGCAGGCTGACGTTGCCCACGAGTTCGCGGTCCAGCCGTTCCTTGACCAGGCGTGCGGTGACCTTGGCGCCCTTGGTCTTGCCGACATGCGGCGAGGTGTTGGTGCCGATGGTCATGGAGATGGCCGGCTCGTCGACGGTGATCTTCGGCAGCGGGCGTGGGTCCTCCGGGTCCGCCAGGGTCTCGCCGATCATGATATCGGGGATGCCCGCGATGGCGATGATGTCGCCCGGCCCCGCCTTCTCGGCCGGCTTGCGCTCCAGGGCCTCGGTCATCAGCAGTTCGGTGATGCGCACGTTCTGCACACTGCCGTCGCCCCGGATCCAGGCGGCCTGCTGGCCCTTGGCGATCTCGCCCTGGTGCACCCGGCACAGCGCCAGGCGGCCCAGGAACGGCGAGGCGTCCAGGTTGGTGACGTGGGCCTGCAGCGGCGCGCCCGGGGTGTACACCGGGGCGGGGACCGCGTCGAGGACGGTGTGGAACAGCGGGACGAGGTCGCCGTTCGGGGGGACGTCGCCGTCTGCGGGGCGCTCCAGCGAGGCCTTGCCGTCGCGGGCGCAGGCGTAGACGATCGGGAACTCGATCTGGGACTCGTCGGCGTCGAGGTCGAGGAAAAGCTCGTAGACGTCGTCGACGACCTCGGCGATGCGGCTGTCGGGCCGGTCGACCTTGTTGATGACGAGGATCACCGGCAGCTTGGCCGCCAGCGCCTTGCGCAGCACGAAGCGCGTCTGCGGCAGGGGACCCTCGCTGGCGTCCACCAGCAGAACCACGCCGTCGACCATGGACAGCCCGCGCTCGACCTCGCCGCCGAAGTCGGCGTGGCCGGGGGTGTCGATGATGTTGATGACGACGTCGTCGCCCTGGGGCGTGGTGTAGTGGATGGCCGTGTTCTTCGCGAGAATGGTGATGCCCTTCTCGCGCTCCAGGTCGTTGGAGTCCATCACGCGCTCGTCGACGTCCTGGTTCTCCCGGAAGACGCCCGACTGCCAGAGCATGGCGTCGACGAGGGTGGTCTTGCCGTGGTCGACGTGGGCGACGATGGCGACGTTGCGGATGTCAGTCCTACGTGCGGAGCCTTCGGCAGGCGTGGCGCTGGACATGCGAGTGTCTCGATCTCATCTGGTGGGAAGAGCCGCGACTCCCGCGGCACGCCTCCAGTTTATGCGGGGGCTTCACGCACCGGGGGAAACGGACTGGTCACCGGACCACGGCGGGAAGGCGCGGAACGGGCGCGCAACGGCAGGCCGATCGGGCGACCGTTGCGCTCGGGACCGGCCGCCGGGCCGGGCACCGGGTCAGTCCCGCAGGTGCGGCCGGATCTCGGTGAGGAAGGGGACGTCGGCCGGCAGCCAGTCGACGCCGGCGAGGGTGTCGGCACGCAGCCAGCGCAGCGAGAGGTGCTCCAGGGCGCGGGGCTCGGGCTGGCCGTCGGGCAACTCGGCCATCCACACCCGCAGCAGGGCCTCGGGGCCCTCGGAACGGGCGGGGAAGAAGACGTCGCCGCCGATGCGGCGGATGGGAGCGATGCGCACGCCCAGTTCCTCCTCGCACTCGCGCACGAGGGCGTCGGTGTCGGATTCGCCGGGGTCGACCTTGCCGCCGGGCAGCTCCCAGCGCCCGCGCATGGGCGGGGGGTGGGATCGCTGGGCCGCGAGCAGGGCGCCGCTTCGGATGATCGCGGCGCCGACGACGATCTGCGTCTGTGTCACGGAGCAACGGTAGCGGCAGGTGCTCCGGCGCGGGGGCGGCGGCCGGTACGCGACGCACGCGTATCGGGGATTCGTCCGCCGCCTCGTCATGGCGGAGGCGGCGGACGCCGGTGCCGGGTGCCTCAGGCCGCGGTGGGTGCCGCCGCGGCGACCGGGGTGGGCGCGGGCGGAGGCGCTGCGGGCGCCGTGTGGGGTTGTATGCCCGCGGTGCGCTGGTCCGCGGAGAGCCGCCGGGCGGCGCCGTCGGGATCGGTGACGGGGTGGGTCGCCTGGGCGCCGCCGTCGTCGCGCCAGCGGAACAGCCCGCCCCAGCACCACACGGTCAGGCCGCGGCGGACGGAGAGGACGGCGACGCGGTCCAGGGCACCCGCGTAGAGGCGGTGTGCGCCCACGTCGGCCAGCCGGGCGTGCAGCTCGGTGACGGCCTGGGCGGGGGTCGCGGGAGCTGCGGCGGAAAGCGTCGAGAGGGTTCCCACGTGCAGGGCCTTTCCAGTCGGCACCGGCGGGCGTTTCGCCCGACGCGGCGGCAGTGCGGCACGTATACGACGGCGGCTCGGGAGGCGTCTGTCGTCGCCGTCGCTAATCCCCTTATCCGGGTGACCGCAAACGGTTCTCGTCGATTAGATCACGAATTCGTCTCAGCGTGTTCCGGAGACTACCCTGCGCGCTTGCGCAGCGCACAAGCTCCGCGCCGAACTCTTCGCGGACGGCGCGCCGCTTCGGCCGAGAGGCTCGCGGGTCGCTCCGCCCGGAACCGGCCGAAACCGTGTGGCCGCGGGACGAACGGGCAGGGTCCGGCGTGGCCCGGCGCCGACGGCGGCGCGCGGCGGTCGGCCGGGAGGTGCGCACGCATGGCGACGCTGGACAACCTGCGCGGGGCCACGCTGACGGGTATCAGGGTCGACGCACCCGGCCACCGGGTGGCTCTGGGACTGCGGCTGGACCGGCCGGACGGGCCCGCCGACTACACGCTGGTGCTGGAGGGCGTCACCGACTTCAGCTGCTTCGACGAATCGGCCTCCGCCTGGCCCGACCAGCGCATCGGCTCGGTTTCGGCCCGCCACGACCCGGAATCCATGCACCTGGATTTCGCCTTCGCGCGTGCGGGCGCGGGCATGGCGGTCACCTGCGGCAAGGCCGTGCTGCGCCGGGCCGGAAGGGCACCTGGGTGAGTCGGCCACGCCGGTGCGCCTGAAGGAGGGACCGCGCAGCCCTCGGGCGCCGACCGGCGGCCGGCGCCCGAGTTGCCAACGCTCTCCGGGGGGAGTGGAAAGAGCGTCAGCGTCCTGGGAGGCTGCGTGTGCGGAGCACCGGCCGCGGAGGGGACGCGCAGGGCCTGCGCGGTGAGAGTTCGGCGGTGCGGCAAAAGCGGAGCACGGTGGGCGCGGGGAGAACCGCGGGACGGCCGTGCCCGCCGGCGGCGGTGGCGGCCTGCCCGCTGGAGCGCGGCGGCGGAACGAGGCGACCGCCCCGAGAACAGGCCGGCGTCCTGCGCCGACACCGGTTCCCGATACGGGGACGACCCGATCCACCGAAGCGCGGATTCCCTTCCGGTTTCCGCTTCATACGGTGAGCCTATTCAACCGGGGGTGCGCTCGGGGCGGAAACTCGAAAAACTCGGGATGACCATATGGGAACGGCCGGGGACGACCGCTGTTCTCCTAATTGCGACACCCGGGCGGTGTGCATGCGCACCCGCCTAGGAGAAGGCGTCGCCCCCGGCCGGGCCGAGCCGGCGCCCGGGAGGGATCGGGCGCGACCGCGACCTTCGGGCGGCGGCACGGGGAGAGGGAGCGGTGCCGCGCCCGACTCCGGACACGCTACTGCACGCGCGCCGATATTTCATTTGTCCGCTTATACGAATCCGGAGCCGGACTTCTGCGGCAGCCACCGGCACAGGTAGTCCGAATCGCCGGTTATGCTACATAAGAGAAGAAGGCCCTGCCTTACCGGCATGGTTACCCACCAATTCTGCCCCTCTCGCGCACTGAAGGCCGAATAGGCAATTCGGGACCGTAGTCAGAAATCAGCCAGACGCTGCGCGAGAGCTGTATATCTCCGTCCAGCGGAGGCGTTGCGGACGGCCTGAGCCAGAGCGCGGCGCGAACCCACCAGCACGACGAGCCGCTTGGCGCGGGTGATCGCGGTGTAGAGCAGGTTGCGCTGGAGCATCATCCACGCACTCGTTGTGACGGGAATCACAACCGCCGGGTACTCGCTGCCCTGTGAGCGGTGCACGGTGACGGCATAGGCGTGCACGAGCTCGTCGAGCTCGGCGAAGTCGTAACCGATCTCCTCGTCCTCGTCGGTGCGCACCGCGACGGCCTGCTCGATCGTGTCGATGCCGGTGATGACGCCCAGAGTGCCGTTGAAGACGCCGTTCTCGCCCTTCTCGTAGTTGTTGCGGATCTGGGTGACCTTGTCGCCGACGCGGAAGATGCGCCCGCCGAAGCGGCGCTCGGCCACGCCCTCGCGCGGGGGTGTCAGCGCCTCCTGCAGCAGCGTGTTGAGGTTGCCGGCACCGGCGGGACCGCGGTGCATGGGAGCCAGCACCTGGACGTCGCGCCGCGGGTCGAGGCCGAACTTGCGCGGGATCCGGTTGGCGACCACGTCCACGGTGAGCTCGGCCGTCGTCTCCGTCTCCTCGCTGGGAAACAGGAAGAAGTCCGACATACCGGCGAACTCCGGCGGGGTTCCGCTGTTGACCCGGTGCGCGTTGGTGACCACACCCGACTCCTGGGCCTGCCGGAAGACATGGGTCAGCCGCACCTGCGGCAGCGGCGAGCGCTCGTCCAGCAGGTCGCGCAGCACCTGGCCGGCGCCGACGGACGGCAGCTGGTCCACGTCGCCGACCAGCAGCAGGTGCGCGCCCGGCGGCACGGCTTTGGCCAGCTTGTTGGCCAGCAGCAGGTCGAGCATGGAGGCCTCGTCCACCACGAGGAGATCGCAGTCCAACGGATTGTCGCGGTCGTAGGAGGCGTCGCCGCCCGGCTTCAGCTCCAACAGGCGGTGCACCGTCGAGGCCTCGTGCCCGGTGAGCTCGGTCAGCCGCTTGGCCGCGCGGCCGGTGGGCGCCGCCAGGATGATCCTGGCCTTCTTCGCGGCGGCGAGAGTGATGATCGAGGACACGGTGAAGGACTTGCCGCAGCCGGGCCCGCCGGTGAGGACGGCGACCTTGCGGCTCAGCGCCAGCTTGACCGCCTCCTCCTGTTCGGCCGCCAACTCGGTGCCGGTCCGTGAAGCCAGCCACTCCAGCGCGACGCCCCAGTCGACGTCGGAGAACGCCGACAGGCGATCGGCGGAGCCGGCGTTCAGCAGCCCGCGCAGCTGCGCGGCGAGCGCCGCCTCGGCCCGCTGGAAGGGGACCAGGTAGACGGCGGTGACCTCGTCGCCGTCGGGGCCGGGCACCTTCTCGGTGGCCACCCCCTCCTCGTCGACCAGCCGGGCCAGGCACTCGATGACCAGGCCGGAGTC
This sequence comes from Streptomonospora litoralis, assembly GCF_004323735.1. Classification (GTDB taxonomy): domain Bacteria; phylum Actinomycetota; class Actinomycetes; order Streptosporangiales; family Streptosporangiaceae; genus Streptomonospora; species Streptomonospora litoralis. Next base: position 827,752 of record NZ_CP036455.1, on the reverse strand, counting down.
GACCTGCAGGATTTTCACCGCGGCGGCGATGAGCCGCTCCTCGGGCAGGTAGCAGTGACCGTCGGAGGTGGACTCCGAGAGGGTGAACTGGATCCCGGCCATCACCCGCTCGGGACTGTCGTGCGGAATGCCGACGGCCTGGGCGATGGTGTCGGCGGTCTTGAACCCGATCCCCCACACGTCGGTGGCCAGCCGGTAGGGCTCGTTGCGCACGACGGAGATCGAGGAGTCGCCGTACTTCTTGTAGATCCGCACCGCAAGCGACGTGGAGACCTCGATGCCCTGCAAGAAGACCATGACTTCTTTGATGGCCTTCTGCTCCTCCCAGGCGTCGGCGATCAGGCGGGTGCGCTTGGGGCCGAGCTTGGGCACCTCGATGAGCCGCTCGGGGGTCTGCTCGATGACGTCGAGGGCCTCGACCCCGAAGAAGTCGACGATCCGCTCCGCCAGCCGCGGGCCGATGCCCTTGACCAGGCCGGATCCCAGGTAGCGGCGCACGCCCTGGACGGTGGCGGGAAGCACGGTGGTGTAGTTTTCGACCATGAACTGCCGCCCGTACTGCGGGTGCGAACCCCAGCGCCCCTCCATCCGCAGCGACTCCCCGGGCTGGGCACCCAGCAGCGCACCGACCACGGTGGTGAGGTCGGCCCCGCCGCCACCGCCGCGCCCGTTGTCGATCTTGGCGACGGTGTAGCCGGTCTCCTCGTTGGCGTAGGTGATGCGCTCCAGCACCCCTTCGAGCACGGCGGGGCGGAAGGGACGCTCACCGGAGCCGCCGGAGCCACGGGATCCGCCCCGATCCGACCGTGCACCCATCAGGACTCCCTTTCCGCGACCTCGGTTGCCTCCATGATGCCGCCCACTGGGGACACCGAGGCTGGAGGTGGGGCCGGGCTGGCGGCCACCGGGCCTGTTGGCGAGCGGTCCGGCTCCCGGCGATCGGCGAGTCTGTCCCTGGAGTCGGTTTCGGCGCCGAGAATGACTGCAGGGACAGGCTCGGCGGCCATCGGGCCGCTTGATGTCAATTAGTGGTCGTCAACCTAGGAGCGGTCGGCCACATAGGTACCGCGTTGAGGAACCGTGTAGGCGTATCCCTGCTCTCGGAGATAGCGCACAGCACGCCGCGCGGTGTCACGTGCGACCCCCCAGCGTTGGATCATCGTGGCCTCGGAGGGGATCGGCCGGTTCGGGCTCAGCTCTCCGCGTTCGATCTCACCGATGATGACGTCCGCAATCTGCCGGTACGGCGGTAGGGGCGACTCGTAGTCGATCTCTTCATCGGACATGCGACGAAGGTAGAAGAGCGCCTCCGTCTGCCTGCGTCGACCTACGTAGGTAGACGAGGGTATAGGAGTTCCATTAGCATTCGTTTACACGAAGACCCCCGCGACCGCTGACACCGGCCCGGGGGCATGGCCACCAGTTACCAAGGAGCTGATGACATGACGGACTTTATCGTCCGCGCGTTCCGTTGCGTAGTCGGTCGACGCACAGGTGTGTGCACGCCTATCAGTGTGCCCACGCCGTCATCTCCGGCGCCCGTCCGCAGGACTGCCCGAGTACGTCCCTACGCCCTCGCCGCGCTGGAGCGCCAGCGCGGCCTCTCGGGCCCCCGGGCGTTCGCCGGATCACTGCAACTCGGCGCGCGTAAGCCCGCCTCCCCCGCCCTGCTCGCGGGGGTGGGCCGATGAGCGCCGCCAAGCCTCCGGAAACCCAACCGCCCGCTGCCCACTGCGTGCTGACCGAGGCCGAGCGGCGCGCACTGCGCGACCTCGTGGATGAACTGATCGAGGCGACCGAAGACCGCGTCTTCTGGCTCGGCCCCGTCCGCGAAACGGCTTTGGAGATGCAGCGCCGCCTCGGCGCCCTCCTCGACACCGAAGAGGAGTAAACAACCAGCGGACGCACTCGCGCGCCCAGCGGCCGGCCGCCGGAGCGCAAACCGGCGACCGGCCGCGCAGTCACCTCGGCAATACGTAAACGCCCCGCCCATGGACGGCTCGGAGAAGCCCACCCTTGACGAGGTAATCCGTGGCCTTGACCGCGGTGCCCCGAGCGACACCGAGCTCTTGCCGGAGCCGGTTCAACGACGGGACAGGACGCCCGGGCACGTACCTGCCGGCCTCGATGCGCGCCGCAAGAATCGCCGCGAGTTGCAGCCATACGGGATTCATGCCCTCGTGGTCGATCTCAGTGTCGGGCCCGTACCCGATCGGCAAATCCATGCGACCAGCGTGCACCAGCACTGTGCCAATCAGTCCTCGTCAGCCTCAGAACAGTCGGCCACATAGGTACCCCGTTGGGGAATCGTGTAGACGTAGCCGTGGTCGCGGAGATAGCGCACAGCACGCCGCGCGGTGCGCGCGCCGCCCCAGCGTTGGATCATCGTGGCCTCCGAGGGGATCGGCCGGTTCGGGCTCAGCTCTCCGCGTTCGATCTCACCGATGATGACGTCCGCAATCTGCCGGTACGGCGGTAGGGGCGATTCGTAGTCGACATCGTCACTATGCATTTGCAAGTAGCCACCGCAGCAGTCGCAGGTGCAGGAGACGGGAACGCGGTGCACGGACTCGATATAACCGAACCGTCCTAGGTGATCGTGTTGGGAGGACCGCCGTTGATCTCCATGGCCTTGTTCAACAACAAGGGCGGCGTCGGAAAGACGATGTTGTCCTACCACCTGGCGCACATGCTGGCGCGTCTGGGAAAGCGGGTACTGACGGTCGACCTCGATCCGCAGGCGAACCTTACGTCCTACTTCCTCCCGGAGGAAGAACTGGAGAAGGTCTGGGCGACAGACCCCGTCATGGCGCTCGAGCAATCGACGGCAGCGACGGTTGCGCAGGCCGTGCAGCCGATCATCGAGGGACTGGGCGACGTCAAACCGGTGCAGCCCCTGGAAATGGCAGATGATCTCTGGCTGGTGCCCGGGGATCTGATGCTCAGTGGGTTCGAGGACAACCTGTCCAAAGCGTGGCCCGAAACCACCCTCGGCAAGCCCGGTCCCGTGCGCACCACGACGGCTTTCCATCGGCTCATGCAGGAAGCCGGCCACGCGGTCGAGGCCGACATCGCGATCATCGACGTCGGACCGAACCTGGGCGCGATCAACCGGGCGGCGCTGCTGGCAGCCGAGACGCTGCTGATTCCGCTGGCCGCGGACCTGTTCTCGCTCCAAGGTCTGCGCAACCTCGGGCCGACTTTCCGGGAGTGGCGGACTACGTGGCGGAATCAGGCGCTGGGCAACATGCCGTCGAACATCGGGCACCCCAATGGGGAGATGATCCCGCTCGGTTACGTGATCATGCAGCCCAGTGTGCGCCTCGACCGGCCGGTCAAGGCGTACCAACGCTGGTTGGAGCGGATTCCCGAGGAATTCCAGCAGCACGTGGTGCAGGGCATGGCGAGCGAAAACGTGCTCACCCCGCACGAGATCGCCACGATCCGCAACTATCGAAGCCTCATGCCTCTGGCCCATGACGCCCACAAGCCGATGTTCGACCTCAAACCCGCTGACGGGGCTATCGGGAGCACCCAGCAGTACGTGGCTACCTGCCGTTCGGACTTCAAGGGCTTGAGTGGAGAGATTCTGAACCGGCTGAGTACGGCGGCCGAGCTGCGCGAGAGCCGGTGACGGCCCGAGGTCGACAGCTCCCGGCCCCTGTCGCAGACAGCTCCTTCGCGGGCGCCGCGGCAGATGGGTGCGAGGGCTAGACTCCGGTGCACTGAGTCGGGTTCTCCTGTCCCTTGGGCCTCTCGGCCCGGCCCCGTTGCGCATGCGCGGGATGGCCGGGCCGGGGACGGTGCCCGGTGCGATTGTTCTGGAGGCGCCATGAAGGCCCGGGGAATCCGACGCCTGGGTCGGTTGCTTCCCGGCGATCCGGCGGAGATCGGCGGCTACGAGCTGGTGGGGCGCGTCGGTTCCGGCGGTATGGGAACCGTCTATGCCGGGAAGGCGCCGGGGATCCGCGGGTACCTCGCGATCAAGGTGATCAACGGCGAGCACGCGGCCGCACCGGAGTTCCGCAGGCAGTTCGCCTACGAGGCCCGACTGCTGGCGCGGGTGAACAGCCCGTGCGTGGCGCGTTTCGTGCAGGCCGATGTCGAGGCCGACCCGCCGTGGATGGCGACCGAGTACGTGCCGGGTCCGACCGTGCGCCACCACGTCGAACGGCACGGCCCGTTGCGGGGCGGCATGCTCGTCGGGCTGGCGGCCGGCGCCGCCGAGGCGCTGCGGGCGGTGCACACGGTGGGAATCGTGCACCGGGACCTCAAGCCGAGCAACGTGGTCGTCGCGCCGCAGGGGCCGAAGATCCTCGACTTCGGAATCGCCCGCCCCACCGCGCCCGAGGACGCGACCCGCTGGATCCGGGTGCGGCGGTTCCGCGAAGGACTGCGCCGACTCCGGCTCCCGGCGCCGGGCGGCCTTCCCGGCGCCGACGACAGCGGCGCGGCACCGCGCGACCGGGTGGGCACACCCGGCTGGATCAGCCCCGAGCAGTACCGCGGCGGAGCGGCGACCGACCGGTCTGACGTGTTTCTGTGGGGCTGCCTCGTCGCGTTCGCCGCTGCCGCCCGCAACCCGTTCGGCCACGGCCACCCCAAGGAGCTGGCCCGCCGGGTGCTCCGCGAGGAACCGGACCTCGACCGCCTGCCGGGCGAGCTGGAGGGGCTCGTGCTGGCCGCGCTGGCCAAGGACCCGGCCGAGCGACCCGACTCGACCGCGCTGCTCGGCGCCGTGCTGGCGGCGGCGGGCGAGACGACCGCCGCGCCCACCGCCGTCGCGCTGCGGGAGCTGCTGGGCGCCCGGTGGACGGAGGTCGCCGTCCAGCCGCCGCGGCCGCCCCGCGAGGGACCGCGCCTGTGGCCGCTGGGCTGAGGGCCGAGAACGACAGGCCGGGAGGGTCGCCCGATCGGGGACACCTGTCGGGGGACGGTACGCCGGGCGAACGGAATCCCGGGTCACGAGTCCGCGGCCTCACCTCGTCCGGGGCGGTCCGCGCCGGTGCGTCGATCTGGACCGGTGGGGCCGGTGGGACCTCCGGGACCCGTGGAGCGGTCAGGACGGTCGGGAGGGGCGTGGTTGTCGCCAACTGACGGGAGCCGAGTCTTGCGGCAGACAGCGCGTTTGCGGCGGGGCAGCGCTTTGGTGGCGCCGGAGACGAGCAGCCCGCGTCCGACCGCCGAGCCGCACAGGCGCATACTCGTGCTTGGCCCGCTGCACGTCGACATGTCGCGCAGCGTCCGGCTGAGCCCGGTCATCCGGATGGGCGCCCGGCGGACCACGTCGTCCTCGGCGATACGCAGCGAATGCACGCGGACGGTCGGAGCCACCGACCGGAAACCCGTCGGTCCCGGCCGCCACCGCAGTCCCATGTCGACGGTGTGCCCGTCCCACTCCGGCAACCCCTCCAGCTGCCACAGCCGCGCGGCGGTGTCGCGGCAGGCGAACGCGCCCGGAGCAAGCGCCAACTGCGCGGCGACCACCGCCCGTTTCAGCGGCGAGGCCAACGTGCCGTACCCGAGTACGCGGAACACGCCCCAGTGCCGCGTCCGGGTCCACACCCCGCGACGCAGGCGCACGGCGACGTCCTCAGGAGATAGCCCGGCGCGGCGGGCCTGGGCTCGGCTGATCAATCCGAACTGGGCGGCGGCGAACAACGCGACGGCGTCGTCTCCCTGACAGGGCAGTGACTTTCCGAAGATCATGCTTCAAGGTTCGCCGGGAGTGCGTGGGGGCGCCAGGGGGATGCACAGGTTGTGGATAACTCGCAGGCACGCCCGGAACATGTGTCTCCGTAGAGAGCGCTGGAAACAAGACGCTACCCATCAGGCAGGAAGGATGCGCTCCAAGCGCGTGGAGAGTACGGGGGCGAGCGATCGGGCCAGCTCGCGAAATTCGGCCTCCGAAACCTCTTGCGACAGACTTGATATGTCCATGCGGAACACGCCGCTGCGGCTTCGCCCAAGGAAGATGTACAGCGACTCGGTATCACCGCTGCTCGATGCCCCGTACTGGGCGTATGCCTGCTCAGCAACTCGGCCCATCTTTTCGGTCTCGGTCACAGTAGAAAACTTCGAGTCGATCTCCCCACGTGCCTTGGCGAATGCGGCTTCAGCCTCGGATACCCGAACCGATTCGGACACGTCGGCAGCTGAAGCTTCGTAGGTCAAACGAAACCTCCACTCGCCTTGCTCCGGCGATCTTAGCGCCCATTTACAGTCGTCGGAAATCGTACGGTCGCTGGCGCTCGGCCCCGGGTCTGTGTAGTCACCATCGTCGTCCAGACGCTTCGGGAACATCGTCTTGAACGCTCCAGTCTGAGCAGAAGTCTCTAGAGTCGAACATAGATCGAGCGCACCCGGCGTCATGGAGGGCGCAGGTTCCCAACTGCCTTCGGGGACTGCTGCCGCAGGAGGCTCATCGCCGCCTGGTAGGACCGCCGCGCCGAGCATCCGGACAGCTCCGAAGAATAATCCGACCACCAGCAGGGCGGCCGTCGTACCGCATCCGAACATCAGTAAGAAGGCACGCCATCCGTGGACACCCGCCTTCTGACGCGGCTGATTCTCTCTCTCCGGCATGCTGGATCCTCTAGGCGCGGGGGATGGCGACTATTGCTCTCGGCTCTCCAGTTGCGCCTTCACATCCGGGTGTTCCAAGGGGCGGGTGAATCCGAGAACATCTGAACGACCGGGAGCATGATACTCGCGCACCGCGATCGGCCCGCAGTCCGTGCACCATGCCTCGACCATGAGGCCGTCGCCGATGACCATGCCCACGTGCCCGGGGGTTCCGGCCGGCCCCTCCACGTTGAAGAACACCAGGTCGCCCGGCTGCTCCTGGCCCTCCGGGATCTTCGGCCCGAAGGCCCACTGGTCCTGCGACACCCGGGGGATCGCCGCGCCGATGCTCTTGTACGCCCCTTGCACCAATCCCGAGCAGTCGTAGGCGTAGGGCCCGGTACCGCCCCACTCGTAGGGCTTGCCGCGCTGGTCCATTGCCCAGTCCACGACCGCCTGGGACAGCTCGTCCGGCGCCTGCGCGATCGGCTCGCCTTCGTCGGTGAGTTCGCAGTTGACCGCCTGCTGGATGGATCCGCTGGTTTCGAAGTCGCCTTCCGCGTACTGCTCCGCCCAGCCCATCACGTCTTCGACGTACCACCACGCGTGGTTGTAGCCGTAAAGGGCTTCCCGCATGTTCTCACGGGCCCCGTGCGCGATGAGGTAGTCGGCCGCAGCGGGGATCGCGTCGGCCGGATCGTAGACGTTGACCACGCCGTCGTCGTTCCCATCCTGGCCGTACCCCGCTTCGGGCCGGTCCCCGGCGTCCATGATCGGCTCGCCGCCCCAGCTGTTGCCCGCGGCGGAGCCGTCGAGGGCACCGAACTGCATCGGACCGGCGGCGCCCCAGTCGTTGTGCCCTTCGGTGATGCCCGGGCCGTCCCAGCGGCCGTGCTTGCTCTCCACCTGACCGACCCCCGCGAGAACGTTCCACGGAAGGCCCTTCTCCTCGCCCACGGAGCGGTAGAGCTCTAGGTAGTTCTCCGGGATGGAGTCTTCGGCGTAGCCGCTGCTCTCGGCCTGCTGTGCGGAGTCGTCAGAGGTGCATTGCAGACCGCCGACGGCGTTGATGATCCCAGGGTTCATCGCCGTCATGGGAACGATGACCACACCGACGGCGATGGCGCCGAGCATCAGCACGCCGACGCCGATCGCCAATCGCGTGGCGCACGAACCCGCATCAGTGTTGCGGGCGGCCGGTTTGGCGAACAGTGAAATCATGCCGCCACCTGCCCCCCTCGCCGGCTCACTCCCCGCCTCCTCGGGTGTCCCCGAAGTTCCCGGCGTCGGCGGGCTGGAAGTCGTAGACGAGCCATCGCCCGCTCTCGTTCACCACTGTGACGGCGAACTCGCCAAGCTCCTCGGTGGCTCCTTCACTGCCTTCGGTGATGGACTGCGCCTTCACGACGAAGGTGACGGACTGGTCGTCGAACCCGCGTACCGACTCGACGTTCGCCCGTCCTTCGGCGACGGCCTCCTGTTGCGCCATCTCCTGCCACAGGGCCCCGGCGCCGGAACTCTGCGACAGAGTCTCGGCGTATTCCTCGGTCGCGAGATTCTTCATGCTCGCGTAATACTCCTCGGGCGACTGCGAGTAGTCGATCGTTCCGTAGGCCCGCGCGAACTCCTGCGCAGTCGCCGCCGCGGCCTTGAACTCCTGCTCGCTGAAGGGAAACCAGTCCAGAACCTGCATGTTCTGAGTGGCGGTCGTGGGGATCGGACTCGGCGGAGCGGCCTCACTCTGGGCGGTGGCCCTCTGTCCGCTGCCGGAGGTGGCGGAGCCTTCGGCAGCGCCGTCCTCGGTGTCACTCCCGCCGCCCCAACCGCCCAGGCTCAGGTAGATCCCGAAGGCCACGAGGACGACGACCAGACCGCCGAAAACCAGGCGCTGCTGTCCTTCACTGAGCGATTTGGGCATGGCGGGGGTTCCTAGTAAAGGGGTTGTCGCGGTTCATTCAGTCCTCGTCCCGCAGCCAGAAGGGGACGTCGCGCCCCGTGTCGCGGCGCCGCTGCGCCTCGGCTCCGGTCCAGAACGGGCTGATCGGGGCATCGTTCTTGTTGTCGCGAGAACCCGAAACCCAACTGCCTCCTTCTCGGGACTCGCTCGACGGCGCCGGTCGCGGCTGCTGCCGCGGCGGCGGTGCGTTGCGTTCCCGCTTGGCGCGCGGACCGCCCCAGCGGGAGTTCCGGTTGACGTTTCCCTGCGGCGGAGTCGCCGACCGTCCGCGGAAGATCCCGGTTCCGGTGTTCGGATCCGCCCGGCCGGAGCTTTCGGCGGCCGGCGCCTGGTCGGCGGGACCACGCTGCGGCGCCTGGCTCCGCTCGCCGCCGCCCCCGGGGCCGAACACCGATGCCCAGCCGGTGTCGCCAGTGCCGGTGTAACCGCCCGAGGGTCGGGGCGGAATGCTGCCAGGACCGCCCGATGAGTCGGTTGCAGAACGGGCGCCCCCTCCTCCCAGGCCCGCGGAAGCGGCCTCGCTGAGCCGCGGGGCCTGTGAAGACGGACGGCTCCGCGCAGTGGAGCCGCGTTGGGCGGCACGATCTCGGCCATTCTGCTGATCATCATCACCGAGCCGGAGGGGCGGAGGCCCCGAGTTGCCACGAACACGACCGTAACCTGCGCTTGCCCTGGCACGGTCGGCAGCGCCGTGGGCCCGTGCCCCGTCGCTGCCGGCGCCTTCACCAGGAGACACTCCTCGCTGACTTTCGGCTGCGTCGGCGGCAGCGCCGGCAGCCCCGCCCGTCCCGGGCACGGCACCTGCCGCCGCAGCGAGCTGCGGACTGCGCTTGAGTCCCCACTTCTGGGCCCGCATGTAGGCGACTGGGGGGAGCACATTCGCGCTTCGGCTAAGGGCACTGCTCGATACAGCGTCGCCGACCATGCGGGAGGTGAATGTATTCGCATTGACCGACTGGAAAAGATGAGCGAAGGGCTTGCGATAGATGAACAGGGCAACGGTGAACAGGGCGAGCAGAATCATTTGCAGGCCCCACCCGAGATCAGTCATCATGACCAGGCCGTAACAAATGACCAGCAGGGACACAAGAAGCATTACGAAAATCTGCTTGAGAAGCAGACCAAGAAGCATTTCGAACCAGCGAAGCAGGACTGTTCTCCCATACCCCGGATGAACACCAATCAGGAGAAATATGGGAGACAGCAACAACAGAAGGAGAAATCCGATCTTTAGCACGATAAGCGCCACTGAAGCCGCGAGAATCAAACCACCTGCAAACAGGGAAGCGAACAATGCAAGCGTCGCTACGCCAAGCCGATTCCCCTGCAACTCACCTTCGAAAAGGGGATAGACTTCAGGGTAAGTGCTTTCGATAGAATTCGCGATCTCCTCGTAAGACTCCTGCTTCTCCGAGACGAGTTCCGTCGCCTCCACTTCACCGTTCTCGATAGCCTGCTGCTCTGCGCGGCTAATTGCTTGAGCTTGAAGAAGAGGCATGGCGTACTGCTCAGCAGCCGTGTCAGCAGCGAGTCCGCTCCCGAATTCGCCCGCGATCCAAGGGCGGCAAACCAAGCCCGACCAAAGCATCTGGGCATTCTTTCGGACCGCGAAGTCACTCTGACTTTCCCATTCCGCCTTCTGCATCTCTGGAGCGGTTGCAGGGCATACGGTTCCGCCACTCGGAACAGCAACTCTCGATACTGCCGAATTCACCAACTGGCCACCGGAATTGACGATCGTCCCCGCATACCCGAGGATCTGCCCCGGGTTAACGAGAATCCAGATCCCCAAGGCTGTCGCCAAAACCATCCAGATTGCGCTCTCGATGGTCAGTGTCACGCGCTTTCGAATGAGACCGTACCATCCCAGCCAGACTGCGCCGAGTATGATAACCGTCGGTAGCAGTGGACGCCAGATTCCTTCTCGAAGCTGCATGATGACGTCTTCCACCAGCGTATTGAAACTAGCGAGAAGACCGTCAGCGGTCGCAGCCTGATAAACCGTGATCGTCGACTGATTAATAGTTTTCGACAGGTTCCAAGCGGTATTGCTCAATGTCGCTATAGCCGCCGACCCCATCTTGTCGACGCAGGACTCACGGATCACATGCCACTGCTGCCCGGCCGTTCCATACTGCCCGTAGAGACTGGAATCCGGCGGTAGACCGTCCGGGGATTGCGCAGCGGTCTCGGCGGCCTGCGGCGGCACCAACAACCCGTCCGCCCCGCTGCCCGCGGCCTCCGGCTGCGGAGCGGGCTCTCCCTCGCAGACCGGGGCCGCCTGTGCGCCGCCGAGCGGCGTCATCAAGAAGGCCAGCATCAGCACGGCCATCACCAGGTTGCGCTTGAAGCGCCCGCGGTGGCGTCGGCGAGCCGTTCGGCTCTGCAGCCACCTCGAACTCGGTGAGGGTTTCGTGTTCTCCGAAGCCTCAGCCTCGGAGCCCTCTGAGCCCCCCGAGCCCTTCGAGTCGTCCTCGTGGCCGAGCGCGGCGGTCTGCGTCGCGGTGTTGGTCACTGATCCTGCCCCATCCTCCTGGTACCGCCGGTGCCGCCCGTTCCAACCAGGGCACCGGTGCCTGCGCCGTCGACGCCTTCGGCGGTGTCAGTGTCAGTGTCAGCGTCGGCGTCAGTGTCCGGCCGTTGCCGTGTGGGGTTGGTGTCCAGCCACTCCAGTAGCTCCTCGGACACCAGGTCCACGGCGACCCGTCCAGCGCGGCCGTCGAGGTCGCGGAAGATGCACTCACCGTTCCCGAGGTTGCGGAGCATCGCCTGGTGGTCCTCCGAGGAGTCCACACCCAGCAGCGACATGACGCTCTCCACCTCGTGCCGTTCGCTCGAACGGAAGGCGAATACGCTGGACAGACAGTTGGTGACTTGCTCGTTGAGGAGGTCGCCGGCGTTCTGGCTGACAAGGATGAGTGCGGTGTTGCGGGAGCGTCCCATCCGCGACACCTCGGGCACGAGCTTGGCGCCCTCCGGTGTGGAGGTCACCGCCCACGCCTCGTCCAGGAAGATGGCTTTGGGCAGGTGGCGGTCGATGCCGTTCATCAACCGCCGCGCGAATTGGCTGACCAGGTAGAGCAGGGCGACGCTCAGCCGCTGCTCGTAGGAGTAGTCGTCGCGCTGAATCGCCGAGTCGGGCAGCGTGAGGCCGCCGAGGGTGAACACCGTGGTCCAGCCCTCGGTGTCGATCTGGGTATCGCCCTGGGGGTCGAAGCACAGGCCCGCCAGCCGCATCTCCGACATCGAGCGCAGCACCGCGCCCAGGTTCCGCGACGCGGGGTCCTCGGATTCCTCCAGGTGGACGACGACCTTGGCCAGGCTGGGCCGCGGTTGGTTCGCGACGGCAGCGACGGCCTGGATCATCGCCGACTCCCGCTCCTCGCTCATTCTGGGCAGCAGCAGCCGCAGCGTCTCGGTGGCCATGGTCTTCTGCGCGGAGAGGTCGTCGCCGAAGGAGAACGGGTCCAGCAGGCCGGGCTCGGCCGAGGCCATCGACATGATCCGCGCCTTGCGCCCCCGCCGCTGCAGCAGCTGCACCAGCGACTCCGCGTCGCCCTTGGGGTCGATGGCCGCCACGGTGACACCGCGCAGCGCGAGTTGGTGAATCAGCAGGAGCGCGAGCGTGGTCTTGCCGCCGCCGGGTTCGCCGGTGATCGCGATCGCCGTCGGCCGGTTGCGCGCCGCCGCCACCATCGGGTCGAAGTGCACGACGGAGCGCGCCCGCCCGATGGTCTCGCCGATGTAGGGCCCGGTCCACCCCGCGCCGGAGGAGTCGCGGCGGTCTCCCAGGTCGATGGTGGCCGTGGGCATCCCGCCGGCGATCGTGCGCAGCGGCTGGCGCTGGGGGTAGGCGTTCAGCCGGATCCGATCGCCCGGCAGCGACTCGGAGAACAGCGAGAACTGGTCGCCGGTGGAGTTGACGACGTCGATGCCGATGTCGCGGTAGTGCTCGACGACCGCCTCCACCCGCTGCACGAGCAGGTCCTCCGCGGGCGCCGAGACCATGAGCCGGTGCCAGCCGTAGACGAACGGCAGCCGCTCCTTGGTGATGCCGTGCTCCAGCATGCGCGCCGCGTCGATCTGCTCGGCCAGTGCGATCGGCGCGGGCACCCCGGCCTCGCGGATGTGGGCGTCCATGTCGCGGGCATGGGCGAGTTTGCGGCCGACGTCCTTGCTCGCCTTCGCGGGCGGGATCAGCTTCATGCGCAGCGAGATCTCCACCGGGAACGGCAGCCCGTCGGCATAGTGCAGCCACGGCTCCCCGTCGGGGAAGGGCATCAGGTCGGGAAACCGGGAGAACGAGAGGTAGGCGACGTAGGTGGAGCCGGTGGGCTGGTCCAGCCGCAGCATGGAGCGCCCGTTGTGGATCACGCCCTCCACCAGCTGCTCGATCTCCCCTTTCCCCCACGACCGGCGGCCCGCGGCCGATCGGCGCGACTCCTCGATGGTGCCGGTGACCGCGTGCCGGACGAGCCAGGCGATCTCGTCGGAGGTGGCGTGGCGGGCGTGCAGCGAGCTGGCGGACAGCGCACGCCCGAGGCGCTCGGCCTGCTCGCTCCAGCGGGCGATCTCCTTGTCGTCGGTGGCGTCGTCCTCCATGCCGAGCACCTGCTCGGTGCGCTGGTAGGCGTTCACCAACTGGCCGAACATGCCCTGGGAAAACTGGCCTTTCACGCCGCCGCGCTGGCCTAGCCGGACGCCGAGGTAGATCTCCTTGGTCCAGAAGTCCTTAGCCCACACGTGGCGGTACATCTCGTCGAGGTAGTCGAACCAGCCGGGGCCGGAGTCGGAGGTCGCGTCGAGCCGGGTGGCCCAGTCGGCGGCGGGGTAGGTGCGGTGGGCGACGCGCAGGTGCACTTCGGCGTCGTGCATCCGGATCGCCGCGAGCGCGATGGTGATGTTGGTGGCGAGGGCTTCGCGCTCGTCGGGCGTGGCGAACTCGTAAGAGACCGTGGGAAGCCGGAAGTAGGCCCAGGCGTCGGCGTCGCTGAGCAGGATGCGGTCGTCGAAGTAGCGGACCGAGAGGCGGCTGGCGCTCCTGCTGCCGTTCATCGAGGGGCCTCCCCTTTGGTGTGCGTCGTCGTCTCGTCTCGGCCGCCGCCCGCCTGCGGCCACGGGCCGCGGGCCGTCATCGGCGGGCCTCCGGCTCCCGGCTCCGCCCTTGGCCGGGCGCGGGCGCCTGCGCCGGGGCGGAGGCGTCCAGTCCGTGCATCAGCACGCCGCCCAGGGCGGCGTGGGCGCGGCGGGTGGTGGAACGCAGCGCGGCGACGTCGACCGACTTGCCCGCGGCCAGGTGGTCGTCCCACGGCACGCGCACGATCGCCCGGCACCGTCCGCGCGCCACCTGCTCCGCCGCGTCGACGTCGGCCAGGCTGCGCTTGCTGACCCCGTTGATCACCACGACCGCTGTGGAGCGCAGCGCCGCGTATCCGTGGCCGTCGAGCCATTCGAAGGTCATGGCGACGGCACGTGCGGCGTCCTCGCTGGCGGGCGCGACCAGGACCATGCCGTCGGCCACCGGGAGCGCCCGCGCGACGCCGGTGGCGGCCGGGTCGAGCACGGTGACCTCGTAGTGGCGCTCCAGCAGCCCGGCGAGGCCCGCGTAGTCGCGGTCGTCGAGGGTCTGCACGTAGGGGTCGTCGAGTGTGGCGACGACCTCCAGGCCGGTGGGGGTGCGCGAGGTGTAGCGGCGCAGGCCGGCGTAGCTGTGCACGGCGTCGGCGTTGGCCAGCAGCGAGGTCAGGGTCTCCGGGGTCTCGGTGCGGATGCGCCGGGACAGTCCGCCGCCGCCGGGGTTGACGTCGACCGCGACGACGCGCTCGTCGCGGTGTGCGGCGAGGGTGTGTCCGAGCATGAGCGTGGTGACGGTCTGGCCCGCTCCCCCGGTGCAACCCAGCACGACCACGTTGCGCGGGCTCTGCAGCGGGGTGCGCAGCCGCTCGATGTCGCCGGCGGGGAGGTCGGTCTTCGCGGCGGCCGGGGAGCCGCCGGTGACCACGCGGGCGAGGCGCCGCCAACCGCGGGTGCCCCCGGATTCGGTGGCTTGCGCCGCGGAGGCGGGGGACGCGGGGCGGCCTTCACGCTGGGCGGGCGCGCTGCCGGAGGGGCCGCCGAGGCCCTGCTGCTCACCGGTGCCGTGGTCGAGTTGCAGTTCGGGTTTCTCGGTGTCCGCAGCGGGTTCTGCGGCCGCGGCCTCGCCGTGGGGAGAGGGCTCGTGGCGTTGGACGGGATGCCCGCCCGCTTGTGGAGCGGGCGGCGCGGCGGGTACGTCGCCCTCTTCGGTCCCCCCGTCGCGCGGGGCGTTCTCGGGTGGGGTGCCCGGTGGCGTCTGCCCGAAGAGGTGGCTGATGCGGCGGGCGTTCTGCGCGACACGGGCGAAGACCCCGTCGTCGATGTCCGCCGCCGGTGCGCTGGGCGCCGACCGCTCGTCTGCGGGGGTGTCGGCGTGGTATTCGGCGTGGTCGGCGGCCGCTGGGCCGAGACTTCCCACCGCGGGCGCGTCCGCGCCGCCTTCGGCCCACGGCGCCACGGCCGGTTCCTGGGGAGCTCCGGGGTTGGCGCGGATCGTTCGGGAGAGCCGGTCCGAGTGGTCGTCCGAGCGGTCCGCGTCCTCGGCGGTACCCGCCGCCTCGGCGCCGGAGTCGGCGGGCTCGTCTTCGGCGGCTCCGGCCGCTTGGGCGCTACCGGGGCCGGCGCCGTGGTCGGTCTCGACCGCTGCCGCGGCGCCGGATATCCGGTTGCGGCGCGCGCGGATGGCGGCCGCCTCGGCCGCCTCCAGATCCGCGGCCGACGTGCGGCGCGCCGGGGCGTCGACGTGGCCGAAGGACTCGTGCTCGCCGGTGCCGTGGTCCAACTCCAGCGGCGGCTTACCGGGCACCACCAGCGAGGGCGCGAGGTCGGCCCGCGCCGCCTCGGCTGGCGCCTCCTGCCCGAACTCCGGTACAGCGGCGGCGGCATCGCCCCGGGTGCCGTCGTCGCCGGAACCCGCCCCCGCGTCGGTCGGAGGTGCCGCCTCACCCGCGGCACGGTCTCCTACGGCACCGCGGCCCTCCTCGACCGCACCGGGCCCACTGCCCATCCCGGTGTCTGCCGCGTCAACTGCGAAAACAGCGGCGCCCTGATCCGCTCGCTCACCCGCGGCATCCGTCGAAGGCACCCCAGCAGCGGCACCGTCCCCGATGCCCTCGGCACCGGAATCCGCCCCCACCTCGGCCGCCGACGCCGCGTCGCCCGCGGCACGGACTCCTGCACCCCCGGACGGCGCAGCAGCGCCGCCACGGGCCTCCTCGACCGGACCGGGCCGACCATCCGTCCCGGTGCCTGCCGCGTCAACTGCGGAAGCGGGCTGCACCTGGCTCGCATCGGATTCGGCGCGCTCGTGCGATTCTTCCGCGGGGGCCGCGCCGCGGCGGGGGCTCTCGGCTTCCGGCGGCCGGTCGGCGTCGAAAGAGGCGGCGTCCGAGCCCTCCGAGCGAGGGGTGGCGGACTCATCGGTCCGCACGTGCGCAGCCGGGCCGCGTGGAGCGTCGGAGGCACGGGCGCCGTCGGTCCGCCCGGTTTCCGCGGCGGCGGTGTGGCCGTCTCCGCCGGGCACGGCATCGCTTTCGGCGCCCCCTGCCGGGGGCTTCCCGCCATGCTCAGCGGCGGCGCCCTTGTCGCGGGGCGGCTGGGGGGCGAAGGAATCGTGCCGCCCCGGCCAGAGAGCCGTCTCCGCTGGTTGCTGCCCCCGCGACGAGACCGCCGCGGCACCGTGCTCGCCGTCGGAGTCGTCCCGGCGGCGGCCGCGGTCCTCGTCCCCCTCCGAGCGCTGCGGTTCCCTGGAGTCGCCGCCCGACGCGTCCGCGGAGCCGTCAGCAGCGGGAGTGTCGGTGAACCAGGCCACCGGGCGGCGCGGTGCCTCGCCGCCCGCCTCGGCGAAGCGCGGTTGCGGCGGGGGCGGGGTGTCGGCGTGGCTCAGGTACTTGTCCAGGACCGCCAAGCGATCGTCCGGGCCGCGGCGCGCGTCTTCGCGCTCGGGTGCGGACTGCTGCCCGGCTTGCCCGTCCTCTCGCTCCTGCGCGGGCTCCGCGGCGTTCGCAGCGGCGGCCTCGTGGGCAGCGCCGCCGACCGTGCCGCCGCCCGGCTCCGGGCGGCGATCCTGGTCGTCGTGGTCGCCGGGAGCGGTTTCGGCGCCGCCGTCCGCGGCGGACTCGGCGGGCACCGGAGCCGCGCTGGCGGGCGAGGCGGCCGCGTCGGCTTGGTCGGCGGGCGCGGATGCGGCATCAGCGGGGGTCCGGTCCTGCGCCGACCGGTCGTCGGCGGCCGTTGCCGCGCCGTCGACGGAGTCCTCGGGTGCGCCCGGTCCAGCGGGGGCCGGGGCGGGGGTGCCCTGGGCCGCTCCGTCCACCGGGGCGGCTGCGCCCGGCGCCGCGTCCGCGGATTCCCGGTGCCCGGTCCGTTCGGTCCGGCTTCCCGGCGGTGCGGAGAACACGCGCACGACCTCGGACATGCTTTCGTGCTCACCGGTGCCGTGATCGAGCTGCAGCGGCGGCTTCCCCGCTCCATGCTCGGATTCCGCCGAAGTGCGGGAGGCCGACTCGGGCAGCTGTTCCGCACCCTCGCCACGGGCGGCTTCCCCCGTACGGCGCTGTGCGTCCTCGCCGGCGAAGCAGGCGTCGGCCGCCGCAGGGCGCGCTTCTTCGGCGTGATCCCGGGGGGCGGAGCCGACGTCGCCGCCCATCGGCGGCCGAGCGGCGCGCGCGGCGTCGGACATGCTTTCGTGCTCGCCCGTGCCGTGGTCCAACTGCAGTTCGGGCTTGTCCGCCGCCCAGGGCCCGTCCGAGGGTGCTTCGGTGGATCGCGAATCAGGCGCCGGGGGCTCCGGAGCCGCTTCGGGATCGGTCGGCCGGACCGTGCCGTGGCCGTGCGCAGGCATGCTTTCGACACCGGGCGCCGCGGCACCCGAACGCTCGGCTCCACTGCCGGACTCGGCGGATTCCGCGCGATCCAGCGGCGTAGGCAGGTCCCACGGCGCGGCGTGCGGTCGGCGCTGGGCGCGGCGCTCGCGCAGCGACGGGCGGCCGGTCGGCCGACCGGAACCGTGTGCGGGCTCGGGCGGCTGCGGGGCGCGTGCGCGCTCGCGGACTCGGTCGGGGTCGCCGGTTCCGGCACCGGGTGCGGCGGATTCTGTGGCCTCATCCGGCACGTCCTCGACCGAACGCTCGCGCTCCAGTCGACGGGCCACCTGCCTGCCCTGGACGCGTCCGCGGAGTCGGCGCTGAGCACCACCGCCCGACCCGGTCGGCCCGGTCGGTTCGGGGGGCGCAGCGTCCTTCTGCTGCGGGGCCGAGGCGGGCGCAGCGGGCTCTTCCCGCGGCTCGGCGGGAGCGGGCTCCTCCTCCGGCAGGGCGTGGGAACGGGGCTGTGCCTGGGCTGGGAGCGGCGCCGACATCATCTCCTCGGCGCGGCTGCGGGCCGTGGCCCCAGCGGCGAACGGGGGCTCGGCGGATGCCGGCTCGGCCGCCGCGCGCTGCGGTTCCCCGTGCCGCAGTGGCGACTGCTCCGCAGCGGGTGGGGCCGCCTGCGCCACCTCGCGGGGGCGGACATCGGCGTCGTCGGGTCCCGGCGCACCCCCGGCCTCGACCTCGGCCGCCGCCAGGCGGTCGGCGAGCTGGCCCGGCGTGCGCGCCGCACCGGGGATCGGCCCGGAATCGGGGCCGCGGTAGCGTGCCGAGCGACTGCGGCCGCCGGGCTCCGGCTCGGGTTCCCGCTGCTCGGGCGGCTCTTGGTGCTGGGGGGCCTTGTCGAGGGCGAACCCGAAGTAGTTGAGGATCTTCAGGCCGACGCCGCGCCGCGGGACGTCGCGGTCGCGACCGTAGTCCCACTCCCACTCCCGGCGGAGGTCGGGCGGCTCGGCTTCGGTCGGCGGCTCCGGGCGGGCGGCGGCGTGCGCTTCGGCCGGTTCGCGCCCCGTGCCCGACGGCTGCGCGGACTCGGCCGCCCACGGGTCGCCGCCCTCCGGCGACGGAGACGGCGCTTCAGGCTCCATGTCCGACTCGGCCCGCCGACCGTTTTCCGCGACCGCGTCCGCCTCCGATGCACGGAACGGGCGCACCCATTCGTCCGCCTCCATCGCCGGGTCGGGTTCGGCGCCGACCTCGTCCGCGGAATCGGCCGCCGGCGGCGGCGGCTCCGGCCTCTTGTCGCGCTCGGGCCGCCGACCGCCTTCCGCAGCCGTGTCCGATTCGCGGAGGGGGCGCACCCGCTCCTGCGGTTCCCCCACCGGACCGCGTGCGTCCTCGGAGTATCCGTGGTGGGCTGCGTGCTCCTGCGCGGCCGGTGCGGCGCCGAGTGCGCTCGCTCCGGTGTCCCACAGCGGCTCCGGCTCCCGTTCTCCGGCGTCCGGCAGCCGCTCGGGAGCGGCGGGCAGCGCCTCGGCGAGGGAGGGCGCCTGCTCGGCCGTCCTGCGCGGCTCAAGCTCCCGGCGGTGCTGCGGCGCCTCGCCGCGCTCGGGCCGACGGGCGCGTTCGTGCTCGTGCTCGTGCTCGACAGCGTCCCCGCTGATCTGCGGCAGCGGACCGGCCTGCGGATGGCGGTGCCAGACACGCACCGTCACTTCGACGGCACCGCGCTCGTGCTCGGGCCGCAGCCGAGTGTAGACACGGGGTTCGGCGAGGAACCGCACCTGCGACACGATCAGCTCGCTGAGCCGCTTCCCCTCGACGACCGGCCGGGTGGCCAGGAAGGCGATCACGAACGGCGGCACGATGTAGACCACGTGCAGCGGCATCTGCAGCGGCACCCCGAGCAGCCGCAGCAGCATCACCCAGACGAAGCCCACGCCCACGACGACACCGATGTAGACGACCGAGACCGGCTGGGGCAGCCGGAAGTCATACAGTTTGTAGAGCTTTTTCTCGATACGCCAGATGTTGGTGTACGTGGGCAGGTCCACGTCGGTGGCCTCCTACTCGGTCGACACGCCCATCGCGGAGGCGATGGCCCGCGCGGTCACCTCGATGATCCCCGGCACGTAGAACACGATCCCGATGAAGATGGCCAGGATGATGAACTGAGCGAACCGGGTGATCTCCCTGGTGAAGAGGAAGAAGATGGCGACGACCGAGACGATCACCAGGAACAGCGGGCCGAAGAACCCGCGGAGGAAGTCGGCCAGCCCGGAGGTGTCCGGAGCGTCCTCGGTCGCGGCGAGGGCAAGCGGGCCCGCGACATCGACGACCACGTGGGTGAGACCCGTAAGCAGGGGGTGCATGTCAGTCGCCGTCCCCTCGCGTCTCACATCTGCGCTGCATGGTTCCTCGTCTCCTCGGTTCTCGGGCCCCGCACGGCGCCGTCGCGGCTACTCGCCGAACGACTGCGGTGCCCCATGGATCTCTCGCACATACCAGTTCTCCCCGTCCCTCACGACGGTGAGCTCGTAGCTTTGGGTGAGTTCGGTGGATGCGGTCTCGTCTGCGCCGGCAGGCCGCCACACCACTTCGGCCGTGACCCGGCGACCATCATTGTCCCCCGAACCGTCCGCGGGTACGGCGATGTCCACAAGTTCGACGAACTCCAAGGTTCCGGGCGGCAGCCGGTCGATGCGGGCGCCCGGCTCGACGAAGTCGGAGATGTAGTCGGGGTCTTCGGCATAGGCGCCGAAGAAGCGCTCCAGGCGGGGCAGCAGCTCTTCGCGGGCGGCGGCGTCTGTCTCGGCGGATTCCGGCTCGGGCAGCCGGGCGCGGCCGGGGGCTGCGAGCAGGGCCGGCGGCCCCGACACGACGAAGCTGTCGGCGCCGGCGGCGTAGACGGGGACGTCCAGGCTCATGGGCGAGCCGCCGACGTCGGCGCTGAGTGTGACGATCGCGTTGTGGTCGTCACGGACGTCGACGCCGACGACACCGACGTTGTCACCGGTGAGCGACTGCCCCTCGGCGGCGAAGGAGGCGGCGCGCCCCTCGGGCACGAATCCCGCGAGCGCGTCGGCGCGCTCCTCGCCCTGCAGTCCGGAGGCGTTCAGATAGACGCGGGCGAAGCGCGCGGCGAATCCCGCCGCGGAGGTCTCGGGGAAGGCCGGCTTCTCGGCGGTGGGCTCCTCGTCGGGCGAGGGCTCGGCGAGACCGTCGCGCAGCGGCATCCAGATGCCGTTGAAGATGACGACGAGGATGAACGCCCAGAGAACGGCGCGGCCCACCCAGAGCCACCAGCGCCCGCCGGTCCCGGCGCGGGGGCGCCGACTGCGCCGCGGGGGGTCGCCGAACTCGTAGCCGTCCGCCTCGGCGGACTGCTCATCGGGTCCGCCGCCGCGCCGCGCGGCCGGCTTGCGAGCCATCACGCCTCCCCGTCCCCTCGTGGGCACACCCCAGCTGCCGCATTCTGCGGAGTGGTGTCCGTCCCACCCCTATGGTGCGCCATTGTTCCGCATCTCCGCCGCCAATACTCCTCCGTGTTTCGCGCCCGACAGCACGGTGTACCCCCGGCACGGCTCGTGATCAAGGGGCGAATCACGCATGCCGGGCCATACCAGCAAAACCCAGGAAACAGGCGCGGTCAACGCGTTGATTGCGGGCGGTCCGGAAACGAAGCTAGCGCTGTCCGGGAAGGGTTCTGTGGCGTTTAGGTCTCTAGAGAGGCGGCCATGCTCTGCAAGTAATGGCTCTTACCTGCGCATTCATCACGAAGCAGGACCGCGAGGCGCCGAGAACACGGCTTGCGGAGGTACACGAAAGGGGCGGCTTGGGGCCGCGCTTCACTTCGGGTTCGCACGGGCGTCACCCGGCGCAGCATCGGTCCCGACGAGCATGGAAGAGTCGGCGCGGTACTGCGCATACATAGGTGTCGGTCAAAGACGGCTGACCCACGGAGCCAGGTGCTCCGCGATCTTCTCCACGTCGCTGAGCCGCCCATCGGAGACGGCGACGATCAATTCGACTCGCTCGTCCTCGGTCGCCGTCAGGTCACAGCCGTTCATACCGTAAAACAGCAGGACAGCGACCAGCCCCAACCGCTTGTTGCCATCCACGAGACCGTGATTGGTGACGAGCGAGTGCAGCAGCGCGGCGGCCTTCACATTGAGACCCGGGTAGGCGTCCTCACCGAATACCGAAGCCCTGGGTCGAGCAAGGGCCGCCTCCAGCAGGCCCCAGTCCCGCACCTGTGGGCGGCTGCCGATCGCTACATCGGCCGCCGCCACAAGATCGTCAAGGTCGAGGTACTCGGTTGCCTCGCTCACGAATCAGCCAGCCGCTTGAGCGCCCCAGCGTTCTCGCGGCCGATCTTGGCGAGCAGGTCGTCGCGGCTACGCGTACGACGCGACGTGTACTCGAGAATCGCGGCTTTGGCGACCTCCTGCTTGGACCTGTGCTCCCGAGCGGCCTGCTCCGTGAGGGCCTGGTCCTCAGCGTCAGTGAGTCGAAGAGTCATGGCCATGGCAAGAATGGTAGCAAGCGATACCGCACGGTATCAAGCAAGCATGGGCCTCACTGCGGCATCGTCGATTCCCTGCGGGCAACGAGGATGCTTGGCCTGCGGCCCGAGTGTGGCCAATCCCGCGGGCGAGCTGGGCGGGCCCCGATTCGGTCTGACCCATGGACTACAGCGCGTGCCGATGCCTCAGGGTTCTGTAGTGAAGACATGCTTGGATCCGGCGCCGACGGACCCAAGGGGTAACCTCACGGCGGATGGGCAAGGCCCTCAGTCACTCCAGGGACGATCGTTTCGACCGGAGCGCGCCGAAGACCTCTGGTCGATCAAGCGCCTCCGCCGGGTGACGTCCGCGCACGAGTGCCGCAAGGAGGGGAATTGACCGTACTGGCCGCCGGCCGACGGCACTCCGTCGCCTGCCGCCCGGACGGGCGGACCATCGCCACGGGCAACAGTCGGGCCCGCGAATGCGACGTCTACACCTGGTCAGATGTCGTTTCTGTAGCGGCCGGAAACGTCCACCCCGCACCGAATACCGGTCGCTCGCACACCGTCGGACTCCGATCCGACGGGACTGTCACGGCCACGGGCTGGAGCGGCGACGGTCAATGCGACGTGCGGCAGTGGTCCGACGTAACCGCGATCGCGGCCGGTTGGCGGGTGACCCTGGGGGTGCGGGGGAACGGCACCGTACTGGCCGCTGGACGACGCTCGGAGGGTCAGTGCGAGGTCGGCGCGTGGACCGGCATCGTGTCGGTCGCGTGCGGCGATTGGCACTCGGTCGGGGTCCGAGCCGATGGCAGCGCAATCGCCGCCGGTAGCGATCGCCGCGCCCAGTGCGACGTCGGCGAGTGGCGGGGACTGGTCTCCGTCGCCGCGGGCTACCTGCACACGGTCGGGCTGCGCGCGGACGGTAGGGCGATCGCGACCGGCGGGAGCGGTGCCGGCGAATGCGATGTCTCCGGGTGGCGGGACGTGATCGCCGTGGCCGCAGGCAGCCGACACACCGTGGCACTCCACGCAGACGGCACGGCGCTCGCAGTGGGCGACAACGATCACGGACAGTGCGAAGTACAGGCTTGGGACGGCATCACGGCGATCGCCGCGGGCGCGGCCCATACGCTCGGCCTGCGCACCGACGGCACCGTCGTGGCGACCGGGAGCAACGCAGACGGCCAGTGCGAGGTCGAGACGTGGCACGGCCTCGTGCCGCCTCGGTAAGCAGGCCGCACGTCCTGCTCTACACGTTGAACCGGAACTCCACCACGTCGCCGTCGGACATCACGTACTCCTTGCCCTCCATGCGCACCTTGCCCGCCGAGCGGGCGGCTTGCATCGAACCGGCCTCGACGAGGTCGGGGAAGGAGACGATCTCGGCCTTGATGAAGCCCCGCTGGAAGTCGGTGTGGATCGCGCCGGCCGCCTCCGGAGCGGTGGCGCCCTTGCGGATCGTCCAGGCGCGCGACTCCTTGGGGCCCGCGGTGAGGTAGGTCTGCAGCCCGAGTGTGGCGAACCCGACGCGGGCGAGCTGGGCGAGCCCGGATTCGGTCTGGCCCATGGACTCCAGCAGCTCGGCCGCTTCCTCTTCGTCGAGTTCGGCGAGCTCCGCCTCGATCTTGGCGTCGAGGAAGATCGCCTCGGAGGGGGCGACCAGCTCCGAGAGCTTGGCACGCAGCGCGGGGTCGGACAGCTCGTCGGTGTCGAGGTTGAACACGTACAGGAACGGCTTGACGGTGAGCAGGTTCAGCTCACGCAGCAGGGAGACGTCGATACCGGCGGGCTGCGCGCCCACGGAGAGGCTCACGCCCTCGTCCAGGACCCGGCGCGCCTCCTGGGCGGCAGCCAGGACCTGCTGGGCGGTCTTGTCCTTGGCGTTGCGCTTGGCGTCCTTCTCCAGCCGCGGCAGCGCCTTCTCCAGGGTCTGCAGGTCGGCGAGGATCAGCTCGGTGTTGATGGTCTCGATGTCGCGCGAGGGCTGGATGTCGCCGTCGACATGCGTGACGTCGGGATCGTCGAACACGCGGATGACCTGGCACACGGCGTCGCTCTCGCGGATGTTGGCCAGGAACTGGTTGCCCAGTCCCTCGCCCTCGGAGGCGCCGCGCACGATGCCGGCGATGTCCACGAAGTCGACCGTGGCGGGGATGACCTTGGCCGAGGAGAAGATCCCGGCCAGGGTGCCGAGCCGGGAGTCGGGCACCCCCACGACGCCCACGTTGGGCTCGATGGTGGCGAACGGGTAGTTCGCCGCCAGGGCTTCGTTCTTGGTCAGTGCGTTGAACAGCGTGGACTTGCCGACGTTGGGCAGGCCGACGATTCCGATAGACAGACTCACGGGGACCGAGTCTAGGCGCTCACAGGGTGCGGACTCGCCGGATGGCGCGGAGGGGACTTTTCGGTGCCACGTACGCCATCTTCGGATGAAACGCCCTGCGAGCTGGCCCGATTCGGAGTAGTTTCAGATGTGACCGGTCACGTGTGCGGCTGCGCGCCGACGGGCGTACGGGCACGGGAGGGGAGATCCGGTCGGTCGCTGGGGGGCGGTCGGCGCGTGTGCGCCCGGTGGGCACGGCAGCGGTGAGACGTGCGCGGAGGCCGGCAGGCCAGCCGATGCACATGAGTGGGGGGACCGTCCGTGGTACACGGCCAGATGCGCGCATTCGTCCACCGATATCCGGCTGTCCGCTATGCCACACGCCAGATCCGCATCCGGCTCCCGCAGCGGCTGGGCGGCCTCGATCCCGCCCATGTGCCTCCGCGAGTGCGCCGGTTCGACGTCGCGCTGCCCCGCCGCGCCGGGTGGAGCGGCGCCGGGCCGTCGTCGCTGGCCGTCACGGCCCCCGGCGACTACGGGGTGCCGCGGCGGCTGGAGTCCGGCGGGCTGGCGGCCTACGAGCCCGAGACGCTGGCCTGCTTCCTCGCCGCGCTCGAATACGCCCGGCCGGGGGCGGTGCTGGACGTCGGCGCCAACATCGGCCTCTACTCCGCCCTCGCGGCGGCACGCAGCCGCCGCCGGGTCTTCGCCTTCGAGCCGGCGCCCCGCATCGCCGACACCGCCCAGGCCATCGCCCGCGACAACGGGCTCGGCTTCGAGGTGGTGCGGCTCGCGCTGAGCAACCACAGCGGAACGGCCGCCCTGCGGTTGTCCACGGTCGCCGACACCGCGAATTCGCTCGCGGGCGGGGCGCCCGCGCAGTTCAGCCGCGTGCCCGTCGCCGTCGAGTCCCTCTCCCACTGGCGCGAGCGCGCCGGAGCGGTGCCCTCGATCGTCAAGATCGACACCGAGGGCACCGAGCCCGACGTCGTCGCGGGCTCCCTGGAGGTTCTGCGGCGCTTCCGCCCGTGGATCTTCTGCGAGGTCCGTCCCGACCACGGTGTCGAGGAGCGGCTGATGGCGCTGCTGGAGCCCTTCGGCTACTGCTGGTACCACCTCTGCGGCGACCCGCCGTACCCGCTGCGGGCGGTCATCGTGGGCCGCGGCCCCGATCCCGAGCAGCGGATGTGGCTGTTCGCGCCGGAGCCGGTGCCCGAGCCGGTCTGGCGCACCGCCCGCGACTGGTACCGGGCGCTCGGCACCTGATGCGCGGGCCGCCGACCCGCTCGGGGCACCGGCTGTCCTGGTGAAAGGCCGGTTCAGCCGGCGATCTCGACGCGTGCGGAGACCGGTGTGTCGGCGACGGACCGGCCCACCAGCACGTCGTAGCCGCCGGGCACCGTCCGCCAGTCGTGGGCGGCGCTGTCCCACACCTGGAAGGCGCGGGCCGGCACCTCGACCACCGCCTCCGCACTCGCGCCCGGTTCGGCGACGACCGGGGCGAACCCGGCCAGCCAGCGCCGCGGCCGCTCCGGCGCGCCGCCCTCCTCCTGCGGCGACACGTAGACCTGGACCACCTCGCGCCCGCGGCGGGCGCCGGTGTTGGCCAGGCGCGCAGTGACGCTGACGCCGCCGTCGAGCCGCACCGCGGCGTCGGCGCCGGTGTAGTCCCAGGTGGTATAGCCCAGGCCGTGGCCGAACCAGTAGGCGGGTTCGGCACCCAAGCGCTGCCAGGCGCGGTAGCCGACGAAGACGCCTTCGGAGTACTCCAGCACGCCGCCGTCGGGCCGCACGCCGATCACGGGCACGTCGGCCTGCTCGGCGGGCCAAGTGGTGGGCAGCCGTCCACCGGGCTCCTCGGCGCCGAGCAGGACGTCGGCCAGTGCGGCGCCCAGTTCCTGCCCGCCGAACCAGGTGAGCAGCACCGCCGCCACGTCGCCGCGCCACGGCATCACCACCGGTGAACCGGTGTTGACGACCGCGACTGTGCGGGGGTTGGCGGCGGCCACCCGGGAGACCAGCTCGTCCTGGCGGCCGGGCAGCTCCAGCGAGTCCCGGTCGAAGCCCTCGGACTCCACCTCCTCGGTGGTGGCGGCGATGACGATCGCCACGTCGGCGCCGGCCGCCGTGCGCACCGCCTCTTCGATGAGCTCGTCGTCGCCGGCGCGCGGCTCGCTGTGGTTCAGCGAGAAGCCGATGAACGCGAAGTCGGCGGAGACGCCGGGGACGGTGGCCACGACGGACACCTCGACGGCCTCCCCGGCGGTCAGTGCGAACTCGGCGGTGGACTCCGGCGGGTTCAGGAACCCCGCACCCGGGTCGTCCCCGTCGACCTCGTTGACCCCGTCGAAGCCGACGCGGCCACCGACGGCCAGCCGGAAGTGCCCGACGCCCTTCGCGCCGAAGACGTGGGTGCCGGTGTACGCCGGGGTCAGTGTGCCGGACACCTCGATGGTGGACAGCCCCTCGGCGGTGACGCCGTCGGGCAGTTCGCCGATCCAGCGGGCGGTACCGTCGGCGAGCCGCTCGGTGGCCAGCACGGTGCCGTCGGCGTCGCGGAAGGCCGCGGTGAGCGGACCCGCCAGCGGTGGCAGGCTCGCGCGGGGGTCGGCGCCCACGGCGTAGTCGAGCCGCACGCTCTCCGGCAGAGCCGCGCGCAGGCCCTCCCGCGGGCTGACGGTGTGCTCGGTGAAGACGGTGGCAGAGCCGCCGCCGCTGGTGCGTGCCTCGTCGGCGGCCAGCCCGATCAGCGCGACACTGCCGACGCGCGCGGGGTCGATCGGCAGCGCTCGGCCTTCGTTGCGCAGCAGGGTGAAGGAGCGGGCCGCAGCCTCGCGGGCGACGGCGCGGCCGTCGATCGCGGGCGGCAGAGCCGCGGGCGCCACGGCCGGCTCGGCGCCTTCGAGAGCGCCCACGCGAGCGGCCAGCCGCAGCACCCGGCGGGCCATGGCCTCGACGGCCCCCTCGGGCACCCGGCCCTCGCGCACGGCCGCGCGCAGGTTCTCGCCGTAGACGGTGGAGGGGCCGGGCATCGCGACGTCCATCCCGGCCAGAGCGCAGCCCACGGTGTCTCGGGCTGCGGTCCAGTCGGAGACGATGAACCCGTCGAAGCCCCACTCGTCGCGCAGCACGGCGTTGAGCCGGGCGTGCTCGGTCATGGTGGTGCCGTTGACGCCGTTGTAGGCGGCCATGACTCCCCAGGGCCGGGCGCCGTCCACGATGGCCTCGAACGGGGCCAGGTAGATCTCGCGCAGGGTGCGCTCGTCGACGCGGACATCCACGGTGAAGCGGTCGGTCTCGGAATCGTTGGCGACGAAGTGCTTGACCGTCGTGCCGACGCCGCCGTCCTGAACGCCGTCGACGTAGGCGGTACCGATGCGGCCGGTGAGCAGGGGGTCCTCGGAGTAGCACTCGAAGTGCCGCCCGCCCAGCGGCGAGCGGTGGATGTTGACCGTGGGGGCGAGCAGCACGTGCACCCCCTTGCGCCGCGCCTCCTGGGCGAGGGTGCGGCCGACGGTGCGGATCAGCTCGGTGTCCCAGGTGGCGGCCAGGGCGGTGGGGCTGGGCAGTTGAAGGGCGGGGTCGTCGGGTGTCCAGTGCTCGCCGCGGACGCCGACGGGGCCGTCCGACATCACCAGCCGCTCCAGGCCGATGTCGGGGTTGGGGGCGATGGCCCACATCGTGGCGCCGGAAAGCAGGCGGATTCTGCCGTCGAGGTCGAGGCGGGCGAGGGCGGCCTCCACCTGCGGTTCGCGTGCTGCGTCGGCGGCGTGTGCGGCCCGGTTCGCTGTGGTCATGTCGCTCCTGGGTGTGGGGGTGTCGGCGGTGGTCGGCCGAGGACTGCAATTTAAGCTACCGACCACTCGGTAAATAGTCGAGTATCCGATCGGATGCTCCAACGGGGGCGCCGTTGCGCGCTCACCGGCCGCCCGGCCGGCGCCTGGCCGGGCGGCCGCCTTTTTACGAGTGCTTACCCGCGCGTGGCGGAAGGTGCCGCCGGTGCCCGGGTTGAGACGATGGGCGGCTATGGACGGCCTTGACTTGATCCTGGTGCTACTGGTGGGACTGGCGATCGGCGTCGCGCTGGGCTGGATGCTGGCGCGCGGCCGCGTCACCGAGGCGCGCGCCGATGCGCGCGCGGCCGAAGAGCGCGCCACCTACGTCGAAGAGCATCTCGGCGAGCGGTTCCGGTCGCTGTCGGCCGAGGCGCTGGACGCCACCAACCAGCGCTTCCTGGAACTGGCGGAGGGGCGGCTGCGCGCCGTCGGCGCGGAGGCGGGCAAGGACATGGAGCAGCGCCGCGCCGCCGTCGAGCAGCTCGTCTCCCCCCTCAAGGACACGCTCTCCCGCGTCGAGAGCCAGCTGCGCGAGACCGATGCCGGCCGCCGCGCCGCCCACGCCGAGCTGGCGCAGCAGGTCGACCAGGTGCGCCAGGGCTCGGATCAGCTGCGCGACCAGACCCAGGCGCTGGTGAGTGCGCTGCGCCGCCCCGAGGCCCGCGGCCGCTGGGGCGAGCTGCAGCTGCGCCGCGTCGCCGAACTGGCGGGCATGAGCGCCTACTGCGACTTCGAGGAGCAGGCCGACGCGAACACCGATGAGGGACGCCGGCGGCCGGACATGGTCGTGCGGCTGGCAGGCGGCAAGAACATCGTCGTGGACTCCAAGGTGTCGCTGGCGGCCTATCTGGAGGCGGTCGAGACCGACGACTCCGACACGCGCGCCGAGCGCCTGCGTGCGCACAGCAAGCACCTGCGCGCGCACGTCGATCAGCTCGCGGCCAAGTCCTACTGGGCGGCGTTCAGCCCGGCGCCGGAGTTCGTGGTGCTGTTCGTGCCCGGCGAGGCGTTCCTCGCGCCGGCCTTGGAGCACGACCCGCAACTGCTGGAGCACGCGATGGGGCGGCGGGTGCACATCGCGACGCCGACGACGCTCATCTCGCTGCTGCGCACCGCCCAGTACGCCTGGCAGCAGGAGGCGCTGAGCGAGAACGCCCGCGCGGTCTTCGAACTGGGC
Organism: Streptomonospora litoralis; assembly: GCF_004323735.1. Lineage (GTDB taxonomy): Bacteria > Actinomycetota > Actinomycetes > Streptosporangiales > Streptosporangiaceae > Streptomonospora > Streptomonospora litoralis. The sequence goes on along the minus strand of NZ_CP036455.1, from coordinate 798,500 downwards.
AAGCAACTGCACGCGCGGCTGTCGACCCTGGGTGGCCATGTGGAGGGCCTGGGCAAGGCGCTCTCGCGGACCGTCACCGCCTACAACCAGACGGTCGGCTCGCTGGAGAGCCGGGTGCTGGTCACCGCGCGCCGGTTCGAGCAGCTGGGACTGGTCGACGGTGATCTCGCCCGCCCCGACGGCATCCAGGACCAGGCGCGGCCGCCGGCTGCGTCGGAGCTGACGGGCGAGGACCGGGGAGACGGCGGAGACGGCGGGACGGACGCGGAGAACGGAACCGCGGCGGCCGATTCCCGCGTCCATCTCTACGGCGCGGCGTTCGCGGCGGGCTCCGCGGAGGCGGCGGACGGTTCCGCGGGTGCTTCCGGAGACACGGAGGGGAACGGATACTCGAATGGTGACACGGCGCGGACCGGGAGTCCGAATGAATCACCGAGAGTGACATACTGAACACCGTGAGCCAGACGAGGGAGTATGCCGGAATGGCGACGCGGAAGCCGCAGCGCATGGACCACCCCCGAGCACCGTTCTCGGTGCAGCGGGCGCCCCGCGGCTCCGTCGCCCCCGCCGCCGGCACCGCCTCCGAGCCGGCCGCCGCCGGAGCGGACGGCCGTGTCCGGCTCACCGGGCGCGGCGGCATACTCCTCATCGGCGTGGTCAGCCTGCTCTCCACCCTCATCGCACACCTGGCGAGCATCCCGGTGATCAGCGGGGCCGCGTTCACCGCGGCCTGCGTGGTCGCCGCGCTGCTCGTTCGCCCCACCGACCTGCTGTCCCTGACGGTGAGCCCGCCGCTGGCCTACTTCACGGCGGCGCTCGCCGCCGAGACGGCCCTGACCCTGGGTGAGACCGGGTTCTCCCGCGCAGTGACCATCGCCATGGCCACCCGGCTCGCCGATGTCGCACCGTCGCTGTTCCTGGGCACGGCGCTGGTCCTGGTGATCGCGGTCTTCCGCGGCCTGCCGAGCAACATCCGCACCTTCAGCGACGAGGTCAACGGCCGCCGCCCGCGCACCCCGCCGAAGTAACCCCGTCCGCCGGTTCATCCCAAGAAGCGCAGGCCCGCGAGGGCTTAAAAGGGCGCCTCCTGGTCGGACTCGCCGCCCTGGCCCCGCTCCTCCATCGCGACGGCGAGCTTGGCGCGGGCTCCCTCCAGCCACTGCTCGCAGGTGGCGGCGAGACTCTCGCCGCGCTCCCACAGGGCCAGCGACTCCTTCAGGGTCAGCCCACCCGCCTCCAGGCGGCGGACGACGGAGTCGAGCTCGTCGCGGGCCTCCTCGTAGCTCATCTCGGGTCCGGTGGTCTCGGGCCGGTCGCCCCCGACCTCGGTTTCCCGCCCGCTCGCGCCGGTGTCCGCGCTGTTCGCGCCCTCGGCATCGGCGCCGTCGGTGCCGCTGCCGGTTGTCGTTCCGGTGTTCTTAGCCGCCATTGCGCTGCCCCTCCTGCTCCTCGCCGACTCGTCGTGGTGTTGTCGCTGCCCGCCCGGGCGCAGCGGGGCTCACGTCCGGCCCTCGCCGTGCGGCGCCGCCGGGGCCTCGCTGCCGTCCTGCGCGGCGTCCTCGTCGGAGTCGTGTGCCTCGGTGCCCTCGACCGTCGCGGTGATGCTGTCCTCGGTGAAACGGACCCGCAGCGGGTCGCCGGGCTCGACGTCGCCCGCCGAGCGCACCACCGCGCCGTCCGAGCGCTGCACGATCGCGTAGCCGCGCGCGAGCGTGGTGGCGGGCGAGAGCGCGTGCAGCCGGGCGCGGGTGTGCGAGAGGTCGTCGCCGGCGCGGTCCAGCGCGACGGTCACGCACCGCCGCGCGCGGTCGCGCAGCCCGGTGACGTGCTCGGTGAGGCGGTCGATCTCGCGCAGCGGACTGGCGAGCACCGGCCGCGACCGCATACCGGCCAGCCAAGAACGCTCGCGTTCGATACCGCCGACCAGAACGCGCCGACCGCGGTCGCGCAGCTGCCGGATGAGCTGCAGCTGCTCGCCGACGTCGGGAACGGTCTTCTTGGCGGCGTCGGTGGGCGTGGAGGCGCGGTCGTCGGCGACGAGGTCGAGCAGAGGGCTGTCCTGCTCGTGTCCGATGGCGCTGACGACGGGCGTGCGCGTGGCCGCGACCGCGCGCACCAGGGCCTCGTCGGAGAACGGCAGCAGGTCCTCCAGCGACCCGCCGCCGCGGGCCACGATGATCACATCGACCTCGGGGTGGGCGTCGAGCTCCTTGAGCGCGTTCAGCACCTCGCCGACCGCGCGGTCGCCCTGCACGGCGACCTCGCGCACCTCGAAGCGCACGGCGGGCCAGCGGCGGCGGCCGTTCTCCAGGACGTCGCGCTCGGCCGCCGACTCGCGCCCGCAGATCAGCCCCACCGTGCCGGGCAGGAACGGCAGCGCGCGCTTGCGGTCGTCGGCGAACATCCCCTCGGACGCGAGCGTGGCCCGCAGCCGCTCCAGCCGGGCCAGCAGCTCGCCCAGCCCGACGTGCCGTACCTCCAGCGCCATCAGCGAGAAGGTGCCGCGGGCGACGTAGAAGTCGGGCTTGGCGTGCACCACCACCCGGGCCCCGGCCTCGGGCACGGGCGCGACGGCCTCCAGCACGCGCACGGGGCACACCACCCGCGCAGAGACGTTGGCCACCGGATCGCGCAGGGTCATGAACACGGTGCCGCCGCGCCGGCTCAACTCGGCGACCTGGCCCTCGACCCAGATCTTGCCCAGCCGCCCGATCCACCCGCCGACGGCCTGCATGACGACACGCACCGGCTGCGGGGATTCGGCCGAGCTCTCCATACCCATGCCAGCGAGACTAGATGAGAGGTCCGACAGAACACGCCGACCCGCAGTGACGCCGTGCCGCCTCCGACGGCGGTCAATGCTCCGCTGTCCAACGGCACGGCTCGGCGAGCACCGTCGCGGCGCCGTCCATGTCGGCCACCCGCCGGGCGTACGCCTCCCCCACCCACTCAACGACGGGCGACGTACGAGCCCATCCCCGACTGGGTACGGATCAGGCCCTCTGCCCGCAGTGCCCGGTGGACCTTCTGGCCGGTGGACGTACTGATGCCGTACTCCGCTTGCATCTGGAGCACGGACGGGACCCGATCCCCGGGCTTCAGCTCACCTCTCGCGATCTGGCCGCGGATTACGTCCGCGACCTGCTTCCATCGCGGTTCATCGTCAGCGAATTCGTACGTCACCCGCGGAACAGTAAGCAAAGCAACCTGAGCAACCAAGATGCACCATGGCTACCGTGGTAACCTTGGTATGGTTATTATGGAGCTCACCCGAAACCGGACGGCCCGGCGGAGGTGCGAACTCCCCGGGCCCGGCCAAGCGATCGGAGCGCTTGACGTGAGCCACGTTACCGGCCCAGTAGCCGCTGCCCTTCATTGCTGTCATCCGGCACACATCCGCACTCGACCGGCCGCCACAGCCGCGGCACCAGACGCGGATCACCGACCGGGAGTCGAGTCGACGCCGGATTCTCCGTTCCCCGTCCACAGGGTGAGCCGGTTGCTCGCACTCCCCTATGTCCTCGTGCGGTGGTTGCTCGTCCGCCTGGCGCCGCCTGAGCAACACTCTGCGCTCCCTCGGGAAGACACTGCGCACGGTGACTCCGCATCGTCTTCCGCATTCCGAATCACTCCCAGCAGCGACCGCCCTCGCCCCTACATCCCGCCTCCCGCAACCGCCGTCCCCTCCGACTACGAGCGCTTCTGCGAAGTCCACAGCCGGCACCGCGCAGATTGGCGACTCACCTACTCCCGCGGAGAGAACGCCCCATACCGAGCGCACAGTCGCATGGACGACGCCCTCACCCTCGCCGCCTCCGACCTGGACTCGCTCGACTACGCACTTACCGAATCGGCTCCGCCGCCACGCTCACGCCCCTATCTCGATCACGCCTTCACTCGCCCCGACGCCGTCTCAGCCGCAGACGATTCCTTCCGCACGGGCGAACGGCCCACCGACCGGCCGCTCCGCCACGCCGATCGCCGGGCCCTACACCAGATGGCCGACGACCTCGCCGAAAGCACCGGCGACGGCACCTGCTGGCCATCCGCTCTCCACGAGATCGCGCTCGACATGCTGGCCCGCATCGCCGACGGCATCGGCGACGCCTGCGGCAAACCCGCGCCGCACTCGTACCGCCCATTCGCGGCCGCCTCCCGACCCTCGTGCCTGCGCCCATTCGGTCATGAAGGTCCGCACCTTTCCTGCTCCGACCGCACCTGGAGCGACGACGCCCCGGAGGCGACCCGATGACCGCTGCCACCGCCGCACCTCCGGCCACCAGCCCGCACACCCGCACCTCGGCCGGCCCAGCGACCGGACCGACCACTTGCCCAGACCGCCCGACCCGTCGGCCCGCCGCCATCCACCCGGCCGCACGGCGGCTCTCCCGCCTCTTCCCGGGTGTGTGCGCCTGGTACGGCACATACACCGGCCGCTGGTGGGCAGTGCTGCCCGGCCACCTGAACCTGGTCGAGGCGGGCACCGCTGACGCGCTGGAGCGCCACATCGCCGCGCTTCTCAGCGGCGGTCCGACCGCTCCTGCAAGGTCTGCCCACGCGGCACCGGGGGCGCGGACGGGCACCGACCGGCTCGCGCCGACCGCTGTCCCGCTGCATGGGCAGACCGATGACCGATACCGTTCCCCCGCTGTCCGCGATACCAAGGACGGAACGCCACGCCACCGCGCTCACCGGCGCCGCGTTCGCCCTGGTGACCTGACCGCCATCTCCGTGCCGAGCTTGCGGGGGCGCAGGTTCGCGTTTTAACGGTCCTGATCTGAACGGGTCTCGTCTCCCGGAGCACGCGCTCAGGCCGGGCTCCGCTCAATCCCCGCCCCACACCTCCGCGATGCGCGCGGCCTCGGCGGCGGCCTGGGTGCGGCCTGCTCGGGCGGCCGCGGGGCGGTGGGCGGGGTCGAGGTTGTTGCTGCCCATTGCGGCGAGCGCTCCGGGGTCCGGGGTGACCAGGGCGGTGGCGGTCGCGTCGGGCAGGGCCGCCAGTTCGGTGCGGGGATCGGTGAACATGCCGCCGGTGCGGGCGACGGGCGCCAGGACGACGACGCGCTCGAACCCCTCCGCCAGGTCGATGTTGCTCGGCGAGTGGACGCCGCCGTCGACGTAGGGCCGCTCGCCGATGATCGCGGGCGGCCAGACGCCGGGGACCGCGCAGCTGGCCGTGACGGCGTCGAGGAGGCCGGCTGCACCGCCGGAGCGGAAGACCGTGCGGCGGCCGGTCCGCGCGTCGACCGCGGTGACCCGCAGGTCCGCGTCGGGCCACTCCGTCGAGGTCAGGCGCGAGGCGATGACCCGCCGCCGCTCGACCAGCGAACTTCGGGCGTTCGCGTGGGCCATGCGCCCCACCCGCGCACGCGCCCGGTCGGGGTCGCGCTCGCGCATGACCGCCCAGGCCCAGCGCGCGAGCACGCCGGGGCGCAGCCGCGCCGCGCTCTCGTCCTCCGGCGGGCGCAGCTGGCGAGTGTAGAGCTCCTCCAGCGGAGTGCCCGACGTCAACTGGGCGCCCACGATCGACCCCGCGGACGTGCCGACGACGGTGTCGGCGCCGGTGAGGTCCGTCCCGGACTCCTGCAGTCCCGCCAGCATGCCCAGTTCCCAGGCGATCCCGGTGATGCCACCGCCGCCGAGTACGAGTGCGCGGCCCACGTCGTCCTCCTCATGCGATCGGATGCCGACACCCTTTCAGGCCCGACGCGCCGCCGCCAGGGCGCCGCGGTGTGCCGCAGGCTCCGGTCGGCTGCGGTCTGCGCCGGGTGGCCGAGTGCGGCCAGCGAGGTTTGCGGATGCGGCCCACCCGTTGCGCGGGAGTGACGCGAAGACGTCGGTCCGGCTCCGCGGGATCGCCGGTGTGCTCGGCCTTTTCGGGCTGAGCACACTCGCCTAGTGTGCTGGCGGAGTCGCCCGCGAAACTGGGAGCCGCCGTGCATGAGCAGATCGCCGCACTGTCCGCCTCGGCATCGACCGCTCTGGTCCACGCCATGACGGCCGACGGCTTCGACGCGCTGCGCGACCGGCTGGCGGAACTGCTCGGGCGCGGCGACCGGGACGGCGGCCGGCGCGCGGCGGGTGAACTGGAGCGATCCTGCGGCGCCATCGCCGCTGCGCCTGACACCGACAAGCCCGCAGCGCGCGCCGGAGCCGAGGCTCTGTGGCGTGAACGGCTGCGCCGGTGGCTGGAGGACAACCCCGCCCTGGCGGGTGATCTGCAGTCGCTCCTCGCCGAGTCGGCGGTCGGCGGCGACGGGCGGTCCCCGGTGGGCGGCCCGGCCTTCCCGGACCTCGCGCAGACCGGCGGAGCCGACGCGCGGGTGGACCGCCTCACGTCGTGACACCCGGCTCCGCGGCCGGGGGCGGACACCGCATAGCCGCGCTGCGGCGGCCCGATGTGCGCCCGGCCGGAGGAGAGGCAGGAGGGGCGGACGCCGCGCCGTCCAGCTGCTAGGACTCCTCGGCTTGGAGCTTGGCGATGCGGTTGTCGTACATCTTGATGAACTCCGGCCGCTCGCCGTGGGCCACCTCGTAGGCGCGCAGGTCGCGGACCTGGTCGATGGTGAGCTTGCGCAGGCGGGCGCGGATCGACGGGAGCGTGAGGTCGTCGTAGCCGGGCACCGCGAGCTCGTCGGCGGCGGGAGCGGCCTGGCGGCGGACGTCCTCCAGAACGGAGTCGTCGGACTCCTGGGTGGTGGCCTCGGCGGCGGCCAGCTCATCGGCGACGCCCGCGCGCTCCTCGGGGGTGACGAGGTCGGGACTCGCGGCGGACTTCTCCGCGGCGTCGTCCTCCTCGACGGCCTTGACGCTGTCCTCCGCGGCGGGCGCGGCGGCGGACGGGGCCGCTGCGGCGCTCTCGTCAGCCGGCTTCTCCGACTCCTCGGCGGGGGCCTGCTTCGCCTCGGCGGCGGTCTTGGTGCCGTTGGCCGAAGCGGAGCCGTTGCCCTCAGCCGCACCCGCAGGCGCCTTCTGCTCTGCGGACGCGGACTGCGGGGCGGGCTCGGCGGCCTCTTCCTTCTGTCCGAAGATGCCCTTGACCATGGACATCAGCTTGCTGGCGATGGACGGATTCGACATGGGACTGGGGGCTCCTGATGCTCGTCGGGAGGACGGGGCTGCGCGCGGCCCCGGGTCTCGGCTCGGACGGTACACGTATCAGACTTCTCGTCTATCCCGTCCCGCGCGCCTGACGCCGCCTTCGCGCCGTCAGGTTCCACAGGTCAAACCAGAATAGGTGAGTAAGGGTCGCCGGAAGTGCGCCGAATGTGAATGCTTTCGCATCCTCGCGACGGAAACGAGCGCTGACCGTTATCGCGGGGTCATCTGCAGTGGCGGGCGCAACACCCGACGCCGGCCCGTTCGCAACCCCGCGGCTCCCACCTGCCCGAACGGCGGCGCGCCGGCGCGCGGCCGCCGCCGCCCGCGCGCCGGTCCGCCCTCGCCGGCGGCGCAGGCGCCCGCCCCGAACCCGCCATGGCGATCGGCCCTTAGGATGGAAGCATGACTGCGACGAACCGCCGCCGTGTCCTGCTCGCCAAGCCCCGCGGCTACTGCGCCGGTGTGGACCGCGCCGTCGTCACGGTCGAGAAGGCCCTTGAGCAGTACGGCGCCCCGATCTACGTGCGCAAGCAGATCGTGCACAACACGCACGTCGTCAGCACGCTGGAGAAGCGCGGCGCCGTCTTCGTCGAGGAGACCGACGAGGTCCCCGAAGGCGCCATCGTGGTGTTCTCCGCGCACGGCGTCGCGCCGAAGGTGCACGAGGAGGCCGAGCGGCGGCAGCTGAAGACCATCGACGCCACCTGCCCCCTGGTGACCAAGGTGCACAAGGAGGCCAAGCGCTTCGCGTCGGAGGACCGCGACATCATCCTCATCGGCCACACCGGCCACGAGGAGGTCGAGGGCACCAGCGGCGAGGCCCCCGAGCACATCCAGGTGGTCGACGGCCCCGACGAGGTCGACAAGGTCGAGGTGCGCAACCCCGACAACGTCTCCTGGCTCTCGCAGACCACGCTGTCGGTGGACGAGACCAACACCACCGTCGAGGCGCTGCGGTCGAAGTTCCCCAACCTGCTCGACCCGCCGAGCGACGACATCTGCTACGCCACCTCCAACCGGCAGGACGCCGTGAAGGAGATGGCGGCCGAGTGCGACCTGGTGATCGTGGTGGGGTCCGACAACTCCTCGAACTCGGTCCGCCTGGTCGAGGTCGCCCTGGAGGCGGGGGCCACGGACGCCCATCTCATCGACAACGCCTCGCTGATGGACGAGACCTGGCTGGAGAGCGTCGAGACCGTGGGCGTCACCAGCGGCGCCTCGGTGCCCGACATCCTGGTCCAGGACCTGCTGGAGCGCCTGGCGAACTCCGGTTACGCGGACGTGCAGGACGTCGAGACCGCCACGGAGCGCCTGACGTTCTCGATGCCCAAGGAACTGCGCCGGGACCTGCGGGCCGAGGCCGCGGGCTGAAACCGGGACGCTGAGGCCGCCCCCGCGGCGGCCTCTCGCCCCGACACCGCGAGAACACGCGCCTCGATTCCGGATCGACTGAAACCGGAATTCGGCCCGTTGCGCTGCATGCGGCGCATTTGCGAGAACGCCGATACGCGGTACTCGGCGGTCGTTCCGCCGCTCGGCGCCGGATCTCCGCGTGCCCGATCCGAACGGTTTTCACCTCAGCCCGTCCGCTGGTCGCGCCGGTCCCTGGGCTCCAGCCGTGAAAGCAGGGACGTGATGTCGTCGGCCAGGCGCCGTGCGTCGGCGTCGCTGCGCCGCACGACCTCCGTGACGGCGACCAGCATCGTTCCGCTGACCACCATGAGCAGCGCCTCGTCCACCGGCTCCTCGGCCTTGCGGAACAGGGCCACGTTGCGGTCGGTCCACTCGCGCAGCCGTTCGCGCAGCTGGGAGTCGAACCCGGGCGGCCCGTCGCCGCAGAAGAACAGCAGGGTGGTCTCGCGCTCCTCGATGGCGCCGTCCAGGTAGGCGCTCGCCGCGGTGTACATCAGCCGCGTGGGGTCGCCTTCGCCCGCATCGCGGGCGTGCGACACGGCCCGGTGCGTGCGGTCCTGCTGGCGCTGCTGGAAGTCCTCGTACAGCGCCATGTAGAGGTCGGCCTTGCCCGTGAAGTGGTGGTACAGGCTGCCGACGCTGGCTCCGGCGTGCTCGACGACCTCGCTGACACCGGCCCGGGCGAAGCCCACCGTTCGGAACACGTGCGCCGCGGCTTCGAGCAGGGCGCTGCGCGTGGCCGCCCCCCGGTGGGACACGCGGACGGGTTTGTGCGCTTTGTCGACAGTCAACGTCGGACTACCGTTCCTTTCCGTGGCGGCGTGCCGTCGGCCCGCCTAGGTCGACATTACGTCAGGTGTTTACGCTTGTCCCAAAAGCACCGACCGCCTCCCGCCGCCGGCGCGGAACCGGCTTGAAAGGCTGACCGATGAGCATTCCCACGGCACCCCAGGAGACGTCCGGAGCGCCGGACCGCAACCTGGCGCTGGAGCTGGTCCGGGTCACCGAGTCCGCGGCGCTCGCGGCTGCGCGCTGGGTGGGGCGGGGCGACAAGAACGGCGCGGACGGGGTCGCCGTGCGCGGCATGCGGCACATGATCAGCACGGTCGCCATGAACGGCACGGTGGTCATCGGCGAGGGCGAGAAGGACGACGCGCCCATGCTGTTCAACGGGGAGTCGGTCGGCGACGGCATCGGCCCCGACTGCGATGTCGCGGTCGACCCCATCGACGGCACCCGGCTGACCGCCATGGGCATGCCCAACGCCATCGCGGTACTCGCCGTGGCCCCGCGCCACTCGATGTTCGACCCCTCCGCCGTGTTCTACATGGAGAAGCTGGCGACCGGACCGGAGGCGGCGGCCGCGGTGGACATCACCGCGCCCATCGCGGACAACGTGCGCGCGGTGGCCCGCGCGAAGGGCGTCACCCCGCAGGACGTGACGGTGATGATCCTGGACCGGCCCCGCCACCAGGAGATCGTGCGCGAAGTGCGCGAGGCGGGTGCGCGTATCCGGTTCATCACCGACGGCGACGTGGCCGGCGCCATCATGGCGGCCCGCGCCAACACCGGTGTGGATCTGCTGCTGGGAATCGGCGGCACACCGGAGGGCATCATCTCGGCCTGCGCCATGAAGTGCCTGGGCGGCACCATCCAAGGCCGGTTGTGGCCAACCGGCGACGACGAGCGCCGCAAGGCGCGTGACTCCGGCCACGACCTGGACCGGGTGCTGACCACCGACGACCTGGTGGCCTCCGAGGACGTGTTCTTCGCGGCCACCGGTATCACCGACGGCGAACTGGTGGGCGGTGTGCGCTACGAGGCGGGCGGCGCGACCACGGACTCGCTGGTCATGCGGGGCCGCAGCGGCACGGTCCGCCAGGTGCGCAGCGAGCACCGGCTGGCCAAACTCGCCGCCTACAGCGGAGTGGACTTCGCGTCTCCCGCAACCCCGGAGTGACCTGCCGATCGGCAACAATCGGGCATTAGTGCATTGGTACCTTCGTAGCGGATAAGCGCACTGTTCCGGAGGTTCGATGTCCTACCCCGATCCCCCCAACCAGCCGTCGTGGGGAGCTCCGCCCCCACCCGGTGGCGGCCAGTACCAGCCGCCACCCGGCCCGGGCTACGCTCCGGCGCCGACAGCGCCGCAGCGGTCGAACCGCGGGTGGATGATCCCCGTCGCCGCCGGGCTGGGTGTGGTCATGATGGCCGGCACCGTATGGGCGTCGAACTCGGTCGTCCAGAACGTCTTGGTCGGCGCCCAACCCGAATCGGTGCTGCCCGCCTCCTCGATCGCCTTCGCCAAGCTGGACCTGCGGCCCAGCGGCGGCCAGTTGGCCGACTACGCGCAGTTCGTCCAGCGCCTCCCCGACACCATGCGCGAAGAGATCGACCCCGAGGCGGACCCCGCCGAAGAGCTGGTCGACTCCCTGATCGAGAACAGCGGCTACGAGGGGATGACCTACGAGGAGGATTTCGCGCCCTGGCTCGGCCAGCGGTTCGGATTCGCCGTGTGGACGCCCGAGAACGAGGAGGCGGCCGACAGTTCGGGGACGGCCGCGGCCATCGCCATCGCGGCCGAGGACGAGGACGCCGCCGAGCAGGCTCTGAGTGAGATGCAGAGCCAGTCGGAGGACGTGGCGTTCGACGTCCGCGACGATTTCGCGATCGTCACGGACAAGGCGGCCGTGCTCAGCGACCTCGACGCCCAGATCGCCTCCGGCGGCACCCTCGACGAGCAGGACACCTACACCCGGGACATGGAGTCGATCGGCACCGACAACATCGCCTCCGCCTGGATGGACCTGGGCGAGATCGCCGCTCTGGCGCAAGAGGGCTCCGGCTCCGAATACGGCGGCTTCGAGGAGTACGGCGGGCTGAACCAGACCGACCCGCTCGACTCCCTGCAGAGTTACGGCGAGGTCAGCGGCAGGATGGCGCTGGGCCTGCGGATCCGGCCCGAGTACCTGGAACTGCGCGGCGACACCCTCGACGTCAGCGTCGACGGCGTCTCCACCGCCGACTACGAGGTGCCCGAGCCCGGCCTGCAGCTGATGGGCGACCTGCCCGACGACACCATGATGGCCGTCAGCGGCAGCGGACTGGCGGACCTGGCGGGCCAGGCCTACCAGGACAACCCCGAGGACTTCGCCGAGTTCGAAGGGCTGATGACCGACCTGGGCCTGACCATGCCCGACGGGCTGACCAGCCTGCTGGGCAAGCGCACCGCGGTGGGCATCACCGACCTCGGCGGTTCCCTCGACCAGTTCTTCGGCGGCGCCGCGTCACCGCCGTCCATGCAGTTCCGGGCCGAGGGCGCCGACTCCGGCGCGGTGGAGAGCGCGATCGCCGAGATGTGGCGCAACTCCTACACCTCGCCCCCCGGTGTCAGCACCGAGGGATCCGTCACCGTCGCTACCTCGGGCACGACCGGTACCGGACGCCTGGGTGACGATCCCGTCTTCAAGCAGACGATGGCCGGCACCGAGACCGCCCACCTGGGGATGTACCTGGATCTGCGGCCGTTCGCCGAGAGCGGCGGGGAGAGCGCACCCGAGCAGTGGGGCGCGCTGGGCGCCTCGGTGACCTTCGATGCCTCGACGGTCTCGACGCTGGCCCGCTGGGCGCCCAACGGCGGGGGCTGAGTCGAAAACCGTCCACACACGCGCGGCGCGCTGCGGCCCCACGGAAAGAGGCCGCGGCGCGCCGCTGTGGAGACACGGACCGCACGCGGTGACCCCGTGCGGCCGCCGCTCAGTCGATCAGCTTGCGGCGCATCTGGAACACGGCCAGGCACCACACCACCGCGACGAAGGCAAGTAGTGCGGCGAAGTGGCCGGCGGCGGTGGCGAGGTCCATCCCGAACGCGGTGCCGCGCACCAGCTCGACGCAGTGGTACAGCGGGTTGATCTTCGCCACGACCTGCGCCCACCCGGGCAGCGTCGCGACCGGGAAGAACGTTCCCGCGATGAGGAACAGCGGCGTGATGACACCGGAGATGATGTAGTCCATCGTCTTGATGGAGGGCACGGCGGCCGACATCCAGACGCCGGCCAGGGCGAACCCGAACCCGGTGACGAACGCGATGACGGGCACCAGCAGCATCGCGGGTGAGGCGGGCAGCCCGAACGCGATCGCGACCAGCAGCGGAGCGCACCCGTAGATGCCGGACTTGCAGGCGATCCAACTGGCCTCGCCGGTGACCAGCTCGCGCACGTCGACCGGGGTGGCCAGCATGCCGTCGTAGGTGTGCTGGAAGACGCGGCGCACATAGGTGTCGATCAGCCCCGGGAACATCGAGGTGAACAGCACCGACGTGGCCACGATGCCGGTACCCAGGAAGTGGATGTACTCGTAGCCGCCGATCGCGCCGACCAGCGACCCTAGCCCCACGCCGAACGCCAGCAGCATGATGACCGGCTCGACGACCGCCGCGAAGGTCGTGGGCTTCCAGCTGCGCCGGTACAGGGCCCACTCGCGGGCCAGCACCGCGGCGATCGGCGCGAACTCGAACCTCCCCGGCGGCGCGAGCCGCTCCGGCCGGGCCTCCGCGGTCGGCCGGGCGGTGGTCTGGCTGCTCATCTGGCACCTCCGGGAAGACCCCGGCCACGTGGCCGGGGAGGCGGCACGGATCTTCGGGCTCGCGGGCTCTGGACGGTGGAACAGGGCACTCCGCGGTCGAGCCCCGGCACCCTGGTCGCGAGGTGGGAAGGACTCAATCCACACGCTCCCCCGTCAACGTGACGAACACGTCCTCCAGGTTGCCCGCGCGGGCGCTGCCGCGGCCCAGCGAGTCCCGCAGGGTGGCGGGGAGTTCGTCGGCACGCAGCACCGACAGTGTCGCTCCGGTGCGGCGGGTGGACAGCCCGGCCGCGGCGACGCGCTCCTCGGTCTCCTCGGCAGCACCCGGCTCCAGCGCGTACTCCTCTACGGTCGAACCGGCGTGGCGGGCGATGAGGTCGGCCGGAACACCGCGGGCCACCACCCTGCCCTTGGCCATGAGCGCGACGACGTCGGCGAGGCGTTCCGCCTCCTCGATGTAGTGGGTGGACATCAGTACCGTGACGCCCTCGGCGCGCAGCGCGGTGATGAGGCCCCACAACTCCTGGCGCACCTGGGGGTCGAGGCCGACGGTGGGCTCGTCCAGCAGCACCAGCCGCGGGCTGTGCACCAGCCCGCGCACGATCAGCAGGCGGCGGCGCATACCGCCCGACAGCTTGTCGGCCCTGGTGTCGGCCCGGTCCTCCAGGTGTGCCAGGTGCAGGGCGCGGTCGACGGCTTCGGCGCGCCGGGCCCGCGGCACCCGGTAGAGGTGGGTGAAGACCTCCAGGTTCTCGCGCACGGTCAGCTCTTCGTCGATGTTGTCGTGCTGGGGCACCACGCCCATCTCGGCGCGGGCGTGCTTGGAGGCGCGCGGCACCGGGTGGCCCAGTACGGTGATCTCGCCGGAGTCGGCTCGGCTCTGCGCGGTGAGCATCTTCATCGTGGTGGACTTGCCGGCGCCGTTGGGCCCGAGCAGCCCGAAGACGGTCCCCGCGGGGACCTCCAGGTTCAGGCCGTCGACGGCGGTGAAGGTGCCGAAGCGCTTGACGACGTCGCGCAGCGTGATGGCGGGCGGGGCGTCGAAGGCGTCTGCGTCCGTCGGCTCCGGCTCGCGCCCGGTGGCTGTGCGCGGTTCGGACGCGGCATGGCGCGCCGGGTGGGCGCGATCGGAAGGGTCGGCGGGCTCGGCCGGATCGTCGGGGTCCAACGGTTCGGCCGGGCCGGCTCCAGAGCGATGTCCCGATAGTGACATGGGATAACCGTAGAAGCGGGCAGAGACGATTATCCACTCCTTTTCCCGCCTGTGGACGGCCTTTGCCCTCGGTATGAGCGGGGCGGGGGCCGGTCGCCGTCCGCTCCACCGGCCGCTCGCGCGCCCTCTACAGCGGCTAACGTCGGCAGGGTGAGCAACGGCCTCTCCCCCGCCCGCATCCGCGCCTCCGACTCCGACCGGGAGCGGGTCGCCGCGGCGCTCCGCGCCGCGGTGGAGGACGGGCGGCTGGACCCGGCCGAGTTCGAGGAGCGCGCCGACCGCGTCTACCGCGCGCGCACCCTCGGCGAACTGCCGCCGGTCCTCACCGATCTGCTGGCGCCCGATCAGCAGCCGATCCGGGTGGACGAGACCCCGTTGGCGGCCCTGTTCTCCCCGCTGCGGCGCTCGGGACGGTGGGTGGTGCGCCCGCGCGAGTCCGCGCTGGCCGTCGGCGCCACGCTGGAACTCGATCTGAGCGATGCGCTGCTGATGCGCGAGCGCGTAGAGCTGACGGCGGTCAGCGTCTTCGGGCGGATCGAGGTGACCGTCCCCGAAGGCGTCCGGGTGCACATCCGCGGCCGCTCCCTGCTGGCGCGGCGCAGCTCGGCGGTCCGGGCTCCGCGCGGCGGCGACGCGCCGGTACTGGAGGTCTCGGGGCTCTCCCTGCTCGGCTCGGTGCGGATCCGCACCGCCCGCCGCCGCGGCCGGCTGCGCCGGGGGCGCGGCCGGCGCACGGCGCTGGAGTGAGGGCTGCGCCCCGTGGCGCACCGCGTCCGCGCCGGGCACGTAGGCGCAGGCGGCGGCGGGGTTGCCGCCCGGCCGGGGCCGGGCGTCTGGCACTCTTGGGTGCAGGTTTCCTGGAGGTGTCTTTCAACGATGAGCGAATTCCGCATCGAGCACGACTCGATGGGTGAGGTCAAGGTTCCCGCCGAGGCCAAATGGCGCGCGCAGACCCAGCGTGCCGTAGAGAACTTCCCGATCTCCGGGCAGGGCCTGGAGCACGCCAACATCGCCGCTCTGGGGCACATCAAGGCCGCCGCGGCCAAGGTGAACGCGGACTTGGGGGTGATCCCCGAGGAGTTCGGCAAGGCCATCCGCGAGGCGGCGCTGGAAGTCGCCGAAGGCCGCTGGAACGGCGAGTTCCCCATCGACGTGTTCCAGACCGGCTCGGGCACGTCGAGCAACATGAACACCAACGAGGTCGTCGCGACCCTGGCGAGTCAGCGCTCCGGCGCCGCGATCCACCCCAACGACCACGTCAACGCGTCGCAGTCGTCCAACGACGTCTACCCGTCCTCGATCCACATCGCCGCCACGTCGGCCGTCATCAACGACCTGATTCCAGCGCTGCGGCACCTAGAGCAGGCGCTGTCCGCCAAGGCCGAGGAGTTCGCCGCGGTCGTCAAGAGCGGCCGCACCCACCTGATGGACGCCACCCCGGTGACCCTGGGCCAGGAGTTCGCCGGCTACGCCGCCCAGGTGCGCAACGGAGTGGAGCGCCTGGAGGCCAGCCTGCCGCGCGTCGCCGAGCTGCCCCTGGGCGGTACCGCGGTGGGCACGGGCGTCAACACCCCCGAGGGCTTCGCCGCGCAGGTGATCGCCGAGATCGCCGCGGCCACCGGCCTGCCGCTGACCGAGGCCCGCGACCACTTCGAGGCCCAGGGCGCGCGCGACGGCTTGGTGGAGCTGTCGGGGCAGCTGCGCACGATCGCGGTGGGCTACGTCAAGGTCGCCAACGACATCCGCTGGATGGCCTCGGGGCCGCGCACCGGCCTGAGCGAGATACTGCTGCCCGACCTGCAGCCCGGTTCCTCGATCATGCCGGGCAAGGTCAACCCGGTGCTGTGCGAGGCCATGCTCCAGGTGTCCTCGCAGGTGGTGGGCAACGACGCGGCGGTGTCCTTCGGCGGTTCGGCCGGAAACTTCGAACTGAACGTGCAGCTGCCGATGATCGCGCGCAACGTGCTGGAGTCGGTCCGGCTGCTGGCCAACGTCTCGCGGGTCTTCGCCGACCGCTGTGTGTCCGGCATCGAGGCGAACGAGGAGCGCTGCCGCGAGTACGCCGAATCCTCGCCGTCGATCGTGACGCCCCTCAACCGCTACATCGGCTATGAGGAGGCCGCCAAGGTCGCCAAGCAGGCCCTGGCCGAGCGCAAGACCATCCGCGAGGTCGTGCTGGAGCGCGGCTACATCGGCGACGGCAAGCTTACCGAGGCCCAGCTCGACGAGGCCCTGGACGTGCTTCGGATGACCAACTCGCAGTAGTCCTCCACAGGACGGGCCCGCCGATGCGGCGGCACGTCCGGATACTTCGACGGCGGGGGCCGGCCGCGGCCGGCCCCCGCCGTTCGCGCGTTCCGCCTCGGGCGGTCAGTACCAGCCGTTGGCCTGGGAGTGGTTCCAGGCTTCGCAGGGGGAACCGTAGCGGTCCTGGATGTAGCCCAGCCCCCATTCGATCTGCGTGGCCGGGTTGGTCCGCCAGTCCGAGCCGGCGCTGGCCATCTTGCTGCCGGGCAGCGACTGCGGGATGCCGTAGGCGCCGGAGCTCGGGTTCTGCGCGGTGTGGTCCCAGTTGCTCTCCTTCTCCCACAGCGGTTCCAGGCAGGAGAACTGGTCGGAGCTCCACCCGTAGTCCCCCAGCATCGACCGTGCGATGCCCTTGGGGTCGCCGGTGGCCGCAGAGCCGCCGCCGGAGTCGCCCGATCCGGCTTGAGAGCCGGAGTCCGAACCGGTGTCCGCCGGCTCCTCGGGTTCCTCCTCCTTCTTCTTCTCCTTGGTCGTGGCCGAGCCGTTCACGGGGCCCGTGACGTCGGCGAGGCGGTCGCGGACCTGGTCGCGCTGATCCTTCAGCCGGTCGTCGGAGAGCTGCTCCGCGCCGGCGAAGAACTGCTGCGGGCCGCCGGACGCGTCGGGGATCACGGCGGCCGTGGCGCTTTCGCCCGGGTCGACACCCTGGTCGGCGAAGGCGGTGACGGCGAACGCCGCACCTGCGACCACCGCTGCCGAGCCGACCGCCGAGGCCACCCGCAGCGAGATCCGGTTGATTAGCAACAACTGCCCTTTCGCCAGTCGCGCACCCGGCGGGATGCGTGCGCGATCGCGCTTGTGCCCTGGGTCTCCGCGTTCAAGGGGGTGGGGCGAGGCGGGCATCGAACCGCCGCCGACCGGCCTCGCCCGGGGGGAGGAGTTCGCGCGGGCATCGGGGGAAGGATCATGGATCCGCAACGCGCGCCCCAAGGGCTCCTATTGCAACGGCAACCACCCTGCCGCATGATCACGCCCGGATAACACGGATTCCGATATGGCGTAGTTCACATCACGCAAAGTCAGCGCAAAATGCCGCGAACCGACAGAGCCTCCCGCAGGAGGACGGTGGTTTCCGGCGCGACGGCCCGCGCGTCCATCCCGGAGGGGAGGCCGCGAACCCCTGGGAATCGGCGGTGACGACCGTCCCACCGCGGGCCGGGCCGGTTCCGCGCGCTGCGCCCCTCAGTCGAGCGGCAGGTGCCGGTGCTCCTTGCCGGTGCCGGCGCACATCCGGCACTGCTCCTCGACACGCTCCCAGGTGATCATCCCGTTGCCGTCGGCGACGGGACGCTCGGGCGACCAACTGCCCTCGCCCCGGCAGTAGTGGCACACGAGGCCGGTGCGGCTGCACCACGGGCAGTCGGTGAGCGCACAGCATTCCCGCGTCGGCATGGTCTCCATCTACGTCCCCTCCGCAAAACGCGGGTAGCTTCCCATACGGCCGATGAGTCGTCCACCCCGGTACCGGCGACGCTAGCGCCGGGGCGCGCTCCGCCGCCTGCGGGATGCCGGCCCATCCGGCGATGTATCGCGAACTTATGGCCGCGGAATACGCTTACCTGCGACCATAAGTTCACGATAGACGGGCCAAGCCGCGGGACCGGTGCCACCTATTGCGGGGTCTCGACCAGACAGCGGCCGCAATCCGGTGGAAACCGCGCAATAGATGCGCCGACCGGCCCCCGGTGGCCCAACGCCGCCCCCCGCCGCAACCGCCACCGGCGAGCACCGACCCGACAACCGCGGTCCCCGACCTGCCACCGTCCCCGGTGCCCGCTGCTCCCCGTCAAACACGGCTTTAGCCGCGCCGCTCGGGCGTCAGGGTCTTCGCCCAGAGGGCGTCGCCCTGGCCGTCGCGCAGGGTCACCGTGAGGTCCTTGCTCGCGGGGTCGATCTCGACCTCGCCGAAGTGCTGGAAGCCCTCCAGGGGCGAAATGTTGGCCCGCGGCGGTGCGTGCACGAAGGCCGCCTCCGGGCCGAAGGTGGGGTCGAGCTCGTTGGGACCGAACGCGCCCGCGTGCAGCGGGCCCGAGACGAACTCCCAGAACGGCGTGAACTCGGGTGCCGCGGCCCGCTCGGGCGAGTAGTGGTGTGCCGCTGTGTAGTGCACGTCGGCGGTCAGCCACACCACGTCGCGCACACCACGGCGGTGCAGGCCGTGCAGCACCCACGCCAGCTCCGACTCCCGGCCGCGCGGCCGCCCGTCCGCGCCGTTGGCCACGCCCTCGATCACGTCGCCGTCGGGCACGACGAGTCCGATGGGCATGTCCGAGGCCACGACCTTCCAGGTCGCCCGCGACTGCGCCAGCTCCCGCATCAGCCACGCGGCCTGCCGCCAGCCGAGGACGTTCTCGAAGCGGTCCGTGCCCTCGGAGTTGGCGTCGCGGTAGTGGCGCATGTCGATCACGAAAACGTCCAGGTCCGGCCCGTAGCCGATCTTGCGGAAGATCCGCCCGTCGACCGCCTCGCGGCGGACGATCGGCTGCCACTCGTGGAAGGCCCGGTGCGCACGGCGGGCGAGGACGTCCACCCGGCGGACGCGGTAGCGGTCGTCTTCGAGCACCTCGCCGGGATACCAGTTGTTGGTGACCTCGTGATCGTCCCACTGCACGATCTGCGGGACCCGGGCCGCGAAGCCGCGCAGCGCATCGGCCTGCAGGTTGTAGGCGTACTGGCCGCGGAACTCGTCGAGGGTCTCGGCCACCTTGGACTTCGCCTCGGTCACCAGGTTGCGCCACACCCGGCCGTCGGGCAGCTCCACGCGCTCCTGCAGCGGTCCGTCGGCGTAGCAGGCGTCGCCGCTGTGCAGGAAGAAGTCTGGCTCGCGATCGGCCATGGCGGTGAAGATCGGCATGCCGCCGCCGATTTCGGGGTTGACGCCCCAGCCCTGGCCCGCCACGTCGCCGGCCCACACGAACCGGATCGGGTCGTCGCCGCCGGGGGTGCGGAAGGAACCCTCCAGCACCTCGCTGGAGGCGCGCCCGGACTCGGCGCGCACCCGGACATAGGCCTGGCGCCCCGGCTCTAGGCCGTGGATGCGGAGGCGGCCGGTGCCGTCGTGGGCGGGAGTCAGCCACGGGCCGTGCAGGGTCCGGGCGTGCTTGAAGTCGGGGCGGTTGCTGACCTCGACGACCATGCGAGCGGGGCGGTCGGCGCGGGTCCACACCACGGCGCCGTCGCGGCGGGGGTCGCCGAACTGCAGGCCGTGGGTGAGGCTCGGCCGGTTGCGGCCGTGGGCCAGGGCGGGAGCGGCCGGCAGCGCGCCGACGGCGGCGGCGCCCAGTCCGGCCGCGCCGTAGCGCAGCACCGAGCGCCGGGGCGGAGTCTGCGCCGCGCCGGCGGGCGCGGCAAGGGGGACGGAGCCTTCGGGCGGCTCTGCGGGAGACGCGGGGGACTCGGCGGGATCAGGGAACGCGGGCACGGGAGGGCCTCCTGCGGGAGTCGGACGGCAGCTCGCCCAAGGGTTCTATCGCACGCGCCCGCGCGGACGTCCGAATTCCGTATTAACGGTGGTTATCCACGTCGCGAACCGGTATCCGGCCCCGTCGCCGGCTCGCCGGCGACGGGCACCCGGACCCGGGGGACCTCCGTCGCAATCCCGCATACGAAAGGCCGGCGTCTGCGCGCGATCGGACCGAGTCAGCCCTCCAGCATCTCGGTGACCAGGGCCGCTATGGGCGACCGCTCCGACCGGGTGAGCGTGATGTGGGAGAACAGCGGGTGGCCCTTGAGCTTCTCGACGACGGCCACGACGCCGTCGTAGCGCCCGACCCGCAGGTTGTCGCTCTGGGCGATGTCGTGGGTGAGCACCACGCGGGAGTTCTCGCCCAGCCGCGACAGCACGGTCAGCAGTACGCCGCGCTCCAGCGACTGCGCCTCGTCGACGATGACGAACGCGTCGTGCAGCGAGCGCCCGCGGATGTGGGTCAGCGGCAGGACCTCCAGCATGCCGCGGTCGACCACCTCGTCGATGACGTCCTGGGTGGTGACCGCCGAGAGGGTGTCGTGGACCGCCTGGGACCAGGGCGACATCTTCTCGTTCTCGGTACCGGGGAGGTAGCCCAGTTCCTGGCCGCCCACCGCGTAGAGCGGACGGAAGACCATGACCTTGCGGTGCTGGCCGCGCTCCAGGACGGCCTCCAGGCCCGCGCACAGCGCCAGGGCGGACTTGCCGGTACCGGCGCGCCCGCCCAGGGAGACGATGCCGACCTCGGGGTCGGTGAGCAGGTCCAGGGCGATCCGCTGCTCGGCGCTGCGGCCGTGCAGGCCGAAGACGTCGCGGTCGCCCTTGACCACCTTGACCGACTTGTCGGGGAGAACCCTGCCCAGCGCCTTGCCCCGCTCGGAGACCAGCATCAGCCCGGTGTGGCAGGGGAAGTCGCGCGCCGCCTCGATATCGGCGGTGCCGCCGCCCTCGAACAGTGCCGAGACCTCGTGGGCGGGGACTTCCAGCTCGGCCACGCCGGTCCACCCGTGCTCGATGGGGAGCTCGGCGCGGTATTCGTCGGCGGTGAGCCCGATGGAGGAAGCCTTGATCCGCATTGGGAGATCCTTGCTGACGAGGACGACATCGGCGCCCTCCGCCTGCAGGTTGCGCGCGACGGTCAGGATCCGGGTGTCGTTGTCGCCCAGCCGGAACCCCGCCGGGAGGATCGACGGGTCGCTGTGGTTGAGCTCAACCCGCAGCGTGCCGCCTTCCTCGTTCACCGGGATGTCGACGTCGAGGCCGCCGTTGGCGACACGGAGGCCGTCCAGCCGGCGCAGCGCCTCGCGCGCGAAATACCCGAGTTCGGGGTGGTGTCGCTTGCTCTCCAGTTCGGTGATCACGACTATCGGCAGGACCACCCCGTGCTCGGCGAACCGTCCGATCGATGCCGGATCGGCCAGCAGGACGCTGGTGTCGAGCACGTAGGTCCGCCGCTTGCCCCCCTGGTCAGCTAGGTCGGGAGTGTCGTCGGCACGGCGGTGGGTCGAGGAACTAGCCACTCGTTCTCCCCTTTGGGCGCAGCTGGGCGCCCTGGTCTCACGGGATACCAAGGACCGGGACCAGCCCCGACAGGGCCGGGACCGGCCCTCGTGTCCATGAGTTCCTTCACTGGCCAGGACCTCAAACGCTCGGGGCCTCCCGAGTGAACGGATGGGCACCGTCCACTGCTTTCGACGGTACCCGGCTCCTTGGAAAGAGCAAGACCCCCAGGTCGCACGGCATGTGAACACCCCGTTACGCGGCATTTCCTCCGTTTCGTCAGCGGGGCGGTGCGGCCGGTTCGGGAAGGAGGCGGCTCAGGAGCCGAAGCGCCGGTTGCGCGCACCATAGGCACGCAGCGCACGCAGGAAGTCGACTTTGCGGAAGGCCGGCCAGAAGACCTCGCAGAAGTAGAACTCCGCCTGTGCGCTCTGCCAGAGCATGAACCCGGAGAGTCGCTGCTCGCCCGAGGTGCGGATGAGGAGATCCGGATCGGGCTGGCCGCGCGTGTAGAGATGCTCGGCGATGTGCTCCAGGTCGAGGCGCTCGGCGAGCTCCTCGATACTGGTGCCCTTGGCCGCCTCGGCGAGGAGGAGCGACCGCACCGCATCCGCGATCTCACGTCTACCTCCATACCCGACCGCAACATTCACAATCAGGCCGGAGTTTCCGGATGTGGCCGCGTGCGCCTCCTTCATCACGCGGGCGGTGGAATCGGGCAGCAGGTCCAGGGCACCCATGGGGTTGACGTTCCAGCCCTCGCGGCGCAGCCGGCTCACCGTGTCCTCGATGATCTTCAACAGCGGTTCCAGCTCCTCGCGCGGCCGGGCGAGGTTGTCGGTGGACAGCAGCCACAGGGTGACCACCTGGACGCCGACCTCGTCGCACCACCCCAGCAGGTCGAAGATCTTCTCGGCACCGGCCTGGTGGCCCTGCTGGACGTTGGCGAGGCCGCTGATCCTGGCCCATCTGCGGTTTCCGTCGAGGACGACGCCGACGTGCCGGGGAATTTCGAACGTGCCGAGCGAACGCTCCAGCCGACGCTCGTAAAGCCAGTACAGGGGGTCACGGAACCCCATGGGACGCTACCTTTCGCCGCGATCGGGGGACAGGCGCGGACGCGCCAGTCCATGCCACCGCACTCGGCGCAACGACCCGAGCAATGCGCGCCTACACGTGTCCAGCCTAGGCCGATTCGCCGGATTCCGTCACTGCAGCGACGCGCGGACGTGCTTGCGGCCCTCGTGGATACGCGATTTCACCGTGCCCAGCGCGAGGTCGAGTTCGGTCGCGATCTCCTTGTAGTCCATCTGGCAGAGGTCGCGCAGCACCAGCGGGGCGACCAGGTTGGGGCGGTCGCGTTCGAGCTGGTCGAGGGCCTCCAGCAGGTCGATCCGGGAACCCGCGATCACGCTGGTGGTACGGGGGTCGCGCTGGTTCGGTATGCGGTCGGACTCCGTGGGAAGCTCCGCGGAGCGCCGCTTCATCGACCGGTAGGTCTGCCGCGCCGAGTTCGAGACCACCGTATACAGCCACGTCGTGAAGAGCGAATCGCCTTTGAAGCCGCCGATGTTGCGGGCGACGCGCAGTAGCGCGTCCTGGCACGCCTCCTCGGCGTCCTGCCGGTAGGGCAGGAACCGGGCGCAGCGCCGCAGTACCTCCGGCTGGATCCTGCGCAGCAATTCGTCCAGCGACGCGGAGTCGCCGTCGCGCGCCCTGCGGGCGAGATCCTCCAGGGAATCGTCGACCCTGGCCGCCGGCCGGCGGGATCCCGAGCCCTTCTCACTGTTGTCCACGGCTGCCAGCTCCCCTGAAAGACGCTTCGTCGTCTACACCTGTTACACGCCCGTCCCCCACTATGAGGTTCACATCCCCCTTCGACGCGTAGGGGGCCGAAGCGGCTCCCCGGACCCGTTCGCCGCCCTGCGCACAGCATCCTCCCCGACGTTTGGCCCCTGCGGCACTGGTAAGGCACTACCTGTGGCACAACCGGACACTTTCGGCCGATACCGCGTCATTCGGCATCTCGGCTCGGGCTCGTTCGCGACAGTATGGCTCGCGCACGACGACCGGCTGGACACCCCCGTGGCCGTCAAAGTCCTCGCCGAGAACTGGTCGCACCAACTGGATGTGCACCACCGCTTCATGGAAGAGGCCCGGATCCTCCGCCAGGCCGACTCCGCATGGCTGGTCAGGGTGCATGACATCGGCACGCTCCCCGACGAGCGGCCGTACTTCGTCATGCCCTACGCCGACCAGGGCAGCGTCGCCGACCTCACCGCCAAGGGCCCCCTTCCACTGGACGAGGCCCTGCGGCTGCTGACCGAAATCGGCCAAGGCGTAACCGTCCTCCACCGCCACGGCACCATCCACCGGGATATCAAGCCCTCCAACGTGCTTCTGCAGTCGTCCCCGGTGGGCCAACGAGTGCTCGTCGCCGATCTGGGGTTCGCCAAGGCCATCGACGGCGCCTCGGGCTTCACCGCGGCCGCGGGCACGCCCGGCTACATGTCCCCCGAGCAGCGCGGGCCGGGCGGCGACCTGGACGTGCGGGCCGACGTCTACTCTCTCGGCGCCGTCGCCTACGAGCTGATTACCGGGCGGCGGCCGCCGCCCCCGCCGGTGCGGGTGCCGCCGCGGCGGCTGCGCCCCGGAGTGCCGCGCGCACTCGACGACGTGATCATGTCCGCGCTCGCCGAGGACCGCGCGGCCCGGCCATCTGACGCCAAAGCCTTCACCGACCGCATCCGCGCCATCCGGATGACACCCGACCTGCGCTCACAGCTACCGTGGTGGGTGCGGTACCGCCGGGCCTGGCAGCGTGCGGTCGCCGCGGGGGTCGCGGCCGCGGCGCTGGTCGCCGGCACCACAGGCGCGGCGGCCTCCACCGTAGGGGCCCTCACCGAAGTGCGTTACGCGGGCGACGACCTGCACCTCGCGGTCCCGGCCGCCTGGGCCCAGCAGTTCCACAACGGCCGGGCGGTGCCCAGCGCGGTCGAGTCCGACCGCGCCTCAGGGGTGCTGGTGGCCACCGACCTCGACAGCTGGGACGACCCCGAGGCGGCGGTGGCGGGGGTGTTCGCCGCCCTGCTGCCCGGCACCGGCCGCGACCTCGACGCGATGCTGACCGGCTCCCCCTGTGCCGGGCAGGCGGAACGGCGCGCCTTCACCGGAGCCGACTGGTCGGGCGAGATCAGAGAGTGGTCCGACTGCCCGGGGCAGCCGACCACGGTGGCCGTCGCCCTGCTGGCCGCCCGCGACCACGGCACGACCCTCTACCTGGAAGTCCGCCGACCCGCGCACAGCCCGAATGTGATCGACCGCATCATCGCCGCCACCCGGTTGGAACGCTGAACCGCCGCACGCCGACGCCGACGCGCGGCGCAGCGATCGGCGGGCCGCCGCTCGGCGGCCCGCCTGCGTGCGTCACCCTGCGGCCCCCGCGAGCTGCTCACTGAGCGCGGTGGGTGTGGTCACCGGCAGCCTGCAGCTGAAACCCTGGCACACGTAGGCCGCCGGGGCACCGTCGACCAGCGGCCGGTCCCGCAGCAGCGGCACCTCGGTCGAACCACCGCCCTCGCCGCGGGTGACCGCCGTGCCCAAGGGCGCCTCCAGGAGGGCGATGCGGTGCAGTTCGCCGGTGACCGGGTCGTCCGCGGGACCCACCACCGCGATCTCCAGCGGCCCCGACAGCACGGCCTCGGCGACAGCGAGCCCCCAGCCCGCCGCCCGCGGAGCCTTGCGCGCCAGCGGCACGGCCACCGCCAGCGCCTCGTCGGCGGCCGTGCGATGGCGCTCGGAGCCCGTCAGCCCGGCGTAGGTGAGCAGTGCGCCCGCTGCGGCGAACCGGCCGGAGGGCGTGGAGGCGTCGGTGGGATCCTGGGGGCGGTTGAACAGCGCCTCGCTGTCGTCGGCGGTGTCGTAGAAACCGCCCTCGCCGTCGCCGAAGTGCTCCAGCACGGTGTCCAGCAGCCGACCGGCCAGGGCCACGCGCTCCGGTTCGCCGGTGACCGCGTGCAGCGCCAGCAGCCCCTCGGCGACGTCGGCGTAGTCCTCCAGGACGCCGGCGCTTGGTCCGGCCACGCCGTCGCGCGAGGTGCGCACAAGGCGGTCGCCCTGCACATGCACACGGGTGAGCAGGTCGGCCGCGGCGCCGGCGTGCGCGACCAGGTCGGGACGGTCGAACAGCGCTCCGGCTTCGGCCAGCCCCGCGACGGCCAGTCCGTTCCACGCGGCGACCACCTTGTCGTCGCGGTCGGGGCGGACGCGGTCGGCCCGCGCGGCCAGCAGTGCCGCGCGCACCCGGTTGTAGCGGTCGGTGTCGGCGGGGTCGGCGGGCAGGCGCAGCACGGAGAAGCCGTGCTCGAAGGTGCCCTCCTCGGTCACGCCGAACAGTTCGGCGGCCCAGGAGGCGTCGTCGTCGCCGAGGACGCCGCGCAGCTCCCCGGGCGTCCACACGTAGTAGCGGCCCTCCTCGCCCTCGCTGTCGGCGTCGAGCGCCGAGGCGAACCCGCCTTCGTCGGTGCGCAGATCGGAGATCAGCCACTCTGCGGTCTCCAGCGCGATCCGCCGCGCCAGCGGGTCGCCGGTGGTGCGCCACATCCGGGTGTAGGCGCGCAGCAGCAGCGCGTTGTCGTAGAGCATCTTCTCGAAGTGCGGCACGACCCACCGGGCGTCGACCGAGTAGCGGGCGAAGCCGCCGCCGAGCTGGTCGTAGATCCCGCCGCGGGCCATGGCTTCGGCGGTGTGCGCGGCCATGGCGCGGCTTCGCTCGGCGCCGGTGCGGGCGTGGTGGGCGAGCAGGAAGGACAGCAGCATCGACGGCGGGAACTTGGGTGCGTCGCCGAAGCCGCCGTTGGTGTCGTCGTGCTCGCGCGAGAGCAGCTCCACCGCTTCGTCGAGCACCTCGGGCCCGGGTGCGCTGCCGCGCCCGAGCGAACGGGAGCCGCTCAGCGCCTCGACGACCCGCCGGCCCTGTTCGACCACGCCTTCGTGCTCCTCCTCCCACGCGCGGGAGACGCCCATGAGCAGTCGCTGGAAGTGCTCGCGCGGAAAGTAGGTGCCGCAGTAGAAGGGCGCGCCGTCGGGGGTGAGGAACACCGTCATGGGCCAGCCGCCCTGGCCGGTCATGGCCTGGGTGGCCTCCATGTAGACGGAGTCGACGTCGGGCCGCTCCTCGCGGTCGACCTTGATGTTGACGAAGCCGGTGTTCATCATCTGCGCGGTGGTGGGGTCCTCGAAGGACTCGTGCGCCATGACGTGGCACCAGTGGCAGGCCGAGTAGCCCACGGACAGCAGGACGGGCACCTGCCGACGCCGGGCCTCGGCGAAGGCCGCGTCACCCCAGGGGTACCAGTCGACGGGATTCCCGGCGTGCTGGAGCAGGTAGGGACTTGTCGCTTCGGCGAGACGGTTCGGCATACCTCCACTCTGCCCGCACAGCCGCCGTCGATGCCACCGCGCCCACAGGGAGCCCTCCCGGTCGGCGCGTCACCTTCCCGGGTCCGGCTCGCCCGAATCAGCGGAGGGGCCGGCAAGCCCCTGGGCTTCGGCCCACTTGGCGAATCCGCCCGGCTCGAAGGGCAACCGGTAAGCGTCGGCGATCAGGTCGTCGGCCACGGCGGAGACGAGCGCCACAGTGAGTTCGCCACGGTAGATCCCCTCGCACAACAGCCCGAGGGTCCGGCGTACTCGGATGTTGGCGGCTTTCGCAGCGTTTCCCGCCACGCGGTCGTCGACTACAGCGGTAGCGTGCGGCAGCGAGCCGGCAAGGGCGAGCACGCCACACTCGCCGACGTTCTTTCCGTTAGCGCCGACGAGGCGCCGTTCGTACCGCGCGAAGGCGTGCAGGAGCTCGTCGGTGTCGAGGGCGACGACCTCGATCCATGATTGCTCGAATACCGCATGCATATAGGGATGCTGTGCACCACCGCGTATCAGCTCGTCTCGGACGACATCGGGGATCACGACGCGGGAGCCCTTCAGCACCAACTTGAGCACTCCGAGCCACTGGCTGCGTGCGAAGTGGCTCAGCGGACCGGTGTCGAGTACGTAGCAGTGTGTCGCCGCGTTCACGAGATGAATGACCAGATCTCGCCCTCGGGTACAGCCGGGAGGTCGGGAAGGTCGTCCTCGCTGAAGGTGTTCATCAGGAGTCCCAGTGCCCGGTCGGAGGTGACCGTCTCGCTTCGGTAGAGGGAGAGCACCGCCTGCTGATAAGGACGCGGCAGGAACACCGGCTCCAGTTCGCGGTGGACGACGAGATCCTTTTCGACGATATCGCCCTGCGTCGTCTTTACGCGGCGGATGTCCGCCGCTTCGGACGCGTCGACGATCCGCAGTTCGGCCAGTCGCCGACTGAGGGTCGCCATGTCGACCCGGTAGTGACTGCCCGCCCGCACGGCCGAGTCACGCAGCGACTCGTCGGGGCGCGCGCGCCATTCCGCCCAGCTCTGGCGCAAGGCGGCCTCAGGCAGCAGCAGTGCGCGTGCGAATCTGTCCAGGCGCGCTTCAAGCGCATCGGCGTCCGCCGAGGCGACTCTCCAGTCCGTGGTGTAGGGGTCGGCGACAAGATAGTGGCCCAGCTCGTGCGCAAGTGCGAGACGGCGCCGCCCTACTCCGGTATCGCCGTTGACGAGGCAGACTCCGCCCCGCTGGAGCAATACGGTCCCCGCGTCGGCTCCCTGGCCCAGGTGTACGGCGAAGGGCAGCAGACCGATTCCGGGCAACAGGACGGAGAGATCCTGCACCGGTTCACCCGGCTCAAGCGAGAGGAAGCGCCGGGCGTCGGCCGCAAGAGTCTCGGACTCGGAGGGCGAGGCGGGACGACGCTGGGTCGCGGGCGGACGCTCGATCAGTCCGACCGCGTGTTCGGCGACGAACTCGACGTCGCGGACGATCCGCTCGAGTTCGGTGTCGATGGCGCGGGTCGTCGGTTCCGTGCGGTTGGCCCGGTGGGAGACGACGGCCTGCGGCCCCGCAACGACGAACCACTCCACCCGGCGGTCGAGTTCACGGGCGACGGAAACCAATTCCACCGCCGATATGCGCCGTGTCTCGTTCTCGATCTTGGCGACTACGCTCCGGGCCATCCCGACTGCAGACGCCAATTGCGCTTGAGTCATCCCCGACTCGGCGCGGGCCTCCGCTAAACGCCTGCCGATCGTCATGTGTTCGATTCTAGAACACGCGAACGGAGCTCCGGCGGAGATTCACCGAACATCCCCTGGTCAGCCGCTTGTCTAGAGGTTGTCCACAACCGGCCTGTCTAGGCGTCCCGGGTCGTGTGCGACCCGCGCCGGCGCGGGTCGCTCCCGCGGGGTCGGCCAAGCCGGACCGACCCCGCAGCGTGCGCTAGGACGCGGACGTCGGCCCCGGGGCCACGTTGGGGCCGGGCTGGGAGGAATCGGTCTTGTCGGCCGTCTTGGCGTACGCGGACGACGGGCGGGAGTCGTCCGGCTCGACCTGGATGGCGGCCAAGCGGTTGCGCATCGACTTCATCAGGAAATACAGGGCCAGTCCGATGCCCGCGACGGCGATGAACCCGAGCACGCCGGGAGTGATGGTCTCCGCCGCGGGTCCCTCGTCGGCGAGCGTCAGCAGGGCGTTCATACCGTTCATGCTCTCACCGCCTCACGGACGCCCGCGAAGAGGTCGTCCTCGGGGACATCGGTGTCGACCAGCGAACGGGCGAGGTGGTAGTCCTCGTACGGCCAGGCTTCGCGCTGCACGTCCATGGGCACCGCGAACCAGAACCCTTCGGGGTCGATCTGGGTGGCGTGGGCGATCAGGGCGCGGTCGCGGGTCTCGAAGAACGCGTCGCACTCGACCTGGGTGGTGATGTCCCACTCCGGGAAGCGGCGCTCCTTCATGCGCTCCAGCCACTCGGCGAAGGGGTTCTCCAGTCCGCGCTCGTGCAGAATGGCGGCTACGCGCTCGAAGCGGGTGCGGGGGAAGGAGACGTGGTAGTAGAGCTTGCTGGGCTGCCACGGGTCGCCGGTTCCGGGGTAGCGCCCGGGGTCGCCGGCCGCGTCGAACGCCTCGACCGACACCTTGTTCGTCATGATGTGGTCGGGATGGGGATATCCGCCCTTTTCGTCGTAGGTGACCATCACATGCGGCCGGAACGAGCGCACCGAGCGCACGAGCGGCTCGGAGGCGGCCTCCAGCGGTTGCAGCGCGAAGCATCCGTCGGGCAGCGGGGGCAGCGGATCGCCCTCGGGCAGACCGGAGTCGACGAAGCCGGCGAACTCCTGGTGCACGCCGAGGATCTCCCGGGCCTCGGCCATCTCCTTGCGGCGGACCTCGGCGATGTTGTCGCGGATTTCGGGGCGGTCCATCGCGGGGTTGAGGATGGAGCCGGCCTCGCCGCCGGTCATTGTGACGACGAGGACCTCGGCGCCCTCGTCCACGTAGCGGACCATGGTGGCCGCGCCTTTGCTGGACTCGTCATCGGGATGGGCATGAACGGCCATCAGCCGCAAACGCTCGGACAACGGAACGGTCCCCTTGGGTAGTCGCGTGAGACGAATGTACGGGCGGGCATGGCATCCGCCCCGCGGGATCGACCCGCGCCGCCCGCCTCACGACATACGAGGCCGGGGTGGATCAAGGGCGACCCGGGACGGGGCTATCTTAGACAACGTAGTCCCCACGTTCGGAGATTCCCGCATGCCCGACCGCCCGGCCGACCACCCTTCCGGCACCACCGAGTCCGCCGCGTCGTGGACGCGGCGGCGCCTGGGCAACACGCCCGTCTTCTTCGTGGTGGGCGTGCTCGCGGCGGTGGTCTTCACCATCGGATGGGGATACGCGCTGATGAGCTACGGCGGCTCGCAGGGCGCCTCGGTGCAGGTGATCGCCTGGAACATCGAGTCGGCGCGGGAGGCCGAGGTCACGTTCCAGGTGAACAGCGATGCGCCCGCGGAATGCGTGATCACGGCGCGCGACGGGCAGCATGTGGTCGTGGGACAGACGAGTGTCGAGGTCGAGTCGGGAATCCGCGACGTGACGGCCACTGTCGACACGATTCGCGAGGCTTCCGCGGTAGAAGTCGGCTCCTGCAGGGAACAGAGTCCCACAAGGTAATCCGCCGACCTATCCGCCCACGGGATCCGCCGCATCCCGACCGTTCACGATCCTCGCCTCGCACCGCGCGGACCAGCGTTTACCGCCCGGACGTCGGAATGTCGCGGTGATAATCTCGTAAGTTCAGCTTCGGCCGATAGCGGCCGCAGTCACTAGTAGCACCAAGGGAGTTCCCGTGACCGAGACCCGCGATGACAACGTCACCTGGCTCACCCAGGAGGCGTATGACCGGCTCAATGCGGAGCTGGAGCACCTGACGGGCACGGGTCGCATCGAGATCGCCGACAAGATCGAAGCCGCTCGCGAAGAGGGTGACCTCAAGGAGAACGGCGGCTACCACGCCGCCAAGGAGGAGCAGGGCAAGATCGAGGCCCGCATCGTCCAGATCCAGAACATCCTGCGCAACGCGCGGGTGGGCGGGGCACCCCACAAGGCCGGCACGGTCGGCCCCGGTATGACCGTCACCATCAAGTTCGAAGGCGATGACGAAGAGGTCACCTTCCTCCTCGCCTCCCGGGAGGAAAGCGGAGCACCGATCGACGTCTACTCGCCGAAGTCGCCGCTGGGCAGCGCCATTAACGGCGAGAAGATCGGCGAGACGGTCAGCTACACCCTGCCGAACGGCCGCAGCGCCTCCGTCGAGATCATCGACGCCGTCCCCTACGGGTCCGAGAGCTCCTAGCCGGGGCCGGAAAACGCGGAAGGGGCGGCCCGCGGGCCGCCCCTTCCGCGTTGGAGGGTTTGGGGACGCACCGCTCAGGGCGACGACCGGCGTCCGATTCCACTGCCGACCGCCCCGGCCCCCGGACCGCCATGCACGCCCCCGAGGCCGCGGGCGCGATGCACGCGCCGAGCCGACCGCGGCCGGGTTCGGCCCGCGTTCGCCCGTAAGACGCCGCCTCCCGGTGACCGGACCGCCCGCGAGGTGGCACGATATGCCGGTGACCGCTTCCTGGTACCCCTGGCACAACGCTCCCCCGGGGCAGCCCTACTACGGCGCGCCGCAGCAGCACCCGCGAGTGGCCTCCTTCGGTCGGCGCCTCGGCGCACGGCTGATCGACTACACGCTCGTCGGCTTCTTCATGTTCGTGCTGTTCATCCTGGTCTCGCTGATTGCCGAGGCGTCGCTGGAGGGCGGCCGGGCCATCGCCGACCCGTACTTCGACGCGTGGGCGACGCTGTTCTTCTTCGGAGCGGGGCCGACGATGTTCCTGCACGACTGGCTGTTCAACGCCGCACGCGGGCGCACGCCGGGGAAGGCGATGCTGGGTATCCGCGTCGTCCGCCGGGACGGCGGCCCGCTGCGGCAGGGACAGGCCGCCGGACGCGCCGCCGTGTTCGGGCTGCCCCAGACCATGCCCTGCCTGGGACAGCTGTTCACCCTCGTCGAGTGCCTCTCCGCGCTGTCCGACGCTCGGACGGCACTCACCCTGCACGACCGCGCCGGCGGAACCATGGTCGTGCGCGGCTGACACCGCACAGCGCCCCCGCCGGGGCGGCGACCGCTTTCGAGGACTACTCCGTGGCGCCGTTCCGCGGGCACTCCGGCGCCCCGTTGCCGCCGCGGACGTAGGCCGCGGGGACGTAGTCGGCCGGGCCGATCCGGAACCACCGCGCGCTGACACCCTGCGGTCCGGTGACCTTCTCGCCGGCCACGCGGCAGGTCACGTCCACCTCCGCGGCGGCCGCGGCCAGCCCCCGCTCGGGGTAGGACGTGCCCGGCCCCGACCGCACGGCCACCGTCTCCACACTGCCGCCCGACGAGATGGCGGCGCGGTCGGCGTATTCCGCCGTCCACAGGTAGTCGACACGCACCCAGGCGTTCGTGCCCAGCTTCAGCCCTTCGCGGAACGTGCCGTCGGCGAGGTCGATTCCGGCGGGGTTGCGGACCCGCCGGCCGAACCCGTCGCGGCCGCCGTTGTAGCCGTCCTGGTAGGCGGCCTGGGCCTGGGGCAGGCCGCGGGTCAGGTCGTCCCAGCGCTCGCGGTCGGCGTTCCAGTGGTCGTCGGTGATGTTCCACGGCCCCACGTCCCACACCGGGGCGTAGACGCACCGCCGCTCGGTACCGGCCTCCGGACCGCGGGAACCACGACTCCGGTCGGCGGCGGAGCCGGTTTCGGTTTCCCCGTCCGGCGATGCGGCGTCCCCGACGTCCGAGCGGCCGTCGTGGTTCGGGGTGTCCTCGGCCGCACTCGCGCCGGTGCACACACGGACCGTGTAATCGCCGCGGTGGCGCTGCGACAGCCCGCGCCGCGACGGCAGGGCGACGAAGTGGTCGCTCTCGCCGATGCGGTGCCCGTTGGCGGTCAGCTGTCCGACCTGGCCGATCCGGGTCGCGAAGACCCGCGCGGAGAACGGCCGCGAGCGCTCGGTGGCCGGCTCCTGCCGACCGTCTCCGCCCTCGGATGCGGTATCGCCGTCCTCCGGTCGGTCGAGGGGGCGCAACCGCACCGCCGAGAGCACCCCCGCCAAGGACCGGCCTTCCCGTCGGTCGGCCGCGGTGCCACCGGTCTCGACGGAGGGCGCGATGCCGATACGCACTTGCAGGCGGGCGACCGCCTCGGGCAGTCCGACGGTCGCGCGCAGCTCGCCGTGCTTGTCGGCCTCGGGCCGGGCACCGCGCCACTGGGTCCACATGCCGTCGGTACGGACGCCCCGGGCTTCCACCAGCAGTCCGCCCGGGCCGCCGGAGTGGTCGAGCCGGACGGCGACGGCGTCCGCGGCCTGCTCCAGAGGATGGCCGGGGAACGTGACCAGTGGACCTGGCGAGTCGGCGGCGCGCCCGGCGCCGCCGGGCGTTCCGGTCGGCAGCCGGAGACCGCCGTCGCCGGTCAGCTCGGCGCGGACGCGGGCGGCCTCGCCCAAGTCCTCCTCGATCCAGCCGCGGCCCGAACCGCTTGTACCACCCACTCCGATGCCCTGAGCCGCCGCGCCCTCCACCGCGAGCGGCGCCAGCAGCAGTGCCCCCGACAATCCGGCGGCCGCCGCGCGCATCCAGGAATCCGGCATGTCGCCCCCTCACTTGGGTCACTCTCAGTAAGCAGGGTGTGCCATTCTCGGCAAAGGCGGCGCGCCGGACGCACAGGGACAGGAACAGGGACAGGAAGGGAAAGCGCCGGCAGAAGGGGCGGAGTGATGCGCGGCGGACTCAGCGGTGCAGGTGAGCGGCGCGGAGCGCTGTGCGGCCTTGTGATCTGACGGATGACGGGGTTCCGGGACGGAAGGCGGCGGCGAGGGCGGCGGATGGCTGGCCTGCGGTCACCGGGTCGGGTGCTCGCCGGTTGGGCACCCGACGGGGCGGCGAGGCCGCGGGGTGGCGCCTGCACCCAACGGATCGGGTGCTCGCCGGTGGCGCGTCTGACGGATCGGCGGCTCGGCTCTGCTGCGCGGCCTTGTTGGTCTGCCGGGTGGCGGGTGGTCTTAACTGGAAAGCGGCGGCGAGGGCGGCGGATGGTCGGGCCTGCGGTCACCGGGTCGGGTGCTCGCCGGTGGCGGTGGTCCGCGGGGGCGGCGGCGACGCCGGCGGGGCCGTTCCTGCGGTGGTCGGGGCGGCGGTCACCGGCCCCTGGCCGCGGATGGTCGAGACCCGGGGGCCGCCGCTCGGTTGTCGGCGCGGGTCTGATGCGGGGCTCCCGGCGGCGGTCATGCACCCGGGTCGGGGCAACGAGTCGCACGTAGGTGCGGCGGCATCGGCCTCGGCGCCGCCCCGAGGTGCCGCCCCCGCACCGTCAATCCACCCCGCCGCGCGGCCTCCGGCCGGTGCGGGCCCGGCCGGAACACGGCGACACTCAGCCGGCCATACCGGCGATGATCGTGAACTTATGGCCGCGGAATGCGCTTTCCTGTGGCCATAAGTTCACGATAGACGCGTCGAGTCTGTCTCCAGGGTGAGATTCGGCGCCGAATCCGTCCCTGCAGACAGACTCGATGGCACCGCTGTCGACCAACGCAGGGTTCCGTCCAGACAGCGGCCGGAATCCGGTGGAAACCGCGCATTAGATGCGCCGACCGGCCCGCGGCCCCCGAACGCCGCCCCCGCCGCACGCGCCACCGGCGAGCACCCGGCCCGTTGGGCGCGGGCGTCACCCCGCGGTGCCCTCGGCGCCGCTTTCCAGTGAAGGCCACCCGCACCCGGCAGACCAACAAGGCCGCACAGCAGACCGCAGCCGCCGCCCCGCCGCACGCGCCACCGGCGAGCACCCGGCCCGTTGGGCGCGGGCGTCACCCCGCGGTGCCCTCGGCGCCGCTTTCCAGTGAAGACCACCCGCACCCCGGCAGACCAACAAGGCCGCACAGCAGACCCGAGGCGCCCCCGGATCCACCTCGGCCTAAACGCGGGTCATACCTCGAAGGCCAGCATGCACGCGGTCAGCGCGTGCAGGTGGTTGCGCCCGGCCACCGGGCCGATCTCGCCGGCGGCGAAGAAACCGCCCACGCTCTCGATACCGAGGTTCTGCTGCACCAGCCGCACGTCGTGGTCGGCGGTGGGGAACATCGACGCGCCGCGCCCGTTGCAGGAGAACAGTAGCGCCGCGGCGGTGCGGCCGCCGGTCTCCTCACCGAAGGACCGCAACCGCTCGACCAGGTCGGCGGCCGCGCTGTCGTGGTCGCGGACCTGGAAGCGCACCGTCTGGCCGACCTCCACCATCTCGCCGATGGTCAGCGCCCCCGCCTCGGGGTCGGCGCCGACGACCGAACGCACCAGGAAGTCGCCGTGTTCGTGGCTGTCGGCGTACTCGTCCATCGCGATGCCGATGTGCAGGCCGTTGGCGGCCAACTCCTGCTCCTCCGGCGGCAGCGAATTGACCAGGGACTCCAGCCGCTCATAAGCCGATCCGCCGGCCAGTTCCAGGATGAGGTTGCCCTCGGACTTGGTGACGGCCATCGGGCGCCCGATGGGCCGGCAACCCTGGCTGACCATGGTGCCCACGATGCCGGCACCGCCCAGCAGCAGCCCGACCGCGCCCGCGTCGGCGACCTCGCCGTCGCAGAACAGCCGCACGGAGTCCTGACCGCGCATCCCGTCGGCCAGTCCGCCCACGATCGGCAGCCCGCCCAGTGCGTCGGTGGACCGCTCCACGAACGACTGGGCCGGAAACTCGTACGGGTTGACCAGCAGCAGCGCCGCCCGATCGGATTCGTCGGGTTCGTGCATGCCCACCACGGCCAGGTGGTCGCCTTCGGGGATGACGTCGAGCCGGAACGGCGTCAGGGTGACGTCGGGCAGCCGCGCCGCCCATACGCTGACCGCGCCCTGCTCCTCGACGCCGCGGCCCGCTCCGACCACACCCGTCGAGCTGCAGCCGACCGTGACCGCGCTGCCCGACAGCGCCATGATGCGCTCACCCGCCAGAGTGACCTCGTCGGGGTCGGCGCCGCAGATGAAGAAGCACACGAAGTCGGCCGCCTCGTCGAGACCCCGCGTGGCGTCGCGCAGTGCCCGCTCGGCGGCGCTCACAAGGTCGGCGCCTGTCGCCAGCGCGTCACCGAACCTGGCCATCAGCCGCCACCTCGCTCATCGGACCCGACTCCATCAACCGGACCATACTCCCAGTCCCACGCGATCAAACCCGCGCAGGATCCAGGGTATTTCCGCGGTCCGCGAGGTGTGGGACCGCGCGGTCGGAGTCGGCTGCGGGGTGTGGGACGCGCCACTGGCGGAATCGGCACCGGTGCATAGACTCGACGCTGTGTCTGCAGCGATCACTCGCCACACCGCTCCCGACGATCTGCCCGCCACCCTCGGCGCCCTGCGCGCCTCCGGGCACATCCACCGCCCCGTCAAGCACGAGGTGCGCGAGAACCTGCTTCGGCGCATGCGCGCCGGCGAGGACCGGTTCCCCGGCATCGTCGGCTTCGACGAAACCGTGCTGCCCCGGGTCGAGCGTGCCCTGCTGGCCGGCCACGACCTTGTGCTGCTGGGCGAGCGCGGACAGGGCAAGACCCGGCTGATCCGCACCATCGCCGCGTTGCTGGACGAGTGGACCCCCGTCGTCCGGGACTGCCCCGTCAACGACCACCCCTACGAGCCCGTGTGCGCCCGTTGCCGGGCGCTGGCCGCCGAGACCGGCGACGAACTGCCCGTCGACTGGTGGCACCGCGAGGACCGCTACGGCGAGAAGCTGGCCACCCCGGATACCGCCGTGGGCGACCTGATCGGCGACGTCGACCCGATCAAGCTGGCGGAGGGCCGCAGCCTCGGCGACCCCGAGACGGTGCACTACGGGCTCGTACCGCGCACCAACCGGGGGGTGTTCTGCCTGAACGAGCTTCCCGACCTGGCCGCGCGCATCCAGGTGGCGCTGCTGAACGTGCTGGAGGAGCGCGACATCCAGATCCGCGGCTACGCCCTGCGCCTGCCGCTGGACGTGCTGCTGGTCGCCAGCGCCAACCCCGAGGACTACACCAACCGCGGGCGCATCATCACCCCGCTGAAGGACCGCTTCGGCGCCGAGGTGCGCACCCACTACCCGGTCGGTCTGGAGGAGGAGGCCGCCCTGGTCCGCCAGGAGGCCGACCCGGTGCCCGGCGTGACGGTGCCGCGGCACCTGGTCGAGATCGTCTCGCGGTTCACCCGGCTGGTGCGCGACTCCTCCTCGGTGGACGACCGCTCCGGCGTCTCGGCGCGCTTCGCGGTCGCGGGCGTGGAGACCGTGGCGGCCTCGGCCCAGCGCCGCGGCGCGCTCACCGGCGAGGACGACCCGGTGGCGCGCGTCTGCGACCTCCCCTCGATCGTCGAGACGCTGCAGGGCAAGGTGGAGTTCGAGGTCGGCGAGGAGGGCCGTGAGACCGAGGTGCTGGCGCACTTGCTGCGCCGCGCCACCGCCGAGACCTTCCGCCGGACCCTGGGCGGCGCCGACCTTACCGCGCTCACCGAAATCTTCGCCGAGGGCGGCACCGTGGAGTCCGGCGAACTGGTCAGCGGCGCCGAGCTGCTGCGCGGCGTCGGCCCGCTGCCCGGACTGGCCGACCTGATCACCCGCCTCTCCCCGGAGGAGGACACCGGCGAGACGCCGGGGTTCGCCGCCGCCGCGGTGGAGTTCGCGCTGGAGGGGCTGTACTTGAACCGGCGGCTGTCCAAGGACAGCGTGCGCGACCGCACCGTCTACCGGACCTGAACGGGGCGCAGAGCCGCCGGAGGGGAGACATCCGTGAACCGCTTCCGCTACGGCGAGTACGACGACGGACCCGACCCGCTCGCCCCGCCCTACGACGTGCGCGGCGCCGTCGACGAGATGGGCCGCGACATCATGGCCGGGGCCGACCCGCTGCGGGCGCTGCGCGACCTGCTGCGCCGCGGTACCCAGAACGTCCGCGGGCTGGACGACCTGTTGCGCGACGTGCGCCGGCGCCGCGATCAGGTGCGTTCCCGCGGCCGCCTGGACGGCACGCTGGAGGAGGCGCGCGCGCTGCTGGACCGGGCGCTGGGCCAAGAGCGCGGCGAGCTGTTCCCCGACCCCTCCGACGACGCGCGGATGCGCGAGGCCGAGCTGGACTCCCTGCCCGAGGACACCTCCGCGGCCGTGCGCAGGCTCGCCGACTACCAGTGGCGCTCGCAGGCCGCCGCGCAGAGCTTCGAGGAGCTGCGCGACCTGCTGCGCCGCGAAGTGCTCGACACCCACTTCCAGGGCATGAAGGAGGCGCTGGCCAACAGCGGCACCGAAGACATGCAGCGGGTGCGCGAGATGGTCGACGCGCTCAACGCGATGCTGGAGGCAGACGACCGCGGGGAGCACACCCAGGCCGACTTCGACCGCTTCATGGACGCCTACGGCGACATGTTCCCCGAGGAGCCCAAGCCGCGGAACCTGGAGGAGCTGGTCGACTCGCTGGCGCGGCGCGCCGCGGCCGCCCAGCGCATGATGGACTCCCTTACCCCTGAACAACGCGCCGAGCTGCAAGGGCTGATGGACGACGCGAACGAGCAGTCGGGCATGAGCGAAGCCCTGGAGCGGCTCTCCGGGGCGCTGCGCGGCCGCCGGCCCGACCTCGACTGGAGCGGCGGCGAGCGGATGGCGGGCGAGCAGGGCCTGGGCATGGGCGACGCCACCACGGCGGTGCAGGAGCTGGCCGACCTCGCCGAACTCGACACCGCGCTCAACCAGGGCTATGCCGGGGCCGGGCTGGACGACATCGACGAGGAGGCCGTGCGCCGCGCGCTGGGCCGCCGGGCGGTCGACGACCTCGACCGGCTGCGTGCGGTGGAGCGCGAACTGCGTGACCAGGGCTACCTGGAGGGTTCGCGCAACCGGCTGCGGCTGACGCCCAAGGCGGTGCGCCGACTCGGCGAGACCGCGCTGCGCGAGGTGTTCGCCGACACCGTGAACAGCCGCCCCGGCGGGCACTCCGCCGACGCCGCCGGGCATTCCGCCGAGCCCACCGGCGCGACCCGCGCCTGGGAGTTCGGCGACGAGGAGGCGCTGGACGTGGTGCGCACGCTGCGCAACGCGATCGGTCGGGGCGGCGCGGACTCCGGAGGCCGTGTCCGGATGCGGCCGGAGGACTTCGAGGTCGCGGAGGCCGAGCGCCGCGACGCCGCGGCGGTGTGCCTGCTGGTGGACCTGTCGTATTCGATGGCGCTGCGCGACCTGTGGGGCACCGCCAAGCAGACCGCCATGGCCCTGCACTCGCTGGTGACGACCCGGTTCCCGCAGGACGCGGTGCAGATCATCGGGTTCAGCGACTACGCGCGGGAACTGCCCCCCGACGGGCTCGCCGAGCTGTCCTGGGAACCCGTCCAGGGCACCAATCTGCAGCACGCGCTGCTGCTCGCCGGCCGCCACCTGGACCGCCACTCCGACTTCGAGCCGATCGTGCTGGTGGTGACCGACGGCGAACCCACCTCGCACCTGGAGCGGGACGGATCGGCGGCCTTCGCGTGGCCGCCGTCGGACGAGACCACGGCCGCCACGCTGGCCGAGGTCGACCGGATGACCCGACGCGGCGCCGGACTGAACGTGTTCCTGCTGGCCGACGATCCGCGCCTGGAGCGCTTCGTCGACGAGGTCGCGCGGCGCAACGGCGGCCGCGTCGTCCGCCCCGACGCCGACCGCCTCGGCGGATACGTCGTCCGCGACTTCCTCTCCCGGCGCCGCCGGGCGGGGTGAGGCGGCCGCCCGGCGGCGCCGGGCGGCGGAACATTCCCGGGCGCCGCCTCAGCGGCCCTGCGCGGACACCGGTGCCGGCTCGCCCGACTCGTAGCGCAGCACCATCCCCCCGCCGAGCGGCGCCACGGTGACGGTGACGCGCAGCACGCGCTCCGCCGACCAGACCTTGCGCACCGCCCGAACGGCCGGGGTGCCTTCGGGCACGCCGAGATAGGCGCCCTCCTCGGCGGTGGCGCGGTGCGCGGCGACCTCGTCCTCGTAGCCGATCTGGCGGTGCCCCAGCGCCGCCAGCGTGTTGATGGTGCCTTCCGGGATGTCTGCGGCCCGCTCCAGGTCGGTGCCGGCGGCCAGGTCGGCGGGGTAGTAGGAGTCCTCCAGCGCCACCACCCGGCCGTCGACGGCCCGCACTGCGCGGCGCAGCAGGGTGCGGTCGGTGCCGAGCCGTTCGACGACGGGCCGGGGCGTGTGCCAGGGCTCGGACGTCACCTCCAACTGCTTGGCGGGGCTCATGTCCTCGTCCACGGCGAACTGGTCGAACGCGTCATGGGCGGCGCCGGCGCGGACGCGCTCGCGGCTCGCCGGGTAGTAGAAGGTACGGGTGTCGTGCTGAACAACCAACTGGGATCTCCCTCGCCTGAGGTATGCGGAGACGGCGAGCCGTCCGGTGCGGGAACCACCTGTCACCGGACGACCGGGTCAATCGGAGTAGGCGAAGGCCTCCATCGCGTCCTGCAACTGCTGCTGCGTGGTGGGGCCCTCTGCGTAGACGAGTTGGTGGCGGTTGGCCGGCATGAGCGTCTCGGTGTAGCGGATCGGCAGGTCGGGGCCGCCGGGACGCTCGGGGTCGCGCGCGTAGGCGAGCCGCTCCTGCACCAGCAGCGGAACGCCCGGCTCCAGGTCGAAGTCGGTGGACTCCTGCGGAGACGGCATCTTGGCCCGCACCACGTCCCAGGAACGCGTCTGCGGGTAGCCCATCTCCCGCAGCACGACCCGCGTCCCCTCCTCGATGTCCCGCGGGCTGGTCAGGTCGCTGCCCCGGGCGATCTCGCCCGGGTAGTAGGAGTCCTGGCGCTCCCACAGCTTCGTGCCGAACCAGCGGTCGCACCTGCGCCGGGCGAGCGTGTCCGAGGCTCCCTCCCCGAGGCCGAGCAGGCGCGTGGCGCGCGGGAAGTCCCCGCTCATCTTCCACTCGAACTCGAAGTCCAGGTGCGGATCGCCCAGGGACTCCTGCGCCATCCGCTGCACGTAGCGGGTGTAGCGCTCGTCGTCGGGAGCGCCGTCGATCGTCGACGCCAGGTGCACGGTGGGGCGCGGCTGGACGGGCACCCAGCTGCCGCTGCCGTGCTTGGTGACGATGCGTCCCTGCCGGGCGAGCTCGGCGAGGGCCCCGCGGACGGTGTTGCGCGACGCCCCGTAGCTGCGGACGAGCTCGTCCTCGGTGGGCAGGCGCTGCCCCGGCCCGTAGTCGCCGTGGTTGATCTTCTGCAGCAGATCGTCGGCGATGTAGTTGCGCCGGGTCACCCGTGCCACGGTCCCGCCTCCCCTGCGGAAAACCGCTCCCGCGCTTGCGGCGGTCGGGAGCGGTCCGCGAAAAGCCTCGGACTCCCGCCGTTCACGGGAGTCGTTGGTATGACTCGTCTAATGCTGCCCAGGAGACTAGATCCTCCGTTACCGCCGATCAAGTGCGCCACGGCGGCCTGCGACCATTCCGATCGGCCGGGTCAGCGGTCGTAGACGTTGACGTCCGTGGCCATCCGGATCAGCTCCGAGGAGACCTCGCCTTCGGCGTAGAGCAACTGGTGGCGGTCCGCCGGCATGTGCGTGCGGGTGAAACGGATCGGCGTCGTGCCGGAATAGGCGACCCGCTCGTGCACGAGCAGCGGGACCCCCGGCCCCAGGGCGAAACGCGAGGACTGCCTGAGGGAGGGCATCTTGGCGCCGACCACATCCCACGAGCCGGTCTGCGGGTAGCCGAGTGCGGTCAGCACCTTCTGCGCACCCTCGGGGATGTCGACCGGGCGGTCGAGATCGGTGCCCGCGGCGATGAAGTCCGGGTAGTAGGACTCCTGCCGCTCCCACAGCCGCGGGCCGACGAACCGGTCGCAGCGGCGGATGACGACGAATCCCCGCTCCTCGGACGGATCGAGGTTCAGCAGGCGGGCCAGCGCCCCGGTGGCCGCCTCGCGCCCCACCATCAGCTCCTCCCGCGGCTCGACGCCCTGCTCGCGGCGCACGCGCTCGAAGTAGCTCGCGTAGCGCTCGTCGTCGGACTGGCCTCCCACCGGAGACGCGAGGTGGACGGTAGGGCGGTATTCCCGCACGGTGCTGCCGCTGCCCTGCTTGGTGTTGATGCGGCCGCGGCTGGAGAGCTCCTGCAGCGCCCGCCGCACGGTGTTGCGCGAAGTGCGGTAGGTGTCGACTAACTGGTCCTCGGTGGGCAGAGAGTCGCCGGGCGCGTAGCGCCCCTGGTCGATCTCCTCCATGAGGTTTTGGGCGATCTCGATGTGCCGAGGTTCCACTGCTGCTCCCAGCGATTTCTTCGATTCGTTCCAATGAGTCTACTGAAACTCCTTGACGTGGCACCACTTACACCGCATGGTGGAGTCATAGGAATGAATCACATAAGGCCAAACAGGAGACAAAGAGGTCCGAGCCAACCATCAGACGGAGCCAGCGGAATGATTCATTCCTCTTCCGGTCGCCCAGGCCGGAGCGTGCGGACATCGGACGGGTGCCCGCACGGAGCGAGAGGAGGGGCAATGTCCCTGGTAATCGGAACGATCGTGGTCATCCTCGTCGTCTTCTTCAGCGCGCTGCTGGGCATGTTGGTCGCCGCCACCATCGGTATCCGGCGCAGCGACCGCGGCCACTACCGCGCCCTCCGCAACGGGCGCGACGACCGCACTTTCTCCGGTGCGGGACGCAGCTTCAGCGGACTGCGGTTCCTCGACAACGGCTCGGTCCCCGTGGACTCCGGGACCACCGCGGAAGAGCAGGACGAAGAGGACGACTCACGCTACGGGCACCCCCAAGCAGTAGCGTGACGCCCGAATGAAGGCGACGCGCCGCCGCTGAGGCGGCAGGCGCACCGCGCGCCCGGCCGAGGCCGGGCGCGTTCCTCGTGTCGGCCCCCTGGCGCATTCGCGGCGAAGGGCCGGCGCCGACTACTGCTCCAGCGCCTCGGCCAGGTCGGCCACC
Source organism: Streptomonospora litoralis (assembly GCF_004323735.1). Lineage (GTDB taxonomy): Bacteria > Actinomycetota > Actinomycetes > Streptosporangiales > Streptosporangiaceae > Streptomonospora > Streptomonospora litoralis. The sequence goes on along the minus strand of NZ_CP036455.1, from coordinate 755,524 downwards.
AGGTCGTCGCCCGACTCGATACCGACCGACAGCCGCACCAGATCGGCGGGAACCTCCAGCGGCGAGCCCGCGGCCGAGGCGTGGGTCATCCGCCCGGGGTGCTCGATCAGCGATTCCACGCCGCCCAGCGACTCGCCCAGGGTGAACACGCGCGACCGCTCGCACACCTTCAGCGCCGCCTCCTCGCCGCCGCGGACCCGGAAGGAGATCATCCCGCCGAAGGCGCGCATCTGGCGCCCGGCGGTCTTGTGGCCCGGGTGCTCGGCCAGGCCGGGATAGTAGACCTCCGAGACGGCCGGATGGCGCTGCAGGGCCGCCACGATGAGCTCGGCGTTGGCGCAGTGCCGGTCCATCCGCACGCCCAGCGTCTTGATCCCGCGCAGTGTCAGCCAGGCGTCGAAGGGCCCGGCGACCGCTCCCATCGTGTTCTGGTGGAACGCCAGCCGGTCGCCCAGTTCGGGGTCCGATACCACCAGCGCGCCGCCCACCACGTCGGAGTGGCCGCCCAGGTACTTGGTGGTGGAATGCACCACCACGTCGGCGCCCAGGGTCAGCGGGCGCTGCAGGTAGGGCGAGGCGAAGGTGTTGTCGACGACCAGCAGCGCCCCGCTGTTATGGGCCACGCCCGCCAGCGCCTCGATGTCGCTGATGGTCAGCAGGGGGTTGGTGGGGGTCTCCGCCCAGATCGCCACCGTCTCGGGGCGCACCGCGCGGCGCACCGCCTCGGTGTCGGACTGGGGCACCGCCTCCCACTGCACGCCCCAGCGGTCCAGCACCTTGGAGAAGAGCCGGAACGTGCCGCCGTAGGCGTCGGAGGGGATGATCACGTGGTCGCCGGGCTTGGCGACCGTGCGCAGCAGCGTGTCCTCGGCCGCCATCCCCGATGCGAAGGCCAAACCGCGGATCCCCGACTCCAGTGCCGCCAGGCACTCCTCCAGCGCACCCCGCGTGGGGTTGGCGGTCCGCGAATACTCGTAGCCGCTGCGCAGCCCGCCGACGCCGTCCTGGGCGTAGGTACTGGTCTGGTAGATGGGCACCACGACCGCGCCGGTCTCGGTGTCGGCCTCCTGGCCTGCGTGAATGGCCAGTGTCTCGAACCCGTCGAACGTCATGGCACTCACACTAACGCCGTGGTCGCCGACGCGGTGGCCGCGGCGTTCGGGCACGGCGGCCGCTCAGCCCGTCAACGCCTCGATGTAGGCGTCCCAATGCGGTGCGGGGTCGACGGGACGCACCGCGGCGCGCAGCCGCTCGGCCGTGTCGCCGGTGTAGAACCGGCGCAGGGCACAGGTGAGGTCGTCGGCGTCGCCCGGCTCGCACAGCAGGCCGTCCACGCCGTCGGTCACCTGGTCCGCGAGCCCGCCGGCGCGGGTGGCGATCGCCGGGAGGCCGTGCTCGTGGGCCAGATATACGTTCTGCGTGGCGGTTGCGGACCGGTAGGGCAGCACCAGCGCGTCGGCGCCCGCGAACAGCCCGGGGAGCTGCGCGGCCGGCACGTAGCCCTCCCGGAAAACGACGCGGTCGGCCACACCGAGCTCGCGGGCGAGGTCGCGCAACCGCTGGGAGCCGCCCCAGAACTCACCGGCGACGGTGAGCCCGACATCGGCCGGGGCTCCCCGGGCGAAGGCGCGCAGCAGTACGTCGACGCCCTTGTAGGGCCGCACGATGCCGAAGAACAGCAGGTTGCGCCGCGTGCCACCCTCGGCCGGGGGCGCGTCCGCGCCTTGCGCCCGGGGCAGGTGCGGCGGCAGCGGTGCCCAGCGCGCCGACGCCCCGTCGCCGACGAGCCCTCGGACCAGCCGGGCCTGCTCGGGGGAGTGCGCCAGCACCGCGTCGACGCGCCGCAGCAGCATGCGCATGAGCGCGGTGTCGCCGGGGCGCCGCTCGTGCGGCAGCACGTTGTGGCACAACGCGAGCGTGCGTGCCCGCGCTCCCACCCCGGCCAGGATGCCCAGGTAGGGCACGGCCTGTGCGGGGATCAGCACGGTCACGACGACCAGGTCGGCCTCCGCGCCTGCGCGGCGGCCGGTGCGCCACCACCCCAGCGGCCGGTTCCACGAGAGGTGGCGCCGGGTGTCGCCGAAAAGCTCGCCCTCCGGGGCGTCGACGGTCTGGCGACCGGGGTAGAGCCGTTCGGGGTACTGCGCCCGCCACGACTCGATGGCGACCGTGTGCCCGCGCACCGCCAGTTCGCGGGCCAACTCGGTGGTGTGGCGCGCGCCGCCGCCCTTGTAGGGGTGCGCCGGACCTACCAGGCTGATGCGCATGCCGGCCTCAGGCGCCGTCGCGCGAGCGCACGATCAGGTCGGCCAGCAGCGCCATGGCCGCCACGATCAGTCCGCTGGTCAGCAGCATGATGGTGTTGTTGGGGATGTAGAGCGGCTCCCGCACCTGGTCGAAGACGAACTTGGCCGCGCCGATGCCCAGGAGCCACAGCGCGAGCGGCATCAGCACCTTGAGCGGGTTGAAGTACATGACCATCCGCAGCACCTGCAGCAGATACCGGTAGGCGTCGCGCACGAAGTGGAACTTCGACTTACCCGACCGCTTGGCGTAGTCGATCGGCATGTAGTGCACGAGGTGCTGGTTGGACAGGAACGCCAGAGTGATCGTCGTCACACACGAGAATCCGGGTGGCAGCAGGCGCAGATAGGGCAGCGCCACCTCGCGGCGGAAGGCGCGCAGGCCCGAGTTGAGGTCGGGGATGCGGGTATTGGTCAGGCGCTCGGCGAGCTTGCGGATCAGCCACTTCATGGGCACGCGCAGCAGGCGGTGGCTGCCCGACTCCTGCGTGCGGGCCCCGACGACCTGGTCGATGTCGGGGTTGGCCGCGAGTACGTCCACCAGCTCGGGAATCCGCTCGTTGGGGTAGGTCATGTCGGCGTCGGTCCACACGACGACGCGCCCGCGGGCGCGCTGGGTGCCGATGCGGCGCACCGTGCCCGCTCCCCCGTTGTGGCCGAAGGAGATCACCCGCAGGTGCGGGAAGAGCGGCTCGGCCTCGCGCAGCAGCGCGAGGGTGTCGTCGGTTGAGGCGTCGTCGACCGTCAGCACCTCGTAGGAGTGGTTCGAGGCGTCCATCGCGGCGCAGACGCGCTCGACCTCCTTGATGACGTGGTCCTGCTCGTTGAAGCAGGGCAGCACGACGGTGACATCGGGCGTCCGCTCCGGCGCACTGTCTTCGTTCGGGGTCATCTCGCTCACGGTGGGGTTCAGGATAGCTGTGCCGCCGCATGGGACGTTCAGGGCACGACGGCGATCCACACGTCGCCGTCGAAGATCCATCCGCCCGAGGGCGGCTTCATCAGGGTGCTGGGATCCTGCGTGGTGTGGACGTCGAAGGGGTGGCGCACGGGCGTGTCCGGGGAGATGTGGGGGATGATGCGGCGCGGCTGCGATGCGGCGAGCACGGGTGTGCGGCCGCGCTGCTCGATCTCCTCGATGATACGCGCGACGTCGCGTTCGGGCTCGGCCGAGGAGAGCCCGGCGACGGGTACGCCGCACATGCCGCGGACCAGCTGCATGTAGCCGCCGTAGACCCCGTCGACCATGAGGACGCTGGCATCCGGAGGTATGGCGTCGCACAGCTTCTTCGTCGCGGCGACGCTGCCCACGTCTGAGCGGTAGGTCATCACCCCGGCGGCGGTGACTGCCGTGGGCACGAGCATCACACCGATGCCCACGGCGGCCGCCGTCGCCGACATCGCCCGGCCCCGCCAGGCCCGCCCGCCTACGGAATCGGTGTTCACCCGACGCGCCAGCCAGGCGGTGAACCACACCGCGAACAGGATGAAGGCCGGAAGCACCAGGACGATCAGCCGCCGGCTCGCCCACGGATGGTCGGGGGTGATGGCCGGCCGCAGCAGGGTCGTCACCACTGTCCAGGACAGCACCATCGCGGGCAGCACCCACTGCTGCGCCCGGTGCTGCATGATGCGCCGCACGAGCAGCGCCGCGCCGAACGTCGCCAGCAGGACCGTGCTCAGGCCCACGTACCAGCCCACCCAGTACAGGCTCATCTCGTAGTAGGTGCGGTCGGGGTTCTGCGGCAGGTTCTCGATCTCCTGCACCTGCCCGATGTAGGCGGCCGTGGCCTCGTCGCCGTGCCCGAGGTCGGTGTAGAACAGCGGGCGCAGCGCCAGCCCCGCCATCACCAGGACGACGGCGACGGCCGCGGCCGCGGGCAGCCACGACGGCCGGTCGCCGCGGGGGACGCCGCGCCGCCACAGCAGGGCGACACCCGCGGCGACGCAGACGAGCACCGCCGCGCTGATCGCCAGCAGCGGGTTCAGCGACGCCGAGAGGTGCTCCAGGTAGGGGCGGGAAAGGCCGTAGCCGGCGACGGCGCCGTAGCCCAGGCCCACCGCGAGACCGCCCAGCAGCGGCAGCGCCTGGCCGCGCCGGGCGAGCAGCAGCAGGCCCGCGAACGCCACCACCGGCAGCAGGTCGCGCAGCGCGTCGACGCGCACCACCAGGCCCATCCCGAAGACCAGTCCGGCGGCGCCCGCGAGGGTGTGCCACCTGCTCCAGCCGCCGAGCCGCACGCGTCTCGTGAGCGCGTCGAAGGCCAGCGCCAGCGCGCCCAGCAGCAGCACCTGGGCCACCGGCTCGCTGTAAGTGGAGCGGCTGATCCACTGCTGCGTCTGGCACACGGCCAGCAGCAGCGCACCGGCGGGCGCCCAGCGCGGGCCCACGAGGCGGGCAGTCAGCCCTCCGAAGGTGAGCACCCCCAGCGCACCGACGACCGGCGGAGTCACCAGCATGCCGGTGATCCCGCCCAGCCAGTGGCCCACGGTGTAGACGAGCGGGGCGCCCGCGAGGAACTGCGGCCAGATGACGTCGCCGACCTGGTAATAGGCCAGGCTGCCGTAGACCAGCGCGGGATGGTCCCCGGCGATCAGGTCGCGCTGCTGGGGGATGGGGAGCGAGCCGTGCTGGGCGATCCACGAGGTGTACTGCGCATACGAGGCTGGATCACGGCGGATGACCAGAATCTCGGAGTGGTAGCCCAGCTGCACGGCGGCGAAGGCGGCGGCGATCAGCGCGGTCAGCGCGAGCGGCCACCACGGCAGACCGCGGCCGGCGTCGCCCTCGCCGGGCAGCGCGGGCACCAGCCGGAAGACCGCCACCAGAACCACCGCGACCGCCGGGATCCCCAGGAGCGCGCCGGTGAGCGGGGTGAGCACATCGGCGAGCAGCAGCGGGAATGCGACGAGCAACCACGCCGTCAGGGCGGCGGCCGGTGCTGCGGTGACACGGGCGAACAGGCGGGCGGAGGTCGATCCCATGCATGCACCTTCTCAGCTTCGCCGCGCCGGGTGCGCCACGAGGCCGCCGGGAGGCCGCTGAGCGGAGCGCCCGCCTGACGGCGCCGCGGGCACTCGCCGCCCGGCACCGGCGGCCCGCGCGGCGGCGGGCGCGGACGCCCCCGCCGCCGCGCGGGCCGCGCGCGGACGTGAACGACCCTCTTTCCCCGTGAGTAACATGTGGCGCGCGGCGGGTCGGAATACCCGCGGCCGCGAGCGGCGCTCGCAACACCGCGACGCACCCGAGGCGACTGGGAGAGGACGGCGGATGGGTACCGAGACTCCTGCGGACCTGTGGCGGTCGGCTGTCGCCGCCGACCCCGCGCGCCCGTTCGTCACCGCCTACGACGAGGCGAGCGGCGGACGCGTGGAGTTGTCCTTCGCCACCGTCGACAACTGGGTGTCCAAGACGGCGAACCTGCTCGTCGACGGCCTCGGCGCCGAACCGGGCGACCGCGTCGCCCTGGCGCTGCCGGTGCACTGGCAGAGCCTGGTGTGGCTGCTCGCGTGCTTCGCGACCGGCACGACCGCGGTGGACGGCGGTCCCGGCGCGATCCCCGACTGCGACATCGCGGTGGCCGACCCCGAACGGCTGGAGGCCGCCCTGGGCACCGGCGCGCGCGAGGTGGTGGGGACGTCGCTGCACCCGCTCGGCGCACCGCTGCCCGAGTGCCCGCCGACGGCGACGGACTACGGCGTCGAGGTGCGCGGGTACGGCGACCACTTCTCCCCCGGGCCGCTGGATCCGTCGGCTCCGGCGTTCGAGGTCGTCGCGGACGCGTCCGGTGGCACCGACCTGACCGGTGCCGCAATTTCGGAGCTGACCTGCTCGGGAGCCGAGCTGACCGAAAACGCCCGCGGCAGGCTGGCCGCGTGGGGGCTGACACCGGCCGATCGCGTGGCTATCATCACCTCTGCGCCGAATTCCCCCGCTGCGCTGGGTGCCCGTCTGGCCCTCCTCCTCGGGCCGGTCGCCGGGGCGCTGCCGCTCCTCCTGCTCCCCGGTAGCGATTCGGCTAACCTGCAACCGCGGCTGGAAATGGAGCGTGCCACGGCGATCGCCGGTGCGTGGCCCGGCACCCCCGCACTCGCCGAGGCATTCAAGCCGCTGACCTGACCCCTCCCCTCATTGGTGCCACATGCCCGGAAAACGCTCGTCCCGAGGTTCCGCGAAGGGCCGCGCGGCGAGGAAGAGCCTGTCGATAGGCGGCTGGCTCGCGGTGCTCACCACCGCGGCCGTGATCGGTACCAGTCTCACGGCCTATGCCGCCTACTACGACATCTACGGCAACATCGAGCAGCAGAACATCAACACCGACGCGTTCGGCGACCGGCCCAGCAGGGTCGAGGGCGCACTGAACATCATGGTGATCGGTTCGGACATCCGCACCGGTGAAAACGCGAACTACGGTGAAGCGGAGGGTGCGCGCCCCGACTCGCTGATCGTCGCGCACATCTCCCCCAACAACGGCCGCGCGAGCCTGATCAACCTGCCGCGCGACCTGATCGTCGACCTGCCAGCATGCAAGGGCAGCGGCGACAAGCCGGGCATGCCGGCCCAGCGCGGCATGATCAACTCGCCGATGTCGTTCGGCGGGATCCAGTGCCAGTGGAAGGCCGTCGAACAGGTCACCGGCATCCACATCGACCACTTCGTCAGCGTCGACTTCAGCGGGTTCAAGGGCATCGTCAACTCGGTCGGCGGTGTGCGCATGTGCATCCCCGAACCTATCGACGACGAGAAGGCCAAGCTGCACCTCGAAGCCGGCGAGCAGGTCCTCAACGGCGAGGAGTCGCTGGGCTACATGCGCTCCCGCTACGGCCAGGGCGACGGCAGCGACCTCAGCCGCATCAAGCGCCAGCAGGAGTTCCTCGGCGCGATGCTCAACCAGATCATGAACGGCAAGATCCTGACCCGCCCAGGCAACATCACCTCGTTCCTCGGCTCGGTCACCGAGACCATGACCACCGACGACCAGCTGACGCTTGAGGTCATGACCGACATCGCGATCGCGATGCGCGAGGTCGACATGGGCAACATCAACTTCGTCACCGCGCCCAACGGCCAGGCCCCGTCCGATCCCAACCGCCTCGCTCTCACCCAGCCCCAGGCTTCGCAGCTGTTCGACGCCGTCTCCAAGGACCAGAGCATCACCGGCGACGACGGCGGCGGCGAGGGCTCCGGCGGGGACAAGGGCAAGGAGCAGGAGAAGGAGCAGGTCAAGCCCGCGGACATCTCCGTGGAGGTGCTCAACGGCGAAGGCACGCCCGACCTGGCCAGCCAGGTGGGCCAGTGGCTGACCACCGAAGGCTTCCAGGTGGCCGGCACGGGCAATCCGCTCCAGATCCCCTCTCAGACCACGATCTACTACGGCCCCGGAAAGAAGGCCCACGCCCAGGCCCTCGCCGACGAAGCCGTCAACGCCACCATCGAGGAGAGCCCCAACCTCGGCGACACGGTTCAGCTCGTGCTCGCCCAGGACTGGGAGGGCTTCACCAGTACCGCCGGGAGCAGCGGCGGCTCCTCAGGCGACTCGGCCGGCGGCGTCGAAGGCACCACCGCGGCCGAGGCCGAGCAGAAATGCTCGTAGGACGACGATAGTGCCCCCGGTGGCCACCGGTACTCGGTGCCGGTGGCCACCGGGGTGCGGTTCCGGTGGCAACCGGGGGTCGGCGCCTCTCGGGGGTGCGGCGCCCCCGGTCTGCCGAGCGGTCTTGAAGCCTGGCGGGTATCAGGCTGCCTGAAGGAAAAGCGGCGGCGACGGCGGCGGATGGCCCAGCCCGCGGTGGTCGCGACGACGGTCAACCGGCCCCTGGCTGCGGGTGGTCGAGCCCGGGGGTCGCCGCTCGGTTGTCGGCGCGGCCTGATGCGGGGCTCCCGGCGGCGGTCATGCGGCCGGTTCGGGCCACGGGATGCACGTACGTGCGGCGCTATCCGCCTCGGTGTCGCCCCGAGGTGCCACCCGCGCACCGTGATTCCGCGATACGGAACAACACGGGGTGTTTCGTCCACCAATGCCCGATTCCCCGGTGGGCCCGCAGCCGCGCCGCGGCGGCGGTGGCGCACGAGGTACGCCGAATGGCGCGAGAAGCGCCCCCGGCGTCGACTTTTCGTGCACCTCGTCGCCGCCGCGCCCGCCGAGGCCGCCCGCAAAACGGGGATAGGCCCCCAAAAGCCCACCCCATCGGACGGTGGGGCAGTCGTCGGCCGCGCCCGGACACCACGAGCGACGTGTCGTCGCCCCCCGGCCCCGATCCGGCGCACCTTCGGGTCGTGCGGGCGCCGGTATGTCCCCTATGCCGGCCCATCCGGCGATGTATCGCGAACTTATGGCCGCGGAATACGCTTACCTGCGACCATAAGTTCGCGATAGACGGGCCAAGCCGCGCCCGACCCGACAACCGCGGCCCCGACCCTGCGCCGACCTCCACCCCTCACCCTCCACACCCGTCGCCGCCCGCTCATGCCACCGGCCCGCCGCGGGTGTCCGCGGCGGGCCGGTCGGTGCAGTGGGGCGCGGAGCGGCGGGCCCGGTCGGACCCGCGGGCGCTCAGGCCGTGACGACCCCGGCGGGGTCGTTCGGTTCGGGGACCTTGCCGTGCACGATCAGGTCGGTCCACATGTCGCACACGCGGCGCAGCGAGTAGTTCTCCGTGATCTCCGCCTTCGCGGCGCTGCGGGCGGCGTCGAAGCGGCCCTCGGAGACGATGGCGTGGATGCCCTCGGCCATCTCCGCCGGGGTGTCGTGCAACCACCGGGCGGAGTAGATGGTGTCGGCTCCCGGCCAGGTCAGCACGGCGGGGACGCCGCCCGAGGCCGCGCACTCGGCCGGAGCGAGGTGGAAGCTCTCGTCGTCGCTGGTGGAGAGCATGAACCCGACCCGGCGCAGCCAGGTGGCCACATCCGGGCCGAAGGGATCGAACACCACGCCCTCGGCCAGCAGCGGGTCGCGCTGCACGGTGCGGTAGGTGCGCTCGTAGTACTCGCGCTCCTCGGGCCGGTTCCACACCCACCAGTAGTCCCATGGCTGCTTCGTCTTGACCGCCAGCGTGTACCGGGGGTCGCGCCGGCGCAGCTCGCCCAGGACCTCGATGCCGCGGTCCAGCCGCTTGCGGGAGGGGGCGATGCCGACCATGCCGAGGGTGTACTGCGCCCCCGGCAGCTTGGGCCGGTCGAGCTGGTCGACGTCGACCCAGTTGGGCAGTACGACGACCTTGTCCGTCGGCCAGCCGGCGAGTTCGCGGGTCAGCGAGGCGTAGTAGGGGCTGACGCACACCACCGCGTCGACCTTGTCGATGTCGAGCTTGCGCGGCCACTCCGCGTAGAGCTCAAAGCGGTGCAGGCGCACGACCAGCCGCTGGTCGGGCCGCTTGTGCTCGGCGTAGAACAGGGCGTTGGGACCGCACCACTCGCAGATGACGACGTCGGCCCAGGCCGCCAGCTCCCTGCTGCGGTACTGGTCGTGGTTGCGCAGCGCCTCCCACTCGTCCAGGCGCACGTCGAGGCCGGGCAGCGAGGTGAGGTAATCCGCCAGCCGGGTGAAGAACTTGAGATCGTGGCCCGCGATGACCACCTTCAGCGGCCGCTGGGGATCGGTGCCGGTGGGCGCCGACGGGCAGGCGAGTTCCAGATAGCCCTTGAGGCGCTCGGCCGCCCGCTCCAGGCTGAAGCCGTCGGCTGCGGCGCGGCAGCGCTCGGCGGCTTCGCGGTAGATCTCCGGGTCGGCGGCCAGTGTCAGGGTGTCGGCGACCGAGCCGACGTCCTCACCCGCGTAGAGCGGGTAGTCGGCGCCGAGCAGCCGCTCGTGCATGGGGGTCCGGTTGACCACGACGGGCAGCCCCAGCGCCCCCAGCTCCAGCACCTTGGTGGACAGCTCCAGGCTGGCGTCCATCTCGGGCGCGCGCCAGGACAGGCCGACGTGGCAGCCGGCTGACAGCTGCAGCGCCTCGGCCCGGGGCTTGCCGCCGTGCCAGACGAGGCCCTCGGTGTTCTCCAGGGCCTTGCTCATGCTGCGCGCCCACTCCGGGGAGTCGCGGTGCACCTTGTCGCCGATCATGTGCAGCTCGGCGGGTACCCCGCGCTCGGCCAGGGCGGCCGGCAGTTCGGTCATCTCCAGGGTGTTCCACCGCGGCGCGAACTTGCCGGTGTAGACGAGCTTCAGCGGCTCCTGCGGGGTGCCTGCGCCCGTCGCGTCGTCCGGGGTGATCACGACGGGCGGGAAAAGGACGCTTTTGCCGCAGGCCGCCGGCACCGAGGTCTCCAGGAAGCCGCGCAGCTCCTCGGTCTGGCAGAGCAGGAGCCGCGACGCCACGGCGATGTCGGAGATCTCCGAGACCGCGGTCGCGTTCATCTCCGCCACCGTCTGAGGGACGTCGGTGAGGTAGGTCCACAGCCGCCCCGCGAGCTGCTCGTCCTGCGCGGCGGCGATCGCCAGCCGCCGCCCGCGGACGACGACGACGTCGAAGCGCTCCTCGGTGTCGAGCCGGACCATCAGCTCGACGGCCTGCTCGGGCGTGAGGCCGCGCTGGCCCGCTTCCGGAACCAGGCGCTCCTCGTGCGGGCGGCGCACCGTCACCCCGGCCGCAGAGGTCAGCGGCGCCACCAGCCGGTCGGTCGTCACGGGCGCCTTGAGCAGCAGAGTGGCCTCGCACCCGGCCGCGGCCAGTCCCTGGGTCATGGACTGGGCCCAGACGGCCGAACCGTCGATGATGTTCATGTCGACGTCGCCGTAGACGAGCGCGCGCAGCCTCCTCGGCCGCTCGCTCGCCGCGCCGCCGGTGCGGTCGGCCTGGGGGCCTCCGGCGTCGCCGACTCCGCTCGCTCGCTCGCGTTCGCGAGGATGGTTGGTCACGTGCTTCCCTTCATTCCGATCCTCCGGGTCGCGCCCGAGTGGACGCCGTCCCGTATGTGCGCGGCCCACCCGGAGTCCGGTCGGCGGCCGACCTGTTCGGATTGCGCTTGACGGCGTTGTTGCTTAGCGGTTCGATGCGGCATCAGCCGGTGTTGGGCGTGGTGCGCGCACGGTCGGAGGATCGCGACTCGCCGGCGCCGCGCAGCGGCCCGAGGGCCAGCAGCCGCGCTCCGTGCCTGTTCCAGATGCCCGGCTGCAGCGCGCGGCCGACGAGTTCCCGGCGGGCCAGCTCGGGCACGATCGCACTGACGAAAACATACTCCTGCTCGGCCGCCGCGTCGTCGACCGCGTCGGCGGGCTCGGCTCCGAACGACTCCGCCGACCGCCACGCGGGCACCGCGGGCCCGACAGCGTCGGCGCCGGAGCACTCGGCGGCACACAGCAGGTCGGCCAGGTAGTCGTCGCCGCGCGGTCCGCGCCACAGTGCGGTCCACGGCGCCGTGGCGGCCCGGGCGAGCCGGGCCCAGTCGTCGGGCCGGGCGTCCTGCTCCGGCACGGCGACCGCGGCGGTGCGCAGCGGGATGCCGTGCGAACGCAGCCGCTCGACCCCGGCCAGGTGGGCCACGCCCTCGGGCACCACGACCTCGGCGGGCGCGTGGGACTGGCCGAGGACGTCGCCGGCGAGCGCCAGGCTGGCGGCGTCGTCGCCGGGCAGCGCCAGGATCGCGGTCTCGCGCCCCTTGAGCGGCAGCGACGGGCTGCCCGATCCGGGCGCGAAGCCGACGCGGGCGAAGATCTCGGCCAGGCGGACCGGCGTGGCGTCGGTCAGGAAGACCGAACGCAGCACCAGGCGCAACTCCTCGGAGGTGAGCGGGCCGACTTCGCGCATCCGGGCCAGTTCGTCGGCAGCGGCGCCCGAGCGCAGCGCCGCCGCGTCGGTGGCGACGGTGCGCACCGCCGAGGCACCGGGCCCGTCGGTCTCGGCGCGCTTGAGGTCGCCCAGCAGCAGGGCGCGCGCACCGCACACCAGGGCGCGGTCGGCGAGCGCGGAATCGTCGACGACGACCCCCGATGCCGAGCGCAGGCGATCGGGCAGCTGCTCCCAGTCCTCGGGGAGCCGGCGGAGACCGTCCGCGGCGAGCCGCTCGACCAGCCGGTCGACCACCACGCCGCCCGGCGCCGGTGAAGGCACGTGGGCGGGTTCGCCGGAGCGCTCGGGTTCGGCGGCGACGGGGTTGAACCGGTGCAGGGGGACGCCGGCGTCGCCGCGGTGGACGTGGTCGAAGCCGAGCGCGGCGAGTCCGGGCGGCGCGGGGGCGTCCTCGATGAGGATGGTCGGAACGCCGCGTGCCTCGGCGGTCTCCACCACCCAGCTGAGCACCCGGGTGCGGTCGGAGACGGCCGGGTCGCCCGCGTGGGCCCACAGTGAGCCGGGTGCGGTGGCCGACGCCGAGACGCACACGAGGTCGACGTCGACGGACTCGAAGGCCGCCTGCGCGTCCTGGGGCCGCAGGGGCACCACACGCACATAGGGCTCCAGCGCCGCCCGCACCTCGGCTGCGAGGACGCCCGCCACGACCAGCCGACTGTCGCGCACGCCCACGCCGCCGGAGAGCAGCCGCGCCTCCTGGCGCTCGGCGTCGAAGGAGCGCACCGGCTCGGTCTTGGCGCCCCGGCCGGTGCGCGGCTGGGTGCGGCCGGCCCGGCGCCAGAGGCGGAAGAGGTCGCGCGGCAGCCGGACGAGGCCGCGTGCGGGCCGCTTGGCCGCGGCGGTGAGGGCGCGGCCGACTTGCAGCGATGTGGAGCCTTCGAGCGCCGCCAGCCGGGCCTTGGCCTCCTGGAGCTGTGCCTCCCGCTCGGAAAGGGCCTGCCGCAGTTGTTCGGTGTGGCTCAGATCACGCCGTTTCACGGGTACTTCCTGCCTTGCGAGGTTGAGGGATCCGGTGGGGCATGCGCTCAGGCACCGCGGTTCGCGCCCGCCGGTGCGCCGCTCAGCCAGTCGGCCAGGACGGCGGCGATGCGCTCGCCCGCGTGGCCGTCCCACAGCGGGGGGACGTCGGCGATCGCCCCGGCGCCGAAGCTCTCCCCCGCCAGGATCTTGGAGACCAGTCCGGGGAGCTCGGAGTCGACGACGAGCCTGTTGCTGCCGTGGGTGATGGTGATCGGCCGTTCGGTGTTGGGGCGGAGGGTGAGGCAGGGGACGCGCAGAATGGTGGTCTCCTCCTGCACACCGCCGGAGTCGGTGACCACGGCGGCCGAGGCGCGCACCAGGGTCACGAAGTCGATGTAGCCGAGGGGCTCCAGCAGGTGCATACGCGGGTGCTCGGCCAGGCCCGCGGCCGTCAGCGCGGCGCGCCCGCGGGGGTGCACCGGCATTACGACGTCGATCTGGTCGGCGACCTCGTGCAGACGCGCCACCAGGCGGGCGACCACCTCGGGGTCGTCGACGTTGGCGGGGCGGTGCAGCGTGGCGGCGACGTAGCTGTCGGGCAGATCCAGGCGCTCGCGCAGGGCCGCGGTGTCGAAGCGGTCGAGGTTGCCCAGCAGGGTGTCGATCATCGGGTTGCCGACCAGGTGCACCCGGTCGACGGCGACGCCTTCGGCGGCGAGGTGGCCGACCGCCTCGGGACTGGTGGCGAAGCACAGATCGGAGAGCTGGTCGGTGAGTCGGCGGTTGACCTCCTCGGGCATCGACCAGTCGAACGAGCGCAGGCCGGCCTCGACGTGGGCGACGGGGGTGTGCAGCTTCGCGGCGACGACGCCGGCGGCGAGCGTGGAGTTCACGTCGCCGTATACGACGACGAGTTCCGGTGAACGCGCGATGAACTCTTGCTCCAGGCCGGTCATCAGCGCGGCGGTCTGCTCGGCGTGCGAACCGGATCCGACGCCGAGGTCGACGTCGGGGCGGGGGAGCCCCAGTTCACGGAAGAAGACCGCCGACATGCGGTCGTCGTAGTGCTGGCCGGTGTGCACGACGGACTGGCGCACCCCGCGGGCGTCCAGCGCCGCCACCACCGGTGCCGCCTTGACGAAGTTGGGCCGCGCGCCGACGATGTGCACGACCTCGCCGGAGCCCGCAGCGGCGCCGTACGCGGGGGAAACCGTCTCGGCGCGCTCGTCAGGCCCCGCGCCCTCCAGGCGGCCGGTCGCTGCTCCATCGGCATCGGCGGCTCCGCCGGTGTTCGAACGGGGGGCCGGTGCTGATGACATCATGTTCCCTTCGTTTCGATCCTCCGGGCCGCGCCTGTTGGACGCCCGACCGTCACCGGTGGATCACTCAGACGTGGTTGGATACCCCACCGTGCGCAACTTCGTGAAAGCGGCCACCTTCACCGCGACCCTGACCTGCCGGCACCTGAGGACCGAACCCGCTCGGCTGCCGCTGCTCGGCCTGCGGCTGCTGCCGGGACCGGCACGCCAGGGCGCGCGTTCGGCGCTCGGCCGCACCGGCGCCCTCGCCCGCGCCTACGCCCTGTGGGACGCGGGCCGCCGGGCGGAGGCGCTCGACACCGTGCGCGGCGCCGCCCATGGAGCCTCCAACCGTCGTGTCGCCCGGTTCGCGGCGTTCGCGCTGGCGGTCGAGCAGCCCGGGCCGGCCGAGGAACTGATCGCGAGACTGCCCGAGGGCCGGATCCGCGCCGGACTGGCGCATCGGCTGGCACTGACGACAGGCCGCGCGGTCCGTGAAGACCCCCCGGGCCAGTGGCACCCCCTCACGGTAGCGCCGAGGGGGCGAACGCTACACCACGACACGATGAACGATCAGGAATCGACCGATACCGGCCTGCGGATCCTACATCTGGTCACCAACGCACTGCCGCACACCAACGCCGGCTACACCCAGCGGACCCACCGCATCGCCCTGGGACAGCGCGCAGCGGGCCTGGAGCCGCACGTGGCGACCCGCGCGGGCTATCCGCTGAGCAAAGGGGTCTTCGACACCCGGAGCAACGTGGAGGTCGACGGCATCCGCTACCACCGGCTGCTGCCCTGGCTGGCGCCCGCCGACCACGCCGCGGAGCTGCGGGCGGGGCTGCGCCTGGCGCTGCCACTGGCCGAGCGGCTGCGCCCGGACGTGCTGCACGCCGCCAGCAACCACGGCAACGCCGAACTCGCCTTAGAACTGGGCCGCCGCCTGGGCGCACCGGTCGTCTACGAGGTGCGCGGATTCCTCGAGGAGTCGTGGCTTTCGCGGGACCCCTCGCGCAGCACCGAGGACGCGTACTACCGGGCCGAGCGCGCCCGCGAGACCGCCTGCATGCACGCGGCCGACCTCGTGGTGACACTGGGCGAAACCATGCGCGCCGAGATCACCGGCCGCGGCGTCGATCCCGCCAAGGTGACCGTGGTGCCCAACGCGGTGGACGAGTCCTTCCTGGAACCGCTGCCCGACGGCGGCGGGCTGCGCCGCGAACTGGGAATCGGCGCCGACGACTTCGTCGTGGGCACCACCACCAGCTGCTACAGCTACGAGGGCCTGGACACGCTGGTCGACGCCGTCGCCGAGCTGCGCCGCCGCGGGGTGGCGGCGCACGCGCTGATCGTGGGCGACGGCCCGGAACTCGGCGCCCTGCGCGAACGCGCCGCCGCGGCCGGCCTGGAAGGGGCGGCACACTTCCCCGGGCGCGTGCCCGCCGACGAGGTCCGCCGCCACCACGCCGCCCTGGACGTCTTCTGCGTGCCGCGGCGCGACGAGCGCGTGAGCCGGCTGGTGACACCGCTGAAGCCGGTCGAGGCGATGGCCGGAGGACTTCCGGTGGTGGCGGGTGATCTGGACGCGCTGCGGGAGATCGTCGAGCCGGGGACGACCGGCGAGGTCGTACCGCCGGAGTGCCCCGGCGAGCTCGCCGACTGCCTGGAGAAGCTGGCCGCCGACCCCGAGACCCGCTCCGATTACGGCCGGGCCGCCCGCGAGCGCGTCGGCCGCCACCGGACCTGGGAGGCCGCGGCGCACCGGTACATCGAGTCGTACCGGGACCTGCGCGGCGGCTGGTAGACGGGTGAGTCAGGGCCGCCCCGGCGAACCCGAGCCGCGCCCACGCGGCACCACCCCGGAAAATCCTCCTTCCTGGGCGTTTCCACCATTCATCCGCCATTCGGCACCAAAGCGGTTAAACGCGAAATCACAGGTGGCCTGGAGGTAAATTCCTCCAAACGAATGGTTGGTACAGCGGGGTGGCACTGTTGCGCTGCTCTACAGTCGGGAACCACGACAGCGTGCTCCCCTGCGCTTATGCAGTCGTCAGGGCGCACCGGGCAATGATCGACGCACGCCGTACACCGGATCGGGAACCCGCAGGGTCGAACCGCGAAACTGTCCGCAACAGGTCACAGGCCGCCGCTGATGCCAACGTGCGGCCGCGTCCACGCGTCCTTGGTCATAGCAAGCGCCAGGAGTGCTGCACGCGTAGGCAGGGATCGACCTGGCAGTGCAACGGCACCTCGGAAGTCCCACCTGGATAATGAACGAAGGCGAGGGTGACCCAGTGGACGTCGCTACCCCAACATCGGATCTGGTCGTCATCGGTCTGGGCTACGTCGGCCTGCCGCTGGCCCACCAGGCCACGCGCTCCGGGCTCGCCGTCACCGGACTGGAAGTCAGCCCCGCGGTCGTCGACGGCCTCAACTCCGGCCACTCGCACATCGACGACCTCGACTCTGCGGACATCGCCGAGATGGTCGAGGGCGGCTTCACCGCCAGCACGGACGCCTCGGTGATCGCCGGTACGCGCAACGTCGTCATCTGCGTCCCCACCCCGCTCTCGGACGAGGGCGGCCCCGACCTCGGGGCGGTCGCCGCTGCCGGGCGGGCCATAGCCGCCCACCTGGCCCCGGGCACCCTGGTCGTCCTGGAGTCCACCACCTACCCGGGCACCACCGAGGAGGTGCTGCGGCCGCTGCTGGAGGAGTCCGGCCTGGTCGCCGGGTCCGACTTCCACCTGGCCTTCTCGCCCGAGCGGATCGACCCCGGCAACGCCACGTTCGGCGTGGCCAACACGCCCAAGGTCGTCGGGGGCATGACCGAGCGCTGCGGCGAAACCGCCGCGGCCTTCTACCGCCGCTTCGTCGACACCGTCGTGCAGGCGCAGGGCACCCGCGAGGCCGAGATGGCCAAGCTGCTGGAGAACACCTACCGGCACGTCAACATCGCCCTGGTCAACGAGATGGCGATCTTCTGCCAGGAGTTGGGCGTCGACCTCTGGGACGCCATCTCCTGCGCCGCCACCAAGCCGTTCGGGTTCCAGGCCTTCTACCCCGGCCCCGGGGTGGGCGGCCACTGCATCCCGATCGACCCCAACTACCTCTCCTACAAGGTCAAGACCCTGGGCTATCCGTTCCGGTTCGTGGAACTCGCCCAGGAGATCAACGCGCGCATGCCCTCATACGTGCTGCAGCGCTCGCTGGAACTGCTCAACGACGCGGGGCTGGCGCTGTCGCGCTCGCGCGTGCTGCTACTGGGCGTCACCTACAAGGCCGACATCGCCGACCAGCGCGAATCGCCGGCCCGCCCGGTCGCCCGCAAGCTCGCCGAGAAGGGCGCCACGCTGACCTACCACGACCCGCACGTCGAGGAGTGGAGCCTCAACGGCGAGCCGCTGCCCCGGGCCACCGACCTGGAGCAGGCCATGGCCGAGGCCGACCTGACCATTTTGCTCACCGACCACAGCGCCTACACGCCCAAACTGCTGACCGAGCACGCGCGGCTGCTCCTGGACACCCGCGGTGTACTGCGCCGGCTGGATCCCGCGTCGGTGCACGAGGACGGCCGCACCACCGCCCCGATCAACCGCGATGGGGTAGTCGTCCTCTAAGTCTCCCGCTATCCTTGCGCCCCTGTGTCCTTTCGCCGTCCGTCCCGCTCAGCGTGGTGGCGACCGGCGCGACTGCACAGGGGCGCGCCGGATTCACGCACATAACCTCCGGGTGTAACCCTGCTTTTCACGTGCTGTTTCCTCTTCCCACTAGGGTCGAGAACCGGGCAAACAGCTCTACTGGGAGAATCGCCCGGAAACCGGCGTTCGGAAGTGGTGAACTCGCATATGCACGCTCTCGTTGCCACCGTGGTGCACCATCCCGAAGACGCGCGCATTCTGCACCGCCAGATCCGTGCCCTGCTCGACGCCGGACATCGGGTCACCTACATGGCGCCGTTCGCCGACCGCGGCGTCACGCCGTGGCAGGAACTCGATCCGGTGGACGTCCCGCGGGCGTCGGGCCGGCGCCGCCTGGGGTCGCTGCGGGCGGCCCGCGCCGCCCTGGCCCACCACGCTCCGCAGGCCGACGTGCTGCTCTTCCACGATCCCGAACTCCTGATGGCGCTGCCGCGCCGGCGCCCCGCCACCGTGTGGGACGTCCACGAGGACGCCGCGGCGGCGCTGTTGACCAAGCCGTGGATGCCGCGCCCGCTGCGGCGCCCGCTGGGCCCGGTGGTGCGCGGCTTCGAGCGGCGCGCCGAGCAGCAGATGCACCTGCTGCTCGCCGAGGAGGGCTACCGCGACCGCTTCGCCCAGCCGCACCCGGTCGTTCCCAACACCACCTACGTCCCCGAGCAGCCCGAACGGAGCCCCGGCACCGACCGGGTGGTCTACCTCGGGCACCTGTCAGAGGCCCGTGGGGCCCACGAACTGGTCGAGATGGGCCGCCGACTGCGCCCGCACGGCGTGCGCGTCGAAATCATCGGCGCCGCCGACCCCGGAATCCGGCCGATGCTGCGCGAAGCTCAGCACGAAGGCGCCGTCGAGTGTTACGGGTTCGTCCCCAACGACCAGGCGCTGCGCATGATCGGCGGCTCCCTGGCGGGTATCTGCCTGCTGCAGGACACGCCGAACTACCGCAGCTCGCTGCCGACCAAGGTCGTCGAGTACATGGCCCACGGGCTGCCGGTCATCAGCACACCCAACCCGGCGGCGGTCTCGCTGGTCTCCGAGCGCCCCGAGGGGGCGTGCGGCACGGTCGTCCCCTACGGCGACGCCGCAGCGGCGGCGGACGCGGTGCTGCGGCTGCGCGACGACACCGAGACCCGCGAGCGCTTCGGCTCCGCCGGGCACGCCATCGCCCGCGCGTCCTACCACTGGCCGATCCAGGCGGAGGCGTTCGTGCGCCACCTGCAGGAGTGGGCCGGGACGGCCGCGCCGAGCATGCCCCTGCCGGAGCAGGCCCGGATCGAACTCGGCGGCGAGGTCCGGGCCGATCGCGCGCCCGTGGCCGCCGACGTGGAGCCGACCGCGGAGCCCGTCAAGCGCATGCCGCTGTGAGCAGTGGAAAGCTGTGACCGGGCGTCAGCCGACGGCGGCGAAGCGCCCAGCGCCGATGCTCAGATGATCGGCGGGCGCCCGGCCAGGGTCATGCGCCAGGCGGTGGACCAGCGCATCGGCGAGCGGGGGCCGCAGTCGCCGCGCCATCCCTCGCCGAAGCCGCGGAACCACGCCCGCAGCGCGGACAGCGAACGCACGCGCAGCACCGTGATGCCGATCCACACCGCCAGGTGGCCCAGCGCCAGCGTCCAGGGCAGGTTGCGGCGCACCAGCCAGACGCGGTTGCGGGCGTTGAGCCGGTAGAAGTCCTCGTGGCGGCTGGGATGGGTCGAGGGGTGGTACATCACCGCCTCGGCGTCGTACTCGATGTGGTAGCCGGCGTCGAGCACGCGCCAGGCGAGGTCGCTCTCCTCATGGGCGTAGAAGAAGCCGCCCGGCAGCGCGCCCGCCTTCTCGAACGCGGCGCGGCGCACGGCCGCGGCCCCGCCGAGGAACGTGGTGACCCGGCTGGAGCGCAGCGGGTCTCCGGCGCGCAGCCGCGGCACATAGCGCCGCTGGTCCGGACCGCCGTCGGGGTCGACGATGCGGAAGGTGAGGATGCCCAGCCCGGGGTCGGCGGCGAAGCGCCGGCTGACGTGGCGGGCCAGGTCGCGCGAGCGGTACCAGCCGTCGTCGTCGAGGAACAGCACGATATCGCCGCTGCACGCCTTGACCCCGTGGTTGCGCCCCTCGGGGATCCCGATGTTCTCGGGCAGGTGGACCGTGACGACCTGCTCGGGCAGCGGCGGCAGCTCGGCCCCGTTGCTGACGACGACCAGCTCCAGGTCGGCGCCCTCCTGCTCCAGCACGCTGGTGACGGCCCGGCGCAGCTCGGCCGGGCGGGTCCCCATCGTCAGGATGACGCAGGAGATCCTCAAGCGCTGCTCCCCTCCCTGGCCGACCGAGGGGTCCTCCATGTCGGAAGTGCCCTCGACGTTAACGGTACGGGAAGGGAATGCGTCGCGGACAGCGGCCTCTTCGGCCGCGACCGCGGGTGACTCGGCGGACGCGGATTCAAAAGGGGTCGGCAGACCTGGACTGGTCATAGGAACCGTTCGTGAACGTGGACGCATGGTGGACGCAGGATGACAATCGCATGGCGCTGCTAACGAAAGGATAAGGGCGATCGGCTCGCGCTGCCGGTGTGACGCGGCATACGCGGCCGACCCGACTGCCCGCGGACCACCCGAGCGGCCCGCGGCCGCTACTCCAGGCGCCGCGACGCGAGCACGCTGACCATGTGCAGGAAGGTCTGCAGGACTGCCACCGCCACGCACACCACCACCAGGGCCCGGGTCGCGAGCAGGTCGCCGCGCACCAGGTCGACGACGGCGGTGGCCAGGGCCAAAAACGACAGCTCGACGGCCTGGATGACCCGGTGGAACCGCAGCGCCGCGGCCGCCTTGCGGGCCATGCCCAGCCGCGGCGAGCGGGGTTGCAGGGCGGCGTCGGAGATCTTCTCGGGCAGCCCCGCCTTGGCGCGGGCCACCACGACGTTGTCGGTCTCCGCCTTGATCAGGGCGGCGCCCAGCGCCGCGGCCATGCCGCCGATCACCCAGCCGCCGGCGTCGAGCCCGCCCTGGGCGCGCACGCCGAGCCCGATGAGCAGGGCGACCTCGGCCAGGTAATGGCCGATACGGTCCAGGAAGATGCCCGCGACACTGGTGCGCCCGGTGAACCGCGCGACCTCGCCGTCGGAGCAGTCCAGCAGCAGGTACAGCTGCACCAGCACGACCGCCAGCAGCGCCGACCAGAGACCGCCCAGGGCCAGGACGGCGCCGCCCAGCACGCCCGTGCCCATCATCAGGTAGGTGATGGGGTTGGGCGGCACGCCCATGCGGATGAACACGACGCTGAAGTAGGGCGAGAGGTCGCGCATGTAGAGCCGACCCGCCCAGTGCTCCTCGTTCAGCCGCTCCTTGATGCCTTCGGGCTGGCCGCCCGAACGCACCTCAGCGATCGATGGTTTCGCCATATTCCGCCACGCTCCGCCTGATCTCGTCGTCCGAAAGGGCCAGGTGCTCCAGTACCGTGTAGCGTCCCGGCCGGGTGGCGGGGGCGTGGGCCACCGCGCGTGCGAACTGCTCCTCGTCCAAGCCCACGTCCTTCGGGAGGGCCGGCAGGCCGTGGCGGCGGAGGCAGGCCAGGATGTCGTCCATCCGCCCCTCCCCCAGACCCTGGTACCGGCTGCGCAGGAAGTAGGCGTAGAGCGCGCCGATACCGGCCAGCTCCCCGTGGTTGCTGGTGCCCGGATACAGCTGGTCGATGGCGTGCAGCACCTCGTGGCAGGCGCCGCTCGCCGGGCGGCTGGAACCGGCGACCGACATGGCCATTCCGGAGAGCACGAGCGCCTCGGCCAGTGCGGTCAGGAAGTCCTGGGAGTCGACGGTGTCGTGGCGGTTGACGATGGCCTCGGCGGCGGTGCGCGCGAACGTGACGGCCATCCCGTCGACGGGCTCGCCCTGCTCGCGTCCGGCCAGTTCCCAGTCGGCGATGGCCGACAGGTTGCTCACCACGTCGCCGATGCCCGAGCGCACCAGGCGCTGGGGCCCGGCACGCACGTAGTCGACGTCGACCACGACCGCGACGGGCATGGTGACGCCGTAGGACCCCTTGCCGCTCTCGTGCTCCAGGGAGCTGACCGGCGAGGCGATGCCGTCGTGGGAGAGGTTGGTGGCCACGGCGACCATGGGGATGCCGGCCATCGCCGCGGCGAACTTGGTGACGTCGATCGTCTTTCCACCGCCGATGCCGGCCACGGCCTCGTAGGCTCCCGAACGCAGCTTCTTGCCCAGTTCGGTGGCAACGTCGACACTGCCGCCCTCGACCTTGAAGACCTCGCAGTTCGGCAGGTCCAGCTCGGCGGCGATCTGGGAGCCCTGGCCCGGGCCCACCGCCACGGCGATGCGGCCCTCGTTGGCGATGCGGCGGTCGGCCAGCACGGTTCCCAGTGAGGCGATGGCACCCTGGCGCACGTCGATGGCCAGCGGCGCGTTGACCATGCGGGCTAGTAGCGGCATGCGATCTCCCTGGCGCGGTCCAGATCGTCGTGGTCGTCGACCTCTACCCAGTCGACCTCGCCGATCGGCGCGACGGCGACCTTGCCGCCGCGGTCGATCAGCTCCTGGAAGCCGTCCTCGTAGTACAGCTGGGGGTCGCGCTCCCAGGTGGCCTGGAGCGCATCGGCCAGTCCCGCCGACAGCGAGCCCTCGATCAGGGTCGCGCCGATGTACTCGCCGGCCGCCTCAGCGGGGTCCATGAGCTTGGTGATCCGGCTGATGTGGCCGGAGTCGTCCAAGATCACCTTCATCTCCTCGTCGGCGAGAGTTTTGGCGCTGTCCACCGCGAGGAGGAGTTCGGGACCGCGGGCGGCGAGTAGCGTCTCTTCCACGCTCACCGGATGGACGGTGTCGCCGTTGACGAGGAGGACGCCTTCGGAGAAGTACTCGCGCGCGGTCCACAGGGAGTAGGCGTTGTTCCACTCCTCGGCCTTGTCGTTGTAGGCCAGGGTCAGCCGCACGCCGTGGCGGCGCTCCATCTCCTGCTTGCGCGCTTCGACCGCCTCGGCGCGGTAGCCCACGACGACGACCACCTCGGTCAGGCCCGCTGCGGCGAGGTTGCGCAGCGAGATGTCCATGATGGTCGTGTCACCGTCGACCGGCACCAGCGCCTTGGGCAGGGTGTCGGTGTAGGGGCGCAGTCGGCGGCCCGCTCCTGCGGCCAGCACCATACCGAGCATGTGGGCGTGTTCCTCCTTAACTCGTGGAGGCGTCCACGCCTCCCGATTCGTTGCGCGGAGCCCCGGCTTCCGCGATCGGGGCCGCCAGCCAGCTCGTCGTGGCCTCCCAGACGAGCAGCACGGCGAGGTAACCCGTCAGCACACCGTAGATGAACGGCAGCCAACCTAGTGCCCCGCCGACGGCCGCAACCAGCATCCGGCCGTCCCATCCGAGCATGGCCCGCATGACCCAGGCGGACGGACGCAGACCGGTGCGGGTGCGGTGCACTGCGTCGGCATGGTGCAGCGCCACCGCGGTCAAGAGCGCGAAGACCAGCGGAAGGGGCACACCGGACCCGTAACCGAGCGCGAGGAGGTAAAGATACTCCGTCGCGCGCAGGAGGGGCGGGACCAGCCGGTCGAATCGTCCGTCGTGCGGGTGACCCGATGCGACCCCGGAGAGCAGCAGCGCCGCCACCGGTGCGAACAGGGTAATACCTGACAGTTGGTGCAGCCCCGTCAGCATCAGCACACCCGCCACGAGCGCACCGGCCAGCGTGGGCAGCAACGGCGGCAGCCCGCCGGCCGCGAGGCGGCCCAGAGCGGTGCTCACATGTCCGTCGTCACGGAGAAAGCGCAGGTCCACGCCGTCGCGTGCGGGCGGTGCCGGGGAAGCGCCCATGGTTCACCTCGCGGTGTCTCTGGCCGGGCCGCCGATGAGTTCACCGGTGAGCGCGAGGGCGCAGCCCACGATCAGTGCGATGAACGTCACTCGGACGTCCCAAATCGTTATCGTCAGCGCCACCGCCCCGAAGCGCGCGGCCTGGGGGAAGGCCGCGAGGCGCGCGAGCGGCGGGGAGCGCCGCCGGTCCGCGGGAGCGCGGCCGCGGCGGCCGCCGGTCGCGGCGGTGCTCTCCGCGCGGTCGGCGGAGTCGCCGTGCGGGTCTTCGGCGGCTGAGGACCGCGTGCCGTCCGGGGCGTCCGGCGTCTCGGCCCTCGGCTCGCCCCAGACTTCCGCGCGGCCGGCATCCCAGCCCGGCCACGCGGCACCCTTGGGCACGGTGCGGATACCCGGCGGCGGCCCGAACCGGGGCACGCGGCGGTCGGAGCGCCGACCGTCGTCCGCACCGCCCTCGCCTTCACCCGAATCGCCGTCACCCAGCAGTTCCGCGGTCAGCGAAGGGTCGCCGGGTGAGCCGTCGTCGAGGTGGCGGCTGGGATCGACGGCGTCGACGGGTCTGGCGAGTCCCGACTCCGGTGTCCACTCCGGCTCGCCCACCCGAGCGCTGCGCGCCGCCGCGGCGGAGTCGCGCAGCGCCAGCGCGATGAGCGCGCCCGCCGCCCAGGCCCAGGCGTCGGGCACACCGGCGGCCGTGCCGCCGATGGCCAGTCCGGCGTAGACGACGTATTCGCGCAGCCGCCCCAGCACCTGGGCCAGCCACAGGTCCAGCCGGTCGCGGCGCCCATTGCGCAGCCGCTCGGCGAGCAGGTCGGTGCCCGCGACGGCGCCCAGCAGCAGCGCCCCGCACACGGCGCCGCGCAGCCCGCCCTCGGTGAACCACAGCGCAGCCGCGACGGCCAGCACCAGCCCGATGCGGGACATGGCGGCCGGGCTCATCCGACCGCCGCGCGACCGCCCGATGAACCGCCCCGTGCGCCTGCCGCCCCCGCGGCCCGCGCGCGCATCGACATCAGACACGGCAGTGCCCCTCCCACGCGGCCTCGCGTTCACCGTGTACCCGGCGGGGTAGTGATGGCAACCATCGGCACCCGCGAACCTGCGTGTCGTCCCGGTTCGTCCCGGCCTGGAAAGCTCCCGCGCCCCGAGGCGCGCGCCGGCGCGGTCGGTGAGGGCGGCCGGCGCCGCCGCGCGGATCAGGCGGCCCGGATCAGGCGGCGCCGCCTCCACCGCCGTCGCGCCCGCGGATCCGCCGCCTCGCGCCGGGGTCTTTTCGCCCGGCATCGGTTCCCGCGGCGGCCTCGGCGCCCCCTCGCCGGGACGGCGCGCCTGGCGCGGCGCGCTCGCCGGCGGGCTCCTCGCGCGCCTCCCCGGAGGGGGCCGGGCCGCCCTCCTCGGCGGTGAGGTCCTGCTGGTAGGCGTCGAGCACGGTGTCGATGCCGGAGTCCAGCGCGACCGCCCCGTCCTTGAGGTAGAGGCCGCGGCCGCAGAAGTGGCGCAGGTCTGCGTCGCTGTGGGAGACCAGCACCATCGTTCGGCCGTCGGCCAGCATGCGCTCGATCGCGGCGTAGCACTTCTGCCGGAATTCCTGGTCGCCGACGGCCAGCACCTCGTCGACCAGCATGATCGGGTGCTCCAGTTGGGCCACCAGCGCGAAGCCCAGGCGCACCTTCATCCCGCTGGAGTAGTGGCGCACGGGCATGTCGATGTAGCCGCCGCGCAGGTCGGCGAAGTCCACGATCTCGTCGAAGCGCTCGTCGAGGGCCTCCTGGCTCATCCCGTGCAGGGAACCCACGAGGCGGATGTTCTCGCGCCCGGTGAGCTGCCCGTTGAACCCGGCGCGCAACTCCAGAAGGGGCGCCACCCTGCCGCGGACCTCCACCCGGCCTTCATCGGGGATCAGGACCCCGGCGATCATCTTCAGCAGGGTGGACTTGCCGGTGCCGTTCTTGCCGACGATCCCGACGCACTCGCCCCGGTGGACGCTGAAGGAGGCGCCGCGCACGGGCCAGAAGGAGCCGCCCGCCGCCGCGGGGCCGCGCCGGGCGCCGAGGAGGACCTCGCGCAGACTCCGCCGCCGCTTGCGGTGCGCAGAGAAGCGGATGCCGAGCCCTTCGGCCTCGATCACGGGCTCGGCCATCACAGCTCCTTCAGCACGGAGGTCTCCAGGCGCCGGAACGTCAGGTATCCCGCGGCCAGCATCAGCACAGCGCCCCCGATACTCGTCGCGAGGACGGGCGCGCCGGGCGCGTCGGCGGGGTACCAGACGGCGTGGTGCATCTTGAAGATACCCAGCAGCGGATTGCACTGGAAAAGCGTGACGAACCAGGCGGGGAAGCGGTCGGACTCCAGCACCAGGCCGGAGGGGATGATGATCGCCGAGGAGTAGAACAGCACCCGGTTCAGGATGCGCACCACGCGCTCGACGTCGCGCACGAGCACGTTCACCGACGCCAGCAGCAGCGTCATACCCAGCGAGAAGACGAGCTGCACCGTGACGGCCAGCGGCAGCCACACCAGCAGGCCCGCGGGGGTGGTGCGCCCGCCCAGCGCGAAGACGAAGACGAGCAGTACCGGCCAGGTGAAGAGGTAGTCGACGAACTTCGCCGCGACCGCCTGGACCGGGAAGACTTCCCTGGGCACCTTCATCGTCGTGATGAGCTTGCTGTGGGACATGATCGCGTTGGGCGCCTGGCTGAGCGACTGGGCGAACCACAGCCACGGCAGCAGACCCGAGATCAGAAACAGCGGGTAGCCGCCGGGAGCGTCGCCGCCGCCGGGGACGCCGCGGTCGGTGTCGAAGATCAGGCCGAAGACGAAGAAGTAGACCCCCGCCATCGCCAGGGGCTCCAGCATCGACCACGCGTAGCCGAGGATCGAGCTCTGGTACTTCACCTTCAGGTCGCGGCGCACCAAGAGGCCCACGACCCGCCGGTTCTGCCAGACGGCCAGCGCCCGTGACGCCACCGCCACCTCCTTCGGAGTGCGTCTGTGCCGCAGCCGTCGGTCCGCGGGGCGCGGCGGCGGGCCAAGCTTACCGGCGCGCCTTCGAACGGACCGGCGCAAGGGCGGTGCGGGTGCGGGCGCTCATGCGCCTACGCCCGGGTCCACCGGCGCGGGTGGGCTAACCTCGGCTCGTGCCGTGCGGGGCGCACCGAGCCCTCGACGGCGACCGGCGCCCGCGGGCGCAGACCGTGCCGCACCGGCGGCCACAGCAGGAGGGAAGTCGATGCCGCAGGACTCGGCCCCGGCCGCGCGCCCGCACGTCACGGCGGCGGTGCTGGCGGGGGGAATCGGCGCGCGGATGGGCGCCGGGCGACCCAAGCAGCTGCTGCCCCTGGCGGGCCGACCGGTACTGGAGCACGCCCTCGCCGCGTTCTGCGCCGCGCCGGAGGTCGACGACGTCGTCCTGCTGATGGCCGCGGCACACCTGCCCGAGGCGGAGAAGGTCGCGTCGGGCGCGGGCATGGGCAAGGTCTCGGCCGTCCTGCCGGGTGGAGAGAACCGCACCGAGACCTCGGCCGCGGCGCTGCGGGCGGTGGAGCACCGCGGTGACGACGACCTGGTGCTGATCCACGACGCCGCGCGCCCGCTCGTGACCCCGGAGGTCATCAGCGCGTGCGTCGGGGCCTTGGCGGAATCGGGGGCCGTGGGCGTCGCCGTGCCCGCCGGGGACACGGTGGTGGAGGTGGCCCCCGGCACCGGGGGCGCCGAGGTGCTGCGCGACATGCCGCCCCGCTCCTCGCTGCGGCGGATGCAGACGCCGCAGGGCTTCCGCCTAAGCGTGATCCGCCGTGCCTACCGGTCGGCACTGGCCGACCCCGCCCTGGTGGCCACCGACGACTGCGGGGTCGTGCTGCGCTACCTGCCCGGCGAGGAGGTGCGCATCATCGCCGGCGACGAGTCCAACATCAAGGTCACCAATCCGGGCGACGTGGAGATCGCCGAGGCCCTGCTGCGCCTGCGCGGCGGGGAGTCGGCCGGGGCTGCGCAGAGGGAGGCCGGGGCGTGACCGTCTTCAGCGCGCCCGAGGTGATCGGGCACCGCGGTTCCGGGCGCGGCGGCGAGTCGGGCTATCCGGAGAACTCGGCGGCCTCCTACCTGGCGGCGGTCGGCGCCGGGGCGCAGTGGGTCGAGATCGACGTACGGCGCACCGCCGACGACGCCCTCGTACTCCACCACGACGCGGCGCTGCCCGACGGGAGGGTGATCGTCGACCTGCCCGAGCAGGAGTGCCGCGACGCGGGTCTGCTGGGCCTGGAGGAGGCGCTCGCGGCCGTGCCCGTCGGGATCGGGATCGACGTGGACGTCAAGACCGTGATGGAGGACGCGGTCGACGCACCCGAGAGGCGGACCGCGGCCCTGCTGCTGCCGGCGCTGCGCCGCGAGGCCGCGCGCCGGCGCGCGGCGGCCGGCCGCGAGCGCGTGTTCGTCTGCTCCTTCGACCCGGCGGCGCTGCTGTGGCTGCGCGAGAACGCTCCGGAGGTCCCCCTGGCGTGGATGCCCTTCGTGCGCAACCCGCTGGACCAGGCGGTGGCCGGCGCCGCCGGCCTGGGCTGCGCGATCGTGGCGATCGACGCCCGCTCCTTCGGCCTCGCCGGCGATCCCCCGCGCCCGGGCCGCCGCGAAGTCGCCTACACCGTCGACGTCGCCCACCGCGCGGGCCTGGAGGTCGTCTCCTGGTGCCCCGACCCGGTGGACGCGGCCCGCTTCACCGATGCGGGCGTGGACGCCGTGGTCGTGGACGACGTGCCGGGAGTGGTGGCGGCGTTGAAGGACGGTTAGCCGGGTGTCCGGCGGTCGTGCGGAGAAGCGGCGCCGAGGACGGCGAAGGGCCGGGCTCCGCGGTCATCGGGTCGGGTGCTCGCCGGTGGCAGTGGGCGGCGGCGGGGCGGGTCGGGTCTGCTGTGCGGTCTTGTTGATCTGCCGGGGTGCGGGTGGCCTCACGGGGAACGACGGGCACCGAGGACAGCGGAGGGCTGCCCCCGCGGTCGACGGGTAGGGTGCCCGCCGGTGGCGGTTGCGGCGGGGGGCGGCGTTGGGCCACCGGGGGCCGGTCGGCGCATCTATTGCGCGGTTTCCACCGGATTGCGGCCGCTGTCTGGTCGAGACCCCGCAATAGGTGGCACCGGTCCCGCGGCTTGGCCCGTCTATCGTGAACTTATGGTCGCAGGAAAGCGTATTCCGCGGCCATAAGTTCGCGATACATCGCCGGATGGGCCGACATAGGGACATACCGGCGCTGGCACGACCCGAAGGGGGCCGGATCGGGGGCCGAGGGGGCGACGACACGTCGCTCGTGGCGCCCGGGCGTCGCCGACGGGTGCCCCACCCCCCGATGGGGTGGACTTTTGGGAGCCTATGCCCGTTTTGCGGGCGACCTCGGCGGGCGCAACGGCCACGAGACGCACGAAAAGTCGACGTCAGGGGCGTTCTTTGCGCCATTCGGCGCGCCTCGTGCGCCCTCGCCGCCGCAGCGCGGGTGCGGACCCAACGAGGAATCGGGCATTGGCGGATAAAACACCCCGCGTTGTTTCGTATCGCGGAATGACCGTACGAGGGTGGCGCCTCGGGGCGGCGCCGAGGCCGATGCCGCCGCATCTACGTGCATCTCGTGGCCTTGAACCTGCTGCATGACCGCCGCCGACCACCCCAGGCCGGGCCCCGCCGCCAACGCCGCCCCTCCGCCGCGACCACCACCGGCGGGCACCCGGCCCGTTGGGCGCGGGCCAAGCCCTCCGCGGACCTCGGCGCCGCTTTTCAGTCAAGACCACCCGCCACCCGGCAGGCTGACAAGGCCGCCCAGCGGACCCGAGCCGCCCCGCCGCACGCCCAACCGGCGAGCACCCGGCCCGTCAACCGCAGGCCCGGCCACCCACCGACCTCGGCGCCGCTTTTCAGCCAAGACCACCCGCCACCCGGCCGACCAACAAGGCCGCACAGCAGACCGGGGCCGCCCTCCGCCGACCACCGCCACCGGCGGGCACCCGACCCGCCCACCGCAGGCCCGGCCATCCACCACCGTCGCCGCGGCTTTCCGGTGAAGACCGCCCGTCGTCCGACCAACAAAGCCCAACAGGACCGCACAGCAGACCGGTGTTCTTGAACACGGCCTCTAGGCGCTGTGGTCAGGGCCCCGCGGCCGTCTCGTCGTTACGCGTGCTGCTCCCGTGCGCCGCGGGCCACGCGGGAGTTCGCGCCGAGGTGCCGGGGGCTGGTGAGGAAACCGGCGCCCCAGGCCATGTGCATGGTGGCCAGCGCGAGCGGGATGCTCAGCCGGGCCGTGGCGGAGTGCCCGCGGCCCAAGGGGACGGAGGCGGCCACGATCGCGGCGAGGTAGGCCCCGGGCACCAGCCAGGCCGGCCAGAACAGCAGGCCGCCGACCAGGCCGAGCGCGATCGCGACCAGCGCCGTCGGCGGGGCCAGGTAGCGCAGGTTGATCGTGCCCTTGTGCTGGCGGGAGACCACCCGGCGCCAGCGGCCGTAGTTGAAGTACTGCTTGGCCAGGGCCCGCACCGTGGGGCGGGGCCGGTAGGAGACGCGCATCCGCGGCTCGAACCAGACCGTGCCCCCGCTGGTGCGGATGCGGTGGTTCATCTCCCAGTCCTGGGCGCGCAGGAACGCCTCGTCGTAGCCGCCGACGCGCTCCAGCGCCGAGCGGCGGAAGACGCCCAGGTAGACGGTGTCGGCGGGCCCGCCCCGGCCCCCGGTGTGGAAGCGGGCGTTGCCCACACCGACCTTGGAGGTCATGGCGGCGGCCACCGCCTTCTCCCACGGGGTCTCGCCCTCGGCCGCCATGATGCCCCCGACGTTGTCGGCCCCGGTCTCCTCGATGGTGCCCACCGCCACCGCGAGATAGTCGGCGGGCATCATCGCATGCCCGTCCACGCGCGCGACGATCGAGTGCGAGGAAGCCCCGATGGCGGCGTTGAGCCCTGCCGGGGTCCGTCCGGTCGGGTTGGCCACGACCCGCACGCGGGCGTCGTCCGCGGCGATGCGGTCGGCGACCTCGCGGGTGCGGTCGTGGGAAGGCCCCACAGCGAGCACGACCTCGAGCTCGCCCGGGTACTCCTGGGCGAGGACGTGGCTCACCGCGGAGGCCAGGTGGCGCTCCTCGTTGAGGACGGGCATGACAACGGATACGGCCGGCCAGGTCACAGGCGCTTCCAACGATCGGGCTGCACGGGGTGCGAGGCTGCTTCGCGGCTCTGCAGTCGATACGGTACTGCACTTTCCGGCCGCGACCGGCCACTCCCGCTTCGCCGAAAGGGGTTCGGGCCCGGCACCGGCCCGCGCACCGCGCCGTGGGTCGAACCGTGCGCGCACGGCGCGCGTCCCAGGTACAGCTCCGGATGCCACCGGGCGCCCGCGCCGCGCGCACACCAGGAAGTGGGCAACACGCCGAGAGGCGACATCGGGCGACCCATCGGTGGATTCGGTGACAACCTAGAGACGCGGAACGAGGGCCGGTGGGTTCACGCGGAACCGGCGTGGGCGGGGCGCGCTTGCGGCCGCGCCGCCGACCCGTTCCGCCCGCGCGGGACTGCGGAGCGGCGAGCGGACGGAGGGTGCTGTGAGCGAGGGCCCAGGGGACGACCGGCGCGGCGACGACGAGGCCGACGGCGGCGGTTTCCGTCGCGTTAGGTCCGCGCCGACCCCGCCGCAGCCGCCCGGGCGCGGCTTCACTCCGCCCAGCGGCCGGGTGCGCCGCAAGCGCGCGGCGCTGCTGTTGGCGGGAACCATGTCGGTGGTGGTGCTGCTGGCTTCGGGTACCGCGTGGTCGCTGACGGGGTGGGTCTCGGGGCGGATCGACCGTTCCGACGTGTTCGGCGGGATGGTCGACGGCGACCGACCGCGGGCAGGGACCACCGGAGCACTGAACTTCCTGGTCATCGGCTCCGACACGCGCGAGGGGATGGACCGGGACACGCAGAACGAGCTTGGGGTGGGGCGAGCGGAGGGCCGTCGGTCCGACACGATGATGCTCGTCCACCTCGGCCACGACCGCGACCGCATCAGCGTCGTGGGCATCCCCCGCGACTCCTGGGTCGACATCCCCGGCCACGGCAAGAACAAGATCAACGCCGCCTACTCCCTCGGCGGCCCGTCGCTGGCCGTGGAGACGGTGGAGTCGGCGACCCACGTGCGCATCGACCACTACGTCGAGGTGGACTTCACCGGCTTCGTCGAGATGGTCGACGCCCTCGGCGGGATCGAGGTCTGCCTGCCGCAGCCGATCCACGACCCCAAGGCGCACCTGGACATGGCGGCGGGTACGCACCGTGTCGGCGGCACCCGCGCGCTGGCGTTCGCCCGGACGCGCCAGACCGCCGGCGGCGACCTCGACCGCATCGGCCGCCAGCAGCAGGTCCTCTCGGCCATGCTGGAGACCGCGCTGAGCACCGACACGCTGTCGGACCCGCAGCGTTTCGGCTCCTTCGTCGACACCGCGCTCGGCTCGATCACCGTCGACGAGGGCCTCGACACCGACACCATCAACGAACTGGCCGGCCAACTGCGGGGCATCGGCCTGGACGACGTCACGTTCACCACGGTCCCCGTCGACCGGACGAACTACCGGACCCCGCACGGCGACGTCGCGGTGACCTGGGACCGCCAGGCGGCCGCGGACATGTTCGCCAAGATCAACGCCGACAAGCCGCTCGACGGCGAGAAGGAGGAGCCCGCCGGCTCCGCGGCCGGGGCGCAGAGCCCGCCGCCGCCCCGGCCGGGCGAGATCAGCCTGCAGGTCTTCAACGGCACCGGCGTCACCGGGCTGGGCGCCGACGTGAGCCGCGCGTTCTCGGACGCCGGGTTCCGGGTGCCCGCTCCCGCCCGCAACTGGTCACGCCACGACGTGGCGGAGACCGTCCTGCGCCACGCACCGGGGCACAAGGCCGAGGCCGCCATGGTCGCCGAGTCCGTGCCCGGCGCCTCGCTGGAGGAGGACCCGCAGCTCGACCGGCGGATCCAGGTCGTGGTGGGGTTCAACTACCGGGAGGTGCAGCCGCCGCCGGAGGCTGCCGCCGCATCCTCCGCCCCTCCCGAGGAGCCGGACGACGAGGGCGCCGACACCTCCTCCGCCCGCGAAAAGGTCTGCTCGGACTGACGTCGCGGCTGTGACAGGCCGCTGCGTCGGCGACCGCGCGGGCAGCCCTCCCGGCGGCGAGCCGGGGCCGCCAGCGGCACGCGCGTCCGAAAAGCCCCGCCACGCGGGCGATACGGTGGAAAACCCGGATGCGTGCCGGGGACCGACGGCGTACTGCTGAGGAGGCACGATGCTGCGCCACCTGATCGGCCTGCTGGCCGGGACGGCCGCCGCCCCGGCCCTGTGGATCGCGCTGGCGTGGTCCGCCGGGCGGGTTTCGGCCACGGCCGAGGGCGGCGAAGGCTTCGGCGGCCCGCTGTCGCTGACTGCCGTCGGCGTGCTGATGGCGGTCGGGATCGCCTGTGGTTTTCTGGCGGGGGCGCGCGTCTCGCCCCTGGCGGCGTTTTGCTGCGGAGGCCTGGTGCTGGGCTATGCGCTGTGGCCGGTGCTGGCTCCGGGCAGCGCTGATGCGCTGCTGCCCGGCTGGATACCCGACGATTCGGCGTTCCACCCGCTGGGCCCCGGACTGCTGCTGGCGCTGCCGCTGGGCACCCTGCTGTTCATCTCCTCGCTCGTGCCGTCGCGCTGGCGCTCCCGGCGCGCCGCCCCGGCGCCGCAGGAGCCGGCCGACGAGGTATACGGTCCCCGCACCGAGCACGCACCCGAACCGGTCGGGCCGCCGATCACCGCCCCCGGTCCCAGCGAAGGCGGCGGCTCCGCCCCGGGCCCCGAGCCGCAGGGCGACCCGGACAAGACGACGACACCGATGCGGCGCCGCCGCGTGGGGCGGCCCCGCTGGGCGGCGACCTCCCCCGAGCCGGAGAGCGACACCCTGCAGTTCCAGCGCGACGAACGTCGCTAGCGAATCGGCGGTTCCGCCCGGGACACCGGCTCTCGTCGAGGGCGGGACCGGCGGGTGCCGGCCCGGCCCCTGGCACACGGCCGCCAGTCCGGGCTAGCGTGAGACTTCCGCGCGTCGGCGATGAGGAGAGTCCGTGCCATGTCCAACGGATTGCGCCATTTCCTCGGCCTGATCGTCGGAATCCTGCTCACCCCCGTATTCGCGGCCGGGTTGGCCTGGGGACCGCACTGGACTTCCGGGATCGGCCTCGGCTACGACCTGGCCGCCGTGCCCGGCGTCGCGCAGTGGGTGCCCTCCGTCGCCGTCCTCGCGGTCCTGGGGCTGCTGCTCGGACTGGCCACTGGTTCGCGGCTGTCGCCGCTGGCGGCTCTGCTGCCCGGCCTGGTGCTCGGTGCGGCCGGTGTCGTCCAGACGGCCGGGCTCCCGGTGCAGATGCCGGGAGTGCGCGACCTGCTGCAGCCGGCAGACGGTCTCGCCCCGTGGTTCGCATGGGGGCCCGTGTTCGCGGTGGTCGGCGCCGCCCTGTTCATCTCCGCCCTGCCGCCGTCGCGCTGGCGCCGCCGGATCCGCCGCGAGGCGGACTACGAGGGGCCGTACAGCGGCTACGAACCTGCCGGCTACGACGACTACGGACCGCGGGGCGGGTGGCGCGAGCAGTCCGCGGAGTCCGGCGCCACGCCGCCGGGAGGCGTGCAGACCACGCAGACGATGTCCTGGGACGCCGACGGCATGCCGCCGCGCTACCACGTGTCCGATCCCACCGGGCCGCAGTCGGCCGGGTGGAACGAGCCGCGCCGCTCGGGATACGCCGGCGCCGGCGAGGAGACCGGCTCGACCCCGCCGCGGTGGGAGGACCGCAACACCGGCCCGTAGCCGGATACAGCACCTCCGCACAGCGCGAAGCGGCGGGGGCGGGCCGGGTACCGCGATCCTTTACCCACGGGTAATCTTGTGGTCGACCGGTTGCTCGCCCAGCGCCACACTGTGCGCGCACCATCGCATGGATCATCGGCGATCTCTCGACTCCACCCGCCCCGCGGTGCCGTGTGGCCGGTTCGACGTTGCGACGGGCACGAAGACGGAAACACTCTCCGCACAGACGCGCGCGGATCCCACCGGCCCGAACGGCCGCACGCGAGAGGAAACCGGGCGCCACGCCTTCGGACGGCCGCCCGGCGCCGCGCGGACGGCACCGGTACGCGCACCGGCGCCGACGCCGCCCCGTGCACACCCGGGGGTAGCATGCCAACGCCGCGGGGCGGGCACCGTGCCGGCGCGGTTGGCAGCGAGGGCAGCTCAGCTTGGAAGGACGGACCATTGGTCGCAGGAACGCGCAGCAGGATCTCCGTCATCGGCACCGGGTACCTGGGTGCCACGCAGGCCGCCTGCATGGCTGAACTCGGCTACGAGGTGCTGGGACTCGACGTCGACCACGCCAAGATCGACAGCCTCTCCGCGGGCCGGGTGCCGTTCTACGAGCCGGGCCTGGAAGAGGTCCTCGTGCGCAACCTCGACAACGGGCGGCTGCGCTTCACCTCCGACTACGACGAGGCGGCCGCCTTCGCCGACATCCACTTCCTGTGCGTCGGCACTCCGCAGCGCGCCGACTCCAACGCCGCCGACCTCGCCTTCGTCGAGGCCGCCGTGGACGCCCTCGCCTCGCGGCTGACCGGCACCGCCGTCATCATCGGCAAGTCGACCGTGCCGGTAGGCACCGCCGGGCGCCTGGCCGAGCGCATCGCCGAGCGCGCGCCCGCCGGCGCCGACATCCACCTGGGCTGGAGTCCGGAGTTCCTGCGCGAGGGCTTCGGTGTCGAGGACACGCTGCGGCCCAACCGCATCGTGATCGGCACCGGCTCCCCCGTCGTCGAGGCCGCCATGCGCGAACTGTGCGCGCCGCAACTGGAGCAGGGCATTCCCTTCCTGGTCACCGACCTGCCCACGGCCGAACTCGTGAAGGTCTCCGCCAACGCCTTCCTCGCCACCAAGATCTCCTTCATCAACGCGATGGCCGAGGTGTCCGAGGCCGCCGGCGCCGACGTCATCAAGCTCGCCCAGGCGCTGTCCTACGACGACCGCATCGGCGGCAAGTTCCTGGGGCCCGGCCTCGGCTTCGGCGGCGGCTGCCTGCCCAAGGACATCCGCGCGTTCATGGCCCGCGCAGACGAACTGGGCGTCGAGCCGGCGCTGTCCTTCCTGCGCGAAGTGGACGCCATCAACCAGCGGCGGCGGGCGCGCACGGTCGATATCGCGCGCGGGCTCATCGGCGGCAGCTTCGCCGGGCGCACGGTGGCGGTGCTCGGAGCCGCGTTCAAACCCAACTCCGACGACATCCGCGACTCCCCGGCACTGCACGTGGCCTCGGCGATCGCCGATCTCGGCGGCAAGGTCACCGTCTACGACCCCGAGGCGCTGGAGCGCGCCAAGCAGGAGTTCCCGGACCTGCGCTATGCGCACAGCATGCTGGAGGCCGCCCGCGACGCCGAGGTGGTGCTGCTGCTGACGGAGTGGGCGGAGTTCCGCGACGCCGACCCCGACGAACTGGCCAAGGTGGTGGCCGAGCCGCGGATCGTGGACGGCCGCAACGCGCTCGACCCTGCCCACTGGCGTGCGCGCGGCTGGACCTACCGCGCCCTCGGCCGCCCCTGACCGGCCCGCCGCCGGTTTCCCGCGCCGCCGATTCCCGTAGCCGGTGCGCCCCGCGCGAGCCGGTTTTGCCGCGCGGTGCATGATGGGGACATGAGCATGAGCGCAGTCTCCGACGAGGCGGCGATCCGCCGGGTGCTGACCGAGAGCCGCGTGTGGGCGGTGGTCGGGCTGGGCGACAACCCGCAGCGGCCCGCCTACAGCGTGGCCAGGTTCCTCAAGGAGCGCGGCAAGCGGATCGTGCCGGTGCACCCCAGTGCGGCCACCGTCCACGGCGAGCCGGGTTACGCCTCCCTCGACGAGATCCCCTTCGAGGTCGACGTCGCCGACGTCTTCCGCCGCTCGGAGGACGCGGGCGGGATCGCCGACGAGGCGCTGGCCCGCCCCGACATCGCGACCGTGTGGTTCCAGCTGGGCGTGGTCGACGCGGACGCCGCCGAGCGGGTGAGCGCCGCGGGGCGCACCATGGTCATGGACCGCTGCCCGGCCATCGAGTGGCCCCGGCTGCTGGGGTGAGCGAGCAGCGCCGGCGCCCCCGAGGGAGTGAGGGAGAGGTCATGGTTGTGCACAGGCGTCGGGTGGCCGCCGCTCTCGGACGCGGCCGGTTCACGTACCCGGTCGAGGGGTAGGAGGCGACCATGCGACGACCGCGCCTCCTCCGCGCCTTGGTCGGCGACAGCTCCGACCCCTCCGGCGAGGGCCGGGCGGGCCGGGTCGACGCGCCACCGGTCGAGGCGGAGCGCGCCGCTGAGCGCCGGGAGCTCGCCGAGACCCACGGCTGGACCTATACCGAGCGCCACCAGGGTGCCATTCAGGGCTGGCCGCGCACGGCGCTGCCGCCCGGCCCGCTTGGGCGGGTGCACCACGAACTCACCGGACGCCACCACGGGCGCCCGTTCCGCATCTTCGACTACGTGCACCGCGGCACCTCCGAGGGGCCCTGGCAGCGGATCGAGGTGTGCGCCGTCGCGCTGCCGGTCCTGGTGCCCTACGTCTACATCCGCGACGTCCCCGCGGCCGACGGCAGCGACGACGTCTACGCGGAGGGGCCGGACACCCGCTTCGCCGTCGAACTGCTCTCCGAATCGCTGCGCGCCGACCTGCGCAGGCACGGCTTCACCGACCTGGTCTTGGACCGCGACGTGCTGATCTGCACCAGCGACGGCGGCGGGCCGGCCGACCCCGAGTCGCGGCTGGAGGCGCTGACCGACCTCGTCGACCGCGTCCCCTCCGATGTGTGGGCCCGCTGGAGCCGGGACTGACCTCCCCGCCGCCGCTCGGCGGCGCGTGCGGCGGCCGCACCGGCCCGCTCCGCTGCGCGGCGTGCGACTACGGCTGGTCGGGTGCGCCGCCGAAGCCGGTAGAGGCGTCGCCCGAAACCTGGCGGCGCAACCGCGCGCCCTTCTCCTGAGCCTGGCTGCGCAGCTCCTCCTGGAACCCGCTCATCCGCTCGCGCAGCTCGGTGTCGTGGGCGGCGAGCATGCGCACCGCCAGCAGTCCCGCGTTGCGGGCGGCGCCCACGGCCACCGTCGCCACCGGGACCCCGGCCGGCATCTGCACCATCGAAAGCAGCGAGTCCATCCCGTCGAGGTGGCGCAGCGGAACGGGCACCCCGATGACCGGCAACGGGGTGACCGAGGCCAGCATGCCCGGCAGGTGGGCGGCGCCGCCGGCGCCGGCGACGACCACCTTGAGCCCGCGCTCGGCGGCCTGGCTGCCGTAGGCGATCATCTCGTGCGGCATGCGGTGCGCGGAGACGACGTCGGCCTCGTAGGCGATGCCGAACACCTCCAGCGCCTTGGCTGCCTCCTCCATGACCGGCCAGTCGGAGTCGCTGCCCATGACGATGCCGACGGCGGGGGCGTCCTCGGTCACTTCTGGTCTCCTTTGCGGGTCGGCGGCACGGCCGCACTGGCGGGGCGGGCGGCCCACGTTCGCCGCCCGGTGACGTGGGCGATCCTACGGCGGGATGCGCCGCGCCGCGCACTACGCAGGCGCCGCCGCGGCCGGAGGCGGCCGCGGGAATCCGGCTCCGCGGCGGAACCGCAGTTCAGCGTAGTCCGCCGCGGGCGGACTCGGCGGCGGGCGCCCCGCCCGGACGCGGCGATGCGGCAGAATTCGTCGGGCGTGCGGGCACCGGTGGCGCGCCGCCGCCGGCCCCCGGTTCCCGCCTGTTCCCCGCTTGCCCCGACTACGTGCGACGGAGCTGGTATCGCATGAACCCCACGCCCTGGCCCCTGTTCTCATCCGCCGCGGCGAAGCCGGCCGCGCAGGGGGTTCCCGGAGCCGAGTACGAAGGCTTCATCGGCTGGGTGCTGAGTCTGATGACCGATATCGGCGAGGTGGGCGTCGGACTCGCGCTGCTGATCGAGACCGTCTTCCCGCCGGTGCCCAGCGAGGCCGTCCTGCCCGGCGCGGGGTTCTTGGCCTATGACCAGAAGATGAACCTGTGGCTGGCGATCCTCTCGGCGACCCTGGGTGCGGTCGTCGGCGCGTGGCTGCTCTACGGCGTGGGAGCGCTGCTGGGCCGCCGGCGGACGCGGTGGATCGTCGACAAGCTGCCGCTGTTCGACCTGGAGGACTTCGACAAGGCGGAGCGCTTCTTCGCCCGGTGGGGCGGTCCCGCGGTGCTGATCGGGCGCTGTGTGCCGCTCGTGCGCAGCCTCGTCTCCATCCCGGCCGGTATCGAGCGGATGGGGATCTGGCGCTTCACCGCCTACACCTTCACCGGAAGCGCGGTGTGGAACAGCATCTGGATCGGGCTCGGGTTCGCTTTCGGTCCGGCGATCGCGCCGGTGCTGGAGCGCTGGAGCGGCCTGCTCAGCAACGCCGTGCTCGTCGCCATCGGCCTGATGTGCGTGTGGTTCGTGGTCTCCCGGGTCCGCCGCAACCTGCTGCGCAGCCGGAACGCGGGCAACGCCCGGTCCGCGGACGAGGCGGCCGACGCCGCGGCCCCGGCCTCCCGGACCGATCACGGCGGCAGGTGAACCGTTTCGCACTCGCCGGGCGCGGGGCCTGCACTCCGCCGGCCGGCGCCGGTACGGTGGTGCCGCGCGCCCGCTGCGGCCCGGAGATCCGACACCGCGGCCGGGCGCAGTCGGACGCGCGCCCCGAGCGGCCGCACCACGTCGAGGGGCGTCGCCGCAGATGCACCGCCAGCAGCACCCGAGCCGGACGGAGGTCCGCTGAATGGCCGAGACGCCCGACGGGGTCCAGAGGGTCGTCACCTCAGGGACCTTCCGCCTCGACGGAGGCGAGTGGGAGGTCGACAACAACGTCTGGGTCGTCGGCAACGAGCGTACGGCGATCGTCGTCGACGCCGCCCACGACCCCGAGGCGATCGCCCGGGCGCTGGGCGGCCGCGAGCTGATGGCGGTGGTGTGCACCCACGCCCACAACGACCACGTCAACGCAGCGGCGGAACTCGCCGATGGGACCGACGCGCCCATTCTGGTGCACCCCGACGACACCGAACTGTGGGCGATGGTCTATCCCGACCGCGAGCCCGACGCTCCGCTGCTGCACGCCGAGTGGCTGCAGGCGGGCGACATCGAACTGGAGGTGCTGCACACGCCCGGGCACAGCCCCGGCGCGGTCTGCCTGCACGCTCCCTCCATCGGCGCGGTCTTCAGCGGCGACACCCTGTTCCAGGGCGGCCCGGGAGCGACCGGCCGGTCCTACTCGGACTTCCCCACCATCGTCGAATCGATCCGCACCCGCCTGCTCTCCCTGCCGCCCGAGACCGTGGTCCTCACCGGCCACGGCGACACCACCACCATCGGCGCCGAGGCACCGCACCTGCAGGACTGGATCGACCGGGGCTACTGACCGCCGCCGTCACACCGGGCTGCTGGCCGACGCCCCTGAGACGGGCCCCGGCGCCGGCGGCAGGAACAGGGCGAAGGTGGTGGGCTGCGACTGGATCAGCTCGACCCGTGCGCCCTCCGATTCGGCGATGTGGCGCGCCAGGGCCAGCCCCAGACCGGTGCCCTCGCCGCCGGTGATCTCGCGTTCGAAGATCCGCCCGGCGATGTCGTCGGGAACTCCCGCCCCCTCGTCGCTGACCTCCACGCGCACCGACCCGCCGCCGTCGACCGTGCGCAGGGTCACGGTGCCGGCGCCGTGGCGGCGCCCGTTGTCGACCAGCGTGGCCACGATCTGGGTGAGATCGGTCGCGGGTATGACGGCTGAAAGGCCGCGTTCACCGGTCAGCACGACATCGCGCCCCTCCTTGCGCAGGATGGGCGCCCACTCGCCGACGAAACGCCGCAAGACGTCGTCCAGGGCGATCGGCTCGGTCTCGGGCTGCTGGCTCTTGCGCGCGCGGCCCAGCAGGCCCTCGACCGTGTCGACCAGCCGCTCGGTCTGGGCGAGCGCCGCCTCGCCCTCCTCGCGGACGGTGTCGGGACTGTCGGCTTCGGCGATGATCTCCTCCAGCCGCATCGACAGCGCGGTGAGCGGCGTGCGCAGCTGGTGGGACGCGTCGGTGGCGAAGTGCCGCTCGGTGGCGATGAGTCCGGCGATCCGCTCGGCGCTGCGGTCGAGCACCTCGGCCACCCGGTCTGCTTCGGAGATCCCGTAGCGGTGCCCCCAGGGCGTCACGATGCCCGAGCCGAGCCGCTCGGCGGTGGCCGCCAGGTCGACCAGGGGCAGGGTGAGCCGCCGCGCCTGCAGCATCGCCAGGCCCACGGCCACGCCGATGGCCAGCAGCGACAGCGACGCGATCCCCGCCCAGGCGTTGACGATGCCCTCGCGTACGCGGTCGGTATCGCGCCAGACCGTGACGGTGTTGCCGGTGGTCGAGCTGGCCGTGGCGCGCACGGTCGGCGGCCCGCCTGGTGCACGCGGGTCGATGTTCCAACCCCCGGCGGTGAGTACCTCGTTGGTCGCCGCCAGCCGGATCTCGATGTAGCGCTCGGGATGCACCTCGGTGAGGCGGTCGAGGTCGACGCTGTTCTGCGCCTCGAGTTCGCTGTCGACCTCGGCCGCGATCACCTGGGCCTCCTGCTCCAGCTGCCGCTCGGCCTGATCGTAGATGCTGGTGTAGGTGAGCGCACCCAGTGGCAGCCCCAGCAGCAGGACCGCGATGACGGCGACCACGAGCGTGGAGAACACCATCCGCCTGCGCATTCACACCCCCACTGCCCGGTCCGTACGGCCCGCGGTCTCGCCTCGGGCCCGGACGGCGGGGCAGGCCCGACTAATCGCGCTCAAACCGGAAGCCGACACCCCGCACGGTGGTGATGTAGGACGGCTGGTTCGCGTCGTCGCCGAGCTTGCGACGCAGCCACGATATATGCATGTCCAGCGTCTTCGTGGATCCCCACCAGTTGGTGTCCCACACTTCGCGCATTATCTGCTCGCGGGTGACCACCTTGCCGGCGTCGCGCACCAGGACCCGCAGCAGGTCGAACTCCTTGGTGGTGAGCTGCAGCTCGCGGTCTCCGATCCAGGCGCGCCGCGAGTCGTTGTCGATGCGGACCCCGTGCACGACCGGGACCTCGGCGCCTCCCCTGCGCAGCAGGGCGCGGACGCGGGCGAGCAGCTCGGCCAGGCGGAACGGCTTGGTGACGTAGTCGTCGGCGCCCGCGTCGAGTCCCACCACGGTGTCGACCTCGTCCGCGCGCGCGGTCAGGATGAGGATCGGTGTGCCGTGGCCCTCGGTGCGCAGCCGACGGGCCACCTCCAAACCGTCCATTTCGGGCAAGCCGAGATCGAGGACCATCAGATCGATGTCGCCCACACGGGCGCGGTCGAGGGTCTCATTGCCGTTGACTGTCACATCGACGGAGTATCCTTCACGCCGGAGTGCGCGCGCGAGGGGCTCGGAGATCGACGTATCGTCTTCGGCCAGCAAAACGCAGGTCATAGGGCTGATCGTAAAACGTCGGCACGTATTTCCCTATGATGCGCGCCGTAAAGGTGAGGGTCGCCCGAAAGCACG
This sequence comes from Streptomonospora litoralis, assembly GCF_004323735.1. Lineage (GTDB taxonomy): Bacteria > Actinomycetota > Actinomycetes > Streptosporangiales > Streptosporangiaceae > Streptomonospora > Streptomonospora litoralis. Next base: position 713,135 of record NZ_CP036455.1, on the reverse strand, counting down.
CTCGCCACACAACGGACAAACGGTGCCAATTCTCCGCGCTACAAGAATCCTTTACCCGAGGATGCCGAGAATTTATCCCGCGCGCCCCGCCTCAAGAGGGTTCGGGCTGGCGCGCCGAAGCGGCCACCCCGCCTTCGACATCCTGCGCGGGCTCCGACGGCGCCGGGAAGACCCACCGCTTGTAGGACCAGAACCGGAACAGCGTGCCCAGGCCCACGCCGATGACGTTGCCGGCGATGTTCTGCGCGAGCGGGCCGTCCAGGCCGAGGATGTAGACCGAGGTACCCAGCGTCGCCAGTTGGATGCCCAGCCCCACCGCGTTGAGCACGAAGAACAGCGCGTACTCCCGAGCCAGGCCGGTGCGCGCCCGATGGCTGAACGTCCAGAACCGGTTGCCGAGGAAGGCTACGACCGTGGCGATCAGCACCCCCAGCGCCTGGCCCACCAGCGGCGGAGCGTCCAACACCAGCCACAGCACGTTGGTCGCCGCCAGCTGGACCACATAGGCCACCCCGCCGACCGTGCCGAACTTGGCCAGTTCGCGGACCAGCCGGGGCAGCCATCGGGGCAGCCTGTTCATCGGTCGCATAGGGGGAATCCGCTCCTTGCCCAGGTGGTCACTAGAATTCCGTGGGGCGCCGCTGGGTGCTGTGCCAGCCTACTCCCCGCCCTTCGAGCACCCCTACGTTGCAGTCGTCGACGAGTCGAGGAACAGTGAGCGAGCATAAACGGCCCGTCCCCCGCGTGGGGATGGTCGGCGGCGGGCAGCTGGCCCGCATGACCCACCAGGCGGGGATCGCGTTGGGCGTGGACTTCCGCGTGCTGGCGGGGTCGCCGTCCGACAGCGCGGCGCGGGTGTGCGGAGACGTCCACCTGGGCGACGACCGCGGACTCGCCGACATCTCGGCATTCGCCAAGTCCTGCGACGTGCTGACCTTCGACCACGAGCACGTCCCCGAGCCCGTGCTGCGCGAGATCGAGGACGGCGGCGCCGTGGTGCGGCCCGGCCGCGGTGCACTCCGGCACGCCCAGGACAAGCTGCGCATGCGCACCCGCGCCGCGGAGCTGGGGGTCCCCTGCCCGCGCTGGCGCGCGGTGAGCGCGATCGGCCAGATCGAGGCCTTCGGCGCCGAGACCGGCTGGCCGCTCGTCCTCAAAGCGGCGCGCGGCGGCTACGACGGCAAGGGCGTGTGGGTCGTCGGCGACAGCGCAGAGGCGCTGGAGGTGCTGCAGCGCGCCGAGGAGAACGGCGTGCAGCTGCTGGCCGAGGAGAAGGTCGCCTTCCGCCGGGAACTGGCGGTGCAGGTCGCCCGGTCCCCTTACGGTCAGCTCGCCGTCTACCCCGTCGTCGAGACCGTCCAGCGCGAGGGCGTCTGCCACGAGGTCGTCGCCCCCGCACCCGGGCTGGACGACGACAAGGCCACCGCCGCCCAGCAGTTGGCGATCGACCTCGCCCACGCCTTGGACGTCGTCGGCCTGCTCGCCGTGGAGCTGTTCGAGACGGCGGACGGCGTGGTCGTCAACGAACTCGCCATGCGCCCGCACAACTCCGGCCACTGGACCATGGACGGCGCCCGCACCTCCCAGTTCGAGCAGCACCTGCGCGCCGTGCTGGACCTGCCGCTGGGCTCGCCCCGCGCCACCGCGCCCTACACGGTGATGGCCAACGTGCTGGGCGGCGGGGACCCCGACGTCTACGGGCGCTACATCCACGTCATGGCCAAGGACCCCGAGGTCAAGGTGCACTTCTACGGCAAGGAGGTGCGCCCGGGACGCAAAATCGGCCACGTCGACGTGGTCGGCGACGACCCCGACGACCTCCTCGCCCGCGCCCGCGACGCCGCCTCCTACCTGCGCGGCGACCAGGGCTGACCCGCAGGGCCCGGCGGCCGGCGGCCGCCGGGTCAGGCTTCGGGCCCGGCGGGCTCGAAGCTGCGCCGCAGCGCGTAGGGCTGCAGCTGGCCCAACCCGTGGGCGTGGCGCGCCCGCACCGCGACCACCTGCAGAGCGGGATCGTCGCGCAGCAGCTCGGCGAGCGCGTCGTCGATGAGGATCGTGCCGGGGCGGGCGAACGAGGTCAGCCGCGACGAGCGGTTGACGGTGGTGCCGAACACGTCGCCCAGCAGCGCCAGCACCGGGCCGTAGGCCAGGCCGACCCGCACGTCGGGCACCTCGATGTGGGTTTTGACGCCGTCGGCCAGCTGCAGCGCGATCTCGGCCGCCTGGGCGCCGGTGTTGGCGACGTAGAGGATCTCGTCGCCCAGCGTCTTGACCACGCGGCCGCCGCCCGAGGCGACGATGTCGGTGGCGGTGGACTCGAACCCCTCCACCACCTCGGCGAGCTCGACCTCGTCGAGTTCGCGGCTGAGCGTCGTGAAGGACACCAGGTCGGCGAAGCCGACCGCCAGCGGGAAGTAGGTGGGAGCCGCGTCCTCGCTGCTGCGCAGGAACGCGATGCGGCGCGCCACCGAGGCGGCCAGCTGGCGGCGCCAGATGTAGAGCAGCAGGCTCTCGATGTCGGGCATCAGCTCCTGGGAGAAGCCCACCAGCGGACCGTGCGGTTCCTCGTCGGTGCTCTTCTCCGGGGCGTGGGAAAGCGTGGAGAGGATGCTCGTCTGCCATTCCGCGAGCCGGGCCATGGTCTGGCCCATCGCGCGGGCCAACCGGATGGCCGCGTCCTCGTCGAGCACGCCGTTCTTCATCAGCTCGGAGGTGATGCGCAGTGCCTCGACGTCGCCGTCGGTGAAGGCGACGGCGTCCTCACCGCGCGTGGCGAAACCCAGCGCGCGCCACACCCGCTTGGAGAAGTCGCCGTCGGCTCCGGCCAGCTGTACGGCCTCCTCGCGCGTGTAGCGCGCCTCGCCACCGAGCAGGACGGCTTCGATCTCCGATGGGTCGGGACGCGACGACATGGCAACTCTCGTGTTGGAGGTCGGTGCTGCGGGGAAGGCGGCTGCGGCCGGGCTGAGGGGACGTCACCCGCGTATCACTGTCGGTTTAGTACGTGGGGGCGGTGCGCGTCAAGGAACACCCCGCCGCGCTTCGCCCCCGCTCAGGCGCTGCCCTCAAGCTCCGGCGGGTGCCGTACCGCCGCCGTACCGCCATGCCCGCGGTTCGCGTAGCCGGGTTCCCCCTCCCCGGCGGGGTGGCGCCGCCCGGTCGGCATCCCGGGACCGCCGCACAGCGCGCCCGCTCACGCCCGCCCCAGTTCCAGCGTCCAGTAGAGCCGCCCGCCGCGCTCGACGACGCCCGTGCCCAGCTCGGTGTGGCCGCAGTCGAGCATGATGCGGCGGTGACCCGAGCTGTGCCGCCAGTCGCGCACGGTCTCGCCGGCGCTGCGCTGGCCCACGGCGATCAGCTCGCCCGACCACTTCGCGTAGCCCTCGGCCGCGGCCCGGTCGCCGGGAGAGTCCCCGTTTCCGCCGGTGTGGCTGAGCACTCCCCGCTCGGCCATGTCGCGGGAGTGCTTGCGCGCCGCGGAGTCCAGCCGGGCGTCGCGGCGCAGGCGGGCGCACCCGGCCGCGGTGTGGGACCGGTTGACCCGCCGCGCCAGCGCGTCGGCCCGGTCGCGGCGCCGCGGCTCGCTCGGCCCGTTCTCCGCCGTCCCCGGGGCACCGGGCGACGCGGTTCCCGGCGGGCCGAAAGCGGGCGGCACCGGGATTTCGGGGAAGGCGGCATCCGGCACGCTCGGCCGTCCGATCACGGCAGCCCCGGGCGGCGCGGGCGGCTCCGGCGGCCCGGGATCGGCGTCGGCGGCGGACGGGCACAGGACGAGCGCGCAGCAGGCACCCGCGAGCGCCGCGGCGGCGCGGCGCCGGACGGCCGGGACGGCGGACGGCCTCGGATCGGATACTCGGCCCATGGGACGGATCTCCCCTCTGCTTCGACCGGGTCTGGTCCCGACCGGCACCCGGGGCGGGATCCGGATGCAACGGTGACTCTGACCACCTCCCGCAGAAAGTAACCGGGAGTGATCAATTAATAACCGAAGGCATTCAAAAAGTGGCGAAGGGCCGGTGCGAACGGCGGCTGCCGACCGCGGTACTCACTCCGGACGCAGGTGCACGATGTCTCCGGCGCTGTGCGCGGTCTCCGCACCCGCGGCGTCGCGGACGGTCAGGCGACCCGCGTCGTCGATCCCGGCGGCCTCGCCGAGCAGTTCGCCCCCGCCGGGCAGGTGGACGCGCACACGGCGGCCCAGCGTGCCGCAGGAGGACCCGTACTCCCCGGCCAGGCCCGAGCGCCCGGCGTCGCCGCCGGCGGCCGCCCATGCGGTGTAGGCGTCCGCGAACTCCTCCAGCAGCGCCACGGCCAACTCCGCGCGGTCGGTGCCGGCGCCGCAGAGCGCCAGCGACGTGGCCGTCTCGACGGGCAGCTCGTCGCGGCGCTGAGAAACGTTGAGCCCGATGCCGATGACGACGCCGGTACCGCCGCCGCTTGCGCCCGGTGCGGGGAAGGCGGCCTCGGAGAGGATCCCCGCGAGCTTGTGCTCGCTGCCCGCGACCAGGACGTCGTTGGGCCATTTCAGCACGGCGGCGACGTCCGCGCACCGCCGCAGGGCGCGGACCGCGCAGACCCCCATCAGCAGCGGCAGCCAGCCCAGCCGCGTCGGCGGGGTCTCGGGCCGCACCAGGACCGAGGCGGTCAGCGCCGCCCGCGCGGGGGTGGCGAAGCCGCGGGCCAGCCGCCCCCGCCCGGCGGTCTGGTGATCGGCGGCCAGCACGGCGCCGCCGGGCTCGCCGCGCCGCGCCCGGTCGAGCAGCTCGCTGTTGGTGGAGCCGACCTCCGCCAGAACGTCGACGGAACGCCACAGCCCGCCGGGGCGGATCAGGGCGTCCGCCAGCTCCTCGCTGCGCAGCGGCGGCCGGTGCGGGGCGCCCGAAGCGCCGCCCGCGGATTCGGTCGGTGCGGTCATGACACCATTCAACCGCCCCCGGCCGCCGCGCGCGTACGCCGGTGCGCCCCGGCCCGCCGCGGGTCGGCGGGAGGCGCGGGGCGCGAACGGAAGCGCCGACCGGGGGCGGGCGGGCTCAGCCGGTGTTCTGCAACCCGGCGGCCACACCGTTGACCGTCAGCAGCAGCAGCCGCTCCAGGTGGCGCTCGTCCTCCTCCGACAGCGCCTCGGCCTCCTCGCCGCGCAGCGCCTCCAGCGCCCGCAGCTGCAGGTGGGACAGCGCGTCGACGTAGGGGTTGCGCAGATCCACGGCGCGCGAGAGGACACTGCGGTTCTCCAGCAGCCGGTGGTGCCCGGTCACCTTGAGCACGAGGTCGCGGGTGCGGTCGTACTCGTCGAGCACCAGCTCGGTCAGCTCGGGGCGGCCGCCCAGGGCGAGGTAGCGCTCGGCGACGGTGCGGTCGGTCTTGGCCAGGCTCATCTCGGCGTTGTCCAGCAGCGACGAGAACAGCGGCCACTCGTTGTAGGCGGCCTGCAGCTCGTCCGGTGCGCCGGCCGCGCCGAGCCCGGTGCCCAGGCCGAACCAGCCCGGGAGGTTCACCCGGGTCTGGGTCCAGGCGAAGACCCACGGGATGGCGCGCAGGTCGTCCAGTCCGCGCGCGGCGCTGCGCCGCGCGGGGCGTGAACCCAGCCGCAGCTCGCCCAGCTCCTCCAACGGGCTGACCCGCGAGAACCACTCGGCGAAGCCCTCGGCGTCGATCAGCGCGCGGTAGGCGCCGTGGGCGGCTTCGGCGATCCGGTCGGCCAGCTCGCGGTACTTCGCCGACGCCGCGCGGGCCCGGTCCTGCACCTCGTCGGTACTGGCCAGCAGCACCGCGTGGCCGACCTGCTCGATGTGGCGGTGGGCGATGGCGCGCTGGCCGTAGCGGGCGAAGATGACCTCGCCCTGCTCGGTGACCTTGAACCGGCCCGCCACCGAGCCGGGGGCCTGAGCGAGCAGCGCCCGGCTCGCCGGGCCGCCGCCGCGCCCCAGGGACCCGCCGCGGCCGTGGAACATCGTCAGCCGCACCCCGTTGCGCTCGGCCCAGGCGGTGAGCTGGGCCTGGGCGTCGTAGAGGCGCAGGGTGGCGCTCACGGGGCCGACGTCCTTGGCGGAATCGCTGTAGCCCAGCATCACCTCCATGCGCCGTCCGGTGTGCTCCAGGCGCTCCCGCATCCGCGGCAGCTCCAGCATGCCGTCCAGCACGTGCGGCGACGCCTCCAGGTCGGCGCCGGTCTCGAACAGCGGGATGACGTCGAGTACCGGCGCCTGCCCGCTGGGCATGGCGTAGTCGGCCAGCTCGTAGACGGCCGCGATGTCGTCGGCCGAGCGCGTGAAGCTGACGATGTAGCGGCGGCACGCCTCGACGCCGAAGCGCTCCTGGATCCAGGACACCACGCGCAGGGTGGCCAGCACCTCCTGGGTGCGCTCCGAGGGCTCCTCGCCGGCCCGCAGCTCGCGCAGCGCCTGCGCGTGCACCTCGCTGTGCTGGCGGATCTCCAGTTCGGCGAGGTGGAAGCCGAACGTCTGGGCCTGCCAGATCAGGTGCTGCAGCTCGCCGTTGGCCTGGCGGTCGGCTCCGGCTCGGGCCAGCGAGTCCTGGACCTGGCGCAGGTCGGCCAGAAACTCGTCGGGACCGGAGTAGGACAGGTCGGCGTCGCGTTCGCGGGTGGCGCGCAGGCGCTCGGTGGCGAAGAGCAGCGCCTGGCGGTGCGGCTCGTTGGGCGAGCGCTTGGTGATCTCTGCCATGGTCCGCGGATAGCCGGCCTCGGCCGCCGCCAGCGCGTCGCGCAGCTCGGCGCTCGCCGGGGTGAGGTTGCCGTAAGCGGTCTGGGTCCGCGCGATGCGGCCGCAAGCGTTTTCCAGGGCGCGCAGCACGTGGTCGGACTGGATCGAGATGGCTTCGCGGGTGACGTCGTGGGTGACGAACGGGTTGCCGTCGCGGTCGCCGCCGATCCAGCTGCCGTAGCGCACGAACGGGCGGGCGCGGGCGGGTTCGCGGCCGGTGCCCTCGGGGTCGATGGCGGCGTCCAGGGACCGGTAGATCTCCGGGACGACCTGGAAGATGGTCTCGTCGAAGGCGGCGAGCGCGGTGCGCACCTCGTCCAGCGGGTCGAGCTTGGTGTAGCGCAGCTGGGAGGTGCGCCAGAGCAGGTCGACCTCCTCCAACATGCGCCGCTTGGCCTCGGCCTCGGCACTGCTGCCGGGATGGGAGCCGTGCATCCGGTCCAGCTGGCCGCTGACACGCAGGATGGCCGTGGAGACCGCGCGGCGCCTGGCCTCGGTGGGGTGGGCGGTCAGCACCGGGTGGAACTCCATGCCGTCCACCAGCTCGCGCAGCGCGTCCTCGCCGGCGCTGTCGCGGACGGCGCGCACGGCCGCGGCCAGCGACTCGCGCGGCGGGTGGTCGGCGTCGTCGCGCTCGCGCAGGGCGCGGATGCGCTGGTGCTCCTCGGCGAGGTTGGCCAGATGGAAGTAGACGGTGAAGGCGCGGGCCACCTGTTTGGCGCGTTCCAGCGGCCAGGATGCCACCAGCCGGGTGATCTCTTCGCCGTCGACCGAGCCGTCCCGGGCGCCGATGACGGCGCGCCTCAGCCGCTCGACGTCGGCGAGAAGGTCCTCTCCGCCGCTTTCGGCCAGGACCGTTCCGAGCATCTCGCCCAGGAGCCGCACGTCGCCGCGCAACTGGTCGGGCATCTCCTGGCGAGCACTGTCGCGTTCCGCGCTTACCGCTGTCATGTGCACGACCTTACCCAGATTGGTCTGAACCATTGTTGAACGGGGACTGCCGGTCCGGCATCGCCCCTGGGCGCGGCCCCGGCGGCAGGCCGGAACAAGGTCGCCCGGGCCGGGGATCGCGTTCGCCCCTTCTCACTGGTGCGGGTACCCGCGCGGGGGCCCGCGGACGCATCGGCGGCGGCGTTCGAATCGGTGGTTCGCAGGCGGACGCCATCCGCGTCGGTGCAAGCCAGGGCTGTGCACGAGGCCACCTACCGACCGGTAACCACGGGGACGTCACCGCGGCGCCGACGGGCGGGGCTATCGTGAGGCGTTATGGCCACCGAAGCCCCTGAACCGCGGCCCGCGGCCGAGATCGACATCCACACCACCGCGGGCAAGCTCGCGGACCTGCAGCGCCGCCGGCACGAGGCGGTGCACGCGGGCTCCGAGCGAGCAGTCGAAAAGCAGCACGCGAAGGGGAAGATGACCGCGCGCGAGCGCATCGACGCGCTGCTCGACCCCGAGTCGTTCGTCGAGTTCGACACCTTCGCGCGGCACCGCTCCACCAACTTCGGACTCGACGCCGCCCGCCCCTACGGCGACGGCGTCGTCACCGGACACGGCACGGTGGACGGCCGGCCCGTCGCCGTCTTCAGCCAGGACGTCACCGTCTTCGGGGGCTCACTCGGCGAGGTCTACGGCGAGAAGATCGTCAAGCTCCTCGACCACGCGCTGAAGACCGGCTGCCCGGTCGTGGGCATCAACGAGGGCGGCGGCGCGCGCATCCAGGAGGGCGTGGTCGCCCTCGGCCTCTACGGCGAGATATTCCAGCGCAACACCCGCGCCTCCGGCGTCATCCCGCAGATCTCGCTGATCATGGGCGCCGCCGCCGGCGGCCACGTCTACTCCCCGGCGCTGACCGACTTCACCGTCATGGTCGACCAGACCTCGCAGATGTTCATCACCGGCCCCGACGTCATCAAGACCGTCACCGGCGAGGACGTAACGATGGAGGACTTGGGCGGCGCACGCTCGCACAACGCCAAGTCCGGTGTCGCCCACTACATGGCCGCCGACGAGGACGACGCGCTGGACTACGTGCGCGACCTGCTGTCCTACCTGCCCGCCAACAACCTGGAGGACCCGCCCGAGACGGAGGCCCCCGGCGAGGACGGGATCACCGACGCCGACCGGGAGCTGGACACCTTCGTCCCCGACTCGGCGAACCAGCCCTACGACATGCACCGGGTGGTCGAGCGTGTCCTCGACGACGGCGCCTTCCTGGAGGTCCAGGCACAGTTCGCCACCAACATCGTGGTCGGCTACGGCCGTGTCGAGGGCCGGCCGGTGGGTGTGGTCGCCAACCAGCCGATGAGCCTGGCGGGGTGCCTGGACATCGACGCCTCCGAGAAGGCGGCGCGCTTCGTGCGCACCTGCGACGCGTTCAACGTGCCCGTGCTGACCTTCGTCGACGTGCCGGGCTTCCTTCCCGGCACCGACCAGGAGTGGAACGGCATCATCCGCCACGGCGCCAAGCTCATCTACGCCTATGCCGAGGCCACCGTCCCGCTGGTCACCGTCATCACCCGCAAGGCCTACGGCGGCGCCTACGACGTCATGGGCTCCAAGCACCTGGGCGCCGACATCAACCTGGCCTGGCCTACCGCCCAGATCGCGGTCATGGGCGCGCAGGGCGCGGTCAACATCCTGCACCGGCGGAGGCTGGCCGCCGCCGAGGACGCCGAGGCCGAACGCGCGCAGCTGATCGAGGACTACGAGGACACCCTGCTCAACCCGTACTCCGCCGCGGAGCGGGGTTACGTCGACGGGGTCATCCTGCCCTCCGAGACCCGCACCTCGGTGGCCAAGGCGCTGCGGTCGCTGGCGAACAAGCGCGCCCAACTGCCGCCGAAGAAGCACGGGAACATTCCGCTGTGAAGCGCGGGACGGCGCCCGGCGGTGGTTGCGGCACCCCCCGGCGGTCGGTGGCGTCGCGCCCGGGCAGTGGAGGACAGACGGGAACGCGGCACCCCGATGCGGAGGCGGGAAGGCGATGACGACCGATTCAGCCGGGCAGGGACCGGGTTCGGCGACGTTCCTGCGGCTGGTCCGCGGCGAACCCGCGCCCGAGGAGGCCGCGGCCCTGGTCGCGGTGCTGACCGCGCGCGCCCGCGCCGCCCGGGGGGCCCGCGCCGGCGCGGCGCCCGCGCCCCCGTCGGGCTGGCGCGACCGCTCCCGGACGCTGCGCACACCGCCCGCGCCCGGTCCGGGCGCGTGGCGCGGAGCCTACCGGCCGGGCTGAGGCCGCCCCCGACCACGGCCGGGACCGCGGTGGCGGCGCCGGCCCACCAGCTCTGAAGATCCGTCCCAACCCGGCGCGGCCCCCGCGGACGCCGGATCAGGAGGAAGACCCACCGTGCGCAAAGTACTGATCGCCAATCGGGGCGAGATCGCGGTCCGCATCGCACGCGCCTGCCGCGACGCCGGCATCGCCAGCGTGGCCGTCTACGCCGAACCCGACCTGGACGCCCTGCACGCCAAGGTCGCCGACGAAGCCCACGCGCTGGGCGGGACGAGTCCGGCCCAGAGCTATCTCGACATCGGCAGGATCCTCGACGTCGCCGAGCGCACCGGCGCCGACGCAGTCCACCCCGGCTACGGTTTCCTCGCCGAGAACGCCGACTTCGCGCAGGCGGTCATCGACGCCGGACTGACCTGGATCGGCCCCCCGCCCGCGGCGATCAACGCGCTGGGCGACAAGGTCGCCGCCCGCCACATCGCCCAGAAGGTGGGTGCGCCCCTGGTAGCCGGCACGCCCGAGCCGGTCTCCGGCGCCGAGGAGGCCGTGGCATTCGCCGAGGAGCACGGGCTGCCGATCGCCATCAAGGCGGCCTTCGGCGGCGGAGGGCGCGGCCTCAAGGTCGCCCGGTCGGCCGAGGAGGTCGCCGACGCCTACGAGTCGGCGGTGCGCGAGGCGGTGGCGGCGTTCGGCCGCGGCGAGTGCTTCGTGGAGCGCTACCTCGACCGGCCGCGCCACGTCGAGACCCAGTGCCTGGCCGACACCCACGGCAACGTGGTGGTGGTCTCCACCCGCGACTGCTCGCTGCAGCGGCGCCACCAGAAACTCGTCGAGGAGGCACCGGCCCCCTTCCTCAGCGCCGAGCAGGTGGAGCTGCTGTACTCCTCCTCCAAGGCGATCCTGGCCGAGGCCGGCTACGTGGGCGCGGGCACCTGCGAGTTCCTGGTGGGCACCGACGGCACCATCTCGTTCCTGGAGGTCAACACCCGGCTGCAGGTCGAACACCCGGTCACCGAGGAGGTCGCCGGGATCGACCTGGTCCGCGAGATGTTCCGCATCGCCGACGGCGAGGAGCTGGGCTACGGCGACCCGGACCTGCGCGGCCACTCCTTCGAGTTCCGCATCAACGCCGAGGACGCCGGCCGCGGCTTCATGCCGGCGCCGGGCACCATCACCGCGCTGAACCTGCCGGGCGGCCCGGGGGTGCGCGTGGACACCGGCTGCGAGGCCGGGTTCACCGTGCCGCAGGCGTTCGACTCGATGGTGGCCAAGCTGATCGTGACCGGCCGCACCCGCGCCGAGGCGCTGCAGCGCTCGCGGCGGGCACTGGCCGAGTTCGAGGTCGGCGGCATGCCCACGGCCATCCCCTTCCACCTGGCCGTGATCGAGAACCCGGCCTTCGCGCCTGCGGCCCCCGATGCCCCGTTCTCGGTGTTCACACGCTGGATCGAGACCGAGTTCGACAACCGCATCGAGCCCTACTCCGAACCCGTCGAGCAGGCCGAACCCGGCGAGCGCGAACCGGTCACCGTCGAAGTGGGCGGCAGGCGCTTGGAGGTCGTGCTGCCCGCCGGCTTGGGTGCGGCGGCCGGCGGCGCGGGGGCGTCGGGGGCCAAGAAGCCCGCCGGGCGCTCCGGCCGACGCGGCGGCGGCCGCACCGGCGGCACGGCGGCCGCGGCGGGCGGCGACGCGCTGGTCTCGCCGATGCAGGGCACGGTGGTCAAGGTGGTCGCCGAGGACGGCCAGACCGTCGCCGAGGGCGACCCCGTGGTCGTCATCGAGGCGATGAAGATGGAGCAGCCGCTCACCGCGCACAAGCCCGGCGTGGTCACCGGGCTGTCGGTGGCCGCGGGCGACGGCCTCAGCAACGGCGGCGTGGTCTGCGAGATCAAGGACGAATGACAAGACCGATCCGTACGTGCGTGAGCCCCCGGCTCCTGCCGGCTGGTGAGGGCGGCAGGAGCCGGGGAAGCAGGGGCGGGGATGGCGGCTCCGGCCTGCTGTGCGGCCTTGTGGTCTGCCGGGTGGCGGGTGGTCTTGGCTGAAAAGCGGCGCCGAGGTCGGCGGATGACCGGGCCTGCGGTTGACGGGCCGGGTGCTCGCCGGTGGCGGCAGCCGACGGGGCGGCTCGGATCCGCTGGGCGGCCTTGTCAGCCTGCCGGGTGGCGGGTGGTCTTGACTGAAAAGCGGCGCCGAGGTCGGCGGATGGCCGGGCCTGCGGTTGACGGGTCGGGTGCCCGCCGGTGGCGGCAGCCGACGGGGCGGCTCGGATCCGCTGGGCGGCCTTGTCAGCCTGCCGGGTGGCGGGTGGTCTTGACTGAAAAGCGGCGCCGAGGTCGGCGGATGGCCGGGCCTGCGGTTGACGGGTCGGGTGCTCGCCGGTTGGGCGTGCGGCGGGGCGGCTCGGGTCTGCTGGGCGGCCTTGTGGTCTGCCGGGTGGCGGGTGGTCTTGACTGAAAAGCGGCGGCAACGGTGGCGGAGGGCTTGGCCCGCGCCCAACGGGCCGGGTGCCCGCCGGTGGCGCGCGCGACGGGGGCGGCGACGACGGCGGCGGGGCCGGGCCTGCGGCGGTCGAGGCGGCGGTCGGGCAGCCGGGTCGGGGCCACGAGATGCACATACGTGCGGCGGCATCCGCCTCGGTGTCGCCCCGAGGTGCTGTCCTCGCATTGTCATTCCGCGATACGAAAGAACGGGGGGTGTTTTGCCCACTGATGCCCGAGTTCCCGGTGGGCTCGCAGCCGCGCTGCGGCGGCGGTGGCGCACGAGGCGCGCCGAATGGCGCAAAGAACGCCCCTGACGTCGACTTTTCGTGCACCTCGTCGCCACCGCGCCCGCCGAGGCCACCCGCAAAACGGGCATAGCCCCCCAAAAGTCCACCCCATCGGGGGTGGGGCACCCGGAGGCCGCGCTCGGGCGCCACGAGCGACGTGTCGTCGCCACCTCGGCCCCCGATCCGGCGCACCACCGGGGCCGTGCGGGCGCCCGCGACCGCACCCCGCCGCGCGGCCTCCGCCCGGTGCGAGTCCGGCCACAACACGGCGGTACCACGTCGGCCAACCGGTGCCGGTATGTCCGGTATGCCGGTTCACCCGGCGTCTATCGCGAACTTATGGCCGCGGAATACGCTTACCTGCGACCATAAGTTCGCGATAGACGGGCCAAGCCGCGCCGCGTCTGTCTGCAGGGACGCGGGTTCAGGGGGTGAGTGCAACACCGGCTCCGCACGGAGGTGTTGTGATGAATACCCACCCCCGGGGGGGCGGCCCCCGCTGGCCGCCGCCACCGGCGAGCACCCGAACCGCCGACCGCAGGCCCGGCCCACCGCCGCCCTCGCCGCCGCTTTCCAGGCAAGACCACCCGCCGCCCGGCCGACCAGCAAGACCGCCCAGCAGACCCGACCCGCCGCAACCGCCACCGGCGAGCACCCGACCCGTCGACCGCGGGGGCAGCCCTCCGCTGTCCTCGGTGCCCGTCGTTCCCCGTGAGGTCACCCGCTTCCCGGCAGACCAACAAGGCCGCCCAGCGGACCGCTGCCGCCCCCCACACGGACCACCGGCGAGCACCCGAACCGATGGGCGCAGGCCCGGCCATCCGCCGCCCTCGCCGCCGCTTTTCCGTGAGGCCACCCGTCGCCCGGCAGACCAACAAGACCGCACAGCAGGCCCAACCCGCCCCGCCGCAACCGTCACCGGCGAGCACCCGAACCGGTGACCGGGCCCGGCCCACCGCCGCCCTCGCCGCCGCTTTCCAGGCAAGACCACCCGCCACCCGGCAGACCAACAAGGCCGCCCAGCGGACCGCTGCCGCCCCCCACACGGACCACCGGCGAGCACCCGAACCGATGGGCGCAGGCCCGGCCATCCGCCACCGTCGCCGCCGCTTTTCCGTGAGGCCACCCGTCGCCCGGCAGACCAACAAGACCGCACAGCAGGCCCAACCCGCCCCGCCGCCACGCACCGCCACCCCTGCGCCGGGTCGGCGGACCTGTGACGCTCCTGCACCCACCGTGTGATCCGCGTGACAATGGGCGCCGACCGGGGAATAACGCGGCGATGGTCGGCATTGTGCTCGTTCGTGACGAATCTTTGGGGTCTGACCGGGCGGCGGCACATCGACCTGTGCCGTATCGCGTCGCAGGCGTGTCGACGGAGCTGAGACCTCCACCGGCCCGGTCCCGGCGCACCGGTCGCCACCGGCAGCGCCGACTTCCCCCGAGGTACCCCGCCACCCGCGGGGCGCCGTCCACGTCCTGACCCGGGAGTCACACCGTGCTATCCGCACTGCGACGCATACCCTTCACCGTCCAGGTCCTCGCCGCTCTGGTCGTCGGCATCGCCCTGGGCGTGGTCGCCCGCCAGCTGGGCGGCACCGCCGAGGACCCCAACTGGCTGGCGCTGACCCTCGACACCGTCGGCTCCACGTTCGTGACGCTGCTGCGCACGATCGTCCCGCCGCTCATCGTGCTGGCGGTCATCTCCTCCATCGCCAACCTGCGCCACACCTCCAACGCCGCCCGGCTCGCGGGGCAGACCCTGCTGTGGTTCGCCATCACCGCGCTGATCGCCGTCGCCATCGGGATCGGGCTGGGCCTGCTCATCCAGCCGGGCGTCAACAGCGGTGTGGACGCCGGCACCGCCGAGGCACCCGACGCCTCTTCGCAGGGCTCGTGGCTGGCGTTCCTGGAGAGCCTGGTCCCCGTCAACTTCCTCGGGCTGACGGCAAGCACCACCGAGGAGGCGGGCTCCCTCACCACCGCCCTGGACTTCAACGCCCTCCAGCTCATCGTCATCGCGATCGCGATCGGCGTCGCGGCCGTGCGTGTGGGGTCGGCCGCCGAACCGTTCCTGGCCTTCACCCGCTCCGCGCTGAGCGTGGTCCTCAAGGTGCTGTGGTGGGTTATCCGGCTGGCCCCGCTGGGCACCATCGGGCTGCTCGGCAACGCCGTCTACAGCTACGGCTGGACGACCGTGGGCGCCCTCGGCCGGTTCGCGCTGGCGATCTACATCGGGCTGGCGCTGGTGCTGTTCGTCGTCTACCCGGTGCTGGCGCGCCTGCACGGGCTGTCGCCGCTGAAGTTCTTCACCGGGGTGTGGCCGGCGGTGCAGCTCGGCTTCGTCTCGCGCTCCTCGATGGGCACCATGCCGGTGACCGAGCGCGTGGCCGAGACCAACTTCGGCGTGCCGCGGCACTACGCGTCCTTCGCCGTTCCCTTCGGCGCCACCACCAAGATGGACGGCTGCGCCGCGATCTACCCGGCCATCGCCGCGATCTTCGTGTCGCAGTTCTACGGCGTGCCGCTGAGCCCGACCGACTTCCTGCTCATCGTCTTCGTGTCGGTGATCGGCTCCGCCGCCACCGCCGGCACCACCGGCGCCACCGTCATGCTGACCCTGACCCTGTCCACGGTGGGGCTGCCGCTGGAGGGCGTCGGCCTGCTGCTGGCCGTCGACCCGATTCTCGACATGGGCCGCACCGCCACCAACGTCGCCGGACAGGCGTTCGTGCCGGCTCTGGTCGCCAAGCGCGAGAAGATCATGGACGTGGCGCGCTTCCACGCCACGCGCGGCCTGAACGGCTTCGTCGCTCCCGACACCGGCGCGGGCCTGCGGGCCGACGCCGAGGAGGCCGCGGCCGAGGCAGCCCGGAGCGAGGCCGCGACCGACACCGACACCGCCGAGGACGCGGCCGCGTCGGGCGGTGACGACTCCTCCGGCGACCGCACCGGGGCCGCGGCCCGCACGGGTTCGGCCCCCTGACGCCTCCCACCTGCGACCCGCTCGACGGGCGGCCCGCCGCAGCGGCGGGCCGCCCGTAGTCTGGATCCGACAGCCGCCGGTTCCCGCGGGAACCTTCCAGCCTTCCTGTTCGTCTGTGCAAGTGAGGGAGGCGAGAGGAACGATCATGATGCGTCGCTTGGTAGTACCCGCCCTGCTCGCCGCAGGGCTCAGCGCTGCGGCCATGGCACCCGCCAGCGCCGATTCCGTCCCGGCGTCGGGCGAGGTCGTCGACGCGCTGCGGAACGACAACGTCTACATCGACCCCGACATCACCACCGACCAGCTGCCCCAGGCCGAACGGGATGCGCTGGCCGACGCCGCAGACTCGGCGGCCAACCCCACCTACTACGTCGTGCTCCCCTCGGGCACGCTCAACTCCGAGGCCAGCGTCAACAACTACATCCAGGACATCCAGCCCGAGGTCGGCGACGGCACCTACGCCGTGCTCGCCGGCTCCGACGAGCTGGTGATCAACTCCACCGAACTCACCGCCCAGGGGAACGACGAGCTCGAACAGCAGCTCCTCTCCCAGGGCGAGGGCCAGATCGACACCCTCGTGGCCGTCCCCGACACCGTCGAGGAGCGGCAGTCCGCCGACGCCGCCTCCGACGTGTTCGGGACGATGCTGCTCGGCCTGCTGGTGGTCGGCGTGGCCGGCGGCGGCTTCTTCCTCTACCGCGGCAAGAAGCGCCGCGACGAGCAGAAGGCCAAGGAGCTGGCCGAGATCAAGCAGATGGCCAACGAGGACGTCGTCCGCCTCGGCGAGGACATCGCCGGCCTGGAGATCGACCTCTCCAAGGTCGACGAGGACACGCGCACCGACTACAGCCGCGCGATGGACTCCTACGACCGCGCCAAGGCCACGCTCGACACCATCTCCGAGCCGGACCAGGTGAAGCAGGTCACCAACGCGCTGGAGGACGGCCGCTACCACATGGTCGCCACCCGCGCCCGGATGAACGGCGAGCCGCTGCCCGAGCGGCGCCAGCCCTGCTTCTTCAACCCCCAGCACGGCCCCTCGCAGCAGGACGTGACGTGGGCGCCTCCGGGCGGGACCGACCGCTCGGTACCGGCCTGCCCCTCGTGCGCCCAGGCGGTCCTCTCCGGCCGCGACCCCGACGTCCGCCAGGTCGAGGTCGACGGGCGGCGCCGGCCCTACTACGACGCCGGACCGGCCTACGCGCCCTACGCGGGCGGGTACTTCGGCATGGACATGATGATGGGCATGTTCACCGGCATGATGATGGGCTCGATGATGGGGTCCATGATGGGCGGCGGCATGCTCGGCGGCGACATGGGCGGTGACATGGGCGGCGATATGGGAGGCGACTTCGGCGGAGGCGGCGATTTCGGCGGCTTCGGCGGAGGCGACTTCGGCGGGTTCGACTTCTAGCCGGTCCCACTCGCGTCCTTCACGCAGCGAAAGGCCCCGGCGGGCGCGCCCGCCGGGGCCTTTCGCGTGTCCGGGCCGGGGCCGCCCGGCCCTACTCGCCGCCTACTCCGGCGAACCCTGCATCAACGAGCGGGCCGCCTCGGTGACGCTGCCCGAAAGCGAGGGGTAGACCGCGAAGGTGTGCGCGAGGTCGTCGACGGTGAGGCGCTGCTGCACCGCCACCGACACCGCGAGGATGAGCTCGCTGGCGCGAGGACCCACGATGACGCCGCCCATCACGATGCCGGTGTGCTGGCGGCAGATCAGCTTGACGAACCCGTCCTTGCTGTTGGTCATCTTCGCCCGCGGGTTGGTGTCCAGCGGCAGGTTGACCACGCGGGCGTCGATCTTGCCGCTGCGGACCTCCCCCTCGGTGGCGCCCACCGAGGCGAGTTCGGGGTGGGTGAACACGGTGGAGGCGACCGTGGAGAGCTTCAGCGGCGAGACCGCCTCGCCCAGAGCGTGCCACATCGCGATGCGGCCCTGCATCGCCGCTACCGACGCCAGCATGTTCACCCCCGTGCAGTCGCCCGCCGCGTAGACGCCCGGCGTCGAGGTGCGCGAGACGCGGTCGACCTGGACGAAACCGCCGTCGTCCAGGCGCACCCCGATCTCCTCCAAGCCGATGTTGGCGGTGTTGGGGATCATGCCGACGGTCATCAGGCAGTGGCTGCCCTCGACGGTGCGGCCGTCGGAGAGGGTGACCACCACGCCGTCGCCGGTGTTGGTGACCGACTCCGCGCGCGTCCTGCCCAGCACGGTCATGCCCAGGCGGCGGAAGACACCCTCCAGCACCTCGGCGGCGTCGGCGTCCTGGGTGGGCATCACGCGCTCGCGGGAGGAGACCAGGGTCACCTCGGTACCCAGGCCCTGGTAGGCGTTGGCGAACTCCGCGCCGGTGACGCCGGAGCCCACGACGATCAGCTTCTCCGGAAGCTCCTCCAGGTCGTAGAGGTGGCGCCAGGTCAGGATGCGCTCACCGTCGGGTTTGGCCGAAGGCAGCTCCCGCGGGTGGGCGCCGGTGGCGACGAGCACGATGTCGGCGCTGATGCGGCGGTCCCCGACGGCGACGATCCTGGGGTCCACGAGGCGCGCCTCGCCCGGGATGACCTCCACACCCTCCTTGACCACGCGCGCGGCGGTGTCGTCGGACTGCGCCTGGGCCAGCCGCTTCACCCGCGCGTTGACGGTCTTCAGGTCGACCGAGACGTCGGGGCGGCCGTCCGCCTCGGCGATCTCGATCCCCAGCCTCGAGGCCTCCTGGACATAGGTGGACCGCACGGAAGTGGCGATGAGGGTCTTGGAGGGAACGCAGTCGGTCAGGACGCAGGCGCCGCCGATCCCGTCGCGGTCCACGATCGTCACGTCCGCGCCGAGCTGCGCGGCGACCAGCGCCGCCTCGTAGCCTCCCGGCCCGCCACCGATGATCACGACCTTGGTCACAGCTGCTTCACTCCTTCTGGCGGGCGCGCCGATGCGCCGCTGCCTCGCGGGCCGCCGCCTGGAACGTCTCTCGTCTGCCTGCTACCCATTGTCCGCCATGCCGAGCCGCGAAAATCTCAACGGGGGCGAAGGGCCGCGTCTAGCATGGTCGCCGTGGCTCTCTACGCCGCTTACGGCTGCAACCTCGACCCCGACCAGATGGCGGGGCACGCTCCGCGCTCGCCGCTGTTGGGCACCGGCTGGCTGGAAGGCTGGCGGCTGACGTTCGGCGGGGAGTCGGGGCCGTGGGGCGGCGCGCTGGCGACCATCGTCGAGCAGCGCGGCGCGAGCGTCTTCGCGGCCCTCTACGACATCGGCGAATGCGACGAAACCCACGTCGACGGCAGCGCCGGCGCGGCCTTCGGCCTCTACACGCGCGTCCGGGTGCGGGCGAGCACCCTGCTGGAGGGCGAGGCCACCGCCTGGACCCACGTCCTCGACGACTACGAGGGCGGCCTGCCTTCGGCGCTGTACCTGGCTATGCTCGCCGATGCCGCCGAAAAGGCCGGCGCGCCCCCGTTCTACCTCGACGACCTGCGCTCCCGCCCGTGTTCTCCGGCCTGGCGCTGAGCAGGCGACGGCCGGCCGCACTGCCGGAACCGTGCCCGCGGCCGGCGGCGACGAACGCGGATCAGCCGCCCCGGCGATTCGGCCGCGACCGCTTCGGGCTCTGATCCCGCCGCCGACCGGCGGAGGGTTCCGCCCCGTCCTTGCGCGCCTTCCCGCCCGTCTTCCGCTGCCTGTTGCGGAGGGCGTCCTGGACGCCTGTCGCCGGCTGGTCGTTCTGCTGCTTGCGGACCTCCTCGACCTGGCGCTCGATACTGCGCTGCGTGCCCCGGGGCAGGTCTCCGTTGCCGTGTACGGGGATGACCACCATGCCCTTGCCGTTGGGGCCGCGGAGCTTGGTGTGACTGCCCTTGACGCCCGCGACCGTCCAGCCCTCCCGTTGCAACTCCTTGAGGAGCTGCTTGCCCGACTTCGGCTTGCCGCCCCTGCTACCCATCGGCGACCTCGACCTCGACGGTGCCCACCGCCGCGTCGCTCACCGGGGCGGGCACCGGCTCGTCTTCGAGGTAGAGCTCCAGCGCCTCGGTGATCATCTCCTCGGCTTCTGCGCGGGTGCCGCCGAAACTGGAGATGTCGGCCTCCAGGCACTGGGCGACGTAACGACCGTCGTCCTCGCGGTAGGTGACCACCGACAACCGGTGCTTCGCCATGTCTGCGTCCTTTCGGGTAGGGCTGCCGCGCGATCGGCGCATCGACCCCGGCGGGGCCGCGCCGCGAGTCGCGTCCGGATTTCCATCCTGGCCTACGCGCTGCGCGCCGCGGCGGTTTCCCGTCTCGGACGCGATCGCCGGCCAACCGGTTCCGACCGGTTTCGAACACACTGCGTTGCGTTCCGGACGAGTTCGACTACGCAGGGGTACTGTCCTGAGATGTGAGCGAATCCACGCAAGTGCGCCCAACGACCAGGACCGCCCAGGCCAAGCAGTTGGCCCTGCAGGCGGCGAACGAGCTCAAGGCCCGCACCGGTACCGACTCCTACGACGCCATGGTCATCCTCGGCTCGGGCTGGTCGGGAGCGGCCGACGAACTGGGCACCGCAGACATCCGACTGGACATGACCGACCTTCCCGGATTCGTGGCGCCCACGGCGGCCGGCCACGACTCGACGGTGCGCAGCACCCGGGTCGGCGACAAGCGGGTAGCGGTCTTCTGCGGCCGCACCCATCTCTACGAAGAGCACGACCCGATGCGGATCGCCCACGCGGTGCGCACGGGCATCGCGGCCGGTGCGTCCACGGTCGTGCTCACCGGCGCGGCCGGATCGCTGCGCGCCGACTTCTCGGTGGGGCAGCCGATCATGCTGCGCGACCACATCAACCTGACCTCGACCTCGCCGCTGGCGGGTCCCGACTTCGTCGACCTGACCGAGGCCTACAGCCCGCGGCTGCGGGCGCTGGCCCAGGAGGCCGACCCTTCACTGACGGAAGGCGTCTACGCCTCGCTGCTGGGCCCGCAGTTCCAGACACCGGCGGAGCTGGCGATGCTGCGGGTGGCGGGTGCCGATCTGGTGGGCCGCTCCATGGCACTGGAGACCATCGCCGCCGTGGAGATGGGTGCGGAGGTGCTGGGGCTCTCCGTCGTGAGCAACGACGCGATGGGGGCGGTCTTCGAGCGGTTCGACTCGCTCAAGGCGCTGGATGTGATCCAGCAGCGGGCTCGGCGGCTGGGCGGCCTGCTCAACGCGACGCTCTCGCGTATCTGAGGCCGCGCCGCCGCGTCCGGACCCGTGGTGCGTCCGGGCACGGCCGAGAACGCTCACGACCGCGGACGCGGCGCACCCGGCGGCTCTTCCGCGCAGGGCCGCCGGGTGCGCGCGTCCGATGAGTCCCACTGCCGATGGCCGGTGCCGACGCCCGCGTGGCGAGCAGCCTCCCGAGGCCCGGGAGGGGTGGGCGCCGACCGCGCGCACACCGGCGGCGGGATCTTCGGATGCGGCGCGGAGCGAGGTCCCCGCAGACCCCGTGGCGAGCCCCGTGCCGCATTTCAGGTGGTACTTCGCGCCGCTGTGCGGGCCGACCGGTCCCCGCGACCGGTGCGCCCGCGCCGGCGCACGGGTGGCGATCCGTGCCGGCGGCGGCGCGCCACTATTCAGTTGACCCATGCCGCCTAACCCGCTGGGGGCGGAACGGAGATCCGCTTCAGCCCGCCGTCCCACCGATCAACGTTTAGGCATGCCTTACCTAACCATCGATCGGCGACGCGGTCAACCCCCGACGAGCGACCCGGCCGCACGCGACGCCCCCCGATGACGCTGTACGTCCGCCAGAGCAACGGAGAGCCCCGGAACCGGTAGAGGCGGGAGACAGACCCGTCCCCCGCAAGGGCTCGGTCCCGGACGACCCAGAGGGCGCAGCGCACCCATCGGACGGCGCACGCACCCGCCCCGCGCAGAGCCGCTCCGGTCGTCGCCGGGTGCGTCCAGGCCGCGTTCGAACGGCCCGCGGCCTGACTCAGATCAGCAGCAGCACCATGATCAGCAGGAACACCGGAATCCCGAGCGCGGCGACGGCGTCGGGCGCCCACACGGTGGAAGGCGTGCGCGGCGCGCCGCGGCCTCCGCCGTCCGGCGCCGCGTCCTCGGAGGCGCTAGCGGCGGCCTCGCCGGGCACGGAACCGGCCGTGGGCTGCGCCCGGCGCCGCTGCGCCTCTTCGCGCAGCTGCCGCGCCGCGTGGTCGACCGGGCGCATCGACCGCGGGTCGTCGTCGGCCTGTGCGGCGACGCCGGACCCGTCATCGGCGCGGCGCAGGTTCTCGCGCACCCGGGCGCGCCTGGTCTCGCGCAGCGACCAGGAGCGGTACACGTCCTCGCCCGCGTGCACGCGCAGCGCGTCGGTGACGTCGGCCCAGGTGAACACCGACCACGGGACGAAGGTGTCACGCAGCGGGTTGACCAGGCGCACTCCCTCGGCGCCGGGCACCACCCGCGGACGCAGCCACAGCACATAGGCGACACCCACGGTGATCAGCAGCACCGACCCCGCCACCAGGCTGGAGGCGCCGCTGCCGCGGAAGGCGAGGTCGACCAGCAGCAGCGCGACGACCGCGACCCAGCCCCAGCCCAGGACGCGGGACGCCGGCGAGGACAGCGGCTTCATCTCGTCGCCCACTTCAGCTGCGCGAACCCCGGCTTGATCCGTCCGTTGATCAGCGCGAGCCGCTCGTCGAAGGGCAGGAACGCCGACTTCATCGCGTTGACCGTGAACCACTCCATGTCGTCCCAGTCGTAGCCGAAGGCCGACGAGAGCTTGGCGAACTCCTCCGACAGGCTCGTGCCGCTCTGCAGCCGGTTGTCGGTGTTGACCGTCACCCGGAAGCGCAGCTCGCGCAGCAGGCCGATGGGGTGTTCGGCGATCGAGGGCGCCGCGCCCGTCTGCACGTTGGAGCTGGGGCACATCTCCAGCGGCACCCGCTGGTCGCGCACGTAGCGGGCCAGCCGGCTCATCCGGACCTTGCCGCCCTCGGCGTAGTCGATGTCGTCGACGATGCGCACACCGTGGCCCAGGCGGTCGGCGCCGCACCACTGCAGCGCCTCCCAGATGGAGGGCAGCCCGAACGCCTCGCCCGCGTGGATGGTGAAGTGCGCGTTCTCCCGGCGCATGTACTCGAAGGCGTCCAAGTGGCGGGTCGGCGGGTAACCGGCCTCGGCACCGGCGATGTCGAAGCCCACCACACCCACGTCGCGGTAGCGCACCGCGAGCTCGGCGATCTCGCGGGAGCGGGCCGCGTGGCGCATCGCCGTCAGCAGCGTGCCCACGATGATCGGCCGCCCCTGCTCGGCGGCGCGACTCTGGCCGACGCGGAAACCTTCCAGCACCGCCTCGACCACCTCGTCCAGCGACAGGCCGGCATCCAGGTGCTGCTCGGGCGCATAGCGCACCTCGGCGTAGACGACGCCGTCGGCGGCCAGGTCCTCGGCGCACTCGGCGGCGACCCGCTCCAGGGCCTCGCGGGTCTGCATCACCCCGACGGTATGTGTGAAGGTTTCCAGGTAGCGCTCCAGAGCCCCGGAGTCCGAGGCGTTGCGGAACCACACCCCCAGTTCGGCGGCGTCGCTCTCGGGCAGCGCGGTGTAGCCGGCGTCCTCGGCAAGCTCGACGACGGTCTCGGGACGCAGCCCGCCGTCGAGGTGGTCGTGCAACAGCACCTTGGGCGCGCGCCGGATCTCGTCCAGGCTCATCGGGTGGCTCATACAGATCAGGATGCCACCCGTGCCGAGCCGGTGGGGAGCGCCGACGGCGGCACCCGTCGCACTTCGGCGGTGCCACGGGAGCGCCGGCGCAGTGCCGGCGCGCCGCGCCCGCGGCGACGGCGGTGCGCGCGTGCAGCGGCCCGACGGTCAGGGGGCCGAGCGCGGAATATGCCTTCGTCAGGCCAGCGCGGCGTTCTGCACGGGGTCGCCGTCAGCGGCGCGGGCGCACTCCCACAGCGCGGTCAGCGCGGTGGCCGACATCAGCTGCACGCCGACGCCGATCGCCCGCTCGTCGACGTCGAAGGTACCGCGGTGCAGGTCCAGCATCGGCGAGCTGGACTGCGGCGAATGCGTCCCCAACCGGGCCAGCGCGCCGGGAACGTGCTCCAGGTACCAGGCGAAGTCCTCGCCGCCCAGGCTCTGGGGGGTGTCTGCGACGGCTTCGGGGCCCAGTGCCTGCGCACAGGCGTCCTGCAGCATCCGCACGCTGGTGGACTCGTTGACCGTGGGCGGGACTCCGCGGCGGTAGTCGACCTCGGCGCGGGCGCCGTAGCCGGCCACGACGGAGTCGACCAGCTCGCGGATGAGCTCGGGCGCGGCGTGCCAGGCGTCGTCGTCCAGGCAGCGCACGGTCCCCTCGGCCACGCCGTCGTCGGGAATGGCGTTGGGTGCAGATCCCGCGCTGACGCGCCCCCACACCAGGCTGAAGCCCGCCCGCGGGTCCACCCGCCGCGAAAGGGCGGCGGGCAGTTCGGTGACGACCTTGCCCAGCGCGTAGACCAGGTCGGAGGTCAGGTGCGGCCGCGCAGTGTGTCCCCCGGCGCCCGACAACCGCACCAGCACCTGGTCGCAGGCGGCGGTGATGGCACCGCTGCGCAGCCCGACCTGGCCGGTGAGCAGCCGCGGATCGCAGTGCAGCGCGAAAATGCGGTCTACCCCGTCGATTCCGCCGGCGTCGACGACCTCGCGCGCCCCGCCGGGCAGCTCCTCGGCCGGCTGGAACAGCAGCCGCACCCGGCCGGGCAGCGCACCGGCGCGGGCCTGCTGCGCCAGGAACAGCCCGGTGGCCAGCAGCACGGTGGTGTGCACGTCGTGGCCGCAGGAGTGCGCGGCACCGGGGACGGTCGAGCGGTAGGGGACGTCCTTCTCGTCGGTGAGGGGAAGCGCGTCGATGTCGGCGCGCAGCGCGACCGTGGGGCCTTCGCCGGCGCCGATGTCGCAGACGAGGCCGGTGGTGTGCGGCAGCGACCGGGGTGCGAGTCCGACGCTGCGCAGCCGGTCGGCGAGCCGCTGGGTGGTGCGGTGCTCGGCGAAGGCGAGTTCGGGATGCATGTGCAGATCGCGCCGGAACTCGGTGAACTCGCGCTCGTGGCGAGCAAGAAAAGCGTTCAGTTGCTCCCGCAGGTCACGCCCCTGCATGGGATGGCCCCCTGTTCTTCGTCGCATAGTCGGTACCGGTGCCGCCGCGTGCCGCCTGGTGACCGGTGGCAGGGTCGGGGGAGTTCGCGGAGAGGGGCGCCGCGGGGAAGCCGTCGGCGCGGAACTCCGCCACCAGCGAGTCCACGACGTCGTTCAGGGTGCCGCCGTCGTCGATGACGGCACGTTGACGCTCATAGGACGCGCCCTTGTCCAGGATCTCCGAGGCGACGCCGAGGTCCTCGGCACAGCCCAGCCGCGCCGCGACGGGTTCGAGCTCGCGGAGCAGCTCGTGCAGATCGTCGCGCAGCGGCATGGTGTGCCCTTGGTCGTCGGTGATGATCCGGGCGTCCAGGCCGTAGCGGGTGGCCCGCCATTTGTTGTCGTTGACCACCCATGAGGGTGGATTGGGAAGCCCGTAGCCGCGGTCCAACTGCTGATCGAACAGCCGAACCAGGCTTTGGGACAACGCGGCGGCCATGCCGACCTCGCGCAGTGTGGGAATGCCGTCGAACATCCGGATCTCGATGGTGCCGAAATCGGGGTGCGGGCGGACGTCCCACCAGACT
This sequence comes from Streptomonospora litoralis, assembly GCF_004323735.1. Lineage (GTDB taxonomy): Bacteria > Actinomycetota > Actinomycetes > Streptosporangiales > Streptosporangiaceae > Streptomonospora > Streptomonospora litoralis. The sequence goes on along the minus strand of NZ_CP036455.1, from coordinate 687,749 downwards.
TCCTTGATACTCGATATGGTCCCCGCTCGGAGCAGGGTTTCCATATATTCCTCGAACGCGTCCCAGTGTTCGAGACGCGGCGGCGGACCCGACGTGGGCAGCGCGCCGAAGATGATCGACCGGCTGGATGCCAGCCCGGTGTCATGGCCGCTCCAGAAAGGACTGGAGGCGGTCAGGGCGAGGAAGTGCGGCAGGTAGTCGGCCAGCGCGTTGACCATGGGAATCGCCTTCTCCCGCGACCGCACGCCGACGTGCACGTGGACGCCGAAGGTGAGAATGCGCCGCGCGAGCCACTGCATCTCGTCGATGAGTTCGCCGTAGCGCTGTATCGGGGAGAGAGTCTGGTCGCGCCAGTCGTCGATGGGATGCGTCCCGGCGCAGATGAGCGCGGCCTCGCGGGGCTCCAGCACGCTGTTCAGCCGCGCGATGCTGCCCGCCAGGTCGTTGCGGGCCTCCTCGACGGTCTCGCAGATGCCGGTGACGACCTCCACCGTGCACTGCATCAGCTCGTGGCGCAGCGGCGGGCTGTCCGATGCCTCGCTGAGGTCGGGCAGTTCACCGAGGACCTGCTGGGCCTCCTGGCGCAGGTGCCGGGTGTGCACGTCGACGAGTTGCAGTTCCCATTCCACGCCGAGAGTGGCCCGCTGGGAGTCGTTGAATTCGATGGCCACGGTCAACCTCCGCACTGTCGTCCGGCCGGTTCGCGCACCGACGCTGACCGCACCCTAGGCGAGCCTCTGCCCGATTCGTCAGTACGTGTCATGCAGGTTCCGTTCCTGGGTGGATCGGGCGAAATGACATCGGGCGAGTAATACGGACGCCGGCGATGGGCGGCGCTGCGCGACGATGGAGCCGGTCTGCGTGCACCACGCCGGTCCGGCCGGATGCAGTCCGGGAACACCGAGGCGCCGGTGCGGCCGCGCGCTTTTGTGCGGGCGCGCCCGGACCGGGCGAGGCGCGGGGCCGACCGCACGGAGCGCCAGACGGACGCGGCGGGCACGCCGTCGTCCGCATCGGCGCTTCAAGATCACGCTACACAATCACAGAGAAGACTGCCCCGAAGTAACCGATACGTGATCTCGATAACGTATTCGGGGCGCGAACCGTCACTCCAGACGGTCTCTGGTTGGACGGATGTCGCGATGGCGAAGCGCGTGCCGGGCCCGCGCCGCGCGTGGGAGCGGGCTTGGGGCGCCCTGGGACAGCAGCGCCGGAACCGCCGGAATCAGGCGCGACCGGCGCGCCGATCGCGAGCGGCGCCGCGATCGTCGCCGTCCCCGTCCCGCCTGTGGCGCCTGCGCCAGGCCAGTGCCCCGGCGGCCGCACCCGCCAGGGCCGCCGGGACGGCCAGGCGCCGCAGCGCGGCCGCGGCCCGCCGGCGCCGGTCCAACCGGCGCGAGCGGCGCATCAGGCGATCGGTGGGCCGGGCGGGCAGCACCGCCGCCGAGGGGCCGAGGTCCTGGCGCACCACCTCCCGCGGAGGCTCCTCGTCGGAGAGGCCTATCGGCAGGCCCGAGGGCACCGCGCCCTGGTACGGCGGCGGTACCGGCAGCCACGTGGCGGTCCAGGCGGCGCACAGCAGCAGCATCCGCATCACCAGGTTGATCCACACCAGCAGGCCGACGACCACCGCGAAAGACGCGTAGACCGGGTTGCTGAGCGTGCCGCTGATCAGCAGGGCGGCCGCGGCCTTGAGGATCTCGAAGCCGAAGGCCGCCAGCAGCGCGCCGCGCCACAGCAGGCGCAGCGGGCGGCGGGTGCCCGACAGGCGGGAGAAGACGACCAGGAAGATGACCGTGTCGACCGCCACGGCGATGGCCAGACCCAGCGCGCGGGTCGCACCCACCGCCACGAGCGAATCCTGCAGTTGCAGGAACCCCAGCAGCCAGTGTGTGGCCGCCTGGGCGACGCTGGTCAGCGCGACCGAGCCCAGCAGGCACAGGCCCAGCACGGCCATCACCAGGATGTCGAGGAGCTTGGCGACGACGAAGTTGGGTCCGTCGCCGACGTCCTTCAGCCAGACCCGGTGCAGCGCCTCGCGGACCGAGCCCAAGGCGCCCACGCCCGCGTAGAGCAGGCCGAGCAGGCCCAGGATGCCGGCACCGGTGCGTGCCTCGGCGATCTCCTGGACGGGCAGTCCTTCGGCCAGGCCGGGCAGCGTCTCGCGGATGGCCTGGTCCAGGTAGTCGCGGGCGGCCGGTTCGACGGCGGCGGCGTAGCCGACCGCGGCGAAGGCCAGCGCGAGCAGCGGGAAGAAGGACAGGAAGGCGTAGTAGGTGACCGCGGCGGCGAGCCGGTCGCCCCCGACGTCGGAGTAGCGCTCGAAGGCCCGCACGGCGTGGTCGATCGCGGGACGGCGGCGCCGCACCGACCAGTAGGTCTCCATGGCGAGGTTGCGGTAGTGGCGCGCCCGGTCCTTCAGCGCCGTCATCGCGGCCATTCGCCCCGGGCCTCCTTCCGCTGCACTCGTCCGCCCGCCGTCGCCTGCCGTGGTTCGGCCGCAGGGCGCCGCCCGCGGCGCATCCGGCGCGCCGGTGCGGCGTGTCCGCCCGCGCCGCCCTGCGAGCCCGGCGGCATGGGCGGGTTCGCCCTTGTGCGGCCTACGCCGACCGTAGCCCAGGTCATGGAACCCCCGAAGGCGGCGCACCCGCCGGCGCCGAGGGCGCGCCGGGTGACCGCGGACCGGAAAGATGGCCGCGCTTCGGGCACATCCACCGAAGGCCGATCAACATCATTCATATGCGGTCCAATGAAGTCGAATACCGCATGCTCTAGACTGAACTTGTGCGAACTCGACAGGTTTTTCGATCGACGGGACGGCTCGCTGACGGACGGGAGATCATCTACTACGACGAATCCCCCGACACCGGCCGGGCCGAGGTCGCGGACCGCAGGCCGCTGCCGCCGTTCTCCTCCGGCTCGCAGCTGCGCTACGACCCGCTCCTCGACGAATGGGTGACCCTCGCCGCCCACCGGCAGAACCGCACGTTCCTCCCGCCGCCCGACGAGTGCCCGCTCGATCCCACCCGCGGCGACCGCCTGAGCGAGATCCCGGCGGGTGACTACGACGTGGTCGTCTTCGAGAACCGGTTCCCCTCCCTGGCGCCCGCCCCGGCCCCGCCCGAACCGGCCGCGGACGACGACCCCGCGCTGACCGCGCGCCCGGGCGCCGGGCGCTGCGAGGTCGTGTGCTTCACCTCGGACCACTCCGCCTCCTTCGGCGACCTCTCGCCCGAACGGGCCCGCACCGTCGTCGAAGCCTGGGCCGACCGCACCGAAGCGCTGGGCGCCCGATCCGACGTCGCCCACGTCTATCCCTTCGAGAACCGCGGGATCGAGATCGGGGTGACCCTGCAGCACCCCCACGGCCAGATCTACGCCTACCCGTTCGTGCCGCCGCGTATCGAGGCCATGACCGAGGCCGCCCGCAAGCACCGCGCCGCCACCGGCGGCAACCTCTTCGACCGGGTCGTCGCCGACGAGCGCCGAGCCGGCACCCGTATCGTCACCGAGGGCGAGCACTGGACCGCGTTCGTACCCGCCGCGGCCCGCTGGCCCTACGAGGTCCGCCTCTTCCCGCTGCGGCGCGTGTCCACCCTGGCCGAACTCGACACCGCCCAGCGCGACGAACTCGCCCGCATGTACCTCGACCTGGTGCGCGGCTTCGACACCCTGTTCCCCCAGCCCGGCGAGGGCACCGATCCGCCCACGCCCTACATCGCGGCCTGGCACCAGGCACCCGTCGCGCCCGACGGCACCCCCGACGGCGAGTTCGGGCTGCACCTGCAGTTGTTCACGCTGCGCCGCGCCCCTGGGAAACTGAAGTACCTCGCGGGGTCGGAGTCGGGCATGGCGGCGTGGATCAACGACGTCGCCCCCGAGGACGCCGCCGAGCGCATCCGCACCGCCCTGCCCTCGCAGGCCGCCGCGGCCCACCCCACCGACAGCAAGGAGCAGCGTTGAGAGTCCTCGTCACCGGCGGCGCCGGCTACATCGGCAGTGTCGTCGCGGCCCAGTTGCTCGAAGCAGGCCACGAGGTGTCCGTACTCGACGACCTGTCCACCGGGCACCGCGACGCCGTCCCCGCGGGCTGCCGCCTGTTCGAGGGCGGCATCCGCGAGCGCGGCGCCGAGGTGCTGGCCGAGACCGGAGCCGAGGCAGTCCTGCACTTCGCCGCGCGATCGGTGGTGCCGGAGTCGGTGGCCCACCCGGAGCGCTACTGGGACGGCAACCTCGGCTGCACCCTGGCGCTGCTGGAAGCGATGCGCACCCACGGGGTCGGGCGCATCGTCTTCTCCTCCACCGCCGCCGTCTACGGCGAACCCGAGTCCTCCCCGATCCCCGAGGACGCCCCCGTGCGCCCGGGCAACCCCTACGGCGCCTCCAAGGCCGCCATCGACACCGCCCTGACCGAGTACGCCCGCCTGCACGGCATCGGCGCGGTCAGCCTGCGCTACTTCAACGTGGCCGGAGCCTACGCGGGGCTCGGCGAGCGCCACGACCCCGAGACCCACCTCATCCCGATCGTGCTGCAGGTGGCCCGCGGCCTGCGCGAGTCCGTCGCCGTCTACGGCGAGGACTACCCCACCGCCGACGGCAGCTGCGTGCGCGACTACATCCACGTCGCCGACCTCGCCGAGGCCCACCTGCTGGCCCTGGACGGCTGCCGCCCCGGCGAGCACCGCGTCTTCAACCTCGGCAACGGCACCGGGTTCTCCGTGCGCGAGGTCATCGACGTGTGCCGCAAGGTCACCGGCCACCCCGTCCCGGCGGTCTCCGCCGAGCGCCGCCCCGGCGATCCGGCGACCCTGGTCGCCTCCAGCGAGAGCGCGCGGCGCGAACTCGGCTGGACACCGCGCCGCCCCGAACTGCACCGCATCGTCGCCGACGCCTGGGAGTTCCACACCGGGCGCACGGCCGCCGACACCGCGGCCGGCTGAAGGGCCCAACCGAGCCGGGCCGGCGCGGACGCGGCCCGAGAGCAGCCGCGGCACGGCCGGCACGACGACACCCCGCCCGCGCAGCCACCGAGGAGAGGCGAGCGTGCTGAACCGCTTTCTCGCGCCGTTCCGGCGCGCGGCCGCATCTGCGGGTGCGGCCACCGCCCCGGCCGCGCCGGCGGCCGCGGCGGGGCTGCGGGAATCCGCCCGCGGCCCGCAGGATTCGAGCCGGGCACCGGCAGAGGAGGAGACGGAGCACGTGGTGGACACCGACGAGACCGCGGCGGCGTTCGCCGCCGCGTTCGGCCGCGACCCGCTCGGGGTCTGGCACGCGCCCGGCCGCGTCAACCTGATGGGCGAGCACACCGACTACAACGACGGCCTGGTGCTGCCGATGGCGCTGCCCTGGGGCGTCACCCTGGCGCTGACGCCCACGGACGACGGCACAGCCGAGGTGCGCAGCGCCCAGCGCCCGGGCGAGCAGGTCGGCTTCGCCGTCGCCGACCTCGACCCGCAGGACCCCGTCGAGGGGTGGGGCGCCTACGTCGCCGGCGTGTTCTGGGCGGCGCGCGAGGCCGGGCACCTGCCGCCCGGGGCCGGCGCGCGCATCCTGCTCGACTCCGACCTGCCCGTCGGCGCCGCCCTGTCCTCCTCGGCCGCTCTGGAGTGCGCGGTCCTGCTCGCCCTGGCCGAAGCCCACGGCCTGACCGGACTGGCCGCCGACCGCCCCGCCATGGCCACGATCGCCCGCCGCGCGGAGAACGCCTACGTCGGCGCCCCCACCGGCATCCTCGACCAGAGCGCCTCGCTGCGCTGCACCGAGGGCCACGCCCTCTACCTGGACTGCCGCAGCGGCGCGGCGAGCAACGTCCCCTTCCCGCTGGAGGACGCGGGGCTGCGGCTGCTCATCATCGACACCCGCGTCGAACACAAGCTCAGCGACACCACCGGCGGTTACGCCGCCCGCTACGACGAGTGCACCCGCGCCGCCCGCATCCTCGGCGTCGACGCGCTGCGCGACGTGGAGGACCTCCAGGCGAGCCTGTCCCGCCTGGACGACCCGCTGCTCGTCGACCGCGTCCGCCACGTGGTCACCGAGATCCACCGGGTGAACGCCGCCGTGGGGCTGATGCGCGCGAACGCGCTGGGTGAGCTGGGTGCGGTGTTCACGGCCTCCCACCTGTCCATGCGCGACCAGTTCCAGATCTCCACGCCCGAACTCGACACCGCCGTGGAGACCGCCGTCGCCGCCGGAGCCCGCGGAGCCCGCATGACCGGCGGCGGCTTCGGCGGCAGCGCCGTCGCCCTGGCCCCCGAGTCCCGCCTGGAGGCCGTCGAGAAGGCGGTCACCGACGCCTTCGCCGAGCGGGGCTTTACCGCCCCCGCCCTGCGCGTCGCTCTCCCCTCCCAGGGAGCCCGCCGCCTGCGCTGACCGGCCGCCGAGGGGCCGGCGGGCCCCTCGGCCTACCCGGCGAGCAGTGCCGCATGTGAGTGGCGCCGACGGCACACGAGGCGACCTGTGTGGCGAGGGTGTCCTTCTGGGACCTGCGCGGGCGGGAACGCGGACACGGGTCGGTCACGGCGGGAACCTGGCTAGGCTGTGGCGAGTCCCAATGCAGTAAAAGGGGACGGCTTGACCTTGACCTCACATGTGGTGACTTCACAGATGGGCGACCAGAGCCATGGTTGACGGGCATTACGGGCGAGGACGCGGGTCGGGTGGCGGTGATGCCGACCGGACCGGGGTGTTCCGCCGCACCCCCGGCGGCGGGGCCGACGAGATCGAGAAGCTCTACCGCCCGCGCCGCTCACAGGAGCGCTCTTCGGCGGGTCGGGCGGGGCCCACGCGGCGGATGCCGCCGGCCGAGGACGAGCCGCGGCGCCGGCCCTCCCCGGGCGGTTCCGGGCGCGGGCGCAGCTACGACGGGTCCGGGCGCGCGCGGCGCATCCGCGAGCAGCGCCGTCGGCGCCGGCGGACGATCCTGGTGCTGCTGCTGGTCGTGCTGGTGGTCTTCCCCGTCGGCTTCTACGTCTGGGCCGATTCCCGGCTGCAGCGCGTGTCGGCCCTGGAGTACGAAGGACGGCTGGAGGACCAGCCCGGCGAGACCTACATGATCGTGGGCTCCGACAGCCGCGAAGGGCTCAGCGACGAGGAGCAGCAGCAGCTGGGCACGGGCGACGCCAGCGGTAAGCGCACGGACACGATCATGGTGCTCTACGTGCCCGAGTCGGGCAAACCCACCATCGTCAGCGTGCCGCGGGACTCCTACGTGGAGATCCCCGGCATCGGCCAGAGCAAGATCAACGCGGCCTTCGCCGAGGCTCTGGGCGGCGGACCCACCAGGCTCGTGCAGACCTTCGAGCAGGCCAGCGGCGTGCGCATCGACCACTACGTCGAGGTCGGGTTCTCCGGGTTCGTCGGCATCGTCAACGCCGTCGGCGGGGTGGAGATGTGCCCCGAGCAGGCCATCCAGGACCCCAAGGCCGACCTCGACATCGAGGCCGGCTGCCAGCAGATGGACGGTGAGACCGCGCTGGGCTACGTGCGCACGCGCGCCACCGTGCGCGCCGACCTGGACCGCATCCAGCGGCAGCGGGAGTTCTTCAGTGCGCTGATCTCCAAGGCCACCTCCCCCGGTACGCTGCTCAACCCCTTCCGCTCGATCCCGCTGGTCACCGAGGGCACCGACACGTTCGTCGTCGACGAGGGCGACCACCTGACCGACCTGGCGGGCATGGCGCTGGCCATGCGCGAGGACCCGGCGACGTCGGCGGTTCCGGTGGCCTCCACGCCCACCATCGCGGGCGCGGGTTCGGTGGTGCTGTGGGACGAGGCGCGCTCGGCGGAGATGTTCGGCGCGATGCAGGAGGGGGAGCCGATCCCCGAGAGCGCGATGCAGGAGTGATCCTGCCGGTGCTCCGGCGCCGGCAGGCCCCCTCCCGCACCCCCGCCGAAACCCCTGCCCGAATGAAAGGGCCCGTCGCCGCAGCGACGGGCCCTTTCCCGGACGTTCCGCACCGCGCGCGCCTACCCCCCAGCGGGCGCACGGCCGGCACGTCGGCCTAAATGGTTCGGGATCTGTGTCCGCGGGATGAACCCAACGGGCAGATGACTCCAAGATAGGGCAATACTCGCGAAACACGCGAACCACACAAGAGTGGCGTTCGCCGCACTACCGGTAGAAATAACGCTTCGTATCCGTGCGGTAGCGCCGTCGCAGGGCGCTACGGCCCACGCGAAGGGCCGCCCCGCGGCACGGCGGAGCGGCCCTGAGCACCCAAGGGCGCGGCGCGCCTCAGGCCAGGCGCTTCTGCAGGTTCTCGTCGAGCACGGCGAGGAACTCCTGGGTGGTGAGGAAGCCCTGGTCGCCGCCGACCAGCAGCGCGAGGTCCTTGGTCATCTGGCCGCCCTCGACGGTCGAGACGACGACCTTCTCCAGGGTGTTGGCGAACTCGACGACCGCGGGGGTGTTGTCGAGCTTGCCGCGGTGCTCCAGGCCCCGGGTCCAGGCGAAGATGGACGCGATGGGGTTGGTGGAGGTGGGCTCGCCCTGCTGGTGCCGGCGGAAGTGCCGGGTGACCGTGCCGTGGGCGGCCTCGGCCTCGACGGTCCGGCCGTCGGCGGTGCGCAGCACCGAGGTCATCAGGCCCAGCGAGCCGAAGCCCTGGGCGACCGTGTCGGACTGCACGTCGCCGTCGTAGTTCTTGCAGGCCCAGACGTAGCCGCCCTCCCACTTCAGGGCGGCGGCGACCATGTCGTCGATCAGCCGGTGCTCGTAGGTGAGGCCGGCCGCCTCGAAGCGGTCCTTGAACTCGTTCTCGTAGATCTCCTCGAACACGTCCTTGAACATGCCGTCGTAGGACTTGAGGATCGTGTTCTTGGTCGACATGTAGACCGGGTAGCCGCGGTCCAGGCCGTAGTTCAGGCTGGCGCGGGCGAAGTCCTCGATCGACCGGCGGTAGTTGTACATGCCCATGGCCACGCCGCCGCCCTCGGGGAAGTTGGCGACCTCCATCTCGATGGGCTCGCCGCCGTCCTCGGGGGTGTAGGTGATGGTGACCGTACCGGGGCCGGGCACCTTGAAGTCGCTGGCCTTGTACTGGTCGCCGTGGGCGTGGCGGCCGACGATGATCGGCTTGGTCCAGCCGGGCACCAGCCGGGGCACGTTCTCGCAGACGATGGGCTCGCGGAAGATGACCCCGCCGAGGATGTTGCGGATCGTCCCGTTGGGCGAGCGCCACATCTTCTTCAGCCCGAACTCCTCGACGCGGGCCTCGTCGGGGGTGATGGTGGCGCACTTGACGCCGACGCCGTGCTCGCGGATGGCCTTGGCGGCGTCGACGGTGATCTGGTCGTCGGTGCGGTCGCGCTCCTCGATCCCCAGGTCGTAGTACTTCAGATCGACGTCCAGGTAGGGCAGGATCAGCCGGTCCTTGATGAAGGACCAGATGATCCGCGTCATCTCGTCGCCGTCGAGCTCTACTACGGGATTCTCGACCTTGATTTTGGCCATGGCTGGTGGCTGTCCCTTCGTTTCGGCTAGCCGTCATGTGGCTGGAGGCGGCGCCGGGGCATACCGGTCGCACCACGGCGGACGCGGCGGTGGCCGCGCTGCGCCGCGGGGAGGCCGGTGTGTCCGCGACACGCCTCATGAGCTCGCCGCAGAGCCGCCGGACGCGCCGCGGCCGGGATCCGGTGGCGGTCGTCCCCACCGGTGCTCAGCGGGCGGCGGCTTCGTCGATCGAACGTCTGCAGTATCTCGATATCAAGCTTATTAGACGCCTACTGGGACAGTTGCGGCGCTACCCATGCGAGCACGATGAGCAGCACGGCCAGTCCGGTGAACGTGATGACGTCGAGCCATCTCCTGCGCACCGCGAGCATTCCGATCTTGTGCGGAGGCAGCACGGTGCGGAAGACCGCGGCCAGCAGCAGCGAACCGGCGATCAGCGCCGGCCCGCGCTTGAAATGCGCCGCCGCGACGATCACGATCCCGGCCGACATGGTGGACAGCACAAGGAAATAGGGCACCTGTGAAAGCCACCCGGGGGCCTCGTCGCCGACACCGGGCTCCTGCTCCCCGGGAGCGGAGTCGGGCTCTGGCTCGTCGTCGGGTCGGCGCGATTCGGCTGCTACCGCTTCCTCCACCGTGTTCTGGCTCACCGTCCACTCCAAGCTAGCGCACGCTGCCGGCCGGAGCGCTCCGGCGCGGGAACCGTCCTGGCACGAACCGGCCGACGGCATCCGAAACCGCGGAGGCCGCCGAAGGGCTCCGGCCGGTGCGCGCAGGCCGAGCCGGCGCGCCGACCGCGCCGTCGGCCGAGGACCCGATCAGTGTAGTGACGGCAGCCATCACCGTGTGCACCGAATCACCGATTCGGCCCCAACCGCACCCGGATTCCCCTGAGTCCGATATCCGGACAACGGCGTAAACCTCCCGAGATAGCTGTCTAACTCCTGAGTAAGAGCGTAGAACCGACAGCGCCCGGGTAACCACTGAGAAGATGAGTGCCACGGTGAGCGAGGACTGCCCCCCTATGAACCCCACTCAACCAGTTACGACCGATCGACACGGCCAAACGGCAAGGCACCCGTCCCCGCACCGCCGTGCACTCCCTCATCGGCCGCGCCCCACACTGGGAGGAAGAACCGTGGACGGGCCCTATATGCGGGTCGAGGAGAGCGGGGACGTTCAGTCGTTGAATTCCGAGGTCACCACAGTCGGACGCGGAGAGGGGGCCGACATCCGCCTCAGCGACCCGAGCGTGTCACAACTCCACGCCGAGCTGGTGCGCCGCGGCCCCTACGTCTACGTCGTCGACCTCGGCCTCTCCCGAAACGGCACAAGGGTCAATGGCCGTCCGATAGCGCGCAGGGTTCTCGAAGAAGGAGACGTCCTCAGCTTCGGCAGTGCGCGCTGCAAGATCGGGGGCCTGCCCCGGGAGGAACTCAACCCTGACGTCGAGCTGCGCAGGGGAACCGCACCCGAACTGACCAGGAGGGAGCTCGACGTCCTCACGTCGCTCTGCCGCCCCGCTCTCTCCGATGAAGCCTTCGTCTCCCCCGCGACCGCCCGCGAAATCGCCGAGGACCTGGTCGTGACAGAAGCAGCCGTCAAGCAGCACCTCCTCCGCCTCTACCAGAAGTTCCGGGTCCCCGAGGGGGCCAACCGCCGCACCCGCCTCGCAAACGAAGTCGTCGCGCTCGGGCTGGTCCGCCCGATGCCGGCGCTCGATCGAGAACGCAAGGCGAGCTGAGTCGCGAGGGGCCTGCCGACCGCACCGCACACGCGGATCGCGATCCGAGGGGCCCCTCGGGGACGATGCCGTGCCATCGGCGGGACGCCCCTTTCGCGCCGCGACGGCACGGCAGTGCGCCGGCCGCGGTGCCCGTGCGCCGCGGTCGGCGCACTGCGCTTCGCACGGTCGGCGGCTGCGCCTCAGCCGACCAGGCGCTCGGCGGCCTCCACCACGTTGACCAGCAGCATCGCCCGCGTCATGGGCCCCACCCCGCCGGGATTGGGCGCTACGTGGCCCGCAGCCTCGCGCACGTCCATCGCCACGTCGCCGCGCAGCCCTTCGTCGGTGCGGGTCACGCCGACGTCCAGCACGGCCGCCCCCGGCTTCACCATGTCCTCGGTGATCAGGCCCGGCACCCCGGCACCGGCCACCACGATGTCGGCGCGGCGGGTGTGCTCGGCCAGGTCGCGCGTGCCGGTGTGGCACAGCGTCACCGTTGCGTTCTCGCTGCGGCGGGTGAGCAGCAGCCCCAGCGGGCGGCCCACCGTGACGCCGCGGCCCACCACCACGACCTCGGCGCCCTTGAGCGGCACACCGTAGCGGGTCAGCAGCTCCACGATGCCCCGCGGCGTGCACGGCAGCGGCGCCTGCTCCATCAGCACGAGCTTGCCCAGATTCACCGGCTGGAGGCCGTCGGCGTCCTTGTCCGGGTCGATCAGGCCCAGCACGCGGTTCTCGTCCAGGCCGCGCGGCAAAGGCAACTGCACGATGTAGCCGGTGCACGCGGGGTCGGCGTTGAGGTCGGCCACCACGCCCTCGACCTGCTCCTGGGTCGCGGTGGCGGGCAGGTCGCGGCGGATGCTCTCGATGCCCACCTCGGCGCAGTCGCGGTGCTTGCCCGCCACATAGGAGTGGCTGCCCGGGTCGTCGCCGACCAGGACCGTTCCCAGACCGGGCGTCACACCCTTGGCGCGCAGGGCGGCCACCCGGTCCACCAGCTCCGCGCGGATCGCCGCGGCCGTGGCCTTCCCGTCGAGAATCTGTGCGCTCATCTGCCTCTCGTCCCTTCCCTGGGCTCGTGCGACTCCTGCGAGGGCATGCTCGGTCAGTGGTAGAAGTGGCGGGTCCCCGTGGCGTACATGGTGATGCCCGCCTCCTCGGCGGCCGCCACCACGGCCTCGTCGCGCACCGACCCGCCCGGCTGGACCACGGCCCGCACCCCGGCCCGGGTCAGCACCTCCAGCCCGTCGGGGAAGGGGAAGAACGCGTCGCTGGCCCCCACCGAGCCGCTAACCCGGTCGCCCGCCCGCGTCACCGCCAACTGCGCCGCGTCGACCCGGTTGACCTGCCCCATACCGACACCCACGGTCGCGCGGTCGGCGGCCAGCAGGATCGCGTTGGACTTGACGGCGCGCACCGCACGCCAGGCGAACGCCAGATCCGCCAGCAGCGCCTCGTCGGCGGCCGGCCCCGCGACCAACTGCCAGGCGGACGGGACGTCGCCGGGCGCGTCGACCATGTCGGCCGACTGCAGCAGCGTGCCGCCGCTGATCGCGCGCTCCTCGGAACGGGCGGCGCGGTCGGGCGGAGACACCACCAGCAGCCGGATGTTCTTCTTGCGGGTAAGGATCTCGACGGCCCCGGCCTCGTACTCCGGCGCCACCAGCACCTCGGTGAAGATCTCGGCCACCTGCTCGGCCAGCGCCACACTGACCGGGCGGTTGGTGGCGATGACCCCGCCGAAGGCCGACAGCGGGTCGCAGGCGTGGGCCTTGCGGTGCGCCTCGGCGATGTCGGCGCCCACCGCGATGCCGCAGGGATTGGCGTGCTTGATCACCGCGGCGCACGGCTCGGCGAAGTCGAAAGCCGCACGGAGCGCCGAGTCGGCGTCGACGTAGTTGTTGTAGGACATCTCCTTGCCGTGCAGCTGCTCGGCACCGGCCAGGCCGGGGCCCGCGGCGTCGCCGCCGCCGCGGTAGAGCGCCGCCCGCTGGTGCGGGTTCTCGCCGTAGCGCAGGGTCGCGGTGCGGTGGCCGGTCTCGGCGTAGAAGTCGGGCCAGCCGGTTTCAACGGCGACTTCGTCGGGCGCGTAGGTGGTCGCGAACCAGGTGGCGACGGCCGCGTCGTAGGCGGCGGTGTGCGCGAACGCCTGCGCCGCCAGGCGCTTGCGCTGCTCCAACTCGTAGCCGCCGGACTGCACGGCTTCGATGACCTCGTCATAGCCCGCCGGATCGACCACCACCGCCACCGAGCTGTGGTTCTTGGCGCCGGCGCGGATCATCGCCGGGCCGCCGATGTCGATCTTTTCGATGCACTCGCCGAGCGAGGCGCCGGCGGCCACCGTCTCCTGGAACGGGTAGAGGTTGGACACCAGCAGGTCGAAGCCGCCGATGCCCAACTCCTCCAGGGTGGTCCGGTGGCCGGCGTCCGCGCGGTCGGCCAGCAGCCCGGCGTGCACCCGCGGGTGCAGCGTCTTGACCCGCCCGCCGAGGACCTCGGGGAAGCCCGTGACGTCCTCGACCGCGGTGACGGGCACGTCGACCTCGGTGAGGCGGGCGGCCGTGGACCCGGTGGAGACGATCTCCACCCCGGCTTCGGCCAGCCCGTAGGCCAGCTCCTCCAGTCCGGTCTTGTCGTAGACGCTGATCAACGCGCGCCGAATGGGCTGCTGGCTCACGGGTTCTCCTCCGCGACGTATTCGGTTGGGGTTGACGTGGACGGTTCACTGCCGGAGGCGCCCAGCCGCACCTGCCGGTCCTGGACGCTCCAGCCCTCCCGCGCCATGCGGCCCACCACGTCGACGAGCATGCGCCGCTCGACGCCCTTGATGCGCTCGTGCAGCGCGGCGGCGTCGTCGCCGGGCTCGACACGCACGGCGACCTGGTCGACGACCGGCCCGGTGTCGACACCGGAGTCGACGAGGTGCACGGTGGCTCCGGTCACCTTGACGCCGTAGGCCAGCGCGTCGCGCACCGCGTGGGCGCCGGGGAAGGCGGGCAGCAGGGCCGGGTGGATGTTGACCACGGTGTGGCGCTCCAGCACCTCGGCGCCGAGCAGGCGCATGAACCCTGCCGAGACGACCAGGTCGGGGCGGTAGGCAGCGAGGCTGTCGCTCAGCGCGGCGTTCCACTGACCGCGATCGCTGTAGTCGGCGAAGGGCACGGTGAAGGTCTCGACACCGGCCTGCCGCGCCGAGTCCAGACCGCCCGCGCCGGGGCGGTCGGCGCCCACCGCCACCACGGAGGCGCCGTAGCCGGGATCGGCCGCCGCGTCGAGCAGGGCGGCCATGTTGCTCCCCGCGCCGGAGATGAGAACGACAACTCGCGCCGACAGGGTGATTCCTCCTCACGGGAAAACGGTGCGGCGACCCGCGCCGGCCCCGCCCCACCGCGCACGGCGGATGGGCGCGGCCTGCGGGTACGCGGGCGCCCGCGAGCAGGTGCGCGAGCCGCGTGAGAGCAGCCGGTGGGCATGCGACTCCCCCACCCGCGCTGCAAGCCTATCTCGGCAGGTAGCGTCTACTCCACGGGACCCCGTCGGGGCATGCACGCGGCGACCGCTCCGGCGCCGCCCCTGGCACCCGGGCCCGGTCCCGACGTGTCGACCACCAGCCGCCAGGCACCGTCCGCGAGGAGCCCTTGTGACCGATGAGCCGCCCCAGCCGCGCAGCGACGGGCAGCAGCCCACCGTCGAACGAGGCGGCCTGTGGGGACTCTTCCTCTCCGCGGCCGGGCTGGTCCTCCAGCCCTACGGCATCGTCCTGTCCGCGCTGGCCGTCTTCCAGGGCCGCCGGGCGCGCCGCTCCGCCCGCGCCAACAGCTCCTCCGCGCCGGGCGCGGTCCTGAGCATGACGCTGGGCTGGGCGGGGGTCGCGGTGTCCGGGATTACGATCGCGGTCTACGCGGCGTTCTGGCCGGCCTTCGAGCAGCACGCGCAGTGCTCGGTGCAGGCGCTGACGCACAGCACCCAGGAGACGTGCGACGACGCCCTGCGGCAGACACTCACCGGCGGCGGCGTTCCCGAGCGCGCACTGTGGTTCTTCGTTCCCGCGGGTTAGATGAGTGAGTCCGGTGTCTGAGCAGGTCGCTCAGCCGGCCGGTCGGCTCGGTGCCGCCTGGAACGCCTCTGGTCTGCTGTGCGGCCTTGGCGCCGGGCGGGTGGCGGGCTGCTTGAGTGCAAAGACGGCAGCAACGGCGGCGGTCCCTCCCGCCGGCGCGGGCGCTTCCCGCTGCTGGGGTCGGGCGGGGGCGGCGCGTGGTGATCCGGGCCGGTCAGCATCTATTGCGCGGAAATCACCACGTCCAGGGCCGGTTTTTGGCAATTTCCGCGCAATAGATGTCGGGAAAACCGGCATAAAGGGCAACACAGGCGCCTGATCCTCACCGGCCGCCCGCCGACCGGCAGACCGCAAGGCCGCCCAGCGGAGGAGAGCCGCCTCCACCGCGCACCGGAATCAGCCGCGGCCACCGACGACGGACGTAACGAAGCACTACCAGCGCGCTGCCTCATTCCCGGTCGCCGTCGTCGGCCGCCGCGGGCTCCTCGTCGGCTTCGTAGGTGATGCCGTAGAACTCCTCGCCGTCGTCCTCCGCCGCTCGGCGGCGCAGCCGCGGCCGGGGAAGGCGGGGCAGGCTCGGCAGCCTCGGGCGCCGGCGGCGCGGCGGCACCGGCGCACCTTCGTAACCTCCGCGGCCTCCACCGTCGCCGCGGGCGGGTACGGCCGCGCGGCGGTCCCGCTTGCGCCCGGGCGCTGCGGCCGCGTCCTCGTCGGCTCCCGCGGGCGCGTCAGCGGGGGCGGGCCCGGCCGCTGCGTGGAACCGCCGGTAGTAACGCCAGTTCGCCACCCACGCGGCGATGGCGGCCGCCAGACCGACCTCCAGTGCCGTGATCAGGCCGACCTGCCAGGCGGAGGGCCCCACGGAGGCCAGCCGTTCGGCACCCAGCGGCCCACCGGCCGCCACGCACAGGGCCGCGCACGCCAGACCGGTGGTCACACCGCACACGAACCCCCAAAGGGGGGCCGCCTCGTTGACCACAGCCGGAGCACTCCGCTGCGTCAGGACGCCGCCCAGCCCTCCAGCCGCGAACGGCACGGCCAGCGCCGCCAGCGACAGCACCGGTGCCGGGCCGTTGTCCGGGAGCGCCGCAAGCATGGGCAGCATCGGCACGGCGCCTACCGAGACACCCGTCGGCGCGACGATCGTGCCGACTCCCACCGAGAATCCCGGCCCCACCGCGTAAGCCAGTCCGAAGACGACGGCGTTGGGGACGTACAGCAACTGGATGAGCAGCAGCAGGGCCCCGCCGACCAGGCCGGGGGCGAGTTCGCCGGTGGTGGAGACGGCCTCGCCCCCGTTGGCGACCAGTCCGACACAGAACAGCAGCGCACCCGTCACGAGCAGCGTTCCGGTCGCGCTGAGCGTACCCACGAGCAGGGAGCGCGGGCGGTCGGGCATCAGCTCCAGCAACCGCCGTTTGGCGATGCCCTTGTCGCGCAGCAGTTGGAACAGCACGCCTGCGCCGCCGGCGACGAAGGCCAGGCTGAAACCTGCGATCAACGCCTGGAGCATGCTGGGTTGCACCGTCTCGGTCTGGCCGACCAGTGCCAGGGTTCCCGCGATGGCCGCGTAGGGCCCGGCGATCGCCAGCGCGGCCCGGAAAAGATGGCGCAGCCGCGGCAGTTCGCAACTGCGCGCCAGCCACCGGCCCGCCCGGTACAGCAGCAGACCCGGCAGCACGACCAGGCCCAACGGCAGCATCGCCACGTCGCCGCCGGGGATACCGAAGCCGACGTGATGGCCGACCAGCCACGCCTGCACGGCGGTGCGCAGCACCTCGCCGATGTCCTCGCCGAAGGCGCCGTGCGGCGCGGCCACCCAGCCCGCGACGGTGAGGGTCATCAGCACGGCGACACCGATACCGGCCGACCAGGCCGCGGCCAGGCCGCCCGCGGTGTAGAGGGGGCGCGGCCGGTCGCCGGTGAAGGACGGTCCGCCCCCGGTCGGCCCGCGCGAACCGGCCGGGCCGCGCCTGCCGCGGCCGCCGCCGGAGCCGCCACCGCCCGAGCCGGAGTCGCCGCGACGCGGGCGGTCGCCGCCGCGGTTCGGGGAAGGACGTGCGGGCGCGCTCACCCGACCCATGCTGCCAGCCCGACCCCGATCGGCACCCCACCACGCCGGGCGTGTCGCGCAGCGGCGAACCGGCGTTCTGTGCTAAGCCCACGGGCGGACGGCAGCGGGCGAAAACGGGTCGGCCCCGCCACCCGGTGAGTGGCGGGGCCGACCCGACGACAGCGCGCACGCGGGACGCACCGCTGCGCTCAGCGCGGTCCGTTCGCTGCGGTCAGAACAGCTCGCGGGCCAGGCGCGCGGTTTCGCTGGGGGTCTTGCCGACCTTGACGCCTGCCGCCTCCAACGCCTCCTTCTTCGCCTGCGCGGTACCCGCCGAACCCGACACGATCGCCCCGGCATGGCCCATCGTCTTGCCCTCCGGCGCGGTGAACCCCGCCACATAACCCACCACCGGCTTGGACACCCGCGAACGGATGTAATCGGCCGCCCGCTCCTCGGCATCCCCGCCGATCTCACCGATCATCACGATCGCGTCGGTCTGGGCATCGGCCTCGAACGCCGCCAGCGCATCGATATGGGTCGTCCCGATCACCGGATCCCCACCGATCCCCACCGCCGTGGAGAACCCGATATCACGCAGCTCATACATCATCTGATACGTCAGCGTCCCCGACTTCGACACCAGCCCGATCCGCCCCGGACGCGTGATGTCGGCCGGAATGATGCCCGCATTGGAGGCCCCCGGACTGATCAGCCCCGGACAGTTCGGCCCGATGATGCGCGTCCGGTTGCCCGACGCACACGCATGCGCCCAGAACGCCGCCGTGTCGTGCACCGGGATCCCCTCGGTGATCACCACCGCCAGCCCGATCCCGGCATCCACGGCCTCGACCACCGCCGCCCGGGCGAACTTCGGCGGCACGAACACCACCGACACATCCGCGCCCGTGGCCGCCATGCCCTCGGCCACCGAGGAGAACACCGGCACACCCGTACCGTCGATGTCCACACTCGTACCGGCCTTGCGCGGATTCACCCCGCCCACGATGCGGGTCCCCGAGGCCAGCATCCGCCGCGTGTGCTTGGTGCCCTCCGAGCCGGTCATGCCCTGCACCAGCACCTTGCTGTCCTTGGTCAGGAAAACAGCCATCCCTTATCCACTCTCCCCGGCTACTTCGCGGCCAGCTCCGCGGCCTGGGCCGCGGCGCCGTCCATGGTCGGGGCCTGGCGCACCGCGGGGTGGCCGGCCTCGGTCAGGATCCGCCGCCCCCGCTCGGCGCTGTTGCCGTCCAGGCGCACCACCAGCGGCTTGGACACGTCGTCGCCGCGCGCGGCCAGCATCTCCAGCGCCTGCACGATCCCCTCGGCCACCGCGTCGCAGGCGGTGATCCCGCCGAAGACGTTGACGAACACGCTCTTGACGTCGCCGTCGCCCAGGATGATCTCCAACCCGTCGGCCATCACATCCGCCGAGGCGCCGCCGCCGATGTCGAGGAAGTTGGCCGGCTGCACCCCGCCGTGGGCCTCGCCGGCGTAGGACACCACGTCCAGGGTGGACATGACCAGCCCGGCACCGTTGCCGATGATGCCGACCTGCCCATCCAGCTTGACGTAGTTCAACCCCTTCTCCTTGGCCTTGACCTCGAGGGGATCGCCTTCGGCTGCGAAGGCGAGGCTCTCCAGGTCCTGGCGGAAGTCGGCGTTCTCGTCCAAGGTGACCTTGCCGTCCAGGGCGACGACGCGGCCGTCGCCCGTCAGGATCATCGGGTTGACCTCGACCAGGGTGGCGTCGCGACCCACGAACACGTCCCAGAGCTTGCTGATCAGCTCGGTGGCGCCCTGCGCGGCCGCCTCGGGCAGCTTGCCCTGGCGCACGATCTCGGCGGCGACGTCGGCGGGCGCACCCGCGATCGGGTCGATGGCGACCTTTGCGACGGCGTCGGGGTTGGTCGCGGCGACCTCCTCGATCTCCACACCGCCCTCGGCGGAGCAGATCGACAGGAAGGTGCGGTTGGTCCGGTCCAGCAGGAAGGAGAGGTAGTACTCCTCGGCGATGTCGCTGGCCTCCTCGATGAGGACGCGGTGGACCGTGTGGCCCTTGATGTCCATGCCGAGGATCTGATCGGCCTTGGCCTGGGCGTCGTCGGCGTCGTCGGCGACCTTCACACCGCCGGCCTTGCCGCGGCCACCCGTCTTGACCTGAGCCTTGACGACGACACGGGACTTGCCCGCCGCCGCGAACTCCTCGGCGATGGCACGCGCCTCAGCGGCCGTGCTCGCCACCTTTCCCTGGGGCACCGGGACCCCGTATTCCGCGAAGAGTTGCTTCGCCTGGTATTCGAACAGGTCCACGAGGGTCCGTCCTTGTTACTCGCTGGCTGCAGTGTTTTGCGGAGGCCGGGTCCGAAACGCGGGAACCGCGATGGCGCGTACCGCGTTGAATAGGGGCTCGAAACGCCAACCGCAACATGCCGAAGCTTAGCCCTCCCGGAACTTGACAGATGACAGCGGGGCAGCGGTGACCAGTCAATCCGCCGCCGGAAAACGGCCGGTTGACCGGATCGCCCCCGGTCGTCCGGTGGGAACCGATGTGAATATTCACACCGGCACTAACACCCGCGGCGGCACCGTTCCTGCACGCGGGCGATGCACCGCGCCGGGCGGCGCCGACCGCGGTGTGGGATAGGCCACCGGCCGGCGACCGGGGGCCCGCGGCGCTCAGCCGCTGCCGGTTCCGGCGTGCAGGGAGTGGACGTTCTCCCGCACCCAATCGCTGATCTCGGTGGTGGGCGTTCCGGGCGTGAACACCTTGGCGACGCCCATATCCGTCAACTCCGGGACGTCGGCCTCGGGGATGATGCCGCCCCCGAAAACGGTGATGTCGCGAGCGTCGTTCTCGGCCAGCAGCTCCATGACCCGGCTGAAAATCGTCATGTGCGCACCGGAGAGCACCGACAGGCCGATCGCGTCCGCGTCCTCCTCAAGCGCGGCACTGACCACCATCTCCGGGGTCTGGCGCAGCCCCGTGTAGACGACCTCGACACCGGCGTCACGCAGCGCACGGACCACGACCTTCACGCCGCGGTCGTGGCCGTCCAACCCGGGTTTGGCGACGACGACCCGCACCGCCGATGACCCGCCCATGTGCGTCCCTCCTGCTGCCGATTGCGCCGGCCCGCGCGGTCCCGGCGCCCACGGCGCCGACCGCCCGCCACCGGTGGTCCCGCCAAGGAAGAGTAGCCCACATCACCCCATGTTGAACGTCGGAGGTCCGGGTAGCCCACAGGCATGAGTGAAGATCTGTCCTCGCTGGAGCAACTGGAGACACACGAACTGCGCGACCGCGCGGTGTCCCTGGCGCGGCACCGCTGGGACGTCCGCTTCTTCTGGCGGCTGCTGGAGATGCTCCCGGCCGCCGACGCCGCCGCCGGCAACATGGAGGCCAGTGAGGCCGGCGTCGCCCAGGCGTCGGGGCTGTTCCAGGAGGCCGTCACGGCCGAGGAGGACCCTGAGGTCCAGGATGCCCTGCGCCCCGTCTACATCGACTACCTCACCGAACACGGCGAGCAGGGGAAGACCGCCGGGGACGCGGGAGGCGACGGACGCCCCGAGTCCCACTGAGGGGCACGGCCGCTCGCCCGAGCACCGCGGTGCCGTTGCACCGGCCGTGCGGCGACCAACGCGGAACCCGACGACGGCACCGCGGCCGCCCTCGTTTCCGGCCGTGACCGGATGCGGCCTATCGCACGCTCCCTCCCGTCGCCATTCCGACCGTCCGTGCTTGACTGTCTCCATGACCTCCCCCGATCCCATACTCGGTGACCTGCACGATCGCGGCGGCCCGCTGCCCGGGGACTCCGTCGAATCCCGATCGGTGAACCTGCGCTGGCGCCGGATCCCCCTCTGGCTCGTGCTCATGCCGGTCTCGGTCGCGTTGGCCGCCGCCATCCCCATCCGATTCGCCACGGAACTGGGGAAGCCTTACATCGGTGGAAGCGAGATCACCGGAGGCGTCGTGTTCTTCGTGGGCTCGGTGGGGCTCGCGCTGTGGATGGCGTGGATAACCCCGCGGGTGTTCACCCGCCAAGGGGTGGCGGTCGATGCCGTCGGTGTCGCGTTGATCCAAGACCCCAACCTGTGGTTCGCGGGGCGGACCGTGCGGATCCCGTGGGGCGTGATCCAGTCGATCAGCGAACATGAGCGCCTAACAGGCCCGTCCGGCAATCAACGCAAGCGCAGGATCGTCACCCTGGTGGTGGACGCGGATGACCACGGCATCGCGGTACCGAGCTGGGCGTCGGCCTCACCGCTGTCCGCCCCCGAGGGAGCCCCGCCGCGGCTCAGAGTCGACATCGGCCCGGGCAACAGCCGACAGCCGAAGGTCCTCCGGGCGCTCCACGCGGCGCGCCCCGATCTGTTCGCGTAGGGCACCTGGCCGGGCGGCGGACCGCCGACCAGAAGGCCGCCGCGGTCACGCCGCCTCCGGCCCGAGCGTGGCGAACACGGCGCGTGTCCGGGCCCGGTGGGTAAGCACGTCGGTGCCGTCGACGGCCTGGTCGACGGCACCGACGAGGGGAAAGGCGCGCAGCGTCGTGTCGGCGATGCTTTCGCGGAGGGCCAGAGCGAACCGCTCGGCGTGCAGAACCCGGTAGGGGCGGTCGTGGTAGCGGCGGATGCGGGGATCGACGTCGGCGGTGAGGCCGAGGGTATTGTGCATTTCGGCGGCGGTAGCGTAGGCGGTGGCGAGGTGCCGTTCCCGCTCGTGTGTGCCGGTGGCCGCGAGGGCCGCGCGCAGGACGGGCGACAGCTCCGGCGCGCAGGGCAGGCGAGCGAACGCGCTGCCCAGCCACTTGCTGTAGGGCGGGTAGCGGCGGGTCATCAGCAGGAACAGCCGCATCAGGTCACGCACCAGCCGCGCGGCGACCACCGCCGAGCCGAGTTCGTCGCCAACCTCCCCGCAGCGGCCGGGAAACGCCTCCTCCTGGCTCAACCGCTGCCATTGGCAAGCAAGCGTGTAGCGCCACACGTCGTCGGGGTACCAGGACAGCCGCTCCCGGACTACCTTCAGTTCGCCGAGCCCGTCGTGGAACACCGCCCCGCCGATGGTTTCGGCCAGTACTTGAGTGGGCGTGGCCAGCCAGTCCAGTGTGGTCGTCCCGGCGCGCGGATCGAAGCCGAGGCGCGTATCGAGCCAGTGGCCGAGGCCGACGACGGCCACGCCGTGGCGCGGGCGGGCGTCGCTCGCCCGCATCGCTCGTATCCCCTCCTCACCTGTGGGTTCCAGGTTGGTGGGGTAACCCAGGAAGGTCGTCGGCAGGTGCGCCGTGAGCAGGTCGGTGATCCGACGGGCGCGCGAGTCGGCGCTCTGCTCAGCATCCGCGAGGAACACCTGGAGGCGCGGCCCCCAGTCGTGATCCGTGGACCGCTCGGTGTCGAAACCGAGCACCTCCGACCCCGGGCCGATCAGCGCCGCCGAATGGGGCGGCGTCGACGCGTGGCGGTCCAGCACCGGCGCCACCGCCTCCCAGTAGAAGCGGCGCGCCAGTTCGAGGCCGGGGACGAAGCGGCCGTCGTCTGCCATGGCGACATGATCGCAACCGGCCGCCGCGACCGCGACGCGTTTTCGGCGACTTCGGCGACGGGGCCCGCCCGGCCGGTGACCCGGGCCACCATGGCAGACCATCTCCATGTCCGAAATCCGCTAGCGTGGACGGAGACGCGCCGACGATTATGGACAGCGTGATGGACGACGACCAGCGCTACCTGGCGGTTCGCAGCGGAGACGCGCGCTTCGACGGCGTTTTCTTCGTCGGTGTGACCAGTACCGGTATCTACTGCCGACCGAGCTGCCCCGCCGTAACACCCAAGCGGGAGAACACCCGGTTCTTCCCCTCGGCCGCGGCCGCTCAGCGGGCGTGTTTCCGGGCCTGCAAACGCTGCCGCCCCGACGCCTCGCCCGGGTCTCCCGAGTGGAATGTGCGCGCCGACGTCGTGGGCCGCTCGATGCGGCTGATCTCCGACGGCGCCGTGGACCGGGAGGGGGTAGCCGGGCTCGCCGCGCAGGTGGGCTACAGCGAGCGGCAACTCAACCGGCTGCTGGTGGCCGAACTCGGGGCGGGTCCGATCGCACTGGCCCGGGCGCAGCGCGCGCAGACGGCGCGGGTGCTGATCGAGACGACGGGCCTCTCTCTGGGCGACATCGCCTTCGCCGCCGGGTTCTCCAGCATCCGGCAGTTCAACGACACCGTGCGGGAGGTGTTCACGCGCTCCCCCTCCGAACTGCGCCGCCGCGGGGCGGTGCGATCGGCACCGGACTCCCGCGAGGAGACCGCCCACGGGCGGGCCGCGACCACGGGCGGCGCGGCGCCGGAAGGGGGCAGCTGCGCACCCGCCGAAAACGGATTCGCGCGCCCGGGCACCGTCACGCTGCGGCTGCCGCTGCGCCCGCCGATCGACCTCGACCACCTTTTCAGCTTTCTTGCCGCGCGCGCCGTTCCGGGCGTGGAGGAACTGTCCGACGACACCTACAGCCGGGTGCTCAACCTCCCGCACGGCAGCGGTGTCGTGCACATCACCAGCGACGGCAGCCACGACCACGTGTGGGCCCGACTCTGCCTGGATCTGTTGAAGGACCTGGGTACCGCGGTGCAGCGGTGTCGGCGGCTGCTGGATCTGGACACGGACCCGGAGGCCGTCGGGGAGGTGCTCGGGGCCGCGGGCGGGCCGCTGGCCGGACTCGTCGCCGCGCGGCCCGGTTTGCGTGCACCGGGCAGCGTCGACCCTGCCGAGTCGGCGGTTCGCGCCGTCGTAGGCCAGCAGATCTCGGTCGCGGCCGCACGCACGGTCACCGGGCGGCTGGTCGAGAAGTTCGGCACACCGCTGGCGTTCCCCGGCGGCGAACTGGCGCGCACCTTTCCGCGGCCCGAGGTACTGGCCGACGCGGCACCGGACGATCTGCCGATGCCGGCGAGTCGGGCCAAAGCGCTCATCGCACTCAGCGAGGCGCTGGCCGAAGGCCGGATCGACCTCGGCCCCGGAGCCGACCGCGAAGAGGCTACCGCCCGCCTGCGCGAGCTGCCGGGCATCGGGCCGTGGACAGCCGACTACATCCGCATGCGCGCCCTCGGCGACCCCGACGTCTTCCTCGGGACGGATCTGGGTGTGCGCCGCACCCTGGAGCGGCTGGGCCATGCCGGGGACCCGCGCTCGGCCGAACAGGCCGCACGGGCGTGGCAGCCGTGGCGCTCCTACGCGACGCACCATCTCTGGGCCGCCGCGACACCCCCGGCGGCCGCGCAGACCGAAACCAAGACGAAACTCCACGATGGGGGCTCGGACGACGATGGGGACACAGACCATGACCGCACACACGCAGACGACGCATCCGGCCACGACACAGGACGCGCTTCCGCTGGACGTCGAGCCGGAGGCCGAGTACGCCGCGCCGGCGGAGTTCGCCGAGCCCCGCGGCGGAACCCCGCTGTATGACCTGGTCGCCTCGCCCTTGGGGGAACTGCTGCTCATCGGCGACAGCGAGGCGCTGACCGGCGTGTACATGAACCCGCACGAGCGCTTCGCCGAGGAGATGGCGGACGGGTGGCGCCGTGACCCCGCTGCACTGAGTGCGGCGGCCGAGCAGCTCGGCGCCTACTTCGCCGGGGAACTGAGGGAGTTCACTGTTCCGCTCGCCCCGCGCGGCACCGTGTTCCAGCGGAGCGTCTGGCGGGCGCTGACCACCATCCCCTACGGGCGCACCGCCACCTATGGCGAGATCGCCCGGTCCCTCGGCCGGCCGAACGCCTCGCGGGCGGTGGGTATGGCGAACAACCGCAACCCGATCTCCATCGTCGTGCCGTGCCACCGGGTGATCGGCGCCAACGGCGCCATGGTCGGCTACGGCGGCGGGATCTCGCGCAAGGAGATCCTGCTCCGGCTGGAGGGAACCGGTCGATTCTGACGGCACTCGACCGGTGCTGCACTTGGGCATAAAAAATGGGGGGCTCCGCCGAAACGGAACCCCCCACCAAAAGAAATGCGGCGGCAACCTACTCTCCCACCCCCACCATGGAGGCAGTACCATCGGCGCAAAGAGACTTAACGACCGGGTTCGGAAAGAGACCGGGTGTGACCCTCCCGCTATCACCACCGCAAACCAACACCCCACCCCACACACCACAGCATGCGGAACAGGGAAAACCTGTGAACAATGTGCGCGAACACCCAGCATCCGTGGCGGACAAGCCCTCGGCCTATTAGTACCGGTCAGCTCCACCCCTCACAAGGCTTCCACACCCGGCCTATCAACCCAGTCATCACCTGGCAGCCTTACCCCCACCACAGGGCAGGAGACCTCATCTCGAAGCAAGCTTCCCACTTAGATGCTTTCAGCGGTTATCTCTCCCGAACGTAGCCAACCAGCCATGCCCCTGGCGGAACAACTGGCACACCAGCGGTTCGTCCGTCCCGGTCCTCTCGTACTAGGGACAGCCCTCCACAAGTCTCCAACGCGCGCAGCGGATAGGGACCGAACTGTCTCACGACGTTCTAAACCCAGCTCGCGTGCCGCTTTAATGGGCGAACAGCCCAACCCTTGGGACCAACTCCAGCCCCAGGATGCGACGAGCCGACATCGAGGTGCCAAACCATCCCGTCGATACGGACTCTTGGGGAAGATCAGCCTGTTATCCCCGGGGTACCTTTTAGCCGTTGAGCGACGCCGCTTCCACACGCCGGCGCCGGATCACTAGTCCCTGCTTTCGCACCTGCTCGACACGTCCGTCTCACAGTCAAGCTCCCTTGTGCACTTACACTCACCACCTGATTGCCAACCAGGCCGAGGGAACCTTTGGGCGCCTCCGTTACCCTTTAGGAGGCAACCGCCCCAGTTAAACTACCCACCAGACACTGTCCCCGAACCGGATCACGGCCCAAAGTTAGATGCCCGAAACAGCCAGAGTGGTATTTCACCAACGCCTCCACCACCACTGGCGTGGCGGCATCACCGGCTCCCACCTATCCTACACAAACCATCCCAAACACCAATGTCAAGCTATAGTGAAGGTCCCGGGGTCTTTCCGTCCTGCTGCGCGAAACGAGCATCTTTACTCGTAGTGCAATTTCACCGGGCCCGCGGTTGAGACAGCGGGGAAGTCGTTACGCCATTCGTGCAGGTCGGAACTTACCCGACAAGGAATTTCGCTACCTTAGGATGGTTATAGTTACCACCGCCGTTTACTGGCGCTTAGATTCCCAGCCTCACACCAAAGTGCTAACCAGTCCTCTTAACGTTCCAGCACCGGGCAGGCGTCAGTCCGTATACAGCGTCTTACGACTTCGCACGGACCTGTGTTTTTAATAAACAGTCGCTTCCCCCTGGTATCTGCGACCCCACCCAGCTCCGGACGCACAGTCCATCACCAGACGGGGCTCCCCTTCTCCCGAAGTTACGGGGACAATTTGCCGAGTTCCTTAACCACGGTTCACCCGAACGCCTCGGTATACTCTACCTGACCACCTGCGTCGGTTTCGGGTACTGGCCGCACACGCACTCGCTAGAGGCTTTTCTCGACAGCACGGGATCACTCACTTCACCAAAACGGCTCGGCATCACGCCTCACCCACATAACAGGGCAGGGATTTACCACCACCCCGGGCTACACGCTTACCCCCGGACAACCACCGCCGGGTAGAGCTACCCCACTGCGTCACCCCATCACTTGCCTACACACCCCTCGGACCCCAGACCGGAACAGCCGCAACCGCCCGAAGGCGGAAACAGCCACCAGCATGGTTAGCATCAGGGCTATCAACACGGGCGCACGCGCACGGGTACGGGAATATCAACCCGTCATCCATCGACTACGCCTGCCGGCCTCGCCTTAGGTCCAGACTCACCCTGGGCGGATCAACCTGCCCCAGGAACCCTTAGTCAATCGGCGCCGGAGTTTCCCACTCCGGTCTCGCTACTCATGCCTGCATTCTCACTCGCACACCCTCCACCACCCGTCACCAGGCGGCTTCACCGGAGTGCACGACGCTCCCCTACCAACCACACCACAAGGTGCGGCTCCACAGCTTCGGCGGTGTACTTCAGCCCCGCTACATTATCGGCGCAGAATCACTTGACCAGTGAGCTATTACGCACTCTTTCAAGGATGGCTGCTTCTAAGCCAACCTCCTGGTTGTCTCAGCAACTCCACAACCTTACCCACTTAGCACACCCTTAGGGGCCTTAGCTGATGATCTGGGCTGTTTCCCTCTCGACCACGGAGCTTCTCCCCCGCAGTCTCACTGCTGCGCTCGCTCCACCGGCATTCGGAGTTTATCTGACGTCAGTAACCCGGTCAGGCCCATCAGCCAAACAGTAGCTCTACCTCCAGGGAGCACCACACAACGCTGCACCTAAATGCATTTCGGGGAGAACCAGCTATCACGGAGTTTGATTGGCCTTTCACCCCTACCCACAGCTCATCCCCCAGGTTTTCAACCCTGGTGGGTTCGGGCCTCCACGAAGTCTTACCTCCGCTTCACCCTGGCCATGGGTAGATCACCCCGCTTCGGGTCCACAGCATGCGACTCATGCGCCCTCTTCAGACTCGCTTTCGCTACGGCTACCCCACCCGGGTTAACCTCGCCACACACCACGACTCGCAGGCTCATTCTTCAAAAGGCACGCCATCACCCCACACCCAAGTGAAGCTCTGACGGCTTGACAGCACACGGTTTCAGGTACTCTTTCACAACCCCTCACCGGGGCACTTTTCACCTTTCCCTCACGGTACTCGTCCACTATCGGTCACCAGGACGTATTCAGGCTTGACAGGTGGTCCTGCCGGATTCACACGGAATTCCTCGGGCTCCGCGCTACTCGGGAGTATGCCCCATGCGCCGTGCTCCACCTTCACCTACGGGACTCTCACCCGCTCCGGTACCGCATCCCAACGGCTTCGGCTAGCGAAACACACGCGCACCCCGGGCCGGCAGACCCGAGACAGACACATCCCACAACCCCACGCACGCAACGACTGCCGTCTCTGGCACGCACGCGGTTTAGCCACCATCCCCGTTCGCTCACCACTACTAGGGGAATCACTGTTGTCTTCTCTTCCTGCGGGTACTGAGATGTTTCACTTCCCCGCGTCACCACCAACCGCCCTATACATTCAGACGGCGGCAACCCGACACGACTCGGGCTGGGTTCCCCCATTCGGACACCCGCGGATCACAGCTCGGTTGACAGCTCCCCGCGGCCTATCGCGGCCTCCCACGTCCTTCATCGGCGCCTGGTGCCAAGGCATCCACCGTATGCCACTCATACTTGGCCACCACAGATACAAGATGCTCGCGCACACTATCCACAAATCAAAACACCCGCCACACACCCAGCCACAACCCCACGAGCACGCGACCAAGGATCCGAACCGCCCGCTCAACGCAGACGATCCCGACCCCCGAGGCGCGCCCCCGCGCGCAGCAGCACCAGCCGCCGCGCAACCCGGGGTCTTCACCGGGGTGGCCCGGGGGAGAACAACCAGTGCGGCTGCTCCCTCAGACACCCAACAGCGCGTGTCCACTCCATGCACCACCCCGACACCCGGCCCCCTCGACCACGCGACCGCACACAGCGATCGCCGACGAGACGAACCGGCACCGTGCCGGGTCCACTTTTCGAGTCCGCCGGCCACACGACAAACAGACCGGCTTACCAAGACTCCTTAGAAAGGAGGTGATCCAGCCGCACCTTCCGGTACGGCTACCTTGTTACGACTTCGTCCCAATCGCCAGCCCCACCTTCACTCACTCCCTCCCCAGAGGGGTTAGGCCGCAAGTTTCGGGTGTTGCCGACTTTCATGACGTGACGGGCGGTGTGTACAAGGCCCGGGAACGTATTCACCGCGGCATTGCTGATCCGCGATTACTAGCGACTCCACCTTCACGGGGTCGAGTTGCAGACCCCGATCCGAACTGAGACCGGCTTTTAGGGATTCGCTCCACCTCACGGCATCGCACGCCCACTGTACCGGCCATTGTAGCATGTTTGCAGCCCAAGACATAAGGGGCATGATGACTTGACGTCATCCCCACCTTCCTCCGAGTTGACCCCGGCAGTCTCCCATGAGTCCCCACCACCACGTGCTGGCAACATGGAACAAGGGTTGCGCTCGTTGCGGGACTTAACCCAACATCTCACGACACGAGCTGACGACAGCCATGCACCACCTGTCACCGATCCCAAAAAGGACCCACCGTCTCCGATGGATTACCGGCGATGTCAAACCTTGGTAAGGTTCTTCGCGTTGCGTCGAATTAAGCAACATGCTCCGCCGCTTGTGCGGGCCCCCGTCAATTCCTTTGAGTTTTAGCCTTGCGGCCGTACTCCCCAGGCGGGGCGCTTAATGCGTTAGCTACGGCACGGAAACCGTGGAAAGTCCCCACACCTAGCGCCCAACGTTTACAGCGTGGACTACCAGGGTATCTAATCCTGTTCGCTCCCCACGCTTTCGCTCCTCAGCGTCAGGTAAGGCCCAGAGACCCGCCTTCGCCACCGGTGTTCCTCCTGATATCTGCGCATTTCACCGCTACACCAGGAATTCCAGTCTCCCCTACCTACCTCGAGCATGCCCGTATCCACTGCAAAACCGGAGTTGAGCCCCGGACTTACACAGCAGACGCGACACACCACCTACGAGCTCTTTACGCCCAATAATTCCGGACAACGCTCGGACCCTACGTATTACCGCGGCTGCTGGCACGTAGTTGGCCGGTCCTTATTCCCCACCTACCGTCAACCCCGGCAGAAACCGGAGCCTGCGTCGGTGGTAAAAGAGGTTTACAACCCGAAGGCCGTCATCCCCCACGCGGCGTCGCTGCGTCAGGCTTCCGCCCATTGCGCAAGATTCCCCACTGCTGCCTCCCGCAGGAGTCTGGGCCGTGTCTCAGTCCCAGTGTGGCCGGTCGCCCTCTCAGGCCGGCTACCCGTAATCGCCTTGGTAGGCCATCACCCCACCAACAAGCTGATAGGCCGCGAGCCCCTCCCCGACCGGAAAACACCTTTCCACACCCCACCATGCGATGAGGCGTCCTATCGGGTATTAGACCGGGTTTCCCCGGCTTATCCCCGAGTCGGGGGCAGGTTGCTCACGTGTTACTCACCCGTTCGCCGCTCGTGTACCCCGAAGGGCCTTACCGCTCGACTTGCATGTGTTAAGCACGCCGCCAGCGTTCGTCCTGAGCCAGGATCAAACTCTCCATCAAAGGTTCGAACCCTGACACGACCCGGAAAACCACCCCGAACACGGGATGGGAACCCCGGGCCCATCAAAGGAACCCCGGAACCGCCACCCACCGCACAGGCAGGCCGGCTCCACGGGGCCAAAACAAACATGGCACATAAAAACAAACACGCGCTGTTGAGTTCTCAAGAAACAACCGCTCATCCGGCACAAGCCCCGACCCGCAACCAGCGGACCCGCACAGGCTCTTCCCAAGAGACGGCATCTCCCCGCGAAAACCGTTCAGACCGAAGTCCGCGGCTATCACGTTTGCTTTTTTCGCCGCGAAGTAGCGGCCTCGATTCAGACTCTAGCAAGAATTCCGATTCGGGGCGAACTCCGCGTATTTCCCTCCGCGCCGCCTTTCCGTCGTCATCCGACGGATCCGGTCTTGCGGAGTACCTCCACCCTACCGGTCCGTCACGAGTGCTCGTGACGACTGCCGTGTAGACGGGGGCGCCGACCCGCCCGCAGACTCTCGCCTGCGTTCGTTTCGTCGGTGTTTCCATCCTACACACTCCCGCGCCGTGCTCGGCACACACCGCCGGACTCCGTCAGTCCCGATACGGTCACGCG
This sequence comes from Streptomonospora litoralis, assembly GCF_004323735.1. GTDB lineage: Bacteria > Actinomycetota > Actinomycetes > Streptosporangiales > Streptosporangiaceae > Streptomonospora > Streptomonospora litoralis. The sequence continues at coordinate 656,651 of NZ_CP036455.1, read as the reverse complement.
GGCGGTCGGTACTGCACAGCCCGACCCGGCGATCAGAGCCGCTCGATCGGTGCGAACTTCACCAGGAAGTCCTTCTCCCCGATGTCGGCGCCGAAATCGATGCGCGCCTTGGTCTTGTCGCCGGCGCCGTCGACCAGCAGCACCGTGCCCATGCCGAAGGAGTCGTGGTTGACCTTGTCCCCCGGGTTGAGCGAGGGCACCTCGCTCTTGGCCTTGCGCGGGCCCGAAGCGCTCCTCGCTCGGGACGGGCTCGCGGCCGCCACCGTCGACTGCGCGCGACGCCAGTCGACCAGGTCGGCCGGTACCTCGTCGAGGAACCGCGACGGCGGGTTGAACGAGGGGGCGCCCCACGCGCTACGCACCGCGGACCTGCTGAGATACAACCGCGACTGAGCGCGGGTGATTCCGACGTAGGCGAGCCGGCGCTCCTCCTCCAACTCGGCCTTCTCACCGAGCGTGCGCATGTGCGGGAACACGCCGTCCTCCATGCCCGTCAGGAACACGACCGGGAACTCCAATCCCTTGGCGGCGTGCAGGGTCATCAGCGTGACGACGCCCCCGGACTCGTCGGCGTCGGGGATCTGGTCGGTGTCGGCCACCAGCGACACCTGCTCAAGAAAGTCGACCAGCGTCGGTTCGGGCGCGTCCGGCCCCGGTCCCCGCTCCGTCGCCGACTCGGCGGTGCCGCCGGCGTCTCCGGCCGGCTCGGCCGCACCATCCGCGGCCGCCGCCTCCCCAGCCGCCTCCGCGCCCGATTCGAGCCCTTCTCCCGGCTCCGGTGCGTTCAGCGGTCCGGTGAAACTGTTTTCGAACTCGCGGGCGACCTCGACGAACTCCTCCAGGTTCTCCACCCGGCTCTCGTCCTGCAGGTCCTTGGAGTTGGCCAGTTCGGACAGGTAGCCGGTGCGCTCCAGCACCGCCTCGACCACCTCCGAGGGAGATCCCTCCTCCGCGACCTCCGCCAGCTCATCCAGCAGCGCGACGAAGTCCTTGACCGCGTTCAGCGAGCGCTTGGCCATCCCGTCGATCTCGTCGGCGCGGCGCAGCGCACGCGCGAAGGAGGTCCGCTCGCGCGCCGCGAACAGCTCGACCGTCTCCTCCGCGCGGTCGCCGATGCCGCGCTTGGGCACGTTCAGGATCCGGCGCAGGCTGACGGTGTCCTCGGGGTTGGCCAGCACCCGCAGGTAGGCCAGGATGTCGCGGATCTCCTTGCGCTCGTAGAACCGCACCCCACCGACGATCTTGTAGGGCAGCCCGGTCCGGATGAACACGTCCTCGAAGACGCGGGACTGGGCGTTGGTGCGGTAGAACACCGCGACCTCGCCCGGAGAGCACGCCCCCTCGTCGGTCAGCTTGTCGATCTCCTGGACGACGAACGCCGCCTCGTCGTGCTCGTTGTCTGCGACGTAGCCCACCAGTGCGGGCCCGACCGCCTGCTCCGACCACAGGTTCTTGGCCGGGCGGTCGGGGTTGCGTTCGATGACGGCGTTCGCGGCGGTGAGGATGGTCTGCGTGGAGCGGTAGTTCTGCTCCAGCAGGATGGTGCGCGCCTGCGGGTAGTCGCGCTCGAACTCCAGGATGTTGCGGATGGTGGCGCCGCGGAACGCGTAGATGGACTGGTCGGCGTCGCCCACCACGCACAGCTCCGAGGCAGGGACCGCGGCGTCGGGCCGGTCCTCGCCCACCAGCAGCCGCACCAGCTCGTACTGGGCGTGGTTGGTGTCCTGGTACTCGTCGACGAGCACGTGCCGGAAGCGCCGCCGGTAGTGCTCGGCGATGTCGGGAAACATCTGCAGCAGGTTGACCGTGATCATGATCAGGTCGTCGAAGTCCATGGCGCCGGCTTCGTGCAGCCGCTGCTGGTAGAGCGCGTACGCCTCGGCGAGCTTCTTCTCCTGCTCGCTCTGCGCCTGCTCGGCGAAGGTGTCGTAGTCGACCAGCTCGTTCTTGAGATTGGACACCTGCGTGGAGAAGGACTTGGGCGGGAACCGCTTCGGGTCGAGGTCCAGCTCCTTGCACACCAGCTGCATCAGCCGCCGCGAGTCGGCGGCGTCGTAGATGGTGAACCCGGTCGGGTAGCCCAGCCGGCCGGCCTCGCGACGCAGGATGCGCACGCACGCGGAGTGGAAGGTCATCACCCACATCGCGCCGGCGATGCGGCCGCCGAGCAGCGCTTGGATGCGCTCCTTCATTTCGGCCGCGGCCTTGTTGGTGAACGTGATCGCGAGTACCTCGCCGGGGCGGACGCCGCGTTCGGCGAGGAGGTAGGCGATGCGGTGGGTGAGGACCCGCGTCTTGCCGGAGCCCGCGCCCGCGACGATCAGCAGCGGGCTGCCGGCGTGCGTGACGGCTTCGCGCTGCGGCGCGTTCAGACCTTCGAGAAGCTCTTGGGAGGACGACACGTTCCCCAGGTTACGGGGGGCGGCGGGTGGGCCGGGTCATCCCTTCCGGCCCACCAACCGCCGTGCACCGCGGCCCCGGGCAGGGCCGGCTCCGCCGTGCGCAGCCGGTAGCGTCGTTCGCCGGGGGAAGGGGGCGTGCCGATGCCGCTGACCATCGGCCTCTACCGCGCCGCCGTGGCGCTGGTGGCCGTGACCGGGATCGCGATGGAGCTGGGGCGGGCGGAGTCGCTGCGCCCCTTCGTGTACTTCACGATCCAGAGCAACAGCGTGCTTGCGGTGTGCTTCGCCTTCGCGGCGTGGTCGGCGTGGCGCGGCCGCGGGGGCCTGCCGGCCTGGCTCAAGGGCGCGATCACGCTCTACATCCTGATCACCGGACTGGTCTTCAACTTCGTGCTGGCCGACGCCCCGACGCAGGCTCCGGCGGCCAATGCGGGGCAGTTCGTGGACGTGCCCTGGTGGTATGTGGACTCCAGCGACCTGCTGCACGCGGTGGCGCCGATCATGGCCGCCGCCGACTTCGTACTGTTCGACCGGCACCGGCGGATGCGCCCGCACTACGCGGTGGTGTGGCTGGCCTATCCCCTCGCCTACGCGGTCTTCACGACGGTGCGCGGGGCGCTGTTCCAGCAAACCGCTTACCCCTACTTCTTCGTCGACGTATCCCTCCTCGGCTACGCGGGCCTGCTGCGCAGCGTGCTGATCTACGGAGCCGCGTTTTCGCTGCTGGGTGCGGTGCTGGTCGTCGCCGACCGGCTGCTGGGCGCGAAGGGTGCGGAGCGCGTCCTGGCACGCGTCCGCGGCGAGGCGACCGTCGGCGCCGGGCGCCGGCCCGCGGCCGAGCGTTCCGCGGCGTGACCGCCGGCGGACGGCCCACCCGCGGCCGCGATCCGGCCGCCCGCACGCCCCGAACCGTCGCCGGGCTTGTCTAGGCTTGCCGCGGTACCTCCGGGTCCCGGGTGCGGATCCGATGCTTCCCGGAGCGGCCGAACACGCAGCACATGCAGCAGAGGGGATTCACGGGTGCGTATCTACGTCGACTGCGATCCGGGCATCGACGACGCGTTGGCACTGGCCTACCTGACGGCCAGGCCCGAGGTAGAGCTGGTCGGCGTCGGCTCGGTCTTCGGCAACAACGACGCGGCGACGACCACGGGCAACGCGTTGCGGCTGCTCGAACTCTACGGGCGGCCGGAGGTTCCGGTGGCGCGCGGCGCCGGTCGCGGGCTGGCCCAGCCGGCACGGTCCGCCAAGGCCGTGCACGGCGAGAACGGGCTGGGCGAGGTGGAGCTGCCCGAGCCCGCGGCCGCGCCGACGGACCACTCGGCGGCGGAGCTGCTGGTCCGCGGCGCCCGCTCGACCCCGGGGGAGATCGACGTCCTCGCGCTGGGTCCGCTGACCAACCTGGCGCTGGCGCTGAGTATCGAGCCGGAGCTGCCCGATCTGCTGGGGCGCGTGGTGATCATGGGCGGCGCGGTGCGGGCGCCGGGCAACATCACACCCTGGGCGGAGGCCAACGTGGCCGCCGATCCCGAGGCCGCCGAAGCGGTTCTGGGGGCCGGGTTCGACGCCACACTGGTAGCGCTCGACGTCACGATGCGCACCGTCGCCACCGATACGTGGCTGGACGGGCTGGCGGGCATCGGGGGCCGCCGAGCGGAGACGACCGCGGAATTCCTGCGCTTCTACACGGACTGGTACACGCGGGTGTTCGGGGTCCGCCAGTGCGCGATGCACGACCCGCTGGCGGCGGCGGTCCTGCTCACCCCCGAGCTGGCGACCGCGACCGAGGAGGTGCCGGTGCGGGTGGAGCTGCAGGGGGCGCACACGCGCGGGCAGACCATCGCCGACCTGCGGCCCAATCGCGACACCGCCGACCTCCGCCCCCCGGTGACCCTGGTGCGCGACGTCGACGGCGAGGCGTTCTTCAAGCGGATGGCCGACGCGCTGCGCTGACGCGCCGGGCACCGCCCGTCGGGACGCGCCGCCGCGGCGGCGCGCTCGGGAACGGCCTCAGACGAGCTTGCGCGCGGTGGCCCACCTGCTGAGCTCGTGGCGGTTGGAGAGCTGGAGCTTGCGCAGGACCGAGGAGACGTGGGTCTCGACGGTCTTGACCGAGATGAACAGCTCCTTGGCGGCCTCCTTGTAGGCGTAGCCGCGGGCGATGAGCCGCAGCACCTCGCGTTCGCGCTGGGTGAGGCGGTCGAGCTCGGGGTCCATGGGCGGGGCGTCGGTGGCGGAGAACGCGTCGAGCACGAATCCGGCGAGGCGCGGGGAGAAGACGGCGTCCCCGTCGGCCACGCGGATGATGGCGTCGGCGAGTTCGCGCCCGGAGATGGTCTTGGTGACGTAGCCGCGGGCGCCGCCGCGCACGACCCCGATGACGTCCTCGGCGGCGTCGGAGACCGACAGCGCGAGGAAGCGGATCTCGGGGTACCGGGACAGGACCCGGCGCAGGACCTCGCTGCCGCCCCCGCCGGGCAGGTGCACGTCGAGCAGGACCAGGTCGGGCTGCTTCTCTGCGATGACCTCGACCGCGCCGTCGACGTCGCCCGCCTCGCCGATGACGTCGACGGCGTCGCCCAGTTCGCCGCGCACACCGCTGCGGAAGAGGCGGTGGTCGTCCACGATCACGACGCGGGGCGCGACGGCGCCGTCGGCGAAGGTGCTGTTCTCGTCTGCCACACCATGGACTGTACCCACGGCGCCCCGGTAGCAGCAGGGGTCTGCCCGACTCCGGCCACGTCGCGCCCGCGGGCTCGTCTCAGTCCGCTGACTCCTGCTCCCGCGGCATGCGCAGCTGCACCTCGGTGCCCTCGCCCGGGGCGGTGCGGATGCGGGCGCTGCCGCCGTGGCGGTCCATGCGGCCCAGGATGGAGCCGCGCACGCCCATGCGGTCCTCGGGGACGGCGTCCAGGTCGAAGCCCGCCCCGCGGTCGCGGACGAAGACGAGCACCTCCTCCGGGTCGACCTCGCCGAAGACCGAGATGGAGTCGCTTCCGGCGTACTTGGAGGCGTTGACCATGGCTTCGCGGGCGGCGCGCAGTTCGGCGTGGACGCCGTCGTCGATGGGGCAGTCGCCCACGCAGACCACCTCGATCGGCACGCCGTGAGCCTCTTCGACCTCGGCCGCCACCCGCTCCAGGGCGGGTTTGACGGTGGTCTCGGCGTCGGCCGGGCGCTGGTAGAGCCAGCCGCGCAAGGCGCGTTCCTGCACCCGCGCGAGCCGCTGGACCTCGCGCGCGTCGTCGGCGCGGCGCTGGATGAGGGTCAGCGTGTGCAGGACGGAGTCGTGGATGTGCGCAGCCAGTTCGGCACGCTCTTGGCTGCGGATGCGCTCGCGGCGCTCCCGGTCGCGCTCGCGCACCAGGCCGACGATCCACGGCGCGGCGATGACGCACATCCCGACGATGATCGTGGCGGCGAAGGTCAGGCCGGCGCGGGCTTGGCTGAGTTCCTGCTGGAAGACGAGGAAGCCGATGGCGCCGATGACGACGAGCAGCACCCCGGCGCCGGTGCGCGCCCACGACTTGCCGGTCTGGGCGAGGACGGAGGTGGACATCCACTCCTCGCGCAGCGCCGGGTTGGCCTGCTGCCAGAGGATCGTCGCGCCGAGGGCGCCGAAGATGATGAACCACAGCACCGGCTCGAACCAGCCGCCGAAGAGCAGTGCGAGCATGCCCAGGCCGCCGCCGAGGGCGCAGTAGGCCAGCAGTTGGCTGATGTCGCGGCCCTTGCGTTCGGCCATGCCGCGCCCGGTCTCGTGCTGGGGCTCCGCGCGGCCCTGCGCGCCGGGCGCCGTGTCCTCGGCGGTCTCATCGACGTCGTCGACGGGCACGAACAGTACGAGGACGATGTAGACGGCGATGCCGATGCCGCCGAAGGACAGCGCCATCAGGGCCAGTCGCGTGACGACGGCGTCGATGCCCAGGTGCCGGGCGAGGCCCGCGCCGACGCCCGCGATCAGGCGTCCGTCGCGCGGGCGCACCAGCCGCGGGTCCGGGGGCCGGCGGCTCGCCGTTTCGGTCACCGTGTCTGTGCCTTTCGGGTCCGACTTCCCCGCTACGCCCCGGGCGGGCGCGCGGACGAGGCGAAGGGCGGGCGGCCGCCCCGCGCGCTGCGGGGCGGCCGTTGCGCGCCCGTGCCATCCAGGATGCCCCTGCGGGTGGCGACAGGGCATCAGGGACCCGCCCGGGGACTCGCGGCCGGGGGGCTCAGGGTGGCGTCAGGGTAGTTCCGGATGGGCGTCTACGCACGTGGCGGGGCAGGATGGAAGCATGCGACGGAACTGGCGGCCGACTGCGGAACGGCCACGGTGAACGACAGCCGGAATCCGCAGGACGGCGCGGCGCGCGAGCCCGATGAGGCGTCGGCCGCCGCGGCGGCCGACGGTGCTGCGCAGGTGCCGGAGGCGGCCCCGCCGCCGGGGACGGCGGCGGCGGGGCCGCAGCCCGCCGACGGGCCGGCGCGCGAGGAGCTGGTGCGCGACAACGAGCGCGGGCTGATCACGGGGGTGTGCGCCGGGCTGGGCGCCTACACCCGGATCGATCCGATCGTGTGGCGCATGGGCTTCGCGATCACCGGTCTGGCGGGGTTCACCGGTGTGCTGCTGTACGTGGGCGCGTGGATGGCCATGCGCGACGCGAGCCGTGGTCCGGCGATGTTCGAGCAGCTGCTGAACCGGCGCATCGACGACCGGGCGGTGCCGGCGCTGCTGGGCCTGGGGGTAGGCGTCTCGGCCGCGCTGAGCCTGATCGGCGGTGTGAGCTGGGGGACGCTGGTCCTGGCGACCCCGTTGATCCTGGGAGCGCTGGTGGCGCACAACCGGGGCGTCGACCTGCGCCGGACGTACCGGGAGCTGCCGGGGCTGTTGAAGACGGGCGAGCCGCCGCCGACCACACCGCCGCCCGAGCCCAAGCCCGCCTACTTCAATCCCGCCCAGCCGTGGGCGCAGGCGCCCAGAGGTCCGGTGGACCTGGCGGTCGTGTCCGACGGCGAGCGCGGCGGCGCCGGTGAGGCCGCAGAAACGAGCACCGACACCAACACGGCCGACCGGGGCGGGAGCCCGGACGGCACCGGGCACGCCGGACAGGAGCACGGGCCCGGCGGCGAAGGGCCGCCGGAATCCGCGGACGGCGGCGAGGGTGACGACACCGGGGGCGACGGGTTGCAGGGGTACCCGCCGTCGGCCTGCCCGCGTCCCCCGGGGGTGGGCGCCACCCGGCGCGAGCAGGCGGGCTCGGCGCGTGAACGCCGCCGGCAGCGCAGACAAGACCGGCGGGCGCGACGGGGTGTGTTACTGCTCAACGTGGCGGCGTGGCTTATCGCGGCCGCGGTCGTGGTCACGCTCGGCGCGACCTCGGCACCGTTCGGGAACGCCCTGTTCGGGCCGCAGACGGGTCCGGTGTTCCTCGGGAGTGTCGTCGTGATCATCGGGTTGGTCGCCGTGGCCGGAACCTGGGTGGGCGATCCGCGCGGCCTGATCACCGCCGGGACCGTGGCGACCGTGCTGCTGGTGGGTTCGGTCGCCGTCGACCTGCCGAACCTGCGCTTCGCGTCGATCGAGTGGCGGCCGACCACCGTCGCCGCCGCCGAACGCCCTTACCGATTGACCGGCGGCGTGGCGCTGCTGGACCTGACGCGCGTGCCGCTGGAGTCGGGGCAGCGCATCCGGGTCGACGCCGAAGTGCGCTTCGGCGAACTGACCGTGGTGGTGCCCGACACCGCGCGCACCGACGTCCGCGGCCGGGCGTCGCTGGGCGAGATCCGCGTCGGCGACTCCGTGCGAGTAGGTACCCCGCTCGACATGCGGAAGACGCTGGAGCCGGCAACCCCGGCCCGGGAGCCGCATCGCGGCGCGGACGGGGCCCCCTCCGACCGCGGCAGCGCAGGTGCCGCCGGCCCCGACGGGGAGGCCGCACCGGCGGAGCCGCCGACGTTCGTCGTCGACATGGTCTCCCGAATCGGCGATATGGAGGTGCGACGTGCGTCGTCGTAGGACCGACTGGGGATCGCTGATCGCCGGGCTGCTCTTCATCGGGCTGGGGACGGCCTTCATCGTCGCCGGACCGTCGCGCTGGGGGTTCGAGGCGATGTGGGTCGTGCCGGTGCTGGCGGTGGGACTGGGCGTCGCCGGTCTCGCCCGAGCGGCGTCGGCATCGCGGGACCGCCGCCGCGAACGCAGCGGCTCCGACGTCCGGGAGTGAGGTGCGATAGGCGGCCATCGCCGCGCCTCCGGTCCGCTGTGCGGTCTTGGCACCGGGCGGGCGGCGGCCGCCTGGAGGAGAGGCGGCGGCGAGGACGACGGGGGGCCGGGCCTGCGGTTGACGGGTCGGGTGCTCGCCGGTTGGGCGTGCGGCGGGGCGGCTCGGGTCTGCTGGGCGGCCTTGTCGGTCTGCCGGGTGGCGGGTGGTCTTGGCTGAAAAGCGACGCCGAGGTCGGCGGATGGCCGGGCCTGCGGTTGACGGGCCGGGTGCCCGCCGGTGGCGCGCCTGGCGGATCGGCGGCTCGGGTCCGCTGGGCGGCCTTGTCGGTCTGCCGGGTGGCGGGTGGTCTTGGCTGAAAAGCGGCGCCGAGGTCGGCGGATGGCTTGGCCCGCGCCCAACGGGCCGGGTGCCCGCCGGTGGCGGCAGCCGACGGGGCGGCTCGGGTCTGCTGGGCGGCCTTGTCGGTCTGCCGGGTGGCGGGTGGTCTTGGCTGAAAAGCGGCGCCGAGGTCGGCGGATGGCCGGGCCTGCGGTTGACGGGCCGGGTGCTCGCCGGTTGGGCGTGCGGCGGGGCGGCGACGACGGCGGGGCCGGGCCTGCGGTGGGCGGGGCGGCGGTCGGGCAGCCGGGTCGGGGCCACGAGATGCACATACGTGCGGCGGCATCCGCCTCGGTGTCGCCCCGAGGTGCTGTCCTCACATTGTCACTCCGCGATACGAAACAACGGGGGGTGTTTTGCCCACTGATGCCCGAGTTCCCGGTGGGCTCGCAGCCGCGCTGCGGCGGCGAGGGCGCACGAGGCGCGCCGAATGGCACAAAGAACGCCCCTGACGTCGACTTTTCGTGCACCTCGTCGCCACCGCGCCCGCCGAGGCCACCCGCAAAACGGGCATAGACCCCCAAAAGTCCACCCCATCGGGGGTGGGGCACCCGGAGGCCGCGCTCGGGCGCCACGAGCGACGTGTCGTCGCCACCTCGGCCCCCGATCCGGCGCACCACCGGGGCCGTGCGGGCGCCCGCGACCGCACCCCGCCGCGCGGCCTCCGCCCGGTGCGGGTCCGGCCACAACACGGCGGTACCACGTCGGCCAACCGGCGCCGGTATGTCCGGTATGCCGGTTCACCCGGCGTCTATCGCGAACTTATGGCCGCGGAATACGCTTTCCTGCGACCATAAGTTCGCGATAGACGGGCCAAGCCGCGCCGCGTCTGTCTGCAGGGACGCGGGTTCAGGGGGTGAGTGCAACACCGGCTCCGCGCGGAGGTGTTGTGATGAATACCCACCCCCGGGGGGCGGCCCCCGCTGGCCGCCGCCACCGGCGAGCACCCGAACCGCCGACCGCAGGCCCGGCCATCCGCGGCCCTCGCCGCCGCTTTCCAGGCAAGCCCACCCGCCGCCCGGCCGACCAGCAAGACCGCCCAGCAGACCCGACCCGCCCCCGCCGGCACCGCCACCGCCGGCACCGCCACCGGCGAGCATCCGACCCGTCGACCGCGGCTCCGACCCACCACCGCCCCGTCGAAGACCCCACGATCACTGCAGCCGCTTCTGCTGCAGGCCACCCGCCGCGGCTCAGGACTCCGCATGTCAAGACTCCGCGCCTCAGGACTCCCCCGGCCGTGCCGCGGGGGTCGCCACCGCGGGGCTGTGCACGTGTTCGGGCCGCAGGCCGACCATCATCACGCGGGCGACCAGGTAGGACCATGCGCTCGTGCCGGCCACCGCCCGCAGCGGCAGCGGCAGTCGGCCCTCGTCGAGGTCGTCCGCAAGCACGCGGCTGATGATCTGGCGCTGCAGCAGCTGTTGCACCGCCTGGGTGCCGACCGTGGGCAGTTGCCGGCGGCGCTGGACCCGGGCCAGGAGTTCGGGGTTGAGCGTCTTGGCGAACCGGTCGGCGTCGCTCTGCGCCTCCAGCAGTTGTCGCGACAGCAGGTTCGCCGTCGCAACGGCGTCCTGCACGGCCAGGTTGATGCCTACGCCGCCGATCGGCGTCATGGCGTGCGCCGCGTCGCCGATGGCCAGCAGCCCCGGCCGGTACCAGGAGGCGAGTCGGTCGGAAGCGACGTTGAGGAAGGCCACCTTCGACCAGTCGTCGACGGCGCGCACGTCTTCCCCGAGGAACGGCAGCACCGCCAGCAGCCTGTCCTGGAGGCTCTCGATCGGCTCGGCGCGCACCGCGTCGTAGCCGCCCTTGGGGATCACGTAGGCGACCTGCCAATAGTCGCCGCGGTCGATCGCCACCGCCATGGCGCCTTCACCGAGGGCGCCGTTCAGCCCGCTCTTCTCCCCGGAGCGGCGGGGAATCCGCAGCCACAGTACGTCCATCGGCGCGCCCAGCTCGGTAGGCACCATGCCCGCGGCGTCGCGCAGTGCGGAGTCGCGGCCGTCGGCGGCGACGCTCAGCACGGCCCGCAGTTCATGCTCCTCGCCGTCGCCGGCGCCACCTTCGGCGGGAGCATCGGCCCCTTCGCCTTGCGGCGGACGCGACCGGTACCTCAGCCCGCGGACCGCGCCGCCCTCCTCGACGATGCCGGTGGCCTCGCTGTCGGTGAGCAGCCGGAATCCGGTATAGGTGCGGGCGTGGTCGGCGAGCATGTCCAGGAAATCCCACTGCGGCATCATCGCGATGTGCGGGTACTTCACCGGCAGTCTGTGCAGGTCGGCCTGCACGATCGGCCGGTCGCCCCGCGCGATGGACAGGCTGGTGACCTTGCGGTGGGGCCGCTTCTCCAGCTCCTCGGCGAGCCCGAGCTCGTCGAGCACCTGGAGGGTGGAAGGGTGCACCGTGTCTCCGCGGAAGTCGCGCAGGAAGTCGCTGTGCTTCTCCAGCACGGTGACGTCCACACCGGCCCGCGCCAGCAGCAGACCGAGCATGATCCCCGCGGGGCCGCCGCCCGCGATGGCGACGGTGGTGTTCGCGGCTTGCGACATCGCAACCTCCAACCAGGGGGGCGGGGACGAAGACCGGACGCCCCGGAACGGCTTCTCGCTCGGTGCGATCCAACGCTGCTCCACCTCTGCCCGTCCAGGGCCCGCCCGTGGAATCCTCCCCGGCGCAAGGCGCGATAACCCGTGCAGGCGTGGTTACCGGCGGGTAGCCAATTCGAGTGACGTGGATTACCCTCCCCGCATGGACACCGCTACGAGCGTCCCCGGCGATCCCGTGCCTCGGGCGGAGCTGCCGGACGCCTCCCCCCGCCTCGTTCGCAGGCTGGCCGCCGACTCCGGGCGCACGACCACCACCACCGCCCCCTTCACCGGCGCCCCTCTCGCCGAGCTCCCGGAGTCCTCGGCCGACGACGTGGCCGCCGCGTTCGAGCGTGCCCGCGCCGCTCAGCGGTCCTGGGCCGCGCTGTCCCCCCGCGAGCGCGCCGAGCCGTTCCTGCGGTTCCACGACCTGGTGCTGGACCGCCAGCGCGAGATCCTCGACATCATCCAGTGGGAAACCGGCAAGGCCCGCCGCCACGCCTTCGAGGAGGTCTACGACGCCGCGGGCGGCACCCTGTACTACGCCCGGCGCGCACCCCACCTGCTGCGTCCGCGGCGCGCCGCCGGCGCGGTGCCCGGCGCGACCCGCACCCGCCACCACCGCCTGCCCAAAGGCGCCGTCAGCGTCATCAGCCCGTGGAACTACCCGCTCGCGCTGCCTGTGGCCGACGCCGTCCCGGCGCTGCTGGCCGGCAACGCCGTGGTCGCCAAGCCCGATACCCAGACGGCACTGTCGGCTCTGTGGGCCATCGACCTGGCCATCGAGGCGGGCCTGCCCGAGGACCTGTGGATCCCCGTGGTGGGCACTCCCGAGGAGATCGGCGACGCGCTCATCGACGACGCCGACTACGTGTCCTTCACCGGCTCCTCGCCCGTCGGTGCCCGGATCGCCCAGCGCGCGGCGAGCCGCCTGATCGGCTTCTCGGCCGAACTGGGCGGCAAGAACCCCGCCGTCGTGTGCGCGGACGCCGACCTGGACTGGACGGTGGAGGGCATGCAGCGCGCGTGCTTCAGCAACGCCGGCCAGCTGTGCATCTCCACCGAGCGGCTCTACGTGCACGACTCCGTCTACGACGAGTTCGCCGAACGCTTCGCCGGGGCCGTACGCGGCATGGAGCTCAACGCCCACTTCGACTACTCCGCCGACATGGGCTCGCTCACCTACCGCCGCCAGTTCGACCGCGTGGCCGCCCACGTCGACGACGCGCGGGCCAAAGGCGCCGAGATCCTCACCGGCGGCCGCGCCCGCGAGGAGATCGGCCCGCTGTTCTACGAGCCCACCGTGATGGCCGGCGTCGCACCCGCCATGGACGCTTGCGCCGCCGAGACGTTCGGCCCCGTCGTCTCCCTCTACCGCTACTCCGACGAGGACGAGGCGGTCGCGGCCGCCAACGCCACCGACTACGGCCTCAACGCCAGCGTGTGGACGCGCGACGTCGCTCGCGGGCGGCGGCTGGCCGAGCGCATCCAGGCGGGCACCGTCAACATCAACGAGGGCTACGGCGCGGCGTGGGCCAGCTACGGCGCTCCGATGGGCGGTATGAAGCGGTCCGGACTGGGCCGGCGGCACGGCGACGAGGGTCTGCTGCGCTACACCGAGTCCCAGACGGTCGCCAGCCAGCACTACGTCGGCCTCGGCGGCACGCCCGGCATGGACGCCGAGACCCTCTCCACGGTGATGACCGCGAGCGCCCGGCTGATGAAACGGCTCCGGATGCGCTGATGCCAGGGCGGGCCGGGGCGGCCCCCCGCGCCCTCGGCCCGACCGCCCCCGCCTTCCGGCCGAGTCCGCGGATGCTGCCGGCGCCGCCGCCGGCCTGCCCGATCACCCCGGATGGTGGCCAGGTGCGGCCGCCGGACGACGGGGAAACGCCATGCTCTGTTCGCTCTACCGTAAAAAAGTGGAAAACTCCTGCGCCCGAAGCCGACCCGGCGTAACGTTCCCCTCACGCGGCCGCCGCATGCCTCCCCGCTCCCCGAACCTGCTGCGGCGGTACCCGCGGAGCCGACGGAGGGACCGATGCGAGTAGCGGATGCCGACTTCCGACTCAGCGACGATGTCTGCAGGCGCCAACCGCCGATCGATCCGGACGCGCCACCGGAGGAGGCGATCGGGCGGCAGGAGGTGCCGGGCCGCGTCGGCCCGCCGCGCGGAGCGCCCCCCGATACCGGCCCCGCCGCGCCGACAGGCACGGCGCCCGGTGAGCCGTGCTAGCCGGCGAGCTGTTCGGCTCGATCACCAGGGCGGTGAGCGAGCCGATGCTGCTGGTCGGCCTCTCCGGCGAGATCCTCGGACACAACGCGGCCATGCGGCGGCTGTTCCCCGCCGCAGGCGCCGGCGCCAACCTCTACGGCCTCACCTGCGACAGCGCCGAAGACGTCGGCGACACCCTGTGGCGGTGGGCCCGATCCGGTGAGCCGCTGGCCGGGGCGCTGGGCCTGCTCGACCCCGACGGCCGCCCCCGCCGCTGCCACGGGTTCGGCAGCCGCGCAGCCTGGGCCGACGCCGGTGAGCCCGCGGTGCAGATCCGCCTCGTCTCGACGTTCGACCGCGAACGCCTGCGCCGCACGGCGGCCGCCGACGACCGCGAACGCCACCTGCGCGCCCGCATGGAACGCGAGCACGAGGTCGCCCTCGGCCTCCAGCGCAGCCTGCTGCCCGATCGCGTCGAGGGCGCGCCGCTGGATGTCGCCGCGGATTACATCCCCACCGCCTACGGCGCGGAGGTCGGCGGCGACTGGTACGACGTCTTCGCCGTCCCCGCGTCCGAGCGCATCGGCCTGGTGATCGGCGACGTCGCCGGACACGGCCTGCCCGAGGCCACCGTCATGTCGCAGCTGCGCAGTGTGCTGCGCGCCGCGGCGCTGGAGGAGGACAGCAGCCCCGACCGCGTCGCCGCGCGGCTGGACGCCTACGTCGACACCTACCTGCCGGAGAACATGGCCACCATGTGCTATGCGGTCTACGATCCCGGCGCCCACGAGCTGGTCTACGCCAACGCGGGACACGTGCCGCCGATGCTGCTGCGCACCGACGGCTCCTGCGAACGCCTGGACGAGGTCGTGGACCCGCCGCTGGGCTGCTCCCTGGGCGGATCGCACCGCACCGCACACCTGCCGGTGCGCCCCGGCGACCTGCTGGTCTGCTACACCGACGGCGTCGTCGAGCAGCGGCGCGAATCGCTGGACGCCGGGCTCGGTCGGCTCTCCGCGCTGCTGACCGGCTTCGAGACCCCCAGCCCCAAGGACGTGTGCACCACGGTCATGGCGTGGTCCGCGCCCACCGACCACGCCGACGACCGCGCGGTTCTGGTGGCCGGGTTCTGAGGCCGCGGCGAGGATCTAGACTGGAACCGGTCCGATCCCCGTGCGCTGCACGCCTCTACCTGCGGGAAGGCTTGTCGTGTCCCCTGCCGACGCCGGCGAAAGCTCGTTCGACACCGTCCTCGTCGTCGACTACGGCGCGCAATACGCCCAGCTCATCGCGCGGCGGGTGCGCGAGTGCCATGTCTACAGCGAGATCGTGCCCTCGACCATGCCCGTCGAGGAGATGCTCGCCAAGAAGCCCAAGGCCATCATCCTCTCCGGCGGCCCCGCTTCGGTCTACGCCGACGGCGCGCCCCAGGCGCCCGTGCAGCTCTTCGAGACCGGCGTGCCCACCCTCGGCATCTGCTACGGATACCAGGCGATGGTGCAGTCCCTCGGCGGCCGGGTCGCCGAGACCGGCCGCAGCGAGTTCGGCCGCACCCGCATCGACGTCGGCACCGACACCGTGCTCTTCAACGGCCTGCCCGCGGTGCAGACCGTGTGGATGTCCCACGGCGACTCCGTCGCGGCGGCACCCCCCGGTTTCCGTACCACCGGGAGTACCGAGAGCACGCCCGTCGCCGCCATGGAGGACCCCGGGCGCGGGCTGTACGGGGTGCAGTTCCACCCCGAGGTGCTGCACAGCGAGCACGGGCAGGCGGTGCTGCGCCACTTCCTCTACAACGGCGCCGGCTGCCGTCCCACCTGGACCATGGTCAACATCGTCGACGAGCAGGTCGAACGCATCCGCGCCCAGGTCGGCGGCAAGCGCGCCGTCTGCGGGCTCAGCGGCGGCGTCGACTCCGCGGTCGCCGGCGCTCTGGTTCAGCGCGCCATCGGCGATCGCCTCACCTGCGTGTTCGTCGACCACGGGCTGCTGCGCAAGGGCGAGGCCGAGCAGGTCGAGAAGGACTTCGTCGCCGCCACCGGGGCCGTGCTGAAGGTGGTCGACGCCCAGGACCGGTTCCTCGACGCGCTGGCGGGGGTCGGCGACCCCGAGGAGAAGCGCAAGATCGTCGGCCGGGAGTTCATCCGGGTCTTCGAGCAGGCTGCCCGCGAGGTCGTCGCCGAGGGCGGCCAGGCGGGCGACGACGTCGAGTTCCTGGTGCAGGGCACGCTCTACCCGGACGTGGTGGAGTCCGGCGGCGGAACCGGCGCCGCCAACATCAAGTCCCACCACAACGTCGGCGGGCTTCCCGAAGATCTCCGGTTCTCCCTGGTCGAACCGCTGCGCGAACTGTTCAAGGACGAGGTCCGCCGCGTCGGCGAGGAACTGGGCCTGCCCCAGGAGATGGTGTGGCGCCAGCCGTTCCCCGGGCCGGGCCTGGCTATCCGCATCATCGGCGACATCACCCGCGAGCGCCTGGACGTGCTGCGCGAGGCCGACGCCATCGCCCGCGAGGAGCTTTCGCGGGCGGGCCTGGACCGCGACATCTGGCAGTGCCCGGTGGTGCTGCTGGCCGACGTCCGCTCGGTGGGCGTGCAGGGCGACAGCCGCACCTACGGCCACCCGGTGGTGCTGCGCCCGGTCAGCAGCGAGGACGCGATGACGGCGGACTGGTCGCGGCTGCCCTACGACGTGCTGGCCGCCATCTCCAACCGGATCACCAACGAGGTCCGCGAGGTCAACCGCGTCACCCTCGACGTGACCAGCAAGCCTCCGGGCACTATCGAGTGGGAGTAGGTGCGACCGCGGGAGCCGGCGGCGTCCGGTCCTCTTCGGCAGGTCGGCGCGTCCGCGGGGCCACGCCCGGGGCATTCCCCGCGCACCGCCGCGGCTGATCGCTTGGCATGCTCGCGGTCCTGTCCGCCGAGCGGTGGCTAGCGCGGCTGGTGCCGAGCGCGCCGCCTGCGGTTCTGGGCCAGGCCCAGGACGAAGGCTCCCAGCATCACGCTGAATGCGGATTGCGGTTCGCCCAGCAGGAACAAGACGGCGCCCACCGCCATCAGCGACACCGCTGCAACGGCCATCAACACCTGCGGCGTGTCCCACCGCACCGCCTGCCGCGGCTCTGTCATGTCTGCGCCTCCTCTATCTGGGGAGCTTCGCCGCTCGGGCGGAGCGGAGTCCGTGTCGCGCCGGCGGCACAGGGTGCGGGTCGGTCCGCCGACTGCGAGTATCGCAAATGAACCGGTTTCGTAGCCGCCCCGCGGTGGGCGTGCAGATGACCGGTGTACCCCGCCGTGTTTACGGGGCGGGAGCGGACGCGAAGCGCTGAGCGGCGACTGCGCGACCCAAGAGGGAGCCGCCTGCCCGGAGCGGCGGGCGCGGGCGCTGCTCGGAGGCGGCCGGATCCGGCCGCACCGACGTTCACTTTGGTCCCAGTCGGCGCGATGTCCTAGGTTGATCCGACGTTCATACGCGGCGAAGAGTGGGAATTCCGTGGAACTCGTGCAACTGATCCTGTGGAACGGGCCTTTCGTGGTACTTCCGCTGCTGGGATTCATGGCGCTTGTGCCGGCCCCGGCGGGACGCCGCATGCTGCCGGCGTTCGGCCTGGTGCTCATCCTGGTCTACGGCGTCGGCTATGTGAGCACCGTCCTGCTGTCCTATTTCGAGGTGTTCTGGCGCATCCCGCCGTTGCCCGTCGTTCTGGGCCAGCGTGTCCTGGACCTGGCACTCGCCGCGGGGTTCCTGCTGCTGCTCCTCGGCCTGATCCGAGGCGTGCGCACCGGTCCCGCACCGAAGCCCGATCCGGCATGGTCGGCGCCGCCGCCCGCAGCCGGGGGCGGCGTTCCCTCCGGCCACGGCGGACCGGTCCATCCCGGCAACCCCGGGGCCTATCCGCAGCGTCCGGCTCCCCAACCGCATGCGGGACCCGGCGCTCGACCTCAAGGCCCCGGCGCCCACCCTTCGGGTCCGAATTCGGGTGCGGCGCCACCTCCGGCACCGGCTCCGCCGCCGGGTGGCGCCGGGGACGGGCAGGAGTGGCAGGGCCCGCCCCCGTGGCAGTACGGGCCGAGCGGCCCCAGGCAACGACCCGGCGGCGCGCCGCAGGCCGATGGCTGAGCCCTTCCGACGAAACGGAGCCGCGCAATGATCTCCCAGGACTTTCTCGTCTTCACCCTGCCGCGGTTGGTGGTCCAACTACCGCTGCTGATCGTCGGTATCCTCGCGCTATCCCTGGCCGGGCGCGCCTCCTCGAAGCGGGGACTGATCCGCACCGCGGGGGCGCTGCTGATCCTGAGCTGGTTGGGCTTCACCGTGGACGAAGCGGCGCTCTGGCTCGCGCCGATCCCGGTCCTCGAAGGTCCCCTGACGACGGTCCTCAGCTGCGTCATCGTCGGCGGTCTCTGCGGCGCGCTGATCCTGCTCCTGATCGCGCTCGCGTTCGGCGGCCGCGGTGCGGCCCAGCCGAGTGCGGCGGAGCCGCGGGCCGCCGGAGGCCCGGCGTGGGGGCCGGACGGTCCAGGCGTCGGCCACTACGGGGAGTCCGCTGCTCCGGGACCGGGCGCTTACGGACCCGGCCAGTACAGATAGCCTTCCGCGCCGAGCGGAGTAGGTGTCGGACGCGGCGCCCCGGGCGTCCGCCGACCCGGCCCGCCGGACTCGGGCGGAGCGCCGCAGCGCTCCTGAACCGCGGCTCGCTCCGGCCTCCGGTATTCGCGGCGCGCCCGCCCCCGCCCCCGTGCACGGCGGACGCTAGCGCGGCGGCCGGGTGCGCACCTCAGCGGATCAGCTGGGCCAGCCGGTCGAGCTGCGGCAGCACGGTGTCGCGGCCCGCGGAGTCCACACCGAAGAAGACGCGTCCCACGCCCGCCTTCGCGTACGCGTCGATGGTCTCCTCGTCGGGTACGGCGTAGTACAGCGAGACCGGGATGGTGTCCCGGCCGGCGTCGGCGGCCAGCTGCTGCAGGCGGGTCACGCGGTCGCCGAACTCGCCGACGTTGTCCAGAGTGATCCCCTGCGGCATCCACTCGTCGCCGAAGTCGACGACGCGCTCCTCGACGGTGGGACCGTTGCCGCCGACGATCACCGGCGGGTGCGGCTTCTGCGCAGGCTTGGGCCAGGCCCAGCTCTTCTCGAAGTCGATGAAATCGCCGTGGAACTCCGCCTCGTCCTTCGTCCACAGCTCCTTCATGGCCTTGACGCTCTCGGCCATCCGCTGCATCCGGGTCCGCGGGTCCGTGCCGTGGTCGGCCATCTCCTCGCGGTTCCAGCCCGCACCCACGCCGAACAGGAACCGGCCGCCGGAGAGGAAGTCCAGGCTGGCCACCTGCTTGGCGGTGTGGATGGGGTCGCGCTGCACCACCAGACAGACACCGGTGCCGATGCGCAGCGTCGACGTCGCCGAGGCGGCCGCGGTCAGCGCCACGAACGGGTCGTAGGTGTGGACGTACATGCGCGGCAGGTCGCCGCCTCCGGGATAGGGCGAGCGGCGGCTGACCGGGATGTGGCTGTGCTCGGGGAGTACCAGCGACTCGAATCCGCGGTCCTCGACCTCGCGCGCGAGGGTCGCGGGGTCGACGGCGTCGTGCGTCGGGAACATCAGGATTCCGTACTTCATGGCGCGCTCCGTCTCCTCACCTGTCGTCAGCTGGCCGCTGCCCCCCGAAAGGGCTGCCACACGCCGCAACGCGCGTGCGCGGCCGAAGTGTCGCGCCGCCGGCGGGCGGGGCGGGGGCGGACCCGGTTTCCGACCTGCGGCGCGGTGGTACTACAGTCTGTCGTAGTCATCTGCGCCCGGTCCGCACCGGCGCGCCCAGCGGCGCGCGGGCCGAATCCGGCCGCACCGCAATCATCCGGGGGTGGAGAATACTCGTGGTCGAAGCGCTGACCACCACCATCCAGATCGCGTCGCTGATCCTGGCCGGGTGGTGCCTGGTCTCGACCTTCCGCGACCAGCCGATGGTCGTGCCCCACCTTGTCGCGGCGGCCGTGCTGTGGCTGCTGGTGATCGCCCAGGCCGTGGTCTCCGGTGTGCTGATGGCCCGCGGCGAGCGCCCCGCCGAGACCCTGATCTTCATCAGCTATCTGGCCACGGTCGTGCTTATCCCGCCCGCCTGCGCCGTGTGGGGCTTCGTCGAGCGCAGCCGGTGGGGCCCGGCCGTCATCGCGTTCGCCTGCCTGATCCTGCCTGTGATGATGGTCCGCCTCGAACAGCTCTGGGACCCCTCTCGTGTCTGACTCCGCGGGCCGCAGCGGCCCCGGCCGCGTCCTCGTCGCCGTGTACGCGATCTTCGCCGTCGGGGCGACCTCGCGCGCGGCCGTGCAGATCTTCACGCGCTTCGAGGAGGCGCCGCTGGCTTACGTGCTCTCGGCGCTGGCCGGGGTGGTCTATATCGTCGCGACCGTCGGCCTCATCCGCGGCGGCCGGACGTCGCTGCGGGTGGCGGGGGTCTCGTGCGCGGTGGAGTTGGTCGGCGTGCTGGTGGTGGGTGCGTTCAGCGTGTTCGATCCGGCGGCGTTCCCCGACGACACCGTGTGGTCGCGTTTCGGCAGCGGCTACCTGTTCATCCCGCTCGTGCTACCCGTGCTGGGCCTGCTGTGGGTGCGCCGCGTCAGCCGCGCGCGCGTATCCCGCGATCCGGACGAGGCCGTCTGACCTGCGGGCCGTGCGGGTAGCTTGCTGCCATGCCAACCGATGAGAAAACGCCCGGCCTGCCCGTCGTCGTCTCGCCCGAGTGGCTGATGCACCACCGGGGCGAGGTGCTCGTGGCCGACGTCCGGTGGTATCTGGACGGCCGGTCCGGCTACGCGGCCTACCTGGCCGGACACCTGCCCGGCGCGGTGTTCGCCGACCTCGACACCGACCTCGCCGCCCCCGCGACCGAGGCCGGCGGCCGCCACCCGCTGCCCGAGCCCGCGGACTTCGCCGCCTCCCTCGGCTCGCTGGGGATCGGTGACGGCACACCGGTCGTCGCCTACGACGACAGCGGCGGCTCGACCGCGGCGCGGCTGGTGTGGATGCTGCGCACCCTCGGTTCCCCGGCCGCGGTGCTCGACGGCGGGATCGACGCCTGGCCCGGAGCGCTGGAGACGGGCCGGGTCGAACCCGAGCCCCGTGAGCGTACTCCCGTGCCGTGGCCCGCGGAGCGGGTCGCCGACACCTCCGCCGTGCGGACCGCCACCGGCGATCCCGACCGGCTGCTCGTCGACGCCCGCGCCCACGAGCGCTACACCGGCGCCGAACCCGCCGCGGTGGACGCCCGGCCCGGCCACATCCCCGGAGCGCGCAGCGCTGCCTGGACGGGCAATCTGACCGAGGACGGACGCTTCGCCGCCCCCGACCGGCTGCGTGAGCGGTTCGCCTCGCTGGGCGCCGACTCCGCCGAGACCATCACCGCCTACTGCGGCTCCGGGGTCACCGCCTGCCACAACCTGCTCGCCCTGGAGCACGCCGGATACACCCGCACCCGCCTCTATCCGGGCTCGTGGAGCGCGTGGGGCGCCGACGCCGGGCTGCCCGCCGAGACGGGGGAGGACGGGCGGCCCGCATGACCCGGTACAAGGGACATCGGCCACCCGAGAACACCGCGTGGCCCGCGAACCAGGGTCAGTGGGCGGCCACGCGGCTGTCCGGCAGAGGAGGCGGCGGACGGCTGCGCCCGCCGTGTCGAATCCCATGATCGGACAGCGGACCCGGACGGAGTGCGAGGCGCGCCGATGTCGTCTTCGCGTCTCGAATGGGCAGGGGTACCCGGAGTTACCCGATTCGACCGCGATCGCCTTGACGGGCCCGGGCGAGACTCGAAACCCAGGTTTTCCGCTGTCTCACCGCCTTCTAACCTCGGCGCCCGATGGTTGTCGGTAACAGGTCGAGTATCCGGAGGAGCAAATGAGTGCCAGCGACCCCAACAAGGGCTTCCCCCACGGGGGCCAGGACGGCGAAGGCCGTCCGGCGCAGCCGGCCGACGCGTCCGCGGACCCGGCCCGGACCGGCGCCGACCCCGAGACCCCGGCCGAGTCCGCGGGATCGGAGCGGCCGTCCGAGGGCGGTGCCGCGCCGGCTCCCGACGCCGCAGACCCCCGTGCCGCCGCCGGGGCAGAGCCGGCCGGCGGCGCCACATCGGAGGCGGGCGATCCCTGGCGGTCGTCCGGAGCCGAGGGCCCGCCGCGTTCGAACGCAGGTCCCGGAGCCGATGACCCCCAGGCCGCGGGCCGCCACGAGCCGCCGCAGCCGCCCGAGCACGCCCAGCCCGCCCCCGGCGCCGCGCACCATGGCCCCTACGGTCCGCCTCCGCACGGCGGCACCGGCGGCCACGAAGCGGGCGCATGGTCCGGTGCGGGTGCCGCGGGGCATCCCGGCTCCCCCTACGGCCCCGGACCGGGGCACGGCGGATGGCAGCCGGGCGGGCCGGGCCACCCCGGCGGGCCCGGACACCCCGGCGGGCCCGGACACCCCGGCGGACCCGGACACCCCGGCGGCTACCCGCCGCCTCCCTACGGCGACGGCGCACCGGGGGGACCGCACGGCGAGCAGCCGCGCAAGCCGTCGTTCTTCCGCCGCAACTCGGCGGCGATCGCGGTCGCCGCTGTCACGGCGCTGATCACCAGCCTCATCGTGGGACCGGCCGCCGCGGCCGTCAGCGCCTACCTGATCGACGGCGGAGGCGGCACCTCCGCGCTGACCGACGGTTCCGAGGGCTCCGTCTCCGCCGGCGGTGTCAGCCAGGTCGCCGACAAGGCATTGCCCAGCGTCGTGTCCATCTCGGCGGGCCAGGGCAGCGGCAGCGGAGCGATCATCAGCTCCGACGGCCAGATCCTCACCAACGCCCACGTCGTCGCCGCGGCCGAGGGCGACACGGTGACCGTGTCCTTCAACGACGGCAGCGAGGCCCAGGCGCAGATCCTCGGCACCGACCCCGTCTCCGACCTCGCGGTCATCGAGGCCGAGGGCAAGAGCGGGCTCACCACCGCCAAGCTGGGCAACTCCGACAAGGTGCAGGTGGGCGCGAAGGTCGTCGCGATCGGCGCCCCCCTCGGGCTGCAGGGGACCGTCACCAGCGGTGTGGTCAGCGCCCTGGACCGGCCCGTCAACACCGGGGCCACCGGCGGGCAGCAGGAGGAGCAGCAGCCGCAGCAGCCGCAGAACCCGTTCGGGCTGCCGGAGCAGCAGCCGCAGCAGCAGGAGCAGCTGCAGACCTCCACGGTCATCAACGCCATCCAGACCGACGCCCCGATCAACCCCGGCAACTCCGGCGGGCCGCTGATGAACATGAGCGGCGAGGTGATCGGCATCAACACCGCTATCGCCTCGACGAGCGGCGGCATGGGCAGCCAGGCCGGCTCGATCGGGCTCGGCTTCGCGATCCCGATCAACCAGGCCAAGCCCATCGCCCAGCAGCTGATCGAGGACGGCCAGGCGAACTATGCGGCCATCGAGGCCACCATCACCGACCAGCGCGACGCCGAGGGCGCCACGGTGGTTGAGGTGACCGACGGCGGCGCCGCGGCGCAGGCGGGCATCCAGCGCGGGGACCGGATCGTCAGCGTCGACGGTGAACAGGTGGAGGGCCCCAACGCCCTCATCGCCGCCATCCGCGCCCACCAGCCCGGCGACACGATCACCATCGGCTACGTCCGCGACGGTGAGGAGCAGCAGGTCGACGTGACACTGTCGGCTCAGTCCTCCGACAGCCTCAACGGCTGACCCACCCGCCCGATCCGCCCGGATCGAACAGGCCGGACGGAAAGGGGAGACCGGGCCGGGGTGCGCCGCGCGGCGCACCCCGGCCCGGCGTCGCGGGGTCGGCGACACCGGCGGGCGGCTCCGCTGTGCGACACCGGGGCCGCGCTCGGTGTATTCCGCGGTGCCGGGTGTATCGTTCGCGGGACCACGCGGCACGCGGCCGCCCGGCGGGCCGCGGCGACGCCGCCGAAGGCAGTGACCGGAAGTCGACCGCAACCACGGTGCGGCCTGCTCATCCGCGCCTCGATCTGGAGACCCGACCATGGGCGAAACCTTCTCCTTCGCACCGCCGAGCCGCCATCGGACGCACGGGACCGCACAGCAGGACGGTCCCGCAGGCTCAGCCCGCCCGCGCGTACTCATCGGTTCCGACACGTTCCCGCCCGACGTCAACGGCGCATCGCTGTTCACCGCCCGGCTGGCGCGCGGGCTCGCCGAGCGGGGCGGTGACGTGCACGTGCTGTGCCAGTCTCCCGACGGCCGTCCGCATGTGGCCGAGGTCGCCGGAGTCGTCGAGCACCGGCTGCGGTCGGTGCCCTCGATGGTGCACGAGACCGTGCGCCTGGCCGTCCCCGCGGGCCTGCCCGGACACATCGACCGCCTCCTCGGCCGGCTGCGCCCCGACGCCGTGCACATCCAGAACCACTTCATCGTCGGCCGCCTGCTGCTGCGCGCCGCGCGCCGCCACGGCATCCCGGTCGTGGCCACCAACCACTTCATGCCGGAGAACCTGTTCACCTACCTGCACTGTCCGCCGTCGCTGCGCTCGGTCATCGGCGTCGGCGCGTGGCGCGACTTCGTGCGGGTCACCTCCGAGGCCGACCACGTCACCACGCCCACCCGCATCGCCGCCCAGCTGCTGCTGGAGAAGGGGTTCCACCGCCCGGTCGAGGCGGTCTCCTGCGGCACCGATCTGCACCGTTTCCGGCCGCCGGAAGGCGGAGACGCCGAACGCGCGCGGATCCGGCGGCGACTGGGCGTGCCCGACCGGCCCACGCTCGCGTTCGTCGGTCGGTTGGACGCCGAGAAGAACATCGGCGAACTCGTCGAGGCCCTGGGGCACATGACCGACTCGGACGCCCAGCTCGTCGTCGCGGGTACCGGGCCGCAGCGCTCCCACCTGGAGGAGCTCGCCGAGCAGTGCGGCGTCGCCGACCGCGTCCACCTACTGGGGTTCGTCCCCGACGTCGACCTGCCGGACGTCTACCACGCCGCCGACGTGTTCACCATCGCGGGCACGGCCGAACTGCAGAGCATCGCCACCCTGGAGGCCATGGCCAGCGGCCTGCCGGTCGTCGCCGCCGACGCGCTGGCGCTGCCGCACCTGGTGCAGACGGGGCACAACGGCTACCTCTACCCGCCCGGCAGCGCCGGCGACCTCGCCAAGTACGCCGGGGAGATCCTGGCCAACCCCCGGGACCGCGCGCGGATGGGGGAGGCGAGCCGGCGGCTGGTCTCCCAGCACGACCACCAGGCGTCCCTGGCCCGCTACGAGGAGATCTACCGCGGACTGGCGGGTATCCGCGCGGCGACCGGCGGCTGAGGACGAGCGCTGGACGGGGGAGTTTTCTCCAGATGGCCCGCCGCCCGGCAGACCAGAAGGCCGCACAGCAGACACGGGCCGCCCCTCGCCGGCCTTCTCGGTCCGGGGACCGCAGCCGGCGGCCAGGCTCACTCCACGGCGGGTTTCGCCGCCCGGCTGCGGTGGCGGCCGTAGGCCTGGCCCCGGCCGCGGTCGCGGGTGTGGCCGGAGGTTCCCGCGGACCCGGCCACCGGGTCGGCGGCGGGCTTGGCCGAGTGGACCGGATGGACGGAACGGGCGCCCGGGTCGCGGGTGCGGCTGTGCGCGGGGCCCGGCCGCCCCTCCGGCCCGGGGGAGTGGGGGCGCGGTCGCGCGTCCGGAGCGGGCCGCTCGCCGCCGTCCGACGCCGGGGCGGCGCCGCCGGCCGCCGGGTGCATCATCCCGTCCTCATCGGTCGACGCGTCCTGTACGGCCTGGCCTGTCGGTCGGCTGGAGCGGGCCAGCGTGACCACTCCTGCCACGAGCAGGACCGCGGCTCCGGCCGCGATCGACCCGTCGATCGGCCCGTGGGGCATCCGCTCGTCGAAGAAGGCGACCCCGATCGCGGCGGCCGACAACGGGTCGCTGATGAGCAGCGTCGCGTAGGCCAGCGCGAAATGCCCGCTGCGGTAGGCGTTCTGCACGACGACGGCCCCGCTGAGGCCGATCGCCAGCCCGACCAGCGTGAGCGGCTGCACCAGGGCGAGGACGTCGGTGACGGCGGCGGAGCCGATGACCCGGGCGAAGGCCGACGTGGCCCCGTAGGCGACTCCTCCCGCCAGCGCCAGCATCCAGGCCCGCGTGGTCGCCCCGGTGAACCGCGCCGCCGCGACGCAGGCCAGCATCACTCCCACGCATCCCGCCGGCATCAGGAACATCTCGGCGTGGGTGGGCACGGGTGTCCCGCCGTGGCCCGGCAGCGTGGCCAGCAGCCCGGCCAGCGCCGCCGTCACCGCGAGCGAACCGAAGACCTGCGACTTCGTCAGGCGCTGGCGCCGGAAGAACGCCGACAGCATGACCGCGAACAGCAGCCCGCTGACGCCGATCGGCTGGATGACGATCAGCGGCGCATAGCCCAGCGCCACCATGTGCGCCACCACACCCACGACCGTCAGCAACGTGCCCAGGCACCAGCCCCGGCTGCGCACCAGGAACGACAGCAGCCGCAGCTGGCCCAACCGGGGAGCCAGCATGACCGACCGCTCCTGGAAGGCGGCTCCCGCCGCGACAGCGAGCGCACCCGCGATGGCGGTGACGACTGGCAACGTCATGTGCGGTTGCGCCCTCCTTGCGTCTCGCCCGCTGTGGCGGGCGCGGCCTACGTCGGTCTGGTGCGGCGATCCGGCGGTTGCGGGCGGGCGTCGGTGGACGTTGGTGCGCGCTCTGGACAGCCGGTGGAGCCGGCCGCTCGGGCCTGGATGGGTTCCGCCGAGGCGGCACGCTTTCTTCGCTATTCCGGGCATGCCCGAACGCCCCAGCCGAGTGTGACAGGTGCCATCGGCCGGGGGAGAACCGCGGTGCCCCCACGTGCCCCTGGAACGAGGATCACGTGTTCCGGACGGCGCCGCGGACGGGCAACCGCCTCCCGAGCGCGTCCTGGAATACCTCACTGGCCTGGGCATTCTTCTAGACCGAAGATCAAGATCCGATAAAGGACCGACAAAGGCGCCGACGCGGACGATGCGCTCGTGCCCCGTGGCGACTCCGCGCGGCCGCGGCGGAGCGGCGGATACGACCGGCCCTTACGATCGCTGAGTAGGCAGCCGGAACCCCACGACAGCGCCGCCGTCGGGACGATTGTAGGCGAGTACCTCACCGCCGTGGCCGGTGACGATGTCCTGCACCATCGACAGCCCCAGGCCCGATCCGGGCATGCTCCGCGCCGAGGTCGCGCGGTAGAAGCGCTCGAAGATGTGCGCCAACTCCTGCTCGTCGAACCCGGGCCCGCGGTCGCGGACCTCCACCCGCCCCTCGCGGACCACGATCTCGATGGGTTCCCCGTTCTCGGGGGCGAACTTCGCGGCATTCTCCACCGGATTGGACAGCGCCCGCTCCAGCGCGCCCGGCAGCCCCTCGACGACCGAGTCGTCGGCGTCGACGGAGACCTCCCGACCGGTCCGCCGGCGGGTGCGGGCCGCGACGCGCTCGGCCAGCTCGCGCAGCTCCACGTCGCGCGGCTGCTCGTCCTCGCGGCTCTCCGTGGCGAGCTCCACCAGCTCGTTCACCAGGTCGGTCAGCTCCCGGGTCTCGCCCTCAAGGTCGTCGACGAGCTGCTCGCGGCCCTCCGGCGGAAGTTGGTCGAAGCGCCGCATCACGCTCACGTTGGTGCGCAGGCTCGTCAGCGGCGTGCGCAACTCGTGCGACGCGTTCTGCACCAGGCGCCGCTGCTCCTCCTTGGAGCCGGCCAACCGCGCCAGCATCGCGCTGAACGCGCTGCCCAGCCGGCCGACCTCGTCGCCGGTGCTCCGCCCGGTGCCCGCCGTGTCGCCGCCCGGCACCGGGTAGTCCAGCCGCCCGGTTGCGCTGACGTATTCGGCCGCCTCCGTCAGCCGCACCAGGCGCCCGGTCACCCCCCGGCCGACCAGCCACCCGGCCACACCCGCGCCGAAGAGCACCGCTACGCCGACGCCGAGCATCTGGCTCGCGAGCCGGTCCAGCATCCGCTCGGTGGGGGAGAGCCGCTGGCCGATCTGGATGGCGCCGTTGCCGCTTCCCAGGGACACCGACGCGATGCGGTAGTCCTCACCGCCGGCGCTGTCCTCACGGGTGTGCACGACCCCCGGCTCCTCGGCTGAGGCGATCTCGCGGTCTCTCTGGGTCACGGGCAGGAACTGCACCTTCTCGCCGCTGCGCACCTGCACGTGCAGCCCGCCGTCGGGACTGAGGATCTGGAACGTGAAGGACTGCGAGTGCAGCACCGCGGGTGCGCCGTCGCCGTCGAACGGGTCCGCGGCCGGGCCGCGCAGGTCCCGCGAGAGGCTCTGTACGGTGGTTTCGAACTCGTTCTGCGCATCGGTGCGGATCAGAAACGCCGCAGTGTTGTAGGCCAGCGAACCCACCAGGGCGATCACCAAGGCGGCCACCAGCGCGAACGACACGGCGAAGCGGGTGCCCAGTCGCCAGTCGCGCATCGGCCGGATCCGCCGCACCCGGTTCGCGAGAGCGCTGCGTGTCACCGGCTCACCCCGTCTCCTGGGGACGCACGGTGTAGCCCACGCCCCGCACGGTGTGGATCAGCGTCGACGCGCCCTCCGGTTCCAGCTTGCGGCGCAGGTAGCTGATGTAGACGGCGAGGTTCTTGGACTCCGGCCCGAAGTCGTAACCCCAGATGCGGTCGTAGATCGTCGGGTGGTCCAGCACGATGCCGGCGTTGCGCACCAGCAGTTCGAGCAGGTCGAACTCGGTCTTGGACAGTTCGACCTCTTGGCCGCCCCGCCACACCCGGCGCGAGCCAGGGTCCATCCGCAGGTCCCCGACCTGCAGCGGCTCGACGGCGCCCTCTTCGGCGGCGGGGCTCGCCCGGCGCAGCAGCGCGCGCAGCCGCGCCAGCAACTCCTCCAGCTCGAAGGGTTTGGGCAGGTAGTCGTCGGCGCCGGCGTCGAGTCCGGCCACGCGGTCGGAGGTCTCCACCCGTGCGGTCAGCATCAGGATGGGCGTGCGGTCGCCCTCCTTGCGCAGCACGCGGCACACGCCCAGGCCGTCGACACCGGGCATCATCACGTCCAGGACCAGCAGGTCGACCGGCTCCCCGTGCACCTCGGCCAGCGCCTCGACGCCGTCGGCCGCGGTGCGCACCCGGTAGCCCTCCAAGCGCAGGGCCCGCTCCAGCGAATCGCGGATGGCGCGGTCGTCGTCGGCGATCAGGACACTGCCGGCTCGGGTCATGGCAACCATGGTGGACCATCCGGGTTAGCCGCCGGTAAGAGGAACACTCGGTGCGGGGAAGGTCCTCGGTGCGGATGTGGCCGAGCGCTGTACCGGGTGGTGAGAACCGTCGCGGTGCGGTTCGGGCGGGCCGCTGCGCCGGGCCGCGGCGGGCCGGGCGCCGGGTCAGACGCGCGAAGCGAGAAAGGCGCGGCCCGTCGCGGCGATCCCGGCCCCGAGGAGGACGGCGCCCGAGCCGACGCCGCTGACAAGGGGCACCAGGGGCGCCAGCGCCGCGGCGGCCAGCGCGAAGCCCGCTGCGCTGAGCAGCGCCAACGCCGCGCCGGGTACGGCGACGCTCGGCGCCCGCCACACCGCCGCCAGCGCTATGAAGTGCACGCCCACGACAAGCGCGATCCAGGCGAGGTTGGCCTCGGCGGGTGCGCCCAGCTCGCGCAGCACGGGGAAGCCGCCGAACAGCACCACCGCCTCGGCGGCGACGACGAGCAGAAAGCCGCGGCCGAACATCGGTGGGCGTCCGGCCGATGCGTCGTCGGCGCCGCTTTCGCCGAACGCGCCGCGGCGGGCCGCGGCGAACCCGAGCGCGACCACAGTCAGGAAGGCGGCCACCGCCGCGACGCGCAGGGTGGCGGAAGCGGCGGCGGGTAACGGGGGCTGGACGTTGACGCAGACGAACACCGCCCCGAAGGACGAGCCGATCAGCAGGCCCGCGAAGCGCGGGTGCATCGCGGCCGACCGTTCAGCCGCCATCGCCGCCATCGCCGCCGCCCTTCTTCTGGAACGCGGCTCCGAAGGCGATGCCCACTCCGATGCCCAGGGCGATACCCACGGCCAGGTTGTCCAGCGCCACTCCGAACGCGACGCCGGTCCCCAGGCCCAGCGCGAGCCCGGAGACGGCGGATGTCCACTTCACGGTGCAACGCCTCCTTCACCCGCCGGCGGCGTCGGGCCGCCGTGCGGAACGTCATCGGTTTGATTGGACGCAGACCGCCGGCCGTCCGTTCCGTGCGGCGCGGCGGTCGCCTCTCGGTCACAGCTCGCGCTCCCACACCTGGGCCGCGAGGTTCCGCCCGAAGACGTGCTCCACGTGCTCCTCGGCCAGGCGGAAACCGGCACCCTCGTAGATGCGCCGGGCGGCCGCCAGCACCGAGTAGGTGGACAGCACCATGCGCCGGTAGTCCGCTGCGCGCGCGAACTCCACGCAGCGCCGCACCAGCAGCGAGCCGACGCCGCGGCCCCGCGCGCCGGGCTCCACCAGGAACAGCCGCAGCCGCGCGGTCCGTTCGTCCTCGCGGACGCAGGAGATGCACCCGGCGCGTTCGCCGTCCGCCTCGGCGATCCACAGGTGCTGCGCGGCGGTGTCGCCGAACCGGCCGTGCTCGGCGACGAGGCGCGCCACCCACGCTTCGAAGGAGGAGTCCCAGCCGTACTCGTGAGCGTAGAGTTCGCCGTGGCGGGCCACGATCCAGCCCAGGTCGCCGGGTCGCGGCGCGCGCAGCGACGCCCCGGCGGGGTGCGCAGCAGAGGGCGGCGGCGCCGGTCGGGCACGCTCGCCGTCCCTGCTCTCTCCGCCGTCCCCGGCACCGGGGGCGGCGTCGGGGGTGCCGGGCGCGTCGAAGAGGCGGCGCACTGTGGCCATCGCGTCGATCAGCCGGCGCCGGTCGTCGGTGGACAGGTGCGACACCAGGCCGACGACCTGCTCCCGGGCGCGTTCGTCCAGCGTCTTCGCCGCGCGCAGCCCCGCGTCGGTCAGCTCCACGACCTGCCTGCGGCCGTCCTCGGGCGAGGGCGAACGCGAAACCAGGCCGTTGCGCTGCAGCCGGGTCAGCACGCGGCTGAGCTGCCCGGCGTCCATGTCGAGCTCGCGGCGCAGATCCAGGGCCTCGGCGCGGGCGCGGTGCCGCAGTTCGTACATGATGCGGGCCTCGGTCAGCGACCACGGGGAGTCGAACAGGCCGGGCTTGAGTACTCCGACGCGGCGGGTGAAGAAGCGGTTGAACGCGCGGATCGCGGCGACGTCCTCGTTCGGGACGCCGGCGGCTTCGGGTTCGGGCGTGCTCATGGCCTCCCACACGGGTGCCCGCCCCGGTTGACCCCCCGGTCAGCGCCGGAGCGGGTTCATTTGACTCAGGCAAACAATCTACCGCGGTGATCGCCGACACGAAAGGGGCCGGGACGCCTCTCCGCCCGTGCGGCGCCGCAGGCGGCCGCCGGAGCGGGCCGCGGGTGCGCGCTCCGGCGGCGGTATCAGGTCCCGCCGCCCTCGGGTCCTTCGGGAGCGCGGCGCATGCCGGCGGCGCGGCCCTTGCCCGCCACCACCAGCGCCATCTTGCGCGACGCCTCGTCGAGCATCTCCTCGCCGAGCATCACGGCACCGCGCCGCTCCACCGTCGTGGCGTGCTCGTAGGCGTCCAGGATCCGCTCGGCGTGGTCGTAGTCCTCCTGGCTGGGCGCATAGACCTCGTTGGCGGCATCCACCTGCAGCGGGTGCAGCACCCACTTGCCGTCGAAGCCGAGCGCGGCCGTGCGCCCGGCGGAGCGGCGGAACGCCTCGACATCGCGGACCTGCAGGTAGGGGCCGTCGATCGCCTGCAGGCCGTTGGCGCGCGCGGCCACCAGGATGCGCATGTAGACGTAGTGGTAGGCATCGCCCACGTCGTAGCCGGGCGGCTGCTCGCCGACCACCAGCGTCCGCATGTTCAGCGAGGCCATGAAGTCGGCGGGACCGTAGACCAGGGTCTCCAGCCGCGGTGACGCCGCAGCGATCTCGTCCACCCGGGCCAGTCCGCCGGCGTCCTCGATCTGGGCCTCGATGCCGATCCGGCCCGGGGCGAGCCCGTTGGCCGCCTCGATCTGGGTGAGCAGGGTGTCCAGCCACCGAACGTGGTCCGGTCCGGTCACCTTGGGCAGCACCAGGCAGTCCAGTTCGGCCCCGGCGCCCTCGACCACCTCGATGACGTCGCGGTAGGTCCACGGCGTCTGCAGGTCGTTCACCCGCACCGTGCGCACCTTCGCGCCCCACCCGCCCGCGTTGAGCGCGTCGACGGCGCCGGCGCGTGCCGCGGCCTTCTCCCCCGGGGCCACCGCGTCCTCCAGATCGAGGAAGAAGGCATCGACCTCCAGGCCGCGCGCCTTCTCGACGAACCGGGGGTTGGACGCCGGTACCGCCAGTACCGAGCGGCGCGACCGCGATGCCACCGCACTCATGACAGCCTCCCTTGCCTCGACGGGCTCCTGCGGCGCCTCCGCCAACGCGGCCCGGCGCCGCCGGACATCCTCGCAGGTGCCCTGCGAGTCCACCCACGTGCGCATTCTCATGGCACGGTGCTGTGCGGTCCCGGCGCGGTTCCGCAAGAGCCTGCATAGTCTGCGAAGAAGAAAGCGATTCGGGGGGCCGCACCCGGCCCGGACGCAGCGGCCCCCGACGGGAGAGAACGCGATGGACCGGCAGGACGAGCAGACGACCAGCCACCCCACCAGCTCGCACTGGGGCACCTACGACGTGCTCGTCGCCGGCGGCCGCGTCGTCGGCGTGCGCCCCGGCGCCGACGACGAAGACCCGCCGCCCATCAGCCGCAACACCCCCGGCGCCCAGCACCACGAGACGCGCGTCGCCGCGCCGGCCGTACGGCGGCGCTGGCTGGACGGCGGTCCCGGACCCGACCCCGTGCGCGGTACGCCGGGCGACGAGTACGTGGAGGTCGACTGGGACACGGCGCTCGACCTGCTCGCCGCGGAGCTCGACCGCGTCCGCCGCGAACACGGCAACGCCGCGATCTACGGCGGGTCCTACGGGTGGGCCAGCGCCGGCCGCTTCCACCACTCCCAGAGCCAGATCCACCGGTTCCTCAACACCGTCGGCGGCTACACCCGCTCCCGCAACACCTACAGCCACGCATGCGTCGAGGTGCTGATGCCGCACGTGGTCGGCATGGGCGGCCTGGCCGACCTGCTCGAACGGGCGCCCACCTGGGAGGCCGTCGCCCGGCACACCGAGCTGGTGGTGACCTTCGGCGGCCTGCGGCTGTCCAACACCTGGAACGCCTCGGGCGGGCGGACGCGGCAGACCGCAGCCGCGGGTATGCGCACAGCGGCGGAGAAGGGCGTGCGCACCGTGTCAGTCAGTCCGCTGCGCGACGACACCATCGAGGAGATGGGCGCCGAATGGCTGGCCGCCGACCCCGGCACCGACACCGCCGTCCAGCTCGCACTCATGCACACGCTGTTCGACGAAGGGCTCGCCGACTTCGGCTTCCTCGACCGCTACACCGTCGGTGCCGACATCCTGCGCCGCTACGTCATGGGCGAGCGGGACGGCGTCGCGAAGACGCCCGAATGGGCCGAGGACCTGTGCCGACTGCCCGCCGGGGCCCTGCGCGACCTGGCCCGGCGCATGGCCGCCGGGCGCACGCTGGTCAACGTGGGCTGGTCGGTGCAGCGAACCCGGTTCGGCGAGCAGCCGCTGTGGGGAGGCGTCGCCCTGGCCGCCTGCCTGGGCCAGATCGGCCTGCCCGGCGGCGGGTTCGCCACCGGGTACGGATCCACCGGCAACTACGCGGGCGGGTCGACCCCCTCGGGGCTGCCGCGCTTCCTGCAGGGCGCCAACCCCGTCGACTCCGCCATACCGGTCGCCCGGGTGGCCGACATGCTCCTGCACCCGGGTGAGCCCTTCGACTTCGACGGGCGGCGCCCGACCTACCCCGATATCCGGCTGGTGGCCTGGTCCGGCGGCAACCCGTTCCACCACCACCAGGACCTCGCGCGACTGACCCGCGCCTTCGGCCGGCCCGACACCGTGCTGGTGGTGGAGACCCACTGGACCGCCACCGCCCGCCACGCCGACATAGTGCTGCCTTCCACCACCGCGCTGGAGCGCGACGACATCGCGGCAAGCCAGGGCGACCTGCGGGTGCGCACCATGCCTCGCGCGGTCCCACCGCACGGCCTGGCCCGCGACGAGTACGACGTCTACGCCGACCTCGCCGAACGGCTCGGCGTGCGCGGGGCGTTCACCGAAGGCCGCACGTCCCAGGGGTGGCTGCGCCGCATCTACGAGGACTGGCGCGCCCGCTATACCGGCCCGATCCCCGATTTCGACGCCTTCTGGGCCGCCGGAGGGGTCGACATCCCCGACCGCGTCGAGGACACCACCCTCTTCGGCGGCTTCCGCGCCGATCCCGACGCCCACCCGCTGGGCACCCCCAGCGGCCGCATCGAGCTGTACTCCGAGACCGTGGCCTCCTTCGGCTACGACGACTGCCCCGGCCACCCGGTGTGGCTGCCCGCGCCCGAGCGGATCGGCACCGAACGGGCCCGCCGGTGGCCGCTGCTGCTGATCGCGAACCAGCCGCGCGGCCGGCTGCACAGCCAGCAGGACATGGGCTCCTACAGCCGCTCGCTGGAGATCGCCGACCGGGCGCGGTTGCGCATGCATCCGGGCGACGCCGCTGCGCGCGGCATCGACGACGGCGAGGTGGTGCGCGTGCGCAACGACCGCGGCAGCCTGCTGGCGGGCGTGGAGACCAGCACACAGGTGCGGGCCGACGTCGTCCAGCTGTCCACCGGCGCCTGGTACGACCCGTCGTCGGGCGAGGTGACCTGCGTCCACGGAAACCCCAACGCGCTCACGCCGGACATCGGCTCCTCGGCACTGAGCCAGGGCACCACCGGGCAGCACGTGCTCGTCGAGGTGGAGCGCTACGAGGGCGAGCCGCCCCCGGTGCGCGTCTTCGCGCCCCCGCGCCTGATCACCCGGTAGGCGCCGCAGTGGCGCCGGGGAGGAGACGCCGCTCACCTCCGGAGCCCACTTCCACCACATCGGGGGATAGGTTAGCCTCTACTAAGTTCGTAACGTGGAGACCGACCCGGAGGAACTGTGCTGCCCCTGCACGCGCGCCGCACGGCCGCCCCCACCGGCGGAGCGCGATGAGCCTGGAACGGCCGTCCACCGCCCCCGGCCTCGGCGACGCCGCCGACGCCGCCGACGCTGTCGTCGCCGCGAACGCGCTCGACCACCGCACCCGCGCCACCGCGCGCACCCACGCGCTGCGCACCAGCGGGCTGCTCGTGCTGCTGGGGGTCGCGGCGCTGTGCGCGGTGCTCAGCATCGCCATCGGCGCGAAGGCCATCCCGCTGGGCACGGTCGTCGAAGCGCTGCTCAACCCGGACGGCAGCTACAACAGCAGCGTCGTCTGGGAACTGCGCATGCCGCGCACCGTGCTCGGCATCTTCGTCGGCGCCGCCCTCGGCCTGGCCGGCGCCCTCATGCAGGCCCTCACCCGCAACCCGATCGCCGAACCGGGCATCCTCGGCGTCAACTCCGGCGCCGCGGCCGCCGTGGTCACCGCGATCTTCGTCTTCGGCATGACCAGCGCCGCCGCCTACGTCTGGTTCGGTTTCCTCGGCGCCGCGATCGCCGCCGTCCTGGTCTACGCACTGGGCTCCCGCGGCCGCAGCGGCGCCACGCCGGTGCGGCTCGCCCTGGCCGGGACCGCGCTGGCGGCGGTGCTGCAGGGTTTCGTCTACGCGCTCACCGTCCTCAATGAATTCGTCTTCGATCAGATCCGCTTCTGGCAGGTCGGCTCCCTCGTGGGCCGCGACATCGAGATCTTCCTGCGGCTGTGGCCCTTCCTCGCCACCGGCATCGTGCTGGCCATCGCCCTCGGTCCCGCGCTGAACGCCGTCGCCCTGGGCGAGGACCTCGCCGCCGCCCTCGGTGCCCACATCAACCGCACCCGGGCCCTGGTGGCGGTGGCGATCATCCTGCTGTGCGGAGGTGCCACCGCCGCAGCCGGACCCATCTGGTTCGTCGGGCTGATCGTGCCCCACCTCGCCCGCTCGTTCACCGGCCCCGACCAGCGGTGGCTGCTGCCCTACGCCGCCGCGATCGGGGCGGTGCTGCTGACGCTGGCCGACACCGCCGGGCGTGTGATCACCTCCGGCGGCGAACTGGAGGTCGGCATCGTCACCGCGCTGGTCGGCGCCCCCGTGTTCATCTTCCTCGTGCGGCGGCGAAGGATGGCCGAACTATGACCCTCACCCCCGCCCGCACCGGCGAGAACGCCGCATCCGGCGCGCAGAGCGCGGACACAGACACCGCCGGTGCGTCCGCCAGGCGCCCCGGCGGTCCCCGGGCGCTGCGCACGGCGGGTGGCCGCATCAGCTTCGTGGTGCGCCCCCGCATCGTCTCCGTCTACGCGGGGCTGCTCGCCGCGACGGTCGCGGTCTTCGCCGTGTCGCTGTCGGTGGGCGAGTACTCCATCCCGCTGCCGCGCGTGCTGTGGGCGCTGGCCGGCGAGGGCGAACGACTCGACTTGTTCTTCGTCCGCGACGTCCGGCTCCCGCGCGCCTGGGTCGCGGTGCTGGTCGGCGCGGCGCTGGGCATCTCCGGCGGGGTTTTCCAGAGCCTGTCGCGCAACCCGCTGGGCAGCCCCGACATCATCGGCTTCACCGGCGGCGCCTCCACCGGCGCGGTCGCCACCATCCTCGTCCTGGGCGGGAGCATGGTGCAGGTCTCCATCGGCGCCATGGCCGGCGGCGTCGCGACAGCCGTGCTGGTCTACCTGCTCGCGCTCAAGCAGGGCGTGCAGGGCTACCGCCTGGTTCTCGTCGGCATCGGCATCAACGCGCTGCTGCTGGCCGTGCGCGACTACCTGATGACGCGCGCCGAGCTGACCGAGGCGCTGACCGCGCACATCTGGATGATCGGCAGCCTCAACGCCACCGGATGGGGCGAGGTCGTCGCGGTGGCGCTGGCCTGCGCCGTCCTGGTGCCCGCGATCCTCGCCCTGGGGCCGCGGCTGCGCCTGATGGAGATGGGTGAGCAGGCGGCGCGCGGGCTGGGCGTGCCCGTGCAGGGGACCCAGGTGACGGCGATGCTCGCGGCGAGCGCGCTGACCGGCGCGGCGATCGCCGTCGCGGGGCCCATCTCCTTCATCGCGCTGGCGGCGCCGCAGCTCGTCCGCCGCCTGGCCCGTACCAGCGGCACCGCGCTGCTTGGCGCCGCGCTCATGGGCGCTCTGCTGCTCGCGGCGGCCGACCTGGCCGCTCAGCATGTGCTGGCACCCACGCAGCTCCCGGTGGGCGTGGTCACCGCCGTCATCGGCGGCAGCTACCTCGTCTGGGTGCTATACCGGGAATGGCGCACCGGAAATGCATAATTCCGGACAATTTACGCACCAAGGAGAGACGATGTCCGAACCGGCCCGGCTGTGGGGCGAGAACCTGACCCTGGCCTACGACCAGAGCGTGGTCTCCCGCGATCTCGGCATCACCATCCCGGACAACTCCTTCACGGTCATCGTCGGTCCGAACGCGTGCGGCAAGTCGACCCTGCTGCGCGCACTGTCGCGGATGCTCAAGCCGGCCCGGGGCGCCGTGCACCTGGACGGCCGGCTGATCGGCTCCTACCCGTCCAAGGAGGTGGCGCGCCGCTTGGGCCTGCTGCCGCAGACCTCCATCGCGCCGGACGGGATCACCGTCGCCGACCTGGTGGCGCGGGGGCGCTACCCGCACCAGAAGTTCCTCAAGCAGTGGTCGCGCACCGACGAGAAGGTCATCAACGAGTCCATGGAGGCCACCGGCGTCGCGGACCTCGCGGGCCGCATGGTCGACGAGCTCTCCGGCGGACAGCGCCAACGGGTGTGGCTGGCGATGGTGCTCGCGCAGCAGACACCGCTGCTGCTGCTCGACGAGCCGACCACCTACCTGGACATCGCCCACCAGATGGACGTCCTGGACCTCTGCGCCGAGCTGCACCACGAGCGCTCCCACACCCTGGTCGCGGTGCTGCACGACCTCAACCACGCCTGCCGGTACGCCACACACCTCATCGCCATGAAGGACGGGCACGTGGCCGCGGAGGGCGAGCCGTCCGAGATCGTCACCGAGGAGCTGGTCGAAAAGGTCTTCGGTATGCCCGTGCGCGTGATCCCCGACCCGGAGACGGGCACGCCACTGGTGGTGCCGGTCGACCGCGGCGGCCGCATCGCCCGCAGAGCGCGGCCGCAGCACACCTCCGCGGCCGGCCTCAACGGCACGGGGGCGACCGGCAGCGCGGACGCCCAGCAGCACCAGAGCGCCTGACCAGGGCGAAATCCCGGTGGAACCGGAACCGGACGGCCCCCTACTGCAGTTCGACCAGGTCGACTCGCTCGGCCGCGCCGATCGGGCCGCGGTAGCAGGCTCCGACGTCGGCGCTCGCGCCCTGGGTCGCGGCGCTGCCGTCGGGTACGGGGTCCATCCGGCACGTCCACTCGCCGACCTCTGCGACGTACCCCGCCGCTTGCTGCTCCTCCGGCGGGATCGCCAGGTACTCCTCCACCACCGGGCGGACGTCGCCGCAGGCCGTACCGGCGCGTGTCGGCACCAGGTAGGCCCGCTCCAGGTCCGGAACGCCCTCCACGACGCCGCAGATGCGGCTGTCCAGGCCGTCGAAACCGGAGTAGTCCCAGCTGTGCTCCTGGCCACCGGCCGTGTAGGCGAGCCGGAGGGGGCGACCGTCGACACCGACCCACAGGTCGAAGGGCGCGTCCGTGAACTCCTGTTGCCCCGACTCCGTGCGCACCGCGCCGTCGAACGTGCCGCTGACGTGCAGCCCCGGGGTGCCGTTCAGTTCTCCTTCGATCCGCTCGGCCACGTCCATGGACTCGCGCAGCCCTTGGAAGGGCGCCAGCACGGCCTTGCGGGAGAGGCGCCAGGCTGCGCCGTCGTCGGGCCCGGTCGCTGACGCGTAGTACCGGCCCTCCACACCACCGCCGTACTCCCGACTGATCAGGCGGTCGGACTCGGGGGAGTAGATGCGGGCGACGCTGCCCGCCTCGGGCTCCTCGGGGCTTCCCCGCTCGGTGACGGACTGGAAGTGCTCCTGACCGGCCAGGGTGGCCAGCACGTACTCCCGCCGCTCGCCCGCCGCGGCGGCGTCGCCGCCGTCCACCTCGTCGACGGCCCGGTAGCCGGCTGCGGTCCGCAAGGTCTCCACCACGCCGGCGACGGCCTCCTCCGCCGTACCGAACGCCGGGGAGGAGGATGCCGACTGCGACGCGCTCGGCGCGGCGCCGGCCTCACCGGCGAACGAGCCGGCGGTCAGATAGCCGCCGACGCCGATCGCGATGGCTCCGGCCATGCTGCAGGCGGTCACCACCGCGGTCGCCAACGCGCCCGCCCGCCGACCGCTCGGCTCATCCGGCGCGGGCGCGGCGGCGGGCGCGGCGCTCCCCGCAGCGGGACCGGATTGCGCAGCGTGCGTACCGCTCCCTGTGGCGGATGCGGTCCCGGCCGACGCGGTTGCCGCCGCCCACGCGGCTTCGTCCGAAGACGCGGCGCCGACGCCCTGCCAGTGCGACGCGAGAACCCCGCGCAGCCGGTCGCCGAGGTCCGGCGTCGCGATGTGCGCGGTGTCGTCGGTGGAGGCGAACGCGACGAGTCCCCGGTAGGCGCTCTCGGCACTCGGCCGGGCCCCGGCGTCGGCGGCGACGGCCATCTCGATCAGCGGGCTCAGTTCGTCCGGCATTCCGGCGAGGTCGGGGCGGCCGTCGCGGATGCGGCGCAGCATGTCGGAGGTGTCCCCGCCCGCGGCGAAGGGATGGCGCCGCCTCGCCGCGTAGGCGACGAGGCATCCCCACGAGAAGACGTCGGCGCCGGGTGCGGGCTCGGCGCCGGCGGCGCTCTCCGGGCTCGCCCACTCGGCACCGGCCGAGCCCTG
Source organism: Streptomonospora litoralis (assembly GCF_004323735.1). Taxonomy (GTDB): domain Bacteria; phylum Actinomycetota; class Actinomycetes; order Streptosporangiales; family Streptosporangiaceae; genus Streptomonospora; species Streptomonospora litoralis. The sequence goes on along the minus strand of NZ_CP036455.1, from coordinate 616,972 downwards.
CGCCTCCGGCGGGAAGAGCGACCCGCCTGCGCCGCCTGCGGCGTCGAGCCCGAGGATCCGGGGCCCGTCCGCGGCGAGGACGACGTCGTCGGGGGTGATGCGGCCGTAGGCGAGCCCGGCGGCGTGGGCGGCGGCGAGAGCTTCGGCGGTGCCGGTGGCCAGCGCGAACAGGGCATCGCGGGTCAGCGGTCCCGCGCTCTCCACCCGCCGGCGCAGCGTCGGCCCGGCCGGATACGCCGTGGCGAGCCAGGGCGGGCCGGCGTCGGGGTCGGCGGCGAGCAGGGGAAGGACGCAGACGCCCGAAACGCCGCGCATGGCGGACGCGCGCCGCGCGAACGCGGAGCGGAAACCGGGATCGGCGGCCAGGCTCGCGGCGGCCACGCGGACGGCGGCATGGCCGCCGCGGGGAGCGTGCGCGCCGTACACGACGCCGGCGGAATCCTCGGCCAGCCGGCCGAGAAGGGTGAAGTCCCCGACCCGCTGCGGGTCGCCCGCCTCCAGCGGCCGCAGTTCCGGGGGATGGGGCGCGTTACCGGCCCCGTACTGCGCGCTCATGCTCTGCTTCCTTCTGCTCACGAGCCGGCATGCGGCACTGCTTTTCCGGCATTCCGATCATCGCCGACATAAAACCGCATTCTGCTAGGAACAAGAGTGCGGATCGGCACCGGGGCTCGGGGGAGTCCGGGAGGAGGCTCGACCGGCACTCTTCTCCACCGGACCCCGCCGAAAGCGTCACCCGGGGCTGCCGCGGCCTGGACGGCCGGACGATCCCCGGGTGACGCTACCCGCCGCCGGACCCATACGGGGGGCGTTGCGGTAGCGCCGCGATGGGCCGACGCCGCGGGACCCGCGAGGAGTTCCCAGGGGTGCCCGCGCGTGCGCGGGGCCCGAGGCGACACGTCAGAGCGGCCGGACAGGCGGCGACCCTGCGGAAACCGCCCAAAGCTCGGTGTTCTGGGAGGACCCCGTCCTTCCGGGAGCCGGGATGGGACCTGACCGCCATCAGGCAGGTGACCGGCCGCCGTCGCCTCAGTCCAGCCGAATCAGGTCGACGCGCTCCTCGGCTCCCAGCTCGCCGTCGTAGCAGACGCCCGCGTCCTCGACCGTGCGCTCCAGGACCTCCGAAGCGGTGCTCAGGCCGCAGTTCCAGCCGTCCACCTCGGCGAGAAGACCGCTGCCCTCCTTCTCCTCGTCGGGCATCGCCAGGTACGCCTCCACCGCTGCGCGCGCATCGTCGCAGGCGATCGAACCGGCAGTGGGCACCAGCAGGGCGCGGCCGACGCGCGGGACGTTCTCCACCGTGCCGCACAGGCGCCGGTCCAGTCCGCCGAACCCGCTGTAGGTCCAGGTGTGCGACGCGCCCGCCAGCGGGTTGTCCTCGGAGACGAACTCATACTCCAGACGCAGCGGCAGACCGTCCATCGCCGTCCACAACCCGAAGTCGACACCCGACGCGACGGGAACCGACCGGCCCGGATAGACGAGGTCGAACGCCCCGGTGATCCGCACCGCCGGCGTACCCTCCAGGTCGGTCGCCGTGCGCTCCGACACCTCCATGGAATCGGCGAGGTTCTGGAACGGGTGAAGCACCGCCTCGCGCGTGTGCATGAGCCGGATGCTCTCGTCCATCGGCCCGGATGCCGCGGTGTAGGAGGCGTCGGCGTCGCTGCCGTTCCATGCCCGCTCGATCAGCCGCTCCTGATCGGGGCGGTAGATGCGGTCCGTCGCGTACTCGGGCGAGTCCAGGCTTCCGGTAACGGCCACCGAATGGAAGAACGGCTCCCCGCCTACGGTCGCGCGGACATACTCGTCGTAGCTGGGGAGACCGTCGTTCGGGGTCCTCTCTTGGACGGCGCGATAGCTGTCGGCCGCCTCCAGGCCGTCGACGATCCCGGCGACGATCTCATCGGGCGTGCCCAGCGTCGGCGATGGCGACGGGGACGCGCTCGGTGAGGGTTCGGAGGTGGCGGCGGAGTCGGCGAGGGAACCCGCGGCGAGGTACGCGCCGGTGCCGATCGCGCCGGCGACGAGCACCGCCGACGCGGACAGGACGGCGACCTTGACCCCGCCGGTCACACCGGCGGCGGTTGCGGCTCCGCCGACGCCCGCCCCGGCGGCACCGGCTCCGCCGGCCGCGGCCGCTCCGCCCGTGCCGGCGCCGGCCGCCGCTCCGCCCGCGCCGCCGGCCCCCATCGCCGCGGTCATCGCGCCCGCTGCCCCCACGACCGGTGCCGCGGCGATCCACAGGGCCGGGTTGTGCCAGCTCACGTCGATGCCGCGCCAACTGCCCGCCACGAGCCCGCGGAGCCGGTCGCCGAGGTCGCGCGTCTGGATACGCGAGGTGTCCTCGGCGGTGGAGAAGTCGATCAGCCCGCGGTAGGCGCTCTCGGCGGTGGGCCGCGAGTCCGGGTCCGCCGCGAGCGCCGATTCGATCATCGGCCGCAGTTCGCCGGGCACGCCCTGCACATCCGGCGCGGTCTCCAGAACGCGGTGGCGAAGCTCGACGGCGTCGCCCCTGCCGTAGGGCGGGCGGCCGGTCGCCGCGTAGGCGACCATGCAGGCCCACGCGAACACGTCGGCGGGCGGTGCGGCCTCGGCGCCCCGGTAGCGTTCCGGACTCACCCAACCCGGGGACCCGAACACCCGGCCGCCGGAGTGCTCCGCTGCGCTCCGGCTCACCGGACGTGCGATGCCGAAGTCCAGAATCCGCGGCCCGGTCGGTGTCAGCATGACGTTTCCGGGTTTCACATCGCAGTGCACCACACCGGCGGCGTGAATGGCGGTGAGCGCCTCCGCGGTACCGGCCGCGAACGCGAACAGCATGTCCGGTTCCAGCGGCCCCACGGTCTCGACGTGCCGGCGCAGGGTAGTGCCGGGGACGAAGTCGGTCGCCAGCCACGGCCGAGCGGCGTCGGTGTCCGCCGCATGCACGGCGACCGCGTAGATCCCCTCGATGCGCCGCATCAGCTCGACCTCGCGGGCGAACGCCTCCCGAAACGCCGAGTCCTCGGCGTAGCGCTCGTGCACGACCTTCACCGCGATGCACGCGCCGCCGTCGCCGAGTGCGCCGTAAACAGTGCCCATGCCGCCGACACCGAGCCGCCCCACAACGGTATAGGGACCGATACGTCGCGGGTCGTCAGCGACCAGCGGCCGCAGCTCCGGCGGAAGGGGCGCTGTGCTCCCCGATTGCGCGCTCATGGGGGGTTCTCTCTTCGTCGCCGACCCGGACGCGCGTGATTCTAGTTCGGCCGGATGATGCGCAACTCCCCGAGCCGGAGAACGGCAATCGGCGTCCACGAGTGGATTCCGGCGGCAACATCGCAGCCTGCGGGCCGCGCGAGCCCGGCGCACCCGTCCGGGCCACCCGTTGCCCGGTGGCCGGGATCGGCCGATACCGAGTGTCCAGAGCGCGCGTAAGACCGACGTCCCCCGAGCGGGGAGTGGCTTGTCGAGCAGAAGAGGACCATCAGTCCTCCGCTCTCACCGGAGCTTGCCGCCCGCATCCGGTGGCAGGACGCGCGGACCGGTCGGAAACGCCGTCTACGGACGGTTCCCGTGAATGCGGGGATGCCCACCGCCGCCCCGAACCGCTCGCGGGCAGCCCGAGGCGGCGGCTACGTGGTACGGGACGCGCTACCTCACCACGCCAGGAAGACGCTCTGGACCTCCGGATCCAGTTTCTGGACACTGTCACCGGGGCCCACGCTTCCGGTGGTCAGCCCCCTGCACGCCGAGGCCGGGTACAGTTCGGCCACCGCCGGGATACCGGGACTGCCGTAAGTGTTGGCGATCGAGCGGAGCGGTGCCTTCGTCGTGACGCAGCCCGCTCCTGCCGGGAGGGGGATCATTTCGCCGGTGTAGTCGTAGCCGGTGTAGCCGCAGATCATGCCCGGCTCACAGTGCGGTGCCGCCCCCATGTCGTCTGCGGTGGCGGTCAGGGGCGCCGCTGCGAGGGCGGCGGTTGCGGCGGCGAGGACGGTCGCGCGAAGGGTTCTGCGCATACGAGTGCTGCCTTCCGAATCGAGCGGCCTCGGGCGACAGCATCTCGTATGCGGTCCGGCCGTGTCGACAGGGTCCCCGGCCGCCGGATCCGGCCACCGAGGGGCGTTCCGGAGGTTCTCGCGGCGGAACCGCGCGGCAGTACCGGCACAACGGCCGCGTGCGCTCGGTGGCAAGCCGGCGCACCGCCCTCGCGACCCGCGGCCCGCTCCGCAGACCCGGGAGGCGCCGGCCTTCGCGCATCGGCGGGTTCCGGCGCCCCTCGCCGGACGGTGGTACTTACCGGTCGCGCCTGCGCCTGCGCAGCCAGCCGAAGACGACGGCGAGCACCGCCGCCACGCCGAGCACCGGCAGAGCGCGCTTCAGCAGCGGCATGCCGACGGTCGAGACGAGGTCGATGCTGTCGTCCCTCGCCCGCATGCCGGGGCTGTCCGACCGCATGTCCGTCCGCACCGGGGAATGCGTGCCCGCGTGCAGCCCCGTTTCGCTCGACGCGGTCGCCGCGGACTCGGCGCTTGCCGCCGACTCCTGCTGTTCCCCGGTCGCCGGCTTCGGCTCGCCCGCGTGCGTGCCCGCGGAGGAGCCGCTCGCCGACTGCGAGCTCCCCGAGCCGCCGACGGCTCCCGTCCGCGCCTCCTCGCGCCGGGGCTCCTCCGGGCTGCCGCCCTGCAGTTCGGCGGCGAGGTTCTCGGCGAACTTCGCCACCAGCTTGGCGCTGACGTCGGCCATCACGCCGCGCCCGAACTGCGCGACACGGCCGGTGACGGTGAAGTCGGTGTCGACCTCCACCTCCGTGGACCCGTCGCCGTCCTCGAACAACTGGGCGGTGACCGTCGCCGACGCCGTTCCGGTGCCGCGCGCCTCCTTGCCGCCCGCGTGCAGCTCGACGCGGCGCTCCTCCTCGTTCACCTCGGTGAAGTGCGCCTCGCCCCGGTAGGTCACGGTGATCGGGCCGACCTTCACCCGGACCTTGCCCGTCATGGTGTCGCCCTCGACCGATTCGAGGGTTGCGCCCGGCATGCACGGTGCGATCCGCTCGACGTCCATCAGCACGTCCCATGCCCGGTCCACGGGCACCGGTACCGTGAACCGGTTGTTCAACCGCGTGCTCATTCGCAGCGCCGCCTTCCTGCCGCGTTCGACGTCATCGGCTCCGCCCTTGTGTACTGCCCCGCGGGTGCGCGCCTGTCACCCGTCCAGCGCCCGGTTGTTACCCTGCGCGGTCGCATCCAGCCCCGCGCCTTGCGTTCCGGCGGTCGGTCGATCCGGTCACCGTGTACCGCGCCGGGGCGGACCGGCCGCATCCGGCCCGCCCCGGCGGGCGGCGGGCGCGCGCCCGCCGCCCGCCTCAGAGACCCGCTGCCCGAGCCAGCGCCCGGCCCGTCAGCACCCGGGCCAGATGGCGCCGGTAGTCGGCCTGCGCGCTGAGGTCGTTGGGCGGATCGGTGTCGGCGTCGGCCGTGCGAGCGGCGTCCCGCAAGGCGTCGGCCCGCGCTGGGATCCCCCGGCAGGCGGCCTCCACCCCGTGGGCGCGGACGGGTGTGCTGCCCATGTTCGTCAGCCCCACCCGGGCCTCCGCGATGCCGCCGCCGTCCGGGCGCACCGCGGCGGCGACGCCGACGACCGCCCACGCCTGCGCGGCCTGGGAGAACTTCTCGTAATGGAACGACCAGCCGCTCATCTTCGGGAACCGCACCGCCGTCAGCACGTCGCCGATGTCCAGCGCCGTGGTCAGGTAGTCCTGGAAGAACTCCGACGCCGGCACCGTCCGCTCGCCGTCCTCGCCGCTGATCACGAACTCGGCGTCCAGCGCCAGCGCGACCGCGGGCAGGTCCCCGGCCGGGTCGGCGTGCGCCAGCGACCCGCCCAGCGTCCCGCGGTGGCGCACCGCGGGGTCGGCGACCGTGCGGGTGGCCTGTGCGAGCAGGCCGCAGTGCGCGGCGATCAGCGGGTCGTGCAGCACCTCGTCGTGGGTGGTCATCGCGCCGATCCGGAGCCGGTCGCCGTCGTCCTGCACCCCGCGGAGCTCGGTCAGCCCGGCCAGGTCGATCACGACGTCGGGATAGGCCAGCCGGAACCGCAGCAGCGGAGTCAGGCTCTGCCCGCCCGCCAGGAGCTTGGGCTCTTCGCTCTCGGACAGGACCCGCACCGCCTCGGAGACGTCGCCGGGCCGCACGTAGTCGAACTGGGCCGGGATCATGGCTGTCCTCCCTCGCTGGCGCCGGCGCTGCGTGCGTCGGCGATGGCCCGCCACACCCGCTGCGGCGTACACGGCATGCGCAGGTCCCGCACCCCGTAGGGCCGCAGCGCGTCCACGACCGCCCCGACCACCGCCGGGGTCGAAGCGATCGTCCCGGCCTCGCCGACGCCCTTGGCACCCAGCGGGTTGGTCGTCGACGGCGTGACCGTGCGGTCGGTGGTGAAGTCCGGCAGGTCCGCGGCCGTCGGTACGAGGTAGTCGGCCATCGTCGACGTCACGAGGTTTCCGTCGGCATCGTGCACGGCCTCCTCGTAGAGCGCCTGCGCGATGCCCTGGGCCAGCCCGCCGTGCACCTGGCCCTCCACGATGAGCGGATTGACCACGGTGCCGACGTCGTCCACGGCCACGTAGGAGCGGATGCACACGGCACCGGTCTCGGTGTCGACCTCGGCGGCGCACAGGTGGGTGCCGTGCGGGAACGAGAAGTTCTCCGGGTCGAATGTGGAGTCGGCGTCCAGCGACGCCTCGGCGCCCTCCGGCAGGTCGTGGGCCGCGAACGCCGCGAGCGCCACCTCCTGCATGCTCGTGGCGGGCCGCTCCGTGCCGCGCACGGTGAACCGCCCGCCGGAGAACTCCAGGTCGTTCTCGTCGGCCTCCATCATGTGCGCGGCCAGCCGCCGCGCCTTCTCCAGCACCCGGTCGCACGCCTCGACGACGGCCGTGCCGCCGACCACGAGGGAGCGCGACCCGTAGGTGTCCATGCCCTTGGGCGAGACCCGGGTGTCGCCGTGCAGCACCTCGACGTCCTCGAACGGCACCCCGAGGCGGTCGGCGACGATCTGGCTCCAGGCCGTGGCGTGGCCCTGCCCGTGCGCGCACGAGCCCGTGACCACCTCGACCTTGCCGGTGGGCAGCATCCGCACCGAGGCGTTCTCCCAGCCCCCGGCGCTGTAGGACAGCGACCCCAGCACCCGCGACGGCGCCAGCCCGCACATCTCGGTGAAGGTGGAGATGCCGATTCCCAGTTGGAGCGGGTCGCCGCTCTCGCGCCGCCGGCGCTGCTCGGCGCGCAGCTCGTCGTAGCCGAACAGCCGCATGGCCTTGTCGGTCGCCGACTCGTAGTCGCCGGAGTCGTAGGTCAGCCCGGCGATGGTGGTGTACGGGAACTCCTCGTGCCGGATCCAGTTGCGCCGCCGCAGCTCCATCGGGTCCATCCCGATCTCGTCGGCGAGCTCGCTCACGATCCGCTCGATCGCGTAGGTCGCCTCGGGACGGCCCGCGCCGCGGTAGGCGTCGGTGGGCATCTTGGTCGTGAACACCCCGGTGCAGCTGAACGCGTAGGCGTCCATCTTGTAGATGCCGGGGAACATCAGCGCGCCGAGCACCGGCACGCCCGGCGTCACCAGCATCATGTAGGCGCCCATGTCGGCGAGCAGGTCCACCTTGAGTCCGCGGATGCGTCCGTCGGCGTCCGCGGCGATCGAGACGTCCTGGATCTGGTCGCGACCGTGGTGGGTGGTCTGGAACCCCTCCGTGCGGGTCTCTGTCCACTTCACCGGCTTGCGCAGTCGCCGGGCCAGCAGCAGCGCCAGCACCTCCTCCGCGGTCACCTGCAGCTTCGAGCCGAAGCCGCCGCCCACGTCGGGCGCGATGACGCGGATCTTGTGCTCGGGGACGCCGGTGGTCATGGCCAGCATCAGCCGCAGGATGTGCGGGACCTGCGTAGCCGACCACATCGTGAACGCGTCGCCGTCGGGGCGGCACACCACCGACCGGGGCTCCATCGCCGCGGGGATCAGCCGCTGCTGGTGGTAGCGGCGGGTCACCACGACGTCGGCACCGTCGAACGCGGAGTCGACGTCGCCGGCCGAGAACGGCCAGACGAACGCCTTGTTGCTGCCCTGGCCCTGCCCCGAACCCGCGTGCACGGGATCGGAGTCCTCGGCCAGCGCCGCCTCCATGTCGACCACGGCCGGCAGCGGCTCGAACTCGACGTCGATCGCCTCCAGCGCGTCGGCGGCGGCGTAGGCGTCGCGCGCGACCACGCAGGCCACGGCCTCGCCGACGTAGCGCACCTCGTCCACGGCCATGGGCGGGTGCTCGGGCAGAGCCATGTCCTCGGTGACCGGCCACGCGCACGGCAGACTGCCCTGCTCGCCGGCGAAGTCGGCCCCGCTGAAGGCGGCCACCACCCCGGGTTGCTGCTTCGCGGCCGAGGTGTCCACGGCCGCGATGCGGGCGTGGGCGTGCGGGCTGCGCAGGAACGCCACGTGCAGCATGCCCGTCTGCTGGATGTTGTCGGTCCAATTGGTCTGCCCGGTGATAAGCCGGGCGTCCTCTTTGCGCAGGCGCGGGCTGCCGACCTGGTCGGGAGCAGGCGACTGGGGTGCCATGGTCATGACGAAGCACCCCCGCTCGCTGCGCGCGGCGCCGGTTCCTGCTCGCCGGTCATCTGCTGCGGCACCCCTTGGGTGACCGGTTCCTGCTCGGAGGTCTCGGAGCGCATCGCGGAGGCGGCCTCGCGCACCGCCCGCACGATGTTGACGTAGCCGGTGCACCGGCACAGGTTGCCTTCGAGGCCCTCGCGGACCTCCTGCTCGGACGGATCGGGATTGTCCCGCAGCAGATCCAGCGCCGCCATGATCATGCCCGGGGTGCAGTAGCCGCACTGCAGGGCGTGGCTCTCGTGGAAGGCCCGCTGTACGGGATGCAGGTCGCCGTCTGCGGCGAGCCCTTCGACAGTGGTGATCTCGTGGCCGTCGGACTGGCAGGCGAGCACCGAGCAGCTCTTCACGGACCGGCCGTCCATCAGAACAGTGCAGGCGCCGCAGTTGGTGGTGTCGCACCCGACGGGGGTGCCGACCTTGCCCAGTTGCTCGCGTAGGTAGTGGACGAGGAGCCGGCGCGCTTCGACCTGGTCGTCGTAGCGGACGCCGTCGACGGTTACGCGGATATGTGGCATGGGGCCAAGACCTCCTCAAGTAGTGGCCTCATCAGTACTACTGGTCATGGGAGGTCCGACCACGGTAAAACACGAGGTCTGGGCGATCCAGGCCCCTTTCCGCAACTTCTTTCCAAAGCGCCGCGGGCCCGCGCGGTCGGCGCCCGGCGCGGTACGGCCCGGCGTGTCGGGCAGCGGAGCGGGGGCGGGTCGGGTCTGCTGGGCGGTCTTGCTGGTCGGCCGGGTAACGGGCGGCCTCGGAGATGCAGCGGCGACGGCCGCGGATGGCCGGGCCTGCGGTCGGCGGTTCGGGTGCTCGCCGGTGGCGGCGGCCAGCGGGGGCCGCCCCCCCGGGGGTGGGTATTCATCACAACACCTCCGTGCGGAGCCGGTGTTGCACTCACCCCCTGAACCCGCGTCCCTGCAGACAGACGCGGCGCGGCTTGGCCCGTCTATCGCGAACTTATGGTCGCAGGTAAGCGTATTCCGCGGCCATAAGTTCGCGATAGACGCCGGGTGAACCGGCATACCGGACATACCGGCGCCGGTTGGCCGACGTGGTACCGCCGTGTTGTGGCCGGACCCGCACCGGGCGGAGGCCGCGCGGCGGGGTGCGGTCGCGGGCGCCCGCACGGCCCCGGTGGTGCGCCGGATCGGGGGCCGAGGTGGCGACGACACGTCGCTCGTGGCGCCCGAGCGCGGCCTCCGGGTGCCCCACCCCCGATGGGGTGGACTTTTGGGGGGCTATGCCCGTTTTGCGGGTGGCCTCGGCGGGCGCGGTGGCGACGAGGTGCACGAAAAGTCGACGTCAGGGGCGTTCTTTGTGCCATTCGGTGCGCCTCGTGCGCCCTCGCCGCCGCAGCGCGGCTGCGAGCCCACCGGGAACTCGGGCATCAGTGGGCAAAACACCCCCCGTTGTTTCGTATCGCGGAGTGACAATGTGAGGACAGCACCTCGGGGCGACACCGAGGCGGATGCCGCCGCACGTATGTGCATCTCGTGGCCCCGACCCGGCTGCCCGACCGCCGCCCCGCCCACCGCAGGCCCGGCCCCGCCGCCGCCGTCGCCGCCCCGCCGCACGCCCAACCGGCGGGCACCCGGCCCGTCAACCGCAGGCCCGGCCATCCGCCGACCTCGGCGCCGCTTTTCAGCCAAGACCACCCGCCACCCGGCAGACCACAAGGCCGCCCAGCAGACCCGACCCACCCCGCCGCACGTTCCACCGGCGACCGAGGCCCACCTTTCCCGCGCTGCTGTTCCTAGGCTTCCGTCGTGCCGGTGTCGGCGAGGATGCGCACCAGTCGGCGGCGCGCCGAGTCGACGTGCTCTTCGGCGGCCACGGCCAGGCACGCGGTGTCGCCGCGGCGCAGCAGCCCGGCGAGTTCGCGGTGTTCGCCGACGAGGATGCCGCGGTACTCGGCGTCGTCGCGGGCGATTCGGGTGAGTTGGAACAGGTAGACCTGCGAGCGCACCGCGTGCCAGGCGTCCAGGAGGCGCCGGTTGGCCGCCGCCTCGTACACGCGGTCGTGGAAATCCATGTCGAGGGCGAGCAGGGCGGGGCCGTCGGCGCCCTCGGCGAGACTGCGGGCCATCCCGTCGACCACGCCGTCCAGACCGGCAAGCGCGGAGGCGTCGATCCGCCCCGCCGCGGTTGCGAAGGCCAGCCGCTCCAGGGCGGCCCGCACGGTGTACACCTCGTCGACGTCCGCGGCGGAGAGTTCGATCACCCGGGTGCCGCGGTGCCAGACGCTCCGCACCAGCCCTTCCTGCTCCAGCCGGGCGAGGCCCTCGCGCACCGAACCGCGGCTGATCTCCAGGCTCGCGGCCAGTTCCACCTCCCGCAGCGGCGCGCCGGGCGCGAAGTAACCCGCGAAGACGGCGTCGCGCACGCGGTCCGCGGCCTCCTGGCCGAGGCTGCGACGCTGCGCCTTGCGCAACTCCCCTCCGGAATCGGACATGTTCGAATGTTGACATTCGGACACCACCGGGTCAACGATGGTCGCTGCACGCCCGGAGAACGCCGTTTCGCGCGGATGGAGGGACGGCACATGGCCGCGACCACCCACGATCAACGCATGCCCGCCCCATGAGCGACGAGCGGGCCCGCGGCGTCCTCGTCACCGGGGCTTCGGGCGGCATCGGCCGGGCGATCGCCCAGCGGTTCGCGTCCGGCGGTGATCGGGTGGCGGTGCACTACGCGTCACGCAAGGACGCGGCCGCGGCCACCCTGGAGTCCCTGGAGGGCTCGGGGCACGTGCTCGTCGAGGGCGATATCGCCGATCCGGACGCCGCGGCGACCGTCGTCGCGGCGGCCGTGGACGGACTCGGCGGCCTCGACGTGGTGGTGAACAACGCCGCGCACATCGCCCGCCACCCGCTGCCGGAGACCTCCTACGCCGACTGGCAGGCCGCGTGGCAGCGCGTCATCGGGGTGAACGTCTTCGGCGCGGCCAACGTCGCCTACTGCGCGGCGCGGCACATGATCGAGCACGGCAAGGCCGGGCGGATCGTCAACGTCGGCTCGCGCGGCGCCTACCGCGGCGAGCCCGGCATGCCGGCCTACGGGGCGAGCAAGGCGGCGCTGCACTCGCTGGGCCAGTCGCTGGCCGTGTCGTTGGGGCCTTACGGCATCGGCGTCGCTTCTGTGGCGCCCGGATTCACGGCCACGGAGCGGGTGGCGGACATGCTCTCCGACACCGTGCGCGAACAGAGCCCGTTGGGCCGGGTCGCCGAGCCGGGGGAGGTCGCCTCGGCGGTGGCCTACCTCGCCTCACCGGAGGCGGTATGGAGCTCGGGTGCGGTGTTGGACGTCAACGGCGCCTCCTACCTGCGGTAGGACCACTTCGATGGACATCTCTGCTATACCCGCGGATATCTGGGTAGGTCGACCGCACACGTCGAAACCGGCAGCCGCGCCACTCCTTTCAGCCCGAAGGGAGCAGTCGCTCCTCGCCGGTCCGCGGTCCATCCGTCCTGTCCGCCCACGTCATCAGGCGCCCGCCGGCCCGATCCGACAGGCGTCGCCGCCACCCCCGAACGCGCCGGGGACCGGTCTCGTCCCGTCCGCGAGACCGTTCCCCGGCGCTCCTCTGTAACGGCACCGCTCGACGGAACCGGACCCCGTTGCCGGTCACAGGCGCGGGTCTACCGTTTCGGACTCCAGGGCGAGGACTCCGAACACCGGCTGGTGGACGCGCCAGCGTGGTTCGCCGGCGGCGTGGCGCGCGAGGGACTCCAGGCCCAGTTTGTGTTCGTTGAGGGCCATGCGGTTCTTGCGGCCGAGCCGCCGGTCGCGCAGGGCCGTCAGGCGCTCGGGAGCCAGGTAGTCGGGACCGTAGACGATGCGCAGGTACTCCGGGCCGCGCACCTTGAGCCCCGGCTGGGCCAGGCCGCGGGCGTCGGCGGCCCGGGCGCCGTCCGCGGGTTTGACGACCATGCCCTCGCCGCCCGCGGACACCAGTTCGCGCCACCAGGCGGCCGCGGCGGCCGTGGCGTCGGGGTCGGTGGTGTCGACCACCCGATAGCGGGTGGTGAGCACCAGTGGGCAGTGTTCGGCCAGCTGCTCCGCCACGCTCATGTGCCACAGGTGGTCCGCTCCGGTGAACTCCCGCCCTTCGGCGGCCAGGATTGCGAACGGGGCGTAGCGCAACCCGGCCGTACCGTCGGTGGGCCAGGCGTGGTTCCGGTAAACCGCGCTGAACGCCTCGATGTCGCGCTCGCGGCGCTCGGTCCGCTCGGCCAGGTCGGCGACGTCCAGGCCGCGGTTTCCCGCGGCGGCGAGCGCGCGCCGGGCGGCGGGCAGGGCGGCGCGGGCGGCCGCGCCGACCGACGCGTACTGCGCGCGGATCAGCCCTTCGGCCTTGGCGGACCAGGGCAGCATCTCGCCGTCCAGGGCGATCCAGTCGGTGTCCAGCTTTTCCCACAGCCCGGCCGCGGTGATGCCCGCGCGCAGTTCAGCGAGCACGTCGGCCTCGGCCGCGGTCGGCGCGGGCGGCATGGTGGGCGGCAGGTACAGCAGCCACCGCGGGTCCACGGCGAAGCGGCTCATCGCCTCCAGTGCGGCGAGGGCGTTGTCGCGGGGCACGGCGACGTTGCCGAAACCGGTGCCGATGTGCCCGGCCGGGCCCTCGGGGAGAACGTCGCCGACGCCGATGTCCGCGGTCCCGCCGGCGTCACCGGCCTCGTTCGCGCCCGCGTGCTCGGGGGTGTCCTCGCCTTCGGCCGGAAACGGCCGGGCGGGCTCGAAGTGGGTGCGGTGCGCCGCGACGCCGACGAGCTCGCGCTCGGGGTAGCGCAGCGCGGTGAGCCGTCCACCGAAAACGCAGCCGGTGTCCAGGCAGATGGTGTTGTTGATCCACTCCGGCCGCGGCGTGGGCACGTGGCCGTAGACGACCGATGCCCGGCCGCGGTACTCCCGCGCCCAGGGGTGGCGGACGGGCAGGCCGAACTCGTCGGTCTCCCCGGTGGTCTCGCCATAGAGGGCGAAGGAGCGCACCCGGCCCGACGCCCGCCCCTGGTACTCCTCCTTCAGCCCGGCGTGGGCGACCACGAGCCCGCCGTCGTCGAGTACGTAGTGGCTGAGCAGGCCGTCGCAGAAACCGACGACGCGGTCGCGGAAGTCCTCCGGTTCGGCGCCGAGCTGCTCCAGGGACTCGGCGAGCCCGTGGCGTACCTGGACCTTGCGCCCCTTGAGCGCGCGCACCAGCTTGTCCTCGTGGTTGCCGCACACGCACAGCGCGTTCCCGGCACCGACCATGCCCATCGCCAGGCGCAGCACGCCGGGGGTGTCGGGGCCGCGGTCGACGAGGTCGCCGACGAACACGGCAGTGCGCCCGTCGGGGTGGTGGGCGCCAACGGCGCGTCCCCCGCCGTCGCGCTCCACGGCGTAGCCGAGCGTCCCCAGCAGCTCCTCCAGCTCGGCCCGGCACCCGTGCACGTCGCCGATGATGTCGAACGGGCCCCTCAGGTCGCGCTTGTCGCTCCAGCCGCGCTCGGTGGCCACGGTCGCCGCGTCGATCTCGGCGGCGCCGTCGAGGACGTAGACCCGGCGGAATCCCTCCTTGTTCAGCCGGGAGAGTCCGCGCCGCAGTTCGCGGCGCTGCCGGGAGACGACGTGCGCGCCGAAGTCGCGGTCGGGGCGGGCGGCGTTGCGCTCGCGGGCGAGCGACTCGGGGACGTCCAGCACGACGGCGGTGGGGATGACGTCGTGGTTCTTGGCGATGCGCACCAGCTCGGCGCGGGCGCGCTGCTGCACATTGGTGGCGTCGACGACGGTCAGCAGTCCGCGCCGCAGCCGGGTACCGACGATGTGGTGCAGCAGCTCGAACGCGTCGCCGGTGGCCGCCTGGTCGTTCTCGTCGTCGCTGACCAGGCCCCGGCAGGAGTCGGAGGAGATCACCTGAGTGGGCCGGAAGTTGTGCGCGGCGAAGGTGGACTTGCCGGAGCCGGAGACGCCGATGAGCACTACCAGGCCCATCTCGGGCACCGGCAGCACACGGCCCGCGGAGTCGGCCCCGCGGTCGTCGGCGGAATCGCCCCCGGCCGTGTCGGCCGCGGGCCCGGTCGGTTCGAAGGCGCTCACTTCGTGAAGACTCCCATCTGGGTGGATGCCCCGAACTCGGGGTCCTCGGGGCCGACGGGCAGGTGGCGCACCCGGTAGCCGTAGGTGTCGGCGACGGAGCCGGCCCAGGCGCGGAACTCGGCGCGAGTCCACTCGAAGCGGTGGTCGGTGTGTCGGAACGCGCCCTCGGGCAGCCATTCGTAGCGCCGGTTGTATTCGGCGTTGGGCGTGGTGACCACGACCGTGCGCGGCGCGGTGCGGCCGAACACCACCTCGGCGGCGACGGGCAGCCGCGCCGGGTCGATGTGTTCGACGACTTCCATCAGCACGGCGGCGTCGTAGCCGCGGAAGCGCGGGTCGCTGTAGAGCGCCGAGGCCGTGAAGAGGTCCAGCCGCCGCCGGTCGCGCTCGGGCAGGCGGTCGACGCGCAGCCGCCGGCGGGCCTGCTCCAGGGTGGCGGCGGAGACGTCGGCGCCCACGACGGCGGTGAAGCCGGGGTCGTCCAGCAGCCGCGCGAGCAGCTTGCCCGAACCGCAGCCGATGTCGAGCACCGAGCGCACGCCCTCGGCTTCGAGGACGGACAGCACCGCGCCCGCACGGCGGTCCGCCTGAGAGGGTTCGTGCTCGGCGGCCTCGGTGCCCGCCGGGGACGGTACCCCGGGCGGGGGCGGCTCCTCCTCGCCGGGGTCGGTGGCTACCGCCGCGTCGTCGGGCACGTCGGCCGAACGGTCGTCCAGCTCGCTCAGCCGCGCGACGGCCGTGCGCACCAGCCCCGCCTGGCGGGCGAGGTAGCGCCGGGTGATCCAGGTGCGTTCGGGATGGCCGGGCAGCCACCTCTCGCCTGCCCGCAGCAGCTTGTCGATCTCGTCCGGGCCGACCCAGTAGTGCTTTGCGCCGTCCAGCACCGGCAGCAGCACGTACAGGTGGCTCAGCGCGTCGGCCAGCCGGAGCTCGCCGGTGAGGGTGAGGCCGACATAGCGGGAGTCGCCCCAACCGGGCAGCCCGGGGTCGAGCTCCGCGGGCCGCGCGTCGACCTGCCAGCCCAGCGGCTCGAACAGGCGGTGGGCCCGATCGGGCCCGCCGGGACACGGGACGGCGGGCAGGCTCAGGGTCAGCGGCAGCGGCGCGGCCGCCAGCTCGGGCCGCGCCTTGCAGGTTCCCCGGAGCGCGCTGCGGAAGACGTCGCCCACCGCGACCGCGAACAGCGACGAAGCAGCGTAGGGGCGGTCGTTGACGTAGCGCGCCAGCGAGAAGTCCGCGGAGCCCGCCCCCGCCTTGCGGGTACGCAGCAGCTCCGCCGGTTCCACTTCCAGCAGCAGCGCTGCGGTGCAGCGTGCCGCCTCGGCCTCGGGGTAGAACACGTGGGCCGTGCCGTAGGACTGGGTGAACCGCTGGATGCGGTCGGGGTGCTTGTGCAGGAGGAAGCCGAGGTCGGTCGCCGGTTCGCGGGTGGTGGTGATCGTCAGCAGCACAAGTCCGAGTGTGGGGCACCCGGCCGCCCCGATTCGACACCTTTTTGCGGCCCTGTGGACGACCGGCGCCGGCCGATCCCCGCACCTGCTCCAGTGCCTCGGACGGCCCGGCGGCCGTCAGACCCCGTCGACCGATGCGGCCGCCGGCACGATCTCGGGGGCGCCGTGCTGGACCGCGTTGGCCTCGTTGTCGTTGTCCTGCTCCTGGGCGGAGCGCTCCACCTCGATGCGCTTGCGGTAGTAGGCGACCTCGCGGTCGATGTGCTCCTGGCTCCACCCCAGCGGTTCGGCCATCAGGTGCGCCGCCTCCTCCGCGACCGCGATGCCGCGGTCCCAGGTCTCGATGGAGATGCGGGTGCGCCGGGCGAGGACGTCGTTGAGGTGGCGCGCCCCCTCGTAGGCCGCGGCGTAGACGACCTCGGCGCGCAGGTAGTCGTCGGCGCCGGTCAGCGGCTCCTTGAGGTCGGGACGCTCCTTCATCAGCGCCAGCACCTCGTCGATCATGGTGCCGTAGCGGCGCAGCAGGTGGGTGATCCGGGCGCGGTGCAGGCCCGACTCGTGGGCGAGCTTGCGGCGCTGGTTCCACATCGCGGAGTAGCCTTCGGCGCCGGAGAGTGGCAGCCGGTGGGTCACCGACTGCGGGATGCGGCCGTCGAGACCGTGGGCGACGGCGTCCACGGCGTCCTTGGCCATCACCCGGTAGGTGGTGTACTTGCCGCCCGCGATCAGCACCAGCCCCGGCACCGGATGGGCCACGGTGTGCTCGCGCGACAGCTTGGAGCTCTCGTCGGACTCCCCGGTCAGCAACGGGCGCAGCCCCGCGTACACACCTTCGACGTCGTCCCTGGTCAGCGGGACACGGAGGACGGAGTTGACGTGGTCGAGAACGTAGTCGATGTCGCGCCGGCTCGCCGCCGGGTGCGCCTTGTCCAGGTTCCAGTCGGTGTCGGTGGTGCCGATGATCCAGTGCCGGCCCCACGGGATGACGAACAGCACGCTCTTCTCGGTGCGCAGGATCAGCCCCGACGACGCCTGGACCCGGTCGCGCGGCACCACCAGGTGGATGCCCTTCGACGGCCGCACGTGGATCTGGCCGCGTCCGCCGACCATCTCCTGGATGTCGTCGGTCCACACGCCGCCGGAGTTGACCACCTGCTTGGCGCGGATGTCGATCCGCTCCCCGGTCTCCAGGTCCTGGGCCTGCGCCCCGGTGACGTGCTCTCCTTCGCGCAGGAAGCCCACAGCCTGCACGCGCGAGGCGACGTGCGCGCCGTAGGTCGCGGCCGTACGCAGCACGGTGAGGACGTATCGGGCGTCGTCGACCTGAGCGTCCCAGTACTGCACCGCCCCCACCAGCGCGTCGCGGCGCAGGCCAGGGAAGACCCGCAAGGCGCTGCCGCGGGTGAGGTGGCGGTGGTGCGGCAGTCCCCGCGCGGTTCCCATGGACATCGCGAGCGTGTCGTAGAGGGTGACGCCGGCACCGATGTAAGGCCGCTCCCAGTGCTTGGTCAGCGGGTAGAGGAACGGCACCGGCCGCACCAGGTGCGGGGCGATCTGGTGCAGCAGCAGCCCGCGTTCGACCAGCGCCTCGCGGACCAGTTCGAAATCGAGCTGCTCCAGATAGCGCAGGCCGCCGTGGATGAGCTTGCTGGAGCGGCTGGAGGTCCCCGACGCGAAGTCGCGGGCCTCGATCAGCCCGACGGAGAGCCCGCGCGAGACGGCGTCCAGCGCGACACCGGCTCCGACGATGCCGCCGCCGACGACCAGGACGTCGAGTTCGCCGCTGCCCATCGCCGCCAGCGCCTCGGTTCGCTCCTCGGGCCCCATCCGCGCTGCTGTCATGTCAAGCCCTTCCTTGGGAGAGGTGCTGTGCCCGGGCGCGCCGCCCGGACGCCCCATCGGCCAGGCTAACCCGACACGCCCGGCGCAATCGGGTGGCACGCCTCGCGCACGGCCCACCCCGCTGACAGCGGTCGCCGCGCCCCGCCGGACCTACAGCGCCTCGTCGGCGGAGGTGGCGTAGTCGTCGGCGGCGGCCATCACGTCCTCGCCGTAACTGCGGGACTCGTTGTAGGAGAGGACCGCCTCCCACCAGCCGGTGTCGCTGGTGAGGACCCGGCTGTCGGCGCACAGGTAGCGCGCCGCGGCCAGTGCCGCGTCGTCGATGTCGTGCGGGTCCGCGCCGCGGGTGGAGTCGGCGTCGGCGCCCCAGTCCTGCCACGTCGTGGGGATGAACTGCATCGGGCCGACCGCGCGGTCCCAGCGGGTGTCGCCGTCGAGGGCGCCGCCGTCGGAGTCGGAGATCGCGGCGGTGTTGTCGGTGCCGTCGAGCGGGATGCCGATGATCCGCTCGGTGGTGCGTCCGTCGGAGCCGATCTCGCCGCCGTGGATCGTGCCGTGCCTCGACTCGATCTTGCCGATGCCCGCCAGCGTCGGCCACGAGACCAGGCAGTCGGGCTGCTCGGCCATCAGCACGAGCTGGGCGCGCGCGTAACCCTCCAGCGCCCGGCGCGGTACGCCGGTGGCCTCCGACACCGTGTCGAGCCACTGCGGGCTCGGGTCGGCGACGGCCGCTCCCGGGGCGGGCGAGCGCCGCTCGTCGGCTGTCGGCTCCGAACCCTCCGGCGACGCCGATTCGGGGACCGTGTCGATGCTGCCCCCGGCGCGGTCGGCGCCGGGCGGCAGCTCGGGCGGCCGGTCGGGCTGGAACGTCCCGGCTATCCCGGCGACGGCCGCGGCCAGCCCGAGGGTGGAAACGACCGCGGCCGCGGCCGCGGCGCCCCGCTTCCAGCGGCCCGGGTGGGGCGTACTACCGGATGAGGCGGGGGCCTCGGGATCGGTGACGGGGGGACCGCTCACGGACACCTCATTCACGTCTCGGACACGATCAGCCGGGGGAAGCGTGTCGGCTGGGCGCGGTCGGCGCCGACGTGATAGTGCACCCCATTCGGCGCGACCGAGTCAACAACCTACCCGTTTCAGCCGGTCAGCGGGGGGTGTATCGGCGATCTCGGCGCGCCCGCCGGGCCACCCGGCCACTCCGACGGCGGCCGCGGCCGAAGCGGCCGTGCCGTGCCGGGGACTGCGCTCACCGGTGCGGGTTGACCACGACCTCCACGCGCTGGAACTCCTTGAGGTCGCTGTAGCCGGAGGTCGCCATGGTGCGCCGCAGGGCCCCCATCAGGTTCATGGACCCGTCGCTGATGGAGGAGGGGCCGTGCAGGATCGACGACAGCGAGCCGATGGTGCCCACGTTCAGCCGCTCGCCGCGCGGAAGCTCGCCGTGGTGGGCCTCGCTCCCCCAGTGGAACCCGCCGCCGGGGGCTTCGGCGGCGCGCGCCAGCGGCGAACCGATCATCACGGCGTCGGAACCGCACGCCAGCGCCTTGGCGATGTCGCCGCTGCGGGTCATGCCGCCGTCGGCGATGACGTGCACATACCGGCCGCCCGACTCGTCGAGGTAGTCCCGGCGGGCCGCGGCCACGTCGCCGATCGCGCTGGCCATGGGCACCGCCACCCCCAGCACCGAGCGGGTGGTGTGGCCGGAGCCGCCGCCGAAGCCGACGAGCACGCCGGCGGCGCCGGTGCGCATCAGGTGCAGCGCAGCGGTGTAGGTGGCGCAGCCGCCCACGACCACGGGCACGTCCAGTTCGTAGATGAACTGCTTGAGGTTCAGCGGCTCCGCACGGCCCGAGACGTGCTCGGCGGAGACGGTGGTCCCGCGGATCACGAAGATGTCGACACCGGCGTCGATGACCGCCTTGTGGTACTGCGCGGTGTGCTGGGGCGAGAGGCGCGCGGCCGTGACCACACCGGCCTGGCGGATCTCCTCGATACGCCGGCCGATCAGCTCCTCCTTCACGGGCTCGGCGTAGATCTCCTGAAGCCGCTGCGTCGCGGCCTCGTCGTCGAGCTCGCGGATCTCGTCGAGCAGCGGCTGGGGGGACTCGTAGCGCGTCCACAGCCCTTCGAGGTCGAGCACGCCCAGCGCGCCCTGCCGACCCATGGCGATGACCGTCTCGGGCGAGGCGATGCTGTCCATCGGGCTGCCCATCAGCGGCGTGTCGAAGCGGTAGGCGTCGATCTGCCAGGTGATCGACACCTCCTCGGGGTCACGGGTGCGGCGGGCCGGCACGATCCCGATCTCCTCGAGTTCGTAGGCGCGGCGCCCGTTCTTGCCGAGCCCGATCTCCAGCTGAGCCAACGCTTCGATCCCCTCTCACGTGCTTCACCGGCACAGCCCGCCGGCGGTTACTGCCGCGGCGAGTTTACCGCCGCGCCGGCGCTCCACCCTGCGGCCGCCCCGCGCCGGGCACGGCCGACCGGCGCCCCGGCGCCTCCCGGCACGG
The DNA here is from genome assembly GCF_004323735.1 of Streptomonospora litoralis. GTDB lineage: Bacteria > Actinomycetota > Actinomycetes > Streptosporangiales > Streptosporangiaceae > Streptomonospora > Streptomonospora litoralis. The sequence continues at coordinate 596,448 of NZ_CP036455.1, read as the reverse complement.
CGGGACCCGCCCGACAGCCCGTCGGGATCAGCGGCGCCCGTGGTAGTTCGGGGCCTCGACGGTCATCTGGACGTCGTGCGGATGGCTTTCCTTCAGGCCGGCGGAAGTGACCTGCATGAGCTGCCCGTGCTCGCGCAGTTCGGCGACGGTTCCGGTGCCCGCGTACCACATCGACTGCCGGAGCCCCCCGATGAGCTGGTGAGCCACCGCCGCCAGCGGGCCGCGGTAGGGCACCTGCCCCTCGACGCCCTCCGGGATCAGCTTCTCCTCGGTGGCGACGTCGGCCTGGGAGTAGCGGTCCTTGGAGAAGGAGCGCCCGCGCATGGCGCCCAGCGAACCCATGCCCCGGTAGGTCTTGAACTGCTTGCCGTTGATGAAGACGAGCTCTCCGGGGCTCTCCTCGACGCCGGCGAGCAGGCTGCCCAGCATCACCGTGCCGGCGCCCGCGACGAGCGCCTTGGCGATGTCGCCGGAGAACTGCAGCCCGCCGTCGGCGATGACCGGCACCTGGGCGGGGCCGGCGGCCTTGGCCGCCTCCATCACCGCGGTGACCTGCGGCGCGCCGACTCCGGCGACCACCCGGGTGGTGCAGATGGATCCGGGCCCCACACCGACTTTCACGGCGTCGGCGCCGGCGTCGACGAGCGTCTGCGCACCGGCGCGGGTGGCGATGTTGCCGGCGACGATGTCGGCGGCGGAATTGGCCTTGAGCTTGGCGACCATCTCGGCGACGCCGGAAGAGTGCCCGTGGGCGGTGTCGACGACGATGAAGTCGGCGCCGGCGTCGACGAGCGCGCGCGCCCGCACCTCCGACTCGGCTCCGACGCCGACGGCGGCCCCGACGACCAGGCGGCCGTCGGCGTCCTTGGTGGCGTCGGGGAACTGCTCGCTCTTGATGAAGTCCTTGACGGTGATCAGCCCGCGGAGCCGGCCCTGGGAGTCGACCAGGGGCAGCTTCTCGACCTTGTTCTCGCGCAGCAGGCGGAACGCGTCGTCGCGGCTGACGCCGACCGGCGCGGTGATGAGCGGCATCGGCGTCATCACCTCGCGGACGGGCCGCCGGCGGTCCAGCTCGAAGCGCATGTCCCGGTTGGTCACGATGCCCAGCAGGCGGCTGTCGGCGTCGGTGACCGGGGCACCGGAGATGCGGTAGTGGGCACTGAGTTCCTCGACGTCGGCGAGGGTGTCGTCGGGTTTGCAGGTGACCGGGTCGGTGACCATTCCGGCCTCCGAGCGCTTCACCAGGTCGACCTGGGCCGCCTGGTCCTCGACGGAGAGGTTGCGGTGCAGCACCCCGGCGCCGCCCTGGCGGGCCATCGCCACCGCGGTGCGCGCCTCGGTGACCGTGTCCATGGCGGCCGACAGCAGCGGGATGCGCAGCCGGATGTTGCGCGACAGCATCGTCGTGGTGTCGACCTGCCCCGGCTGCAGGTCCGAGTAGGACGGGACCAGCAGGACGTCGTCGTAGGTGAGCCCCGGCGGCAGCACCTTGCCGCCGTCCCCCGTGAACAGCTGCGTCATATCTCTTCCCAACCACTCGCGCGTGTTGTTTCATCCTAGGTCCGCACAGGGGCGCGGTGGGCGGATGCGCCGACATCCCCGAGGCCGGTGGCGGGATTCACAGGCGCGCGGGAGGCCGGTCAGGCCCGGCGGGCTGCGCCGGCGAACGGGCTCGGCGGGAGCCGGTCAACCGCGCAGGAGCGCGAAGTTGACAGGTTGACAGCTTGACACTGTGGCACCGATACGCGGCGATCCTTGACAGTGTGCCGGGAAAGCGGAGCGGGTCGTCGGGGAGAACGGCGACGGGCCGACCGGGCGAGGCGGGCGCGCTCAGATGAGCCGGTTGGCCGCCGCGACCTTGCGCAGGCGGGCCAGAGCGCGGTGCTGGGCCACCCGCACCGCACCCGGCGACATGTTCAGCGCGTGCCCGGTCTCGTCGGCCGAGAGCCCGGCGATGACGCGCATCACCAGCAGGCGGCGCTGCTGTTCGGGCAGCTCGTCCAGCAGGGCCTTGGCGCGCTCGGTCTCGACCGTACGCACAACCGACTCCTCGGGCCCGGGGTCCTCGTCGGGGCGGTCGGGAACCGCGTCGGTCGGCAGGTCGGCGCGGGTGGAGCGGCGCAGCGCGTCGGCGACCTTGTGCGCGGCGATTCCGAAGACGAAGGCCGCGAACGGCCGCCCCTTGTCCTCGTAGCGGGGCAGCGCCGCGATCAGGGCGATGCAGACCTCCTGGGCGACGTCGTCGGAGTAGTGGACGTACCCGGAGACCCGGGAGAGCTTGGCCCGGCAGTAGCGGAGCACCATGGGGCGGACCTCGCGGATCAGCGAGTCCACCGCGCCGTCGTCCCCCTGCACCGCCAGCGAGGTCAGGTCGTTCAGTTCCGTCTCGTTCGCTCTGCGCGGGGCATCGCCTCGGCTCGCGAGCGCGCCCCCCGCTGCGCGTAGATCCGTCACGTATCGCATCATGCCCCGCTGTGCGGACTTACACCTCACGGAGCGCGGCTACAGAATGATCACGTTTGGGAGAAAAGCCCGGTAAGTGACGCGTGCCGCACTCCGAATCCCGGCCTGCAATGATAAAAGACCCCGCGCCCGCAGCGTGTGCGGACACGGGGTCCAGGCCGTCCGGCCGGGCGCGCGGGCGCGGTGCCGGGCGGGTGCCGGGGCCGGGAGGCGCCGACTCAGTGGCCGTGGCCGTGGCCCTGGCCGCCCTCGGAGTCCTCCTCCTCGGGCTTGTCGACGACCAGCGCCTCGGTCGTCAGCAGCATGCCCGCGATGGAGGCTGCGTTCTGCACCGCCGAGCGGGTGACCTTGACCGGGTCGAGGATGCCGGCCTCCATCAGGTCGCCGTAGGACTCGGTGGAGGCGTTGTAGCCCTGGCCGACCGGCAGCTCGGCGATCCGGTAGGTCACGACGTAGCCCTCGGCGCCGCCGTTCTCGGCGATCCAGCGGGCCGGCTCCACCAGGGACTCGCGCACGATCTTCACGCCGGTGGCCTCGTCGCCGGTCAGACCCAGGTCGTCGAGCTCCGCGGCCGCGTGGACCAGGGAGGCGCCGCCGCCGGCGACGATGCCCTCCTCGATCGCGGCGCGCGTGGCCGAGATCGCGTCCTCCAGGCGGTGCTTCTTCTCCTTGAGCTCCACCTCGGTGGCCGCGCCGACGCGCAGCACGGAGACGCCGCCGGCCAGCTTGGCCAGGCGCTCCTGCAGCTTCTCGCGGTCCCAGTCGGAGTCGCTGTTCTCGATCTCCTTGCGGATCTGGTTGACCCGGTCGTCGACCTCGCTCTGCTCGCCGCGGCCGTCGACGATCGTGGTGTCGTCCTTGGTGACGGTGATGCGGCGGGCGCTGCCCAACACGTCCAGGTCGGCGTTCTCCAGGGTCAGGCCGACCTCCTCGGCGATGACCTGGCCGCCGGTCAGGGTGGCGATGTCCTGCAGCATGGCCTTGCGGCGCTCGCCGAATCCGGGCGCCTTGACCGCGGCGACGTCGAGGGCGCCGCGGATCTTGTTCAGGACCAGCGCACCGAGGGCGTCGCCCTCGATGTCCTCGGCGATGATCAGCAGCGGCTTCTTGGTCTGGACGGCCTTCTCCAGCAGCGGCAGCAGCTCGTTGAGGCTGGAGATCTTGCCCTGGTTGATCAGGATGAGGGCGTCGTCGAGGACGACCTCCTGGCGCTCCTGGTCGGTGACGAAGTAGGGCGAGACGTAGCCCTTGTCGAACTGCATGCCCTCGGTGAAGTCGAGGTCGAGGCCCATGGTCGGGGCCTCCTCGACGGTGATGACACCGTCCTTGCCGACCTTGTCGAACGCCTCGGCGATCATGTCGCCGATCTGGGCGTCCTGGGCGGAGTTGGTGGCGACGTAGGCGATGTCCTCGCGCTCGCCGACCTCGCGGGCGCGCTCGACCAGGACGTCGGCGACCTTCTTCGCGGCGGTGTCGATGCCCTTCTTCAGCGACATCGGCGAAGCGCCGGCGGCCACGCTGCGCAGGCCCTCGCGGACCAGCGCCTGGGCCAGCACGGTGGCGGTGGTGGTGCCGTCGCCGGCCGCGTCGTTGGTCTTGGTGGCGACCTCCTTGACCAGCTGGGCGCCCAGGTTCTCGTAGGGGTCCTCCAGCTCGATCTCACGGGCGACGGTGACGCCGTCGTTCGTGATGGTCGGCGCACCGAACTTCTTGTCGATGACGACGTTGCGGCCGCGCGGGCCCAGCGTCACCTTCACGGAGTTCGCGAGGTGGTCGACGCCGCGCTCCAGGGCGCGCCGGGCGTCGTCCTCGAATTCCAGGATCTTGGGCATGGTGAGCTTCCTCTATCCGTACACGTACGGCGAACATGAGAACCGCCCCGCCCGGCAGCGTGCCGGCCGGGGCGGGATGCATGGGAGAACCGAGGCCCTACTTCTCGACGACCGCGAGGATGTCGCGGGCGGAGAGGACGAGGTACTCCTCGTTGTCGTACTTGACCTCGGTGCCGCCGTACTTGCTGTACAGGACGACGTCGCCGACGTTCACGTCCAGCGGGATGCGCTTGTCGCCCTCGTCGTCCCAGCGGCCGGGGCCCACGGCGAGGACCTCACCCTCCTGGGGCTTCTCCTTGGCGGTGTCGGGAATGACAAGGCCGGAGGCGGTGGTCTGCTCGGCCTCCAGCGTCTTGACGACGACGCGGTCCTCAAGCGGCTTGAGCACAGTCTTGGTGGCGGTCGACACGGTTGTGACCTCCCCCTTCGGGTTCGAGAATTCGAAACGGCATGCTTTGCAAAGGGGCGACCACGGCGGCCTGCCGTCGCGGGTGCCAGACCGGCCTCGTCGCGATTAGCACTCTACCTTTGAGAGTGCCAGTATGGAACATTAGCCCGACCCATGGGGCGCGTCAAACAACAGGTCACAGGGGAACGGAGAACACCGTGGTGACTAGCGGACAAACCGCATCCGACGCGACGACGGTGTTCGCGGCACTGCACACAACCGCCGGGCAACGGGTTCTCGCGGCCGCCGCGGAACTGGTAGTCGAGGACCCGCTGAAGGCCGCCACCCGACTGCGCCGCGACGCCGAGCGGGCGCTGGCCGCATCCGGCGACGAAGCCGCCGCCGGGGTCTCCCCCGCCGACCTGGCCGGCGCGGCACTGACCCAGGCGCGGCTGCGCGCGCGGGGGCGCGAGAAGTTCGGCGGGCGGGCCGACCGGATGTTCTTCACCGCCCCCGGCCTGGAGCAGGCCACCCGGGGCCGTGTCACCGGCTACCGCGCTGCACGGCTGGCCGCCGCGCTGGGGACCGGGGCCCGCGTGGCCGACCTGGGCTGCGGGATCGGGGCCGACACCCTGGGCATGGCCGAGGCCGGCCTCGCGGTGGAGGGAATCGAGGCCGATCCGCTGACGTCCGCCGTCGCCGCGGCCAACGTCACCGCGCTCGGCGTGGCCGACCGGGCGCGCGTACGCGAGGGCGACGCCGCCGCCGTCGCGCCCGCCGACTACGACGCGGTCTTCTGCGACCCCGCCCGCCGCACGGGCCGCGGCCGGGTGTTCGACCCCGACGCCTACTCCCCGCCCTGGGACACCGTGCTGGACCTGGCCGCGCGCGCACCGGCCTCCTGCGTCAAGGCGGCGCCGGGCATCCCGCACGAGCGGATCCCCGAGGGCGCCGGGGCCGAATGGATTTCGGTGGACGGCGAACTGAAGGAGACGGCGCTGTGGCAGGGCGCCCCGGCTCCGGCACGGCGGCGTGCCACCCTGCTGAGCAGCGCGGTGTCCGAACCGTCCGTGCTGGAGGCCGACCCCGCTCGGGAGCCCGCCCCCACCGGCCCGCCGGCGCGCTACCTCTACGAGCCGGACAACGCCGTAGTGCGCGCGCACCTGGTGGCGGAGGCGGCCTCGCTCGTCGGCGGCGCGCTGCTCGACCCCGATATCGCCTACATCACCGCCGAACGCCTCGTGCCCACCCCGTTCTGCCGGGCCTACGAGATCCACGAGGCCATGCCGTTCTCCCTCAAGCGGCTGCGGGCGGCCGTCCGGAAGCGGAACGCGGGTACGGTAACGATTAAGAAACGCGGATCCGCCGTGGACGTCGAGAAGCTCCGGCGCGATCTCCGCCCGAGCGGCCCGGAATCCGTTGTCGTGGTTCTCACGCGCGTGCGCGAACGGCCGCTGTGCCTACTGTGTTCCGAGGTCACAGCCCCACCGGAGACATCGGGGACATAAGAGGCATTCCGGAACTGCGAGCTCACGCGTGACTAAGGTCGCGATCAGTACTAGCGTGACGCAACAGACCGCTAAAGCCGCAATCCCCCTTCTTTGCCACTGCACACGGTGAACGAGGCTCATGTCGTTAAACTGATCCCGCTGAATCCCTTCTCTTCCGTCCTGGATTCCTCCGGCGACGCACCAGGGTGGTCGGCGGCCGCCAACCTGCCCGCTCTCCCACCGTGGCACCGCATATCACCGCGCGTGACCGCAGCGCCTCCGAAAGTCACCGCGGTCGCCGCGGTGTCGTGTCCGCCCCCGGCGTCGCGCGGCAACCCAGGAGCACACCGCCCATCCACGGCCGAAGCGGGTGGGGGCGCCAGATCGTAAGGAGCACCTCGGTGGAACAGACCAACCACAACTTCCTCAACGGGGGAGGTCAGACCGGGATCTCCGACCGCATGCGGGACCTCCTCTCGCGGGCCGCGCAGGACCAGATGTCCGAGCAGAAGTCGCAGGGTGCGGTCAACGAGGAGATGCGCCAGCGCCTGGAAGGCATGGAGTGGCTGCTGCGCGAGTTCCGCGAACGCGAGTTCGCCACACTCGCGGAGTCGGTCACCAACGTCCAGGCCCGCGTCGACGAACTCTCCTCGCGCCCACCCGAGTGGGCGGAGACCCTCGCCGAGCACATCTCGCTGGTCGGAGAACGCGTCAAGCCGCTCGCGGAGATGTCGGCGCTGCGCGCGGACATCCGCACCATCACCGGTCACCTCGACACCGCGCTCTCGCGGCTGTCCGACCTGGCGGGCTCCGGTGAGCAGATCTCCGGCCGCATCGACGCGCTGGCCGAGCGCGTCGAGGGGCTGACCGCCGACGCCGAGGCCCGCTTCGGCCGCCTCGACGAGGCGGTGTCGGGGCTGAACACCGACACACAGGAACTGCGCGATTCCCTGGCCGCCGTCACCGAGCGCCTGGAGGCCCAGCACGACAGCGCCATGGGCGCGGCCACCGAGCGGCACGAGGCCGTGAAGGCCGCTATCGACGAGGGCCGCGAGGCGCTGGCCGCGGCCGTGGAGCAGGGCCGCTCCTCCGTCGAGAACGCGGTTGCCGAGGGCCGCGAGAGCCTGGTGACCTCCATCGGCGAGAGCCACGACACGCTCGAATCCACCCTGCGCGATCAGCACACGGCGCTCAGCGGCAAGCTCGACAGCACCGCCGAGTCGCTGCGCGGCGCCACCGAGCAGAGCCGCGACGCGGTGACCGGCGCGCTGTCGGAGAGCGCCGACCGCCTCAGCACGCAGGCACAGGAACGCCACACCGCCCTGAGCGAAAGCATCGAGCGCCTCGGCAGCCGGGCCGAGGAGGACCACGGCGCGCTGCGCGAAGGCATCGACCGCCTCGACACCGGCGCCCAAGAGCGCCACACCGCCCTTACCGAAGGCATCCAGCGGCTCGACACCCAGGCCGCCGAGAACCACACCGCCGTCACCTCCCAGCTCGGCGAGGGCGTCTCCCGGCTCAGCGGCCAGGCCGAGGAGAACCACGCCGAGACCGCGGCGGCGGTGGCGGATGCCAACAGCGCCGTGGTCAAGCTGGCCGAGTCCACCGAGGAGCGCCTCGGCGACATCCGCACCCACGTGCGCGACCGGCTCACCGAGCTGCACGAGCAGCTGGAGCTGCACCGGGCCGAGCTGCGCGAGCGCGACGACCAGAACCGCAGCGAACTCGCCGGCAAGCTCGACGAGACCGCGGAAGGGCTGCGCGCCAAGACCGAGGCGGACCTGGCCGCCACCACCGCCGCGCTGGGCGAGCTGCGCGGCACCGTCGACGAGCGCGCCGCCGAGCTGCGCGAGTCCGTCGACACGCGCATCGGCGAACTGCGGGGTGCGGTCGACGAGCGCATCACCGCCCTGGCGCAGCAGAGCGACGACCGCCACGGTTCGCTCACCACCACGCTGGAGGAGCAGCGCGCGACCGTCGACGCCCGCCTGGAGCAGAGCCGCCAGGAGCTGACCGAACGCGTGGACCGCCACCTGGAGCTCGTCAAGGGCCAGGTCGAGCACGGCCTGGGCCGCCTCACCGACCGGTTCGACACCTTCGAGGGCCACTTCGAAGGCAACTTCGAGGGCGTCGAAGGCAAGATCGACGGGGTCAACGGGCGCCTCGACGGCATAGAGGGCCGCGTGAACGGCGTCGAGGGCCAGTTCGAAGGCGTCAACGGGCACATCGACGGCGTCGACGGCCGGCTGGAGGCCGTGGACGACCGCCTGGAGGCTCTCAACCAGCGCCTGGCCCAGCTTCCCGCCACCCTGGAGTTCAGCGAGGTGCACCGCCGCCTCACCGAACTGCTGGAGCGCCCGGTGGTCGACCCCACCGACCGGCTGGAGAAGCTGGACGGCCACCTCAAGGAGGGCCTGGACCCGCTGCTGCGCGAGGTTCAGGCGCGCCCGGACCGCCACGAGTTCGACGAGGCCATCACCGAGGCGGTGGAGACCTCGCACGACGACATCACCAAGCGCCTGGCCGCCCTTGAGGAGACCATGCTCGCCCTGGCCGAGGCCCTGCTGCGCCCCGGCCAGGACGGCAAGAAGAAGCGCCGCCGCCACGACGACGAGGACGACGACGAGTAGCGGTCGGACCGGGATCAAGACGAGCGGCATCCACGACGGGTGCCGCTCGTCCCCCTCTGTCGTGGTCCCTGCGAACGAAGACGATGGCACGCCTTGCAGGAGCGGGTATACCTGTCACCGAGTCCGACGCTGAGGAGTGGGCATGCTGATGAGACTCCCCGATCGCGAACCCCAAGGCGGAGCGCTACGGCGACATGTTGAGGCATCCCCGCAGCCCAAGGGCTTCCGGGTCGAGATCATCAGGGGAAAAATCGTGATGTCCCCAACGCCGTCGTTCAAACACGGCGGCATCATCACCCGTATTCAGCAGCAGATCTTCGCTCAGATCGATCCGTCCAGGTGGCCTCAGCAGGCGTTCTCGGTGGCGTCCCTCGATGACGAGGACGATTACTGCTCGCCTGACCTGGTCGTGGTGCCACGCAGTCTCGAGGACGAGTCAGGGTGGCTGCTCGACCCCGACGTCGTCGATCTCGTCGTCGAGGTCGCGTCACCCAGTAACGCGGCCATCGACTCGACCGAGAAACTGGACTCCTACGCCGAGTGGCGGATCCCGATCTATCTGCTGATCGATCCGCGAAAGGGCGACGTGTTCGTGTACTCCGATCCCGTCGACGGGGGTTATCGCACGACGCACTCCACCCGCTTCGGCGACACAGTCGAACTGCCCGCTCCCTTGGCGGGCATGCGTATCGACACCTCCGGCTTCCGTACCTACGACTGAGCAGCCGGTGGGCGCGGGTCGACGGTTCTCAGGATCAGACGTTGACCGGGTACACGGCCGCGCGAGCGTTGGTCGTCCGCCCCGCTGCCGCTGGGGCATTCTCCACAGTGCTGGGAGCTGGTAGCGGAGTGTCCGCGTTGATCGCTCAGTACATCTGCCAAGAATTACGGAGAATGCCGTGGATGCGGTCGTTGCGTTTGCGTGGTGGGAGCTGGCTCTTGGCATATGCGTGTCGGCTTGGCTGGTCTGGCATGCGCGCAACGGACGGAGCCCTTCCCAGCAGCGTGGTTTCGCGCCTCTCATGCTGGTGCCGGCCTTGAGCAGTGTGGTCTTCGCGATCGTGCTTCTTGTTTAAGCAGCGGACCACATACCAGCGCCGACCCCGAGAACACTCGGTCGCTGTAGCCGACGCGTTCGGGCAGGACGATCCGCGCCGGTGCGCGGACGGCTCAAGCCGCCAGTGTGCGGTCCACCGGCAGTGAGGTGTCGGTGGCCAGGCGCAGGGTGGACGGGGGCAGGTCGGCGGCCACCACCTCTGCTCCGAGGGCGGCGATCATGGCGCCGTTGTCGGTGCACAGTCGGGGACGGGGCACGCGCAGGGTGACACCGGCGTCGGCGCAGCGCTCCTCGGCGAGGGCGCGCAGGCGGGAGTTGGCCGCCACTCCGCCGCTGATCACCAAGTGCTCCACGCCGTGCTCCAAGCAGGCGTCGACGGCCTTGCGGGTGAGCACGTCGACCACCGACTCCTGAAAGCCGGCGGCGATATCGGACACCGGAAGGCTGCGCCCGTCGCGGGCGCTGTCCTCCACCCAGCGGGCGACCGCGGTCTTCAGCCCGGAGAAGGAGAAGTCGTAGGTGCCGTCGCCCCACTTGCCGCGCGGGAAGCGGATCGCCTTCGCGCTGCCCTCACGGGCCGCACGGTCGATCGGCGGGCCGCCGGGGTAGGGCAGACCGAGCAGGCGGGCCACCTTGTCGTAGGCCTCGCCGGCCGCGTCGTCGACGGTGTCGCCCAGCGACTGGACGCCGGTGGCCAGGTCGCGCACCAGCAGCAGAGACGTGTGTCCGCCGGAGACGAGCAGGGCGATCGAGGGCTTGGGCAGCGGCCCGTGCTCCAGCTGGTCGACGGCGACGTGGCCGACCAGGTGGTTGACGCCGTACAGCGGCTTCCCCAGCGCCATCGCGTACGCCTTCGCCGCCGAGACGCCCACCAGCAGCGCACCGGCCAGGCCCGGACCGGCGGTCACCGCGACGGCGTCGACGTCGGCCAGGGTTACCCCCGCCTTGTCGAGGGCGCGGCGCACCGTCGGGGTCATCGCCTCCAGGTGCGCCCGGCTGGCGACCTCGGGCACGACCCCGCCGAAGCGGGCGTGCTGGTCGACGCTGGATGCGACCTCGTCGCTGAGCAGCTCGCAACCGCGCACCAGCCCGACGCCGGTCTCGTCGCAAGAGGTCTCGATGCCCAGGATCAGGGGCAGGTCCCCAGCACTCATCACGCCTTCTCCTCGTCCTCGCCGGCCCCTTCGACGGGCTCGCCGAACTCCAGGGCCTCACTCGGCTCGCCGCCCCGGGTGCGGGCTATCGCCGCCGCCGGCGCGGAGCAGCGCATCACGATGGCGTCGACGCCGTCGCGGTAGTAGCCGCGCCGCACACCGATCTCGGTGAACATGAACCTGCGGTAGAGCTCCTTGGCGCGCGGGTTGTCCGAGCGCACCTCCAGGAGCACTTCGCGCACACCGCGTGTATAGGCCGCGCCGAGCAGCTCGGTCAGCAGCGCGGAGGCGACCCCCCGGCCCCACCAGGACCGGTCGACGGCGATGGTCTGCACGTCACCGTCCGGCGGGACGGCGCGCAGGCCCGCGTAGGCCATGACCGGTCCGTCCTCGCCCGCAGCGCCGCCGCTGCGGCAGGCGACGTAGTAGTGCCGCGTGGACTCGGCGAGCTCCGAGCGCATCATGTCCTCGCTCCACGCGTCGCCGGGGAACAGCGCGCGCTCCAGTTCCATCACGGCCGGGAGGTCGAACTCGCTCATCGGCCGCACCCGGTAGCCGGGGCTCATACCTGCCACTGGCTCACCTTCTTCGGCGCGGTGGGCTCGGCGGCGTCGGGCCGGCGCAGGTAGAGCGGGCGGGGTTCGTCGAGTTCCGCGCCGGCGGCCAGGCGGCGCAGCGCGACCTCGCCGAGCGCCTCGGCCGTGGGATAGTGCGGCTCGGCGCCGGCCGCCGGGCCGAGCACGTCGGCGTAGAGGTGCGCGCCGTGCCCGATGACGGGCAGCCCCGCGGTGTCCACCGCCGACGGGCGGTCGACGGCGATGTCGGAGGTACGGGTGCGCGCGTCGGCGAAGCGCGCCCAGAAGACCTCCTTGCGCCGCGCGTCGGTGGCGGCGACGAACGGTTCCTCGCGGCCGGAGGCGAACGCGAGCGCATCGAGGGTGGGGATGCCGTGGCAGGGGACGTTCAGGGCCTCGGCCAGGGCGTGCGCGGTGGCCAGCCCCACGCGCAGGCCGGTGTAGGGGCCGGGCCCGATGCCCACCGCGATATGGGTGAGATCGGTGACCTCCGCGCCCGCGCGCGACAGCACGTCGGCGATCTGGGGGCTCAGCAGTTCGCCGTGGTGCCGGGCGTCGACGGTGGAGGCGGCGGCGCGGACACTAACGCTGCCGCTGCCGCCGCCGTCGTCGGCTTCGCAGACGGCGCTGGTGACAGCCGGGGTTGCGGTATCGAAAGCCAGGAGGAGCACGGTGAGCCAGCCTAGTCCGCGTACAGGGCGGCGCCGGCCCAGCGCGCGCCGATGCCGGTCAGGGTGATGCCGCGGATGTCGTCGGCCCGGCGGGCGATGGTGATCTCCAGCCGCTCGTCGGTGAGGTCCTCGGCGATGCCCTCGCCCCATTCGACGACGGTGACGGACTCGCCGAGGCCGGTGTCGAGGTCGAGGTCGTCGAGCTCGTCCGGGCCGCCGAGGCGGTAGGCGTCGGCGTGTACGAGCGCGGGGCCGCCCGACAGCGGGGGATGCACACGGGCGATGACGAAGGTGGGCGAGGTGATGGGCCCGCGCACGTCCAGCCCTTCGCCGATGCCCTGGGTCAGGGTCGTCTTACCGGCGCCCAGGGGCCCGCTGAGGATCAGCAGGTCGCCGGGGCGCAACTCGGCCGCGATGCGGCGGCCGAGCGCGCGCATCTCGGCATCCGTCGCGGCGGTGCGGAAGGCGGTGCGGGTGTCGCCGCCGGTACCGCCCGGGGCGTGGGAAGGCGCCGGTGCGGCGGCGCGGGTGGTCTCGGTCATGGGCTCGCAGCGGTGTCTCGGTCGGGTGCGGCGGCGGTTCCGTCCACGTAACCAGGGTAGGCGCGCGCGGGCACCGGGGCGCACGGCCGGGCACCGGGCGCTCGCCGACCGGTGTGCCGTGCGGGCGGCGGTCAGGCCCCGCGCGGCGCGGACCGGGCGGCCCCTGGGGCCGGTGGTTATCAGTCGGCGCCGTCGTAGACCCGCGGAACACGCGCGGAGATCCGCGTGACGATCTCGTAGGGGATGGTGCCCAGCACGTCCGCCCAGTCCTGGGCGGTGGGCTCGCCGTAATCGCCGGGGCCGAACAGCACGGCCTCGGGTCCGTCCCCGGCGGCTTTGGCGGTGCTCGCGTCGTCGCCGATGTCGACCATGAACTGGTCCATGCAGACTGTGCCGGAGACGGTCCGGCGCTTGCCCGCCACGAAGACCGGCCCGGTGTTCGTCGCCGCCCGGGGGATACCGTCGCCGTAGCCGAGCGGGATGAGCGCGAGATTGGTCGGCGCGTCGGTGGTGTAGCGATGCCCGTAGGAGACCCCGCTGCCGCCGGGCACGCGCTTGACCAGGGCGACGGAGGTGCGCAGGGTCATCGCCGGGCGCAGCCCGGTGCCCGCCAGGCCGGGGATGGGGCTGAGGCCGTAGCTCGCGATGCCGGGGCGTACCAGGTCGAAGTGGCTCTCGGGCAGGGTGAGGGTGGCCGCCGAGTTCGCCAGGTGGCGCACCTCGGGGGCCAGCCCGGCCTTGGCGGCGATTTCCAGCGCTTCGTGGAAGGCGCTCGTCTGGGCGGCGATGGAGGGGTGGCCGGGCTCGTCGGCGCAGGCGAAGTGGGAGAACAGGCCGGTGACCCGGATCAGCCCTTCGGCCTCCGCCCGCGCCGCCGCGGCCACGGTCTCGGGCCACTGTTCGGTGGTGAGGCCGCCGCGGTTCAGTCCGGTGTCTGCCTTGAGGTGCACGCGGGCGGGGCGCCCGGTCTCGCGCGCCGCGGCGGCGATGTCGTCGATGAGCGGAGGAGCGCTGACCCCCAGGTCGATGTCGGCCGCCACCGCGGCGGCCAGGGGCGCGTGGGGCGGCAGGATCCAGGCGACGACAGGGCACGTGATGCCGGCGCCGCGCAACTCCAGCGCCTCCTCGATGAAGGCGGTGCCCAGCCAGGTGGCGCCGCCGGCGAGCATGGCGCGGGTGGCGGGCAGCATGCCGTGGCCGTAGCCGTCGGCCTTGACGACGCCCATGACCGCCGCGCCGCGGGCGCGACGCGCCAGGGCGGCGACGTTCTCACTGATGGCGCCCAGGTCGACGCGCGCTTCGGCGAACGAGGATGGCATGCCCTCAAGTCTGGCACGGGTGCCGTGCCCGGGGGCGCGTGCGGCGCGGGGGGCGGTGGTGGGTCGGGGGTTCGTAGGTGGCGCGTGCGGTGGGGCGGGTCGGGTCCGCTGGGCGGCCCTGTGGTCTGCCGGGCGGCGGGTGGACTTGCCGGAAAAGCGGCGGCGACGGTGACAGCGGGGCCGGGCCTGCGGTCGACGGGCCGGGTGCTCGCCGGTGGCGATTGCAGCGGGGCGGGTCGGGTCCGCTGGGCGGCCCTGTGGTCTGCCGGGCGGCGGGTGGACTTGCCGGAAAAGCGGCGGCGACGGTGACAGCGGGGCCGGGCCTGCGGTCGACGGGCCGGGTGCTCGCCGGTGGCGATTGCAGCGGGGCGGGTCGGGTCCGCTGGGCGGCCTTGCTGATCTGCCGGGCGGCGGGTGGACTTGCCGGAAAAGCGGCGGCGACGGTGGCAGCGGGGCCGGGCCTGCGGTCGACGGGCCGGGTGCTCGCCGGTGGCGGTTGCAGCGGGGCGGGTCGGGTCCGCTGTGCGGCCCTGTGGTCTGCCGGGCGGCGGGTGGTCTTGCCGGAAAAGCGGCGGCGACGGTGGCAGCGGGGCCGGGCCTGCGGTCGACGGGTCGGATGCTCGCCGGTGGCGGTTGCAGCGGGGCGGGTCGGGTCCGCTGGGCGGCCCTGTGGTCTGCCGGGCGGCGGGTCACCTGACGGAGAACGACGGGCACCGAGGACGGCGCGGGGTCCGGCCCGCGATCGACGGGCCGGGTGCTCGCCGGTGGCGGCGGCCAGCGGGGGCCGCCCCCCCGGGGGTGGGTATTCATCACAACACCTCCGTGCGGAGCCGGTGTTGCACTCACCCCCTGAACCCGCGTCCCTGCAGACAGACGCGGCGCGGCTTGGCCCGTCTATCGCGAACTTATGGTCGCAGGAAAGCGCATTCCGCGGCCATAAGTTCGCGATAGACGCCGGGTGAACCGGCATACCGGACATACCGGCGCCGGTTGGCCGACGTGGTACCGCCGTGTTGTGGCCGGACCCGCACCGGGCGGAGGCCGCGCGGCGGGGTGCGGTCGCGGGCGCCCGCACGGCCCCGGTGGTGCGCCGGATCGGGGGCCGAGGTGGCGACGACACGTCGCTCGTGGCGCCCGGGCGTCGCCGACGGGAGCTCCGCGGTGGCACCTCGGGGCGACACCGAGGCGGATGCCGCCGCACGTATGTGCATCTCGTGGCCCCGACCCGGCTGCCCGACCGCCGCCCCGCCCACCGCAGGCCCGGCCCCGCCGCCGTCGCCGCCCCGCCGCACGCCCAACCGGCGAGCACCCGGCCCGTTGGGCGCAGGCCCGGCCATCCCCCGACCTCGCCGCCGCTCTTCAGCCAAGACCACCCGCCACCCGGCCGACCACAAGGCCGCACAGCAGACCCGAGCCGCCCCGCCGCACGCCCAACCGGCGAGCACCCGGCCCGTCAACCGCAGACCCGGCCATCCCCCGACCTCGCCGCCGCTCTTCAGCCAAGACCACCCGCCACCCGGCCGACCACAAGGCCGCCCAGCAGACCCGAGCCGCCCCGCCGCACG
Organism: Streptomonospora litoralis; assembly: GCF_004323735.1. GTDB lineage: Bacteria > Actinomycetota > Actinomycetes > Streptosporangiales > Streptosporangiaceae > Streptomonospora > Streptomonospora litoralis. Next base: position 580,762 of record NZ_CP036455.1, on the reverse strand, counting down.
CCCAACCGGCGAGCACCCGGCCCGTCAACCGCAGACCCGGCCATCCGCCGACCTCGGCGCCGCTTTTCAGCCAAGACCACCCGCCACCCGGCCGACCAACAAGGCCGCACAGCGAATCACCGCCGCGCCGTACACATAATCGCCGAGCCCCCGGTTTGTCGACCGCGGCCCCGATGCGCCGCGCCGACGGGTCGGGGGCTCGGCGGCCCGTGGCGCACCCGCGAGGGCGGTCGAGGAACTCGCGGCAGGCCGACGAACGCCCTACTCGGCTCCTTCGGCGGTGTCCTTGTCCGGCACGCCCTCCTCGGCCAGGCGCTTGAGCCGGGGCAGGGTCTGCTCGATGCCGCGGGCGTTTCGGGCAGGATAGCCGAGGAGGATGTAGGCGGGCGCGCCGCGCCGGTAGTCGAAGGTCTCGGTCACGCGCGTGGTGCCGTCCTCCAGGGGTTCCAGCGTCCAGCGCCAGATGTGCGGGCCGAAGTGCCGCCACGCGAGCAGGCGGTCCTCCTCGTACTCCACGACCCGGTTCGCGATCCGGTAGGGCAGGCCCATTCGCATGTCCATGCCGAAGCGGGAGCCGGGGCCGAGGCGCTCGTCGCCGCCACTGGCCCGCTGGACCGTGCCGGAGCCGTCGAACTCGTGGTGGCGGCCCGGTGTACGGAGGATGTCGAAGATCCGTTCGGCGGGTGCGTCGATCACAACACTGCGCGATACCTGATGCTTGGCCATAGCGGCATCCTCTCAGCCGCATCCGGCATCGGCCGCCGGGGTGGAATCGCTGCCCGGCGCGGGCGCGGGCGCGGGCCTCGCCGGGCTCACCCGCCGCGGACGCTGTGGCGTTCGACCGCGGCGAGCTGCCGGTCGGCCGACGACAGGTGCAGCACCCAGAAAGTGCCCTTGCGCAGGGACAGCTGCTGGGAGACGGGGGCGTCCAGCCGGTCCAGCGCCTCACGCATCAGGCCGGGAACCAGTTCTCCGTGAGTGCACACCACGGTCGGCAGCCCTTCGTCGATGAGCCGGGCGAAGGCAGCGTGCGCCCCTTCGGTGTCGAAGACCGTGTCCGAACCCGAGGTCCGCGCGGTGAAGGCCCGTTCGGTGCGCATCTCGGCGCCGTTGGCCACGGCGTAGGACAGCATCGTCTCGGTGCACCGCGCAGCCGCGGAGCTGACGACGCGCGGAGTGCCCAGGGCGGTCAGTACCCGGGAGAGCTCGCCGGCGTCGCCGCGGCCCACCGAGTCCAGCGGGCGCAGCAGGTCGTCGTCGTCCCAGCTGTTCTTGTCGCCGGCCGATGCGTGGCGGAGCAGGATCAGCGGGAAGGTCTCGGCGGGCCCGGTGGCGAAGTTGTCCAGCACCTGGATGTCGTGGCCGTAGGTGGCCCGGCGGCGGGCCTCGGCGACGGGCAGCCACTCCAGCCGGTCGATCTCGTCGTTGGGCGCGAAGGAGGACTCGCCCGAGGCGGTGGCCGCCCACCACTCGACCTGCTTGGGCCAGCCGTTCTTCAGGTAGCGCTGGGGCGGGACCCGGCGGCCGAGCACCGGCAGCAGCCCGGTCTCCTCGGTCACCTCGCGCACCGCGGCGGTGAGCAGGTGCTCGCTGTTCTTCACTTTGCCCTTGGGCAGGCTCCAGTCGTCGCGGTCGGGGCGGTGCACCAGCGCGACCTCGCACGCCTGGGGATCACCGCGCCACAAGACAGCACCGGCCGCGCGGATGGGCTCCAGATAGCCGCTGGGGGCGGTGTCGCGGGGCGGGAAGGCGCTGGTGATCGTTACGGGTTCGTCCGGGTGTTCAGCCATCGACGGCCCGCAGGTGGCGGTCGCTGCGCAAGGCGCTCTGCAGTTCGAGCAGCCGCTCACCGGCATCGTCGCGGGTGACCCGGTGCCAACCGCCGTCGGGCTCCATGCGCCACGACGCCGTGCTGTCGGCCATCGCCAAGTCCATCAGCCCCACCAGGCGGGCCCGCTGCGCGGACTCCTCGATCCTGATCAGCGCCTCGACCCGCCGGTCCAGGTTCCGCGGCATGAGGTCGGCGCTGCCGAGCCACACCTGCGGTTCCCCTCCATTCTCGAAGACGAAGATTCTGGAGTGTTCCAGGAACCGTCCGAGGATACTGCGCACCCGGATCGTTTCGGACACCCCCTCCAGCCCGGGGCGAAGCACGCAACTGCCCCGCACCCACAGGTCGACGGGCACGCCGACCCGGGAGGCCTCGTAGAGGGCGTCGATGATGTCCTCGTCGACCAGCGAGTTCACCTTGATGCGGATGCGCGCGGGCAGACCGCGCCGGTGGTTGTCCATCTCCTGCTGGACACAGCGCATCAGGCCGTCGCGCAGCGCCGAGGGTGCGACCAGCAGCCGGCGGTACTCGGCCTTGCGGGAGAAACCGGTGAGGTGGTTGAAGAGGTCGCTGAGGTCCTCGCCGACCTCGGGGTCGGCGCTGAGCAGGCCGAAGTCCTCGTAGATGCGGGCGGTGCTGGGGTTGTAGTTGCCGGTGCCGACGTGGCAGTAGCGCCGCAGGACTCCGTCGTCGTCCTGGCGCACCACCAGGGCCAGCTTGCAGTGGGTCTTCAGGCCGACGACGCCGTAGACGACGTGGCACCCGGCCTCTTCGAGTTTGCGGGCCCACAGGATGTTGTTCTGCTCGTCGAAGCGCGCCTTGATCTCGACGAGGACGACGACCTCCTTGCCGGCGCGGGCGGCGTCGATGAGCGACTCGACGATCGGGGAGTCGCCGCTGGTCCGGTACAGCGTCTGCTTGACGGCGACCACTCGCGGGTCGGCCGCGGCGAGGGCCAGGAAGCGCTCGGTCGTGGTGGTGAAGGACTCGTAGGGGTGGTGGACCAGCAGTTCCCGTCTTCGCACCGCGTCGAAGAAGTCGTCGTGGGCCAGGTCCTGCGGTTCGACGGGCACCATCGGCGAGAAGCGCAGCTCCGGACGCGGCAGGTTCGCGATCCGGTCGAGCCCCGCGAGGCTGAGCGGCCCCGGGACCGCGTAGATCTCGCGGTCCTCGGCGCCCAGTTCGCGGCGCAGGATGGCCACCGCGTCCTCGGAGATGGTCTCCTCGACCTCCAGGCGCACCAGCGGTCCGAAGCGGCGCCGGCGCAGCTCGTTCTCCAGCGACTGCACCAGGTCGTCGGTCTCGTCCTCGTCGACCTCCAGGTCGGCGTTGCGGGTGACCCGGAAAGCGTGGCGCTCCAGCACCTCCATCCCCTCGAACAGCACCTGCAGGTGGCCGGCGACGACGTCCTCGGTCGGCACGAAGCGGTCTGCGCCCAGGTCGATGAAGCGCGGCAGGGCGGAGGGCATCTTCACGCGGGCGAACATGGTCCGGCCGGTCTGCGGGTCGCGGACGGTGACCGCCAGGTTGAGCGAACGACCCGAGATGTAGGGGAACGGGTGTGCGGGGTCGACCGCGAAGGGGGTGAGCAGCGGGTAGACCGAGCCGTGGAAGAACTCGTGCATTCTCGCGCGCTCGGCTGCGTCGAGTTCGTCCCAGCGCACGATGCGGATTCCGGCTTCGGCCAGGGCGGGGGCCACCGACTCGTGGAAGCACCGCGCCTGCCGCAGCATCAGCTCGCGGGAGAAGTCGGAGATGTGCTGCAGCAGGTCGTCGGGGTGGTGGCGGGTTGCGGAGGTGACGGCCACGCCGGTGGCGATCCGACGCTTCAGTCCGGCGACGCGCACCATGAAGAACTCGTCCAGATTGCCGGCGAAGATGGAGAGGTAGCGGGCGCGCTCCAGCAGCGGTACGTCGGCGTCTTCAGCGAGCTCCAACACGCGCTGGTTGAAGCGCAGCCAGCCCTCCTCGCGGTCCAGGAAGCGGTCAGCAGGAAGTTCGCCACTGGTTTGTCCCGTAATCACCGATTCCGCAGTCACGGTCGCAGAGTCTCCCATCTGCTTGAACGGGCATCGGCGCCGTGGTGTCCACGCGGTTACGCATGCGCAGGGCGCCGCCGCAGGAGGCACCCGAGTGCCGTGCCCGTGCCCGTTCGCCTGATGGAGATGTTCCCTCGCGGTGCCGTCCGAATTCGGACATAGAACACGAAGATCGCGGAAGTCCCACTGCCGCCGACTCGGCCCCTCAGCCGCCGGGAATCCCCGCGATCAACTGCCGCCCCCGGCGGCTCCGGCGGCCCCGGCGGCGGCTGCCGCGGCGACGGCTCCCTCGATGGACTGGATCACCGCGCGCACCGCCTGGCCGATGTCGTCGCGCGCCACGACCGCCTTGATCCGCTTGCGCCGCTCGCCGCCCGGCACGTCGCCGAACAGCTTGCCGTCCAGCCCGACCGCGCCGACCAGGGCCAGCAGGGCGGCCGAGCGCGGATCGGGCACGTCGTAACCCAGCAGCACCGACCGCAGCCCGTTCGCGCTCGTCTCGCGGCTGCCCGGGACGGCCGGCCGGTAGTCGTTCGAGGGGAAGATCCCCATGATGCGCCCCTGGGAGTAGGCGAGCACACCGTCGGATACGGCCCGGCCGAGCAGCCGCTGCCGCAGCGCATTCTTGTTCATCTTCTGCACCCACCATTTGACCTTGCGCGGGCGCTGTTCGGAGGCGATCCGCCAGGCGGTGCCGTCCAGGTCCGGGTCGCCGGTGTGCGAATAGCCGGCGGCGTAGACGCGGTCGTCTGCGAGCCGGGCGCGGCCCGCCAGCACCAGATCGGCGACCAGCGCTCCGACCAGACCGCACTGCAGCCGGTTGGCGTCGACGAGCGGGCGCCCGGTATCAGGCCGGTGCGCGAGGAGGAGCAGTTCGTCGGTGAGGATCTGCCGGGTCACGAGGTCTCCTGCTGCTCGGTGCCACGTATGCGGTGAGTATCCCAAGCCGGAGTGTCCGTCCACCACTGCCGAAAGGGGGCACCGGCGCGTGCCGAAAGGGGGCACCGGGCGGCGCGCACGCCCGGATCCGCGCGGCGCCGCTACAGGACCTGAAGCGCCGGAGCCACCCGTATCAGCAGGGCGCCGGAACGCATGAGCACGTTCAGCCAGAAGTTGCGGTAGGCGCTCCACAGGAGGCCGTGCAGCAGGCCGACCATGGCGTAGAACACGCCCGCCTGCCAGACACCGAACTCCAGGACCTCGGCCTCGGTGCTGAGCTCGCCGTACTCCGACAGGTAGACGCTGACCACGGTGAACAGCGCCGTTGCGAGCAGTATGCCGGGCCAGCGCCCGGCCACGCGCTCCAGCCGCGTCTGCACCAGGGCGCGGAAGAACAGCTCCTCCGGTACGGCCACGGCCGCGACGATGGCGATCGCCGCCGCGATCACGAGCGCGGGATCGGGCATCGGCGCCGGGAAGACGGCCAGCGCCATCAGCGCCAGCGTCACGCACACCGGAACGGCGCCGGCCCACCGCCAGCCCTCGGTGACCCGCATGGCCAGCAGCGGCATCACCGTGCTGTATCCGGCGACGGTGAACCCGCCCATGTCGACCACGACGAGGGGGAGCACGAACAGCAGCAGGATGCGGATGGGAGGCATCAGCACCTCCCAGCTCACCGTGGGAAGGAACGTCTGCCCGAGAAAGGAGACCCCCACCGTCGCCAGCAGGAACACCGCTAACAGCAGCATGAGGCATGTCAACTCGTAGGGCATCGAGTGGCCCTCCAGCGCGGCGCGCGCCCGCCGGTCCAGCTCCCGGCTCCGATGCCGGTCGGTGACGACGGCGATCAGCACCAGGCCGGCGGCCATGGGCATCAGCAGGGCGCCGTGGCTCGGCGCCCGCCCCCCGAGCGCACTCGTCGGCACCACGGGGTGCAGCACCAGCACCACGGCCAAGGCCGTCACCGCCGCGGCGGCGCCCCACTTCAGTAACCGTCCGGATGTTCTCGTCACCGGCCTCCCCCCAGCTCAGGGCCTCAGTCTCTCCTGTACGCAGGGAAAGGTGACGCAATGGAAACGGTATGTCGTTACTCTCCGTTTTTTTACTTTCCGCAGAGGAAAGTCGAGTTGGCGATGCGGCGCCGCGCGCCCGTCGGGGCGTCACGGAAGCCGTCACCCGCCGGGCACGGGCCGCGGGCCGCGGGCAAAGCGACGGGAGGGCGCCCCGTCGGAGCACCCTCCCGCACTGTGAATCGGACCGGCGCCGACCCCGGCGAAAAGGGGGACCGCACCGGCAGCCGGCGTCAGCTTTCGAGCACCGCCTTGAGGAACGTCTTGGTGCGCTCCTCCTGCGGGTCGCCGAAGATCCGCTCGGGAGAACCCTCCTCGGCGACCTGGCCTTCGTCGAACATCAGCACCCGGTGCGACACGTCCCGGGCGAAGCTCATCTCGTGGGTCACGCACAGCATGGTGATGTCGGTGCTCTGCGCGATCTCCCGCAGCACGTCCAGCACCCCGGCGACCAGTTCGGGGTCGAGCGCCGAGGTGACCTCGTCCAGCAGCAGGATCTGCGGCTGCATGGCCAGCGCCCGCGCGATCGCCACGCGCTGCTGCTGCCCGCCGGACAGTTGGGTGGGGTGGGCGTCGATCTTGTCGCTCAGCCCGACCATGTCCAGCAGCTCCTCGGCGCGCCGGTTGGCCTCGTCCTTGGCCACGCCCAGGCTGTGCACGGGACCCTCGGTGACGTTCTTGCGCACGCTCATGTTCGGGAAGAGGTTGAACTGCTGGAAGACCATGCCGATGCTCTTGCGCGCGCGGCGCAGGTGGGCCTCGTTGGCCTTGACCAGGCGCCCTCCGCGGCGCATGTGCGACAGCGGCTCGCCGTTGACCCAGATGACGCCGCCGTCGATGGGCTCCAGGGTCATCAGCAGGCGCAGGATCGTCGTCTTGCCCGACCCGCTGGGCCCGATGAGCGTTACCCGCTCACCGGGGGCGACCGAGAAGTCCAGCTCGTCGAGCACCACGTTGCTGCCGTAGCGCTTGACGACCTTGTCGAAGTTGATGATCTCGCCGCCGGGTGCCTCCTGAGCGGACTGCACGCCGGCGGTCTCCGTACTCCGCGTACTGTCAGACTGCTGCATATCGGCGCTCCAGACGTCGGATGATGACCGCGGAGGGCACGCTCACGGCCAGGAAGAACAACCCTGCGAGGGTGTAGGCCTCCATACTGCGGAAGGACTCGGTGCCGATCGCCTTGGCCACGAACATCATCTCGGGCACGGTGATGGCGAACAGGTACGGCGTGTCCTTGAACATGGAGATGAGGTAGTTGCCCAGGGCGGGCACGACCTTGCGGATGGCCTGAGGCAGCACGACGGCGCCCCATGTCCGCACCGGTGGCAGGCTCAGCGCGCGGCAGGCCTCCCACTGGCCCTTGGCCACACCTTCGATCCCCGAGCGGTAGACCTCGGCGGTGTAGGCCGCGTAGTGCACGCCCAGGACCGAGACGCCGATCGTCAGCGGCGTGATGCTCGGCGGTGCCAGGGCGAACACGAACAGCAGCTGCACCAGGATCGGGGTGGTCCGGATGAACTCGAAGACGGCGAACACCACCGGACCGACGCCCCGGACCATGCGCAGGACCGCCACGAACAGGCCCAGGACGAGGGCCACCGCATAGCCGATCACCACCGCTTGGACGGTGACGACCAACCCTTGCAGCAGTTGCGGGATGATGCTGATCGCGAACTCGGTGTCCCAGGTCACTTGGCCGCCCCCACTCTCGTTCCGGGTGTCGGCGGACGCAGCAGGGACAGCAGGCCACCGCCGGTCGGCGCCCTGCCCAGCCGCCGGTTGGCCTGGCGCTCCAGCATGCGCATCCCGAGGATCAGCACCTGGGCGATGACGAAGTACATGATCAGGGCGCTGACGAAGGCTGGGATCGTCTCCCCGGTGCTCTGCCGCAGAGTGCCGGCGACGTCGGTGAGATCGGCGACGTTGATCAGCGATACGATCGCCGACGCCTTCATCAACTCGATGATCAGGTTGCCGAAGGTCGGCAGCATCTGCGCCCACGCCTGCGGCAGCAGCACCAGCCACATCCGCCGCGCCCACGACATGTTCAGCGCGATCGTGGCCTCGGTCTGCGCCCTGGGCACCGCGTTGATCGCCGCACGCACCACCTCGGCGCCGTAGGCACCGACGTTCAGCCCGAGCGCGAGCACGCCCGCGAAGATCGGTGAGAGCTGATACGGCGTGATCTGCGGGACCGCGTAGGCGAACCAGAACAGCAGGATCAGCGCCGCGACACCGCGGAACGCCTCGGTGTATACCGTGGCGATCCCGCGGGCCAGCGGGTTGCGCAGCGTGCCGAGGATGCCGATCACCATCGCCAGGATGAACGCCAGCAGCGAGCCCAGCAGGGTCAGCATCAGTGTTGTCAGGGCCCCGTCCAGATAGGCCGGGAACCTGTTGAGGAAGAAATCCACGGAAGAACCCTCGACCTAGCCGCTACTGCGAGCAGAGTTCTTCGGTGGTCAGGTCGCCCGGGTGGGCCGCCTCGTCGAAGCCGAACTCCTTGCCGATCTCGGTCAGTCGACCGCTCTGCTTGAAGTCGGCCAGGACCTCGTTGAACCTGTCCAGGAAGTCCTGGTTCTCCTTGCGGAAGGCGAAGCCGCCGGCGGGCTTGACCTCCTCGCCGTCGACCACGGGAGTGAAGCCCTCGGTCACCTCGTAGCCGCCCTGCATGCCGCGCTGCTCCATCTGGTAGTTCAGCGAGAAGGTGCTCAGGCCGACCGCGTCGACACGGCCGTTCTCCAGCAGGTCGAGCATCTGCACGGCGTTGTCGCCGAGCGTCATCTGGTCCTTCTTGACGCCCGCGCCCTCGGCGTAGTTCTGCTCGACCGAGGCGTTGAGCACGGCGATCTGCACGTCGGGCTGCTCCGCGACGGAGTGGTAGGTCTCCAGGTTCTTCGGGTTGCCCTTCTTCACCATGAACGCTTCGAGCACCTTGTAGTCCGGCTCGGCGAAGGCCACCTCCTGGCAGCGCTCCGGTGTGATGTACATGCCGGCCGCGACGACGTCGTAGCGGCCCGCCTTCAGGCCGGGGATCAGGCCGTCCCAGCTGACCGTCTCGGCCTCGATCTTGTCGATGCCCATCTCCTTGACGATCGCCCGCAGCAGCTCGGGCGCCTCGCCCGTGACCTTGCCGTTGTCGTCGATGTAGCCGAAGGGGGGCTCGTTGTTGATCGCCGCCTTGATCGAGCCCTTCTCGCGCAGGCTCTCCAGCAGCGTCTGCCCTTGTGCGGGCTCGGTGCGGGAGCACGCGGCCAGCCCTGGACCCGCGGCCAGCGCGGCGGCGGTGATGCCGCCCGCGCGCAGAACATCGCGGCGGCCGAGGTGACCCAGGGGACTGCTGTTGCTCATTGCTCTATCTCCTCGTCGCGAAACTAAGGGGGGAACAGCGCGGCGCTCCCTCCCTCGCGGGGAGGAAGCGCCGTGCGGTGGTACGGACATGCGTGGCCCTGAGACAAGCCCCGGTCGAAAGCAGGGATCGGGTCGTCTCAGTACCCCCGGTCACGCGGGTCGCCCGGCACCAACCGGCGCCTGTGCACAACTCCGTGCCCATGATCGCTCAGGGCTAACGGGGGCGGAATAGCACGTTATGCACTGGTTACCCGGGTACATGGCCGACTCCGGCCCCGTACCGATCGAGTCACGAATGTCCTAGCTTCGCCTCGTTGTCAGCTTGTCATCCGGCGATCACACCGGTGTGAAGTCGCGGGCGCCCAGGAAGTACGGCCGCCGCTGCGGCGCCGCGAACGGGGTCTCGCAGGTGTTCTCGACGCTGTTGTAGACGACGAACACGTTCGCGCGGGGGAACGGCGTGATGTTGCCGTTGGAGCCGTGCATGCAGTTGGAGTCGAACATGATGGCCCCGCCGGCCGGCCCGGTCATCACGTCGATGCCGTTCTGGTCGGCCAGGATGGACAGGCTCGACTGGTCGGGCGTGCCGATCTGCTGCTTCTTGAGCGACTCGCGGTAGTGGTCGTCGGGGGTCTCGCCCACGCAGGAGACGAACGTCTTGTGCGAGCCCGGCATGATCATCAGCGAGCCGTTGTGCTCGTAGTTGTCGCTGAGCGCGATGGAGATGCTCACCGCGCGCATCCGCGGCATCCCGTCCTCGGCGTGCCAGGTCTCGAAGTCGGAGTGCCAGAAGAAGTCGGTGCCGGAGAATCCGGGCTTGGAGTTGACTCGGCTCTGGTGGATGTAGACGTCGGAGCCCAGGATCTGGCGGGCCCGGTCGACGATGCGCGGATCGCGCACCAGCTCGCCGAAGACGCCGCTGATCTCGTGCACCTCGAAGATGGAGCGCACCTCGTCGCAGGAACGCTCCACGACGACGCGCTCGTCGTTCTTCAGCTCCTCGTCGCCGCTGAGCCGGTCGAGCTCGCCGCGGCAGGACTCCAGCTCGTCCGCGGTGATCAGGGACTCGATCTGCAGATAGCCGTTCGCCTCGTAGGACTCGGCCGTCGCGGCGTCCAGCGGCCCGCTCCCGCGGTCCCCCCAGAACGTGGGGTCCTTGCGGTACAGCAGGGCCGGCGTGTGGTCCTTGCGGGTCGGGTAGTCGTCCATGGTCGGCTGCTCGATATGGGTCGTCAACGCAGTCATGGCCATACCCCTGAGGGATTCGCTCCTTTTTCGTGTTCGCGCGGCGTGCGGTAGGCCGCGCCTTCGTCTCCTTGCTGATTGCGACTTCCCGGTTCCGCGGCGCCGTAGCGCCCTGTCGCCGCGGGCGCACGCGCCGCGGTCCGCGGTCCGGGGCCGGCGCTGCGGACGCCGGTCCCCGGCAGGCGGGGCGCGGTCGCGGCCGCACCCCGCCCGTGCCTTACTGACCCGGGGTGTCCAGCCTTTCCCCGGTTTCGGACAGGAGGGGGTATACACCGTGCTCGTCGTGGACCTCGCGGCCGGTGACGGGCGGGTTGAACACGCACAGCACCCGGAAGTCCGTCTTCGGCCGCACCGTGTGGTGCTCGTGGCCGTCGAGGAGGTACAGCGTGCCCGGGGTGATGAGATGGGTCTCGCCGGTCTCCTCGTCGGTGACCTCGGCCTCGCCCTCGATGCAGTGCACGAGTTCGATGTGGTTCGCGTACCACATCCTGGTCTCGGTGCCCGCGTAGAGGACGGTCTCGTGGAACGAGAACCCGACCTTGTCCTTGGCCAGAACGACGCGGCGGCTGCGCCACGTCTCGGTCCTGATGTCGGCGTCGGTGCCGTCGACGTCAGTCAGGCTGCGCACGATCAAGGTGCATACTCCTCTTGCTTACTCGCTTTGGCCGAAGGCGGGGTCCCGGGCGGGCCGCCCGGGACCCCGCGCGCCTTCACAGCCAATTGTGGGGCCCGGAAATCCCCCGTGTCCCGGTGCTGATGGAAGTCAGGCGTGCTGCGGGGCCTTCATCGCGGCCCGGGCGGCGTCCGCCAGGATCTCCAGCCCCTGCTCCAGCTCCTGCTCGGTGGTGGTCAGCGCCGGCAGCAGCTTCGCCACCTCGTCCTCGGGACCGGAGGTCTCCAGCAGCAGGCCGCGCTCGAAGGCCTCGCGGCTGAGGACCTTCGCCGCGCCCTCGCGCTCCAGGACCAGGCCCCGGGCCATGCCGCGGCCGCGCACACTGGCCTCCTCGGACCCGAGCTCCTCGGCGATCGCCCGCAGGTGGCGGTCGATGAGCTGCCCCTTGGCCTCGGTGGCCTTCTGCAGGGAGTCGTCGCTCCAGAAGAGGCGCATCGCCTCGGCGCCGGTCACGAACGCCGGGTTGGGGCCGCGGAAGGTCCCGTTGTGCTCGCCCGGGTCCCAGACGTCGAGCTCGCGTTTGATCAGCGTCAGCGCCATCGGGATCCCGTAGCCGCTGATGGACTTGGACATGGTGACGACGTCGGGCGTGATCCCGGCCTGCTCGAAGCTGAAGAACGGGCCGGTACGGCCGCAACCCATCTGGATGTCGTCCACGATGAGCAGCATGTCGTACTCGTGGCACACCTCTTGGAGGCCGCGCAGCCATTCGGCGCTGGCGACGTTGATGCCGCCCTCGCCCTGCACGGTCTCCACGATCACCGCCGCGGGTGCGTCCAGTCCGCTGCCGCTGTCCTCAAGCAGGCTGCGGAGCCAGAGGAAGTCGGGCGTCTGGCCGTCCATGTACTTGTCGAAGGGCATGGTGGCCGAGTGGCTCAGCGGAACGCCCGCCCCGCCGCGCTTCATGGAGTTGCCGGTGACCGCGAGCGCCCCCAGCGTCATGCCGTGGAAGCCGTTGGTGAAGCTGATGACGGTCTCGCGACCGGTGTACTTGCGGGCGAGCTTGAGCGCCGCCTCGACGGCGTTGTTGCCCGCGGGGCCGGGGAACTGGACCTTGTAGTCGAGTCCGCGCGGCCCCAGGATCGTTTCGCCGAAGGTCGCCAGGAAGTCGCGTTTGGCGCTGGAGTACGCGTCGAGGCTGTGCACGATCGCGTCGCTCATCAGGTAGTCGATGAGTTTGGATTTCAGCTCCGGGTGATTGTGCCCGTAGTTGAGCGAACCGGCACCGGCGAAGAAGTCGAGGTACGGTCGCCCCGACTCGTCGTAGATGTAGCTGCCCCGCGCCTCGTTGAAGACGACCGGCCAGCTACGGCAGTAGCTGCGGACTTCGGATTCGAGGCGTTCGAAGATCTCCATCGTGAGTTCCTTGAGTCCTTTCCCCGTGTTTCGGGGTCACGGCTGTGACGCGTGGGGGGCGGGTCGGTCAGGATCGGGTGTCGGGTGTGGTGTCGGCGGCGGTACTTCGGTCGGAGTCCGGCCGGCCCAGCGGACCGATCCGGACGAGGTCTTCGGGTTCGTGCCCCTCGCTTTCGTCCGCGGGGAAGTGCTCACGCTCGAACAACGGACTCCACACCGCCTCGCAATCCCGGTCCCGGGCAAAGGACGAGAACAGGGCACGGGAGGCCGTGTTGTCCGGCGTCACCGTCGCCTCCAGGTAGGTCAGCCCGCGCTCGGCGATCCGGTCGCCGATGTGGTCGAGCATGCGGCGCGCCAGCCGCCGTCCGCGGAATCCCGGGTCCACCCCCACCTGCCACAGGAAGTAGGTGTCCGGTGCCGAGGGGCGGACGAAACCGGTGACGAAACCGCGCGGGCGCCCGTCTGCGTCGCGAGCGATCACGCTGGTGGCGGCGAAGTCCCTGCTCCACAGCGTGTAGGCGTAGGGCGAGTTGATGTCGAGCCCGGAGTCGCGGGCTAGCCGCCACAGTTCCGGTCCGTCGGCGAGAGCCGGCTCCCGCATGCTGATGCCGTCGGATGCGGCCGGGTCGCCGACTACAGCGGGGTGATCGCCGGAGCCGAGCGCGGCGCTGGTGTCGTCGTCGGTCTGTTGGTCAGGCACGTCGATGGAACATAGCGAACGTTCCTGAGCAGCGTTTCCCGGCTCCGAACGCCGTATGTTTCAGCCGCGTTTCGCCGGGTATGACACGTCTATTTTGCCCCGATCGTCACTTTCCGTCGTCATCGAGGGGAGTCGCGGGGCCTCCGGGAGACTGCCGTGCACGCCAAGCTCACCAGGAGGTTCGGAGTGGCACCCGGGAGCCGCGCGGAGAGCGTCCGGCGGGATGCGCCCGACGCGATTGTGCCTGTTACCAGGCAAACATAGGGGGAGTCGCACCGAATTTTAAGCGTGCGTTAAGTCACACGAATTCGGATGAATCCTCGCGACAGACCACGTCGGCCGCCACGGGCCGCCCGCTTGCCCGCCCGCCGGGGGCGCGCGAGGCCGCACCGGGGAGGACACACCGCATGGCGGTGATCGCGACCGCGATTGCGGGATGCGGCACGGATCCGGGGTAGCGGCCGGTGGTACGCGCGGCGGCCGGTGTGGCACGAGTCGACCGCAGGGGCGGATGGCGCCTCCCCGCAGCGGGGCTTGAAGCGCCGCGCAGAATTTTGGCAGACTTTTCGTAGTACGACCGCACGTAGTACTACGATGGGTCGCATCGCGATGGAGCGGCGACCGGAGTCCTCCGTCTCGCGACCAGACACGTCCGCCGCGCGGCACCCGGGCGTCCGCCCCGCGCGGGGATCCGGCCAGGGAACGGAGGCTCCTGGTGAACCGGCTTTACCACGACAGCGAAGACTGGGTCGCGCAGGGCGCATGCCGCCAGTACGACCCCGAACTCTTCTTCCCCGTCAGCACGACGGGCCCCGGCCAGAGCGACGCGGAGCTGGCCAAGGCCATCTGCCGCACATGTGCGGTGCGTGCGGAATGCCTGAACTGGGCGCTGCGCGCCGGCGAACCCCACGGCGTCTGGGGCGGGACCACCCCGGAAGACCGCCGCTACATGCGCCGCCAGCCGCTGCCGATGGCGTCCTAGCAGTACTTCGTCACGTGCGTCGCTGGTGGCGGTAGGCGGGGGCGTCCCGGACAAGGCGGCTCGGGCCCGCTGAGGCCCTCGACGAGCACCTCGTGGCAACCACCGATTGACATCAAGTGATGGTCGAGCGCCCGGGCGTCGGGCTTCGCGGCGTCCATTGTGCGGAAATCGCCAAGGAACGGCCTTGGACGTGGTGATTTCCGCGCAATGGATGCTGACCGGGCCTCATCGCCGCAACGAGGCGCTTCTGTCGAAGGGACGCCCCCGGCCGCATTCGGCTAGATTCGGAAGCCGTGCGACCCCTGCGAGCATGCGGATCCGCCCCGGACGCCCGGCGCCGGCGTCCCGCCGTTGCGGCGACGTCCGCCGACCGGGCCGCAGGCCGCAACCGCCGCTCCCGCACGCCGATCATCCCCCACCCGCGAAGGGATCCCGCCGATGAAGCACGACACATCCGCCACCGCGCCCGTCCCCACCACGTCGGCGCCTGCCGCACGGCACGCCCCGCCGCTGCGGCGCGCGGCGGCGGTCGCCGCCGGACTCCTGGGATCACTGCTCCTCGCGACCGCGACGGCACCCGTTGCGCTGGCCCATGACACCCTCCTCTCCTCCTCGCCGCAGGACGGTGCCGAGCTCGACACCGCGCCCGGTGAGGTGGTGCTGACCTTCAGCGGCGACATCGGCGACGGCGGCAACGCGATCGTGGTCACCGGGCCCGGCGGCGAGCAGCACCAGGACGGCGAGGTCGCGATCGACGGGCCCGAGGCGACCGTCCCGCTGCAGGAGCTGCCGACCGCCGGCGAGTACACCGTCGCCTATCGGATGGTCTCCTCCGACGGCCACGCGCTGGAGGACGAACTGGCCTTCTCCATCACCGAGGAGGCCGTGCCCGAGCCGAGTCCCTCGCCCAGCCCCGAGGAGGCCTCGCCCGTCGGCGGCGCCGGGGACGCCGGGGAGGCGTCGGCCGAGGAGTCCCCCGCGGCCGAGACGCCGGCCGACCCGATGTCCTCGCTGGGTCCGATCGGCGGCGTGATCGGCGCGATCGCCGTCATCGCGCTGATCGCCATCCTGATCATCCGGATGCGCAACCGCCCCGGCGGCGGAAACGGCGAGGGCGGCGGAGACTGACGCGGCTCCGGCCCGGTCTCCGGCCGACGGGGTTGTCCGGGTTCCGACGGTGTGCGCCGCGTCGGACGCCTCAGATGAGTGAGTCCGATGTCTGAGCAGGTTGCCCAGACGGTCGGCTCGGTAGCGCCTGGGAGCGCCCCGGGTCTGCTGTACGGCCTTGGCACCGGGCGGGTGTCGGGCCGCCTGAACCGAAAAGCGGCGACGGCGGCGGACGGCCGGGCCCGCGCCCACCGGTGCCGGTGGGCGCCGGTGGTGCGCCCGACGACGGAACAGATGTCGCAATGTCGGCTATGCCGGTTTCCGCTGCATCGAGCGCGCGGAAATCACCACATCCGGGCCTGTGTGTGGTGATTTCCGCGCACTCGATGGATACGCGCGCCCGGCCGTGCCCGATCCCGCACCGCAGCGCTCTGGTCCGGCTCGGCCCCCGCGAACCCCGGCACAACGGACACGCGGGCACCCGATCCTCACCGAGCCTTACTTCAGGGACACTTTCGGCGCCGAGACGTCCCTAGAGCCAGGCTCGGCGCGGCGCCGGGCGCCCAACCGGCGGGCACCCGGCCCGGTGGGCGCGGGCCCGCCCCACTGCCGCCGTCGCCGCCGCTTCTCCTGCAGACCGCCCGCCGCCCGGCAGACCCGCAAGGCCGCCCTGCAGACCCGAGCCGCCTCCGGCGACCGAAGACATCGGACTCACTCATCTCAGACGCGGCGGGCCAGCAGGATGCTGATGTTGTCGCGGCCCGAGCCCTCCATGGCGGCCTGCCACAGCCCGTGCACCGCGCCTTCGTCGCTGCCCGCCTCGGCGATGATGCGCTCCATCTCCTCCACCGGCACGAGGTCGGAGAGGCCGTCGCTGCACATCAGCCAGGTACCGGGGTCGGGCTCGTGGTCGCGCCCCACGTGCGGCACCATCGCGGTGCTTCCGCTGCCGCCCAGCGACTGGGTGATGAAGTTCGTCGTGACGGGCTTGCCGTCGTCGGAGGGGGGCAGCGGCGGCGAGTCGTCCTGGGAAAGCTGCCGCAGGCGCGTGCCCTCCAAGCGGTACGTGCGGGAGTCGCCCACGTTGAACCAGAAATTGCCATCGTTGTTGAGGAGCAGCCCGGCCACCGTCGTGCCCATCCCGGAGAACTCGGTGTGCTGGGTGGCGTGGTCCTTGATCTCCTCGTCGATGTTCTTCAGCAGCACGTCGACGTCGTCCGGGCCGGCCAGCCGCGTACTCATCTCGGCCATGCGGTGCACGGCGTGCTCGGAGGCGATCTCCCCCGCCGCGTGGCCGCCCAGGCCGTCGGCGACAGCGAGGATCACCGGTTCGCTGACGGGCAGCACGCAGCGCACCGGGAGCGTCATGTTGGCGCTGGCGACGGTGAGCGCACCCATGACCACGGCGTCCTCGTTGGCCGAGCGTACGGCGCCCCGGTGTGTGAGAGCCGTGACCGAGACTTCCCCACCAGCGACACCCATACGCCCAACCTCCTGTTTCGACGGCAGTTCCTGCCGAACAGTCCCAAGCGGCGCCTGGCCGAACGGGAGGCCGCGGCGCGTTGATCATGCAACCGTATCGGGGGACCGCTGATCGTGGTCAAAATCCGCGTACATCATGGCGGAAATCGCCCTCATACGCAGTTCCCGCTCGGTTCATCGCACCCAACGTAGAGCCGTACCCGACCTTGGGCGAGCATCCGTCACCCACGTACCCCCGAAAGCGGCGAAAACCTCCGCTCCTGTCACCGCGGATGCGCAACCTGCGCCACTCCTACCACTTCTCCGCTGCGTCCTCCGCCGGCGGCCAGCTCCGCGACCGCGGCCGCGATGCCCGCGTCTGTGTCGGCGGCGCGCGGAATCAGGCAGTTCAGCCTGGCCCGTCGCCCGTGCATCGCTCCCGCCAGCGTCCGCAGCTCCGCCCGCAGCGGCGCCGCGGAAACCTCCGGCTCGCTGCGCCGGACCAGCAGCACCGCAGCGGCGCCTTCGCCCAGAAAAGGCCGCGCCTCGCGCGCGACGCGCAGCGCTCCCGTCAGTCGTGCGCCGCGACGCGTGCGCGGTGCCGGCGCGGCCGCCCCGACGGCGACGCCCGGACCGCCCATGCGCCCCTCGTCGCGCACCGCGCCCGCCGCTCCACCGTGGACCACGAGCAGGTCCACAGCGCCGAACTCCAGCGCGGTGTGGGCCACCGCCGCGCGGCCCTGTGCCGCGCTGGCCGGATCGCAGTGGATGGCCAGCGACCACGCTCCCAGAGCCGAAACGAGCCCCGCCGCCAGCAGCACCGGGTCGTCGCCCAAGCGCTGCCGGGGCACCGGCTGGGCGCCCGGCGGCAGACCGGGCAGCCCCGTGGTGTCGGCCAGCGCGACGGCGGCGCCCTCCTTGGCCAGCGCGGCTGCGACGGCGCGCCCGGGGCCGCCGTCGGCCAGGCCGCCCATGAGCAGCGCACGCCGACCGCGCAGCGCACCGCGCGGCGTGTAGCCCGGCAGCGGGTCCCGTGGAACCGCCGGCCTCCCCTGCCGTGCCTCCGCCGCAGCGGTACGCCGGGGTGGCCGCGCAATCATGGGTTCCTCGCTCTTTCACGTCACAGGCGACACCTACACCTACGCCGCCAACCGTGCCCGCGGGATCACCGGTCAAACGCGCGCCACCAGCGTCCACCCGCATCGTGAGTGCAGCACCGCAGGTCAGCGCCGCCTTGTTCCGGGGGCGAAGGTCTGGCATACTTTACTTTGTTGGGTGTCTAAGACGCAGACACACCGACGTTCGCGCGCTCGCCGCGGCGCTGTTCTCGCACAGCGCCTGCCTTCAAGCGAGCGCTTTTCTTTTTCCGCGAACGCTCGAAGGTGTGATCTCCATGCGTCTGCCCAGTCTCCACTGCTTTTCCGATCCTTTTCCCTGGATTCGTTCCCGCCGCGTGCCCGGACCGCTCCGCGCCCGCCGCCGCCCCGTGCGGCCGCCGGCGCGGCGATGCCGCGCGCCCGGCGGCGCCGCGTTCCCCGCGGCACCGCAACCCTGCGGCCCGGCCACCGCTTTCGCATCGGGTCGTCGTCTCGCCCTGAGGAGCCACACGTGAAGATCGCCATGGTCGCCGAGCACACCAACCCCCTCGCCGCGCACAAGGGAGAGCCCGCCTGCGGCGACAGCGTCCACATCGCCGCCCTTTCCCGCCAGCTCGCCAAACTCGGCCACCGCGTGACCGTCTACGCCCGCCGCCACTCCCCCGCCCTGGCCGAACGCTCCCGCATGGGCCGCGGCGTGACCGTCGAGCACCTCGCAGCCGGGCCCGAGCGCCCGCTGGAGGAAAGCGCAGCCGCCGACCACACCGGCGACTTCGCCCGCGAACTGGGCCCGCGGCTCGCCGAGGAGTCCCCCGATGTGCTGCACGCCTTCGGCTGGACCAGCGGACTCGCGGCCGTCTCGGCCGCGCAGGACGCCGCCGCAGACAGCGAACCCCTGCCCATCGTGCAGACGTTCCACTCCCTCAACGCCGCCGAGCAGCGTGCGGGCCTTTCCGAGCGGGCCCACCGCGCCCGCATCGAGGCCGCGGTCGCCGGCCGAGCCGACCACGTTTCGGTGAACTCCTCCGACCAGCGCTTCGAACTGGCGCGGATGGGCCTGCAGCGCGACCGAGTGAGCGTCGTGCCGTTCGGCGTCGACACCGACCACTTCAGTGTCGAGGGCGCCACCTCGGCCGAGACGTGGAGTCCGCGCAAGAGCGGCTGCACCCGGCTGGTTGCGGTGACCGACCTGGCCGGCGGCGGCGCCGACGCGCTCCTGCACACCCTGCGCAGGCTGCCCGACGCCGAGCTGACCATCGCGGCGGGGCCGGCGCATGCGGAGCTGCCCCTCGACGACGACGCGCGGCGCCTGGAGCTGCTCGCCAAGGAGCTCGGCGTCGACGACCGGCTCAGCCTCACCGGCCCGCTCGACCGCAAGGAGCTGCCGCGCCTGCTGCGCTCCGCCGACGTCTTCGTGTCCGGCTCCCCATACGAGCCAAGCGGGGGCGCCGTGCTGGAGGCCATGGCCTGCGGCCTACCGGTGGTGGCCCGCGGCGTCGGGAGCGTAAACGAGGCGGTGCTACACGGGACCACCGGGACGCTGCTGCGCACGGCACGCCCGGACGCGCTGGCCCGCGCGGTTCGCTCGCTCGCCGCCGAGCCGACGATGGCCACCGCCTACGGCATCGCCGGCAGCGACCGCGCGGCCTCCCGCTTCACCTGGCAGCGGGTGGCCGCCGAAACCGAGCGCGTCTACCAGCGGGCATGTCCCGGCGGCGAGGCCGAGCTGCAGCACGCCGCGGGCGATGGTGCACACTGAGGGACGTCCGGGCGCCTCGGCGCCCGGCGTCGAACGGAGGGCATCGGCTGCGGCCGGTAGGGCCGCCGGGATGAGGCCATGACGTCGCGCACGAAGTCGGCGGGAACGGAAGCGGAACGGACCGGAGGGTTCGCGCACTGCGGGGTGTTCTACTCCTGTGACCAGGATCTGAGCAGCCGGGTGGCGCCGCGGGTGCGCGCCGCCCTGGCGGACGGCGAGCGCGCCGTCCTCGCGGTGGCGCCGCGCACCCGCGCCGCGGTCCTGGCCGGGCTGTCCCCTGCCGACGCCGCCGCCGTGGAGTCCGTGGATCGGGCAGTGCTCTACGACGCTCCGGGCCGCACGCTGGCGGCGCTGCACCGGTGTGCGCGGGCCGAACACCCTCTTCCCGTACTGATGGTGGGTGAGCCTCCGCTTCCGGCGGAGGACCCGGTGCGGCTGCGCGAGTGGCACCGGCTGGATTCGGTGCTGGCCGGCGCGCTCTCCGACACCCGGATGCGGCTACTGTGCCTGCACGACAGCCGGGTGCTGCCCCCGGCAGTGCTGCGCGACGTCCGCCGGACCCACCCGCTGCTGCTGAGCAGCGGCGACGAACACGGCAGCCCCGACTACGTCGAACCGGCGGTCTTCAGCGCCCGGGACATCGACCGCCTGCTGCCCGCACCCGCCGGGGAGCTCCGCAGTCTGGAGATCGGCGGTGACCTCGCCGCGCTGCGCACTGCGGTCGCCGAACTCGCCGAGAAGGCCGAGGTCCGCGAGGAGCGCCGCGGGGACCTGGTGGTCGCCGTCAACGAGCTGGCCGCGAACGTGGTCGAGCACGGCGGCGGCGCCGGCACGGTCTCGCTCTGGCGCAGTCCCGGTTGGGTGGTCTGCGACGTGCTGGACCGCGGCGGCGGCCCGACCGACCCGCTGGGCGGCTACCACCCGGCCGACCCGTTGAGCCCGCGCGGCTACGGCCTGTGGATCACCCGGCAGGTGTGCGACTTCATGGAGATCAGCGGCGACGTGCACGGGACAGTGATCCGGCTGCACTTCCGTGCCTGAGGGTGGACCGCGCACCTGCCTGCGGGCAGCCCTGCGATCCGGGCCCATGTCCGGCCCCGGCAGGGACTGACCGGGGATACGAGATCAACGCGGAAAACACTCAGGCGAGCACGGTCTCCACAGCGTGGCCGGTGTCCTGCTCGATGCGCATCACCTGGTCGATGCCGGCGATGACGAACAGCCGGAGCACGCTGCGCTGGGGCGCCGCGACGGCGAGCCCGACGCCCTGGTCGCGAGCCTGGCGGTAGGCCGACACGAGCACGCCGATGCAGCGGGAGTCGCAGAAGCCCACCCGGGAGAGGTCGATCACGATCCCCCGGCACGGCGGGTCCGCCGCCAGCAGCCTGTCGAGGACGTCGGCGAGGCCGGGCGAGGTGACGGCGTCGAGTTCGCCCTCGGGTGCGACCACCACGACATCGCCCTCCGATCGGACAGGGATATCCGTCGCCACAGTCACGTTCCTCGATTCCCGCTGGAGGCGCTGCGCGCCGCGGACTCTCTCACCCTCGCCCGCCATCCTCTACGAAAGGCGCTGCGCGCCGCGGTCGTGGCCGGTCGCCATCGCAACGAGGGGAAGCGGGCCGCAGTTCCCCCGGAGCCGCCTTCGGCCTTCCGGTGCGGATCCCACTGCCGCCAACATTAGCGGCACAACAGTAGTCGATACAGGCTCGACTGCAGGGCGTCATCACACTGATACGCCGCAGTCCCGGCCTGTCGGCTCACCCGTGGCCGCGCCGTGCCGGCGCCGACCCCGCCCGCCGACTACCGGCCGCTGCTCTCGGCGTGCTCGGCGACGAGGCTGCGCGCCACGTCTGCGACCTTCATCCGGTTTCGCTGGGCGACCCGGCGCAGCTCCTCGAACGCCTCCTCCGCGTCACAGCCGCGGGCGTGCATGATGATGCCCTTGGCCTGGTCGATGACGGCGCGCACCGACATCGCCCGGCGCATGTGGGCGGCCTCGCGGGCCACGTCGGTGTAGCGGTCGGCGCTGTGCAGCGCGACGGCCGCGTGCTCGGCGAGCAGCGCCAGCAGCGGGGTGGCCGCCGCGGCGTCGAAGGCGTCGGCGCGGCCGGCGTGCACGCCGAAGGTCACCGCTTCACCCTCCAGCTCGCAGGGATAGGTCACCGACGAGCGATCGCCGCATTGGACGGCCATGCTGGTGTAGGCGGGCCAGCGCTCCTCCCGCAGCACGTCGCCGACCGTCACCGGCCGCATCTCGCGGACCGCCTCGACCGTGGGGCCTTCGTCGGTCGTGTACTGGTGCTCGAAGGCCGTGGCCAGGTCGGAGTGGGAGGCGCCGTAGTCGACCACGACGTGGCGGCCGGCCACTTCCTCCGACTCCTCGGAGCGGTCGTCGCCGGGTGCCACATCGTGCCAGAGGACCACCAGGGCCGCGGAGCAGCCCGGGACCTCGCGGGCGGCCGCTGCGCTCATCCGGTCCAGCGCGCGCTCGGTGCTGGAGGTCTCGGCCTGGCCCAGCGCGCCGATCTCGCGCGCGAGGCGGTCGACCCACATGGGCACGTCCCCCTTTCCGGTCCGGTGCCCTGGAAAGGCCTGACGGCCGGAACGGGCGCGGCGGGCGGACCGTGAACTCCACGGTAACCGCGATCCCGTCGCAGCGGCTCCCATGCGCTAGCGTCATGGCGGGGCCGGGCTTGGCCCGCACTCGCCCGGCGTGCCCGCGCCCGTCCCACGACAGGAGCCCCAGCGTGCCGGAGAACCTCGCCGACCTGCAGCGCGAGATCGCCGAACTGAGCGATCGCGCGGCGGCCCTGCGCAGCACGCACACCATGTATCCCGACGACTCCGCCGACACCGCCGAAGCGGCGCTCGCCGAACTCGGCTTCGCCGACCAGTTGCTGCAGGACTGCGGGCGGAACCTCGCCGCGGCGGCGGAGTCCAGCGCACCGCGCAGGTCCAACGGCGACGACGAGCGCGCGGTGCTGCGCGCCGTCTTCACCCAGTTGAGCGTGCCCGTGGTGCTGCTCGACCACGAGGGCTACATCCGCCGGGTGAACGCGATCGGCGCCGACCGCATGGGCAGCTCCGGCGGCTACCTCTCCGGCAAGCCGTTCTCCAACTTCGTCGACCTGCGGCGCCGTGCTGCGATGCGCTCGCGCCTGGCGGCGGTGCTGCGCAGCGGAGAGCCCGCCTCCTTCGAGTCGCGGCTGGCGCAGCGCGGGTGGGCCGAGGACGTGCACCTGACGCTGACCCGCCTGGAGGTCCCCACCGAGGCCGCTCCGCTTGTGCTCGTGGTGATGTCTCCGCCGCTGGCGAGCGCGGAGGACGAGGGCCCGCCGCCGCTGGAGCCCGAGGTCGAGGACCAGGTGGTGGTATTGGCCGCGCGCCGGCTCGACGTGCTGACGCGGATGACGCGGCTGCTGCTGGCCAGCGCGGGTCCCGGCGGCGCGGGACGCCCGCTGGCGCTGGACGACGCCGCGGCGCTGCTGGCCGACTCCTACGCCGACTGGGTGATCGTCGACGTGTGCGACCTGCCCGACAGCGCCGATCAGGCCCGCCGCGCGGTCGTGGCCGGCCCTGCGGGCGACGACGAACAGCGCGCCCTGGTGGAGTCGCTGGATCCGCTGCGCTCGGAGGTCCCGCGCGATGTGCTGAAGAACGGCAACTCGGTGCTCAACCAGCTCATCGAGGACGAGACCGTCCTGGGCCGGGGCGGCGGCGCCCCGATGCTCAGCGCGCTCGGCGCGGGCTCGTTGATGTGCGTCCCGCTCAAGGGCAGCCGCGGCGTCCGCGGTGCCCTGACGCTGATCCGCCGCAGCAACCGAGGCAGCTTCAGGCTGGCCGACCTGGGTCTCATCGAGGAGATCGGCGAGCACATCGGGCTCGCCCTGCCGCCGCGCGCGGCCCGGTGAGGCCGGCGAGTCGCGGGATCCGGGAGTGCGGCACCCGGACCGGCACCGGGACCGGTGCCCGGCACCGGCTCACCGCGCCGCGGACGTCGTCGACCGGACGCCGGCAGTGGGCCCGGTGGGCCCGGGGTCTTAGAGCCGCACGATCATCTTGCCCGTGTTGTGTCCGCGCATCATGCCCAGGAAAGCGTCGGGGGCGTTCTCGATGCCGTCGGCGAAGGTCTCGTCCGCCCGGATCGCGCTCTCGTTCAGCCACGTGCCGATGTCGTCCAGGAACGCCGGCATGCGGTCGCCGTGGTCGGAGACGATGAAGCCCTGCATCCGCACCCGGCGGGCGATCGCCTGGAACATGTCGCGCGGCCCCGGCGCGGGCTCGGTCGCGTTGTACTGGGAGATCATCCCGCACAGGGCGATCCGCCCGTGGTTGCGCATGTTGTGCAGGGCGGCCTCCAGGTGCTCGCCGCCGACGTTGTCGAAGTAGACGTCCACCCCCTCGGGCGCCGACTCGGCCAACCGGTCGGCCACAGGCCCGTCGTGGTAGTCGAAGGCCGCGTCGAATCCGAGTTCGTCACGGACGTAGTCGACCTTGGCCTTGCTGCCCGCACTGCCGACGACCCGTGCGGCGCCCTTCAGCTTGGCCATCTGGCCCGCGGCGCTGCCCACGGCCCCGGCGGCGCCGGAGACGAAGACCGTCTCCCCGGCGGCCATGTTCGCGATCTCGAACAACCCCGTCCATGCGGTGAACCCGGTGCCGCCGGCGACGCCCAGGTAGTCCGTCACGGAGGGCACTCGGTCGGGATCGAGCACCTGCGCCTGCTCGGCGGGCAGGGTCGCGTACTCCCGCCAGCCGAGGTTGTGCTGGACCAGACTGCCTTCGGCGACGGCCTCGGACCGGGAGGCGACGACCTCGCCGAGGGCGGCGCCCTCCATCGGCCGGTTCAGCTCGAAGGGAGGCACATAGGACTTCGCGTCGCGCATGCGGCCGCGCATGTAGGGATCGACCGACATGTAGCGGTTGCGCACGAGGATCTCGCCCGGGGCGGGAGACGCGACCGGCTCCTCGACGACGCGGAAGTTCTCCGGGCCGGGCTCTCCCTCGGGGCGTGCGGCCAGGTGGACGGCGCGCGCGGTTTCCGGTGTGGTCACGGGTAATCCTCCTCATCACGGTCAGCGGACAGATAACCGCACTACGACCAGAGTAACCAACCGGATGGTTGAGACTGGTGGATCCCTCGCATAGGTTGACCGCAGGGGCGGTCGAGCCCCCGACCGCCGCACAGACGTCATGAAAGGCCGCCG
Source organism: Streptomonospora litoralis (assembly GCF_004323735.1). Classification (GTDB taxonomy): domain Bacteria; phylum Actinomycetota; class Actinomycetes; order Streptosporangiales; family Streptosporangiaceae; genus Streptomonospora; species Streptomonospora litoralis. Next base: position 555,936 of record NZ_CP036455.1, on the reverse strand, counting down.
GCCATGGATTACGCACCATTGGGCCGCACCGGCGTCCGGGTCAGTCCGCTGACCCTGGGCGCGATGAACTTCGGCTCCTGGGCGAACACCGACCACGACGACGGCGTGCGTATCATCCACCGCGCACTCGACGCCGGCATCAACGTCATCGACACCGCCGACGTCTACTCCGCCGGGGAATCCGAGGAGATCGTCGGCAAGGCCCTCGCCGGACGCCGCGACGACGTCGTCCTCGCGACGAAGGCGCACATGCCCATGGGCGAGAGCCCCAACATGGCGGGCAACTCGCGCCGCTGGCTGGTGCGCGAGGTGGAGAACAGCCTGCGCCGGCTGAACACCGACCACATCGACCTTTACCAGATCCACCGGCCCGACCCCGATTGCGACATCGACGAGACGCTGGGCGCGCTGACCGACCTCGTGCGGGACGGCAAGATCCGCTACGCCGGATGCTCGACCTTCCCCGCACACGAGATCGTGGAGGCGCACTGGGTCGCCGAACGGCGCGGCCGGGAGCGTTTCGTCACCGAGCAGCCGCCCTACTCCATCCTCGCCCGCGGCATCGAGGCCGACGTGCTGCCCGTTACCCGAAGCTACGGCATGGGCGTGCTGCCCTGGAGTCCGCTCGCCGGCGGGTGGCTCTCGGGCAAGTACCGCAAGGGCGCGAAGGTGGAAAGCCCGCGGATGGACAGGCTGCCCGACCGCTACGATCCGGACCGCCCGCAGAACGCCGCCAAGCTGGAGGCCGTCGAGCAGCTCGTGCGGCTGGCGGAGGACAACGGCCTCACGCTCGTCGAACTGGCGCTGGCCTTCGTGCTGGAGCATCCCGCCGTCAGCTCGGCGATCATCGGACCGCGGACGATGGAACAGCTGGAGTCGCAGCTCAGCGCCGCCGACATCCGGCTCTCCACCGAGGTCCTGGACCGGATCGACGAGATCGTCCCGCCCGGCTCCAACCTCAACCCCGCCGACGCCGGCTGGACCCCGCCGGCTCTGCAGGCGGCCGCGCGGCGCCGCTGACCCCCTTTCGCCACCGCCCCGATCCGCGTCGCCGGCGCCTTCAGGCCGGGCTACGCGGGCGGGGCGACCACCCGCCGGGCCGCCTCGACGACGACTTCGCGCCGGCGCCGGCGGGTGGCCTCGGCGCCGTCCTCGTCCAGGGCGCGCACCGCGTAGGGGGAGTGCAGCCACGTCGCCGCCAGCGCCAGCAGTAGGGCGAGCAGGTGCACCGGATCGGTGTGCGGGTCCGCCAGGCCCCGGCGCTGCGCCTCGGCCACCGCCGCGACCTTGGCGCGATAGGAGGCCGCGCGGCGGTCGCCGGTGTCGCACGCCCCGTCGCGCTCCAGCAGCTCCCACCCCGACAGCCGTGCCAGCTCGGGGTGTTCGAGGATGTAGTCGAAGACCTCCCCGGCATAGCCGGGCAGGTCCGCGGGATCGAGCGGGACATCTTCGGCGAGGGCGGCGAGCCGGTCCCGCAGCACGATGTCGAACAGCGTCTCCTTGTCGCCGAAGTAGGCGTAGATGAGCTGCTTGTTCGCATTCGCCCGCTGCGCGATCCGGTTGACGCGGGCTCCGGAGATGCCGTGCTCGGCGAACTCGGCCGCCGCCGCCCGCAGGATGCGGGCCTTGCTGGCGTCTGAGTCTGGAGGCATGGCCCAATGCTAGGCACGGTCCGCCTGCCGAGCCGAGGTCGGCACCGGCCTCGCGCGCTGACGGCGAGCGGACGCGCGGTGCTCCGGTGGATTGCGCTACTCCCCTTTACACGGCACACCGCACGGTCTAATTTAACCCCGAGGTAACTTACCGCCGAGTAAAGACGCGCGGCCGAGCGGAGGCGCGCCGCCGCCGCGCTGCACGAGCCCCGACTCCCTCCCCCCTTCGATCCCCCGCCCTCTCCGGCCCCGCGGCCGGACGTCGCGTCCGAGGTCAGCATGAACACACCCCGCACCCTCGCGGCGACCGCCCTCGCCTCGATACTCCTCGTATTCTGCGCACCACTTCCCGCATCCGCCGCGCCCGGCGACGACACCGGGACCGGCGCCGAAATCGCCTACCGCACCATTCCCGGCCACGGCGGCGCGGACCTGGCGGCCATGGTCATCACCCCCACCGGCTACGACGGCCCCCGTCCGCTGCTGGTGATGCCCGCCGCCTGGTCCACCAGCAATCTCCTCTACGTCGGCGCCGCGCACCGCCTGGCCTACGAGTCCGGCTACCAGGTCATCAGCTACACCTCCCGCGGATTCTGGGACTCCGGCGGCGAGGTGGAGGTGGCCGGCCCCGAGGACGTCGCCGACGCCCGCGCGGTCATCGACTGGGCGCTGCGCGAGACCGACGCCGACCCCGAGCGCGTGGGCATGGCCGGCATCTCCTACGGAGCCGGGATCAGCCTGCTGACCGCCGCCGCCGACGACCGCGTCCGCGCCGTCGGGGCCATGAGCGGCTGGGCCGACCTTGCCGAGTCCATCTACGCCAACGGGACCATCAGCTACCAGGCCGTGGAACTGCTGCTCACCTCCGCGAAAATCACCGGCCGCCCCGGCGACGCCCTGCAGGAGATGGAGGAGGAGTACCGCAAGGGCAACGTCCAGCCCGCGCTGGAACTCTCGCCGGAACGCTCGGTCGCCACCAAGCTGGACGCCCTCAACGCCAGCGGTCCGGCCATCATGATCGGCCACGCCTGGAACGACGGGATCTTCCCGCCGGGCCACCTCACCGACTTCTACTCGGCCTACAGCGGCCCCAAGCGGCTCATGCTCTCCGCGGGCGACCACGCCACCCGCGAGGCGTTCGGCGCGTTCGGCCTGCCCAACGAAACCTGGGAGTCGCTTACCCGCTGGTTCAACCACCACCTGCGCGGCATCGACAACGGCATCGCCGCCGAGGACCCGGTGCGGGTCGAACCCAACAACGGCGACGGATGGACGTCCTACCCGGACTGGGATGCGGTGAGCGCGGCCGAGACGACTCTGCACCTGGGCGAACCCGAGCGCTCCTGGAGCGACTGGCGCTATACCGGCGGGCTGGAGGCCGAACCGAGCACGGGGTGGGACTACCGGGTACGCAGCGGCATCGGCACCACGGCCGAGAGCGGCACCCTGCTGCTGCGGGGCGCGCTGCAGCAGTTCGCCGACATCCCCACGGGTGTGGCACTGCCGCTGGTGGACCGGCGCCGCGCGGGTGTGTGGACGGGCGAGCCCTACACCGGCGGCGTGCGGATCAGCGGATCGCCGCGCGCCCACCTCACCGTGACCCCCACCGACGCCGAGCAGTCCCTCTACGTCTACCTCTACGCGGTGAACAAACACGGCACCGGGTCGCTGGTCACCCACAAGCCCTACACGCTGCGCGACGCCGAACCCGGGCAGCCGACGAGCGTGGACGTGGAGTTGGAGCCGGTCGTGTGGGACGTCCCGGACGGGCACCGGCTCGCGCTGGTCGTCGACACCCGCGACGCCCGCTATACCGACGAGTCCGACCTGGGCGAGCGCGTGAGCTTCGGCTCGCCCGAATCCGACCCGTCGCGGCTGATCGTGCCCACCGCCTGACCCGCACGGCGCCTTGCGGGCGGGACCGCTGCGGTCCCGCCCGCACGCGCGCGAGCCGGCTTCGGTCTGTTCCCCCGGTGCGGTCCGACAGAGCCTGCGAGGGGCCTACGAGCGGCGCAGGAAGAAGAACATCAGGCCGAGCATCACGATGCCGGCGATCACCAGCAGACCGCCGACCACGGCGCCGAACACGAGGAGCGCCTCCGGCGGGGCGTCGCTCTGGGCTCCGGGGGCGGCCTGGTCGGATTCGGACGGGCCGGGCGAACCGCCCTGGTCGGGCATGGGTTCTCCGGTGACCGAGACGGTCGCCAGCGTCTCGGTGCCGCCCTCCGGCGAGCACACGGTCGTCGACGGGCCCTCGCTCTGCTGGACGTCGATGGTGATGTCGCCGGCGGCCAGCGTCACGTCGCCGGGGGCGGTCGGCGTGAACGTGCCGCGCAGCGCCGACTCGTCGAAGGTCTCCTCGTTGTTCGAGCCGAACGATCCCTGCGCCTGGGTGGAGGCGGTGGCGGTGGAGGCCGGCGCCGCCGCACCGGACAGGGCCACGTCGGCCGAGAGGGTTCCCGACGTGATCTCGCCGCCGTCGATGTAGGAGTAGTAGTTGTAGTCGTTCGGCTCGACCTGGAACTCGATCTCCTGGCCGACCTCGGCCTCGGCGGGGGCGGCGACGTAGACCTCGATGTCCATCGCCTGCGAGTTGGTCGCGGGGGCGTCCTGGTCGGCGCAGGTGAATCTGTAGGTGGCTGAGGAGCCTTCGAGGCTGTCCGCCCATGCCGCCGGTGCGCCGGCCAGTGTGCATCCCAGCCCCAGGGAGACGGCGGCGAGGCCGAGGGCCGAGCGGGACATCGTACGGGACACGGTTGTCGCTCCAATGGGTCCGAGGAAAGGGGCAGCTGCTCGCGCCGCGCTGCATATGGCGACCCAGGCAAAGCGGGGGGACCGGGCAGTGCTCTCTGCGGCGGCGAAATAGGGATTACGTGCAGAAAGACCGGGTCAAGCTACCACGGGTCGCGCGGGCCCGACCTGCGTCCCGTCGCGGTATTCGAAGGGGCGGTGCCGAGCGCACCGTTCGTCCCGGAAATCGGACGAGTCGCCGTTCGTCAAGCGCACGGGACCGCGGGTGGCCCGGCGTCCTTCGGCAACCGCCGGCGGCGCCGGTCTTCGCTGACTCAGACGCCGCCCGCACGGCATCGGTTCCCGCCTCGCCCGGTATCCCCGCAGCGCGGCGCGGCCGCATCCGGCCCCGCCGCACCGGCCGGATCCGGCTCTCTACTGCGGACCCCGAATGGCGTCGACCAGCGTCGTGAGCTGGGCGACCGCGCGGTCGAGGTCGCGCACCGCCTCGACCGTCTGCGGGTCGGAGTCGCGCTCCTCGGTCACGATGCGCTCGCGCAACGACTCCAGGTTGGTGTTGATGTCGGCGACCCGGCGCGACAGCTGCTCCGAGACCGGGGCGGCCGACTCACCGGTCTGGGCCGCGAGATCGCGCTGCAGCACCTGCGACTGCGACCGCAACCGCTGCTTCATCTGGTGCAGCTCCACGAACACCTCGACCTTCGACCGCAGCACCCACGGGTCGAAAGGCTTGGTCAGGTAGTCGATGGCGCGCGAGGCGTACCCGCGGAAGACCCGGTGCCGGTCGATGCCGGCACCGGTGAGGAAGATGATCGGGACGTCCTTGGTCTTCTCCCGCTGCTTGATGTGGGACGCGGTCTCGAAGCCGTCCATGCCGGGCATCACGACGTCGAGCAGGATCACGGCGAACTCGTCTTCGAGGAGTGCCTTCAAGGCCGCCTCGCCCGAGTTGGCGCGCACCAGGTTCTGGTCCAGGGAGGTGAGGATGGCCTCCAGGGCCGTGAGGTTCTCGTCGCGGTCGTCCACGAGGAGAATGTTGGCCTTCTGCGGCACGACTACTGCTCCTGCTCCTTGTCCGTGCTCTCCGAGCCGTCCTGGGCTTCGTCGCCACCATCCAACCACTTGCGGATCACGTTCAGCAGGTGATCGAGGTTGACCGGTTTGGTCACGTAGTCCGACGCGCCCGCCTCCAGGCTGCGCTCCCGGTCGCCCTGCATCGCCTTGGCGGTGAGCGAGATGATCGGCAGTTCCGCGAATTGCGGCATCTCCCGAATGGCCCGGGTCGTGGCGTTGCCGTCCAGTTCCGGCATCATGATGTCCATCAGGACCAGCTCGACGTTCTCGTTGGCCTCCAGCTTCTCGATTCCCGAGTGGCCGTTGTCGGAGAAGTGCACCCGCAGCCCGTGGGCCTCCAGCGCGCTGGTGAGCGCGAAGACGTTGCGGATGTCGTCGTCGACGATGAGCACCTCGCGCCCCGCCAGCACCGCGTCGCGTTCTGGGTCGGGGTCGGCGCTCGTCTCGGCGGAGCCGCCCGCGGCCGACTCGCCCTTGCCCTCGGCGGACTCGGCCAGGGCCGGGACCGACACCGGCTCGTCTCCGCCGACCGGTTCCTCCTCCGCCTCCGGCTCGATGGGCTCCACTCTCTCCAGCGGGCTCAGGTCGGCCGGGCTGTCGGGCACCTGTACGCCGACATCGGTGAGCGGCTCGATGTCGGTGCCCGCGCCGGTGACCGGCTCGGGCGGGGAGTCCAGCGAAGCCTCCAGCCGGCGTTCGGTGCCCTCGGGCACCCGCACCGGAAGCAGCAGGGTGAACGTGCTGCCCTCGCCGTGGACGCTCTGCACCCGGATCTCACCGCCGAGCAGCCGCGCGAAGTTCTGGCTGATCGACAGCCCCAGGCCGGTGCCGCCGAAGCGGCGGCTGGTGCCGCCGTCGCCCTGGTGGAACGCCTCGAAGACGACCTGCAGCTTGTCGTCGGGGATGCCGATTCCGGTGTCGGCCACCGAGAGCGCGATGATTTCGTCGTTCTCGCCGAACATGTCGAGGTCGGCGTCCTCCAGCGCCCAGGCCGGCTCGATGAGCAGCCGCACCTCGCCGGTGCTGGTGAACTTCACCGCGTTGGACAGCAGGTTGCGCAGGATCTGCTGCAACCGCTGCTCGTCGGTCCACAGGTAGCCGGGGATGTCGGGGGAGACCTCCACGCCGAAGGCCAGGCCCCGCTCGGCGGTCATCGGCCGGAACGACGCCTCGACGTAGTCCACCAGCTGGCTGATGGACACGTCCGCGGCCTGCACCTCCGCGCGTCCGGCCTCGACCTTGGCCAGGTCCAGGATCTCGTCGATGAGCTGGAGCAGGTCGTTGCCCGCCTTGTGGATCGTCTGGGCGAACTCCACCTGCTTGGAGGTGAGGTTCTGTTCGCTGTTGTCGGCCAGCAGCCGTGCCAGGATGAGCAGGCTGTTCAGCGGCGTGCGCAGCTCGTGCGACATGTTCGCGAGGAACTCGGACTTGTACTTGGAGGAGACCTGCAGCTGGTGGGCGCGGTCCTCCAGCGAACGCCGGGCCCGCTCGATCTGGCGGTTCTGCAGCTCGATCGCCCGGTTCTGGCTGGCCAGCTGACCGGCCTTGCTGTGCAGCTCGGCGTTCTTGCGGCGCAGCTCCTCCTGCTGGCGCTGCAGCTCGTTGGAGCGCTCCTGCAGCGCGTTGGTGAGCTGGCGGGACTGCAGCAGCAGGTACTCGGTCTTGGAGTTGGCCAGGATGGTGTTGACCGTGGTGCCCAGCTGGGCCATCAGCTGGCGCAGGAAGTCCAGGTGGACCTCGCGGAAGCGCCCGTAGGAGCCCAGTTCGACCACGCCCAGGACCCGGTCCTCGGAGATGATCGGGAAGATGGCGATGGTCAGCGGCGCGGCCTCTCCCAGCCCGGAGCCGACGGTGACATACCCCGGCGGCACGTCGTGGATGATCAGCTCGCGCTTCTGCGCGATGACCTCGCCGATCAGCCCGGTGCCCGAGCGCACGCGGCGCCGGTCCTCGTCGGGCTGGTAGCCGAAGCCGCCGAAGAGCAGGAAGACCTCCTCGTCGTCCTTCTCCTCGGGCAGGTAGCAGGCGCCGTGCTGGGCCTCGACGAGCGGCGTGACCTCGGTCATGATCAGCCGCGCCAGCTCGTTGAGGTCGCGGTGGCCCTGGATGCGGCCGGAGATGCGCGCCAGGTTGCTCTTCAGCCAGTCCTCGTCGCGCTGGGAGGCGGTGGTCTCGCGCAGGTTGCTCACCATCAGGTTGATGTTGTCCTTGAGCTTCTGCATCTCCCCGCGGGCGTCGACCTGGATGTTCTGGGTGAGGTCGCCCCGGGTGACCGCGCTGGCGACCTCGCCGATGGCGCGGACCTGGGTGGTGAGGTTGCCGGCCAGCTCGTTGACGCTGTCGGTGAGCTGCTTCCACGTGCCCGAGACGCCGTCGACCTTGGCCTGGCCGCCCAGCTGCCCCTCGCTGCCGACCTCGTGGGCGACGCGGGTGACCTCGGTGGCGAACGCCGAGAGCTGGTCGACCATGATGTTCACGGTGTCCTTCAGCTCCAGGATCTCACCCTGGGCGTCGACCGTGATCTTCTTGCTCAGGTCGCCGTTGGCCACCGCGGAGGTGACCTGGGAGATGTTGCGCACCTGGGTGGTGAGGTTCTGCGACATCGAGTTGACGTTCTCGGTCAGGTCCTTCCAGATGCCCGAAACGCCGCGCACGTCGGCGCGCCCGCCCAGCTGGCCCTCGGTGCCGACCTCGCGCGCCATCCGGGTCACCTCGTCGGCGAACGCCGAGAGCTGGTCGACCATGACGTTGATGGTGTCCTTCAGCTCCAGGATCTCGCCCTTGGCGTTGACGGAGACCTTCTTGGTCAGGTCGCCGCGCGCAACTGCCTGGGTGACGATGGAGATCTGGCGCACCTGGTGGGTCAGGTTGTTGGCCATCGAGTTGACGTTGTCGGTCAGGTCCTTCCAGACCCCCGAGACCCCGCGGACGTGCGCCTGGCCGCCCAGCGTCCCCTCGGTACCGACCTCGCGCGCCATACGCGTGACCTCGTTGGCGAAGGACTCCAGCTGGTCGACCATCGTGTTGACCGTGTCCTTCAGGTCGAGCATCTCGCCCTGGGCGTCGACCGTGATCTTCTTGGACAGGTCGCCCTTGGCGACGGCGGTGGTGACCTGCGAGATGTTGCGCACCTGGTAGGTCAGGCTGTTGGCCATGGTGTTGACGTTGTCGGTCAGGTCCTTCCAGATGCCCGACACGCCCTTGACGTTGGCGCGGCCGCCCAGCTTGCCTTCGGTACCGACCTCGCGTGCGACCCGGGTGACCTCGTCGGCGAAGGAGTCGAGCTGGTCGACCATCGTGTTGACCGTGTCCTTGAGCTGCAGCATCTCGCCCTGGACGTCCACGGTCACCTTGCGGCTCAGATCGCCGCGCGCGACCGCGGTGGTGACCTGTGAGATGTCGCGCACCTGGTTGGTCAGGTTGTCGGCCATCGAGTTGACGTTGTCGGTGAGGTTCTTCCAGATGCCCGACACGCCCTTGACGTTGGCGCGGCCGCCCAGCTTGCCCTCGTTGCCGACCTCGCGCGCTACGCGCGTGACCTCGTCGGCGAACGTCGACAGCTGGTCCACCATGCCGTTCACGGTGTCCTTCAGCTGCAGCATCTCGCCCTGGACGTCCACGGTGACCTTGCGGCTCAGGTCACCTTCGGCGACCGCGGTGGTCACCTCGGAGATGTTGCGTACCTGGGCGGTCAGCCGCGAGGCCATCTGGTTCACCGACTCGGTGACGTCGCGCCAGGCGCCGGAGACCCCGTCGACCTTCGCGCTGCCGCCGAGCTTGCCCTCCGTACCGACCTCGCGCGCGACCCGGGTGACCTCGCTGGTGAAGCCGTTCATCTGGTCGGCCATGCGGTTGACCGAGGTGGCCAGGCGCAGCAGGTCGCCGTGCAGCGAACCGTGCCGGCTGGTGAGGTCGACCCGCTGGGACAGGTCGCCCCCGGCGACCGCGTCCAGGATCTGGGCTACCGAGGTCACCGGCTCGCTGACCTCGTCGAGCAACTGGTTGAGCGAGCGGACGCTCTTACCCCACGCACCGCGCGCGGGGCTGACGGCGATACGCTCGTTGAGCCTGCCCTCGGTGCTGACGACTCCACCGACCCGCTGCAGCTCGCTGCTGAGCTGCTCGCAGTGGTCGAGCACCTCGTTGAACACGGAGGCGATCTCACCGGACCGACCCTCGCCGCGAGAGTCCAGCCGTACACTGAAATCGCCGTCTCGCATGCTGTAGAGCGCGCGGAGCAGCTCGTCGAGCTGCGCGTCGTGCTTGTCCGGCGCCCGCGTGGCCTCGGGCATGGATCCCCTCCTCTACTGCTCACTGCGGGCATCTCGGGCCGGTGGGGGGACCGGGGGGCCGCCTGGTCCGGGCGGTGATCCCACCAGGCGGGGGCGTCGCCCGTGGTCACCGACGCACCGTACCGTGATGGGCGATGGCCATACCAGACGTCAGCCGAGATGGACCGCGATGATCCAGGTTATGCGGCCGGGCTGCTCACTAGACGAACGTTCTGACATCATGACTGCGTTGCTGTTCCCACTGTGCCCGCTTCCGCAGCCCCCTGCGGACACCGCGGGCCCTCGCACGTCGAAGGGATTGGAGGTCGGGGCCGCTGTGGCAGCGCTTCCGCCGGACTCTCCCGCCTCCCGCAACACCGAAACCGTACGGCTCCACGATGCCACATGACACGATGAAGGCCGCCCGGCGCGAGTTCTCGCCCACACCCGGAACCGCCGGCGACGCGCGCGAATTCGTGCGCGACACCCTCACCGAGTGGGGCGCAGACCACGCGGTGGACGACATCGTCCTGCTCGTCAGTGAACTCGTGACCAACGCGGTCGTGCACGCCGAGAGCGTCCTGGAACTGGTCGTGCGCCGCCTGCCCGATGCGGTCGAGGTGGTCGTGGCCGACCGGGTGCCCGAGCGCGCCGTCCCCCAGGCCGGACCGCTGTCGGTGGACACCTCCCCCGCGGCCGACCCCGGACGCAGCGGCGGCCTGGGCCTGGCCCTGGCGGCGGCCATCGCCACCAGTTGGGGCGTGAGCTACAGCAAAGACGACAAGGCGGTCTGGTTCCGCATCCAGGACGAGCGCGCCGAGCCCGGCGAGGACGGCGGCGACGACGACGCGGAGCCCGCCGTCGCGGACGGCTCCACCACCGCGCTCTCCCCGCCCGCTCCGGTGCGCCCGACCCGCCGGCGCCCCGCCCGGCCCAACCCCTGGGCCGCGCTGGACGCCGCCCTGTCGGCCCGGTTGCCCATGCCCGAACTGCTGGACCGCACGGTGGAGTACGCCCGCTCGGCGCTGGGCGGCGACGCCGCCTACATCGCGCTGGCCACCACCGACGAGACCGAGTGGGACCTGCGCGCGGCCACGGGGCTGACCGACGACACCTGGCGGCCCTTCCGCAGCCGCACCGAAGAGACCTTCCCCTCGGTGGCTCCGGCGCCCGGGGCGATCATCAACGACGACCTGATGATCGCGCGGGCCCACCGCGGCAAGCTGGCCCAGGCGGGCATGCGCTCCCTGGTCACCGCACCGCTGATCGTGGACGGGCGCATCACCGGGCTGATCGGCGTGGCGTCGCGGCGCATCCGGCACTTCGGCGACACCGCGGCCAAGCGGCTGCAGGACGGCGCCGACCGCATCGCGCTGCCCATCGAGCGGGCCCGGCTGGCCGAGGTCGAGCTGGCGCGGCGCGCGAGCCTGAGCTTTCTGGCCGAGGCCAGCGACCTGCTCACCGGCACGCTCAACGAGCAGATGACCGCGGCGCTGGCCGCCCAGCTGGTGGCCTCGCGCCTGGGCAGCTGGTGCGCTGTGAGCACGCTCAGCGATCTCGGCTCGGTGCGGCTGCTGCACACCATCCACCGCAACGAGAACTACAACGACGTGCTGCGCACGCTGCTGACCGAGCTTCCGCCGCCGGTGCAGCGCGAGCCGCGCCCGCTGTGGAGCCGCGAGATGCTGTCGGCGGCCGGACTCGCCGACGAACTGCTGCTGGAGTTGGCCGAGGGTCCGGCGATCAGCGTGCCGCTGATGGCCCACGGACAGACGCTGGGCCGCATGACCCTGGGCAAGGACGCCGGCGCCGACTTCACCCGCGACGACGTCGACGTCGTCGACGATCTCGCCCGCCGGGTTTCCTCGGCGATGGAGAACGCCCGGCTGTACGCCGGCCAGACCTCGATGAGCGAGGCGCTGCAGCGCAGCCTGCTGCCGGCCAAGGAGAAGGAGCCGAGCATCCCCGGGGTCGATCATGCGGTCTTCTACCGCTCGGCCGACGAGCGCACGGTGGTCGGTGGCGACTTCTACGACGTGTTCGCCACCGACGGGCGATGGTGCTTCGCCATCGGTGACGTGTGCGGCACCGGCCCGGCGGCCGCGGCGGTCACCGGCCTGGCACGGCACACCCTGCGGGCCCTGGCCCGAGAGGGGTTCTCGCCCGCCCACATCATGGACCGGCTGAACAAGGCGATCCTGGACGAGAACACCAGCACCCGGTTCCTCACCATGCTCTACGGGGAGATGACGCCGCTGGGCGGCCCCGGCGAGGGTATGCGGCTGCGGCTGGTCTCGGCGGGCCACCCGCTGCCGCTGCGGTTGAACCAGAAGGGCGAGGTCGACTCCATCGGCGCCTCGCAGCCGCTACTGGGCGCTTTCGAGGACGTCGACTTCTACACCGAGACCATGGAGGTCGGCTCCGGCGACGTGCTGCTGGCCGTCACCGACGGCGTCACCGAGCGCCGGAACGGCACCGAGATGCTCGGCGACGAGGGGCTGATGCGCATCTTCGCCAACTGCTCCGGTCTGACGGCCCAGGCGGTCATCGTCCGAATCGACCGCGACCTGGAGGACTTCGCCCCGGGCGGCCATACCGACGACACGGCGATGCTGGTGCTGCGGTTCCTTTAGCGGCCCGGCGAGCCCCCTACTACAACCAGCCCATCTCCTCCGCGGTGCGGATGGCCGACATGCGGTTGTCGGCTCCGGTCTTTGTGATGGCGCTGGAGAGGTAGTTGCGCACCGTGCCCTCGCTCAGGTGCAGCGCCGCGGCGATGGCGCCGACCGAACTGCCCTCGGATGCCGCTTTCAGAACCTCGGCCTCGCGGGCCGTCAGCGGGTTCGCGCCCGACGCCATCGCCGCCGCGGCCAGCTCGGTGTCGATGTAGCGGCCGCCCTCGTGCACCTTGCGGATCGCACCGGCGAGCTGGTCGACGGGGGCGTCTTTGGCCAGGAACCCGCGCGCGCCCGCGGCCAGCGCGCGGCGCAGGTAGCCGGGGCGGCCGAAGCTGGTCAGGATGAGCACACCGCACTCCGGCGCGGCGGTGTGCAGCTCCTCGGAGACGTCCAGCCCGCTGCGGCCGGGCATCTCGATGTCCAGCACCGCGATGTCGGCTTCGTTCGCCGCGACGGCTGCGGCGACCTCGTCGCCCCGCCCGACCTGGGCGACCACCTCCAAGTCGGCCTCCAGTCCCAGCAACGCCGAGATGGCGCCCCGCACCAGGTGCTCGTCGTCGGCGAGTACGACTCGGATCACGCGGTCACGTCCTCTCGGCCGGGGTCGGCAGCGGGCTGTTGGAGTTCGGGGGCGGACGGCTGCGCGGGCAGCGGGAGGACCGCACGCAGCAGGAATCCCTCACCGCCGGAGACGAGACCAGTGGTGAGGGCCCCGCCCGCGGCGGCGACGCGTTCGGCCAGGCCCGACAACCCGTTGCCGAACGGGACGGAGCCGCCGCTCTGCCCGTGCACACCGTCGTTGAAGATCTCGATGACCAGGGTGCCCGCGTCGCGGCGCAGCGTGACCGCGCAGTGCTTTGCGGTGCTGTGCCGCAACACGTTGGTGGTTCCCTCGCGCACCACCCACGAGGCGATGGCCCGCTGCTCGACGGGCAGATCGGCGTCGGCGCCGGTGACGGTGCAGCGCACGCCCGCGGCCGTGAGGACCGCCTGGACGCTGGCGGTCTCGGCGACCAGGTCCACGTCGCGGTAGCCGGACACGGCCGAGCGCACCTCGCGCAGCGCGTCGCGGGCCAGATGCTGCACGGCTGTCATCTCGCGCGCCGCTCCCTGCGGGTCGATCCCGGCCAGGCGCGCGGAGAGTTCGCTCTTGACCGCGAGCGCCGAGAGGCTGTGCCCGAGCAGGTCGTGCATGTCGCGGGAGAAGCGCAGCCGCTCTTCGGAGACGGCCAACCGCGTCTGGGCGTCGCGGGCGGCGTAGGCCTCGGTCACGACGTCCCAGAGCAGAACGAATGCGGCGTTGCTGCCCACCATGACCAGCCAGACGACGAGCTGAATGCCCGCCAGGATGATCACGACCAGCACCATGGCCTGCAGCGGACCGTTCCAGAGTTCCACGACCACCGGCGCGACTCCCGCCACGAGCATCAGCACGACGTAGGCGGCCTTGCTGCGGAACCGGCCGGTGATCGCCACGCTCGCGCCCCAGAACTGGGCCGCGCTGAGCGCGAACGGGTTGGGGCCGAGCAGACCGGTCGTAGCCAGCAGCGCCAGGGCGGACAGCGTGACGTCCCGGCGCAGGGTGGTCGACGGGCGGTCGATGCGGGTGCGGATCACCCGCATCGAGAAGTAGGCGAGGACGACCGAGCAGAGCACGCCGGCCACGGTCAATCCGTCGCCCAGGGCCCCGGGCACGCGGCCGGCGTAGGCGGCCATTCGCTCCGGCCGCGATGCCGATTCGGCGACGGCGACCAGCGCGGTCAGCACGCAGAACACCGGCGTGCTCAGCGACAGCAGCAGCACGATGCGGCGGGCCCGGTTCAGCCTGTACCCCATCCGGTCGGCGGGGGCCTGGACGGGGATGTCGTTCGCGGCCACCTGCGCACCTCCTCTGCGTGCTGCGCGTGCCCTGCGGATATCCGTGCCGACCACCCTAGATGTTCGCCGCCGGGCGGCGACGGCGGCGCCGAGTGGCCGACGACGCACCGGGCGCGCACACGGGCGCGGCGGCCGGACCGTCCGGCCGGCCGCCGCGCCCGAACCACCGGAGGGAGCGCGCCCGTTCGTCCCTCCGGTGGGGCTGTGGCGCTTACTTGGGTTGGCGGGGGTCCCAGCGGAAGAAGCGCACGGCGAGCACGGCGATCGCGAGCCAGGCCAGCAGTACCGCGAGCGAGGGCAGTGCGGCGATCCACAGCTCGGCCCCGGTGGCCGACTGCGCTTGGGCCACGCCGCCGAAGAGGTCGTAGCCGAGGTAACCGGAGCGGATCAGGTCGACCGCCGGCGCGGTCGGCAGCAGCTGCGCCGCCGTCGCGACCTGGTCGGGGAAGATCTCCAGCGGGATCATCAACCCGCTTGAGGCGTAGAGCAGCAGAAACGGGACCATGCTAATCATCTGCGCGCTCTCGGCGTTGCGCGCGAAGCGGGTCAAGGCGGCGCCGAGCAGTGCCATGGTCACCGTCGTCACCAGCACGGACAGCACCACCAGCACCGGGTCGGCCGGAACCACGCCGAACCCGATACCCAGCCCCGCCACGACCACGGCGCTCAGTAGCACGACTACCGCCAGAACGGACAGCGTCGTCGCGCCGAACAGCGCTGTGGGCGGCACTCCGCTGGCGCGGAAACGCTTGAGGATCAGCTGCTCCCGGCGGGCCGAGTAGATGTTGGAGACGTGCATGATCCCGATCATCATCGCGATGATCGCCGGTGTGCCGGCGGCGTTCAGCGCGGCGGCGTCGACGCCCGGGATGGGCGAGTCGCCGCGCGCGACCATGCTCAGGCCGACGAAGACGAGCGGGAAGAGCACGAAGAAAAGCGCCGTGCGGTATCGGTACATCAGGGTGAACTCGGTGCGGGTCAGCCGCAGGGCCTGCCGCATCGGGCTGACGGGGCGGCGCTGCGCGGCCGTCCGGGTGGCGGCGACCGGGCCGGCGGCTTCGGTGGTGGCGGTCATGGTGGTGTCCTCCGCTGTGGTGCGCGGTGCGCGGGATGGGAAACGCGGGCGAGCGGGCCGCCCGGCCGCGGGGGCGGGGCTGCGGTCAGTCCGAACGGCCGGATACGACGTCGGCGGCACCCTCGGCGACGCCGAGGAAGACGTCCTCCAGCGAGGCGCCGCGCAGCTCCAGCCGCTCCAAGGTGATCCCGTGCTGCCGGGACCACTCCAGCAGCGGCCCCATCGCCCGGTGGGCGCGGCCGTCGGCGTCGTCGCCGCGCACGGTGTAACCCACCCAGGGCTCGCTGCCGCGCATCTCCACCTCGGCGCTCGCGCCGGGCAGCTCGGGCAGGTCCGCCGAACGCACGTCGGCGGGCAGGCGGAAGGCGATGCGGTCGCCCCACTCGACGACGACGTCGCGCAGCGTGCCCTCGACCCGGATCTCGCCGCGGTGCATGATCGCCAACCGGTCGGCGAGGTGCTCGGCCTCCTCCAGGTAGTGCGTGGTGAGCAGGATTGCCATCCCATCGCGCACCAGTTCGGAGACGGTGCCCCAGGTGTTCCGGCGCGCCTCGGGGTCCATCCCCGTGGTCGGCTCGTCCAGGAAGAGCACCTCGGGCCGGGAGAGCACCGCCAACCCAAGGTCGAGTCGGCGCTTCTGCCCGCCGGAGAGCCGGCTGACCGGGACCTTGGCCTTGTCGGCGAGGCCGGTCAGCTCCAGCACCTCGCCGCGCTCCATCGGATCGGCGGCGAGGTCCCGGGAGAGGTCGATCGTCTCGGCCACGGTCAGCTCCGGGAACAGGCCGCTGTGCTGGAGCACGGCGTCGACACGCTCGCGCAGTTCGGGCGGCCGTCCGTAGGGATCGACGCCGAAGACGCGCACCGAGCCCGAGGCGGGCCGACGGAAGCCTTCGAGGGTCTCGATCGTGGTGGTCTTGCCCGCGCCGTTGGTGCCCAGCAGCGCGAACAGCTCCCCCCGCCCGACCTCCAGGGAGATCCCCCGGACGGCCTCGAAGTCGCCGTAGCCCTGCCGCAGTTCGCGGACACTGATCGCGTTCTCGCCGCCGCCGTCGTCGGCCGGGGCAACATCTGCTGTGCTCATATCCCCGATTCTTCCGCCGGCCCCGCCGGAAGCCCCAGGCCCTGATGTCACCGGTTGCCCGTGAGTACCGCCCCAGGGGACGCATGACAGGTGTCATGTGCCGCATGCCGGTCGGAACCCGCGGTATTCGGCACGACACTAATGAGGTCCGATAAGGCGATGACCCGGTGTTTTCTCGGAGTTCTCCCGCGGCGGCCCCCGGCGTCTCGCTAGCTTCGCGCTATGCCCTCGAACGACCACGAGATGCCGATCGAGCTCGTAAAGAACCGTCCTCAGTTGGTCACACGCCTATTGGAGGACGTGTTCGGCGTCGACCTCCCCGGATACGACAGCGCCGACATGGCGTCGGAGAACTGCGCGCAGTTCGAGACCAGGAACTTCTACTGTGATCGCGTCGTGGCCTTGAAGAAGGGCTCGCAGGCGCAGATGGCGGTGATCGCCGAGGTCCAGCGCCGGAGGGACGATGATAAGTCCTACTCCTGGCCGGTCTACCTCACCACGGTGCGCCGGAACCTGGAGTGCCCGGTGATGCTGGTCGTCTTCTGCCTCGATGAGGCGACCGCGGCGTGGGCGCGCGAACCCATCGACTCGGCCACCCGGGCATGCGGCTGGTTCCCTTCGTCGTCGGCCCCGACGAGATCCCGGTGGTCGTCTCGGAAGAGGAAGCGGTGGAACTCCCCGAACTGGCCGTGCTCTCCGTCCTCGCCCACCGCGGCGAGGAGCAGAAGAGCATGAACGCGTGCGCTGCGGGGATGAACACCCTCAGCGATCACGACTTCCGCGTCTACTATGGGTACTTGGACTCCGCTCTCAAGCAATCGGCACTAGAGAACTGGGATGCGCTGATGGCCAATCCGACTTTCACCTACCGGTCCGAATTCGCCCGCAGGTTCATCGACACGGGCAAGGCCGAGGGCAAGGCTGAGGGGAAGGCCGAGGGGAAGGCCGAGGCGCTCCTCTCGGTACTCACCCACCGCGGCCTCACCGTCTCCGACAATGTCAAGAAACGCGTCACCGCCTGCACCGACCTCGACCAGCTCGACACCTGGTTCGACCGCGCCTTCAGCGTCGACACCGCCGAGGAGATCTTCCACTGACACCCCAGGCGTGTCCCGGCTCCGCCGGGCATCCATCGCGGCGTGCGAGGGCCGCCGAGCCGGTGGCGGTCGGTGCAGGCACGGCATAATCGCCGGATGCGCCACGGACGGATCCACTGGTACTCCCCCGACGAGCTGTCCGCCGAGCAGCGGGCGATCTACGACGGTGTGCTGGCCAAGTACGGCAGCGAACCGCCCTTCGAGCTGGTCGACGCGGACGGCCGGCTGCACGGCCCGTTCAACGCGATGCTGGCCGCGCCGGGCGTCGGCGCAGCTTTGCAGCACCTGAGCGCGGCCGTGGGGGCGCGGACCTCGCTGTCGGCGCGCATCCGGGAGATCGCGATCCTGACCGTCGCCACCGCCCGGGCGAGCGCCTTCGAATGGTCGGCGCACCGGGGACTGGCCGCCGAGGCGGGGCTGGCGGAGAGCGAGATCGCGGCGCTGGGCGGCCACGCCACCCCTGAGTCCTTCGGCCCCGCCGACCGGGCCGCGCTCGACTTCACCCGCGCGCTGCTGCGCGACCGCGACACGTCCGCCGCCTGCCACACCGCCGCCGAGGAGCATTTCGGCGAGGCCGGTGTGGTCGAACTCGTCACGCTGGTGGGCTACTACGACTTGCTGGCCACCCTGTTGCGCGCCCTGCGCGTGCCACTGCCGGAGGATTAGGCCGTGTTCAAAAACGCCGGTCTGCTGTGGCGGCCTTGTTGGTCTGCCGGGTGGATAGGTGGTCTTAGGGAAAAGCGGCGCCGAGGGCGGCGGGGGCCGGGCCCGCGCCCAACGGGCCGGGTGCCCGCCGGTGGCGGTCGCGGCGAAGGGCGGCGAGGACGCCGGTCGGGGCCGGGCCTGGGGTGGTCGGGGCGGCGGTGAGCGGCCCCGGCCCGGGTGGTCGAGCCCGGCGGCGCCGCCCGGTTGCCGGCGCGGGCCTGATGCGAGGCGATCGGCGGCCGCCATGGGGCCGGACCGGGGTCACGAGACGCACGTAGGTGCGGCGGCACCCGCCTCGGTGCCGCCCCGAGGCGCCACCCCCGCGCTGTCATTCCGCGATACGAAACAACACGGGGTGTTTTGTCCGCCAGCGCCCGAGTTCCCGGTGGGTCCGTGCCCGCGCCGCGGCGGCGACGGCGCACGAGGCGCACCCAATGGCGCGATAGCGCCTCCGGCGTCAACTTTTCGTGCGTCTCGTGGCCGCCGCGCCCGCCGAGGCCGCCCGCAAAACGGGCATAGGCCCCCAAAAGCCCACCCCATCGGGGGGTGCGACTCCCCGCGGCCGCGCCCGGGCGCCACGAGCGACGTGTCGTCGCCCCCGACCCCCGATCCGGCGCACCCCCGGGCCGCGCGAGCACCCGCAACCGCGCCCCGCCGTGCGGCCCCTGCCGGTTCGGGCCGGGTCGGACCACGGCGACACCCAGCCGGCGAACCGGTGCCGGTATGTCCGGTATACCGGTTCATCCGGCGATGATCGTGAACTTATGGCCGCGGAATGCGCTTTCCGGTGGCCATAAGTTCACGATAGACAGACTCGGCGGGACCGGTGCCGCCCAACGACCGCAGGCCCAGTCCCCCGCCGACCTCGGCGCCGCTTTTCTGTAAGACCACCCGCATCCCGGCAGACCAACAAGGCCGCACAGCAGAGCCGAGCCGCCGATCCGTCAGGCGCGCCACCGGCAGCACCCGACCCGTTGGGCGCGGTCCCCGCTCCCTCGACCGCGGGCCCAGCCCGCCACCGTCCCCGGTGCCCGCTGCTCCCCGTCAATCAGCCCGCCGCCCGGCCGGGGACAAGGCCAGGGCAAGTCCGCGTAACGGATCCGAGCCGTACGGCCCGGCCGCGCATGGGAGCCGGACCGATGCAGCACTTCTTAAGCACGGCTTAGCCGGGCGCCCCCTCCCGGAGGAACCGCCCGGTCGTCATCCCCGCCACCCTTCCGGCGCCGCCGGTCGGATTCGAATGATCGGTACGGCGGACGGCGCGTCGACCGCCCGCCGCCGGGAGTCCTACTCGCCTTTCCACTGCGGTGGACGCTTCTCGGCGAAGGCCGCGGCGCCCTCCATCGCGTCATGGCTGACGAACACCGGCCCCGTGATGGGGTCCTGGCGCTGCCACATCTCGTCGCTCGTCCAGTCCTCGGACTCGGTGATCACCTGCTTGGAGACCGACACGGCCAGCGGCGCGTTGGCCGCGATGCGCGCCGCGAGCGCACGGGCGCCCTCCAGCGCGCCGCCCGAGGCCGTGACACTGTTCACCAACCCCAGCTCGGCCATGCGCGGCGCTTCGACGAAGTCGCCGGTGAGCGCGAACTCCATGGCGATGTTGCGCGGAATGCGATGCTGCAGGCGCAGCAGTCCGCCACCGCCGGCCACCAACCCGCGCTTCACCTCGGGGATCCCGAACTTGGCGTCCTCGGCGGCCACCACCAGGTCGCAGGCCAGTACCGCCTCGAAGCCGCCCGCCAGCGCATAGCCCTCCACGGCCGCGATCAGCGGCTTTCGCGGGGGGCGCTGGGCGAATCCGGCGAATCCGCGGCCTTCCACCGTGGGGACCTCGCCCTGCATGAACGCCTTGAGGTCCATGCCCGAGCAGAACGTCTCCCCGGCGCCGGTGAGGATGCCCACGACCAGGTCGTTGCGGGAGTCCAGGTCGTCCAGCGCCTCGGCGACACCCTGGGCCACGGCGGCGTTGACGGCGTTCTTGGCCTGCGGGCGGTCGATCGTGATAACGGCGACGCCGTCCTGGGCGGTGTAGCTCACCTCGTCGCTCATCGCTCTCCTTGTGCTCGGTCCGGTTGCTCGGCCCGGCTCGGTCTGCGCGCCCGGCCGGTACTACTTGGGGGGCATGCGCAGGCCGCCGTCGAGCCGGACGACCTCGGCGTTGATGTAAGTGTTCTCCACCAGCGAGCGCACCAGCTTGGCGAATTCGGCTCCGGTGCCCAGACGCTTGGGGAACGGCACGGGTGCGGCGAGGCGCTGCTTGAACTCCTCGGACTCGGGGCCCTGGCCGTAGATCGGGGTGTCCAGAATGCCCGGCGCGATGGTGTTCACCCGGATACCGGCCGCGGCCAGGTCGCGCGCAGCCGGAACGGTCATGCCGATGATGCCGCCCTTGGAGGAGGAGTAGGCGATCTGCCCGATCTGGCCCTCCAGCCCGGCGACGGAGGCGGTGTTGACGATGGCGCCGCGCTCGCCGTCCTCGTTGGCGGGCTCGGTGGACGACATCGCCGCCGCGGACAGCCGCACCACGTTGAACGTGCCGATGAGGTTGACCTCGACGACCTTCTTGTAGCTCGCGAGATCGTGGGGCACGCCTTCCTTGTTGACCGTGCGCGTGGCCCAGCCGATACCCGCGCACGAGACCGCCGCGCGCAGCGGTCGGCCGGTGTCCACAGCTGCCTGCACGGCCGCCTGCACCTGGTCCTCGTCGGAGACGTCGGTGGCGACGAAGGTGCCGCCGACCTCCTTGGCCAGCGCCTCGCCGCGCTCGGCGTTCAGGTCGGCGATGACGACGCTCGCCCCCGCGGCGGCGAGGTCCTTGACGGTGGCTTCACCCAGCCCGCTTGCGCCGCCGGAAACGAGGGCGGCAACTCCATTCAGCTCCATGGGCGGCACTCTACAGACCCCGGGCGCCGCAGACTAGAACGAGGTTCGGTTGTTGGGGAACGGCGGTTTCGGCGCCGGTCACCGCGGCATACCGGCGGGCCCGGCGCGGCGCGACAGCGGACGCTCCGCTACCGCAGACGCCCGCGGCGCCGCGGCGGGGTGCCGATGCGGCGCTGGCGGCGGCCCTGGCGCCAGCGCGGCAGCGCGTCACGGGCGAGGTCGGCGGCACCGATCAGCCCGGCCTCGTTGCCCAGCTCGGCCGCGACGACGCCGGGCTCCGGGCGGTATCCGCGGCCGGTCAGCGTGCGCCGGAAGGCGCGGCGCGCCGGCTCCAGCAGCAGCTCGCCGCTCTCCGAGACGCCCCCGCCGATCACGAACAGCTCGGGGTCGAAGGCCGCTGCGAGGTTGGCCAGGCCCAGGCCGAGCCAGTCCCCCGCCTCCTCCAGCAGTTCGACGCAGGCCAAGTCGCCCTCCCGCGCCAGCTCGCTCACCAGCCCACCGGTGATCAGCGACGGGTTCCCGGCCACCGCGTTGAGCAGACCCCGCGCGACCGGCGAGTCGGCCGCGGCCAGCTCGCGCGCCTCCCGGGTGACCGCGTTGCCGCTGGCGTACTGCTCCCAGCAACCGCGGTTGCCGCATTCGCACCGCAGACCCCCGGGCACCACCGTCATGTGCCCGAACTCGCCGGCAATGCCGTGGCGGCCGCGGTACAGCTCGCCTCCGATGACCACGGCACCCCCGATGCCGGTGCCCAGGTTGACCACGACCGAGTCCGCGGCCCCTCTCCCCGCTCCGACGCGGACCTCGGCCCACGCGGCGGCGTTGGCGTCGTTCTCGACCACGATCGGCAGCTGCAGCCTGCTGCGCAATGCCTCGCGCAGCGGCTCCGCACGCCAGGACAGGTGGGGCGCGAACAACACGGTGGCCCGCTGGTCGTCGACGAAGCCGGCCGCGCCCACGCCCACGGCACGCACCGGGTAGGAGCGCCGCAGTTCGGCCACCACGGCGGCGATGGTGTCCTCGACCGTCTTCGGGCTTTTGCTGCGATGGGGGGTTTCGGCACGGGTGCGCGCCAGGATGCGGCCGCCGGGAGTGACCACTCCCGCGGCGACCTTGCTGCCGCCGATGTCGACGCCGATCACCAGGCCGCGGTAGTGGAAGCGGTCGCCTTCGCGCGAAGTAGCCATCGTCGGGCAACTCTAGACGAACGCGGCCAGCGCGCCCGCGCCCGCGCACGCGCGCCTTTCGCCTGCTCCGCGCCGCCGCGCTCAGACCGCGCGCGACAGCACGGCCGGGGAATCCGCTGTCCCCGGCGCCTCGCCCTGGCCCGTCTCGACGGCCGGCTCCAGGTCGTGGCGGCCCGCGATGAGCTCCTGGACGCGGATTTTGACCTTGATCAGGGGGCGGCGGATACGCCGGTCCCGCCGGACGGCCTGGTCGAGCTTGGCCGATCCCGCGGGATAGCGCCAGCGGGCCCACGGGGAGCCGGGAACCGCGAGGCGGATGGCCGCCACCACCGAGATGGCGGGCAGGAAGACCCCGGTGAGCCCGGTCCAGATCTTGCCCTTGAGCAGGCTGACGACCGAGCCGGCGAGGTTGACCAGCGCCAGCACCATCAGCCCCGCCTGGGCGGCGGTCTGCCACGCCCCGCCCGGCCCGGCGCCGTGGAACCAGTCCCAGCCGAAGGGCCGGAACCCGGTCAGCAGCAGACCGGTCAGCGCGACGGCCACGAAGACCGCGTCGACCGAGGCCCGGCCCTGCTCCGTCCAGTAGACGTCGCGCAGGTGCAGGATCAGCGCGAACTCGTCCAGCACCAGCGCGGCGCCCAATCCGAACAGCCCCGCGGCCACGGCGATGGGCGCGCCCTGGCGGTCGGTGATCAGCAGCGCGGCGACGCCGCCGACCATCATCAGCCCGACCCCGAACACGACGTGGTGGATGTGCAGCCCGCCGGGGCGCAGGTTGCCCGGCCACCACGTGACACCCGCGCGGATCATCCGCACGCTCATGCGGATCAGTAGGAAGCCGGCGACGAACGCGACGAAGAAGCAGAATAGCGGCAGCCGGCCCGTCGCCACGACGGTGCTGCCGAACCACTCGACCATCGGACTCCTAGGGTGCGATACCGGCCCGCGGGGTCGGGGGGCGGGCCACCCCTAACAGTACGTTTCAAGGCTAGGCGGGTGACGGATCGAAACCGTGTACACCGGGCCACGGCCGCTGGACGAGGCGGCCAAAGAATGCGAAGCGTCTGCGCGGATGCCCTCGGCCGGGTGCACGGCGTTCGCGGCCGGCCGAAACGCCGCGGCCGAGCCCGTGCGCTCGGCCGCGTCCGAACGACGCGGGCGGCCGTGCCCGCGCCGGCATCGGTTGGAGTGATCGGCTCAGGGGTGGGCGGCGCCGACGAGATCGGCGTGCGTGTTCTCGGGACGGCCCTGCTCATGGGGGAAGCGAGTGGCGCCGAGTGCCGGTTCGAGGTCGGTCAGCCAGGCCGCCTTCTCGTCGTAGCGCGCGAAGAACGGCTTGCCCACCAGTTCGGGGTCGCGTGCTTGGATGAAGTGGCACACGAACACCTTCTCGCCGGCGACCTCGGCGACGCCGTCGATGCACACCTTGCCGGGGGTGGCCGACATGGAGGGGCCGCGCACCGTGCGCGCCAGTCCGGAGACGCCGGCGTAGGCCTCGCGGAAGATCTCGTAGGCCTGGGCGAGCGGCACGGCGAAGTAGTCCTGCGGTCCGGTGTCGCGCTCGACGAACATGTAGTAGGGCACCATGCCGTGGCGGACGTGGGTGCGCCACATGCTCTCCCAGGTGGCGGGGTCGTCGTTGATCGTGCGGATCAGCGGCGCCTGGGTGCGGATGACCGACCCGGTGGCGCGGATGCGCGAGACCGCCTGCTGGACCAGGTCGGGCAGCATCTCGTTGGGATGGGAGAAATGCGCCATGAAGGCCAGGTTCTTCCCGGCCTCGGCGACCCGTTCGAACAGCCGCAGCGTTTCGTCGGCGTCCGGGTCGGTGGTGAAGCGCTGCGGCCAATACGCCAGCGACTTGGTGCCGATGCGGATGGACTCCAGTGTCTCCACCTGCAGCAGCGGCTCGATGTAGCGCGACAGCACGCCCTCGCCCATGATCATCGGGTCGCCGCCGGTGAACAGCACGCTGGTGACCTCGGGGTGGCGGTGCAGGTAGGCGACCAGGTGGTCGATCTCACCGGACGCGAACTTCAAGTCCGGCTCGCCCACGAACTGCGCCCAGCGGAAGCAGTAGGTGCAGTAGGCGTGGCAGGTCTGGCCCTGCTTGGGGAAGAACAGCACCGTCTCGTGGTACTTGTGCTGCATGCCCTCCAGCGGGTCCTCCTCCTCGGAGGAGGGGACGTTGAGCTCCATCTGCCCGGCCGGGTGCGGGTTCAGCTTCGCGCGGACCTCGTTGGCCGCCTGGTTGAGGTCCTTGCGCGGCGCCTCGCGGCGCAGCAGGTCGGCGATCCGCGCGACGTCGGTGGAGGGGAGCATGTCCGCCTGCGGGAATACGAGGCGGTAGATCGGATCGTCCGGCGCGGCGTCCCAGTCGATCAGCTCGTCGACGACGTAGCTGTTGACCCGGAACGGCAGCACCGTGGCGACCGCGCGGACGGCGAGGCGTTCGGCCGCGTCCAGCCCGGCGCGGGCCGTGAGCTCGTCCAGGTGTTTCGTCGTGTAGGCACGAAACCGACGCCCGGTTGACTGGGGCGGGGACGGTGCCGCGTCGTGCGTCAAGCTCACGTGTCTCCTTTCCTTCAGGGCCATGGCCCGCCCGTGCGGGGGAAGCAGGGCAGGCGGTACCCGGAAAGCCCGCGCTGGGCGGGCTTCCCGCAGCATGAACAGAACGGTTGTGCGACCGGCCGGACGATTCGCCCGAACCGGCCAAGGGTCAGGCATACCCGGACCACTGGTGTTCGTACCCACTTTCCGGTCGCCAACCGCTGAGCTGCGGCTCTTTACACGCACGCCCCCCGGTACCGGCCCCGGCGCCCCCTCTGCGCGGACGCCGTGCGGCTTTGCATAGCCTGTGCGCATACGGTCGAAGGTGCCCGTGGGCAGGCGCGTCGCCGCCGAACGCGGCGCCTTCCGCCGACGGCGGCGGCCACGGGCGCATCCGGCCCGGGTTTCCGGCGAGCAATGAGGGGGGCGGGTGAGCACACCCCAAGCGGGCGCGCGTCGGGGTCCCAGCGGGCCGATCATCGCACTGGACGCCATGGGCGGCGATCACGGCCCGCAGGAGGCCGTACGGGGCGCCGTCCGCGCCGTCCGCGACCGCGGGCTGCGCGTAGTACTGGTGGGCAGGCGCACCGAGGTCGCCCGGCTGCTCGCCGAGGAGGACGCGGTGGGGGCCATGCCGGTCCTGCACGCCGAGGACGCCCTGGCGATGCACGAAGGCGCGCTGGCGAGCTGGCGCCGTCCCCGTTCCAGCGTCGCGGTGGCCTGCAAGCTGATCCGCCAGGGTGAAGCGAGCGCGCTGGTGTCGGCCGGCTCCACCGGCGGCGTGGTCGCCACCTCGACGGTGCGGATGCGCACCCAGCCCGGGGTGCTGCGGCCGGCGCTGGCCGTGGCGCTGCCCACCCGCCCGCGCCCCACGGTTCTGCTCGACGCCGGCGCCAACGCCGACGCCAAGCCCGAGATGCTGGTGCAGTTCGCCCACTTGGGCGCCGCCTACGCCCGCAGCGCCTTCGGTGTGGAGAACCCCCGGGTGGGGATGCTCACCATCGGCTCGGAACCGGGCAAGGGCAACCGGCTGGCCCGCAAGACCGCCGAACTGCTCGCGGCCACCGCGGCGCAGGCGCCGACGCAGGCGGGCCGGCTGGACTTCCGCGGCAATGTGGAGGGCCACGACCTGCTCGCGGGCGAGGTGGATGTCGTGGTCACCGACGGCTTCACCGGGAACGTGGCGCTGAAGACCGTCGAGGGGGCGGTGCGCTTCACCATGGACGCCGTCACCGAAGCCATGACCGCCGGCACGCTGGCCAAGGCCGGGGCGCTGCTGCAGCGCAGATCGCTGCGGGAGCTGCGCAACCGACTGGACAGCGACACCTACGGCGGAGCGGTGCTGCTGGGGCTCAACGGAAGTGTGGTGATCGCCCACGGCTCCAGCCGCGCACCCGCCATCGAGCGCGCGTGCCAACTGGCCCACGACCTGACCTCGGGGGGGATCGGCGAGGAGGTGCGCAGCCGCGTGCAGGCCACCGCGCGCTCCACGCCGTGGCGCCAGCGGCTGGGCCAGGGCGAGGAGCAGCAGGCGCGCCCGTAGCACCGGGCCGGCGGCGGAGGCCGGGCGACGCGGGGACGCGTGCCCAGGGTGGATACGGCGGGTCGGCGGGGCCCCGCGGTGCCGTGGGGCTGTGGAGAACGGGACTCGCGAGGGGAGGCCGGTCGGTAGGCTTGCAGCATGGCCGACCCGCAGGAAACCCTCGCAGCACGGGTCCAGTCAGCACTCGGCGCCGCGCTCGGCGCCGAGTTCGCCGACACCGACCCCGTCATCCGTCCGTCGCAGTTCGCCGACTACCAGGCCAACGCCGCCCTGGCGCTGGCCAAGCGCCTCGGCCGAGCCCCGCGCGACGTCGCCGCCGACGTCGTCGCGCAGCTGGACGTCGACGACCTGTGCCGCGAGGTCGAGATCAGCGGCCCCGGCTTCATCAACCTGACCCTGCGCGACGACTGGATCGCCGCCCGGACCCAGGACCTGCTGGGCGACCCGCGGGCGGGTGTGCCCCGGCAGCATCCGCAGACCATCCCGCTGGACTATTCCGCGCCGAACGTCGCCAAGGAGATGCACGTCGGCCACCTGCGCACCACGGTCGTCGGCGACGCCCTGGCCCGGACCCTGGAGGCGCTGGGGCACGACGTCGTCCGGCAGAACCACATCGGCGACTGGGGCACCCCCTTCGGCATGCTCATCGAGCATCTGCTGGAGGCCGGCGAGGACTCCGCCGAGGCGGGGTTGCTGCAGACCGATCCCAACGCCTTCTACCAGGCGGCGCGCACCAAGTTCGACGACTCCGCGGAGTTCGCGGCGCGGGCGCGCAAGCGGGTCGTCGAACTCCAGGCGGGCGACGCCGAGACGCTGCGGCTGTGGCGCGAGCTGGTCGACTTCTCCACGGTCTACTTCAACAAGGTCTACGGTCGGC
Source organism: Streptomonospora litoralis (assembly GCF_004323735.1). Classification (GTDB taxonomy): domain Bacteria; phylum Actinomycetota; class Actinomycetes; order Streptosporangiales; family Streptosporangiaceae; genus Streptomonospora; species Streptomonospora litoralis. The sequence goes on along the minus strand of NZ_CP036455.1, from coordinate 528,631 downwards.
TGGACGTCACACTCACCGACTCCGACCTCGCCGGCGAGAGCACCTACAACCCCATGCTGCCCGCGGTGTGCGAGGAGCTGGAGCGCAAGGGCATCGCCGAGATCAGCGAGGGTGCGCTGTGCGTGTTCCTCGACGGGTTCACCGGCCGCGAGGACAAACCGATCCCGCTGATCGTCCGCAAGAGCGACGGCGGCTACGGCTACGCCACCACCGACCTCGCCACGGTGCGCTACCGGGTCGAGCAGCTGGCGGCCGACCGCATCGTCTACGTCGTGGGCGCACCGCAGGCCCTGCACTTCAAGATGGTCTGGGAGACCGCGCGCAAGGCCGGATGGCTGCCCGACGACGTCGAGACCGTCCACGTGCAGATCGGCAACGTGCTGGGCACCGACGGCAAGATCCTGCGCACCCGCAGCGGCCGGTCCATCCGGCTGATGGAGCTGCTGGACGAGGCCGTCGAGCGCGCGGCCAAGGTCGTCGGCGACAACCGCCCCGATCTCGACGACTCCACCCGGGCCGCCATCGCCCGCGAGGTCGGAATCGGCGCGGTGAAGTACGCCGACCTCTCAGTCTCCCACGACACCGAGTACGTCTTCGACTTCGACCGGATGCTGGCGCTGAACGGCAATACCGGCCCCTACCTGCAGTACGCTGCCGCGCGGATCCGCTCCATCTTCCGCAAGGGCGGCATCGCCCCCGAAGACGCAACGGGCCCGGTGGCCATCACAGAGCCGGCGGAGCGCGACCTCGCGCTGGCGCTGCTGGGCTTCGGCCCCGCGGTGGCCACCGTGGGCGCCACGCTGGAGCCGCACCGGCTGTGCGGCTACCTCTTCGACCTCGCCCAGGCGTTCACCGCGTTCTTCGAGCACTGCCCGGTGCTGCAGGCCGACGATCCGGCGGTGCGCGAGTCCCGCTTCGCGCTGATCGCGGCCACGCTGCAGACCCTCGTCACGGGTCTGGGGCTGCTCGGGGTGCGCGCGCCCGAGCAGATGTAGCGAGCCGGAGCGCACCGGCGGATGCGGCTCGGCGGACGCCGCTGCCGCCTCCGCCGGACGACCGCCCGTCGGCCGCCTACGTCAGCCGCGTCCGCCGGGGCCCTCACCGTCTCGGGGGCGCCCGTCTCCCTCGGACGAGTCCCAGTCCTGCCAGTCGTCCTGGTCCCAGTCGTCCTGACCCCAGTCCTGCCGGTCCCAGCCGTCCTCGTCCGAGTCCCGGTCGCCGTTCTCACCGTCGAGCCACGGCGGCACGTCGGGGACGGCCTGCCCGCCATCGGCTCCGGAGTCCTCCGACCCGCTCTGGGCGCCGCCGCCGGTCCCCTCCTGCTGCCCGCTCTGGGCGCCGCCCGAGCCGGAGCCGCCGCCCGAATCACCGCCGGCATCCGCGGAACCGCCCGAGCCGCCGCTCGCGGGAGGGCCTTCGCCCGCCCCGGAATCCCCTTGGGAAGGGGCGCCGTCATCGGGCACGGCGATCGTCGCCTCCCCGGCGGGCTGGGCAGGCGGAGCCCCGCCGCCGTCGCCCGCCGGAGCGGCCGACGGGCTCACGCTCACCGCACCCGGCGGGGGAGGCGGGTCGTCCACGCCCACCTCGGTGCCTCCCCGGCTCAGGGCCACGACCGCGGCGACCGCACCGCCGCAGACGAGGCAGGCGGCCGCGGCACCGGCCGTCATCAGGCGGCGCCTGCGCAACCGCTCCCGCCTGCGCCGAGCGGTCCGGGTGAACACGGGCTCGGTACTGTGCGTATCGCTGCTCAATGCGGATCGCTGACTTCTCGGGGGACGAGTGCGCCGACGCCGCTACCGCGCGGAGCAGGTGTCCGCGGCGCACAGGCTCCCCAAGAGCGTACATCGCGGGCGGTTCCCCCCGATCTCGAATGGTGCAGCCGCGATCGGCCGCGCCCGCGGTGCCGCACCGGTCGACCCGACCGGACACGGCCGCCGAGCGCGCGGCGAGCGTGTGAGGTGTACTACAGCGGCGGGTGTGAAAGCCGACCGAAAGTGGACTTTCACCAGGCCCCGATACCCCTTGACCGACCCGAACTGCGACGCGGAACCGCCCGCACGCCGCCGGAGCTGTGACTACCCCGCGAGGTACACCACGGTCAACGGCACCAAACAACATCGAAACGGGATATTAGCCTGAGGTAGATCGAAAAGAGGGGAAAGTACACATGAACCCACTCCCGCCAGAGGGCTATGACTTCGGTCCCGCACCGGGCCACTGGCACATCGACCCCATCCACTCCTGCATCATCTTCGTCGCCCGCTACCTGCGCTTCGGCCGCGTCCAGGGCACGTTCGGCGACGCCAGGGGGGCCGTGATGGTGGCCGACGACCCCGCGGCGTCCAAGGTCGACGTGAGCGTCCGCGCGGCCTCGGTCAACACGGGCGTGCAGGCGCGCGACGACCACCTGCGCTCGGCCGACTTCCTGGATGTGGAGAACCACCCGGAAATCCGCTTCACCAGCACCCGCATCGAGGAGCGCTCGGTCCACAAGCGCACCTTCTACCTGCACGGCGACCTGACCATCCACGGCACCACGCGCCCGATCGCGCTGGAGTGCGAGTGGGCCGGGGAGGCTCCCGACTACGCCGACCCCGACGGGACCTACGGGCACTTCTTCGCCGGCAACACCCAGATCAGGCTCTCCGACTTCGGTGTCGGCGACGGCGGACCCGTGCCCTGGGGTGATCGCCTGGTCGGCGACGTCATCGACATCGTCTTGGAGTTGCGGGTCCAGGACACCGACCCGATCCACTTCCTCCGCCAGATCGGCCACGTCTCCTGACGCCGCACCGGGGGCCGAACGGATTCCCCTCTCGCGCCGGAACCCTCGAACCGGCGGCGACCGTTTCGCGCCGGCTCGACGCCTCGCCGGCGGCCTTCGGCTGACACCGTTCCGGCTCCCCCGCCGTTCCCGGCCCCGCATCGCGTACAGAGGTCCGCTGCTTCACTCCGGCGCCCCCGTCCGCCGCGTGCCCGCGGCGCCCGGTCTCACCACGTCCGCCCGGCTGCCCGCTCAGCCGCGCGCGAGGAAGTCCTCGATCTCGGACCGCTCGGGCATGGACGGCGCCGCACCGTGGCGCTGCACCGAAAGCGCAGCGGCGGCCTGGGCGAACCGCAGGCACTCCTCGGGCGCAGCGCCCCGGGCCCGGGCGACCGCGAAGGCGCCGCAGAAGGTGTCTCCGGCTGCGGTGGTATCGACCGGCGTTACCCGGCGCGCCGCCACGCGGACGGGCTCGGCGCCGCGGGCGCCGTACAGTGCGCCGCCCTCGCCCAGGGTGATGATCGCCTCGGGCACGATGCGCAGCAGGGCGGCCAGGGCGCTGTGCGGCTCGGCCTCCCCGGTGATCGCCGCCGCCTCGTGCTGGTTGGGCACGAGCAGGTCGACCTGTTCCAGCAGTTCGGTGGGCAGTTCGCGGGCGGGCGCCGGGGTCAGCACCGTCGGCACGCCCGCGGCGCGGCCGGCGCGCGCTGCGGCGACGACGGCCTCCATGGGCAGCTCCAGCTGCAGCAGCAGCGCCGCGCTGCCTTCTACCAGCGCTTCGTCGCCCGCGCGCAGACCGGTGACGCGGCCGTTGGCGCCGGGAATCACGATGATGGAGTTGGCTCCGTCGTCCTCAACGACGATATGGGCCACGCCGGAGGTGCCCGCGACGGTACGCAGCCCCGACACCTCGATGCCGCACTCCACGAGGTTGCTGCGCAGTTGGTTGCCGAACGCGTCGTCGCCCACCGCGCCGAGGAACGCGACGTCGGCACCGGCGCGGGCGGCCGCCACTGCCTGGTTGGCGCCCTTGCCTCCGGGGACCTGGGCGAACCGCGTCCCGGTCACCGTCTCACCGCTCCCCGGTGCGGAACCGACGTAGGCGACGAGGTCCATGTTGACGCTGCCGAAGACCGCGATGCGCGGCGGTGCCGCGAAGGTGCCAGACGAACTCACACGGCGACCCTACCGGGGCGCCGCGCCGACGCCGAGGGCCCGACCCGCCGCTGCGGGCTGCGCAGGCCACCTCGGAGCCTCGCGGGCGGAACCGACACCTTCGTCACTCCCGCAGGTGCTCCGACGGTCCCGCCACCGATCTCAGGCTCCGCCGAGACCCGCCGCGTCGGCCGCCGCCGACTCCTGATCGGCGCCGCCGTCGAGGTCCACCATCACCGGCGCGTGGTCGGAGGCCCCCTTGCCCTTGCGCTCCTCGCGGTCGACCATCGCGCCGGAGACCCGCGACGCCAGCGCGGGCGAGGCCAGTACGAAGTCGATCCGCATGCCCTTGCGCTTGGGGAAGGACAGCTGCTTGTAGTCCCAGTAGGTGTAGACGCCGGGGCCGGGCGCGAAGGGGCGCACCACCTCGGCGAACCCGGCGTCGACGACGCTGGTGAACGCGTCGCGCTCGGGCTTGGTCACGTGCGTCTTGCCTTCGAACTCGGCCATGTCCCACACGTCGTCGTCCTGGGGAGCGACGTTGAAGTCGCCGCACAGCGCCATCTGCGCGCGCGGGTCCTCGTCCAGGCACTCGGCGCCGTAGGCGCGCAGCGCCTCCAGCCAGCGCAGCTTGTAGGAGTAGTGCGGGTCGTCGATTTCGCGGCCGTTGGGCACGTACAGGCTCCACACCCGCACACCGCCGCAGGTGGCGCCCAGGGCGCGGGCCTCGGGAGCCTCGGGTTCACCCCATCCGGGCTGGCCGGGGAAGCCGAACTGCACGTCGGTCAGCCCCACACGGGAGAGGACCGCGACGCCGTTCCACTGCGAGAGCCCGTGGTGGGCGACCTCGTAGCCGAGGTCGGTGAAGAGCTCGGTGGGGAACTGGTCGTCGCGGCACTTGGTCTCCTGGACAGCGGCGACGTCGACGTCGCTGCGCTGCAACCACGCCGCGATCCGCTCGCCGCGCGCCCGGACACTGTTCACATTCCACGTCGCGATTCGCACACCGCCAGGCTAGCGCGGGGATACGACGGTGCGCCGCCCTTCGGCGCGGCGGACGAGGGGACCGACGACGGCGAGTCCGCCGCCACGGCTTCCGGAGTCGGGGAACCGCCGGCCCGGTAGATCCGATGTGCCGGTATCCGCCGCGGCGATCGCCCCGCGCCATGTACGGACGCGCGGGCGCCCGCCGCCGTCGCCGCTACGACCCGCCGTCCGCCTTGTGCGGCGGCGAAGTGAGTCCGGGGCCCTGGCGGGTAGGACAAGCGGACGGAAGGGGCTCGGTGCGGCCGTCCTCCGCACCGAGCCCCCTCTCCGCGCCTCGCCGCGCGGAACGCCGCCGCATCTGCTGCGCGGCGCGCGGTACTGCCACGGGGTAGGACGGCCGAGCCGCCCGCGGGGTTCGCCTCCCTTCGGTAAAGGATCACCCGACACCGGCGGGACACGGCGCGTGCGCGCCGTCCTTTTCGCCCCCGGGGCCGCGGCTATCAGCGTTTTCCCAGCCTGCGCTCTGCCGCATCACAGCCCGTTGCGGCATCCTGTTGCCGGGCCGCAGGCGGTTGCCGGCCCGGCACGACCGCGAGCCGCACCCTGTCCACGGCTTCGGTCTGCACGGGGCGGTACGGCCGCAGGCTGCGGCCCGTCGTTTCACGCCCGCGCGAGCCTGACGCGCGGACGCGAGACGACGGCGGGGACGCCGGGTCGGCGCGCCCCGGCGTCCCCGCCGCGCATCGGCGCCCTTTTCGGTGCCTTTCCGCCCCGCCTGCCGGCGAACGCCGGAGCGCGCGGCGTGTCACCCTCGTTCCGGGCCTGCGGCATGATGGGAGGCCAGGCCGGAGGCCGCTCCGGAACCGCTCAGAGGTGGAATGCATGCGCGAGACCGCGACACGCTCGCACGTACTGGTGATCGACGACGAGCCGAACATCCGCGACCTGGTGCAGGCGGCACTGCGCTTCCACGGGTTCAGCGTGGACACCGCGGAGACCGGCGAGGCGGGTCTGGCGATGGCGCGCGAGCAGCGCCCCGACCTGATCGTCCTCGACGTGCTGCTTCCCGACGTCAGCGGGTTCGAGGTCTGCCGGCAGCTGCGCGACTCCGGCGACGAGGTCCCGGTCATCTACCTCACCGCGCGCGACACCCCTTCCGACACGGTGACCGGGCTGTCTCTGGGCGGCGACGACTACGTCACCAAGCCCTTCTCCGTCGAGGCCCTCGTCGCGCGCGTGCACGCGCTCCTGCGGCGCACCCGGCGCGACGAGGGCGGTGCCGACTCCGACCGCAACGAGCAGGGCATGCTGCGGGTGGACGACCTCGAACTCAACGAGCGGACCTGGACGGTGCGCCGCGCAGGCGTGCCCATCGAGCTGTCGCCGACGGAGTTCCGCCTGCTGGCCTATCTGATGAGCAACGCCGGTCAGGTGCTGACGCGGGCCCAGCTGCTGGAGAACGTGTGGGGCTGGGACTACGCCGGGCAGTCCCAGATCGTGGAGACCTATGTCAGCTACCTGCGCCGCAAGCTCGACCCGCTCGGACCCGCGCTCATCCACACCCAGCGCGGGGTGGGCTACGCGCTGCGCAACCGGGACAGCTCATAGATGACCCAGCGCGGAGGGCTGCGGCGGCGGCTGCTCGTCGGTCTGCTCGCGGTCACCGGTACCGGCCTGCTGGTGACCTGTGTCGTCGGATTCCTGACCCTGCGCAGCTTCATCACGGAGCGGATAGACGCCCAGCTCCAGCTCACCGCGGAACGCGCGATGGTGCGGCTGGACAACGACACCCCGCCGGCGGGCGTGGACGCGCCCAGCCCCTCGCCCTACTTCGTGGTGCTGCTGGACGGCCGCACCGGCGAGATCAGCCAGGTCTACGGCGACAGCTACCGCGAAGACGTCGTGCTGGACCGCATCCGCACCATCGGGTTGGAGCGCTGGCGCGAGTACGGCTCCACCGGGGAGATCTTCGAGCTGGACGGCGTGGACCCGGCTGTCGCGCCCTACCGCGCGACCGTGCGGTTGCGGCCCGAGACCATCATGGTCGCGGGGGTGCCCACCAGCGACCGCGAGCAGTACCCGTGGCAGCTGGTACTGACGCAGCTGGTCACCGCCGGACTGCTGCTGGGCGGGCTGACACTGGCGGGCCGCTGGCTGATCGGGCGCGGCCTGGAGCCGCTGGACGAGATGGCCACGACCGCCAACCGGATCAGCGTCGGCTCGGACATGTCGGTGCGCATGCCGGGGTCGGGGTCGCACAGCGAGGTCGGGCGACTGGCGACGGCCATCAACACCATGCTGCGCCGCATCGAGGACGCCTTCGCCGCCCAGCGCGCATCGGAGGAGCGGGTGCGCGCGTTCGCGGCCGACGCCTCCCACGAGCTGCGGACCCCGCTGACGACCATCCGCGGCTATGCCGAGCTGTACCGGCAGGGCGCCATCCCCGACACCGAGATGGGCGGGGCGATGGAGCGCATCGAGAACGAGTCGCAGCGGATGAGCCGGCTGGTCGCCGAGCTGCTGGAGCTGGCGCGGCTGGACCGCACCGGTTCGCTGCAGCGCTCGCGCACCGACCTCACCGTGCTCGCCGCGGAGGTGGTGGGGGACGCCCAGGCCCTGGAGCCCCAGCGCGAGATATCCCTGGAGGCGCCGGACGAGCTGTGGTGCGACTCCGACGAGGCCAGACTGCGCCAGATCCTGGCTAATCTGCTGGCCAACGTGCGCGAACACACCCCCGCGAACACGCCGGTCGCCGTGCGGCTGCGCAGTCAGGATGATCGCGCCGTGCTGGAGGTCGCCGACCGGGGGCCGGGCATGGCGCCGGAGGACCTGAACCGGGCGTTCGACCGCTTCTACCGCAGCAACCGCACGCCGGGCAGCGGGAGCGGACTGGGCCTGGCCATCGTGCGCGCGATCGCCGACGCCCACAGCGGCGACGTGGACCTGGACTCGGCGCCGGGCGAGGGTACGACGGTGACCGTGCGGATTCCGCTGCACCAGGAGGAGTGAGCGCGGCCGGAGCCTGCCCGGCGCGGAGGGAGCGCGCTCCGGATTCCGGCGCAGCGCCGCACCCCCGGCGGCCATGCTTCATTCCCCCTACTCGCGGGTAGGGGTGTGAAGCAGGCCATACAGACCCCGGCGCGACGTTGTGCTGGCGAGGTGATCACGGATATGACCGCGGTGAACCGCGAAACCGCCCCTGAGCACGTCGACGAGCGGCAGGCCCGAGCCGTGGCCGAAGCCGCCCGCGAAACCGAGTGGCAAAAGCCCAGCTTCGGCAAGGAGCTCTATCTCGGCCGGCTGCGGCTGGACCTGGTCCACCCCTACCCGCGGCCCGCACCCGACACCGTCGAGGAGGGCGAGGAGTTCCTCGCCAAGCTGCGCGACTTCTGCACGACGATCGACTCCCAGCGGATCGAGCGCGAGGAGCGCATTCCCGACGAGGTCATGGCCGGGCTCAAGGAGCTGGGCGCGCTCGGTATGAAGATTCCCCGCACATACGGCGGGCTCGGGCTGAGCCAGCTGTACTACAACCGGGCGCTGACCCTCGTGGGATCGGTCTCCCCCGCCATCGGGGCGCTGCTCTCGGCGCACCAGTCCATCGGCGTCCCCCAGCCGCTGAAGATGTTCGGCACCGAGGAGCAGAAGCGCACCTTCCTGCCGCGCTGCGCGACCACCGACATCAGCGCCTTCCTGCTCACCGAGCCCGACGTCGGCAGCGACCCGGCGCGGCTGCGCAGTACCGCGACCCCGACCGAGGACGGCTCGGCCTACCTACTCGACGGCGTGAAGCTGTGGACCACCAACGGCGTCGTGGGCGACCTGCTGGTGGTCATGGCACGTGTTCCGCAGAGCGAGGGGCACCGCGGCGGCATCACGGCGTTCGTCGTCGAGGGCGACTCCGAGGGCATCACGGTCGAGAACCGCAACAGGTTCATGGGGTTGCGCGGCCTGGAGAACGGGGTGACCCGGTTCCACCGGGTGCGCGTACCCGCGGAGAACCGGATCGGCGAGGAGGGCAAGGGCCTCAAGATCGCGCTGTCCACGCTGAACACCGGGCGGCTGTCGCTGCCCGCGATGTGCGTGGGGGCGGGCAAGTGGTGCACGAAGATCGCCCGCGAGTGGTCGCGGGAGCGCGTCCAGTGGGGGCGCCCGGTCGGCAAGCACGAAGAGGTGGCCAAGAAGGTCTCCTTCATCGCCGCCACCACCTACGCCATGACCGCCATGCTGGACCTCTCCAGCCAGTTCGCCGACGACGAGCGCAACGACATCCGCATCGAGGCCGCGATCGCCAAGCTGTGGTGCTCGGAGATGGCCTCCCGGGTCGCCGACGAACTGGTGCAGCTGCGCGGCGGCCGCGGCTACGAGACCGCCGAGTCCCTGGCCGCGCGCGGCGAGCGCGGCATCCCCGCCGAGCAAGCCGTGCGCGACCTGCGCATCAACCGGATCTTCGAAGGCAGCACGGAGATCATGCACCTGCTCATCGCCCGCGAGGCGGTCGACGCCCACCTGTCGGTAGCCGGCGACATCATCGACCCCGAGGCCGATTCCGCCGCCAAGGCGCGCGCGTTCGCCAAGGCCGGCGGGTTCTACGCCACCTGGCTGCCCACCCTGGTCGTCGGCGAAGGCCAGCGCCCCGGATCCTACGGCGAGTTCGGGCCGCTCGCCGCGCACTTGCGCTATGTCGAGCGCGCGGCGCGCAAGCTGGCGCGCTCCACCTTCTACGGGATGTCGCGCTGGCAGGGCCGGATGGAGACCAAGCAGGCGTTCTTGGCCCGGGTGGTCGACATCGGCGCCGAACTGTTCGCGATGAGCGCCGTGGTCGTGCGCGCCCACCGCGACCGCGAGGACCATCCGGAGCGCGGCCAGGGCGCCTACGAGCTGGCCGACGCCTTCTGCCGCCAGTCCCGCCTGCGCGCCGACGCGCTGTTCACCGACCTGTGGACCAACACCGACGACATCGACGGCAAACTGAGCCGGCGCGTCCTCGACGACCACTACACGTGGCTGGAGGAGGGCGTCGTCGACCCCTCCACCCCGGGTCCGCTCATCGGTGAGGCCGAGCCCGGTCCCTCGACCAAGGAGGACGTCCACCGCAAGATGGGCTGAGCACGGCCGCTCAGCCCGGCGGGGCACCCGGTCCACGACTCCGGGCGTATTCGTCGTCACACTCTGAAACAATCGGATGGGCGCCGTCGGCACCGGCGATGCGGTTCCGGCGGCGCCATGCATCCCGGCCCCTCCGGCTGCCCCGAGGAGAGTGTGCGCGTGCCGCTGCCCCCGCCACCGGTCTTTCTGCGGCCCCGGGCGCGCGGGACGCCCGGGACCTCCGCGCGCTCCCGCGCGACTCCCACGGCGCCCGCGGCGGCGGTGCGGACGCGGCGACGCAGGCGCCGCCTCGTGGTTCTGGCCCTCGGAGCGCTGCTGAGCGCGGCGGCCTATGCGGCCGAAGCGGTCGCACCGGTGCGGGTCGTACCCGAAGCGGGCATCGCCGATCCGGCGGCGCTCGCCCGCGATCCCGGGCCCTCGGGCGAGCGGGTGGGCGACCAGGTCGGCCGTCCCGCCCGCATCACGGCCGCGCCGGAGCCGGTCACCGCGCCCACCCGGCCCGCCACGCCTGCGCCCCCGGAGCCCGCTGCGCCGGACGCTCCCCCCGCGGGGTACCCGCCGCGGCCCGCACCGGTGCCCGCTCCGCAGCCGCCGACCGCGCCGCCGCCCCCGGTCCCCGAAGCACCCGCCGCCCCCGATCCGCCCGTCGGCGCACCCGCCCGTCCGCCCGGCGGTTTCACCGACGAGGAGATCCGCCGGGGACTGGAGGTGTGGGAACAGCTGAGCCGGTGACCCGCCCGACTCGACGCCGGGGCGCGGGCGGCTCGGCCCGGCACCCCCGGCGCCGGCTGCCGTCCTCTCCGCTGCCGCACGGTGCGGTCCGGGGCGAAGGTGCCGGAATGTCCGAGGGCGCGGTTAGCCTCGGTACCCATGCACGAGACAGCGCCGCCGCACCCGCGCCGGGACGCCACCCTCTCCGCGTCCCAGGCCCGCCGGGTCGCGCTCGCGGCCCAGGGATTCACCGATCCCCGCCCGTCGGCCGCACCGACCGCACGCCATCTGCAGCGGGTGATCGACCGGGTCGGCGCCATCCAGATCGACAGCGTCAACGTCCTCTCGCGGAGCCAGTACCTGCCGGTCTTCGCGCGCCTGGGCCACTACGACCCCGCGCAACTGGACCGTGCGGCCACGCGGCGCGGCGGCCGGCTGGTGGAGTACTGGGCGCACGAGGCCAGCCTCATCCCGCCCGCCACACACCGGCTGCTGCGCTGGCGCATGGACCGCGCCCGCGACGAAGCGTGGGGCGCGGTGCGGCGTGCGGCCACCGACCACCCCGATCTCGTCGCCGACGTCCGCGCCGCGGTCGAGCACACCGGACCGGCCACCACCCGCGGGATCGAGGACGCGCTCAAGCACGACTCCACCCGCCCGCGGGACCATTGGGGCTGGAACTGGTCACCGGTCAAGCGCGCACTGGAGTTCCTGTTCTGGTCGGGGGAGATCACCACCGACGGCCGCACCGCCCAGTTCGAGCGTCGCTACGACCTGACCGAACGCGTGCTGCCGGCCGATGTGCACCGCGCCCCCGACCCCGATCCCGCCGACGCCCGGCGCGAGCTCATGGCGATCGCCGCGCGGGCCCACGGTGTGGGCAGCGAGGTGTGCCTGCGCGACTACTTCCGCCTCGGCGCGGCCGAAGCACGAACCGCGCTGGCCGAGCTGGTCGAGTCCGGCGAGGTGGTTCCGGTCGCCGTCGCCGGCTGGCAGCGGCCCGCCTACCTGCACCGCGACGCCCGTGTGCCGCGCTCGGTGAACGCCCGCGCGCTGCTGAGCCCGTTCGACTCGCTGGTGTGGGAGCGGTCGCGCACCGAGTCCCTGTTCGGGTTCCGGTACCGGTTGGAGATCTACGTCCCTGCGGCCAAGCGCGTCCACGGCTACTACGTGCTGCCGTTCCTGCTGGGCGAGAACCTCGTGGCCCGCGTCGATCTGAAGTCCGACCGCCGGGCCGGCCTGCTGCTCGTCCGGCGCACCACGCTGGAGGACTCCGCACCGCCGGAGACCTCTGATGAACTGCACGGGCAGCTGGAGAGTATGGCCGCGTGGCTGGGGCTGGCCGAGGGTGTTCGCTACGAAAGCTGAGCGACCGCCGCGCGGCGCGGGCCGAGCGCACCCGCGCCGGCGCATCGGTGCCGTAGGCCGCCGCCTCACACCGCGATCGTCTTGGCCAGTTCCTCGAACACCAGATCGTCGCGCTTGGGCAGGCCGAAACGCTCGTCGCCGTAGGGGAAGGGGGCGGTGTCACCCGTGCGCCGGTAGCCGCGGCGCTCGTACCAGGCGATGAGGTCGGCGCGCTGGCGAAGCACTGTCATGCGCATGCTGTCGCAGCCCAGTTCCTCGGCCGCCGCGCGCTCCGCCTCGGCCAGCAGCCGCCCGCCGAGGCCGCCGCCCTGTGCATCCGGCCGCACCGAGAACATGCCGAAGTAGCCGGCGCCGTCGTCGCCGACCGCGAGTTCGCAGCACGCCACCAGGCGGCCGTCCCGCTCGGCGACCACGACGCGGGTGCCGGGGCGGGCCAGCAGATCGGCGATCTGCCCGGCATCGATGCGCTGCCCGCCCAGCAGGTCGGCCTCGGTCGTCCAGCCCTTGCGCGAGGTATCGCCGCGGTAGGCGGAGTTCACCAGCTCGACCAGCGCCCCGACGTCGGACTCCGCGGCGTCGCGGAACACGGTCCCGCCGCTCTCGCCCGGCACACCGGCACGCGCCCGCCCGTCGACCGTCATCCCGCACTCCTTGTACCTGGGGAAACGCGACTCACTCTAACCCCGCGCGGCCGTCGCCGCGGCGGCGGGGAGCCGCTTGGAGCCGCTGCCGACCGCACGGCGAGGCGCGCAGGCACCCCGGGTCGGGCGGGCGCTGCGTTTCGCGTCTCCGCTCGCCGGGGCCGGACGGACGAGTCGGACCGCTCCGCGCCCGGCAGCGCGCAGCGGGCGCATGCGGCCCCGGACGCCACCGGCCCGGGGCCGTTCCCGCGGTCGGGGCGGAAGTGCGCGGCCGGCGGGCTTCAGACCCGCTCGACGATGGTGACGTTGGCCTGGCCGCCGCCCTCGCACATGGTCTGCAGCCCGTAGCGGCCGTGCGTGCGCTCCAGTTCGTGGACCAGCTTGGTCATCAGCACCGCCCCGGTGGCTCCCAGCGGATGGCCCAGGGCGATGGCGCCGCCGTTGGGGTTGGTCTTGGCGGGGTCGGCGCCGAGTTCGTGCATCCAGGCCAGCGGGACCGGCGCGAACGCCTCGTTGATCTCGGTGACGTCGATGTCGCCGATGCCCAGCCCGGCCTTCTCCAGGGCCTTGCGGGTAGCCGGGATCGGCGCCGTGAGCATGTAGACGGGGTCGTCGCCCACCAGCGACAGCTGAACGATCCGCGCCATCGGGGTGAGCCCGTGCCGCTCGACGGCGTGCTCCGAGGCGATCAGCAGCGCGCCCGCGCCGACGGAGACCTGGCTGGCCACCGCGGCTGTCAGCGCCCAGCCCTCGCGCAGCGGGTCGAGCCCGGCCATCTTCTCCAGGGTGGTGTCGGGGCGCACGCCCTCGTCCTGGGTCACCCCGGCCAGCGGGGCGATCTGCTTCTCGAAGTAGCCGGCCTCGCGCGCGGCGGCCGCGCGGCGGTGGCTCTCCAGGGAGTAGCGCTCCAGGTCCTCGCGGGTGTGGCCCCACTTCTCGGCCATCAGCTGCGCGCCGCGGAACTGGGAGATCTCCTGGTCGCCGTAGCGGCGGTCCCAGCCCTCGCCGAACAGGGACAGGCCGGCGTCGATCGCGTACTTGGCGTTGGCCCCCATCGGCACCATGCCCATGTTCTCCACGCCGGAGGCCACGACCAACTCCTGCGTACCCGACATGACGCCCTGAGCGGCGAAATGCACGGCCTGTTGCGAGGAGCCGCACTGGCGGTCGACGGTGACGCCCGCGGTCGTCTCGGGCAGCCCGGCCGACAGCCAGGCGGTGCGCGCGATGTCGAGAGCCTGGGGGCCGACCTGGCTCACACAGCCCATGACGACGTCCTCGACCGCCGCCGGGTCCACCCCGGTACGGCCCATCAGTTCGGTGAGGACGTGCGCGCCCAGGTCGGCGGGGTGCACGCCGGCAAGGGCGCCCTTCTTGGTGCCTACGGGGGTCCGGACGGCCCCGACGATGTATGCCTCAGCCACGGTGTCCTCCTGGGGGAGCCTGGTGTCCGCAACACTTCGATCCGACGCTTCGATCCTTACCCGAACCATATTCGGTTTCGGCTCACCGGCAAGCGCCCGGCGCCCGCGGGCGGTACCGCGTCCACGGTTCAGACGTACCGGCGTGCGGCGGATCGGCGGCCCCGGCCTGCTGTGCGGCTTTGCTGGTCTGCCGGGATGCGGGTGGTCGTATGGAAAAGCGGCGCCGAGGACGGCGACGGGCGGGGCCCGCGTCCAACGGTTCGGGTGCTCGTCGGTGGCGGTGCCGGACGGATCGGCGGCTCGGGTCTGCTGTGCGGCCTTGTTGGTCTGCCGGCTCGCGGATGGTCTTGCGGGGAAGCGGCGGCGAGGTCGGTGGATGGCAGGGCCTGCGGTCGCCGGTTCGGGTGCTCGTCGGTGGTCCGCCCGACGAGCCCGACGAGGGGCGGTGCGGGTGCCGGGAAGGGGGTTGCGTGTCCGTGATGGCGCAGGGCGGCGCGATGATCGTGCCCGTATGACGAAATCCAGCGGCGCTTTCTGGGATTTTGACCATGATCGCCGCGGTCGCGGGCGACTCCGGCTGTCGGGCATAGCGGGCGCGGGGTCGGTAGGCGGCGCCGCCGTGTTCCGACCGGAGCCTGCGCAGGCAGGGGGCCGCGGGAGTGTGGCGCGGTCGCGGGCGCTCGCACGCTCCCGGGGGTGCGCCGGATCGGGACCGGGGGCGACGACACGTCGCTCGTTGCGCCCGGGCGTCGCCTGCGGGAGCTTTACCGCCCGATGGGGTGGGCTTTTGGGGGTCTATGCCCGTTTTGCGGGCGGCCTCGGCGGGCGCCGCGGCCACGAGATGCACGAAAAGTTGACTCCGGGGCTGTTTTCGCGCCATTCGGGGCACTTCGTGGGCCACCGCCGCCGCAGCGCGGGGGCAGACCCACCGGAAACTCGGGCATTAATCCACCCGGCAGACCAACAAGGCCACAGCAAAGGCCGCACAGCAGACCGGCGTTCTTGAACAATGCCTAGAAGGCACCGTGCCCTGCGGCGCTGCTGCCGTACCGGGGTTGGCACGACTTTGCGGAACTTTCATCCGTGCAGACCGAATGGCATTCGGTTACGGTGGGGGTGCGCGCGGCGGCGCGGGCTCCGCGCGGACGGCGGCACGGCGGCGCCTGCGACGAGACAAAGGAGTGTCGGCCATGCACAGGGAACTCTTCGACACCGAGCACGACCTCTTCCGCGAGTCGGTTGCCGAGTTCCTCAAGCGCGAGGTGGTGCCCTTCCACGACCGGTGGGAGAAGGAGGGCATCGTCCCGCGCGAAGTGTGGACCAAGGCCGGCGAGATAGGCCTGCTCGGCCTGGGCGTGCCCGAGGCATACGGCGGGTCGGGTGTCGAGGACTTCCGATTCAACGCGGTCGTCTCCGAGGAGATCTGCCGCGTCGGCGCGAGCGGACTGGGCTTCGGTCTGCAGAACGACGTCATCGCGCCGTACCTGGTGCGGCTGACGTCCGAGGAGCAGCGGCGGCGGTGGCTGCCGGGGTTCTCCTCCGGGGACCTGATCACCGCCATCGCCATGACGGAGCCGGGGGCGGGCAGCGATCTGCAAGGCATCTCCACCGCGGCGGTGCGCGACGGCGACGACTACGTCCTGAACGGGCAGAAGACCTTCATCACCAACGGGATCAACGCCGACCTGGTGATCGTGGTGGCGCGCACCGATCACGACGCCGGGGCGCACGGGCTTTCGCTGCTGGCCGTCGAGCGCGGCGCAGACGGCTTCGAGCGCGGCCGCAACCTGGACAAGATCGGGCTGAAGGCCCAGGACACCGCCGAACTGTCGTTCACCGACGTGCGCGTACCCGCCGCCAACCTGATCGGGCAGGAGAACCAGGGGTTCGTGCACCTGATGGAGAACCTGCCCCAGGAGCGGCTCTCCATCGCTGTCTCGGCCACCGCCGGTGCCGAGACGGTCCTCGCCGAGACCGTGGAATACTGCAAGAACCGGACGGCTTTCGGACGCCCGATCGGCAAGTTTCAGAACACCCGTTTCGTCTTGGCCGAACTGGCCACCGAGGTCGACCTCGCCCGCACCTATGTCGACCGGGCGATCACCCTGCTCAACCGCGGTGAACTGACCGTGGAGGACGCCGCCAAGGCCAAATGGTGGACCACCGAACTGGCGAACCGGCTCATCGACCGTTGCCTGCAGCTCCACGGGGGGTATGGATACATGATGGAATACCCCGTGGCGAAGGCATGGCAGGACGCCAGGATCCAGTCGATCTTCGGTGGCACGACGGAGATCATGAAGGAGATCGTGGGGCGCTCGCTGGGCTTGTAGCCACCCCCTGACGGGTCACGGCGAAAGGGTCACGAGCCAATGGCAAGCGGCGCGTGGGACGGGCTGATCGTCCTCGGACTCCTGATCATCCTGCTGGTGCTGGGCGTCCGCAAGCTCCGGCCGCGCATGCACATCCCGTGGACCACCGGCGGCATCGTGGTCTGCTTCATCTTCGTGGTGCTGCTGCTGTGGGCGTGGTCCAACCGCTGAGCCCCGCCCGGCCGGAAAGCGGACGTCAATCCGACTTCAGCGGGACCTCGAACCAGACGGCCTTGCCATCGGGGGTCGGGCGCGACCCCCAGCGCGAGGCGAGCTGGTCCACCAGGTAGAGCCCGCGGCCGCCCTCGTCGTCGGCGCCGGCGCTGCGGATCCGCGGCAGCCGCAGGTCGCGATCGAAGACCTCGACCCACACCGAGGCGGCGCCCCGGCGCAGCCGCAGCAGGAACTCGCTGGTCTGCGGAGCTTCGGGCTCCTCGGAGACCTCCTCCAGCAGATCCGACCAGTCCTCGTCGAAGTCGTCGCTTTCGTCGTCCAGGGCGTCGGGGTCGAGTGCCGCGCCGGAGTCGCGGACGCCGCCGGTGGTGAACTCGCGGCGGACGGGGTGGGGAGTGGCGTGTATGACGACGTTGGTGACGATCTCCGAGACGAGCAGGCAGGCCAGCTCGGCCTGGTCGCGGTCCATGCCCCAGTTCTTGAATGTACTGGAGGCCAGGTGCCGGGCATCGCCGACGGTGGGGGCTTCGGCGATGAACCAGCCCTCCTCCATGGCGAGCTCGCCGGAGTGCGTGCGCACCACCAGCAGCGCGGTGTCGTCGTCGATCTCGCCCGGGACGGCGTTCACGGCGGTGTGCGCGATCTGTTCGACGTCGGCGTCGGCGACCTCCCGCACGCCCCGGTGCAGGTGCTCCAGCGAGCGCCGGACGTCGACGGTCCCCCCGATGGGGCGCCGGTCGACCAGCCCGTCGGTGTAGAGCAGCAGCGTGGCACCCGCGGGGAGTTCGAGGTCGGCCTGGTGGTAGACGGCGTCGTCGTAGGGGGCGCCGCGCAGTTTCACCCCGAGCAGGGTGTCGGAGACCTCCAGCGCCAGCTCCTCGACGGTGCCTTCGCAGATGAGCAGCGGCGCCTGGTGTCCCGCGTTGGCGTAGGACAGTCGGCGCGACCAGGCGTCGTAGACCATGTACAGGCAGCTCACACTGGGCACCCAGGTGCCCCCGGAGCCGTCGGGGCGGCCGAGCCGGCGCACCCATTCGTCGAGCTCGCGCAGGATGTCGGCGGGTTCGCGGTCGGCTTGGGCGAAGGCCCGCAGGGCGGCGCGCAGTTGGCCCATGACCGCCGCCGCGTGGGGGCCGCGGCCCTCGACGTCGCCGATGACGATGCCCACGCGCCCGGCCGAGAGCGGGATGACGTCGTAGAAGTCGCCGCCGACCTGCGTCTGGACGCCGTGGCCGTGGGCCTCCAGCGGTTTGGCCGGGACGTAGCGGTCCGCGATCGACAAGCCGTCGAAGTCGGGGAACGACCGGGGCAGCAGACTGTGCTGGAAGGCCAGCGCGGTGCTGCGCTCCTCTTCGAACAGGCGGGCGTTGTCGATCGCCAGGGCCACGCGCGAGGCCAGCGCGCCGACGAGGTCGCGGTCGAAGCCGCCGTAGCGGGTCTTCTGGCGCGAGGACAGTCCGGACAGGGCGAGCGTGAGCACGCCGAGGAGTTCACCGCGGGCGCGCAGGGGCGCCGCGATCGCCGATGTCACCCCTACCTGCTCGGCTACGCGGGCCGAGTGCCTGTCGTCGGTCTCGCCGACATAGGAGTAGTCGCCGACGAGCACGGTCTCCATGCGGCGCATCGCGGTGTAGACGAAGTGGCGGTCGGGGTAGCGGACCTCCTCACCGACGTCGAACCAGGTGCCCGCGGGCGGGGTCCAGCCCTCGGCGTGCACGGAGATGCGCCGGATGAGGCGGTCGTGGTCGAAGAGGTCGATGAAGCAGTGGTCGGCGAACTGCGGCACCAGGATCTCGGCGACGGACTTGACGGTGGAGTCGAACTCCAGCGAACCCGCCAGCCGACTGCCGACGCGGTCCAGCAGCCCGTAGAGGTCTTCGACTCGTCCGCTGCGCAGCGCCTCCCCGGCGAAGACCACGAAGCCGTCGACAGCGCCCGCGGAGTCCTTCATCGGCACCGCGTTGACGCGCACGTGCAGCCAGGAGGAGTCGGTGCGCAGGATGGCGAAGGTGCCGTCCCAGGTCTCACCCCGCAGCGCGCGCCGGGCAAGCTGGTTGGCGCGTTCGAGGTCGGTCTCCTGGATCCCCAGGTCGACCAGCGTGACGCCGCGCGGGTCGCCGCCTTCGGGGAGACCGAAGAGTTCGCGGGCGTAGGGGTTGATGTAGCGCAGACGACTGGCGCGGTCGGCCACCAGGACGGCGATCTGCGCCTGTTCGAAGACCGCGTCCCCGGTGCGGGCGTCGTCGTCGTAGAAGGCTTCCCCCCGTCGGTTCATTCAGCCGCCACCTTGACCTCACCGGCCGCGGTCATGTCGCCGAGCCGCACGGTCCGCACTGCCCTCGCGCAGTTCCTCCGATCACGCCGGGAACCGCGCGCCATGGGCAGAGCATAGCCCTACTGCGCAGGTATCTGCAGAGCAACGTGACATTTCGGCCCCGGTACCCCCGGACGCGGAGGGGATGCGGGGGTCGCTCAGGGCTTGGTGACGAAAATGTGGCTGGCGATCTGCCGGGACAGTTCGCTGGGCTCGCCATCCTTGTCGGTACCACCAATCACCTGTACGCCTTTGTCGCTCGCGGCGAGCGTCACTTCCTGCTCGGGTTGTACCCCGGCCCGCTTGAGATCGAGCATCACGTCGGGATCGCTCTGCAGCTGTTCGCTGATGCGCCGCACCTTCACCCGGATCTGCGTACCGTCGGCGATGTCGAGCATCGGCACGATGGATTCGCCGGAGAACGGCTCGGGGGCGTAGTCGGCCAGACCCAGCTCCTCCAGACCGGGGATGGGGTTGCCGTGGGGGCAGACCGACGGCGCGTTCAGCAGGCGGACCAGGCGCTCCTCGACGGCCTCGGAGATGACGTGTTCCCAGCGGCACGCCTCGACGTGGACGTCCTCCCAGGGCAGCCCGATGACGTCGACCAGAAGGCGCTCGGCCAGGCGGTGCTTGCGCATGACGTGTGTGGCCAGCCGCCGGCCTTCGTCGGTCATGACGAGGTGGCGGTCGTTCTCGACGTGCAGCAGGCCGTCGCGCTCCATGCGGGCGACGGTCTGGCTCACCGTGGGCCCGCTCTGCGCCAGACGCTCGGCGATACGCGCCCGCAGGGGCACGATGCCTTCTTCCTCCAGCTCGAATATCGTCCGGAGGTACATCTCCGTGGTGTCGATAAGCCCGTGTGCGGTCAAGGCTCCCCCTCCCCTCATGGGCCGTCGAGAGTCGACGACGGCAGACTCTCAACACAGACCGGCCGCACGGGATTCCGGTCGCCCTCACGGAGCCCTGCCCGCAGGGAGACACGACCGCTGCGCCCTGGCCGCGGGAGCGGCCACCGATTTCCTTCATCATACCCCGGCAACGGACAACCCACTGCGCCGCAATGTGTCCGTTGCCACACCCGCCGAGCGGACCGGAACGCCGCACTCGACGGGCTTCGCGCCCGGCCGCGGTGTTCCCGGACGGCGCGCGGCGCGGCCCGCCTCGCCTCGTTCGCCATCATCGCGCCAGCCTAGGGGGCCAGGCGAACCAGATCCCAGTCGCCCTCGGCGGGCTCGCCGGCGGCGAGGGTGTAGCCGAAGCGGTCATGCATCCGGTCGGCGCGGCCCTGCCAGAACTCGACCTCGCTGACGAGTATCCGGTACCCGCCCCAGTAACGGGGGCGGGGCACCTCCTCGTCCTCGCTCCACAACCCGGCGAACTCGGCGTAGAGCGCGTCCAGCTCGGCGCGGTCGGCGACGCGGCTCGACTGGCGCTCGCTGGCCCATGCGCCGATCTGTGAACCTCTGGGACGGGAGCGGAAGTAGGCGTCGTTTTCGGCGTCGCTGAGAGGTTCGGCACGGCCCGAAACCAGCACTTGCCGCCGCATCGCGTGCCACGGGAAGACCGCCGACACCCGCGGCTCCTCGGCCAGCGCGCGCCCCTTGCGCGAGCCGTAGTTGGTGAAGAATCGCAGGCCAGAGCGATCGTACCCTTTGAGTAGGACGGTTCGCGCCCGAGGTGCGCCGCTCGGCTCCACGGTGCAGACCACCATGGCGTTGGGTTCGGCGAGCCCCGCCGTGTGCGCCTGTGTGAACCACGTGTGAAACTGCTCCATGGGGTGCGGCGCCAGGTCGGACCTCCGCAGCGGTGGGCCCTCGTAGGGCTGCCGCAGCTCCGCCGGGTCGCTCTGGTTCACAGTGGAGCATCCTCACACGACCTGTGGGGTAGGCGCCAGATGGAGACGCACGACGGCCCGACCGGTGACACCTCGCGTGCCACCCGAGACCAGACCGAACGGTTCCGCGGACCCACCCGGTTCCCAGGGACCGCGACAACACGGAGGAAGCCGGTATGTCGGACTTCAAACCGGGGCTCGAAGGAGTCGTGGCGTTCGAGACGGAGATCGCCGAACCGGACAAGGAGGGCGGCGCCCTCCGGTACCGCGGCGTCGACATCGAGAACCTCGTGGGTAAGACGGCTTTCGGGCGCGTCTGGGGCCTGCTGGTCGACGACGGCTTCTTTCCCGGGCTTCCTTTCGCCGAACCGGTCGCCCAGGCGGTGCGCAGCGGCGATATCCGCGTCGACGTGCAGAGCGTGCTCGCCTCGCTGGCGCCGCTGTGGGGTTTCCGGCCGCTGCTGGACATCGACGACCAGGTGGCGCGCGACGACGTCGCCCGCGCAGCCTCGGCGGCGCTGTCCGTGACGGCCCAGTCGGCCCGCGGGGACCTGCCCGAGGTGCCGCGCGCCCGCATCGAGGAGGGCACCTCGGTCGTCGAGCGGTTCATGATCCAGCTGCGCGGCGAGCCCGACCCGCGCCACATCAAGGCCGTCGACGCCTACTGGACCTCCGCCGCCGAGCACGGCATGAACGCCTCGACCTTCACCGCCCGGGTGATCGCCTCCACCGGGGCCGACGTCGCCGCCGCACTGTCGGGCGCCGTGGGCGCCATGTCGGGCCCGCTGCACGGCGGCGCCCCGGCGCGCGTGCTGCACATGCTCGACGAGACCGAGCGCATCGGCGACGCGCGCACCTACGTCAGCCGCGCCCTGGACCAGGGCGAGCGCCTGATGGGCTTCGGCCACCGCGTCTACCGCGCCGAGGACCCGCGCGCCCGCGTCCTGCGGCGCACCGCCAAGGAGCTCGACGCGCCGCGCTTCGAGGTCGCCGAGGCCCTGGAGAACGCCGCACTGGAGGAACTGCACGCTCGCAAGCCCGACCGCGTGCTGGCCACCAACGTCGAGTACTGGGCCGCGGTGGTGCTGGACTTCGCCGAGATCCCGACCGAGATGTTCACCGCGATGTTCACCTGCGCCCGCACCGCCGGCTGGTCGGCCCACATCCTGGAGCAGAAGCGCACCGGCCGCCTGGTCCGCCCCAGCGCGAACTACATCGGCCCCGCAGCCCGCGACATCCACGACGTCCCGGGGGCCGAGGAGGCGTTGGCGCGGGGGGTGTGAGGGGGCACCGGACGCATACCGATACCCGAACACACATCCGAAAAGACCCCGCGACGATGCAGGGCTGATTCAAAGTCATCTGGTGGGAGCGATGATCCAGGTCACGGCATCATGACGATCGCGGCGATCGGCCGACATACAACAACGGAGCTCCTGTAGAAGCGCGGGGACATCACTCTCCGGCTCCACAGGAACTCCGTTGCCCCACCAGTCTGCCACGCCCCAGCCCGCCATCGGCGACTTCGCCCAAAGCCTCACCGCCGTGGACGACCCGCGCAACGAACGCGGTATCCGCCACGAAATCGGCACCGTTCTGGCCGTCGCCCTGTGCGCACTGCTGTGCGGATCCCGCTCTCTGCGCGCGATCGGCCAGTGGGCCGCCAACACGCCGCACCAAACCCGCACCCGCCTGGGCTGCCGCATCACCGACCCGGAACTGGGCGTGCGCACCGCGCCCAGCACCTCCACCATCCGCCGGGTCCTTCTGGCCGTAGCACCCGCGAGCGTGGCCGCCCTGGCCCGCCCCGAGGTGGCCGACACCCTGGCCATCGACGGCAAGACCCTGCGCGGCTCGGCCACCGCCGATCAGGCTGCCGCCCACGTCCTGGCGGCCCTGGATGCCGGCGGCCGCATCGCCGCCCAGGTCCCCGTGGCCGACAAGACCAGCGAGATCGCCGCCGTACAGGACCTGCTGGGACCGCTCGACATCGGCGGGGCCGTGGTCACCGCCGACGCGCTGCACACCCAGAGGGCCACCGCCCGCTATCTCACCGAGCAGCGCGGAGCCGACTACATCCTCACGATCAAGCGCAACCAGCCCACGCTGTTTGACAAGGTCAGAAGGTTGCCGTGGGCACAGGCCCCCACAGGCGACACCGACCGCCACCGGGGCCACGGCCGGGCCGAGACCCGCACCGTCAAAGCGCTGAGCATCGAGGGCCTCGGATTCCCCTACGCGGCTCAAGCGGTGCGCATCCGCCGCCACGTCACCGACCTGCGCACCGGAAAGGTGTCATGGACCTGCGCTTATGCGGTCACCAGCCTCGGGGCCGAGCGGGCCGGGGCCGCCCGGCTGGGCGCTCTGGTGCGCGGCCACTGGGCGATCGAGGCGCTGCACCATGTCCGCGATACCACCTTCGCCGAGGACTCCTGCAAGGTCCGCAGCGGCCACGGGCCGGCCAACCTCGCCGCATTGCGCAGCCTGGCCGCGCTGCTGCTCTCCGCGCTGGGGCGTCCGACCATCCCCGATGCGATCCGGTGGGTCTCCTACGCGTGCTTCACCCGCCCGCTCGATCTCATCGGGATCGCCTGACCAGCGAGAACTGAGACGATCAACGACTTTGAATCACCCCTGGCGACGATGCGGTCGCGGGGTTTCTTTTTGTTCGTTTTACCGAAATCGGAGATTTCCAAATCGGGACAAACATCCGAGAGTCCAGCGAGACCTTGACGAACACTTCGTTGAAGCCGCCCGGAACTCGAAAATGGGACCCACCGAACGTACACGCCGTTCCACCTCCTGACCCGATATCGGTTAATGTCCACGCCATGCCCGGACACAACCACGAGGCTCAAGTCCTCCTCTTTCAAGATCGCCCGGAAATGCCCGCTCTTCTCCTGCGCGACACCTTCGGCATGGACCTGCCCGACTTCAAACAAGCTCACATCGGCTGTGGCGACTCTTCCGTATTCGCGATCAAGCCCGCCCAGGCGGACCAGGTCAGCGTCCTCTACGGCGAGGGCGACACCAAGGTGATGGCTATCATCACCGAGGTTCAACAGGGAAAAGACGATGAGAAGCCCTACACCTGGCCGCTCTACGTAGCCGCGATCCGCGAGCGGCTGAAGTGTCCGGTACACCTGCTGGTCATCAGCAGTGACCGCAAGATCGCCAAGTGGGCAGGCACACCGATCGGATGCGTTTACGACAGTCTGCGGCTGAACGTATCCGTACTCGGTCCGGACAACGCCCCCGTCGTCGTCGACATTGAACAGGCTCGGCAAATGCCCGAGTTGTCCGTGTTGTCCACTGTCATGCACAGCGAAAACCACGACGTTCTGGATGCTACACAGGCGGCTCTGGATGCTGTTCCACCAGAACGCATGAGGATCTACCATAAACTCATCGAGGCGCACCTTAATCAGGCCGCGGCACAGCACTGGAGGGAACAGATGCAGACAGAGCAGTACGGGTGGCAGAGCGAGATCGCGCGCCCCTTCATCGAAGAAGGTTGCGCGAAAGGGCGGGCCGAGGACGTCCTGCGAATCCTCGACGCCAACGGCGTCGACCTCACCGACGACCAGCGCGACACCATCCTCGCCTGCACCGACATCGGCCAACTCGACAGCTGGTTCGACCGCGCACTCAAGGCGACCACCGCCCGCGACATCTTCATGTACTGATCCCGCCGCGACCGCGCATCCTGAGGCCGCCATCCGCCGCCCTCGCTGCGCAAACGCCGCTAACCCGACCCCCTCACCTGCGGCGCGACCCCGCCAGCCACTACCCTTGCCCAGGTGACCGACATTCAGATTCCCGCGAACATGCTGCCCAGCGACGGCCGCTTCGGCTGCGGTCCGTCGAAGGTCCGACCCGAGCAACTCACCTCCCTCGCGTCGTCCGGCTCCGGCTACATGGGGACCTCGCACCGGCAGAAGCCGGTCAAGTCCCTGGTCGGGCGGGTGCGATCCGGTCTGTCGCAGCTCTTCAGCCTGCCCGAAGGCTACGAAGTGGTCGTCGGCAACGGCGGCACGACCGCGTTCTGGGACATCGCCGCGCACGGGCTGCTGCGTGAGAAGTCCCAGCACCTGTCCTTCGGCGAGTTCTCCTCGAAGTTCGTCAAGGTGGCCAAGGGCGCGCCGTGGCTCGCCGAGCCGAGCGTCGTCGGCACCGACCCCGGGACGCACGGCGAGCCGGTTGCCGAGGACGGTGTCGACGCCTACGCGCTGACCCACAACGAGACCTCGACCGGTGTCGCCATGCCGATCCGGCGGGTGCCCGGCGCGGCCGAGGACGCACTGCTGATGGTCGACGCCACCAGCGGCGCCGGCGGCCTGCCGGTGGACATCTCCGAAACCGACGTCTACTACTTCGCGCCGCAGAAGTGCTTCGCCTCCGACGGCGGGCTGTGGGTGGCCGTCATGTCGCCCAAGGCCCTGGCCCGCGTCGACGAGATCGCCGCTAGCGGGCGCTACATCCCCGAGTTCTTCTCGCTGACCACAGCCGTCGACAACTCGCGCAAGGACCAGACCTACAACACGCCCGCGGTCGCCACGCTCATGCTGCTCGCCGACCAGGTCGAGTGGATGAACGCGAACGGCGGCCTGGACTGGGCCGTCCGCCGCACAGCGGAGTCCTCGTCGGTGCTGTACTCCTGGGCGGAGAAGATCGACTACGCCAGCCCCTTTGTGACCGACCCCGCGAAGCGCTCGCAGGTCGTGGGCACGATCGACTTCGCCGACAGCGTCGATGCCGCCGCCGTGGCCGCCACCCTGCGCGCCAACGGCATCGTCGACACCGAGCCCTACCGCAAGCTGGGCCGCAACCAACTGCGCATCGGCATGTTCCCCGCGATCGAGCCCGACGACGTGCGCCGACTCACCGAGTGCATCGAGCACGTGGTGAGCAAGCAGGCCTGACTCCGCCCGGCGCGGCCGGTCCCGGCGCCGTGGGCCGCGGGCCGCCCTAGCGGACCGATTCGCCCGATGGGGCGCGAGACGATACACCTGATGGCCTGCGCGGACTTCCCGTCCGCGCAGGCCATCACTTGCGAGCGGGCGCCCGCGGCCGCGCGGGCGCCGAGGACGGATGCGGCAGTGCGCAGAAACAAGCAGGAGCCCCAGCTCAAGATCATCTCGCACCGGGGCGCGTCCGGTCATCGCCCCGAGCACACGCTCGGCTCCTACGAACTGGGCGCCCGCGTCGGCGGCGACTTCATGGAGATCGACCTCGTCGCCACGGCGGACGGCGCGCTGGTGGCTCGCCACGAGCCCGAGATCGGGCAGACCACCGACGTCTCCGACCGCCCCGAGTTCGCCGACCGCCGCACCACCCGGACCATCGACGGACGCGAGTACACCGGCTGGTTCACCCAGGACTTCACGCTGGACGAGCTGAAGACGCTGCGCGCCACCGAGCGGATCCCCGAAGTCCGCCCGGACAACACCGCCCACGACGGCGTCTACGAGATCCCGACGTTCCAGGAGATCGTCGACCTCGCCAGGCGGATGACCGACGAGCTGGGCAGGCGCATCGGCGTCTACCCCGAGACCAAGCACCCCGCCTACCACTCCGAGCTGGGGCTGGACCTGGAGCCGCCGCTGCTGGCCGCGCTGCTGGACAACGGGCTCACCGGTGCCGAGCCCGAGCTGCCGGTGTTCCTGCAGTCGTTCGAGAGCGAGAGCCTGCGCAAACTCGCCGACGCCGGGCTGCCCCGGGTGTTCCTGATGGGCACCGAGGAGCACTGGCGGCCCTACCTGACGCCCGAGGGTCTGGCCGGGGTGGCGGCCTTCGCCGAAGCGGTCGGCCCGGCCAAGGACCTGGTCATCCCCCGCGACGAGCAGGGCGACCTCGGCGAGCCCACTTCGCTGGTCGGAGACGCCCACGAGGCGGGGCTGCTCGTGCACCCTTGGACTTTCCGCAGCGAGAACCGCTTCCTGCCCACCGACCTGCGCAGCCGGGGCGGGCCCGGCGACTTCGGCGGATTCGCGGCCGAATACGACGCCTTCTTCGCCGCCGGCGTGGACGGAGTGTTCACCGACCACTCGCGGCACGCCTTCCTGGCGCGGGAGATCCATCTGGAGGACATTTGAGCCCGATATCCGGCGCGGACACCGGCGCCGAGGCGGCCCCGCCGCCGCTGCCGAAAGGCGTCGCCCGCAACGTGCAGGCCATCGACGGCGGATCGGCGTGGCTGGAAGGGCTGCCGCGGACGCTGAGCGAGCTCCGGGACCGGTGGGAGCTGGATCTGGACGAGCCGTTCGCAGGAGGCAGCTGCTCGTGGGCGGGGCCGGTGCGCACCGCAGCGCACGAGCACGCCGTCCTCAAGGTCTCGTTCCCGCACCGCGAGGCCGAGGGCGAGGCGGAGGCGCTGCGCTTCTGGGACGGCGCGGGCGCGGTGCGGCTGCTGCGCGCCACGGAAGACGGGTTCGGGCTGCTGCTTGAGGCGTGCGAGCCGGGCGACAAGCTGCGCGACGCCGCCGGCGAGCCCGAGGACCTGCTGACCGCCGGGCTGGAGGTCCTCGCCCGGCTGTGGGGCGAAGAGCCCGAGGCGGACCTGCGGTTGGAGCGCCTGGGTGCGGTCACGGCCGACTGGGCCCGACTGGTCAGGGAGCGCCGGCCGCGGCTGCGCCCGGACGCCGACCCCCACCTGGTGGACACCGCGGCGGACCTGCTGGAGTCGCTGCCGCGCACGGCCGAGCGGACGGTGGTGCTGCACGGCGACTTCAACCCCGGCAACATCCTCGCCGCCCGGCGCGACCCGTGGTTGGCCATCGACCCCAAGCCGATGCTGGGCGACCCCGGCTACGACCTCTGGCCGCTGATCATGCAGCTCGACCCGCCGCTGCGGCTGATCGACCCGCGGCCGACGCTGCGCCGCCGGTTCGGCCTGGCCGCCGAGATGCTCGGCGAGCCCGCCGAGCGGCTGGCGGCGTGGTCGGTGGCCCGCGCCGTGGAGTCGGCCTTCGACCGCTTCAACGTCGGCGACTATCCGGCGGGCGACGCCGAACTCGAGCAGGCAGCCGTGCTCGCCGACGTGGCCGGTTTGTAGTTCCCGCACAGCCCGGCTCGGCCCGGTGACCGCGCTTGTGGGCGCAGGGCCGCGCGGTGGCGGCGCAGAGGGGTTTCGCGCTCGAACTGCACACCTCGGACATACTCCTCGACCTGCACAAATACGCACTGACAGGAAGTTATCCACAGGATCGGCGAATCCTTGTGGACAACGGGCACAGAGGTTGTGGAGAACCATCGCCGCTCAGCTGCGGCGGGCCAGCACGGCAATGCCGGCGATCACCACGGCGGCCAGTCCCACGCCGGTCCAGATCAGAGCCGCGGCGCCCGTGCCCGCGTCGGCGTCAGCGGCACCCGAGGCCCCTTGGCCTCCTCCGGCGGAGCCACCGCCTCGACCGCTCGCGTCCGCGGACGGGTCGGCGCCGCCGTCGGCATCCGCGGCCCGCTCCAGCGGCATGCTCCAGACCGGGCTGCCCGGCCCCTCCGTCCCCGCGAGCAGTGAGCGCCCGTCGTGGGAGAAGGCCAGGGACTCCCCCTGGTCGGACTCGGGCAGCGGCACGCGCTCGACGGTGCGGCCGCGTACGCCTTCGGAGGCGTCGTAGACCGTGGCCGCCCAGTAGGTGCGCACAGCGTAGTACGCGCCGTCGGGCGAGAACGCGGCGTCGGTGGCGTACAGCGGGGCGGAGTCGACCCGTTCGAGGGTGTTGCGGCCGTCGGGGTCGAGCCGCTCGGGTGCCGCGTAGACGCCGCCCGCGATCTCCTTGCTCAGCACGTAGAGGCGGTTGTCCCGGGGGTCGACCATCATCGCCTCGGCGTCGCGGCCGCCGTCCTCGTAGACCAGGGTGAACGAGGTGGCCCGCACCGCCTGGTCGGTCAGACGCCGCGGCTCGGGCAGCCGGTAGACACGGATACTGGGCCAGCCGCCCTGGAAGTTGTCGCCGATGTCGCCGACGTAGACCGCCGGTTCGCCGTCCGGACCGGCACCGACCGCGATGGCCTCCCAGTCGCGCGCCTCCACCCCTTCGCCGGTGAGTGTGACGGTGGCCACGGTCCGGCCCTGCCCGTCGACCGCGTAGATCTCGGGCCCGTAGGCGCCGCTGTCGTTGTGCGTCCAGTACACGCCGTCGTGGCGGCGCGAGGCGGTCAGGCCGCTGGACTCCTGGATCCGCTCGTCGGTGATCCGGAACTGCGGCTGCGCCGCCGCGGGAGTACCGCTGTCGTCCGGTGGGCTGCCCGGTGCCGCGGCACCGGGCGCAGCAGCCGCCGGCGGGGCGGGCAGCACCGCGAGCGCGAGCGAAGCCGCGACCACGGCGCCTTTCCTCATGCCCGCAATCCTGCCATCGTCGGCGCGCGGCGTGGCTTGCGACCCGCGCCTTGTGGGCATGCTCCGCTTACACACGCGCTTGAGCGGAAGGATACCCAGATGCGGATCGTCGCCTGCCTCAACGGGGACCGCCGGCCCGGGGCGCATCCGGCGCTGCCCGTGTCGCCCGAGCAGATCGTCCGCGACGCGCGCGCGGCGGTCGACGCCGGAGCCGACGAGGTGCACGTACACCCGCGCGACCGCAGAGGCGCGGAGTCGCTGGAGCCGCAGGTCGTCACCCCGCTGCTGGAGCGGCTGCGCGCCGACGTCCGCGATGTGCACATAAGCGTCACCACCGCCCTCTCCGCCGAGCCCGACCCCGTCCGCAGGTACGACCTGGTGCAGCGGTGGAGCGCTCTGCCCGACTCCGCGTCGGTGAACCTGCACGAGCCGGGGTCGGTGGAGGTCGCCCGGCTGCTGATCGACCGGCGGGTGGGCGTGGAGGCCGGTGTGTGGACGGCCGACGCCGCCCGCATCCTCGTCGCCTGCGGTCTCGCCGGCGAGTTCGCCCGGGTGCTGGTGGAGCCGATGCAGGCCACCGCCGAGGAGGCCCTGTCCAACGCCTCGACGATCGACGGGGTCCTCGACCGCGGGCAACTGGAGCTGCCGCGCCTGCTGCACGGCCGCGACGGCACCGCCTGGCCCGTCCTCGACACAGCGGTGGCCGCGGGCCGCGACGTGCGCATCGGGCTGGAGGACACGCTACGCGATCCGGGGGGTGCCGAGGCCGACAGCAACGCGGCCCTGGTGGCGCTCGCCACGGCCCGCATGTCGGCGGCCGCCTGAGTCCCGGTCGGGCCGGGGCGGTGCTCCGGTCGGAGGGCGTGTCTGGGAACCGGTCGACGGCCCACCGCCGGCGGCTCAGTTCACCAGCGCCCCGAGGACCACGAGCAGCATGATCGCCGCGAGGACCGCGGGCAGCAACCAGCGTTGCTTGCGATTGTTGGTGAGCATGCTCATGGTCGTGCGGCCTTACTCGCGTTCTACCGCCGCGGGGTCGCCGCGGTCGAGGACCCGTCCGCCGAGGCGGGTCGTCTCGGATGCCCACCGCGGCCGCCCAATCGGGCGCGCGGCGCCGGGCCGGTCGGTGTCGGGCGTTCTCAGCCTAGCGGCCAGGTCTCCAGGGTCCGGTACCGGGGCTGCTCGCCGGGCTCGCTGTGCACCAGATGTATCTCGCCCACGGTCCAGAACGGTGTGGCCAGTGTGCCCAGGCCGTAGCGCAGCGCCGTCATGTCGGTGGGCGGCCTGCTGCGCGCCAGCGTGAGGTGCGGCACGAACGCACGCCGCTGAAGGCGCACGCCGGACTTGCGCGCCGCCTTGCGCAGACCAGCCGCCAGACCGGTCACGGTGTCGATGTCGCCCTCGATTCCGGCCCACAGCACACCCGCCTGAGCGGTGTCGCCCGGGAAGGTGCCGCCACCGCGGAACGCGATCGCGGGCCGCTCGTGCCGGGCCGCCTCGGCGGACATCCGCCGGCGCAGCCGCGGCAGCGTATCGTCGGGCACATCGCCGAGGAAAACCAGCGTGAGGTGCCACTCCCCCGGTTCGCTCCAGCGCAGCCCGCGTCCCAGCCGCACCTGCCGCCGCGGCTCCGCGGCGCCGCCGCCGGTGTCGAGGACCCCGCCGGCCACGCCGAGCCGGTCGGCGGCGCCGAGCGCGTCCGCGGTGCGCGCGACCTCGTCCAGTACCTCCTCCGGCGGGTAGACCGCGACGAACAGCCTCATTCACCACCCCGTACCGTCGTGTGCTCTCCAGTCGATCCTGCGTGCTGAAGCATGCCATCCCCCGCGGTCGGGCGGTAGAGGCCACCGCCCGCCGATGCGCTACCCGGTGATGCCGCCGTTTCAGTCCGCGCCCGGCGACGCGCCGCCGATCGGGCGGTCGGTCGGCGCCGAGACGCGCACGAACGGGCGCCGCAGCGGTGAGAAGCGCACCCGCACCCGCAGGCTGCGCGCCAGCAGTACGGCGATCGCGAGCACGACGACCACGCTGACGGCTCCGCCCACTCCCAGACTGGCACGCGGACCGAACGCGTCGGCGAGGAATCCGACGATCGGCGCACCGATCGGGGCGACGCCGAGGAAGACCAGCATGTAGATGCTCATCACCCGTCCGCGCATCTGCGGGTCCACGCTGAGCTGGAACGTGGCGTTCAGCGAGGTGGTGAACGTCATGAACGCCACCCCCATCAGCACCAGGACGGACACGAAGGCCCCATATCCCGGAGCGAGCGCCGACACTCCCTGCAGCACGCCGAACGCCAGTGCGCCGCTCAGCACGATGCGCAGCCGGGGCCGCTCTCTGCGGGCGGCCACCAGCGCTCCCGCCAGCGCGCCGGCCGCCAGCGCCGCGGCGGCCGTACCGAACGCGGCGGCGCCGGTCTCGAAGACGTTGTTGGCCATCAGCGCGATCTGGTTCTGCACGTTCGCGCCGAACATCTGCACGAAGATCGTCATGACCAGCAGCAAAGTCAGATCCGGGCGGCCCAGGACATAGCGCACGCCTTCCATGGTCTGGCCCTTGGTGCGCGGAGCGGGTTCGGTGACCTGCAGCTCCTTGGGCCGCATGAGCCACAGCCCGCCCAGCACGGCGAGGAAGGAGGCGGCGTTGATCAGGAAGACGGGGCCGCTGCCGATCACCGAGATCAGCAGACCGGCGACAGCGGGTCCGCCGACGCGCCCGAACTGGAAGCTGGCGCTGTTCAGCGCGACGGCGTTGGGCAGGTCGCGGTCGCCGACCATCTCCACGACGAAGGTCTGCCGGGCCGGGTTGTCGACAACGGTTACCAGGCCCAGGGCGAACGCGAACAGGTAGACGTGCCAGACCTCGGCGGCCCCGGCGGTGGCCAGGGCGCCCAACCCGGCGGCGAGGAGGCCCATGGCCGCCTGGGTGGCGATCAGCAGCCGCCGCTTGGCCACCCGGTCGACGAGCGTGCCGCCCCACAGGCCGAACAGCAGCATGGGCAGGAACTGCAGCGCAGTGGCGAGCCCGAGGGCGATTCCGCTGCCGCCGCTGAGCTGCAGGACCAGCCAGTCCTGGGCGACGCGCTGCATCCACGTGCCGGTGTTGGAGACCACCTGGCCGGCGGCGAAGAGCCGGTAGTTGCGGATGGCCAGCGAGCGGAACATGGCGGTGCGCGGCTCGGCCCCGCGGCGCGGTGCGTCCCGCTCCGGGGGCTCGGAGGCCGGGCGGGAGTCCGCCTGCGGGTACGGTTCGCTGCCGGGACCGGGCTGGGAATCCGGCGCGGCTTCGCTCGCGGGTGGATCACCCCCCACCGGGGCGGCCGCGGTGTCCCGCGCCGCGGAAGGCCCCTGCCTCGGGCGGGTCTCGGTGTCTGCCTCGGGCTCGCGCATGGCCTCGTCAAGCGCGGACGGGGTGCCGGCCGCGCCCGCTCCCCCCTGGTCGTCGGTGCGGCTCGGCGGCCGGCGATCCGGCGCCGTCAGGACTGGGTCAGCCGGTCCAGGATCTCCGCCGCTCGGCGCAGCGTGTCCTTCTCCTCGGGGCTCAGCTCCTTGAGGCGCTGGGCCAGCCAGGCCTCGCGCCGCCGCTGGTCGGCCCGCACGAGATCGCGGCCCTCGTCGGTCAGGTCCACCAGCTGCCTGCGCTGGTCCTCGGGGTGCTTGGTGCGCCGCACCAGCCCCCGCTCCTCCAGAGCCGCCACGATGCGCGTCATCGAGGGCGGCTGCACCTTCTCGTGGTCGGCCAGCTCGCCCGGTGTCATCTCCCCGTGCCGGGCGAGGGTGAACAGTGCCGCGCCCTGCCCCAGCGACAGGGACGCGTCGAGTCTCTGCGCTCGCAGCCTCCTCGCCAGTCTGCCCACAGTCACGCGCAGGACCGCCGCCAGCCCGGCGTCGGTCCTGGTCTGATGGGACAGCGGAGACTTCTTCATTAGCAGAACTCATTACTTTTGCTAACAATACCGCGCACTGTCGCGATTCCCGGGCTTACCCGGAAGCCACAGCGACCTATCCGCGGCGACAGTCAGGCGTGCCCTTGCATGCGCGTGCGCAGCGTGATCGGCACGCGCACGCAAAGGGCGCCGGTGTCCGCAGCCTAGCCCGGCCGCGGAGCGTCACAGACCCAGCAGCTGCTCGATCGGCCCGAGCGCGAAGTGCACGGCGAAGGCCGCGGCCACGATCCACAGCAGGGGGTGGATCTCGCGGACGCGGCCCTGCGCGACCTTGATCACCGCGTAGCTGATGAAACCGACGCCGATCCCGTTGGCGATCGAGTAGCTGAACGGCATCATCACGATGGTGAGGAACGCCGGGATGCCGATCGCGTAGTCACTGAAGGGGATCCGGGTGATCTGGGTCACCATCATGAAGCCGACGATGATCAGCACCGGTGTTGCGGCCTCGAACGGCACCAGCTCGACCAGCGGCGAGAACAGGGTGGCGACCAGGAACAGCGCGCCGGTGACGATGGGCGCGATCCCGGTTCGCGCCCCCTCGCCGACACCGGCCGCGGACTCCGCGAAGACCGTGTTGACCGAAGCCAGCGCGGCACCGCCGGCGATGGTGCCCAGCGAGTCCACGATGAGGACCTCGCGGGCACGCGGGACGTTGCCCTTCTCGTCCAGCAAGCCCGCCTGCCCGGCCACGCCCACCATGGTGCCCATCGTGTCGAAGAAGTCGGCCAGCAGCAGGGTGAAGAGCAGCAGGATGACCGCGATCGTCCCCGCGTTGGCGAAGCTGCCGAACAGGCTGAACTGCCCGATCAGGCTGAAGTCGGGCAGCGAAACCACGTCGCCGAGCGAGGTGGGCAGCGACGGCACGGTCAGCGACCAGCCCTCGGGATTGACCTCGCCCTGGCCGTCGTCCATGGGGCCGATCCGGGCGATCGACTCGATCACGATCGCCACGACGGTGGCCACGGCGATCCCGATCAGCATGGCGCCGCGCACCCGGTTCACGATCAGCGCGATGGTCAGGATCAGACCGAGGACGAACACCAGGATGGGCCAACCCGACAGCGATCCGCTGCCCAGTTGGACCGGAACCGTACTGTCGGCCGCATCGGGCACCCGGCGGATGAATCCGGCGTTGACGAAGCCCACGAGCGTGAGGAACATGCCCACACCCACCGCGATCGCGCTCTTCAGCTCCGGCGGGATCGCGCGGAACACCGCGGTGCGGAACCCGGTCAGCACCAGCAGCAGCAGCACGACGCCTTCGAGGATGATCAGTCCCATGGCGTCGGCCCAGGTCATCTGCGGTGCGAGCGAATACGCCACGATCACGTTGAGGCCCATGCCCGCCGCGATCGCGAACGGGTAGCGGCTGACCGCCCCCATCAGGATCGAGATCACGCCGCCGACCAGCGCCGTGGTGGCCGCGACGCGGGCGATGCCGAGGGTGTCGCCGTTCATGTCCTCGGCCGTGCCGATGATCAGCGGGTTGAGGACGATGATGTAGGCCATGGCGAAGAAGGTCGCCAGACCGCCGCGGATCTCGCGGGGGAATGTGGATCCGCGTTCGCGGACGTGGAAGTAGCGGTCGAGCCGGCCGACGATGCCGCCTGCTCGCGCGGAGGAGGGCTCCCCGGACTGCTCCTCATCGGGCTGTGGCGTTGAATTCACTCGCTCGACCTTGGCATAAGCGGATAAAGGGACGAGGTCAGACTAGTTGCAGGTATGCACAGAAATGCGCTCTGCCGCGCGCCCGGTGTTGGGTGGATCATACGAACGCCGACCTCTGCGAGGCAACGGCCGCGGTGATACCCGGGTGTCCTCGACGGCGCGAACGGCCGCCGTCCGGAGCCCAGCCGGGTGCCGCATCGGGCATCCGGGCGGTCTTCGACTAGCCTGAAGGCGTGCGCCGGCCCCGCAAACCCGATCCCGAGGTCATGGAGAGCGACTACCGCCTCCCCACGGCCCTGGGCACTGCGGCCTGGACGGTCGCGCTGGTCGCGCTCCTCGCGATGGGCGAGCGCCTGCCTGAAGAGGACCGGTGGTGGCGCTGGGTGTGCCTGACCGGAATCGCCTTCGGCGTCTTCGCGTTCGTCTACATCCCCCGCCATCTGCGCAACCGCGCCGAAAGGGGTCGACCGCGCGCCGCCGAGGCCGCCGGCGTCGTGCCGCCGGCCGACGCCCGCCCCGAGGCGGACGCGCCGGGCGGGGAAGCCGCCCGCGCCGCCGACACCGCCCCGGCCCGCGCGGTGGACGAGGGCGACGCCGATCCCCCGGAACCCGCCCAGAGGCGTTCCCGCGGGACGGAATCCTCCTAAACCGTTTCCAAGAACGCCGGCCCCGTCTATCGTGAACTTATGGTCGCCGGAAAGCGTATTCCGCGGCCATAAGTTCACGATCATCGCCGGATGAACCGGCAGGGTGGGGGCGGCGACACGTCGCTCGTTGCGCCCGGGCGCGGCCGCCGGGGGCTCCACCGCCCGGCGGGGTGGGCTTTTGGTGGCTATGACAGTGCGAGAGTGGCGCCTCAGGGCGGTGCCGAAGCGGATACCACCGCACGTACGTGCATCTCGTGGCCCCGGTCCGGCCATGACGGCCGCCGACTGCCCCGCGCCGACAACCGGGCGGCGGCCCCCGGGCTCGACCATCCGCGGGCAGGGGCGGTGACCTCCGCCCCGACCACCGCAGGTCCGGCCCCGCCGGCGTCGTCGCCGCCTCGTCGAGTGGGCCACCGGCGAGCACCCGAACCGACGTCCGCGAGCCCGGCCCCGCTGCTGTCGCTGCCCCCGTCGGCCGCCGCCACCGGCGAGCACCCGACCCGGTGGGCGCAGGCCCAGCCATCCGCCGGCCTCGCCGCCGCATTTCAGTCGAGTCCACCCGCCACCCGGCAGACTGACAAGGCCGCACAGCGGACCCGAGCCGCCCCGCCGCACGCCCAACCGCCGAACACCCGACCCGGTCACCGCAGGCCCAGCCCACCACCACCCTCGCGCTTGGTTCCGGAGGGTGCCTCCGGGCAGAGTCGGCCACCTCCGTCGCATGCATCTGCTGCGACAACCCCTCAACGATCCCGGAGCCCGCGGGACGCACACTTCACGGGCGGCACTCCCCGATAATGGGCGCGTGTCTGATTCGTTTCGCCCGATTCCGCACGCACTCGCCGATCGGCTGCGCAAGACCCTGATCGACGCCGACTACACCGTCTCCGGCGTGCGCGACCGGCTCGGCGACATGGCCTCGCGGGCGCTGGCCCGCGAGCAGCTCATCCCCGCCCGGCGCGCCACCGGCGGCGAGGAGCGGCTGGGCATACTGCTGCGCCTGTGGTGGCTGCAGGAACCCGTGGCCGAGGACGCGGCGCGCGCCGTGCTGCCGATCGACGAGCTGGTCGGCGCGGGACTCGTCTCCGTCGGCCAGGACGGCGTCCGCGCGCTCGTGCACCTGGCTCCATGGGAGATGGACGAGGGCCGTCCCGGCTTCGTCGTCTCCGATCCCACCGTGCGCCCCGGCCGCGGCACACCGCATCCCGACCACGTCGTCGGCGCGGGCGGCGCCTCGGCGAGCCTCTCCCAACTGCTGGTCGACGGCCCGTTCGAGCGCGCTCTGGACATCGGCACCGGCTGCGGCGTGCAGTCGCTCCACCTGGCCGCGCGCGCCGCCGAGGTGGTCGCCACGGACGTGAACGCGCGCGCACTGCGGCTGGCGCAGATCACCTGGGCCCTGTCGGACGTGCCGCATGTGCGTCCGCGGTCGGGTTCGCTGTACGAGCCGATCGCCGACGAGCGCTTCGACCTGATCGCATGCAACCCGCCCTTCGTGATCACCCCCGACTCCCGCTACACCTACCGCGAGTCCGGCATGGGCGGCGACGGCGTCTGCGCGGAACTGGTGCGCGCGGCG
The DNA here is from genome assembly GCF_004323735.1 of Streptomonospora litoralis. GTDB lineage: Bacteria > Actinomycetota > Actinomycetes > Streptosporangiales > Streptosporangiaceae > Streptomonospora > Streptomonospora litoralis. The sequence goes on along the minus strand of NZ_CP036455.1, from coordinate 491,594 downwards.
CCGCGGTACCTCACCGACGGCGGCTGGTGCCAACTTCTGGCCAACTGGCTGCACGTGGAGGGAGAGGACTGGCGAGACCGCGTCGGCGAATGGGTCTCGGGCACCGGATGCTCGGGCTGGGTGGTCCAGCGCGACGTGCAGGACCCCGCCGAGTACGTCGAACTGTGGCTGCGGGACTCCTGCGAAGAGGGCAGCCCGGAGTACACCCGCCGCTACGACGCCTGGATGGACTACTTCGAGCGCGAGGCCGTGCAGGGCATCGGATTCGGCTGGATCAGCCTGCGCAACGACGTCGCCCAGGACGCCGCGGTGCGGCTGGAGGAATTCCGCCACGAGATCGAGCAGCCGGTGGGGCGCTACCTGCCCGACGTCGTCGACGGCGCCATGACGGCCAACCGGCTCACCGACGCCGCACTGCTGTCGGCGCACGTCGCCCTGGCTCCGGAGGTGGTCGAGGAGCGCATCGCGGTACCAGGCGCGCCCGACCCCGAGAGCATCCTGCTGCGCCAGCGCGGCGGCCTGCGCCGCGTGGCCCGCGTCGGCACCATCGAGGCGGCGCTGGCCAGCGTGTGCGACGGCACGATGCCGGTGGGCCCGCTGCTGGACGCCATCGCCGAGCTCACCGACCGCGACCCGGGCGAGATCCGCGCCCGCACCCCCGACGTGCTGCGCTCCCTGATCGCCGAGGGCTTCTTCCGCGTGGCGCGGTAGGCGGGGGCGGCGTCCCGGTGCGGGCGAGCGCCGCCCCGCATGTGCCCCACCCACCGGCTGCACGGCAGCGCCGGCGGCGCGGCGGGCTGCCTGGCCGGGCCGGCCGGGCCCGGCCGGGCCCGGCCACGCGGCCCCTCAGTCGTCCAGGTCCGCCTCGGCGAGCAATGCCGGGAGCGTCTGCGGATCCCGCAGGACCGCCGCCACCAGGTGGCGCGAACTCCAGCGGTCGGCGAGCCAGCACAGGGCGCGGGCCAGGCCGTCGGGGGTCGCGGCGTGCGCGGTCTTGCCGTCGCAGTGCCATTCGACGACCGTACCGTCCACGGTCAGCTCTTCGTGGTGGACGTAGGTGAGGGTGCCGCCGGGCAGGAACGCGGCGGCCTCGTCGGGCACCGGGCGGACCTCGCCCGTGGAGGTGACCTCGCCTTCGACCTCTTCGCCGGCCAGTGCCAGGTCGAGCACGTCGGCCAGCGCCGCGGCCGATCGCGCGGGGACCGGTACCGTCGGCCTGCCGTGCAGCAGCGGCAGGAGGTCGGGGCGGTCGACGACGACGGCGTCCTCGGCATCGGCCAGCACGATCGAGCCGCCCCGGACGGCCCGCAAGCGCTCGGGCGGAGTGACGCGGTCGGGGTCGACCCCGGCCAGCGCGGTCCACAGTTCGCGCAGTGCCCGCCGCTCGACGTGGCGTGCGGGGTCGGCGATGCGCTCCAGCAGGTCGTCTGGACCGTCGGACTCGGCCAGCAGGGACGCCAGACTCGACCGCACGCCCAGCGCCGCGGCCAGGTCGGCGTCGAGGGCCTCCGGCGCGGGGTCGTAGAGGCCGATCAGCACGGGATCGGCGTCGGCGGCCCGCAGATCGGTGGGGTTCCGTCCGTCGAGCACGGCCCCGGTGCGCAGCCACCAGGCGGTGTAGGACGGGACGTCGGCGACCTCGCCGCGTTCGCCGAGCACCCGGGCCGGTTCGGTGACGGTCGCGCGCAGGCGCGGCCCCGACAGCAGCTCCAGGGCCTGGGGCCAGCGGTCCTCGCGGACGAACTCCAGATCGGCGACGCCGGCGAACTCGGCGACGACGGGCGGCAGGTCGGGTGAACCCAGGCGTTCGGCGACCTCCTCGGCCCACTCGTCCAGGCCGTCCAGCCCCTCCAGCCGGGTGCCGCTGCGGGCGTCCTCCAGGGCCGCGCCCAGGGTCAGGTCGGCGGCGCGCGCCACGGCGAAGGAGTCGAGCACGCCGACCGCGGCCAGGGCGGCACCGCCGTAGCGCTCGACGAGGTCTTGGGCCACCACGCCGAAAGGCGCGTCGGCGACGAGGATGTCGCGCAGCGGGCTGCTCGGCAGCAGCAGCTCCCCGGCGACGGAGTAGCCGCCCTCGTCGTCGCGCAGCGCGAGTTCGGCCAGCCACGGGGCGTCGTCCGCGGTGGTCTCGGCCAGCGCCACGAGGTCCAGCACCGGGCCGGACACGGTGTCGGGGTCGTCGGCGTCCAGCGAGTTCTCCACGGCCGCGCGGGTCTGCGGATCGGCGAGGATCGCGGCGGCGCCGGCCTCCACGGCCCCGAGCCGTTCCAGCAGCGGGTCGGCGGCTTCGGGATGCACGATGCGCAGGCCCAGCGGGGCCAGTGCCGCCGCCGCCACGGCACCGCCGAAGGCGTCGGCGGCGGGCAGGAGCAGGCCGCGCGGGCCGCGCACGAGGCGGCCGTCGGCCAGCGGAACCGGCAGCGCCCCGAGTTCGCCGAGGTCGGCACCGCGCTGGCCGGCCGCCCGCAGTGCGGCGTAGAGGCCCGCCCACCAGGCGGGGTCGCGGTCGAGGTCGCCGAGCAGATCGGCCAGTTCGGAAAGCCCGACGCGGCGCACCCGCAGTTGGGCCAGCGCCGGGTGGTAGGGGTTCCAGTCGCCGGGCAGGGCCGTGCCGATCACGTCCGACAGTGCGGCGACGACCTCGGGGCCGCCGTCGAGCACGACGGCGTCGCGCGGGCGGACCGGCTCTCCGCCGGCGGTGCGCAGGAACGGCGTGTCGAGCAGGGGCTTGGCGGCGGCGGAGCGGAAGCGACCGTCGAATTCACCGCGGCCCATCAGCGACAGCGGCACCAGCTCCAGGGCGGCGCGGGGGTCGAGTTTGCGCAGCAGGTCGCAGTAGGCGTCGGCGGCTTCGGCGACCAGCGCCTCTGCGGCCCGGCCCGCGGCGACGCGGCGGCGGTCGGGCCCCAGCGGAAAGGTGCCGATGAGCAGAGCGGGCACGTCCAGTACGTCGTCGGTCGGCGTGGGGGCGTGCACCACACCGGCGACGCCTTCGGGCAGCGCCGCCGCCGCGCCTTCGGATGTGATCGGCACGGCCCAGGTCAGTGCCCAGTCGAGCCGGGAGCGCTCCTCGCTGGGGCGGTCGGCCAGATCGGCGGGGTCGAAACGGCCGGCGCGGGTGACGGTGCGCCAGCGCACCGTGTGCGGCTCGGCGGCCGCGGGCTTGGGCTGCGGGCCGTCGGATCCCGTCTCCGGTGGACCGAGGCGGGCGACCCGGGTGAGGACGTCCTCGCCGGGCCCGGCTTCGCGGGTGAGGATGCGCTCGCCGGCGTCGGTGGCGATGCGGATCTCGGCCAGGTCGCCGAGGGCGAGCAGCAGGGCCGGGGTGGCGGCGTCCAGCAGCGCGCGCAGCCGGTCGGCGGCTTCGGCGTCGCGCAGCACGAGGACGACCTCGGTGTCGTATCCCCCCGCGGGTGCGGCCTGGGCGGCGAACGGCAGGCGCAGCAGCGGCAGGTGGCCGCCCCGTCGTTGCAGCTCGTCGCCGAGTCCGGGGGCGCGCCCGTCGGCGACCTCGGCGTCGAGCGCGGCGCGGGCCAGGTCGCGGCTCCAGCGCACGGCGCCCGGCGCGGAGGCGATGGTGATGTCGTCGCTGAAGGCGGCGACGGCGGAGAAGCCCACGCCGAAGCGGCCGGTGGATCCGGGCTCGCCCTCGTCGCGCTTGGCCGATGCGCGCAGGGTGGACAGCGACTGCACTCCGGCGGGGGTGAGGGGCGCACCGGTGTTGGCGGCGCTCAGGCGGCCGCCGCGCAGCTCCAGCCGCAGCGTTCCGGGGACCCCGGCGCGGCGTGCGGCGTCGGCTGCGTTCTGGGCCAGCTCCACCACGGCGCGGTCGCGGTAGGCGCCGAGCGCGTAGTCCTCCTCTGCGTTGGCGTCCTCGCGGAACCGGGCGGGGGCGTCGGCCCAGCTGTGGAGGACACGCCGCCGCAGTTCGGCGGTGCCGAACGGGTCGGTGTGCGACTGGACCATGGGGACTCCTCCCGCAGCGCTGCGGAACCACCGTACGCGAACCGGATCTCCATTCTCCGCCGGGAAACGGCCGAGCCGTCCGCGGCCCGCGGAACGGTGCGCGCGGGCTTGCGGACCTGGAGCGCTCTGGCATGCTCCGTGCCGCGCACTACCCGAATAGGGACGAAAGCCACCCGACCGGCGGCGGCCGCACGGGGTTCCGCGACGGCGAGGCGCCGTTCGCGCGTCCGACGCCCGACTCCGATTCCCCGCCCCCGCCCCCTACGCCGCGGGTCCGGCACCTCCGGTCGCCCGCTTCGCCGCGACGGTTTCCGGCCCTCAGAGTCTTCGGAATCCGGTCGCGCCGAAACCGGGGGCTTTGGGACGGCAGCGTCATCGGAACGCGATCGGCGGGCCGGCTACCCCTGAGTCTGCACGGGGGGTGCTCCCTCGGACGCCTGGACGAGGACGAAGCCCTGGCCTTCGAAGGTGAGCTGGAACGCCTCGCCGCTGCCGCGGCCGATCAGGGCTCCGGCCTTGGCGGTGTTGCGGACGCCGGTCTTGAGAGTGGTCGCCCAGGCCACGGCGGACTGGGTGTCGACGTAGGTGGGCTGGTCCACCTGGAGCAGCACGGGTGTGCCGTGGCACGCGATCGCGATGCGGCCGGTACCGGTGAACACGGTGTTGAACAGGCCGCCGGCACCCAGACCGGCGCCCTCGACGCGCTTGATGTCCCACTCCAGGCCGGAGTCGAACGCCAGCACGTTCTCGCCGTTGACCGTCAGGGAGTCGCCTTCCAGGTCGACGACGTGGATGTCCCACGCGTCGCGGGCGAAGAAGACGTCGCCTCGGCCCGACACCGTCATCAGCGGCAGGCCCTCGCCCGTCACGGACTTCTTGAAGAACTTGCCGAGACCGCCGGCGCCCTTGTACGCGAAGTCGATGTCGCCCTGGTAGGCCACCATCGACCCCTGCCTGGCGTACACCTCGCCGTCCAGGCCGACCTTCAGCATCTTCGAGTTCTGCAAGACCATGCCGCGCTGCTGCGACTCTTGCACCTCGTCGAACAGCGAACTGCGCATACCTGCCCCTTACCTTTCCGCGGACCGCGGGTGCGGTCCGGTCTCGATCGCGGCGCGATGGCCGGAGTACCCGTCCACGCCGCTCTGACGCGTCGGTACCGCGGCGGGTTTCGCCCGCCGCGTGCGGACCGCGCGGATCGAGGGAGCCCGCGCGCCGCCGGCGCGCGGGCTCAGCTCTCGGAGGAGACCAGTTCCAGCTCGCTGGTGTCGTCGAAGACGATGTGGTCGTAGCCCAGTTCGTCGACGACGGGGCGCAGGGGCGCCTCGGTGGGCACGGCCGTCTGGGAGGCCTCGGAGTGCGCACCGCAGCCGTGGTCGAGGGAGACCACGCGGCCGTCGTCGGGAGCGAACTCGTTGGCGCACACCCCGAACATCTGGCGGAACTCACCGGCCAGCGGGGTCATGAAGCCGCAGGTGGCGCACTGGGCGGGAGCGGCGTTGGCGATGGCGCTGTTCGGACCGCTTTCGCCGCTATACCAACGCTCGGCGGCGGACTCGCGACCGGTCTCGGACAGCACGCGCGGGCGGCCGAGACCGAGTTCCCAGACCATCTGCCGGTCGGCGCCCTCGTCCTCCAGTTCGTCCTCGGGGACCTGGGCGTACCCGGGCTTCAGGCGGTCGTCGTCCTCGGCGCTGGGCAGCAGATCGCCGACACCGAGGTCGCCGGGGCGCAGGCGCTCCTTCCACGGCACCCACTCCGGCGCCAGGAGCGCCTCGGCTCCCGGCAGCAGGACGGCTTCGTTGACCGTGACCTTCTTGGCGCGCGAGGCGCGGGCCACGGTGACGGCGTAGCGCCAGCCCGAATAGGCGGGGTCGAGGCACGCGAACAGGTGGGTGACGACACGGTCGCCCTCGACGTAGGCGGAGAGGTGTTCGCCAACCCACTCCGGGCGCCCGATCTCGACTGCCGCGGAGCGGGCGAGATCCCGGGCTTCGATGCATGCCTTGTCTGGTGCGGGAGAACGGCGGCTAGGGCTCACGCTTCCATTTTCGCTGATAACGGGCACCGACATGACCACGACACCGATCGATAGTCGACCGTTACGTGCCCAAGGGCCGGGTTTCGAGGGTGCGGACGCAGCCGGTGTGCCGCGAGTCACACCGAGCGGCACGCCGACAGCGCGGCGGCGGGGCCCCGCCTCGGGGTGCTCGCCGGAGTCACGCCTCCAGGTCGTCGGCGACCTTGCGGAGCACCTGCGCGATCTTGGCCGCCTCGCGGCTCTCGGGGTGCTTGCCTCTGCGGTAGCTTGCGGACACGCCGTCGAGCAGCTTGATCAGGTCCTCGACGATGACCACCATCTCGTCGGGTTTCTTGCGCTGCGCCTTGCCCACCGAGCGGGGCGCGTCCAGCAGCTTCACCTGCAGCGCCTGCGCACCCTTGCGGCCTTCGACGACGCCGAACTCCACCCGCTGCCCGGAACGCAGCGACTCGGTTCCGCCGGGCAGCGCTGAGGAGTGCACGAAGACCTCACCGCCGTCGTCGCGGGTGAGAAAACCGAAACCCTTTTCGCTGTCGTACCACTTGACCTTGCCGGTGGGCACGTGTGACCTCACGTTCTCGCCGTCGAAGTTCATCCGGGGAAGGAGAGTCGTCGCCGACGCCTCATCCTCCCATAGGGGCCTTTTCAGGCTAGTGCTCTGCGTTGCCGACAGGCGAGTGAATTACCCCGTGAAATGCCGGAACGCACTTTTTCGGACGCCTGGCCGCCGACCGTAACCAGTCGGCCCTCCACAACGAGAGAGGGGCCCGGACGCGGAACTCCGGACCCCTCGATCGGTGACCTGCCCGGTGCCGCTGGTTGCGGAGTAATGGGACGGGACCCGGCGCCACCGGGAGGCCACCGACTTCCGACGGCACGGCGGCCGCCTCGGGCCCCGACGCCGTTCGGCGCCCGCTGCCGCGATACGCCGACCGCATCGGGACGCACGAGCATGATTACCCGTTGCTTAGGTCACAACTCGCCGGAAAACGCAGGTCAACCCGGATATTCCGCAGACTTGGCGAGGAAGTGACCCGAGGGAGGCCGCGGCTTGCCCTGCCTTGGTCCCGATACGCGGCAGGGGCACGAGGCGGTTGCGGCCGGTTCCGGCCGCCGGAGGAGCGCGGCGGCCGCTCTACGATGGCGGGATGCCGGCGAGCCTCGAACTCGAAGACTATGTCTCGGCGATCGCGCAGAGCGGCGCCGTGCTCCGCGACGCGGCCGAGCGCGCGGGGTTCGAAAGGCGTGTCCCGACGTGTCCGGACTGGACCGTGGCCGACCTCGTCGCGCACCAGGGGATGGTGCATCGGTGGGCCGCCGCCAACCTCCGCGGCGACCCCGACCACGACACCGAGCGCTCCCAGGCCGAGGGCGCGGCGGCGCCCGACCCACTCGCCTGGTTCTCCGCCGGACTCGACGCCCTGCTCGACACGCTGCGCACGGTTCCGGACGACGTGGATGCACCGGTGTTCCTGAAGGACGCGCCGCGGCCGCGGCTGTTCTGGGCCCGCCGACAAGCACACGAAACCACGATCCACAGCGTCGACGCGCTCTCCGCCGCTGTGGGCGGGCTACTCCCGTCCGCCGACACCTCGATAGCGCCGGAGTTGGCAGCGGACGGAATCGACGAACTGCTGCGCGGCTTCCTGCCGCGCAAGAAGTCCAGACTGAGGTCGCCCGAGCCCCGCGTCATCCTCGTGCGCTGCCATGACACCGGGCACGAGTGGTCGCTGCACGTCAGCGGGGATCCCGTCGTCACGGCGACCGGCGCGGCGGACGCCCCCGATGCGGTCTTCACCGGCACGGCGCTGCAGCTGTATCTGGATCTGTGGAACCGCGCCGACGAAGCCGCTGTCGACGGCAGGCCCGAACTGTCGGAGCAGTGGCGCGCCCAGGCCCGCATCGTCTGACTAGCCGCTGTTCGGGCGCGGCAGCCGCAGTGCGAGGTAGACGCAGGCGCCCGCGGCGGCGAGGCGCAGCCCCACGATCCCGGTATCGGCGAGCGACTCCCAGATGATCTCGTCGATGTAGATGTACTCGGCCCCGCTCTCCCACACGGCCATGCCCACCAGCGTGGCGAGGACGGGCACGCCGACACCGACCGCCTTGTCCAGCCCCGTCCACACCCGGCTCAGCGCGACGACCGCCGCGCCGATCAGCCAGGCCCCGGCGAGCACGCCGACACCGGCGGCGGCGGCGTACAGGGCGACGGCCAGCGCCTCGGGCGGGTGGCGGCGCAGGGCGGCCGGGAGTCCGGTCGGCAGCGCGGCGCCGCGGGATCGCCCGGAGGCGCCTGCGCTCGGGCGCCCGAGCGGGCGCACGCCGGTCCGCTGGTCGGCGTCCCGTCCGCCTGTCGCGCGCCAGGGCGGCGGCAGGCGGACGGGACGGTTCGCAGGCACGGCCGCGGCCGATCCGCGGACCGCGGATCCGTCTGCGTCCGGCGCGGTGTCCTCCGTGGCCGCACCGTTCGCCGCCGCGTCGGCACCTTCAGATCCGAGGGCGTCGGGCTCTGCCGCGGACCCGCCGGCGGCGGGGCGGACAGCGGTCTCCGGGGGGATCGCCCCCTGGAAGTCGGCGGCGAGTTCGCGGGCGACGAGCTCGGCCGGGCGCCCGAAACCACGCAGGATTCGGCGCACGTCGTCGGAAGTCTCGGCCCCCGCCGCCGCGCAGGCGCGGTGGATCCGGGACCGCAGGTCGGCAAGGTAGGCCGTACGGCCGCGCGCGGTCACGTGCCCGTACGCGGCGTCGGCCACCCTCGATAGGTACTGCAGCACCAGCTGTTCGGCCTGCGGGGTCATAGCACCCATGGTGCCGCAAGATCACCGGGTGCCCTATGGGACAGAAGTCGGCAGAAGTCCGCCTTCTCCACAGGCCACGAGTCGCGGTCCAACACGAATTCCCGACGACATGACCGAAAGTGATCACGCGATAACAGTTCGGAGTGTACGAATGGGGGCGCCCCCTCTTCACCCGACGCGAGATTCCGTACACCGACAAGGAACCAGCATGCTCACACGCATCCTCACCACGGCGGGTGCCGCCCTGGCCGCGGCAGCGCTCACTGGCCCGGCACCGGTCGCCGCACAGCCCGCCGCACAGCCCGCCGCACCGGGCGGCGACGGCACGACCGGCCGACTGGAGGTCTACGCCGGGCCGGGCATCGGATACCGCGAGCTCCGCGTGGGCGACGGCTGCCACGACTTCGACAGCACCCGCTCGATCACCTTCGCCGACGCCGAGCCCATGGCCACCTACGCCTTCTACACCGGCCCCGACTGCACGGGCCGAGTGGTGGGCACCGGTCGCGACGACAGCCAGTGGATGCCTCCGCTGAACGGCGTCCGGTCCGTGCACATCGACTTCGAGTGACCGGCGCACCCGCCGCCGGGTCCGCCATCGCATAGCGTTGGGGGCGATGACCGACGACGCGGATGCGGAACGCGGCGGCACCGGCGGCCGTCCTCCCACCTTCACCGCATGGCTGCGGAACCGGACCGACGCGCAGCTGGCCGCTCTCTTCGCGCTGCGCCCCGACCTGGTCACTCCCGTACCCGCCGACATAGGCGCCCTCGCGGCCCGAGCCACCGCGCGCCCGGCGGTGCTGCGGGTTCTCGACCGGCTGGACCGGTTCGGCTTGCAGGTACTCGAGAGCCTGGTCGCACTGGGCGACGACCGCCTCGGCGGCCCGCCGGGTGTCGAACGCGCGCGGGTCGCCGACGCGCTGGGCGCACCCGCCGACCGGTTCGACAAGGCCCTGTCCGGCCTGCTGGAGAGTGCCCTGGTCTGGGAGGACGGCCCGCGGCTGCGACCGGTCGGCGTCCTGGGCGACATCCTGCGCACCCCCGCGGGACTCGGCCCGCCGCTGCGGGCGCTGCTGGGCGAGCGCCCGGCCGAGACGCTGGCGCCGATCGCCGCCGGACTCGGCGCCGTCGCGGGTGGCGCATCGGCATCCGCAGCGCCGGCGGGCTCGGGTCCCGCCGAGCGCATCGCCGCCGCGCTGGCCGACCCCGACCGGCTGGAGGAGGCGCTGGCCCTGGCCGGCGCCGACGCCCGCCCGGTGCTCGACCGGCTGCTGTGGGGCCCGCCGCAGGGCACGGTCTCCGGCGCGGCCCAGCGCGGCACCGAGTTGAGCGCGGCGGCCTCGCCCATCGACCGGCTGCTGGCGCTGGGCCTGCTGGTCCCCGCCGCCCAGGACACGGTCGCCCTGCCGCGCGAGGTCGCCCTGCACCTGCGTGGCGGCGCCCTCTTCGAGGAGGTGCAGGCCGACCCGCCGGAGCTCTCCGGCACACGGCCGGGCGAGACTGCTGTGGTCAGCTCCGCCGCCGGCCAGGCGTTCACCGCGATCCGCTCGGTCGCCGAACTGCTGGAGCGCTGGGCCGAGGACCCGCCAGGTGTGCTGCGCAGCGGCGGGCTGGGCACCCGCGACCTGCGCCGCGCAGCCCGTGAACTGGACGTCGACGAGACCGCGGCGGCGCTGTTCGCCGAGTCCGCCCGCGCCGCCGGGCTGCTCACGGCCGACGGCGAGGTCGATGGCGAGTGGCTGCCCACCCCCGAGTTCGACCTCTGGCGGGAGGCGTCCGCCGAGCACCGCTGGCTGCGGTTGGCCGAGGCCTGGTTGCGCTCGCCGCGGGTGCCGTCGCTGAGCGGCACCAAGGACGCGCGCGGCCGCTCCCGCCCCGCACTGGGCGAAGGACTGGACCGGCGCTCGGCACCCGAGGTGCGGCTGGACGTGCTGGGCACGCTGGCGTCCGCGCCCGCGGACGTCGCGCCCGCACACGACGGCGTCGCCGCCCGGCTGGCGTGGCTGCGCCCGCGCCGCCAGGGCCCCGGCTACGACGAACTCGTCACCGCGACGCTGCGGGAGGCGGCGCTCCTCGGGCTGACCGGGCGCGGTGCGCCGGCGCCGTGGGCCCGTGCCATGGCCGAAGAGCTGGACGCCGAGGACACCCCGCTCGCCGAGCGCGACAAGACCGCGGCCGGTGAGCTGCTGGCGGCCGAGCTGCCCGAGCCGCTGGAGACCATCCTGGTGCAGGGCGACCTGACCGCGGTCGCCCCCGGACCGCTGGTGCCGCACTTGGCCCGCGAGCTGGCGCTGGCCGCCGACGTGGAGTCCACCGGCGGCGCGACGGTCTACCGCTTCAGCGAGGGGTCGATCCGCCGGGCCCTGGACGCCGGCCGCGGAGCCGACGACCTGACCGCGCTGCTGGAGCGGCACTCCTCCACCGAGCTTCCCCAGCCGCTGCGCTACCTCATCGGCGACGCGGCCCGGCGGCACGGGCGGCTGCGCATCGGCACGGCCTCCAGTTACCTGCGCTGCGATGAGCCGACCATCCTGGACCAGCTCGCGGGTGACCGGCGGGCGGGCGACCTGCAGCTTTTCCGGCTGGCTCCGACTGTGATCGCCAGCCGCACCACCCGCCCGGTGCTGATGGGCCGCCTGGAGGAGTTGGGCTACCATCCCGTCGCCGAAGCCGCCGACGGCACCGTGCAGCTGACCGGCGCCGCTGCGCGGCGCGCCGATCCCGCCTCCGCAGCCTCGGCGGGCCGCGAGATGGACGAACCCGCGGCGCCGAACGCGGAGCTGCGCACGGCGGCCGTGCGGGCCGTGCGAGCCGGCGACGAGGCCGCCACGACCGCGCGCCGCCCGGTCTCCGCACCCGAAGGCGCGCCCCCTCGCTCGCCCACCGCCGCGACGCTGGCCGCGCTCTCGGAGGCCGCCACGCAGGGCCGGCGCGTGTGGATCGGCTACCTGGACGCCGAGGGCCGCGCCAGCAGCCGCATCGTCGAACCCGCCCGCGTGGAGGGCGGCTACCTCACCGCCTACGACGCCACCCGCGCGGCCGTCCACCGCTTCGCGGTACACCGCATCACCGGGGTGGCCGACCTGGACGCCTCCCAGCCCTCCGGCACCTGAGCGCGCGGGTCGCGGCCGCGACCCGCGCGGCGGGGCGGCCGACCAGCTAAGCCGTTGGTTAAGAACGCCGGTCTGCTGGGTGGCCTTGCCGGACTGCCGGGTGTCGGGCGGACTCGACGGGAAGGCCGCAGCGAGCACGGCGGGTGGTCGGGCCTGCGGTCATCGGGCCGGGTGATGCCGGTGACGGCCGCCGGCGAAGCGGCCCCGGTCCGCTGGGCGGCCTTGTCGGTCTGCCGGGCGACGGGTGGACTTGACTGAAAAGCGGCGGCGACGGTGGCGGAGGGCTGGGCCCGCGGACATCGGTTCCGGTGCTCGCCGGTGGTCCGCCCGACGAGGCGGCGGCGACGCCGACGGGGCCGGGCCCCGCGGTAGTCGGGGCGGCGGTCACCGGCCCCGGCCGCGGGTGGTCGAGCCCCGGGGCGCCGCCCGGTTGTCGGGCGGGCCTGATGCGGGGCTCCCGGCGGCGGTCGTGCGGCCGGAATGGGGGTCACGAGATGCACGTACGTGCGGTGGCATGGGCATCGGTGCCGCCCCGCGATGCCGCCCTTGCACCGTGATTCCGCGATACGAAATAATGTGGGGTGCTTTGTCCACCAATGCCCGATTACCCTGTGGGTCCGCGGCCGCGCTGCGGCGGCGGTGGCCCACGAAGCGCGCCGAATGGCGCGAAAACAGCCCCGGAGTCAACTTTTCGTGCGTCTCGTGGCCGCGGCGCTCGCCGAGGCCGCCCGCAAAACGGGCATAGACCCACAAAAGCCCACCCCATCGGGGGGTGCGACTCCCCGCGGCCGCGCCCGGGCGCAACGAGCGACGTGTCGTCGCCCCCGGCCCCCGATCCGGCGCACCCCCGAGCCGCGCGAGCACCCGCGACCGCGCCACACCGCGCGGCCGTCCAGCCTGCGCGGGCCCGGCCACAACACGGCGACACCACGTCGGCCAACCGGCGCCGGTATGTCCGGTATGCCGGTTCACCCGGCGATGATCGCGAAATTATGACCGGCGGAATGCGCTTTCCAGCGACCATAAGTTCACGATAGACGGGAGAAGCCGCGCCGGTGCCGCCCAACGCAGGGTCTTAACCAGACAGCGGCCGGAATTTGGCAAAAGCCACGCGTTGGATGCACCGACCGGCCTGCGGCGGCCGAACGCCGCCCCCGCTGCCCCGCCGGGCGCGCCACCGGCGGGCACCCGGTGCGTTGGGCGAGGGCGCCACCCCGAGCCGCCCCCGCCGCAACCGCCACCGGCGAGCACCCGACCCGGTGACCGCGGGCCCGGCCCCGCTGCCGCCGTCGCCGCCGCTTTTCCGTGAGGCCGCCCGCCGTCCGGCAGGTCACAAGGCCGCACAGCCAACCGCTGCCGCCTCGTCGAATGGGCCACCGGCGAGCACCCGAACCGACAACCACAGGCCCGGCCCCGCTGCCGCCGTCGCCGCCGCTTTTTCTCCAGGTCACCCGCTTCCCGGCAGACCGACAAGGCCGCCCAGCAGACCCGACCCGCCCCGGCTCGGCGCACCGCCACCGGTGGGCCCCGCTCCCTCGACCGCGGGCCTCGGCCCGCCCCGTCTCCGGTGCCCGCTGCTCCCCATCCTTCAGCCCGCCGCCCGGCCGGGGGCAAGGCCAAGGGCAAGTCGGCGTAGTGGATGGGAGCCGTACGCAAGTCGCGCACTGCCACACCCAACTCATCTTCGGACGCCCCGTCGTCAAGCCGCTACAGCGGCTCAACGAGGACTGAGCGTCACCGGCGCGAATGCCGGCAGGCGAGGCGGGCACCGGCCGAGGAGCCGCAATGGGCACGGGACGGGCCTATCGGCGGGGATTCGGGCTAGATTGCTGCTGGGACGGACGGGCATCCGGCGCGAGAGGGTGTCCGGACCGACGTGTAGAACGCCCGCGGATCGGCCGAGCGGCCGGAGGAGGATGGCGAACCCCCATGAGCAACCAGTCGCTGCCGCCCGGCGCTTCCTCGCCGAGCGACGAGCCGCCGCGCGGCCGCCGCGGGACCGGTCACCGCGAACCCGGCCCCCGCGACACCCCTCCGCGCGAACCCGGCCCCCGCGAGCGAAGCCGCGAGGACGCGGGAGCGGAGCGGGACGCGCGGCGCGGCGGGGCCGACGGCGATGAGCCCCAGGCACCGCCCGCGGGAGCAGCCGGCAGTCCGATGATGGCGCTGGTCCTGCACGCACTGACGTTCCTGTGCTGCTTCAACTGGATCTTCGGAGTCATCGGCATCGTCTTCGCCGTGCGCGCGGGCCACAAGCGCGACCAGGGCAGGTACGTCGAGGCCGAGACCCTCACCCGCTACTCCTGGTACAGCCTGGGCGCGGCCGCGGTGATGTTCTTCGTGATGCTGGTGTCGACCCTGTGGCTGTTCACTCAGGCGGGATCGCTGTTCGAGGGCGTGGTGGTCCCCTACTGAGTCCGCGGGCCCCGGTGCCGCGGCACCGGGCGCGCTTGCCACGCGGGCCCGTGCGCACACTACGCTGGTGGCAGGATCGGGTCTTGCGACGGCGAGCCGGGCCCGGCCGCCCCCGGCGGTGTGGCGGCCCGGCGCACCGGGGCGAGCACGAAAGGCGGGAACCGATGAGCGAATCCTGGAGTCCGAAGACCTCCTATTGGGAGAACGAGCCGGCCACCGGCCTCGACCGGTATTCCGCGCCCTCCCACCCGCACCACGGGCCCGCCGCGGATTCCCCCCTTGCATCGCCGACCCCGCAGCACGCGCAGCCGCCGCTCGCCGGGTATGCGCAGCCCGGTTCTCCGGGGCCCTCCAGCCACGCGGGTCCCGGTTTCCACCGTCCTGTGCACAGCACGGGTGCCGTCCCGGCCGGGATGCCCGCTCCCGCGCCGCGGTTCCCCCCGCCGTCCGGGCCCCCCGCACGCGTCGGCAGCGCCGTGGCGGCCCTGCTGTGCGCGGTGGCGACGCTGCTGTGCCCGCTGCTGTTCCTGGTGATGGGCTTCCCGGTGCTGATGCTGCTGGTGAACGTCCCCGCCATCGCCTTCGGCATCGTGGCGCTCACCCGCACCAGCGAGCCGATGGAGGTAGAGCGCTTCATCCGCTACACCTGGGCGTGCATCCTGGGCTACCTGCTGCTGATGGGCGTGATCCTGGTCGCGGCCGTCATGGTGGTCCTGGCCGTCACCTAGGTCCCGCTCCAGCCGCCCGGACGCCCGGCCGTTCGCGGATCGGGCCCCGAGCGCCGCCGGATCGGCCGCCTCGCCGGTTCTTTCGACCCGGGCCTTCTCCGCCGTCCGCGCGTATGGTTGTGAGCGGTGGCGCGGCCCCGGGCATATCACCGGCCGCTCCGGCGTTGCATGCCGTGGCGCGTCCCCGGGGCGACCGCCGCCGAGACCCCTGCTGCGAGGTACGTGTGTCCTGCCTGATCGTCCAGTCCGACAAGACCCTGCTGCTGGAAGTCGACCACGAACTGGCCGACGAGTGCCGCCGCGCCATCGCGCCGTTCGCCGAGTTGGAGCGCGCGCCCGAGCACGTGCACACCTACCGGGTGACCCCGCTGGCGCTGTGGAACGCGCGCGCCGCCGGGCACGACGCCGAGCAGGTCGTCGACGCCTTCATCAACTACTCCCGCTTCCCCGTGCCGCACTCGCTGCTGGTCGACATCGCCGAGACGATGGACCGATACGGCCGCCTGCGGCTGCAGGCCCACCCCATCCACGGCCTGGTGCTGCACGCGCTGGACACGGCCGTGCTGGAAGAGGTCGTCCGCGCCAAGAAGATCAAGGGCATGCTCGGCGAGCGGCTCGACGAGGACACGGTCGCCGTGCATCCCAGCGAGCGCGGCAACCTCAAGCAGGCACTGCTCAAACTCGGCTGGCCGGCCGAGGACTACGCGGGCTACGTCGACGGCGAGGCGCACGCGATCGACCTGGCCGAAGGCGACTGGGAGCTGCGCGGCTACCAGCGCGAAGCGGCCGACAGCTTCTACTCCGGCGGTTCGGGCGTGGTGGTGCTGCCGTGCGGAGCCGGCAAGACCATCGTCGGGGCGGCGGCGATGGCGCTGGCCAGGACTACCACGCTGATCCTGGTCACCAACACGGTCGCGGTCCACCAGTGGCGGAACGAGCTGCTGCGCCGCACCACCCTCACCGAGGAGGAGATCGGCGAGTACTCCGGCACCCGCAAGGACATCCGCCCCGTCACCATCGCCACCTACCAGGTCATGGCGGCCCGGAAGAAGGGCGTGCACAGCCATCTGGAGCTGTTCGAGGCGCGCGACTGGGGGCTGATCGTCTACGACGAGGTGCACCTGCTGCCCGCCCCCGTCTTCCGCATGACGGCGGACCTGCAGGCCCGCCGCCGCCTGGGGCTGACGGCGACCCTGGTACGCGAGGACGGCCGCGAGGGCGACGTGTTCTCCCTCATCGGCCCGAAGCGCTACGACGCGCCGTGGAAGGAGATGGAGAACCAGGGCTGGATCGCGCCCGCGGACTGCGTGGAGGTGCGCGTCAACCTCTCCGACTCCGAACGGCTGGCCTACGCCACCGCCGAGCCCGAGGACCGCTACCGCTTCTGCGCCTCCTCGGCGGCCAAGTCCGAGGTGGTGCGCGAGCTGGTGCGCCGCCACGAGGACGAGCAGGTGCTGATCATCGGGTCCTACATCGAGCAGCTGGACGAACTGGGCGATGCGCTCGACGCGCCGGTGATCAAGGGCGAGACCCGCGTCAAGGAGCGTGAGCGGCTGTTCGAGGCGTTCCGCTCGGGCGAACTGGGCACCCTGGTGGTCTCCAAGGTCGCCAACTTCTCCATCGACCTGCCCGAGGCGGGGGTGGCCATCCAGGTCTCGGGGTCCTTCGGGTCGCGCCAGGAGGAGGCGCAGCGGCTGGGCCGGCTGCTGCGGCCCAAGTCCGACTCCCGCAGCGCCCGGTTCTACGCGGTGACCGCCCGCGACACCGTCGACCAGGAGTTCGCCGCGCACCGGCAGCGGTTCCTGGCCGAGCAGGGCTACGCCTACCGCATCGCCGACGCCGACGACGTATTCGCGGGCGACGAACTCTGAGCTCGCTGTGCCGCCGGGCGGGCGGCACGCCGGGGGGCGGCCGCGTCCGGGCCCGGGCTCCGCTATAGCGGCGGCAGTGCCCCCAGCACCATGGTGGAGCCGGCCACACACCAGGCGATCAGCGAGTAGCCGAGGGTCTGCGTGCGCAGTGTGGGGTTGCGGCGCACCGCGGGTGTGGCGAAGGCGGCAGCCATGAGGACCAGCGCGAGCATCGCCGGAATCAGCGACGCGATCACGAACAGGCCCTCCTGTTCGGCACAGGACGCGTAGCCGGAACTGCCCGGATCGCCGCAGAACACGTAGTCTCCCGGTTGGCGCGAATGCACGGATGATCAGGCGGAGCGCCCACCGCGGTCCGGATGCGGAACCCCGCGACTGCCTTCGGCGCACGAGGTGCTGCCGCGGAAGGCTTCTATGACCGTATCGCGGTCCGCGGCGCGGCGCTCCCCGGGACGCCGCCGCTTCGCGCAACCCGGCGGCGCATTCCGTGCACGCCCCGGCGACATCCGCTTTACACGAAAGCACTCCGAGTCCAATGATGGGTGGCGACACGACACCGGAGGTGCCCCCATGACCGACGTCGCCGACTCCGCCGCCCCCGCCTCGCCCCCCGAACAGCGCCACGGCTTCCACTCGCTGCGCGCCGAAGGCCTCAACTGGGACTCCTTCCCCCTGCGGTTGTTCGCCAAGGGCAACGCCAAGTTCTGGAACCCGGACGACATCGACATGAGCCGCGACGCCGAGGACTGGCGGGAGCTGGGCGAGGAGGCCCGCTTCCGCATCATGCGGCTGTGCGCGCTGTTCGTCGCCGGTGAAGAGGCGGTCACCGAGGACATCCAGCCCTTCATCCGTGCCATGGCCGCCGAAGGCCGCCTGGGCGACGAGATGTATCTGACGCAGTTCGCGTTCGAGGAGGCCAAGCACGTCCAGGTGTTCCGGATGTGGCTTGACGCGGTCGGCATCACCGACGACCTGCACGCCCACGTCGACGGCAACCCCGGCTACCGCGCCCTGTTCTACTCCGAGCTTCCGGCGGCGCTGAACGCGCTGGCCGAGGACCCGAGCCCGCGCAACCAGGTGCGCGCCTCGGTCACCTACAACCACATCATCGAAGGCTCCCTGGCGCTGACCGGCTACCACGCCTGGAACCACATCTGCACCGCCCGCGGGATCTTCCCGGGCATGCGGGAGATCATCAAGCGCATCGGCGACGACGAGCGCAGGCACATGGCCTGGGGCACCTTCACCTGCCGGCGCCACGTGGCCGCCGACGCCCGCAACTGGGAGGTCGTCTCCGAACGGCTGAACGAGCTGCTCCCGCACGTCACCGCGGTCGTACAGCGCAGCAACGAGCCGGAACCCAGCGAGGACGAGAAGTGGTACATGCTCTCCGACAGGGAGCTGACCGACTACGCGGCCGACCGCGCGATGCGCCGGCTGGGAGCCATCGAGACGGCCCGCGGCATGCCGGTCTCCCGTATCGACGTCGACGCCTCGCCCGAGGAGCTGGAGGAGAGGTTCGGCGAGGAGGACCGCGAGCAGCTGAACCGACTCGGTTAGCCGCCGGGGCCGGACAGCCGCGGCACGCGGGTGACCGCCCCCGGCGGCGCCCGACCGCCGTGAGCGTTCTAGGCTCAAAGCCATGCCATCACCCGAAACCGGGGCCTCGTCCGACGCGGCGGAGGCCGCCGCGGAGCGCGTGGTCGACGCGCTCGCCTGGGTGCACGTCAGCGGTCGGCGGCTGCTGTGCGTGCGGACACACGGGCGCGGCCTCTACTACCTGCCGGGCGGCAAGCGCGAACCCGGTGAGAGCGACGAGGCCGCCGTGGTGCGGGAGGCGCGCGAGGAGGTCGGGGTGGAACTGCGCCCCGCCACGCTGCGGCCGTTCGCCGTCGTCGACGAGGCCGCCGACGGCTACCCGGAAGGCACGCGGGTGCGGCTGGCCTGCTACACCGCCGAGCACACGGGCGAGCCCGCCGCGGCGGCGGAGATCGCCGAACTGGCCTGGCTGACCGGAGGCGAGCGCGACCGCTGCGCTCCCGCGGTCCGCCGCGTCCTGGACGAACTGCACCGGCGCGGCGAGGTCGACTGAGGGTCAGCGCCCGCTCGCCTGCGCCGCTGTGCGGCCCGCCCGACCGGCGCCGCCGCCGGCGGCCGGGGCCGCCCCTGTCAGGCGGGCCAGACGGGCGTAGGAGTCGAGCATCGCGGCACGGTCGTAGGTGCTCAGGGTGACCAGCACCTCGTCGGCCCCGGTGCGATCCACCAGCGAGCCCAACTCGTCGGCGACCTGGTCCCCGGTGCCGTGGACATGACCGCTGAGCGCCTCGTCGAAGCGCGCCCGCTCCCGCTCGGTCATGTCCCGGGCGAGGATCTCCTCGGCCGGGCGCAGCGGCGGGAACTCCGCGTGGGTGCGCGCGTAGGCGTAGGACCACGCTTCGGGGACCAGCAGCCGGTACGCCTCGGCGGCGGTGGCGGCCGCCGCCACGGTCGCCGAGACCACCGTGTAGGGGCGCTCGGCCCAGCGGGAGGGGCGGAAGCGCTCGCGGTAGCGCTCGATCAGCTCGGTCATCCGGTCGAATCCCGCGATAGGCGCGATGACCAGCGGAAGTCCAGCTTCGGCCGCGATCACCGAGCCCTCTCCGGTGGCCAGCAGGAACGGCGCGACCGCGCCGCCCTCCCCGGGGATCGCGTGGACTCCGGGGTCGTCGGTCTGGTCGCCGCCGATGAAGCCGAGCAGCCGCGCCAGCTGGTCGGGGAAGTCGTCCGCGGCCCGTTTGTCCCGTTCCAGCGCGCGCCGGATTCCGGCGGTGAAGGCCAGCGAGCGTCCCAAGCCCATGTCGATGCGCCCGGGATACAGCGCGTCGAGGACGCCGAACTGCTCGGCGACGACGAGCGGCTGGTGGTTGGGCAGCATTACGCCGCCGGTGCCGACCCGGATGCGGGAGGTGGCCGCGGCGACGGCGGCGGCCAGCACGGTCGGCGCGGAGCCCGCGACACCGGGAACGCTGTGGTGCTCGGCCACCCAGAAGCGGTGATAGCCGAGGTCTTCGATGCTACGGGCGAAGTCCACCGTGTCGCGCAGCGCCGCCGCGGGGTCCTGGTCGCCGCGGACGCTGGAGCGGTCCAGGACGGAGAGCCGGACGCCGCGGAGGCGGCGCTGCGGTGCGAGCGAAGAGTTCACGCCCGTTGCAACACCGCGAACCGCGGCGCATTCCGAAGCACAGGCCGACGGGCGCCCGCTCGGCGGCCGGGCGCGCCCGGCCGGCGATCGCGTCCCCAGCCGTTCGCACCGGCGGGTCGCCGAGGGCTCCGGCACGGACACGTACGGCGACGAGTGCGGACGCGGAACACGGTCGGCGAAGAACACCCTGGGGATGGGCCCGGGCACCGCCTGTCCGCCGACGGCCGTGCGCGGCATCGGCGCCGTTCGGGACTTGCGTCAGCTACTTCGGGGCGCCCGCCGGTGAATCGGCGACGCGGCGCGTGCGCTCGGCTCCGGCGGCGCTCCCACCGCCGAGCCGGTCCGCGAGCACGCCGTCCACGCTGAAACGGCCCGGACCGTGCGCGATCAGCAGCAGATTGATCGCCGCCAGCACCATGACGTACTCGAAGCCGCCGTTCTGCTGCATCAGCCCGGCGCCGCTGTGCACGAACACCCAGGCGCCGACCATGTTCACCGCGAGAACGGCCGCCCCGACCCGCGTCACCAGGCCCAGCAGCACCAGCGCACCGCCGATCAGCTCGCCGTAGGCCAGAAAGACCGCGCTCAACTCGGGGAGAGGGATTCCCATCTCGCCCAGGCCGGGCGCCACCTGCGCCACACCCTGGTTGACGACCTTGTCCCAGCCGTGGGCGATGAAGACCGCCCCGATGCAGATGCGCACCACCAGGAACACCGCATCAGTCAGAACGGCGTCCGAACGTACCAGGTATTTCATCGGTTCTCCTCAGTCAGCGGCCCTATCCCAGCAGACCAGTTCGAACGCCGCCCGCGGAAATACCGATTGCTATGGACGTTATACCCTATGGGTATGGAAGACTTCGACCTGCGGGAATTGCGCTACTTCTTAGCCGTCTCCGACGAGCTCAATTTCTCCCGCGCCGCCGAGCGCCTGGGGATATCGCAGCCTCCGCTCTCGCGGGCCGTCCGGCGGATGGAGCGGCGCCTGGGCGGCCCGCTCTTCCTTCGGGAACGCAACGCCCTGCGGCTCACCGCCGCCGGCAGCACACTGCGCGACGAGGCGCTGAAGGTGCTGGAGGTCGCTTCGGCTGCGGCGCACCGCACGCGGCGCGCCGCAGAGGGGGCCGAGCGGCTGACCGTGACCGCGGCTCCGGGGCTCGGCATCCAGTTGCTGCGGCGGATCATCGAGACCTACGCGGCCCTGCCGGACGCCTGCGAGGCGGATATCGCCGTCAGCGGCTGCGGCAGCCAGGACGATGCGGTCCGCAGCGGGCGCGCAGACCTCGCGGTGCTGAGCACTCCCTACGCCGACGCCGGGCTGGAGATCCGCCCCCTGTGGTCGGAGGAGCGGGTCGCCGCTCTCCCGGCCGGCCACCGGCTGGCCCGGCGCGGGCTGCTGCGCTGCCGCGACCTGGCCGGTGAGGCGTTCCCCGTCTGGCCCGGAGTCTCGGGGCAGGCCCGCCGGTACTGGACCGGCCTGGACACGGCGGCCGATGTCGACGGCGGCGGTCGGCCGGGGCCGTCCGTCTACGACATGTCGCAGCTCATCGAGGTGATCGCGCTGGGCCAGGCGGTCGCCCTGCTGCCGCGCCACATGGCCGAGCGCAACCCGCGCGTCGACGTCGCCTACGTGCCGGTGGCCGACGCCGACCCGTTCTCCGCCGTGCTCGCCTGGCCGCAGGGACCCGCGGAGCCCGCCGTCGAGCTCTTCGTCGAGACGGCGGCCGACCTGTTCGAAGCGCCGCAGACCGCCGACGCCCGCCCGTCGGCGTGACGAGGAGCCGCCGACGCCCGCCTCCATTCCGGGAATCCTCGGAATACCGGATACCGACCGCCCCTGAAGCCCCATTCCCTCCGCCTCACCAGGAAGAATCCGACAACCCGCCGACACGACACAGCCCAGAAATACAGAGTGTCACCGGAGCCGCTTTCCCCGGCTCCAGGTAAACCGGTTCATCCCACCATTCCCATTCCGCGGTACGGCCACCTCCCTGGAGGGGTACGGCGAGGCCCATTCCGTGGATCGCACGTTCGCCGCGGTGCCATCCTCAGCCGGGCACGGCCCGCAGCCCGCCCGGTCGGCGACCGGTGAGGCGGGCCAGGACCGCCGAGGCGGACTGAGCGCGGTTCCGGGCCCTGTGCCGCAGATCGCCGATGGGGCTTGGCCGAACCTGCCGCGGACATGGCGACGGCAGGCCGCCTCCGCTGCGCGGCCTTGCGACCTGACGGGTAACGGGTGGTCGCAGGGAGAAGCGGCGGCGAGGACGGTGGTCCGCCAGCGGACGCATCGGCCGCCGACTCGCAGCCGACTGGCCCGGGACCGGTCGTTTCGGCGCCGGTGCTCTGGGCGAGTGGGCGGAGCGGGCTCAGGCCAGGGCCGGGAGGGTGGGCAGTACCGACGCGGGGTCCTCCACCGGCGTGCCGCCGCGGTGGACGGTGAGGCGGGCGCCGTCGGCGCGGCCGGACAGCCAGGCGAGGAGGTCGTGGGCCGGGGCTTCCGCGGTCAGCGGGGGGCCGGCGGCGGCGCCGATGCGGTACTCGGTGCCGGACTGCGCGTCGCGCAGCAGGACGGGCGGGAGGTCTTCGGTGGCGGCGAAGCGGTCGGTCAGCGTCGTGACCTCGACGGCGACGAACTCGGCGGGCCAATCGCCCGGACCGTAGCCGAGGTCGAGGTCGACGTGGTGGTACTCCACCTCGCCCAGACGCATCCACGGAATGCGCGCGGCGGGGAAGACGCGCCCGGTGCGGTGCGTGATCTGGAAGGACCAGGCGTCCTCGGGCAGCCCGCGGGCGACCGCGGCAAGCCGCTCGGCCGTGTCCTTGATGTCGGCGGCCTGGTCCTCGGGCATGCGCCCGGCGCCGTCCTCGATGTCCTGGTCGCGGACCTCGGCACTGGCGTACATGTCGGCGTGGCGGCCTTCGGCGGCGCCCTCCAGCACGCGGACCACGGCCTCGGCGTTGCGCGAGACGTGGGCCAGCACATGACCGCGCGTCCAGCCGGGCAGCAGCGAGGCGTCGCTGATCTGGTCGGGGCGGACATCCGATGCGGTGCGCAGCAGGCGGGCGGTGGCCTCCTCGACCAGGTCGAGTGCCACCAGGGGTTCGTCGGGCCGGATGCGAGGTGCGCTCATCGAGTCTCCTGTGCTGGTCGCAACGCCTCCGTCGCGGCACATCGGGCGGTCCGCGCAGGCGGGTCCGACGCTATCACCGCCGCAGCCCGCGGCAGGGCCGCTGCTCGCGGGGATCGGCGAAGCGGGACCGCAGCGGCGGGCGGCTAAGGCTGCCGATCCGGCGCCGCGGTGCCGACGGCGGGGTGCCGCACAAGCGAATCGGGCGGCCCCCGTTGCGGGGACCGCCCGATCGTCGCAGGTAGCTGGAGTTCGCGTACCGGACTCGCCGACCTCTCGGGGAGAGGTCTTAGAAGTCCATGCCGCCCATGCCCCCGGCGTCCGCACCGGCGCCGGCGCCGGCCTTCTCCGGCTTCTCGGCGATGACGGCCTCGGTCGTCAGGAACAGACCGGCGATGGAGCCCGCGTTCTGCAGCGCGGAGCGGGTGACCTTGGTCGGGTCGATGACGCCGTCCTTGAACAGGTCGGTGTACTCGCCCGTGGCGGCGTTCAGCCCGACGCCGGCCTCCAGGTTGCGCACCTTCTCCGCGACGACGCCGCCCTCAAGACCGGAGTTGATCGCGATCTGCTTCAGCGGCTCCTCGATGGCGCGGCGGACGATGTCGGCGCCGATGGACTCGTCGCCCTTCAGGTCCAGCTTCTCGAAGGCCGGGACGCCCGCCTGCAGCAGTGCCACACCACCGCCGGGCAGGATGCCCTCCTCGACGGCGGCCTTGGCGTTGCGCACCGCGTCCTCGATGCGGTGCTTGCGCTCCTTGAGCTCGACCTCGGTGGCGGCACCGGCCTTGATGACCGCGACACCGCCGGCCAGGCGGGCCAGGCGCTCCTGCAGCTTCTCGCGGTCGTAGTCGGAGTCGGTGCGCTCGATCTCGTTGCGGATCTCGTTGACCCGGCCGGAGATGGTCTCGGCGTCGCCGTTGCCGTCCACGATGGTGGTCTCGTCCTTGGTGACGACCACCTTGCGGGCGCGGCCGAGCATGTCCAGCTCGGTGTTCTCCAGCTTCAGGCCCACCTCTTCGGTGATGACCTGGCCGCCGGTCAGGACGGCGATGTCCTCAAGCTGGGCCTTGCGGCGGTCGCCGAAGCCCGGCGCCTTGACGGCCACGGACTTGAAGTTGCCGCGGATCTTGTTGACCACGAGGGTCTGCAGCGCGCCGCCTTCGAGGTCCTCGGCGATGACCATCAGCGGACGGCCGGCCTGCAGGACCTTCTCGACGACCGGAAGGAACTCGTTGTTGTTCGAGATCTTCTGGTTGGCGATGAGGATGTAGGGGTCCTCCAGGACCGTCTCCATCCGCTCCAGGTCGGTGGCGAAGTAGGGCGAGACGTAGCCCTTGTCGAAGCGCATGCCCTCGGCGAGCTCCAGCTCCAGCCCGAAGGTCTGCCCCTCCTCGACGGTGATGACGCCTTCCTTGCCGACCTTGTCCATGGCCTCGGCGATGGCGTCGCCGATCTGGCTGTCGCCGGCGGAGATGGAGGCCGTGGAGGCGATCTGCTCCTTGGTCTCGACCTCCTTGGAGAGGTTGGCCAGCTCCTCGCTGATGCGGGTGACCGCGGCTTCGATGCCCCGCTTCAGGCCGACCGGGTTGGCGCCGGCCGCGACGTTGCGCAGGCCCTCGCGCACCATGGCCTGGGCGAGCACGGTGGCGGTGGTGGTGCCGTCACCGGCGACGTCGTCGGTCTTCTTGGCGACCTCCTTGACGAGCTCGGCCCCGATCTTCTCCCACGGGTCCTCGAGCTCGATCTCCTTGGCGATGGAGACACCGTCGTTGGTGATGGTGGGGGCGCCCCACTTCTTCTCCAGGACGACGTTGCGGCCCTTGGGGCCCAGCGTCACCTTGACGGCGTCAGCAAGCGTGTTCATGCCGCGCTCGAGGCCGCGACGGGCCTCCTCGTCGAACGCGATGAGTTTGGCTGCCATAGACTTCTTGTCCTCCCGAGACCGGGCTGATACGCGAAGGTACGAGCCGATGCCCGCGACGGACGGCCGCGGCGGATCCGGCAACCCCTCTGCCGGAGTCCGCGGCCTCATCGCCTCGAACCAGGGGTTAGCACTCAGGTTCGCAGAGTGCCAGCGAACCCCTTTTTAGCACTCTCCCTATGCGAGTGCAAATGCCTCTCGGCAGAGTTCGCCGTGGAGTCACCCCCAGGTCAACGACGGCTCACCGCGGTCGCGGCCGCCTTCGCAGCAGCAGGGCCCGCGCCCCGCCGGGCGGCGGGACGCGGGCCCGGTGCGAATGCGCGGTCGGCGGCTCAGCAGCCTCCGGCCACCGCGGGGATGATGGAGACCTGGGTGCCCGCCTCGGTCGGCGTGTCCACCCCCTGGGCGAAACGCACGTCCTCGTCGCCGACGTAGACGTTGACGAAGCGGCGGATCTTGCCGTTGTCGTCGACGATGCGCCCCCGGATGCCGGGGTAGTTGGCATCGAGGTCGGCCAGCACAGCTTGCACGGTTTCGCCTTCGGCGCTCACCTCGGCCGCGTCCTTGGTGTAGGTGCGCAGGATGGTCGGGACTCGGACACTGACGCTCATGACTGCGGAATCTCCTTGACTTGCTCGCGGGCCGGCGTACCCCGGCGCGCGCCGCCGGGCTCGGCCGGACCGTGGGACGGGGGCCTGGGGGCTCGGCTCAGAACAGCCCGGCCTCCTTGAACACATCCAGGGACGGCTTGATGGTGGCGGTGACACCCGCTTCGACGGCGTTCAGAGTCTTCAGGCCGTCGCCGGTGTTGAGCACTACGGTCTCGGCGGCGGGGTCGAGCGAGCCTTCGTCGAGCAGCTTGCGCAGCACGCCGGTGGTGACCCCGCCGGCGGTCTCGGCGAAGACGCCTTCGGTGCGGGCCAGCAGCGAGATGGAGTCGACCACCGCAGCGTCGTCGACGCGGGCGACCGCGCCGCCGGTGCGGCGGCAGACGTCGAGCACGTAGGGCCCGTCGGCCGGGTTGCCGATCGCCAGCGACTTGGCGATGGTGTCGGGCTTGACGGGCTGGATGACGTCGTGGCCTTCCTCGTAGGCGGCGGCCACCGGCGAGCAGCCCGTGGCCTGGGCGCCGAACACCTTGTACGGGCGGTCCTCGACCAGGCTCAGCTCGACCAGCTCGCGGAAGCCCTTGTCGATCTTGGTGAGCTGGGAGCCCGAAGCGATGGGCACGATGATCTGCTCGGGCAGCTTCCAGCCCAGCTGCTCGGCGATCTCGTAGGCCAGGGTCTTGGAGCCCTCGGCGTAGTACGGGCGCAGGTTGACGTTGACGAAGCCCCAGTCCTCGCCGGCCGGGTCGCCGATGAGCTCGGAGCAGAAGCGGTTGACGTCGTCGTAGGAGCCGTCGATGGCCACCACCTGGCCGCCGTAGACGGCCGCCATGACGATCTTGCCCTCCTCCAGGCCGGCCGGGATGAACACGCAGGAGCGGAACCCGGCGCGGGCCGAGGCGGCGCCCACGGCGCCGGCCAGGTTGCCGGTGGAGGAGCAGGAGAGAGTGCGGAATCCGAAGGTGCGGGCCGCCTCGACGGCCATTGCCACCACCCGGTCCTTGAAGGAGTGGGTGGGGTTGGCGGAGTCGTCCTTGACGTGCAGCGACCGCATGCCCAGTTCGGCGGCGAGCCGGTCGGCCCGCACCAGCGGAGTCAGACCGGGGTTCATGTTGGGCAGCTCGGCGACGTTGCCCGGAACGGGCAGCAGGCCGGCGTAGCGCCAGATGTTGTTCGGACCGCTCTGGATGGCCTCGCGGGTGACCGAGCCGAACTCGTAGGCCACCTCAAGAGGTCCGAAACAGAACTCGCAGGCGAAGCGCGGTGCGAGGTCGTAGCGCTCACCGCATTCGCGGCACGACAGCGCGGCGGCCGGGCCGAAGGCGCCGGGGGCGGTGGTCTCCGTTTCGGTGGCGGTAATCGCCATGCGAGGCGTCTCCCCTCATCTTTCCTGTCGGACCGATCTGGCCCCAGGCCGGAGTTGGCACCTGCCTCGGCCGCCTCGCAGGATCGCGACAGCGCAAGCCGAGATGGTTGCCGGGGCTTCGCAGGGCCGGTCCCTCCACCCCTCTGGATGAGCAATGTGAAGTTGTTTGTCGTGGATCCGTGCTTCGACTCCGGGGGCACAGCCGAATCCGAAGCACACTCTAGCCCACGGTTCGTCCGTTTTTCCATGGAGGGTGATCCGGGTAACACGGCTGAGGGAGGCGCCACGGGGTAGCGGGGCGCACGCGTGCACCTGCCGCGCGCCCCGGCACCGAGGCCCGCCCGCGCGGCCCGCGACGCCCGCGCCGGAAGGGGTTTGCGCGCGCGTGCGGCAGGCGAGACCTATGACACCTTGCGCAGCGGGCCCTGTTGTCAGCCGCGCCGGTGTAGTGCAATGAAACTTCGGCGCAAGTCCGGGTTAATCAAGGTGAGAGGTGGGCGATCAGGTGGACAAGGCACAGATCCTCGTCGCTTCCAACAGGGGACCCGTGTCCTTCTCGATCAACGAAGACGGCTCCCTCGACTACCGCCGCGGCGGGGGCGGACTGGTATCCGGACTGAGCTCCGCGGCGGCCACCACCGACACGCTATGGGTGTGCGCCGCGCTTTCCGACGCCGACCGCACCGCCGCCGCCAACGCCCCCGAGGCGCGCCTGGACCTGGCGGGCTTCGACTTGGGCGGGATGCGGGTGCGGATGCTCGACATCCCCCCGGAGACCTTCGGCAACGCCTACACCCGCGTGGCCAACTCGACGCTGTGGTTCGTGCACCACATGCTCTACGACACCCCCAACAAGCCCCGCTTCGACTCCGCTTTCCGCGCCGAGTGGGAGGACTTCCGCGCCTACAACGCCGCCTTCGCCGAGGCCCTGCTGACCGGGTCGGCCGACAACGCGCGCGTGGCGGTGCAGGACTACCACCTCGCGCTGGTGCCGCGCATGCTCCGCGGGCGCCGGCCCGACCTGCGGATCGCGCACTTCTCGCACACCCCCTGGGCGCCGCCGGAGTACTTCCGGATGCTGCCCGCCGAGATCGGCCGCGAGCTGCTGGAAGGCATGCTCGGCGCCGACCACCTGGGATTCCTCAGCCGGCGCTGGGCCGACGCCTTCCTGCGCTGCTGCGAGGTCTTCCTGCGGGTGGACGTCGACTGGGCGCGGCGCACGGTGGAGTTCGGCGGCCGGGTGATCGACGTGGGCGTGCACGCCCTGGGGGCCGACGCCGAGAGCCTGCGCTCGCGGGCCGGCGCCGCCGACGTCGACGAGTGGCGCACGGCGCTGCGCGAGCGCGTGGGCGACCGCAAGCTCATCGTCCGCGTCGACCGCACCGAACTGTCCAAGAACATCGTGCGCGGCCTGGAGGCGTTCCGCGAGCTGCTGCGCGAGCACCCCGAGTGGCACGGGCGCGTCACCCACCTGGCCTTCGCCTACCCCAGCCGCGGCGACGTGCCGGAGTATCGCGAGTACACCGAGCAGGTCCAGCGGGTGGCCAAGGAGATCAACCAGGAGTTCGGCACGTCCTCGTGGACCCCGCTGGTGCTGGAGGTCAACGACGACTTCCCGCGCTCGCTGGCGGCCTACCGCATGGCCGACGTGCTGCTGATCAACCCGATCCGCGACGGCATGAACCTGGTCGCCAAGGAGGCCCCCGCGCTCTCCGACGACGGGTGCGCGCTCGTGCTCTCCAGCGAGGCCGGGGCGGCCGACGAGCTCGGCGCCGACGCGCTGCTGGTCAACCCCTACGACGTGAGCGAGACCGCGCGGGCGCTGCGCACGGCGCTGGAGATGGACGACGACGAGCGCCGCGCCCGCTGCGAACGGCTGGTGGAGAGCGCCACGGCGCTGCCGCCCCGCCGCTGGTTCGAGGACCAGCTGCGGGCGTTGAAGTAGACCGGTCGCCGGGGAGGCGGGACCGGGTCGGCCCCAGGCGCGCCACCGGGTCGCGCCTCGGGCCTTCCCGTGGCTACTCCGCCGCGGCGGGCTGGGTCTCGCGGGCTCGGGCGAGGATCTGCTCGACGACCTCGGACTTGGCGTCGGAGTACTGCTGGATGCTGTCCCAGGTGCGCTGCGCCAGCCGGCGCTTGGTGCGCTCGTAGAGGCCGCGCTCGGCCGCGTCGGCGCGCAGCCGGTCGCGGAACAGCAGCAGGCGCTCGGCCTCCGCCGCGCCGGGCGCGAAGACGTGCACGTTCGTGTTCACGTCGGGTCCGCGCAGCACGCGGTGGCCCGCCAGGTCGGGCTCGCGGTGCGCCGGCGCGTAGCCCGCCTGCTCCAGCGGCGGCAGGTAGGAGTCCTCGTCCGCGGGGTCGGCCACCGTTAGCAGCACGTCGACGCACGGCTTGGCCGCCAGGTCGGCGACCGCGGTGGAACCGACGTGCTCCACCGCCAGGGCCGCAGCGCCGAGCGACTCGCGAATGCGGTCGGCCTCGCGCTGGTACAGGTACGGCCACTTGGGGTCGGCGTCGACGATCACGACGCGGCCGTCGATGAAATGCGGCGGCGGCGCGGTCGCTCCCGTCGGCTGTTCGGTACCGCCGCCTCCCCGACGCGACGGCAGCGGTCGGGCGGCATCGGGCGATCGATCAGGGACCTCGTTGGGGGACATCTGGCCAGAGTTCTACGCCCGGCGCCCTTCGTCAAGCCTCATACCGGGGAAAACGCCTGCTCAGCGGTCACGTTGAGGCCGCGTTCGGTCACCGAACGGCGTCGCCGCAACGGGCTCGGGCGCTCGATCCCCCGCACCGCGGGCGTTTCGGTTCAGCGCCGCCGGCGGCCGGCGCGCCGGTGCCCGGTGGCCGCGCGGCGGGGTTCCCCGGCGCCGCCGCCTGCGGGAGAGCGGGTGCGGGTCTCGGCGCGAGCCCGTTCGGGCTCCCGGGAGGGCAGGCCGTAGGGGTTGGCGGTGGCGCGGCGCCACACCAGCACGCACCCGGCGGCGCCGAGCACGGCCAGCAGTGTGCCGCCGCTCCACAACGCCCAGACGGGCACGGCCGACTCCTGTTCGGCGGACCCTGCCAGGCCCGGGTCGATCAGCGGCTCGCCCTGCATCGCGGCCGCGCCCTCCTTTACGGCGGCCGCGACGTCGAGCACGCCGGCGCCGTAACCCGCGGCTCCCCGGCCCTCGGCGCCCGCTTGCGCGGACGAGGTCAGCACGTCGGCGACCTCCCCGGGGCGCAACCGGGGGTACTCGGCGCGCAGCAGGGCCGCGGCCCCGGCGACGAACGCGGCCGCCGGGCCGGTGCCGTCGAGGCTGGTATAGCCGCCGCCGGCGGCGGGCGCGCGGATGCCTGCGCCCGGTGCGGTCAGGTTCGCTCCAGAGGAGGGGGAGTCAGGGGTGAGGGCGAGGTCCTCGCCGACGGCGCCGACGGCCAGCGCGCCGTCGTATGCGCCCGGGTAGGCGGATTCGTCGGCGCCCGCCGGAGCGACGACGACCGCGCCCGTGCGGTTGGCGTAGCGGACGGCGGCCTGCACATCGTCGTCGGGTTCGGCACCGGCGGCCGCGGACAGCGCGACGACCTGCGCACCCTCGTCGGCGGCGTGGCGGATGGCCTCCACGAGGGCCCCGGGCGTGGCGGGTCCGCCCTCGTCGGCGGCCACGCGCAGCGACAGCAGGTCGGCGCCGGGGGCCACACCCACGATGCCGCCGGTGTACTCGCGGCCGTGCCCGCGCCCGGCGATGATGCCGGCCAGCGGGGTGCCGGAGGATCCGGGGCCCGATGCGGCGCCTTCGGTGAAGTCTTCGCCTGCGGTGACGCCGTCTCGCAGGTCGGGGTGAGAGGTGTCCACGCCGGTGCCGAGCAGCGCCACGAGCACGCCGTCGCCGCCGTTGCGCTCGGCGGCCTCCGGCGCGCCGACGGCGTCCATCCCCCACTGCTCCGGGCGCAGCGACTCGCCGCCCGCGGTGTCGGCCTGAGCGGGCGCGGCAAGCGGAGCCAGCAGCGCGACCGCGCAGGCGGCCGCCCAGACGGAGCGGGAGGCGGCCCGGTTACCGCGCATGGTGAAACCCCCGTGGCCTGTTTCGGTCGGTGGTGCGGACGGCGCCATTGTTCCACTTCTGCGCACTTTGGGGCGCTGTGGCGGCTGGGGCGGCACGGCACGCCCGGGCGGTGCCCGCCGCCGGACACCGGAAGGACAGGGAACTCTAACCCTGCGGCCCCATCCTGACTGTTCGGCTCCTCAGGCTCCGCGGGGAGTCGCTACCATGAGTCGCGCCAATCCGGACGAGGAGGCGCCCAATGTCAGATCCAGGGCTATTCGATCAACGACCGTCCGTCCCTTCCGGCAAAGCGGCGGAGACCTCCGGCGAGGAGTCCGAGCTTGCCGAGCGGGAACAGCGCATCCTGGCCTTCGAACGCCAATGGTGGAAGTTGGAGGGCTCCAAGGAGCAGGCCATCCGCGAGGAGTTCGGGTTTTCTCCCACCCGCTACTACCAGCTGCTCAACGGGCTGGTGGACCGCCCGGAGGCCCTCGCGTTCGACCCGATGACCGTCAAACGCCTCCGGCGGTTGCGCGCCGACCGCCGCCGCCAGCGCACCGCCCGCCAGCTGGGCATCCAGCTTTAGCCGGCGCAGGCGACACCCGAGCGCGCCACTTTTTCGAGGGCATATTCCGATCGTGGGCCCGCCCCGTCGAGGGGCGTCCCCCACACGCCCGCAACCACCCGAACGGGAACGAGACGACCGCTCATGCCATTGCCCAAGCCCGAGTCCGCAGCGGGCGCGGCCGCGCTGGACCGGATCGTGCAGCGCCCCGCCGAAGCCGTCCTGTCGTTCGACTTCGACGGCACGCTGGCACCGATCGTCTCCGACCCGCGCGACGCCCGCGCCTATCCCGGGGTCACCGCCGAACTCTCCCGCCTGGCGCCGTCGGTCGGGCGCCTGGTGATCATCACCGGGCGCCCG
Source organism: Streptomonospora litoralis (assembly GCF_004323735.1). Classification (GTDB taxonomy): domain Bacteria; phylum Actinomycetota; class Actinomycetes; order Streptosporangiales; family Streptosporangiaceae; genus Streptomonospora; species Streptomonospora litoralis. The sequence continues at coordinate 459,505 of NZ_CP036455.1, read as the reverse complement.
GCCGGGGTGGCGGTGGAGTACGGCGGCCTCGCGGACGTCGCGAACATCCTGGTACTGGGCCATTACGGCCTGGAGCGCTGGGAGGACGGCCGCCTCACCGCCCCTGAACCCCCCGCCGGGGTCGGTCTGGTCCGCGAGGAGCTGCCCGAGCTGCTGCGCCGCTCGGGAGCCCACGACGGCACCCGGATCGAGGACAAGGAGCATGCACTGGCGGTACACACCCGCGGCGCCGCCGACCCGGACGCGGCGCTGGAGACCCTGCGGATCCCGCTCGCGGCGCTGGCCCAGCGCGCCGGGCTCACCGTCGAGCCCGGCCGCCGGGTCATCGAGCTGCGGCCCGCGGGCATGGACAAGGGCGCGGCGCTGGCCGGCGTGATGGCCGACGCCGCCGAAGGCGCCGCGGTGCTGTACGCAGGCGACGACCTCGGCGACCTCGCGGCCTTCGACCAGGTGGAACGCCTGCGGGACAAGGGGGTCCCCGGGATCACGGTGTGCAGCGGCTCCGACGAGGTCGCCGAACTCGCCGCACGAGCCGACCTGGTGGTCGACGGCCCGGCCGGGGTCGCCGACCTGCTCGGCGCACTCCGCGAGGCGATCAGCGCCGCAGGCTGAGCGACCGCCGCCTTCGAAAAAGACCGGCGGTCGACCGGTCGGCTCAGCCCTCCGTCATCCCCGCTCGGCCCGCTGCCGCGGCTGCGGTGTCGGCAGCGGCGTCCAGCGCCGCCATCGCCTCGGCGGAGAGTCGGACTTCCCCTGCCGCCACGTTCTCCTCCAGGTGCCCGACGCTCCCGGTGCCCGGGATGAGCAGCGTGTTGTCCGCGTGTGCCAACAGCCACGCCAGACCGACCTGCGCGGGTGTGGCACCGGCCTGCTCCGCTACCTCCCGGACCGCAAAGTGATCGGTCACCGAGGGGATGCTTTCGAAGGCCGACCCGAGCGGGAAGTACGGTACCCACGCGATGCCGTGCTCCCGGCAGGTCTCCAGCAGCGCCTCGTCCGTGCGGTCCAGCAGGCTGTAGGCGTTCTGCACGCACACGATCCCGGCGGGCAGCGCGGCCTGCAGCTGGTCCGCGCCGATGTTGCTCAGGCCGATGGCGCCGATCTTGCCTTCGTCGCGCAGGGCGATCAGCTCGGCCAGCTGGTCGTCGAGGGGCGCGGCGTCGTCGCCCTCGGCGACGATCCCGGGGCCGATGTCCATGCGCCGCAGGTTCACGGCGGTGAGGTGGTCGGTGCCCAGGCTGCGGAGGTCCAGTTCCACCTGGGCCCGCAGCTGGTCCGGGTGCTGCGCCGGGGCCAGCGGGATCTCCTTGCCCGCCTCGTGCCGGGCACCGACCTTGCTGACCAGCGCGAGATCGTCCGGGTACGGCGCCAGCGCCGCGTGGATCGCCCGGTTAACGGCGGCGGAGTCGCCGTAGAAGGAGGCGGTGTCGATGTGGTCGACGCCGAGTTCGACGGCGCGGCTGAGCACCCGACCCGCGGCGTCCCGGTCGCGCTCCCAGAGCTGCATCGCCCCGTAGCCGATGCGTCCGACGCGGCGCTCGCCCAGGGTTCCGGTGCCTCCGGGGACCTGCTGGTAACTGTTGTTCGTGTCCGTCACGAGCTACCCCTGTTCGTGTGGCACTAGCATAGAACCGGAGACCTCTCCGGCAACGATCCGACACTAGCAGAAACGGAGAACTCTCCGCTTTGTCTGGCGAACCGAAAGGGCGACCGCTGCGCGCGGACGCGCGCCGCAACCGCGAGCGGATCCTGCAGGCCGCGATGGCGGAGCTGACCGAACGCCCCCCGGAGAAGCAGCTGTCGCTGGACGCGGTGGCGAGGCGCGCCGGAGTCGGCCCCGGGACGCTGTATCGGCACTTCCCCACGTGGGAGGCCCTGATCGTAACCCTGTACGACCAGGAGCTCGAACGCCTGTGCGCCTCGGCCCCGGACCTGCTCGCCGAACTGCCGCCGGAGCGGGCGCTGCGGACCTGGATGGGCAACTACGCCGACTTCGTCGCCACGAAGCGCGGCATGGGCACGGCGCTGCACGGGCTCATCACCTCCGACGCCGTCAGCTCGATCGACACCCGCGGACGACTCACCGATGCCGTGGGGAGGCTGCTCGACGCGGGCCGCGAAGCGGGACTGCTGCGGACGGACGTCTCGGCCGACGACATCGTCGCGGCGATGTCCGGCGCACTCCTGTCGGCGGCGGGCGAGCACCCTCGCGATCAGGTGGACCGCCTGCTGGACCTGCTGCTGGACGGCCTGCGCGCGTCCCCCGCGGACTGAGCGGCTACGAGGGGCCGCCGAACACATGCACAACGTCCTCGACGGCGTCGGGAACCGGCAGACCCGCTGAGCGGGGCCGTCGGCGCCATCCGACTCGCGTCACGAAACGACCGCCTGGACGAGGAAATCGACGTAGACGAGGTTGACTACGGCGTGGACGGCGATCAGCACCCAGATGTTGCGGTAGCGCGCCCACAAATAGCCCTGCATCAGGCCGAACACTCCCTGGTAGGCGACGAGCGAGGCGACGCCGACGCCGAGGGCGTCCTCGTTCAGGTGGCTGCCCGCGTGCATCAGGGTGAACAGCAGTGAGCCGGCCAGGATCGCCGGCCAACGGCCGAGGAGGGCCTCCAGCCGGGTCTGCAGCCACCCGCGGTAGAACACCTCCTCCAACACCCCGGCGGTCAGCAGGGTGATGAGTGAGCCGACGGCGAGGGTGACCGGGTCGGGCAGGTCTTGGGTGATCGGCCGCGCGAAGACGACTTGGGAGAGCAGCAGCCACGCCGCAGCGGCGGGCAGCGGCGCGAGCCACACCGTCGGCGCGGGTATGGCCCGCACTCGGGGGCCGCCTCCGCGTAGCAGCCGGAAGGCGACCAGCGGGACGACGAGGAACAGCAGGACCTTCGCCAGCGGGTACCACAGGGTGTCGCCGGCTCCGGCGACCGCTACGGGGAACACGACGGCCGCGGCGACGAGCACCCACGTCTCCAGGGTGAGCCGCCGTTCGGGCATGTCGGCCACGGGGTCGGGAACCGGCGTCCGCGGCGGGACGAGGCGGGCGAGGGCGACCGCGGCCAGTGCCGGCACCGCTGCCGCCCACAGCGTGATCCGCGCGGCGCCGGGGTCGGCGGAAGGCGAGACGGCTGTCGTGCCGCTGAGCAGCAGCCCGCCGAACGCCGCCGCGTAGACCGCGAGCCCCACCACCGTGATGGCGCGCCGGAGCACTGGACGACTGTGCGACTGTGTCATGCCAGGCACCGTAGAGGGGCGCGCCGCCGTGCACCTCCTGCATGGGAGCGAGATCGTGTACGTCCTTTGTCGGACACGCCCGGACAGGCACGCCCGGTGGGAGGACGACGTCTCCACCGCGAGCTTGCCCGGCCGTCCCCGAAAGCGGCACCCCCGGAGCCGCCGGACGCCTCACGCGCCGGTGTTCAACTGCCAGACCGCGAGGTTCAGCGCGGCGGCGAACACCGTCCACGCCCAGTAGGGCACCAGCAGCACGGCGGCGACGCCGGACGCGCGCCGGAAGGCGGCGATCGTGGCGGTGAGCACCACCACCAGCGCCACGATGTCGACGAAGGCGAGAGCGCGCAGGTCGGCCGCGAAGAACAGCGGCGTCCACGCGGCGTTGAGCACCAATTGGACTCCGTACAGCGCCAGCGCGGCTCGGGCGCCGCTCCAGCCGCGGCGCCGCCACACCTGCCACCCCGCCAGGGCGATCAGCACGTACAGCACCGTCCACACCGGCCCGAACACCCACGAGGGCGGCGCCCACGCGGGTTGGCGCAGTTGCGCGTACTCCGCGGCGGTCCCCGTGGCCGCGAAAACGCCGATGAGCGCGGCTGCTGCCGCCGCCGCGGCGAACAGGGCGAGCCCGAGGAGGGAGCGCCCGACCGGCGGAGGGCGGCGGATGGCGGTGTCGGCCACACAAACCTCCTCATCGAAGCACCGTGGATCTGGCGCCCCGCTACCCGGCCGACGACCGGGAAACCGCGGGTGCGGCACCGCATCGACGGCGGGGCGGACTGGTACAGCCGGGTCACGGGCCTACCGTCACGCTCCGGGAGTCGGCACCGGCGTCTGCTGATAGACGGCCAGCCGCCAGGCGCCGCCCCGACGGACGTAGGCGCTGGACATGAGCGCGGTGAACTCCGTGCCGGGGCCGCCGCGGTCGGCGCGCGCCCGGTAGACGAGGGCGGCGGAGTCCTCGCCGAGACCGACGACGCGCTCGCCGCTGATCTCGTAGCCGCTCCACGGCGGCGCGTCCTGCAGCGAGGCGATGACGGTGGGCCGGTCGAAGACCTGGCCGTGGGCGAGCACCATCACGCCGTCCTCGGTCATGATCGACCCGTAGAAGTCCGATCCGGTGCCGTCGCACAGCGAACGCCACCCTTGGTGTTCGAGTTCCAGCAGTTCGTCGAGTGTCGTGGCCGCCACTTGTCCCTCCGAGTGCCGCTTGTGTGCCTTCCGTTGTGCTGTGTGCCCCGCAACAGCGCTAGCGATGTGCGATGGGACGCCGACCCCGGACGGGGATCAGAGCCGCGACCTATGCTTGTCCGGCTATTCCGTCTCGACGCGGGGGCCGCCGCCGGGTCGGCGCAGTGGCCGAACGGGGCCCGGCGGCGGCCGGTCAGCGGGCGGATTCAGCTACGGGGACTGCTGCCGGGAGACGAGTCCTCCACGCACGTAGGGGCGCACGCGCAAGGTGACGCGGCGGGCACGTCTTTTCGGCGGGAGCGGGGGAAGGACGCGTTGGCCTCCTTCGGGTTCCCGCAGTACCCGCAGACCTCCTCGGTGTTGTCGGGGCGGGTGCACAGCCGGCAGTCCCACTCGGGGGGCTCGGTGTCGTTGCGGCTCACAGGACCACCTACTCCCATTCCAAGGGGAGGATCACCGGGGGTAGTTCTTGATGTGCCAGAAGACTTCGAGCTGGTAGTCCCGGAGATTCCATGTCCCGAAGTCGCCGATGCGGCCGTGGTCCCACAGGATCTTCCAAGCCAGCCGGTCACCGTCGACCTGCCAGGAGAAGTGGAGCCTCCCGTCGGCCGAGTGGACGGTGCCGCTCGGCGGGACGTCGTGCGGCGTGCGCGGCGTGAGGGGCGCGGCGCTCATCCCTCGAACCTCGCGAACCGCGGAGGAGCGGCGTGCAACCCGCGGGAGGGGCGCACGAGCCGTAGGAACAGGCTGAGTGGGGCGGATACGATCGCCAATGTCGTCAGCTCCCTTGTAGCTGGGGACCGTGCCCCGGGGGTGTTGGTCCACCCGCCGGGGTCTTGCATTTCCACTGTCCCGCTACGGACGCCGACCTGCCATAGGCGCTACTCTTTTGTACTTCTATTGTCGAAGCGGTAGATGATGGTAGAAGCCTGGTGTAATCATGTCGCCATGGCGGAGAGGTCTTACCCCACCTGGCGCAGGTTCGGTTCCGAGCTCCGGAATCGACGCACTCTCGCCGGAATCTCGCAGGGCAAACTAGGCAAAAAGGTCAACACCAGCACAGCGATGATCAGCGCCGTTGAGCGAGGAACCCGAGCCCCCAAAAGGGAAATAGCGGAATCGTTGGACACCGCTTTCTCTACAGGTGGCACTTTCACTCGCCTGTGGATAGACCTTGCAGCACAGCAAGACGTCCCCGAGTGGTTCATCGATGCGCTTCACCTGGAGCGGGAAGCCGTGGAGATCCGCGAGTATCAGATGACCCTGGTCCCCGGCCTGCTCCAAACCCCCGAGTACGCTCGAAGCATGATGCGCCACGGGCGTCCGTGGGACGACGCCGAGGCCATCGATCGACTTGTGGACTCACGCATGGCGAGGTTGGCGAAGCTTGGAACCAACCCCCTGTTGTGGTTCGTAGTGGACGAGTGCGCCATACGGCGACTGGTGGGCGACCGCGAGGTGATGAGGTGCCAACTCGCCAGGCTGATCAACCTGCTCGAAGACGGGAAAGTCCGCATCCAAGTCATCCCTCAGCATGCCCCCAACATCCGGGCATGTCAGGTGCAATGAGGGTGATGTCCTTCCAAGACCGTCAGCCCATCGCGTTCCTGGAGCATCTGATGGGCGAAGTCGCCGTACACAATCCCGATCCGGTGCGGCAGTGCATGACTCTCTTTGGAGCCCTGCAGTCGGAGGCGCTGTCTCAATCCGCGTCGGTCGCCGCGATCCGGGAGATAGGAAAGGAACTGGCATGACCCGCGAGCCGAAGTGGCACAAGAGCAGCTACAGCGGCGGTAACACCAATGCCTGCGTCGAGGTAGACGAAGGTCCCCGAACCTTCGTCCGCGACACGCAGCACCGCAACCTCACCACCCTCACCTTCCCCGCCGAGACCTGGGACGACTTCATCACCGCCGTGAAGAACGGCGAGATCTAACCCGCAGAGAGGTTGTTCGTCCGGGCGCTGGTGGCGCGCCTGCTCGCGGCGATCGCCGGCTGGTTCTCGATGGCCCAGTCGGCGAGTGCCGACAGCGGCTCCAAGAGCGTGGCGCCCATCGGCGTGAGGCTGTACTCCACACTCGGCGGCACCGTCGCGAACACCTCCCGACGGACCAGTCCGTCCGCTTCGAGCCCGCGCAGCGTGCGCGTCAGCATCCGCTGACTGATTCCTTCGATGCCTCGGTGCAGTTCGTTGAACCGATACGGCCGCTGCCCGAGCAGCACGACCACCAGCACCGTCCACTTGTCGCCGATGCGCCGCAGTACGTCGGTCACCGGGCATTGCTCGTGCTCGCCGCTCGGCACCGGGGTCGGTAGTGCGGTATCCAGCGGCGAGGGAACACCGGTGTTCGTTGCTGACATCGAACTGCCTTCTTTCGGAACTCCGGCAGGTTACTCATGATGGTGGCACTAACCAACAGTAACCGGGGAACCGGAAGAACCGGGGGTTTCGATGGCCGATGAGCGCACCGCTGAAGACGCCGACGGGGCGGAGCGGACAGTCGTGATCACCGGCGGGACCGACGGGATGGGACGCGCCCTCGCACTCGAAAGGGCGGCCCGAGGCGACCGCGCGGTCGCCGTCGGCAGCAACCACGCAAAAGGGGATCGCCTGCTCGGGGACGCCGCCGCGTTGAACCTCCAGGACCGTGTCGAGTTCGTGCGCGCCGATCTCAGTACCGTCGCCGGCAACAGCGCGGTGATCGACCACGTCGCCGCCCGGTACAACGCGATCGATGCCCTGGTGCTGGCCGCGAACCGCCAGTCACCGAAGCGGATCGAGACGATCGACGGCTTCGAGTCGACGTTCGCGCTGTACTACCTGAGCCGACACATGCTCAGCCACGGGTTGGTGCCCGCGCTGTCGCGCAGTGCCGCGCCGGTGGTCGTCAACGTCGCAGCGGTGGGGCTCACCGCCGGGAAGATCCATTGGGAGGATCTCCAGTTGCGCCGCCGCTACCGGACCGTTGCCGCGCAACTCCAGGCCGGACGGGCGAACGACCTGCTCGGAGTCGCCTTCGCCGATCGGCATCAGGGCACGGTGCCGTACGTTCTGTACCACCCCGGGTTCACGCGAAGCGGCGATTCCGCAATGGAGCGCACCGGCCCGCTGATGCGCGCGGCGATCAAGGCCCTGGCCGCCGTCGCCGCCCGCCCCGTGGCGGAATCGATCGAACCGATCCACGCTTTCATCGACTCACCCCCTTCCGCGCCCCTCACGGCGATAGACCGCGGTCGCCCGGTGCCACTCGGCCTGAAGACGCTGGACGCATCTGCGGCTCGACGCCTAGAGCAGATCACCGACCGGCTACTCGAAGTCCGCGAAGCACAGTCGGCAGACGACGTCGGCCGAGAGTGAACAGAGGGGCCTGGGCCGACACCACCCACCTCGGTGGCGGGCGCCTCGGCTCCGAAGGGGCACCGACTTCCAGCGGCTTGGCCGAAGAGGTGCGGTCAGCCCCTGTCGGGCCGTAGGCGGCGACCTTCGTCGGGTGGGCGGGATGTAAAGAGCTATTCGGGCTATGTCAACTAGGACGAGAGAATCCACCGTTGCAGGGGAGTTCGTCTTCGAAGTCACAGGAGGCGACCGCCTCCACGTTACTCGCCCAAAGAGAATTCAGAATCCGCGCCACAACCTCCACCGCGACGCCCTCCGAGGCGCCCCCTTCGCCAAAGAATTCAAGAAAAACTGGCCATTGAAGAAAATTATCAATTCCTCCAATGGTGACAGTGACATTCTTCTCGATGTCGACTGAATACCCCTCAAATTGCAGAGTCCGCAACTCGAACGCAATATCGAATTCGTTTGCCACCAGGGCCTGCAACTCATCATGCGATATACCTGTCACAAAAATCTTGCAGTAATCGCAATCTTTTTCAGTCATTTCCAGCGCGAGCTCGGTGGTCGATTTTGACTTTCAAGAACCCTCGGGACGGAGATGGGACAGCAGGTCGCGTGCCCGTTGCCGGTCCTCCGGGTCCGTGCCGTCGCCGAGGCGGTACCACAGCGAAGGCGTCAGGCGCGGGCCGAAGCGGACGGGCTCGACGGGGGCCGAGCGGGCGTGCTGCAGGCCGATCGTCTGCACTGCATCGGTACCGACGCCGAATCCGACGGGGATCACCGGTCCGGTGGGGTGGGGAGCGCGGGTGAGGTCGGCTCGGCCGCGGCGGCGGTTCACCTCCACGGAGTGCAGGGCGCCGCCTGCGGCCAACTCCTCGACCAGGCCGGTCACCGCGTCGAGGTCGGGCAAGGCGCCGGGCGGATGCGCGACGGCCAGGGCGACCGACTCCTTCACGCCCTCTTCGACACGGCTGACGCTCAGCGTGCCGGAGAGCGGACGCGCGGCGCCGGGCGGGCCGCGAAACAGGAACCGCGAGTTGTTCGGCGCGCGCCGGCGGGCCAGGGCGGTGACATCGTCGCGGTTCCACAGCATGGGAACGGGCTCGGCGGTGCCCCACAGTACGGGGGCGGCTCCGGCGACCGCCCGTGTGAGGAGTTCGGTCTCCGCGCCGAGGCGGAGGTGTTCGTCAGGGGCGTGCAACAAGTGGAGGTCGACGAGCAGATGGTCGACCATGGCGTCCGCGCCATCCTGGGGGTCCGGGTGGAGGAAGTGCGGGTGGAGGGCCGGTTCGGCGGACTCGGAGCCGGGAGCGGAGCCGGCGGCGTCGCGCACGAAGCCGACCTGCTCGTGCCAGGTCACCGGCAGGCCGACGTGCCCGTCGTAGTAACCGCCGTCGGGGGCGCGCACCACCCAGCGGGCCATGGGGTTCTCCAGGAGCGCCGACACCTCATGGGTGAGGCGTGACGCCGCGGGCGTGACCAGCTGAAAGCCGCGGCCCGCACGTCCGTGGGTGGCGACGGCGTCGGCGAGCCACGGGGAGAAGGGGACGACGGGGCGGTCCTGCACAGCAACGGCCACGTGATCGGTGGCCAGCGTGACCGCGGGGTGCTCGGTGGAGCCGACCATGCGCGGATCGTCGCGCTGCAGCTCGGGCTCGGGAGCCCACACGCAGCCGCCGAACTCAGACACGAGCGAATCCGCGAACCGCCGCACCATCCCGGCGGTGTCGGGCCCTTATGGTCCGGTCTCGGTACCGCGCGCCTCGACCCACCAGGGCTGGGCGGGGAGACGCTCGCCGACCTCGTCCGCACCGAGCAGCCGGTACACCTCATCGGCCACCCGCACCCGCTGCGCAGCCTGCGCCGCCGCGACGAGCCGCCCAGAGTCGTCGCGTAGTTCCACCGCGGCCCCGTCGGCGACCGTACGGACGCGCAGCTTCGGCCCGGCCTGGACAAGGGCGCGCGTCATCCCGCGCATGGTGGGGCGCCGATCCAGCAGGGCGACGACGTCGTGGGTCATGGGAGTTCCGCTTTCGTCGGCAGACAGGGTTACTCGGCGGCGCTACAGGTGATCGCTGACGTCGATCCCCGAACCGTCCGCAGCCTTGTGGACACGCACCCTTCGACCTTCGATCAAGTATCAGCTTGATCTGCTATCGATTGCATCCAGGGCCTCTGGATCGAGCACGGTCACGGGGTCAGCCGACGCGAAGTACTCCGGTGACCGCTTCTTTACTCCTGACGCACCGATCTGGAAGTAAATCTGCGTACTATAAACGCCGTTCCCACGCTCGTACATCAGTAGCAGTGGCTCGAAAGGATCAGGAAGCCTCGGAAGAGGCGTTCCGGACTCCCGCAACGCTTGGAAATGGAGGGCATTCAGGCAGGTATCGACAACATCCTGCGATTGGTCTAAAGGGATCGACTCATCTACCTGGCGCACCAGTCGATCGTCGGCACGCACTGAAGAATCGACAGCCGCAGCGAAGTCTCCGAACGGCCATCTCACATCGGACTCGACACCTAACCACAGTGCCGCGCGACGCAGGTACTCCTCGAAGAGAGCGATCTGCGACCACTGCCTGTCCGGATTCTCGGTGAAAGTAAACGATGAGATTCGGTCAGCAAGTTCAGTTACGGAATTATTCATCATCAATCTCTCTAAGCACGTGGTCGATGAGCCGGTCGAGATTTGACAGGTCCTGATTAATTTCGAAATCCGGGCGCCGAATCCCGATTCGATCCGTCACCGCCCACATATTTCCGTACTCGCCCGGCGCCAAATCGTGGGCGCCGAAATTCCGCGGGCCAGCGTAGGGATAACTACGGCTATCATAATAGTCAGGATGGGTCGATCGATAGGTGATTCCATGTTCCATCAGCGCACTTTCCACACCCTCATGGATCATTAACCTGCGAAACTGATGGAGTGCACGTCCACTAAGAGGATTTTCAGTAGCCGACATCCACTTGGACGCGATGTCGTCGGTCGGGCTGAACAATCCGACACGATGCTTTCCGGGATCGGTGGCGACGGCATGCTCGCGAAAGAATAGGTGTTGCTTGACCCTATCGAGCACCGTCTTATCGATCCCGGTATTTTCGGATATCGTTGTTGTATCGCCTTCCAAGCGCCGAATTTCCTGATATTTTTTCAGTGCATCAAGAGAGTCCGGTTCTTCCACGTAGACGTTTCCGCGATCGTCGTAATAATAGCCGTTCTCATCCATCCATCCGACACGATGAATTTTCCCCGTGTGCCCTCCGACGAACCCGCGAAACCGGTCCTCTCCGCGAACCAGATATGTCTCCTCGAGCGGCGGCTCCTCCGCCGGGTCAGGGCGTGGACGATCCTCTCCAGAGGGAGGTTCGATGTCCCGAGTGTGTCCGTCCGTGTCGTCACGGCCGAAGGATCCTTCGCTGCCGCCAAGGCGCGGCTTGTGATCTGGCTGAGGGACGGCCCGTCCATCGCCATCCGAGGCGTCCCCATATTCGGAGCCGTCTGAGCCCTCATTCCCATCCCCCGACTCATAATGGCTCATCTCCATGCCGTCCGGGGTCACCGGCACCCGCGTGCCCTCGTCCGGGTCGCTACCGCCCCCCACGTCGCCCCGCGGGTCCTCCAGCGCCTCGATGCTCCACGGGTCCTCGCCGTCCAGCTCGGCCATGCGGCCCTCGTCGGCGGTGTCCATGGAATCGCCCACATCCTCGTTGCGGCGGGCGATCTCGGCGAAGGAATCGTCCACTTCCTCCGCCGTGAGGTCCGGGCCCGACGGGTCCTGCTCCGCCTGCTGGTCGGCGTCGGTTTCGGCGGGGCGCTCGGCCTCCGGCGACGGGCGGGGTGGCGCGTTCGCGTCTCCGTCCTGGTCCGGCGTGTAGTCGGGGTCCGGCGCCGGTGCCGGGTCCGGCTGCCACCGCGGCGGGGTGCTGCGGGCGTCGTTCAACTCGTCCAGCGACTCGTTCATGTCGCCGATATCGGAGAGGTCGAAACCGGCGTCCGGATCGATGTCCGACGGCGGCTCCGTCAGCGGCCTGGAGGTGGAGCCTCCGCCGGGTGAACCGTCCGGGAGGCGGTTTCCAGTGCCGCTTCCGTCGCGGCCTCCGGGGTCGTATTCGACGGAACCCCCGTCAAGGGTGAACGGCCCGTTTCCCTGCTGGCCCAGCTTGCCGAGCGTGCGTAGGACACGCCCCCCGGTCACCATAGGTCCGACAAACACACCCCCCGGAACGAAGGTAAGCGCGACGCCCGAGGCGACGGACGTCCCGACGGTCTTGAGGTTCTCGTAGCCGACACCGAGGACATAGCCCGGCCGCTGCTCCCACTCCGTCCAGGGAACGAGCCCGTGTGCAGCGTTTCCCCAGGCGGTCAGCCCCACATCGATACTTTCCGACAGGCTGTCCGGACGCGCCCCGGTCTCGGGGTTCCACTGCCCCACCATCGAGGCCGTCTGGGCCAGGGTGTCGCCCCAGTAGGTTTGGAGGTTCTCCTTCCATTCCGATTTCGAACCGACGAGACCGCCCGCGCCCAACACCCCGATCATCTGGCCGATGCCCAGCGTGTCGCCGAATTCGGTCGACTTCTGCCCGTGCGCCAAGTCAAGGAAGGGGTGCGCAGACCCCTGCGGTTCTCCCCACGGGGCCGGCTGGCCCGTGAGCGGCTGCTCCGTTCCGTAGATCTTCTCGTGGTTGCCGGGGTCGGTACCGCCCTGCGGGTCACCGCCGATGAAGGTGGTCCCGCCCTTGAACAGCGCGGTGATCCTGTTGGCGCACTCCCGCTCGGCCTCCTGGTACCGGTGCGTCAACGTGGCGACCCGGTCCAGGAGGGCGTTGTGCTCCTGCATCTTCTCGGTCGGGTATCCCAAGAAGTCGGCCAACTTCCAGGAGTCGTCGCCCTCCACGGAGTCGACGAAGCTCTGCGCGTCCTGCTTCGCGATGTCGAGCTTCGCCTGCAGATCGCGAGCGGTCTCGGCGAACGTCTCCAGGGCAGAGGCGACCTCTCCCAGATCGCCGTCGACCTCGTCGCCCTTCTCGGCGACCGGGTCGACGACCGCCAGCAGAACTTCGTCCTCGGGAGCGGTGTAGCAGGACGCCAGCCCGGCCCACGAACTCTTGATGTCCTGGCCGTTCTGGGCGATGTTGCCGCCCTGCTTGCGAATGTCGGCGGCGGCCGCCTCCAGGTCGGCGGCTTCCACCTTGGGAACGAAAATCTTGGACGGATCGATCAGGCCATCGCTCACGGAACTGTCCTCGGCGGGGGTGGGGGCTGGGGGATCGCCGGCGGTGGCGCCGCCGGTTTCCGGAGGCGGTTCGCCTAGTTCTCCTCGACCACACCGGAGTTGGCCTGGGCCTCAAGGGCCATCTCCAGGTTGCCGTTGGCGTAGTGCCTCGTCGCGTCGCCGGCGCCCTTCACCGCGCTGGAGCCGAGACCGATCATGTCGCCGATCAGGCCGGAGCAATGCGTGGAGAACTCCTGCAGCGCCATCCCGATCGGCGCGCTGCTCGCCGCCGCGTTGGCGTCTTGGAGTGCGCCTTCCAGCGATGTCGAGTGCTTGGTCAGCCCTTCGGTGCCCTCCTCGTCGCCGATGTGGCCGGCGACGGTGTTCAACACGCCGTAGACCTCGTCGGGCTTCAGATCCCATCTCGACACAGCTGCCACTCCCTTCGCACCGGCGCTCGCGCAGCCGGCCCGGCCACCGCAGGGGGGCACCGCGGGGCCGGGTCGGCGCCGCTGGTCACCGCAAGGCGACCGCGACCGCACCCGGGCGGTGCGGGCAGGGCCGGCCCACATGTCCGGGTTGCCGGGATTCGCGACCTTTCTCCGTAACGGAATCATGCCGCAACGTCAGCGCCGCGAGCGAACCCGTTTCCGAGATGCGAGAGGTTGGAGTGATCGATGTTCCCGCAGCTCCGGCCCATCGCGCGGCCCCGTCGGCGCGCATGTCAAGTGACGAGCCTGACTGTCCGCTACCGGCCACGACTCCTCGGTGATCACCGAAGACCGCATCCGCCGCGCGGCGGCTACATCTCCTCGTGGAAGTCCGGGTCCCCGCCGAACAGGCGCCCGTCGTCGGTGGCCAGCCCACTGATCGCGGTGACTTCGGCATCGGAGAGTTCGAAGCCGAAGAGGTCGAGGTTCTCCCGCTGCCGCTGGGCGTCCGCCGACTTGGGAATGGGCAGCGCGCCGAGCTGCAACTGCCACCGCAGGACCGCCTGCGCCGGCGTGACGCCGTGCGCAGCGGCGGCGTCGGCCACCGGCGGCTCGGCGAACGGAGCGCTGCGCTTGCCCAGCGGGCTCCACGACTGCGTCTGGATACCGAGTCCCGCGTTGACCTCGCGCATCGCGGCCTGCGGGAAGTACGGGTGCAGCTCGATCTGATTGACCGCGGGCGTGACGCCGCTGTCGTCGATGACGGTGCGCAGGTGCCGTTCGGTGAAGTTGCTGACGCCGATGGACCGCACCAGGCCCCGCTCGCGCAGGTCGACCAGGGCGCGCCACGCCTCGACGTACTTGCCGACACTCGGATTGGGCCAGTGGATCAGGCACAGGTCGAGGTACTCGGAGCCGATCCTGCGCAGGGACCCCTCCACCGATTCCACGGCCTGGGCGTACTCGTGGTGCCGCCCCGGGATCTTCGTCGCGACAAGCACGTCCTCCCGCGCCAGGCCGGATGCGCGCACGGCCTGACCGACCTCCTCCTCGTTGCCGTAGTTCACGGCGCTGTCGAGGAGCCGGTACCCGGCCTCCAGGGCGCTGCGCATCACCGCCACGCCGTCGTCGCCACGCAGCGAGAACGTACCGAAACCCACCGACGGCAGGGATACGCCGTCGTTCAGCTCGTAAGAGTCGACCCCGATCATGCTTCCACCCTAACCTCGCCCGCACCGACGCAACCGGAGCGGCGCGGGCGGGGACGGGCCTCCCGGCCCCGGTCTCAATCCGTGAACGACGCCCGGACCGCCGCCCGCAGGTCGCAGAGGCCCGTGCGGCGGCGGCCGTGGTGGACGGCGTTGGTGAGCAGGCCGACGTAGCGGCCCGTGGCGGGGTGGAGGAAGAGGCTGACGCCGGTGTAGCCGTGGTGGTAGACGAGTCCCTCGTCGGTGACCAGCCAGGCCAGGCCGCGGGAGAAGTGCTCGTCGACCGGGACCTGGGGACGCCAGCTCTGCTGGACGTAGTGGGAGAACGGGTCTCGGCGGCGGTGGGATTCGGCGTGCACCCGGAGCAGGTCGCGGGCGAAGACGCCGAGGTCGATGGCGGTGGTGAACGCCCCGGCGTGCCCGGACACCCCGCCCATCAGGGCCGCGGCCTCGTCGTGGACCACCCCCCAGACAGGGGCCGTTCCGGGGATGCGCCGCTCGGTGGGCGCCACCGACGACGAGCGCGGCAGCGGACCGTAGCCGGTCGAGGCCATGCCCGCCACCGACCACAGCTCGCCCGCCAGCCGGTCCAGCGGAGCACCCAGCAGCCGCTCCAGCAGCAGCCCCAGCAGGATGAACCCGCGGTCGATATAGCGGTAGCCCTCCTCGTCCAGCGGTTCGGAGAGGATGGCCTCGGCCAGGTCCTGCTCCGTGCCGACGTAGCGCTCCAGCCAGGCGACCGGGTTCAGCCGCGACGTGTGCGTGAGGATCTGGCGCACCGTGACCCGGCCGCCCGGGTAGGGGCCCCCGGAGAAGTAGGCGCCCAGCGGGGCGTCGAGCCCGATCAGCCCCTCGGCGACCGCCCTGCCGACCAGCGGCCACGTGGCCATCACCTTGGTCAGGCTCGCGGCGTCGTAGCGGACGTCGGGCGCGGCGAGGTGGTGGCCGTGCGCCTCGCCGATGCCGCCGACGGCGACGAACTCCCACATGCTGTCGGTGCCGACCACGGCGGTTCCCCCCGGGAGCCATCCGGCGTCGACCATGACCTTCAGGACGCTGCGGATCTCGGTCCCGGTCTCGGCGAGCCAGTCTCCGTCCAGCACGCGCCCTCCCCTGGAGCCCATTCTCACTCGGCGGATACCCCAAGGAGATCGGATCGCCATGCCGCAGGTCCAGTGCCCCGAGCCGAATGGCGTGGCCGGCACTGACCGAAATCGGTGCCCGATGACCGGGGCGGACACCGACCGGAGGGCGGCCTCGGGGACGGCGTCCGATCCGCTTGCTCGCCGGTGCTGGTGGGGCGCCGGTTGCGGGGCCGGGATCCGGCGGCGGAACGCGGACCGATTCCGCCCTGGTGACGCAGGGCGACGGAGAACGGAACCGCCCGGCAATTACACCTCTCCCCCGCGGCCGGATGCGGCCATCCTGATCGGTCGGCGCTGCCGCACCGCTCCGCCCCGGCCGGGCCGTCGGCCCCGCACCTTTCGACCGGACCCGCGACCGCGGCGGCCCGCGCGAGCCCGGCCCCCGCGCCCGCCTGCGCGCCTCACCTCCGCCGCCGGCGCAGCCGCCCGTCCTGGCGCAGCACCGCCTTGACCTGCCTGCGGGCGCGCCGCGGCCGGGTGGTGTCCACCGGCGCCAGCTCGCCGTCGCGCCACAGGTAGATCCGCTCGGAGCAGGGATCCTCGGCCGCACCGTGCAGTGCCGCGACCTCGGCCGCGAACGCGGGCACGGCCTTCAGCGCCGCGCGCGAGGCCAGCGGGTACAGCAGCAGCGTGTCGTAGCGCGGCGCCCCCACCAGCGCCCCCTGGGGCCCGGCGGCGCCCAGCAGCTCATCCAGCTCGCTCAGCAGCACCGTGACATAGACGCTGCCCGGCTTGGTGAGCACGCGCACCTCGCCGGCCGCCGCCAGCGGCCGCGTGTAGTCGACGACGTCGGCCAGCTCCCGCTCGCGGGTCTGACTCAGCGCGTACCCCAGCCGCCGCAGCTGCAGCAGGCCCGCCCGGTGCCGCGTCAGCGGCGCCCCGTACTCGGGGTGCTCCACCACCACCAGCGCGTCGAAGTGCTCGCCGGCCGGTGTCCACACCAGTCCGCGGCGGCGCTCGTCGGACATCGCCGGCACGAGCCGGATCCGCAGCAGCTCGCGCACGTCGCCCAGCAGCTCGATCTCGGCGATGGCCATGGCGGCCCGGTCCGCGGTCTCGCGCAGCCAGGCGTCGACCACACCCGGCCACTCCGCCTGCTCCACAGCGGCGCACCGCTCCAGCAGTCCCCAGGTCGAGGCGCTCAGCTCGGTCCAGCCGAACCCGAACACCACCGTGGACGTGGCGCGGTCGAAGGCGGCGTCGGGCAGCGAGACCGGCAGCAGGCCCTCCAGCAGCGCATGGACGTCCCCGGCGATCTCCAGCTCGTGCACGACCGGCCCTCCCTTGCGACTACCGGCGCGCGGCGCCGCGCGGCCTTCTCGGAGCGATCCCCGGTGCCCGGCGGCGCCGTCGTCAAGCGAGCACCCGATTACCGTATGGGAGGACTCGTCCCCGCCCCACTAGGATCGTCCCCGCCAACGGGGAAAGGAGAGCTGGTGACCACCCGCGTAGTGCATCGGCCGGCCCGCACCGTCCACCCGCCGCCCGAGCGGGAGCCGTACGAAGTCGAGGCGCCGCCGACGATGCCCGACGGCAACGCGCAGGGCAACCAGCTCATGTCCATTCTGCCGATGATCGCCATGATGGGCTCGCTGACCGTCATGATGGTGCTGCGCAACCCGGCGTTCATGGCGCTGGGCGCACTCGTGCTGGTGGTCGCGCTGTGCGCCGCGCTGGGCATGCTCCTGTCGCGCCGGGGCCAGGCCGCGCGCCAGCGCCGCAACCAGCGTGAGCTGTACTTGGAGTACCTGGAGGAGCTGCGGGAGGATCTGAGTGGGCGCGAGCGCGAGGTCCGCGAGTACGCCCAGCAGCTCGACCCGCCACCGGGGGCGCTGTACGACGTCGTGCGCGACCCCACCCGGCTGTGGGAGCGCCGCCGCAAGGACCGCGACTTCCTGCGGGTGCGGCTGGGCACGGGCGCGATGCCGGGTCAGGCGCTGCGGCTGGCCGAGCGCGGATCCGCGCTGATGCCGACCGACCCCTTCATGCTCTCCGAGGCCCAGGGGGCGATCCGGCGCTTCGAGTACGTGCCGGAGATGCCGCTGACCGTCCCGCTGGACATGACCGGCAACATCAGCGTCATCGGCGAGCGCGGCGACGTGCTGCGGGTGATGCGCTCGCTGCTGGCCCAGTTCGCGGTTTTCCACGCGCCCGAGGACGCCGCGCTCGCCCTGGCCCATCCGACCGCGGCCTCCGCCGACTGGGAGTGGGTGAAGTGGCTGCCCCAGGCGCTGGACCAGGAGCGCAAGGAGCAGGGCGCCTATGCGCGGCTGATCGCGCCGACTCCCGCCAAGCTCGGCGCGCTGCTCTCCGACGACCTGCGCAGCCGCACCGACTTCGCCGCAGAGGTGCGGCGCGGCATGGGCAAGCGCGAGGCGTACCGGATGATGCGCCGCCTGGTCGTCGTGCACGACACCCACGGCTCGGTCGCCGAGGAGCTGGTGCGTCCCGACGAGGCCGTCGCCCCCGCGGCGCTGGGCGCGACCGTCCTCCACCTGGTAGCGGCCCAGGTCGACGAGCCCGGCGACGTCAGCGTGCGCATCACGGTGAAGGGCGACGAGGTGCGGGTGGAGGACCTGCGCATCCAGGACCCCGTGGGCGCCGCCGCCTCCGGAACCGTCGACGAGGTGGGCGCGGGCGCCGTCTCCGGCCTGGCGCGGATGCTGGCGCCGCTGCGGCTGTCGCGCGAGTCCGCCGACGAGACCGCCGCCGAGGGCGGCAGCTCCGACTTCACCACCATGCTCGGCGTGAACGATCCCGGGGACATGGACGTGGACCGGCTGTGGGCGCCGCGCAGCGAACGCGCGTTCCTGCGGGTGCCCATCGGCGCCGACGACCTGGGCCAGCCCGTCATCCTCGACCTCAAGGAGTCGGCGCAGCTGGGCATGGGGCCGCACGGGCTGTGCGTGGGCGCCACCGGCTCCGGCAAGAGCGAGATGCTGCGGACGCTGGTCATCGCGCTGGCCGCCGCCCACCCGCCCGAGCGGGTCAGCATGGTGCTGGTCGACTACAAGGGCGGCGCCACCTTCGCCCCCTTCGAGGAGATGCCGCACGTCGCGGGCGTCATCACCAACCTGGAGGACGACGCCGCGCTGATCGAGCGGGCCTACTCCAGCCTCTCCGGCGAGGTGCAGCGCCGCCAGCAGGTGCTGCGCGACGCCGGCAACGTCGCCAACATCGGTGACTACCACTACAAGCGCTCGCACGACCCCAGCCTGCCGCCGCTGCCGCACCTGCTGGTGATCATCGACGAGTTCGGCGAGCTGCTGACCGCCCGCCCCGACTTCATCCAGCTGTTCCTGTCGATCGGGCGGATCGGCCGCAGCATCGGCGTGCACCTGCTGCTCTCCAGCCAGCGCATCGAGAGCGGCAAGCTGCGCGGCCTGGAGACCTACCTGTCCTATCGGCTGGGCCTGCGCACGTTCTCCGAGGAGGAGAGCCGCACGGTGCTGGACACGCCCGACGCGTTCCACCTGCCGGCGCTGCCCGGTTTCGGCTATCTGAAGGTCGACACCAGCGTCTATCAGCGGTTCAAGGCGGGCTACGTCTCCGGCGCCTACCGCGGCCAGGTGGCCGCCGAGGAGGAGGAGCACGAGGGGCCGCCCCCGGTCTACGCCTACCCGGCGTTCAACGGCTCCGGCGGCGCTCCGCAGAGTGCCGCGCCCCCGGTCGAGGAGGAGGGACCGAGCCTGCCCGACCGCACCGTCGGTCCCACCCTGCTGGACGTGATGGTCGACCAGCTGACGCGCGCCGGCGAGCCGACCCGCAGCGTGTGGCTGCCGCCGCTGCCCGCGGCGACGACGCTGGACCGGGTGACCGGGCCGGTGCGCATCGGCGACGACGGCATGCGGCTGCCCGAGCCGCCGGGGCGGCTCCAGGTGCCGATCGGGCTGCTCGACGACGCCGCCCGCCAGTGGCAGGGCATGTGGAGCATCGACCTGTCGGCCGCGGGCGGGCACGTTGCCGTCATCGGCGGCCCGCAGACCGGCAAGACCACCCTGCTGCGCACCCTGCTGCTCTCCCTTTCCCTGACACACACGCCCGATCAGGTCGCCTGCTACGCGCTGGACCTCGTCGGCGGCGGGCTGCAGGCGGTGTCCGACCTCCCGCATGTGGGCGGGGTGGCCGCGCGCACCGACGCCGAGCGGGTGCGCCGCACCGTCGAGGAGGTGCGCGGCATGCTGGAGCTGCGCCAGCAGGTCTTCCGCGACCGCGGCATCGACTCCGTGCAGCAGCTGCGCCGGATGCACGCCCGCGGGGAGGTGCCCGAGCTCGCCAGTGCCGACGTCGTGCTGTGCGTCGACGGCTTCGGCGCGATCCGCAACGACTTCGAGGAGATCAACGACACCGTCAGCGATCTGCTGCAGCGCGGCGGCGGGTACGGGATCCACATCGTCGCGGCGATGCTGCGGTGGAACGACGTACGCATCGCCATGCAGTCCAACTTCGGGCAGAAGGTGGAGCTGCGGTTGAACGACCCCTCCGACTCCGCGGTCGACCGCAAGCTCGCCGAGACCATCGGGGCCGGGGCCACCGGTCGCGTGCTCACCGACCAGAAGCTGTTCGCGCAGGTGGCGCTGCCGCGCGTGGACTCCCGGACCGAGGACGAGGACCTCGGCGAGGTGGTGGAGAAGACCTGCCGCGCCATCGGCTCCGCGTGGAAGGGGCCGACCGCGCCGCCGGTGCGGGTGCTGCCGCACCGGCTCGCCTCGGCCACCCTGCCCGGGCCCGGCACCGAGCGGACGCAGGTGCCGATCGGGGTGGACGAGCAGGGGATGGAACCCGTCCTGCTGGACCTGTTCGAACGCGACCAGAATCTGCTGGTGCTGGGCGACGGCGAGTGCGGCAAGACCAACCTGCTGCGGCTGGTCGCCGAGGGGCTGATCGCGCGCTACACCTCCGAACAGGTCGTCTTCGCGGTCATGGACCCGCGCCGCACCCTGCGCAACGTCATCCCCGAGGAGTACCTGGGCGGCTACGCCAGCAACGCGCGGGTGTGCCAGGGGCTGGCCGGAGGCGTGTCCAAGGAGCTGGAGGAGCGGATGCCCGACGACGCCGACGCCGGCGCCGAGGGCGGCTCGGTGACCGGGCCGCGCATCGTCGTCCTGGTCGACGACTACGACGTGCTCACCACCGCCGGGCAGAAACCGCTGGCCCCGTTCGTGCCGTTCGTGTCCAACGGGCGCGACATCGGGCTGCACTTCGTCGTCAGCCGCCGCGTCGCCGGTGCGGGCCGCGGCCTGTTCGACCCGCTGGTGCAGGCGATGCGGGAGATCGGCACCAGCGCGCTGCTGATGTCGGGCGAGCGCAGCGAAGGCCAGCTCTTCCCGAAGGTCTACGCCGACGCCCAGCCGCCGGGGCGCGGCCGATGGATCCGCAGGGGCCGCTCCCCGCGTCTGATGCAGACGGCGATCCTGGACGCCGATGCGCAAGACGGGAGTTGAGGGCCGGTGACATACGACGTGGTCGCGCTGGTGCGACGAGCACCCGACGTGCGGGCGCTGGTGGACGCGATGGTCGACGCGGGACCGGAGCTGACGGTGGTCGGCGCGGGTGAGGGCGCCGTCATCCGGCTCTGCGACGAGTCCGGTCGGGGGCTGCTGGCCATCGAGTCGGCCCAGCAGGTCGAGGTGCCCGGCGAGGTCGAACGGCTGCTGGGCGGGCACACCGCCGCCGGCATGCCCGACCCGTGCTGGTGGGTGGAGGCCCGGGCGGCCGGGTCGGGGCCCGACCCGGCGGGATTGGCGCACCGCTTCGCCGACTCCTTGACGAGGCGGTGCGGCGGCACGGTGTGGCCTCCGCGCGCGGCGGCGGAGTCCGCGGCGGCGCCGGCGTTCGGCGGAGGGCGGTGACCGTGGCCGTCGCCGAGCACCCGGCGGTCGACACCGCCACCGAGCAGGCCGCCGTCGTCGTGCAGAACAGGCCGGTGGTGCCGCTGTCGTCGTGGCTGGCCGACGCGCTGTCCGCCTGCGGCGCGGACGGGCGCTCGCTGCACCTCCTGACCTCCGCCGACTCCCGCATCACGCTGCCGCTGCGCACCGTGCTGCAGAACCCCGAGGCCCGGTGGGCGGTCGAAGAACCCGACGGCAGCGGGCACTTCGACGGCCTCTCCGGGATCCCGCTGGACTGGGACCGGCGCGCGGGCTTCGTCCCGGTCAAGGGCCCGCGCGCCCGGAAGGGCCCTTCGCGCACCTTCCTGCGCCAGGCCGAGGCGATGGGCAGCCAGTTGTGGATCGACCTGCGGCTGCGGCACGCGGCGAGCGAGGAGCTGGTGCTGGGCACAGCTGTCGAGGTGCTGGCAAGTGTGTTCGGCGACGCCGAGCCCTCCGGGTGGGGCACCGGCGAGCCGGCGCTGTCGGCCTGGGATCCGGCTGCGCTGACGGCGCTGTGCCGACGGCGCGCTCCGGGGTCGACGTGGACCGTGTTCACCGGACCGGCACGCGCGGCCCGCCGCTTCATGGGCACGCACCGGGCGGCCCGCGTCGTGGAGGGGGTCAAGGAGACCGTCACGTTCGCCGTGGGGTACCCGGAGGGTGTCGAACCGGACCTGGAGCGGCTGCGCGAGGCTGTGCGCGAGTTCACCGAGCGGGGTGTGCTCACCACCATGACCGCCCAGCGGCTGGCGGGGCATCCGGATCTGACCTCGTCGCCGGTGTGGGCGGGCGTGCCCGTCCCGGTAGGGGTCGCCCTCGGAGCGGAGGCGGTCGCCGAGATCGGCACCGCACGCGCCGACGAGGCCCCCTCGCCGGGGGAGCGCGTGGGACCCGCACGCGCCCCGGCCATGTGGTACCCGCTCGGGTCGGGGACCGATCCCGAGACGTGGAACGAGTTCCGCACGCTGATGGCCCATCTGCAGCCCGCAGCGGGCGGCGCGCGGTCCTGAGCGGCGCCGTGCCGCTCACCCCCGACTCCGCGCGGACGCCGGCTCCGCGCTTCGCACACACCTTGGAGGTGCGCCATGCAGCAGACACCGGAACCGGCGCCGCGGACTCCCCGAGAGCAGCCCGCCCCGGCCCGACTCGACGCGGCGGCGGGCGTGCTGCTCGGCGCGGCCTGCGGGGACGCGCTCGGGGTCCCCTACGAGTTCGGGCCGCGGCTCGCGGCCGATCGGCGACCGGAGATGGTCGGCGGCGGCCTGGGTCCCTACCGGCCCGGTGAGTACAGCGACGACACCCAGATGGCCGCTTGCATCGCCCGCGCGCTGGCCGCGGCCGGCGGCGGAGCGGTGCGGGAGGGCGGCGACAGCGGAGTCCTCGCCGAGGAGATCCTGGATGCGATCGCCGAAAACTTCCTCACCTGGAGGTTCGAGGGCGCCAGCGACATCGGCAACCAGACCCGCGCCGTCCTGGACGCCGCGGCCGCCTCGCGCGGCACGCCCGGCGTGGCCGGGGTCATGCTCGCGGCGGCGCGGGAGCGCTACGGCGCCGGAGTGCCCAGCGCGGGCAACGGCTCGCTGATGCGTACGGGCGCGGTCGGCCTGTGCTTCCTGGACGACCCGCTGCGCACCGCCGAGGCCGCGCGCCTGGTCGGCGACCTCACCCACGCCGACCCGCTCGCCGGTGACGCGTGCGTGCTGTGGTGCGAGGGCATCCGCGGCGCGGTGTCCGGTGGCGGCTTCGACGGCGTGCGCGGCGGGCTGGACCTGCTCCCGGCGGAGCGGCGCGACTGGTGGGCGGACCGCCTGAACGAGGCCGAGCAGGCGCCGCCGCACACCTTCAACCCCAACGGGTTCGTGGTTCCGGCGCTGCAGGCCGCCTGGTCGGCGGTCGCCACGACCGGGGGCGAGGGCGAGGGGCACCTCGTCACATCGCTGGAGAACGCCGTCCGGGCGGGCGACGACACCGACACCGTCGCCGCGATCGCCGGCGCGCTGCTCGGCGCCAGGTGGGGCGCCTCATCGGTGCCGGCGCCCTGGCGGCAGGCCGTCCACGGCTGGCCGGACCTCGCTGCCGACGACCTGGAGGAACTGGGGCGCTCGGTCGCCGCGGCGGATTTCGGCGGCTGAGGCCGGGGTTTCCCGTCGAGAGCGGGGCGGCGCCGGGCGGCGCGGCGCCTCACCCGCCGAAGACGGCTTCGACGAGAGCGCCGCTCTCGTCCCAGCGGCGGGTGGTCAGCTTGCGGCCCTCGGGTGAATAGAACGTCTCCCCCGCGAGCACGCCGCTGGGGTGCCATTCCCGCCACACGCCGACGGCCGCGCCGTCGCGGTAGCGGCCCTCGACCCGCTTGGTGCCGTCGGGGTACCACCGCTGCCACGGCCCGTCCTCCACACCCTGTGCATAGGTGGACAGCGCGACCATCTCCCCACTGTCGAGGACCTCGGCGATCTCGCCGGTGTAGGGCTCACCCCGGTACAGCGCGAAGCCGCCGCCCGTCGCGTCGGCTTCGTCGTGGCGGATCCGCCGCATCCTCGCGCTCCCGGTGGTCGGTGGTGGTTCTTCGGCGCCGCGGCGCCGAAGGGCCCCGAAGCGTTCGGTGGCGGCGGACCCCCGCTCCACGTCGACTCGCCTTCGTCGTCGCACGCCGCCACGGCGCTGTACCCGTTCCCCAGCGTGCACGGAGTATCCACAAGACCGTGGGCACACGGCCCGCGCGGCGCGCTCCTCCTCGGCCCCGGACTCCACGAGCAGCGGTCGGTCGGTGAGCCCCACTCCCCGGAGCGCCCCGCCGTTGCGGCCGACGTCCACGCTACAGGCGTCCCGGGACTCCACCGTGCGGAGGCGGAACCGACCGCCGGGGCGACACACCCGGCAGCCCCGCCTCCCAGCCGCGCACGCGCATCCAAGGATCGCCGCACCTGTGCAGCGGTACCGTCATGTCGAGGAGCATGCCTGCGACCCCACGCAGCCGCGCCGGGTCGGGCGCCCCCGCCTCGCCGTCGGCGACGAGCCCGGCCGTCCGGCCTGTAATGCCTCGGGCCCCCAAGTCGGCGACGGCCTTCGAGGCAGGGGGCGCCGTCCGGGGCACTCAGCCGCAGCACGCGCGCGGCATCGCCGAGTTCAGTCGGTGCCCCGCCGCCTTCCCGACTCCTGGTCCGGCCGCTTGAGCGGCACCCCGTTGGGGGAGACCCCGGCGGAGGCGCTCAGCCTCTCCACACTCGTCGCCTCGGACTCGGAGTCCGCAACGATCCACCCGGCTCCCCGACTGCCCGTGTTCCGCTCCCGGAACTCCGCGACCGCCTCGGACGGCGAAAGCCCGCGGTCTCCGGCCTCGGCGAAGCGCCTGTACCAGAACGTGCCCGCGTTGAACGCGTCGTCCCCCGCAGCCGCCTCGGGTACGTACCCGGCTGCGTTCTCCGTGTCGGAATACCAGAGGTAGCCGATCACGTCGCCGCCGGACCAGGCGATCCGCCGGTACCGCACCGGCCCCGAAGCCGTCGGCGCGTAGCCGGGCTTGGGCCCGGCCAACTGGAAATGCACGTCCTCGGTCAGCCTCGGGGTGTTCCACTCCCCAGTGCCCATCACCGACACCTTCCTCGCTACTTCGGCGGCGTGACCGTGCCGTAGACGTGCCACTGCCCGTTGGAGAACACGCTATCGACCGCCGTGTACGTCATTCCGCGCCCGAGGAGCAACTCACGTTCGCCGCCCCCGAACTGCGAGATCCGCTCCACCCACAAAGCAGGCGTCCCGGCGGGAACGCGCAGGTGCAGAATCGCCTCCGCGCTCGCGAAGCCGCCGGCGGGGCCGCCCAGCGAGGTGGACATGTATCCGGGGTCGGGGAAGCCTTCGGCGACGCTGGGCATGTCCGCGGGGTGCACCTTGATGTGCCCGAGCCCCGTCCCTCGCGTGACGACGACGTCCTCCGGGATCGGACGTCCCGCCATCGCCTTGTCGATGTTGGCGATGTCGTCCGCGACATCGGGATCGAGGGTCTCTCCCCGGCGCAGTTGCCCGTTCATCTCCACATAGGTCGGGTGGCTCTGGGGCGGCTCCGTCGTGTAGTTGTAGAGCGACTCCTTCTGATCGGCGGGCAGGTTGTCCACGTAGTCGTTCCAGTGGTCCTGCCCGTACCTGGTCGCCTCCGAGTTGTCCTCGAACGTCCGCGCGCCCTCGGAGATGATCTCCTCTGCGCGGTCCATCCGCTCGGTCGTCGTGAGGTCTTCGAGGGCGACCGGTTCCGTGTCGCCGGGTGTTCCGTCCCCTTCGGGAGCGTCGCCGTCCGACGTGCCGCCTCCGTCCGGCACCGGGCCGCCCTTCGGGATGCCGTCCCCGTTCGGGGCGCCTTCGCCGTTTCCGTTCCCGTCGGAGCCGTCGCCCTGCTGATCGCCGTGGCCGTCCGAACCGCCGCCATCCGGGCTGACGGGCTTGCCCGACCCGTCCGGGGCTCCCGATCCGTTCGAACCGTCGTGTCCGCCGCTGCCGCCGCTACCGCCGTCGCCGCCGGAACCTCCGCCGGTGTACTGCTGCTGACCGCCGTTGGAGCCGTTGTTGGACGCGGGATCCCCATCTACGGGATCGTTCGGCCCGCCCACCGGCGTGGTGCGCTCGGCCAGGTCCGCGGAGTCGTCCAGCGAGCCCTGCAGGCCGTCCAGCTGCTGCCGGTCGAGGTCCATGTCGTCGAGCCGGTTCTGCAGATCCCGGGTGGTCTGCTGTCCGGGGCGGTCACCGAAGTCGCGGACCTGCTGCAAGTCCAGATCGCTCGGGGCGTCCGCGTCGCCCTTGGGCGCGTCGGCCCCGTCGCCGCCGCCGACCTTGCGCGAGCCCTTGGCCAGCGCCTTGACCACCCCGGCCCCGCCGAGGAACATGCTGCCGACGTTGATCACCCCCTGGGTGATCACGTAACCCGGCCGGTCCCCCCATTCCCGCCAGGGCACGATCGCGTGGGCGAACTCCGTCCAGCCCGCACCGGCGTTGCCCGCCCACTCGCTGAACGAGCTGACCCCCCAGCCGTCCTCGCCGTAGAACCCGACCAGGCTGCCCAGACCGTTGAGTGTGGCCCCCCAGTTCTCCTTGAGGTTGTTCCCCCAGTCGCTCAGCGAGCTGACGCCCCAGCCGTCCTCGCCGTGGAGGCCGACCATGGCGCCCAGGTCCTCGACCGTGCCCACCACCGTGTCCTTGGCGCCGTCGTAGACGTCGACGTACCAGGGCTTGTCGTGCTCCTGCGGCGTGGCCCACGGGGTGGCGACACCGGAGAGCGCCTCGGTGGTGCCGTGGGCCTCCTCGTTCGGCCCCGGCGAGGCGTCCCCGCCCGGCTCGGTGGCCACGAACGTCGTCCCGCCGAACAGGGCCGTGATGGTGTTGGCGCAGTCGCGCTCGGCCCGCTGGTACTCGAACACCGCCTGCAGGACGTCGTTGTTCAGGGCGTCCAGCTCGTTGATCTTGTCCTCGTCCTCGCGCCAGTCGTCGTCGCCGGCGATCGTGGACTGGAAGTCGGCGGCGTCGGCCTTGAGCGCCTTCAGGCGCGCCTTGATGGGCCGGACCTCCTCGGCGAAGGTGATCAGCGCGTTTCCGGCGGCGGTGGCCGCCGTGTCGAAGTCGTCGCCGTTGGTGGCCACGGGGTTGATCGAGGCGAACAGGGTCGCGGCCTCGGGGGCGGCGTAGACGCCTTCCAGGCGGTGCCAGGAGGTTTTGATGTCCTGGCCGGCCTGGGCGACGTCGGTGCCGTCGGATTTGAGGTTCTGCCCGGCGGTCTCGACCGCGTCGCAGTCGACCTGGGGGACGGGCACGTCCTCGGGACTGATCACCTTCTCGGTCACAACGACACCACCGGGTTCCGCGGGTTCTCTTCTCTCGTCAATGCGCGACCACAGGGCAGGGGGCCGTCGGCGCTGGCAGGAAACCACTCGGGCAGTGCTTTCCCAACCCGACTGTCCGTTTCCGGCCAGCCGGTACGGCTGTTCTCGGCGTTCCGATTACCGCTCCGCGCACGGCGGCGAAGCGTGCAACCAGCTCGTGGGCGATCCCACGGCCGACCGCCGCGTTCCACGCTCGGCCGCAACGTCCGACACACGCGCCCTTTCGATTCCCTGTCGTGGGATGGGCGCGGGCCGTCGGACACGCACCGCGCGCGGAAAACCGCGAAACGCACCGCTCTAGGCATATCAGGCTTGCTCGGGAGCCACGTCAGTCTCACCTTCCGCACCAGCCGAGCGGAATACCCTATCGAAACCGAATGCGACCAATAGAATCCAAAGGGTAAACCGAACCGCCTCAGTCGGTCGATGAGAGTAGGTACGCGGATGGACGCGTTCACACTGCCCGACTTCTACCTGTCGCACCCCGCACGGATCAATCCGCACCTGGAGCGATCCCGCGTACACACCATGGATTGGGCGCGGCGGATGGGAATGCTCGATACCCCGGCTCCCAGAGGCGGTCCGGTGTGGGACGAACACAGCCTGGCCGCCATGGACTACGCGCTGATGTGCGCCTACACCCATCCGGACTGCGACGGCCCCGCACTCGACCTGATCACCGACTGGTACGTGTGGGTCTTCTTCTTCGACGACCACTTCCTGGAGCTGTTCAAGTACTCCGGCGACCTCGCGGGCGCGCAGGGCTACCTCGACGGCCTGGAACGCTTCATGATCGCCCCCGACGAGGAGGCGCCCGAGCCCGCGAACCCGGCGGAAGCCGGTCTGCACGACCTGTGGCAGCGCACCGTCCCCCACATGTCCGACGACTGGCGGCGCCGCTTCACCCTGAGCACGCACAACCTGATGGTCGAGTCCATGTGGGAGCTCGACAACATCAACCGGCACCGCGTCGCCAACCCGATCGAGTACATCCAGATGCGCCGCCGGGTCGGCGGCGCGCCGTGGTCGGCCAACCTCGTCGAAGTCGCCGTGGGCGCCGAGATCCCCCCGCAGCTCGCCGCGTCGCGTCCCGTCACGGTGCTCGTCGACACCTTCGCCGACGCGGTCCACCTGCGCAACGACCTGTTCTCCTACCAGCGCGAGGTCCGCGAGGAGGGTGAGAACTCCAATGCCGTACTGGTCTTCGAGCGGTTCTTCGACTGCTCCACCCAGGAGGCCGCGGAGCTGGTCAACGACCAGCTGACCTCGCGGCTGCTGCAGTTCGAGGACACCGCCCTGGTCGAGACCCCGGCTCTGCTCGCCGAGCGGAGCGTCCCGCTGCAGGAGCAGGCGGCCGTGGCCGCGTTCGCCAAAGGGCTGCAGGACTGGCAGGCCGGCGGGCACGAGTGGCACGCCCGCTCCAGCCGCTACATGAACGAAGGAGCCACCGCGCGCTCGGGCGGCCTGCAGGGGCCGACCGGATTGGGCACCTCGGCCGGTCGGCCGGCGTTCTCGTCGGTCGAGCCGGGCGCGCGCCGCAGGGCCCGGCAGCACTCCCAGCCCCTGTTCCCGCAGGTGGGGCAGCTGGAGTGCGAGCCGCTGTACATGCCCTTCCCCATCCGGCGCAGTCCCCACCTGGACGACGCGCGCCGCTACGCGGTCGAGTGGGCCCGCAACATGGGCATGACCGACTCCGTCCCCGGGACCGGCTCCGGCACGGTGTGGACCGAGCAGGAGTTCATCGACCTCGACCTCGCCTACTGCGCCTCCATGATCCACGCCGACGCCGAACGCGAACAGCTGTACCTCTCCAGCGACTGGCTGGCATGGGGCACCTACGGCGACGACGCCTACCCCAAGTGGTTCGGCGCCACCCGCAACCTGGAGGCCGCGAAGCTGCAGGATCAGCGGCTGCCGCTGTTCATGCCGCTGGAGGACGAGCCCGTCCCCGAGCCCGCCAACCCGATCGAACGCGGGCTGGCCGACCTCTGGCGCCGCACCGCCGGACCGATGACCGCCGACTCCCGCAGGCAGTTCCGCGCGGCCGTCGAGACCATGACGTCCAGCTGGCTGTGGGAACTGCACAACCAGGCGCAGAACCGCGTGCCCGACCCCGTCGACTACATCGAGATGCGCCGCCGCACCTTCGGCTCGGACATGACCATCAGCCTCGCGCGGCTCGCCCACAACGAGGAGGTCCCCGAGGGGATTTACCGGACGCGCACACTGCGCGAGCTCGAAACCGCCGCGCAGGACTATGCGTGCTTTCTGAATGATCTGTACTCCTACCAGAAGGAGATCGAGTTCGAGGGCGAGGTCCACAACATGGTCCTGGTCGTGGAGAACTTCCTCGGGGTCGGCCGCGAAACCGCGCGCGACGTCGTCGTCGACCTCGCACGCGCCCGCATGGAGCAGTTCGAGCACATCCTCGCCACGGGACTCGACGGCCTCCTCGACGAATGGGATCTCGACGACCGCGCCCGCGCCGTGATCGTCGGGCACGCCGCGGGACTCAAGGAGTGGATGTCGGGCATCCTCGAATGGCACCGTGCCTGCCTGCGCTACAAGGCGGACTACCTGAGGCGCAAACACGCACCCGATCCCAGGCAGGGGTTCTCCTGGGGGCCGACCGGCCTGGGTACCTCGGCGGCGCGGATCGGCAAGGCCGCGCCGAGCCCCGCGGTCGGTGCGCGTAGCTGACCGAATCCAGGGCACGAACCCGCCTTGCCGCGGGGCCGGGAGACCGTCCCGGCGCTGCGCACCGTGCGATGCGCACCGCCGGGACCGCGCCGCGGCCCGCGCCTCGCTACAGGCCGAGATTCTCGATGTTGCCCGCGTTGCCCTGAGCGTCGGAGGCCATCTGCAGGTTGCCGTTCATGTAGGCACTCGTGGCATCTACACAGCCGCGGATGCAGCTGCCGCTCTTGAGCACCATCTCTTGCAGCGTGGTGCCGTACTCGCCGACGAACTCCTCCAGCGCCGTGCCGATGGGCCCGCTGGCGGCGGCGGTTCCGGCGTCCTGGACGTGGTTGCCGAAGGTCTCGATCTTGGCGACCAGGCCGCCTTCGCCGTCCCCTCCGCCGACGTGCCCGCCGACGGTCTGCACGATTCCGTTGACCTCGGTGGGCTGGATGTCCCAGGTGGTCATGCGTTCACTTTCCTCTCCCTAACCGTCGCCGCCCGCCGCCGCCCTGAACGGGCGACTCGCAGACCTGCGGCGCACCGCTGCGGCGAGCCGTCCGGGGCTTTCGCAGCGGCGTCTCAGCGCCGGCCGTCGCAGGTTGGGCGCCCGCGGTGCGCCTCGGGTTCCATGGTCCTCGCCGCGGTCCGATGGGATGCGGCCGGTGCGGACTCCGCGGGCGAGGCCGGATCCGCGGCGCCGCCGGGCTGCTGGGACGCGAACCGATCCGCGCGGAAGTTCGACGGGGCAGGGGTCGGCCCGCGACCGATATCGGCCACGGCGGATTCGCGGTCGGCGATCTGCTGCGCAAGCTCGGCCAGACTCGCGCCGATCTCCGCCGCCTCCTCTTTGACCTGCACGGTCAGCCGCCGAGTGGAGGTGCGCAGCCGGGCCTCGGGCCCCTGCTCGGCATCCTCGGCTTCGTCGGTTCCGCCGGTCTCCGCGGATTCGCCGTGGTCGGCGGCAGCGGCGTCGCCGGCCTCGGCGCGCGGCGGGTCGACGGGCCGCTCGGCACCGTCCTCGCCGGGAACGGCGGTGCCGCTCTGAACGGGCTCTTCACCGGAATCGACGAGCTGGAACTTCATGCGGTCGCCCTCCACAGGTGCACACGTCACCGACCGATGGCAGCCGACTGCCGTGCGCCATTATGACCCATATACTTGGCGACTCGTAGAGAATCCTCCCGTTTACCGTCTGCTCCGGATCGCCGGAACCGGTGACCCGGTGGAGGCGTCCAACCGCGGAAACAGCAGGTAACCGAGGAGCAGGTGAACAGATGTCACGTTGGGACTTCGGCGATCAGACCCTGACCACCCTGACCCGCAACACCTCGGGCACGGGTGACGAGCTCGCCAGCCTGATCACCCAGTTGATCGACGCCGCCGAACCGCTGACGAACAGGTTCAACGGTGCGGGCAAGGCCGCCTTCGACTCGTTCAAGGCGCGCGCCGACCAGATCACGGCCGACCTGAACTCCGGCTTGACCTCGATCAACGAAGGCCAGGGCAGCATGAACCAGGCGTTCATGACCGGCAACACCACCATGGCCGACGACGCCAGTCAGAACATGGGCGCGGCGAACTTCGACGCCGCCAAGTTCCGCACCGCCTGATCCGGACCGTGGAGGAGGACCCCCGATGACGAACGGCCGCAACAGCTACGACATGGGCGCGTCTCAGGAGACGCAGGGCAACATCCACGCGATCATGGCGCGCCTGGAAGGGCTCATCGGCGAGCACCAGGGCGACGTCACCACCGCGATGGCGGACTTCATCGCCGACGGCGTCGACGAGGAGTACAACGCCAAGGAGCAGAAGTGGCACGACGCCGCGAACGAGGTGCGTGAGATCATCCGGCTGGTGCGCCAGACCCTGGAGACCAACGACGGCACGGCTCAGGAGACCCTCGGCAAGGCGAACGCCGCCGTGCAGGCGATCTAGTAGTACTGCGCCGAGCGCGTCCGGCCGCGGGCACCGGTCCCGGTCGGTGGCGGAGGCGCCCGGGTCCGCTGGGCGGCCTTGTCGGTCTGCCGCAGGGCGGGCCGCCTGAACTACACAGGCGGCGGCAACCGCGCCGGACG
Organism: Streptomonospora litoralis; assembly: GCF_004323735.1. Taxonomy (GTDB): domain Bacteria; phylum Actinomycetota; class Actinomycetes; order Streptosporangiales; family Streptosporangiaceae; genus Streptomonospora; species Streptomonospora litoralis. Next base: position 427,237 of record NZ_CP036455.1, on the reverse strand, counting down.
GTGGAGCCCGCCCCCTCGGGCTGCGTGCCCCTCGGCGGCGTGCCGGTCGTGCCGCCGGGGCCGCTCTCGACGAGGAATCCGACGGCTGTTTGACCGCTTTGCCGGTTTCCCGCGGGAGCTTTCGCGGCGGAGATCCCAGGAACCCGGGCCGGTTGCGGGATATCCACCGCGAAGTCCGGGGCCGGGCCCGGCCGGTGCCAGAGCCGCAGGCGTAGCGCGGGCGCCGCCGACCGGGGCGCCCGGCGCGGACTCTCGCCACGTACGCAGGCACCGCCCCTGGCAGGTGCCAGGTCCGCACAGCGTCACGCGGACCTGCCCCGCGATCACGCCGCGTATCCCCCGCCCGCCCCGGAAGGAGGCTTGATGGCCCGCGACTACGACAGCCAACTGCTGGAGTCGGTCGCCGTGCGCCGCAAGCGGCTCCGCGAGGCGGTCCTGTTCGGCCCGCAGCGCACCCGCAGAAGGCTCGACGAGAACATCGCCAAGATCATCGCCGGATTGGCGGTGTCGGCCGTCATCTGCGCGGGCAGCGTGGGCTGGTCGTTCCTGCAGAGTCAGCTCAACAGCCAGGAAGAGGCCGCACAGGCTCAGGAGGAGGCGAACGCGGCGCCGCCGCCCGCTCCGTCCGCTCCCGTGCCCGCCGACTGGGTCGGCGGCGACGTGACCATGAGCATGCTCTCGACGGAGCTCGACAAGGCGGGCGTCCCGCCCGAGCTGTACGTGCTGCCGGGCGAACCGCGGCCGCCTGCGGGTACCGCCACCAGCTACTACCTGCTCACCGAAGGCGAGCGGGGATACTCGGCGGGGATAATCGAATACGACCGGGGCCGCACCGGCGCCGAATTCCCCACGGAGGACGAGGCGGCCCGCTGGCTCTACAGCGAACTCGTCCTGGTCGACGCCGAGCCCCGTCCGCTGAGCGCATCGGCCGAGCGCAAAGCCCGGCAGAAGACCGACGAGCTCGTGCAGCAGGCGCGCAAGAAGCTGCGCCAGAGCGGCGGCAGCGCCCAGCAGACGCTGAAGACCGGCATGGTGGTCGACGCGTTCGGCCAGGAGAGCGGGTCCCTGCTGTTCCCCGACGGCCAGCCTTTCGGTAAGCGCGGGCTGCCCGAGATCGCCCGCTCCTCGGTCGGCGAGGCGGGTCAAGCGCCCTCGGCGCAGGACACCGCATCCGGCTCCGCCCCCTCCGGCTACCACCGATACCGTGTTATCCACCCCTTCAAGGTCGACGCTTCGCTATCCCCCGGCAACGGTGCCGATCCGGCCGGAGGGGTCCGCTTCACCGTCGAGGCCGGCGGGTTCGTGCAGCCGCCGGCGCTGTCGAGCATCCGCTGGCTGCTGGGCAACGGCTACCTCGAACGCGTCGAGGTGACCAGCGTGCCCGCCTGACCGCGCCACGACGGCGGCGTCGGACTCAACGACCGCACCGGGCGAAGACCGCAGCTATGCAGTGATGGGAAAGGGCTCGATGACGTCTTGGAGCCGCGTGACACTCGTCGGCGAGAACCGTCGAGTCGACGCCGTCCTCCCCGCTCAGGAGCCGGTCGGCGCGCTGATGCCCGAGGTGCTCAGGCTGCTGGGCGACCGGGTGCGCAATCCTGCCCTGCCCATGCACCTGGCCACCGCCGCGGGGGTGCACCTGGACGGCGACGCCACCCTCGCCGATCGCAGCGTCGCCGACGGCGACGTGCTGCGGCTGGTGCGCGTCGACGAGCCGGTGCCGGCGCCGGTCGTACACGAGGTGCCCGACGCGGTGGGCGACGTCCTCGACAGCGGCCTCGGGAGCTGGACACCCGCCGCCGCCCGCTGGAGCGCCACCGGCGCCGCCGCCGTACTGGCGCTGGCCGTCGGCTCTCTGGTGTGGACCGGGAGCGGCGACACGGCGGCCGTGTTCGCCCTGGGCGCGGCCGCGCTGGTGCTGCTGGCACTGGGCTGCACACTGGCGGCGACCTGGCGCGAGCCCGCGGGCAGCGCCCTGGCGATCGCGGGCGGCGCGCTGGCCGGCGAAGCGCTGTGGTGGGCGGCGGGACTCTACGGCTGGCCGGGCTGGGTGCTGTGGTGCGGGACGGCGGCCGTCGCGGGCTGCGTCGTGACGGGGCTGGGCCTGACGACGCCGCTCGGTCGCGGCGGGACCATCGGCGGCTCCGTCACCCTGGCGCTAACAGCGGTGTGGGCGGCGGGCTCCGCCTTGGGGGCGGGCATCGCCCAGGTGAGCGCCGTTGCGGCGGTCGTGTGCGTGATCGTGCTCAGCCTGATCCTGCGCTTCGCCATGTCGATGTCGGGGCTGACGGCGCTGGACGACAGGCGCGGCTCTGGATCGGCGGTGGCGCGCACCGACGTCATGACGGCGCTTGTGGGCGCCCACCGGACGATGACGATCGCCACGGTCGCGGCCGCGGTGTCGGCGGGGGTCGCCGGTGTCGGGCTCGCCGCGGATCTGAACGGGTGGACGGCGGCGCTCGCGGGTCTGCTGGCGACCGTCGTGGGCAGCCGTTCGCGGCTGTTCCCGCTGATCCTGCAGAAGGCACCGCTGATGGCGGCGTCGCTGGTCACGGTGATCGCCCTCGCCCACGCCTGGGTCGAGATGTCGGCGTGGGCGCTGTGGCCGGCGACCGGAGCGCTGCTGGCGCTGCTGCTGATCCCGGCGGTGGTGCTGGCCTTCGACCCGCCTGAACACAGCAGGGCGCGCCTGCGGCGCATCGCCAACCGGTTCGAGGCGGTGGCCGTGGTGGCGCTGATTCCGGTGGCGATCGGATCGTTCGGCACCTTCGAGCGCCTCGTCAACACCTTCTGACCCGCTCCGCTCCTCGGCACACGTTTCTCGAAAGGCCAGACGATGCACGACAGCGCGCCGCTCCGGTCGGCGGGCACGGCCGGTCCCCGCGCCGCCAGGCACGGGGACTCGCTGCTGCGCCGCATGGGCCGGGGTGCGGCGCGTCCGTTCCGGCCGCCGGAGGACGTCCTGGCGCCGATATCGCTGGGCCGGGAGCTGCAGCGGCCGGTCACCACGGGGCGCCGCGTCGTGGTGAGCCGCCCGCAGGGGTGGGCGGCCGAGAGCACGGTGACGGCGCTGCTCGCGTTCGCCTTCGCGCACTATCGCTACGACCGGGTGCTGGCGCTGGATCTGGGGCCGGGGAACAGCGGGCTGGGGCCGCGGCTCGGTGTCGGGGAGCCCGTAGCACCGGGGCTTTCGGGGGCGGCGATCGAGTCGGACTCCTTCGACGACGTGGCGCAGTGCCTGGCCGCTGTCACCGACGGCCTGTGGGTGCTGCCGGGTCTGCAGCGCGAGATCGCCGAGGGCCGTCTGGACGCCGGCGCCTACCACGGCTCGGTGCTGCCGCTGACGCGGTTCTTCGGACTCACCGTGATCGATCGCGCAGCCGACGCCTCCGACGGGCTCAACCGCGCCGCGCAGGCGAGCGCGCACGCCCATGTGCTGGTCGTGCCCTCCACCCGGGAGGGTGCGGCGAGCATCGGGCGGGCGTTCGACTGGATGAACGCCAACGGGGCGGAGTCGCTGCCGAGTCGGATCGTCGTCGTGTTCACCGAGCAGTCCCGCAGACAGGACGCGGCGTTCGACTACCGCGCATCGGCGGCGATCCTGCGTCAGAGCGGGGCCGAGGTGTTCCGGCTCGGCTTCGACCGACACCTGGCCGAAGGCACCCGCATCGACCCGGCCCGCATCTCCGCCGCGACACACGCCGCGGCGACCCGGATCGCCGCGGAATGCCTGCGCCGGTCGCTGTGAGGCCGGTGCCGTGGACGCGGTGGAGAACGCGGCGGCCTGGACGGCTCCGCCCCTCCTCGATGAAGATTGCCGGGGCGCGGCGGCAGTGACCGCGCCCCGCTCGAACCGACGCCCGGGAGTGCCCGACCATGCCCGACCGACCGCACGGGGAGCCGCGGGGGGAGACCCCTGGGCAGGCTCCGGCTCCGAACACGCCGGAGGCAGGCGAGGAACGCGCCTACCCGTACGCGGACGTCGACGTGCCGCCCCCGCCGTACGCGCGCAACCGGCCTGAGGAGCGCGGGAACGCCGCCGAGTACGGGCGTGGTCCGGGCGACGGCTACGGGTACGCGTACGGGGGACATCCGGCCGGCCAGGCGCCGCCCCACTCCGAGCACCCCGGTCGGCGGGGCCGGGGCCGCCACGCGGCCCAGGGTGAGGCGGCCGCGGACGGCCCGTACCGGTTGCCTGAGCGCGGCGAGCCGCAGGGAACGCCGCGCGCCCCGGAGGAAGACGCGCCGAGGCGCCCCGGTGCACGGCGGCGGCCGACAGTAAGCCAGGAGGGCGGTACGGGCCTTCCGGAGAGCGGACTGCCGGAGGGCGGCCCCGGAATCGCGCGCGCCGACCGACAGGACGGCGGCTCTGCTCACGTGCACGGCGGAACACACCGAACCGGGCACGGCGACCATCCCGGCGGTCCGGCCGAGTCCACGGCGTACCCCGGCCCGGCAAACCCGCCCCAGCAGTACACGGGCACAGGCAGCCGGGCCGACTCGGTCGCGCCCCCACCGGGGCGACAGCCCGGCCGCACCGACGCCGATAACACCGGCCACCCCGGGGGACCAGCCGACTCCGGATCGACCCTCGCAGCGCCCCCCGACCCTGCGAACACGCCCCAGCAGGCGGGAGCCGTACCGCCCGAGGACACGACCACCCCGTTCCAGCGTTCCGGTAAGTCCGGATCCGCGGGTACCCCGCGTCCGGAACCGCGCTCCCCGCACCAGGCAGGGAACGCCGAGCAACACGGCTCGTCGGGCGGCCCCGCATCTGCACCCCAGTCGAGCGGTTCGCCGTACGCCGGGCCGCATCCGCCGCCCGGCTCGTCGCCCCCCGCCTCCGCTACTCCCCAGGCGTGGGGCAGCGGAGTGCAGCAGCGCAGCGACGGCTGGGCGCGTCCGGCGCAGGGTGATCCGGGCGCCCCCACCCTGCAGCAGTCCGGGGAGCCGTCACAGCACCCCTCGGCCCACCAGAGCGGGGGTTCGGCCGACACGGCATCCGCCCGCCCGGCGACCGGACCCCAAGCCCCGGCGGCACCGGCCCGGCCTGCACAGGCGTACCCGGCCACCGGCCCGCAGCAGGCCGCTTCGTCGGCGGCGCGCCCCTATCGGCCCGGCACCGCGTCCCAGCCCGGCGCGACACAGCCCGCACCCGGTCGCCGCCAGTCCGGCGAACCGGCAGGCCGCCCCGCGTCGGCTGCTCCGACGCGCGGACCCCACCGGCAGAGCGACGGCACTGCCGCTGCGGCGGGGAACTCGGAGCAGACAGGCCGGACAGACAGCTCCGAGGGCGCCAAGCCCGAGCACCAGACCACTCCGCTCCAACGCCCCGGGCAGAATTCGCGTCCGGGCGCGGCGCATCCGCAAACCGGTGCGCAGCAACAGCCCTGGTCGGCTGAGCAGACCTCTTCAGGACGACCGGCGACGGGGCCCCAGCAGCAGTACGGCGGGCCGACGCACGGCCGGCCCGAGCCTCGGGACGCGCAGAGCACGCATCCGCACGGCGGAACCGACGGCTCCTCTGCAGCGCGCCCCGCCACCGGCTCCCAGCAGCCGGGCGGCGAGCCACCGGAGTCGAAGCCCGACGAGCAGACCACCCTGATCCAGATTCCCGAATCCCTCCGTCCCGCCCGCGATTCGAGCGGGCCGCAGCAGTCCGGCGGCTCCGCGGGCACCACCCTCGGGCAGTCGGGCGGCGCTCCGGAGCGGCCGGCGCGTCAGCAGGGCAGCGCTTCGGCGGAGGCGGCACCCGCGCGTCCGTCCGCCGGTCCGCAACAGGGCGGCGCAGCACCGACGGCGCAGCCCTCAGCCGCCCCGCACGGCGACCCGCACGCGGCCGGAGGAGCACAGCAGCCACCCGCTGGACCGAGCGCCGGCACACGCCACCCCGGAACTCCCGGGCAGCCGACGCACGGTCACCCGGCGAGCGGTCCGCAGCAGGGCGGCGGCGCCGAGCGAACCGGCGGCACACGCCACAACGCCGGGGCCGACCAGCCGAGGGGCGGACCCGCTGAGCCCAAGCCTGAAGACATGACCGCCCCGATCGAGCGGTCCGAGCTCGATGCGTGGCTCGGCGCCGCCGGCGACCAGAGCCGAGGCGCTCAGGCGGGTTCCCGTCACCAACCCGGTTCCGGCTCGCAGCAGCCCGCCGACGCCCGGGAACCGAGTGGCCCCCTACCTCCCGCCTCGGCGCGCCCGGAGGCGTGGGGACAGCGGTACGGCGATACCGGCGAGCAGGCAGGTCCCGCGCGCCCGCCGACCGGGCCTCAGGTTTCCCGCGAAACCGCGTCCCACGGGGGCGCCGTGCGGTCGACCGGCGGCCCCCAGGGGCGCGGAAGCCGACCGTCGGCACCGCCGTCGGGAGATGCGGCATCGGGGCCACAGCAGCCGTGGGGACCGACGACACCCGGTTCCGGGCCGTCGGAAACCCCGGTGCGGCCTGACGCGGGCTCGCCGCCGCCCGGATCGCGGCCGCAGTACCGACAGCCGAGCGCGCACGATCCACACAGCGCAGGCGCATCGCCGGCGGCGCAAACCCCGCAGTGGACGGCCGAGAACCCCGGGGCCGCCGCGTCGACCGGCCGGACCGCCCCGACCGGGTCGGGACCGCAGGAGGCGTTCCGGCATGCGACACCTTCCGGCGGGTACCCGGGTGCACAGCCGCAGCGGCCGTCGTCGGCGCCGCCGACGGGATACGCCATCGAGGGGTATGCATCGCCGGGGCCTCCCGCCGGTGCTTCCGCTCCTTCGCCGACGGGCACGGCGGCCGCCCCGACATGGCCCGCTGAGCACCCGTCGGGACCGCGACCGAGCCGGGCCACGGTCCCACCGGTTTCGGCCGTCGCCGGATCGGAGGAGGCCAGGGCCTTCATCGAGGGCACGGGATACCCCTCCTCCGAGCCGGAACAACGCCCGGCCGGGCGGCCCGGATCCTACGAGCGGCAGCTGCGCGAACTGCCCGGCGTCCCGGTCTCCCCGCTGCCCAGGGCGCTCTACAAGGCCACGCGGGGCAGGATCCGCCTGGGCTCGGGGGCGAACTAGGCGGTGGGGCTCCGGCCCCGCCGGGGAGTCGGCGGTGCTCAGTCCGTGACCACGAACTCGGCGCCGGCGGCCAGCGCCACCTCGGGGCCGAAGAGCCCGGCCGGGGTGAACGCGCCGGGGCGGCCTTCGTCCTTGGCCAGGCGCTGGGCCACCTCGGTGACGGCGCCGACCGTGAACGTCATGCCCTCGCCGGTGCGCAGCCAGCCCTCACGCACGCGACCGGACGGCCATTCGACTCGGGCGCGGCCCCAGGACGATGGGCGCGGGCGCTCCTTGGTCGTGGCCGTCCTGACGCCGGCGAGCCGCCGAGTGGCGAAGTCCGCCACGCCGGGCAGTCGCAGCACGCCGCCGATCGCCGGCATAGCCGCTCGGACGACCGGATTGGCCGGGGCGAGAGCCGAGGCGCCGATCACCGATGGGGCACCGCTGACCTGCCACGCCGCGAAGAGCTCGCCGCTCCCCAGGGAAGCCGTGGTGACCACGTCGCCGTCGGGGGTGGTCAATCGCTCGGCGGCACCGCCGACCCGGGCATGTGCCATCCGGCCCTGCCGCACCTCACGGCCACCGTCGAGCAACTCGCGCACGATGGAGGCGGCCAGGGCTTCGCCGAGGGCGCCGGGTTCGATCGCGACCGACGCGAGGGCGTCGACGCGTACTCGCGAAGGCTTGTCCCCGTCCGCCAGCAGATGCAGCAGGATGCCCTCGGTCGCGAGCACACCGAAGCCCGCCCCGGAGACCAGCGTGCGACCGGTCGCCGCCCCGTCCCGGTCCATGCCGTGGAGCAGTTCGAACGAGTCCGATTCATTGGAGACGTCGACGTAGTGGGTGCCCGGCGGGCAGGCCCGCGCGACGCGCGGCGCCGTGACCGCGAACGGGCCCACCGTGTTGACCACGACGGTCGGCGCCTCGGTGGCCAGCCGGGCGCAGACCTCGTCGAGCGAGCCGGTCACCACCCGGGCGTCTGGATGCACCCGGGTCAGCCGCTCCCGATCGCGGCCGACCGCCACCACCTCGGCGCCCGCCTTCTGCAGACGCTCCACCGCTTGGCGCCCGACGCGTCCGGTCGCGCCGAGCACCCAGATCTCACCCGTCATGTTCGCCCCCACTGGTCATGGCACGTCGTGTCATCACTATCGCATAGTACGACACGACGTGTCATCACTAATGTTCGCCGCAACGACGTGCCATCACTAGACTCCGCCGCATGGGGCGATGGCAGCCGGGCGCGCGGGAACGACTGGAGCAGGCTGCGCTCGATCTCTTCCTTGAGCAGGGCTTCGCCGAGACCACGGTGCCGCAGATCACGGCACGGGCGGGGCTCACGACCCGTACGTTCTTCCGGCACTTCGCCGACAAGCGTGAGGTGCTGTTCGCCGGCGACGAGCTGGTCCCCGAGCAGGTGGCCCGCTTCATGGCCGAGGCCCCACCCTCACTCGGCCCGATGGAGCTGATCACCGAGGGCCTGGCCCCCACCGCGGCCGAGATGTTCGAGGGCCGCAGCCTCGACTACCTGCTACGCCGACGATCCGCGATCGACGCCGAACCGGCCCTGCATGAGCGCGAGCTGCGCAAGTTCTCGCTGCTGTCGGAAAGCTTGGAGCAGGGCTTCCGCGACCGCGGCGTCGACGGCCTGACCGCCCGGTTGGCGGCCGAGATCGCCGTGACCACGTTCCGGATAGCGGTGCACCGCTGGCTCGAGCAGCACGGCGACCCCGACCTTCCGGCCACCGTCAACCAGACCCTGTCGGCGATGAGACACCTCACGAGTACGCCGTCGCCTTAAGAAGCACTGGATCGATCCGGGCCCCCGACGGCGCGCCGAGCATATCCGCAGGCCCGATGTCGGCACCGAGAACGGCCGCACGGACAGATTCGGCGCATGCGCGCCCGTGCCCGTTAGCCGAATTCCTGCTCCGCCCCCGTCTGTGCCGTTGTCCCCGGGAAAAGGACCGGGTTCTCGTCCGAACGCCTATTGCCGTTGCGGCTGTGGCTCTCTCGGCCGGCCTGGTTTACCTCGTCGGGTCGTCGGGGGAGGTGGACGGGTGAACCCGCAGTCGTCGCCGGTCGCGCACGTAGTCCACCAGGTGGCTTACACCGCCGATGAGACTCCCAATGCAAAAGACGGCGCCCACCACAGCGCCCGCAACCACTCCGTCCATGTAGGACTCAGCCGCGACCCGCGCACAGATCACAGCGCCGGCGAGGTCCATGTACACCCGAGCCGCACGGATTACGGCCGCGCCCGGCTGCCGTGCAGCTTCGTGGAAAGCGGCCATCGGTCGACATCGGCACTCAGGTGGACGCGGTTCCGGTATGCCGTCACTTCGCCGATCAGGTTCAGCAGGGCGAATGGGAACACGAGGGCCACAAGCTGCCACGCATAACTTCCGTTGCTCCACAGCCACCAGCCGAAAACCGGGATGAGGAGCAGGGGCGCTCCCGAGAGGAAGAGCGGGAACATCCGCGGTTTCTGGTCTCTCATGCGGTCACGGACTCCCGCTCTCTGACGGTGATGGTCGACTGATGCCTACTGCGACCGATAAGTCCACACGCGCCGAGCGCCAAGCGCAACCGCTCGTGCGGGAGGTCGGCGAACAGCTCGCGACCGACAAGGGGGCTGCATCCAGCCCGCCTCCCTACGGCGTACCGACGTCAGCACGGGCCAAACCGAGTTTGTGGACGTTCCGTGCGGGTCCACGCTGGAACCACGGTGCCGGGCTGCGCCAAGCGCAAGCGGTCCATTCGCCGGGCTCAGTGCGAGGGGGCTGGCACCTCGCGGCGGATCCGAACGTGGTCCCGGATGAGCCGTCCGAGGCGCAACGGGCGTGGGTGGAGCGGCGCGCCACCGGGCGGCGGTTGCGTGTCACCGCTCTCACCTGCGGTTTCGAACATAAAAAGAGCCGACGAGGGGAATCGAACCCCTAACCTATCGCTTACAAGGCGATTGCTCTGCCGATTGAGCTACGTCGGCCTGCGCCGCCCAGGGGCGCACAGTCGCATCGTACCCGTTGGTGGTCAGTGCCCCGACGTCGCGCGGCGGCGGGTTACCTCGTAGAGGGCTACGCCGGCCGCTACCGAAGCGTTGAGGGACTCGGCGCCGCTGATCGGGATGCGGGCGACCTCGTCGCAGGTCTCGCGGACCAGGCGGGAGAGGCCCTTGCCCTCGGAGCCGGTGACGACCACCAGGGGGTCGGTCGCCACGTTGAGGGCGTCGAGTTCGGTTTCGCCCGAGCCGTCGAGGCCCGCGACGAAAACGCCGGACTGTTTGTAGGACTTCAGGGTGCGCGTGAGGTTGGTGGCCTGGGCGACGGGAAGGCGGGCCAGGGTGCCGGCCGAGGTCTTCCAGGCGGCGATGCCGACTCCGGCTGCGCGGCGCTCGGGGATCAGTAGGCCGTGGGCGCCGAAGGCCGCTGCCGAGCGGGCGACGGCACCGAGGTTGTGCGGGTCGGTGACCCCGTCCAGCGCCACGATGAGCGGCGGCACGCCGGTCTCCTGGGCGGTGGCACTGGCCGCCTCCAGCATGTCCTCGGGGTCCCAGTAGCGGTACTGCCGCGTCTGCAGCGCGACGCCCTGGTGGGCTGCGCCCGGCTGGCCCTGGCTGTCGCAGCGGCGGTCCAGCTCCGAACGCGAGACCTCGCGGATCTCCAGGCCGGCCTCGCCCGCCAGGCGGGCGGCCTCGGTGACGCGTTCGTCCTGGTCCAGGCTGTTGACCAGGAAAAACCGGGTGGCCGGCATGCCCGCGCGCAGCGCCTCGACGACCGGGTTGCGGCCGACGAGGAGGTCCGATCCGCCGCCGGAGGGCGCAGTGCCGGTACCCGGCTGGGCTCCCTTGGCGCGGCCGTCGCCGCCGGCGGCGCGCGGCGGGGCGGACGCGGCGGGCTTCGCCGGCTTCTTCTTGGCGTCCCGGCGCTGCTTGTCCGCGTACCAGTGGCGGTCCTCCGCCGCCGGTGTGCCCTTCTTGCCCTCCAGGGAGCGCTTCCCCTTGCCGCCGCTGCCCTTGGTCGGGCCCTTCTTGCTCTTCTTCGCCGGCATGGCTGCCGTCCTCACCCTTCGGTTGACGCTGCTGGTGCCGCGCCGCGCCGGTGGAGCCCGTCCGCGTGGTTCGGCCCGGTCGCCTGACGCGCGCACGATCCGGAGGACCGGTCTGCGCCTATGTGTCCGGGCTGCGTACACAGCCCTGCGATCGGCGCCGGAGCGAAAGACGGCCGCGGGCCTCGTCCCCCGCGGAGTCCGTGCTGCTCCTGCGGCGCTCCCTCCATGGTCGCCCATACCGGCGGGTGTCCGCGCCATCGCATGGCGGAGCGCGCGCCGGCCGGGCCGTCGTTCGCTACGGAGGAACGGCGGCCGTCCCCGCCGCTCGCACGGGCGCGTCGTCGCCCACTCAGTCGCGCCGCAGTTCCCAGCGAGGCCCGCGCGGGGTGTCCTCGACGACGACGCCGGCGGCGAGCAACCGGTCGCGGATGGCGTCGGCGGCCGCGTAGTCCTTGCGTCCGCGGGCGGCCTGGCGCTGGTCGAGGGCGACAGCCACCAGGGCGTCGACCACGTCGCGCAGACCGGAGCCCTCGCTTGCTGCCCAGGTGTCGGACAGCGGGTCGAGGCCGAGGACGGCCGTCATCGCGCGCACCCGCCCGGCGGCTTCGGCGACCCGCTCCTTTGCGCCCTCGGTGATGGCGGTGTTGCCTTCGCGCACCTGCCCGTGCACGACCGCCAGCGCCTGCGAGACGCCGAGGTCGTCGTCGAGGGCCGCCGCGAACGGATCGGGGACCTCGGCCGCGGGTTCGACGTCGCCGACGACCTCGCAAGCGCGGACCAGGAACCCCTCGATGCGCTGGTAGGCGGCGGCGGCCTCGTGGAGCGATTCGTCGGAGTAGTCGATGATCGAGCGGTAGTGCGCCTGGGCGAGGTAGTAGCGCAGCTCGACCGGCCGCACCTTGCGCACCATGATCGGGATCAGCAGCGAATTGCCCAGCGACTTGCTCATCTTCTCGCCGCCGACGGCCAGCAGCCCGTTGTGCAGCCAGTACTGGGCGAAACCGTCGCCGGCGGCCTTGGACTGGGCGACCTCGTTCTCGTGGTGGGGGAACACGAGGTCGAGCCCGCCGCCGTGGATATCGAAGGAGCTGCCCAGGTACTTGGTCGACATGGCCGAGCACTCCAGATGCCAGCCGGGGCGGCCGCGCCCCCACGGGGTCTCCCAACTCGGCTCGCCCGGCCGGGCGCCCTTCCACAGGGCGAAGTCGCGGGGGTCGTGCTTGCGGCGGTCGTCCTCGGTGTCGCCGGCGCCGCGCATCTGCTCGATGCGCTGGTTGGACAGCGCGCCGTAGCCGGGGAAGGAGCGCACGTCGAAGTAGACGTCGCCGGAACCGTCCTCGGAGACGTAGGCGTGGCCGCGGTCGATCAGCCGGCGCATCAGCTCGATCATCTCGGGCACGTGGCCCGTGGCACGCGGCTCGACCGTGGGCGGCAGGCAGCCGAGGATGTCGTAAGCGGAGGTGAAGGCGCGCTGGTTGCGCTCGGCGACCTCCCACCACTCGACGCCCTCCCCGGTGGCGACGTCGATGATCTTGTCGTCGATGTCGGTGACGTTGCGGCAGAGCGTGACGCGGTAGCCGCGGTACTCCAGCCATCGGCGCAGGATGTCGAAGTTCACGCCCGACCGGATGTGGCCGATGTGGGGCGGCGCCTGCACCGTGGCGCCACACAGGTACAGCGATGCACGCCCCTCGCGCAGGGGTGTGAAGTCGCGGACCTGGCGGGCACTGGTGTCATAGAAGCGCAGACTCACACCGCCCAGGGTAGCGGTTCGCTTCCTTACCACGGGCGCGGTGTCCACAGCCGACCGCCCCTGTCCGCGCACGCACCCGCCTCCCGGCACCCGCGTCCGCGGCCGCTCGGCCGACCTGTGGCCTCCTGGCGCAGCGGCGCATCCTTGCGGTCCCGCCATGACCCGGGTATTAACGTGATGTGACCCATCACACCCACGGGGCCGGAACGCCCGGAACGGACCGCCCCGCAGGCTGCCCCGGATAGCGGAAACCTGCCGAGTCGAAAATGGGCCGTCCGCAATTCCGCATCGATTGTCCGGAAAAACGCATCCCGCCGCTGCATCGGCCGCCGATCCGTGATCCGCGCAGCGAACGCCACTGTCGAACCGGAAGAATTCCGCATGGACGTCTCGCGGCGGTACACCGCTATGCGGTCGGTTTCGGGCGGTACCTCGTGTTCGCCGCGTTCGCTCGGCTACGCTTCTGCGCACGATGGCCGTTAAAAGCTCCTCCCGAACCCCGAGTGCACGCAATACCGTCGAACCGCCGCGCTCCGGCTCCCCGGTCGCCGCCGTGCTCGTCACGGCTCTCGGCGTCCTGGTGATCGCGGCCTGCGCCGTCCTGCTCTCCTACAACGGCATCTACCAGGTCGCCGTCCAGGGCGACATCGACGGCCGCTACGCCCACCTCTACCCGGCCGGGTTCACACTGCTGGTGCTCATGGCCCTCTGGACGAGCTACGTGCTGCGCACGGCCCCCCGTTCGCGCCGCCTGTGGGTGGACGGCCTGATCCTCGCCCTGGTCGCCCTCGGCGCCGGCGCGAGCGCGCTCCAGGCCGGCGACCGCGTGCTGGTGCCCGACGTCGCGCTCGTCGTTGCCGCCGTCGCTCCCTGGGTGGCGCTCCTCGTGGCCTTCCGGCTGTTCCTCTGGGTGGTCATGCACGTACGGGGGGAGATCCCCGGCACCCGCCCCCGCTCCTCCCGCGAGGGGCGCACCGAACGCGCGGAACCCGATACGGAGCCCGCTCCCCCCGCGGTCGACCGCCGGCAGGACACCCAGCCCCTCGGCGAAGTCCTGCAGCCGGAGACCCCGGCGGATTCCGGACGCGGCGCCGAACCCGCGCCCGCGTTCGAGCCGGACGGCGAGGACCCGAGGCCGGCGCGCGAAACCGAACCGGCCGACTTCCGCGATCCCGGCCTGCATCCGCCGCGTCCCCAGCCCGGCGAGCGTCCTACGCGTCCTGAACATCCCGCGCCTGCCGCACCCGAGCCGTCCGGGCCGGGGCGCGGCCGCCGAATGGGCTTCCTCGGCCGCCGCCGCGGCAGCGCCCGGGAGGGGAGCGGCGATACCGCGCAGCCGACGGAGCAGGCGGAGACGGCGGCGGGCAGGCCGGACACGGCATCGGACGAACGCGACGACTCGCCCACCGCCCTGCTATGGCCCAACGCGTCGGCGGTCTCCGCAGGCGGTGAAGCGCCGAGGACCGCCGAGAACGGGCCGCGGTCCGCCGACTCCGCGGCGGCAGAGGCCCGCGTCACAGAGACCGGCACAGAACCGGAGGGGCCCGCGCCGGACGCCGCGGAGACGCCCACCGCAGCCGAGCGCGAGCGGCCCGAACCCGGTTCCGGCGCCGATCCGGAGGTTCCTCCCCCCGGCGCCGCACCGGCGGAAGTCTCGGAGGACACCCCCGGCGGAACCGACCCCGCACCCCCGGAGCGCTCCGTGGCCGACGCCGGACCCGCCGCCCAAGCGACCGCGCCTGAGACCGCCGTGGCCGGATGGGACGGGGAGTCGGGCGACCACCTCACCGGTCCGGAGACGTACCGGACCGACGCCGTGCCCGCCGCGCGGGAGGAGCCGACGGGCGACACACCCGCGCCCGAAGCCCCCGCCTCCACCGCCGCCGCTGCCGACGACACCGGTTCCGCAACTCCCGGCGCACCGGCCGCCGCGCCCGAGGGCGAAGGCGGCCCCGCGGAGCGCGGCGCCCCCGAACTGCCCAAGCGCACGCCCGGCGCAGCCGAGAACCCCATCAAGCGGGCCGCGCCCGCGCCGCCGACCGCCGAGCCGGCGTCAGGTGACAGGCACGGCGGCGGCGACGATCACGCCGCGAGTGCGACCGAAGCGCCCGCGGCGCCGCAGGCTGCCGAGGACACCGACGGCTTCGTGCACGACCTGCCCGCGGGCGACCCCACCAGCGACGAGGGCGAGCCTGCCGCCGATGCGCCTGCTACCGGTCCCGCGCCGGTCTCCGCCGAAACCGAGAACGGCGATCCGGCCCCGGCCCCGCTTCCCTCCGACGCCGAGTCCCACGAGCCGCCCCGCGGCCTCGCCTACCCCGCGGTGCCGCCGATAGAGAAGCGCCCCATGGTCCTCAAGCCGCGACGGTCGCCCCGTCGCGGCCCCGCGTCGCAGCCGCCGGAGGACCCGCCGTCCAACCGGGTGCGCAGCGAGCCCACACCGCCCGAGGAGTAAAGGGGGTCGGCCGTCGGGCACCGCAGGAGTGGCGAGACTCTCCGTGGCGCCGTTCTCGGCGCCGAGCATGACCGTGCGTACAGTCTCGATGCGGCGCGCCGGACCCGCGCCGCGCCTGGCGCGCAGGGCGGCTCCTGAATCCCGGCTCTGGCGGCGTGCGCCGCCCGCGGCTCGCCGCCGTGCGGTCAGGAGTCCAGGGGTGCGCACAGTGCCGTGGCGATGGCTGCGATGCCTTCGCCGCGGCCGGTCAGCCCCAGACCGTCGGTGGTGGTGGCCGACACCGACACCGAAGCACCCGCGGCCGCTGACAGCACCCGTTCGGCCTCGGCTCTGCGCGGCGCGAACTTGGGGCGGTTGCCGATGATCTGCACCGCGACGTTGCCGATCTCGAAGCCGGCTCGGCGCACCCGCGCGGCTGCCTCGGTCAGCAAAGCGACACCGGAGGCGCCCTTCCAACGGGGATCGCCGGTGCCGAACTGGCTGCCCAGATCGCCCAGGCCGCTCGCCGAGAACAGTGCGTCGCAGGCGGCGTGCGCGGCGACGTCGCCGTCCGAATGGCCGCTCACGCCGGTTTCGTCCGGCCATTCCAATCCGGCCAGAAAGAGAATTCTTCCGGAAGCAAAAGGGTGGACGTCGGTACCGACGCCCACCCTCGGCATTCTTGTCATAATGCGGTCGTTTTCGTGGCTTTTGTCAGTTGGTGAGAACCTCGTCGAGAAGCGCCTCGGCCTTGTCCTCGTTGGTCTTCTCCGCGAGCGCGAGCTCGCTCACGAGGATCTGGCGCGCCTTGGCGAGCATGCGCTTCTCGCCGGCCGAGAGCCCGCGCTCCTTGTCGCGCCGCCAGAGGTCGCGCACGACCTCCGCGACCTTGTTGACGTCGCCGGAGGCGAGCTTCTCCAGGTTCGCCTTGTAGCGCCGCGACCAGTTCGTGGGTTCCTCGGTGTGCGGTGCGCGCAGGACCTCGAAGACATGGTCCAGGCCGTCCTGCCCGACAACGTCGCGAACACCGACGTCCTGGGCGTTCTCAGCCGGTACGCGTACTGTGAGATCACCCTTGTCGACCCGGAGAACGAGGTAGGTCCTATCCTCGCCCTTAATGGTGCGAGTCTCGATCGCCTCAATACGAGCAGCCCCATGATGGGGGTAGACAACGGTGTCGCCGACCTTGAAAGTCATGTGACAAGTACCCCTTCCGCTACCACCAGGATACCACGAATCTGTGACTTAACGTACCTATCGGGTTTACGTACGCGCAGGTCAGTGCCGCATTCGGGGTCTTGACAAAGCTCACGTCAGGTGCTTCCGGCCACTCCGGAATACGTGCCTGACGACGGCCGCAGCGGCTGCCACCCGCTGTCGCGCGCGCCTCTGGTCGGCGCGCGGGGGATGCCCGAAGGAGGTACCTCCCACCCCATCATCTCACCGCGTTCGCGCTCGCGTGCAGCGGCCGGGGTTTGGCGCCCCGCTTCGGCCCAAGCGCAGCTCGCGGGGGTGCGAGGCCCCGCACCCCGGCTGCGGCCGCGGCACGCAGCCGGGCCGACCGCGCTCCCCGTCGCCGAGACGGCCGACCCGGCAGTGCCGATTCCCAGGGCGCCGACCGGCGCACGGCGCACGCCGGCGGACCGGCGCTAGGCCCGAGGGCCCTCGGTCTCCCGCTCCTGGTCGTTGGGCCGCTCCCCCGTCACCATGTAAACGAGGTTGTCGGCGACGTGCACCGCGTGGTCGCCGAAGCGCTCGTAGAAGCGCCCGGCCAGGGTGACGTCCATGGTCGCCTCGACCCCGTGCTGCCAGTTCGGGTCGAGGATCCGGGTGAGCAGCCGACGGCGCAGCCGGTCCATCCGGTCGTCGTCGGAGTCGAGTTCGAGCGCCTTCTCCGCGTCGCGCTCCGAGACGACCTCCCCCGCCTTGATGACCAGCAGCTCGGCCTGGTGGCCCATCTCCAGCACCGTGGAGCGCAACTCCTTGGGGATGGCGGAGTCGGGGTGGCGGCGGCGCGCGATCTTCGCTATGTGCACCGCGTGGTCGCCCATGCGCTCCAGATCGCCGGCCATGTGCAGTGAGGTGATGATGATGCGCAGGTCACGTGCCACCGGCTGCTGCCGGGCCATCAGGTCGAACGCCGTGGCCTCGATCTCCTCATCCAGCCGGTTGAGCTCCTCGTCGCCCGAGATGACCTCCTGCGCCGCATTCAGGTCGGCGTCGAGCAGTGCGGTGGTCGCACGTGCGACCGCGTGACGGGCAAGCCGCGTCATCTCGACGAGGCGCTCGCTGAGGGAGTCAAGCTCCTCATGATACGTATCGCGCATGGTTCACATCGTCCCAGTTCGTAGCTGAATCATTCCGGAATCATCGGTGAACAATCACAGAACCTCGGTTGTAAGCCGTGGTCAGCAGGGTAAAGCAGCGCATCCGCAGCTTACGATCGAAGCGTGCAAGGAGAACTGCTCGCCGCTATCGCGGGACTCGTCGGCCTCGTGACAGGTGTCGCGGCGGGCCTGGCGTTCCGCATCAGCGAGTCGGGCGGAAGACGTGCCCAGGAGCCGCCGCGGCAAACGGAGCTGCCGGCGGGGATCGCCGAGGTGCTGGCGGCCCTGCCGTCCTCCGCGGTCGTCCTCGACCCGGCCGACCGCGTGCTGCGGGCCAGTTCCGCAGCGCGCGCCTACGGGATCGTGCGCGGCGAGGAGCTGGTCATCAGCGACCTGCTGGCGCTGGCCCGGCAGGTGCGCCGCGACGGCGTCATCCGCGAGACCGAGATCGAGGTCGCGGTCCGCAAATTCGGCCCCGACTCCACCTCGTTCGCTGTTCGAGTGGCGCCGCTGGGAGGCACCGGTCTGGTGCTGGTGCTGGCCGAGGACCAGACCGAGCGCCGCCGTGTCGAGGCGGTCCGCCGCGATTTCGTGGCCAATATCAGCCACGAGCTCAAAACCCCCGTCGGCGCGCTGTCCCTGCTCGCCGAGACCATCGCGGACGCCAGCGACGACCCCGAGGCGGTGCGCCGCTTCACCGGCAGGATGCAGCAGGAGTCGGCCCGGCTGACGAGCGTCATCCAGGACCTCATCACGCTGTCCCGCATCCAGGGCGCCGAGCCGATGGCCGATCCCGACCGCGTCCCCGTCGAGGTGGTGGTCGACGAGGCCATGGACTTCGTCCGGACCGCCGCGGAGACCAAGGAGATCGAACTCGTCGCCAGCGGCACCGAGGGTGCCGTCGTGCTGGGTGACGAGGGCTTGCTGGTCACCGCCATGCGCAACCTCGTCGCCAACGCCGTCGCCTATAGTCCCGAACGCACGCGGGTGTCGATCTCGGTGGAGGCCGCCGACGACATGGTGGAGATCAGCGTGGCGGACCAGGGGATCGGGATCCCCGCCCAGGACCTGGAACGCATCTTCGAGCGCTTCTACCGTGTCGACGCCGCGCGCAGCCGCGCCACCGGCGGGACCGGACTGGGGCTCGCGATCGTAAAGCACATCATGACCCACCACCGCGGCGAAGTCACGGTGTGGAGCAAGGAGGGCTCGGGCTCGACGTTCACGTTGCGTCTGCCCGACGCCCAGACCCGGGAGCGTCCCGGCCCCGGTGAAAGATCAAATCAGGAGGCAGCACAGTGACGCGTGTACTCGTCGTTGAGGACGAGGAATCCTACAGCGATGCCCTCTCGTACATGCTGCGCAAGGAAGGGTTCGAGGTCGCGGTCGCACAGACCGGAACGGTGGCGTTGGAGGCTTTCGACCGGACCGGGGCCGACCTGGTACTGCTCGATCTGATGCTGCCCGGCCTACCCGGCACCGAGGTGTGCCGGACGCTGCGGCAGAAGTCCAACGTCCCGGTCATCATGCTGACGGCCAAGGACAGCGAGATCGACAAGGTCGTCGGCCTGGAACTGGGCGCCGACGACTACGTGACCAAGCCGTTCTCCTCCCGCGAGCTGGTCGCCCGGATCCGCGCCGTGCTGCGCCGGCGCGGCGAGGACGAGGCGCTGCTGCCCACGGCGCTGGAGGCCGGTCCGGTGCGGATGGACGTGGAGCGGCACGTGGTGACGGTGCGCGGCGACAGCATCCAGCTTCCCCTCAAGGAGTTCGAGCTGCTGGAGGTGCTGCTGCGCAACGCCGGACGGGTGCTGACCCGCATGCAGCTCATCGACCGCGTCTGGGGCGCCGACTACGTGGGCGACACCAAGACCCTGGACGTGCACGTCAAGCGGCTGCGGGCGAAGATCGAGGCCGACCCCGGCAACCCGGAGTTCATAGTGACCGTGCGCGGACTGGGCTACAAGTTCGAGCCGGTGACGGGGGCGGCCGAGGAGTAGCGTCCGCGGCCGCCGCGAATCGGCGGAGGCCGTTCACACCTCGACGACGACGGTGAACGGCCCTTCGTTGGTCAGCGCCACCGACATCTGCGCCCCGAACACGCCGGTCGCGACGTGGGCGCCGAGGCCGCGCAGCTCCTCGACGACGGTGTCGACGAGCGGTTCGGCGACGGGCCCCGGCGCCGCCGCCTGCCAGGTCGGCCGGCGGCCTTTGCGCGCGTCGCCGTAGAGGGTGAACTGGCTGACGACCAGCAGCGGTGCGCCGATGTCCGAGCACGACGCCTCGCCGTCGAGGATGCGTAGGCCCCACATCTTGGCGGCAAGGCGCCCGGCCTCGGCCGCGGTGTCGGTGTGGGTGACCCCGACCAGGGCTAGCAGCCCCGGCCCGGTGATCTCGCCGACGACCTCGTCCCCGACGGTCACCGAAGCGTGCGCGACCCGCTGCAGAACCGCCCGCATGCGTTCCTCCCTACGTTGGCGACCGCCCCGGCCAGGCCGGGCGCGGCCGATGTGTCCCCGCCTTCAGGGCCTGCAGAGCCTTCAGTTCAGCGTGCGGAACTGCCGCGTGTTGGAGATCACGCCGGTAAGCGTGAGCGCGAAGGTCTTGATGGAGTCCGCGAAGTCCTGCAGCCGCCAGTCGTCGGGGCCTATGTACCAGGGCAGGCCGTCGGCCGCGCCTTCGCTTCCCGCCGAGGCCAGAACGGCCGCCCACCGCTCGACGTTGTCGAAGATGATCGCGTAGGGCAGGTAGCGGGAGAACAGGCTCACTCGGTGCCGCTGCGGAACGTCCTCGGCGTCGGCGCTGAGCAGGTAGGAGCGGAAGCCCAAAGTGTGCGCGAAGACCACACTGCCCTGCCGCGTCTTGGCGGGCATGAACTGGGCGCCCACGGTCACGGCCGCGCCGGCGATGATCACCGCCAGGGCGGTGAAGGCGGCCTCGGTGAACACCGCCAGCACCGTCGTCAGCACCACACCCAGCACGGTGATGCCGATCCCGGCGGTGGCCCAGCGGTTGCGCTCCAGGTTGGGCCGGTAGGCGAACCACTTCAGCCGCACCATGTCGCGGTACAGCTCTTCGCGGACCGCCGAGAGCCGTGCGGGGAAGCCGCTGTGGCCCAGTTCGGAGACCTTGGCCTGGTCGCCGTTGTGGAAGAGGGCGTCGAGCAGCATCCGCTCGTAGGGCAGCAGTTCGTCGTCGGCGGGCGGCGGAAGCTTGTCGAGGCGCCAGTCGGTGGCCGAGTACTGCGCGTGCGGCAGTTCCCGGATGGTGAGATGGCCGCGCACGGCCAGGTCGACGACGGTGGCGGTGATGTCGACGACGTCCGCCTGCTCGTCGATCAGGGTGCCGATCTGGCCGGGGTGGACGTCGTCGGGCGGTTTGAAGCGGATGCCGTCCGCACCGGGGCCCGAGGCGTCGACGGGAGCGCTGTCGCCGGCGGCGGCCTCGGTGCGCAGCGTGCGCTCGTCCCGTCCGCGGATGCGGATGAGCGCCACCAGCACGCCCACCGGCACCAGCAGCAGCAGCCCGAAGACGGTGGCGGTGAGCGGCGTGATGGCGAAGGCCGTCTGCACCGACCAGTCGCGTTCGACGATCGCCTCGCCGCCGATGGCGCCGGCGGGGTAGCCCACGACGATGCGGAGGGCCTCCCCCGGGTTCATGTCGGTCTGCAGGAAGCGGGCCAGCACCGCCCGGTGCCCGCCCATGTCGGAGGAGGTGCAGTAGATGGAGCTGCGCGCCTCGCCCGCGGTGCAGGACAGCGCCACCGGCGGGACGGCCGCGTCGACCACGACGGTGGTCTCGGCGACGGTCCGGCTGTAGCCGCCGACGGCGGTCCATTCCAGCTCGGTGCCGTCGCCCACGGGGTCCACGGCGCCGCGGACGGTGTAGCGCAGCACCACCTCGGAGCGGCCCGCGGTGTCCATCCGCATGTCGAGGGTGCCGCCACCCTTGTCGGTGGAAACGGGCACGTCGCGGCCGCTGCCGTCGACGGCCGATATGCGTTCGATCTTGTAGATGCGGCTGTGGTCGGCGTCATAGGACTCGCGCACGGAGAACGTGCGGACGAACTCCTCCGGCGGGTCCTGGCCGAAGGAGATGGACTCCTCGGCGTGCAGGACGCCCTTTTCGTCGAGGTTCAGCCGGATGGCGTTGGTGGTTCCGCGGTTCGCGCCGTCGTCGGGAACCGAGGCGGGCAGCGACGCGGCGACGGAGGGCGAGGAGTCGCCCTGCGCCGCGGCCGCCGGATGCGCGCCCACCGGTGCGGACGCGGCTGCGGACAGCGCGATGAGGGCCCCGGCCGCGGCCGCCGCCCGTGCGATTCCAACCCGCCACATGACGTGAGAGCCTATCGTTCGGCGTTGTCCCGGCGGTAAGAGTGATCGGCCGAAACCGGTCTCGACCTGCATATGTCACTGCGGACCGGCATAATCTTCATGGGGGCCTGCAAAGCACTGTCCGCGCGACGAACCGGCATCGAGGGGGAGGTGGCACGGCGCTTGGCCGCACGCAGAAGGGCGACCGCCGTCCGCCGCCGGGCGGACGAGGGCAGCGCCTACGCACTCCCGCCCTACGCCCGCCGACCGCGGCAGCGGCTGAGCCTGGGTGTCCTGCTAGTGCTGCTCACCGGTCTGAGCGCCACCGGATTCGCCGCCTTCATCAGCGTTTCAGCGATGTTCGGTGCGCCGGCCCACGCCGGTCCGGTCGCCGCCGGCGACCCACCGGGTGCCGCCCCCGTCTCGGCCGAGCGGTCCGCGCCCGGGGACACCGGTACGGACTCCCTCACCGGCAATCCCCTCTACGCCAGCGGGGCGATGACGCAAGTCACCTGCCCGGCGCCCGAACTCGACGCCGACGACCCGGCGTCGATGGAGGACTTCCTGCACGAGTTGACCACCTGCCTCGACACCGCTTGGCGCAAGCAGTTCGCCGGCACCGGCCTGGAGTTCGACGCGCCCAGCCGCATCTACTGGTACACCGCGGGCCAGAGCCCGTGCGGCGATTTTCCCACCGCGGGGACGGCCGCTTTCTACTGCCAGGCGAACGAAGGGCTTTATCTGGGTATTGAGGACATTGTGGAGAACTCCGCCGAGAGCAAGCACCCCGAGGCCTACACGTTCCTGCTCAGCCACGAGTACGCCCACCACGTCCAGGGCGAGGCGGGCCTGCTCGACCGCTTCCACGGCGTGCGGGCCGCCGAGGACGACGGCTCGGCCAAGGACCGGCTCACCCGGCGCAGCGAGCTGCAGGCCAACTGCCTGGGTGGTCTGTTCCTGGGGGCGGTGGCCGAGAGCTACCCGATCGGTTCGGAGGAGCACGCCAACATCCTGGCCGACGCCGAGCGGCGCGGCGACTTCGACCCGAGCGAGCGCACACACGGCTCGCCCGCAAGCGGCCGGATGTGGACCGCCCACGGTATGGACCGCGGCGATCCTGCGGCGTGCAACACCTGGGAGGCGCGGGAGGAGCTGGTCGATTGAATATCTGCACGAGCACGGAAACGAGCGCGGATCGGGCGGCGGCCGCCGCCGGACCGGGCCTGCGCTGACCGGCGGATAGCGCATGCGGGCGCACTCCGGAAGGTTCCCCGGCGGCCAGGGCGGCCACGACACAGCCCGCCGCCGGACGGCGCTTTATGCCGCCCTGGCCGCCCTGCTACTGGGGCTGGCCCTCGTCACCTGGATCTCCACCGACGACACCGGTCGGCCCGGCGCCCGCCCCGCCGCCACCTCCGACCGGACGGCCCCCGACCTCGCCGGTACTCCCGGCGCCGGCGCGCCGGCCGACACCCGGCGCCCCGCCGGGCACTCGGCCCTGGTCGACAACCCCCTGTACGCGACGGGGCCGCTCATGCCGCTGCCGTGCCCGGCGCCGGAGCTGGACGTCCACGAACCCGCGTCCATGAAGCGGTTCCTGAACACGATGACCGACTGCCTGGACGACGCCTGGGGACGGCAGTTCGAGGAGGCCGGCATCCCCTTCGAGCCGCCGCGCCGCGTCTACTGGAGCGAGAGCGGATCCAGCCCGTGCCGCGACTACCCCTCTGCGGCCGGAGCGTTCTACTGCCGGGCCGTCAAAAGCGTCTACATCGGCACGAGCGACGTCGTCGAGAAATGGGGCGGCAACGAGCGGAGCGCCGTCTACGCGTCGCTGCTGGCCCACGAATACGGCCACCACGTGCAGGGCGAGGCGGGGCTGCTGGAGTACTACCACGACCAGCGCGCCGATGAGCCGACGCGCGTCGAGCAGAACGCCTGGACCCGCAAGAGCGAACTGCAGGCCAACTGCCTGGCGGGGGCCTTCCTGGGCTCGGTCGAAGTCACCTACCCGTTGGACGAGGACGACGTCGACGCGATCCTCGACGACGCCGCCGCCACCGCCGACCGCGCCGACGCGCCCGCTGAGGAACGCACCCACGGCACGGCCGAGAACAGCGTGCTGTGGCTGGAGCACGGCTTGGAGCAGCAGGCCCCGGGGGCCTGCAACACCTGGACCGTGGACGACGAGTCGGTGCTGCGTTAGCCCGCTCCATACGGCCCGGAGGCGGCGTTCCGTGCGAGAATCTGCGGCATGCCGGAGATGCACGCGGTAGAACTGCGGGTACACGGAGTCAGCGGCGGAGCGGCCGCGGAGCTGCTGGACGTCGAACCGGCCGTACGGGTCTCCGGTGGTCCCCTCGCCGGGTTCTTCCGGTGGCGCCGCAAGGAAGACACCGAAACCGTTCCGGGGGTGCCCCGCGAGATCTTCGCCTGGGGCAAGCTGACCTCGGGGCGCTCCTCGCGCGCGCTGTGGCTACTGCTGCTGCCGTTCATGCTGGTCAACCTCGCCTACTGGATGCGCCCGGCCCGCGGCGCGGAGTCGCCGTCGCGCTGGGCGGCCTTCGCCGAGCACACCTACCGCGCGGCGGCCCGGCTGCTGGCGCTTAGCCTGACGGCGCTGCTGGTGCTGGCCGCGGCGGGCGTGGGCATGGACCTCGCCGGCTGGCAGTGCGCCGGGTACGGCCGGGAGTGCGTCCAGCTGCGCCCGCTACTGAGCATGCTGTCGGCGCCGCCGTTGCCGCTGGCCGAACCGGCGCGGGCGCCGGCCGCGGGCGCCCTGCTGCCCCTGTCGGTGATCGCGCTGCTGTGGTGGCTGTCGCAGCGCAGCTCCGCCGGTGTCGTCACCGAGGCGCTGCCCACCCCCGCCCCGCGCGCCCAGGCACCGCTGAGCGGTGCGGACTTCTGGCGCCACGGCACAACGCAGACGGCGCGGCTGCGCTCGGCGCATATCGCGGTCGCAGTCTGTGTAGTCGCTTTCCTGCTGGCCGCCCCGGCCCTGCAATACGACGGACTGTCGATCCGCGGCGCCGCCGCGGGACTGCCGATCGCCGTCCTGCTGGCGGCGACCACCGTGCTCAGCGCTGCCGGCACGGTGGTGCCGGGCTCCACGCGGCGCTGGGAGCGGCGGGCCGACACCGCCTGCCGCTTGCTGCGCAACATCGCGCTGGTGCTGCTGATCGCCGCTCTGGCTTATGCCCTGTGGCCGCGCCCCGGCTGGAGCGCCGAGGGTCCGCTGCCGGGGTACGCGACGCTGCTGAACTCGCTGTTCGCCCTCCAGTGCGTGCTGGGCGCGGTGCTGCTTGCCGCGGCGATCGCGCTCCACCGCGCCATGGCTTCGCGCACGCGGGTGCCGCTGGCGGGGATGGCGGGGCCGGTCGCGGCGATCCTCGGCACGCTGCTGGGCGGCGCGCTGTCGGCGGCCGTGGTCTACCAGGCCGCCGGATGGCTGGGCGGCTGCTACTACCCGGGGGCCGAGGCGGGCGGCTGCATCGTGCTGCGGCCCGCCGCGGCCTACTCCTGGCTGCAGCTGGCCTTCACCCTGGAGGCCGCGATCGCGCTGCTGTGCGCGGGTGCGGTGCTTGTGGCGCTGCGCCGGCGGGCGCGCCGAGAGGCCCGGGTGGCGGCGCGGATGTACGGCCGCCCGGTCGAGGCCGGACGCACCCGCGACATCGCGCGGGCCCGCGCCTTCGGCGCGGTCACCGAGTACCTGCCGGCCTGTCTGGCGGCGCTGCTGCTGCCGGTGGCGGCGCTGGTCGGGCTGGTGCTGTACTCGGTGCTGACCGGGCAGCTCACACCGGTGCCCGGCCAGGAGAGCGCGATGGGACCTCCCGCCGCCGTAACGGCAGGGTGGCCGCAGAGGGTGCTCACGGTGCTGGTGGGAGTCGGCTCGTTCCTCGGCGGGGGGTTCCTGGCGGCGCTGATGGCGCTGGGCGGCAGCGCATACCGCGACAAGCCCACACGCCAGGCGGTGGGGGTGCTGTGGGATGTCGGCACGTTCTGGCCGCGGCTGGCCCACCCGCTGGCGCCCCCGTGCTACGGCGAACGGGCGGTCCCGCAGCTGGTGGCGCGGGTCACCGACATGACCGACCGGGGAACTGCGATCGTGCTCTCGGGCCACTCCCAGGGGTCGGTCCTCGCCGCGGCGACGCTGTGGCAGGCGCCCGCCCGCTGCCGTGACCGGGTGGCGCTGATGACGCACGGGGCGCCGCTGTCACGGCTGTACGCGTGCTACTTCCCGGCCTACTTCGGCCCGGCGGCGTTCACCGACCTGCGCATCCGCACGGCGCACTGGCGCAACCTGTGGCGGGCCACCGACCCGATCGGCGGCCCGGTGCTCGCCGCGGCCGACGGCGGCGTGCGCGCGGTGGGCTACGCGGAGCCGCTGCCGGATCCGCGCCACTACGGGGTGCGGCCCGGTGAGGTGCTGTATCCGCCGATCCTGGGACACTCCTACTACACGCGGGATCCGATGTACGCGGAGTCGGTGCGCCACGCCACGGCGCTGCTCACCGGGGCGGGGGACGCATCGGTGGTCGGCGCCGGGCCGAAGGACGGCGGAGCCGCGGCCCCTCCGGCCGCGCACTCCGCAGTGCCGACCGCACGCTCCGGCGACGACGCGGCGGACTCGGGAGACTCGGCGTCGTCCGCGTCCGCCGCACAGGCCCGGAAACGCACCGCGCCGCCGGCGGGCGAGGGCCTACCAGCGTCCGCGGGGCCCCTGGTCGCGTCCGATTCCGCGGACGGCGGGGCGGACGTCGAGCAGGTAGATGAGCGCAGCGATCAGCGCGATGAAGACGAGGAAGCGCGTTGAGGTGAACACCGCGCTGAACGAGACGAACGTCGCGACGGCGAGCAGCCCCACCCACAGCTTCTTGGTCTGCTTGTCCATCGCGGGGAAAGCCTGCCCGGGCGTGCGGATCGCGTCGACCAGGCCGAACAGGCTGGTGACGAAGATCGCGACGTAGATGAGCCACCAAAGCATATCCAGGATGCCGAGCACAGAACGCTCCGAACCTCGTGGCGGATGGTCTGCCGGCGGCACCGCCCCCGGCCTCTTCCCACAGTAAACGTCCGAGCCGCCGCGATCGTGCCCGGCCGCCCGCGGCAGGACGCGACCAGGGGCAGGCACGGAGACGTCTACATCGGCATGTGCCACAGCACCAGGATGGCGCCGAGCAGGGCCACGGCCGCGCTGAGCACGGCGGCGGTCTGCCGGCGGGTCAGCTGCTGCACCGGGTGGAGCAGCCGGGACACGCGGGTCAGGACCTCGGGCTCGTCGCTGGTGACGGCGAGCGCCCCGGCGGGCACCGGCGAGCTGCCCGACGCGCCGAAGCGCAGCAGCGCCATGGCCAGCTCCTTGGGGGAGCGCTCGCGGCGCGCCTGGTCGTCGGCGCACATCTCGATCAGCAGGGCGACCGCGCGGTAGTAGGTCTCGACCATCCGCACGTGCGGAAACGCCCGCTTGAGCGAGGAGAACGGCAGCAGCACGAGGTCGTGGCGCTGGCGCAGGTGGGCGTGCTCGTGGGCGATGACGGCCGCCAGTTCGCTGCGGTCGAGGACTTCCAGCGCACCCGCGCTGATGACGACCTCCGAGCGCAGCACGCCGGGCAGGCAGTAGGCGGCTGCCGCCGGGTGGTCGAGGATGCGGGCACCGGGCACCTCGGGGTCGTCGTGGGCGACGAGGCCGAGAAGGTCGTGGTGGCGCCGGCGCACCCGCAGCACCTGCACGAAGGAGGCCACCAGTCCGGTGAACAGCAGCAGGGTGAGACTGAAGGCCAGGATCACCGCCCCGACCTGGGTCGCGCCCAGTGAGGTATCGGCGACCTCGGAGAGGTAGAGGTTGTGCGTACCCGCGTCCTCCACGAGAGCGATCAACCCGCCCACGACCCCGCGGCCGTAGGGCGCCAGACCGAAAGCCAGCAGCGCGCCGATGGTGGAGAAGCCCCAGGCCAGGCCGAGCACCTGCCAGACGATGACGGCCACGTAGGGTCCGCGGCGGGGCCACGAGGCGCGACGGAGCCGTGCCGCTGCCGCGAAGCAGCTGACTGCGATGGCGGTGAGCAGTGCGGCACTGAGCATTCCGCTATGTCCTCGGCTCGTCGGCTTCCTCTAGCGCGCGCCGGAGCGCCTCGGCCTCGCTGCCGTTCATGGATCGGACGAACGCCGCGAGCGCGGCGTCGCGGTCGCCCGTCTCGCCGAGAGCGTCGATCATGAGCTCCGAGACGTAGTTCTCCCGGCTGGCGGCCGGGCTGTAGCGCCATGCGCGCCCTTCGCGGGCCCGTGCAACGACCCCCTTCTTGGCGAGTCGGTCCAGCACGGTCATAACGGTGGTGTGCGCAAGGTCGCGGTCAGCCAGGGCGCGGCCCACGTCACGGACCGTCAGAGGCTCGTTCCGCTGCCACAGTACATCCATCACCGCGCGTTCGAGGTCACCGAGCCGATTCATGACTTTGAGTCTACTCCCGGTAGTACTACACGGCGTCGCGGCCCACGGTCAGGCCCACTGCGCCCAGTTTTACCCGCTTCGGCGGTGGGATACCCGGGTTGGTGCTGTACTCGATTCGGCTCAGTCCAACGTGGTGACGTGGACGATCACGATCTCCGGCAGGTGATCGGAGACTATGCCCTGGTCAAGAAGCGCTGGATCGGGCCGGCTCCCATGGGCGGCCGGGTGCTCGCCGGTGGCGGTGGCCGGCGGGGACGGCTGGGGTCGGCTGGGCGGTCTTGCTGATCTGCCGGGCGGCGGGTGGTCTTCGGGAAAAGCGGCGGCGACGGCAGCGGATGACCCGGCCCGCGGACACCGGGTCGGGTGCCCGCCGGTGACGGTTGCGACGGGGCGGCGAGCATCGGGAACAGCCGCGCCGAGTCTGTCTGTGGGGCCGGATTCGGCGCCGAATCCGGCCCCACAGACAGACTCGGCGAGACCGGTAGCCGCCCAACGCAGGGTTTCGACCAGCCAGCGGCCGGAAAACGGGGAAAACCACGCGTTGGACGCGCCGACCGGCCCGCGGCGGCCCAACGCCGCCCCTTCGTCGCACGGGCCACCGGCCAGCACCCTGGAGGAGTGTTGCCGCAGACGACTTAGCGGAATGTGCGTCTCCGCGGGAACCCTGGGCAGTCGACGGGAGAACACCGAGGAAGGGACGCACGATGGACATCACTCTTGTTCAGGGCGACATCACCGAGCAGCGGGTGGACGCCGTCGTCAACGCGGCCAACTCCTCGCTGATGGGCGGGGGCGGCGTCGACGGCGCGATCCACCGGGCGGGCGGAGGGCGGATCCTCCAGGAGTGCCGCAGGCTGCGTGACACGTCTCACCCCGACGGGCTCGCGGCGGGCGACGCGGTGGCCACCACGGCGGGCGAAATGCCCGCCACATGGGTGATCCACACGGTCGGCCCGGTCTACAGCGCCTCGGCGGACCGCTCGCACATCCTCGCCTCGTGCTACCGGCGCAGCCTGGAGGTCGCCGAGGAGCTGAACGCCGCCACCGTCGCGTTTCCCGCGGTTTCGACCGGGGTCTACGGCTGGCCGATGGACAGCGCAGCGGACATCGCCGTGCGGTCCGTTACCGAATCGTCGCCTACATTGGGTGAGGTCCGGTTCGTACTGTTCGACGCGCAAGCCTACGAGGCGTTCTCCCGCGCACTCGGTTAGAGCACCGGATTACTTCCTTGACCTTGGCTTTTAGGATCCAGGTGTGTTCACGACACTCTCTCGCAGAACCGCGGTTCTGGTGGCGTCCTCACTCGTCGTAGCCACAGCGGGCACGCTCGCGGCTCTGCGAGACGAGGCCCCCGACACCGGTGGCGCGGCCGCCCAGGCCGCCGGCGCAGCGATGCCGCCCGGGGCCTCGCCGGTGAACCCGCGGCCGGGCGAGGTCGCCTCGTGCGACCAGTCGGGCACCGACAAGATCATCACCGTTCCCGACAAGGGCGCCCCCGACGGCAAGCGGCCGATCTGGGTACGCCGCCCGCCCGGTCCCGACACCGACGACCTTCCAGTGCTCTACCTGCTGCACGGGTCGACCACCACCCACCACGACATCCGCGACGCGGGCGTCGGCGAGGCGCTCGACAAGCAGATGTGCCGCAGCGGCGTCGAGTTCGTCATCGCCGCACCGTTCGGCCAGGAGGTCGGCGGCAGCGACACCGAATGGGGCGACGCCGCCGACGGCGACTTCGCGATCGAGACGTTCGTGACCGAGAAGGCGATCAAGGCCGTCGAGGGCGAGCACACCCGGCCGCGCGCACTGCGCGCCATCGCCGGGTTCTCCATGGGCGGATACGGGGCCGCCGCGCTATCGCTGCGCCACCCCGACACCTACGGCCAGGCCGTCAGCTGGGCCGGCTACTTCAAGGTCGACGACCCCAGCGACACCTTCGGCGACAACCCGGACGCCCACGCCCCGGACCAGCTGCTGGACGACCCCGCCGTCCGCGACATCCGCTACATGCTCATCGAGGGCGAGGACGACCACACGCCGCTGCAGACCGGCAGCATCCACGGCGAGGCCGAGCGCTTCGCCAAGCTGCTGCGCGAGCGCGACATGACGGTGGAGACCATGCATCCCGAGGGCGGCCACACCTGGGAGACCTGGGTGCCGACCTTCCCCGAGGCGGTGGACTTCCTCGTTGAGGGCTGGACCGCGCCGCAAGACCCCGCCGCGCGGCGAGGCGACTGACAACTGACACCGCCCGCGCGGCACCCGGCCCCCGGCGCGGGGCCGCGCCCGCGCGGTGCCCGCGCGCGAAAGACACCCCCTGGTGCCGGGGCGCCGACCCTGCGCGTCCATGATGGAACACTGTGCGCCCGGACCCTGTTGAGTGGAGGGAATGTGCAGCCGTGTGCGGCGCTGTGCGCCGGGCACGGGGCCGGTCCCACCGCCCTCGCCGGAGCGGAACCGGGACGGACCGGCTCCGCCCGAGGAGCGGGCGCACCTACGGACAGCACCGGAAGGGACGACAGCAGTGGTGGCGGACAGCCCTGACGCGCCCGGGACAGGACCCGCACAGCGCTTCCGAGCCCTCTCCTCGGACGCGGCGCTTCCCCGCCGGATCGCCTCGATCAGCCTGCACACCTCGCCGCTGGAGCAGCCCGGAAGCGGCGACGCCGGCGGGTTGAACGTCTACACGGTGGAGGTCGCCAAGCGCCTCGCGGCCCGCGGCGTCGCCACCGACGTCTTCACCCGCGCCACCGGCCCCGACCAGCCGCCGGTCGTGGAGATGCTGCCCGGCGTCACGGTCCGGCACATCCCCGCCGGCCCCTACGGCACGCTGGACAAATCGGCGCTGGCGCGTTCCCTGTGCCCCTTCATCTTCGGCGTGCTGCAGGCCGAGGCGGGCAACGAGCCGGGCCACTACGACCTCGTGCACGGCCACTACTGGCTCTCCGGGCGGGCGGGCCTGGCGGCCGCGCAGCGCTGGGGCGTCCCGCTCGTGCAGTCGATGCACACGCTCGCCAAGGTGAAGAACCTGGCGCTGGCCCAGGGCGACTCCGCCGAGCCCGAGTACCGGCTGCGCGGCGAGGACCACCTGGTGCGCCACGCCGATCACCTGGTCGCCAACACCCCGGTCGAGGCCGGCCAGCTCGTCGACCACTACGGCGCCGATCCCTCCCGCGTCAGCGCCGTTCCGCCGGGCGTCGACCTGGACGTCTTCAGCCCGGGGCCGCGGCGGGCGGCGCTGCGGGAACTCGGGCTTGCCGAGGACACCGAACTGCTGCTGTTCGTGGGCCGGGTGCAGCGCCTCAAAGCGCCGGACGTGCTGCTGCGCTCGGCGGCTGCGCTGCTGGAGCGCGACCCCTCGCTGCGCGAGCGGCTGGTCGTGGCCGTCGTCGGCGGGTTGTCCGGTACCGACCTGGCGCAGCCGCGCCGACTGGCCGAACTCGCCCGGTCGCTGGGGATCGCCGACGTCGTGCGCTGGGAGCCGCCGCGCTCCCGCAGCGAACTGGTCACCTTCTACCGAGCGGCCACCGCCACGGTGGTGCCCTCCTACTCGGAGTCCTTCGGCCTGGTGGCGGTGGAGTCGCAGGCGTGCGGCACCCCCGTCGTCGCGGCACGCGTGGGCGGACTGCCCACGGCGGTGCGCGACGGCGTGTCCGGGGTGCTCGTCGACGGCCACGACCCCGAGGACTACGCCCGGGTTCTGGACGGGCTCGTCCGCGCACCCGCTCGCCGCGACGCGCTCGGGACGGCGGGTGTCGGCCACGCTGCCGGGCTGGGCTGGGAGGCGACTGTGGAGGGCCTGCTGGACGTCTACCGTGGGACTCTGGTCGGCGAGCGGCTCCCGCTCGCGTCGGGGCAGTAGCCGCGGCAACACCTGTCGGCGCGCGGTCCGCGCAGCCCAGTCGCACCAGGGAGGGAAGGTCACCCGGACATGTCGACGCAACCCAGGACGGATGCCGTCGCCGCCGTGGAGGCGGCTGTCGCGGAGGCCGGGCTCGACGCCGAACGCCCGGACTCCCGGTCCTTCGTGGTCTCGCTGCCGGGGCAGCGCAAGCTGAAGACGATGGTGTGGCTCGGTGTCGGCGAGCACAGCCTGCTGGTGAAGACGTTCTTCTGCCGCCGGCCCGACGAGAACCACGGCGACTTCTACCGCTGGCTGCTGCAGCGCAACGACGGCATGTACGGCATGGCCTTCTCCGCCGACGAGGTCGGCGACGTGTACATCGTGGGCCGGCTCCCGCTGTCCGGAGTCACCCCCGAGGAGGTGGACCGGTTGCTCGGGTGCGTGCTCACCTACTCCGACGAGAACTTCAACGCCGCACTGGAGAGGGGCTTCGCCTCCTCCATCCGCAAGGAGTGGGAGTGGCGCTACCGGAAGGGCTACAGCCTGCGCAACCTGCAGGCGTTCCGCCACCTGGTGGAGGAGGACGGCAGCCCCGCGGGCGCCTGATGCGCGCTCCGGGCCTGGGCGCGCGCCGTCCGGCGAACCCCCCGCGTATTGGCCTAGACCACTGCCGCCCACGGGCGCGCACCGACTGCGGTAGTCGCTAGGCTGGCCGGTATGGCGACTCTGGTTCTACTGCGACACGGCGAAAGCGTCTGGAACGCCGAAGGGCTGTTCACCGGCTGGGTGGACGTCGACCTCTCGGCCACCGGCGAGGAGGAGGCCCGCAGGGGCGGCGAACTGCTGCGCGAGGCCGACACCCGACCCGGGATCGTGCACACCTCGGTCCTCAAGCGCGCGATCCGCACGGCCAACATCGCGCTCGACGAGGCCGACCTGGCGTGGCTGCCGGTACGGCGCTCCTGGCGGCTCAACGAGCGCCACTACGGCGCCCTGCAGGGCAAGGACAAGGCGCAGACGCGCGAGGAGTACGGCGAAGAGCAGTTCATGACCTGGCGGCGCTCCTACGACACGCCGCCGCCGCCGATCGGGGACGACAACCCCTACACCCAGGTGGGCGACCGCCGCTACGCGCGGCTGCCCGACGAGCTGATGCCGCGCACCGAGTGCCTGGCCGACGTCGTCGACCGGATGCTGCCCTACTGGTACGACACGATCGTGCCCGACCTCGGCGACGGCCGCACCGTGCTGGTCGCCGCCCACGGCAACTCGCTGCGGGCGCTGGTCAAGCACCTCGACGGCCTCGACGCCGACACCGTCGCCGGACTGAACATCCCCACCGGCATCCCGCTGGTCTACGAACTGAACGAGGACTTCACCCCGCGCAAGCAGGGCGGCGAGTACCTCGACCCCGAGGCCGCCAAGGAGGCCATCGAGGCCGTGAAGAACCAGGGCAAGAAGTAGCCTGCGGCGGACGAGTCCCCTTCCACGCAGGGGAGGGGACTTGCCGCCGCCACCCGGAGCCCTGGAAACCGAACGCCAGTTCGCATATCCTTGAGTCCGGGTGAAGCATGGATCCTCAGCACCACGACGCCGTGCACTGCATTTACTACGCCTGGGCGATCAATCCCGCGTACATGGTGCAAGACGAAGCTGCGACCCGTACGATTGCAATCCTGGGGGTGCGGCGATGACGATGCGTGGAAGCTCCGCAGCAGTGGTGCAGCTGCTGAGGGTTGCTCGCGCCAACGGCATCATAATCAACAGGACCAAGCTGGCCAAGCTGCTCTACCTCGCCGACCTCGAAGCCGTCGGAAACGAAAACGCCCCCGGCAGCGGTGTTGAATGGCGTTGGCGTCATTACGGCCCTTACAGCAATACCCTCCAGGAAGTCGAAAGCGATCTCGAACTTGCTGGGATTGTCGGCGCAAGCGAGACGATTAACTTCTTCGGCGGGAAAGAGGTACGCCTCTCCTTGACGACAGACGCACCAGAAGTCGAGATCGACGAGAACTTCGCAGCGATCGTCGAACGAGTGGTCGCTGAAAAGGGCAGATTCACCGCTACTCAGCTAAGGGATCTTACCTATCAGACTCCGCCCATGCTTGAAGCGCAAAAGCTGGGTCGCCGAGAGGTGCGTCTCGACCTGACTGGGGGTGAGCCCCTTCCCGACTTGGAGCCCGCCCTGCGGAAACTACGGGCAGTCGCTCGCGGCATGCCCGCCCTGGAAGACGATGTCGGAGCGGTCGGCGATCTCTCCGAGGAGATCGACTCTCTGTCAGAACTCCGCAAAGAAGCCACCGACGAGATGTTGGACGGTGGCTGAGAAACCGAATGATCGCCCCGGTCTATGCGGGTGGCGTCTACTATGTCACCGACGAACAAATTCGGCTCATCCCCGACGAAGAGCGCAAGTTGCACGATACGCGGCGGCCCGTGCTGGTCGTGAGCGGACCGAGCGCGAACGCTGATATCGAATGGCCCTTCACGCTTGTCTGCCCTCTGTCCACTTCAACCAGCCGCAAGACGAAATACGATATACAACTTGCGTGTGGCCAGGGAGGAGTTCCTAAGAAATGCTGGGTCAGGATACCTGCCGTCCAGCCGCTTATGAAAGTCAAGTTGGGCGATCAACTCGGCACTCTTGACGGACGCATCCCGTCGTAGGTGCATGTTCGCTTGGCGCAATATATCGGGCTTCTCGATGAAAGCAACGGCGATTGAGGAGTCGTCGCCGACCTGCGCCGAAGGGGCGCCGCTGGTAGCGCGCACAGGCGTCGGTGTCTCAGTAGACGAGGGCTTGGGCGCCTTCGCGGAGGGTCTCCTCGACGAAGGCGGGGGCGCCCGCGATGCGGATGCCCTCGATCAGGTCGTCCTGGGCCAGCCCGCGGCGGGCGGCGCACTGGGTGCAGACGGTGATGCGGCCGCCGGCCAGTACCCCTTCCAGCAGTTCGTCCAGCGGCGCGGCGTGCGGCAGGCTGAACTCCCGGGCGCGACCGGGCACCGCGTACCAGGCGGATTCGCCGGTGAGCCACAGCGACACCTCGACCCCGCTGGCCACCGCGGCGGCCGCCACGGTGAACGCCTGGTTGCAGCGCTCGGGAGCGTCGTCGCCGGCGGTGGCCTTGATCACCAATGAGCGGTCCATCCGGTCAGCGTAGCGGCCGCCTCACCTGTCCCCGGACGCGGGACGCCCACCGGCAGGCCGCCCGGTCCGCACCGGGCGGCCCGGTTGTCGAGCGCGCCGGGGGCGCGGTTCAGGTCGCGCCCGCCAGCATCAGCAGCAGACCCGCGCACGCCGAGACCAGGGTGCCGCCGCTGAGCAGCAGCGCGTCGGCGGCACCCGGCCGCCGGGGCTTCTCCTCGGGCGGGACCTCGCGGCGGTGCTCGATGCGCAGCCGACCGTCCGGCGGGGCGGTGATGACCGGATGGCCGTCGCGAATGTCCACGAAGCCGTGCACGGTGATCGAATCGCCGGGCCGGATGATCCACTCCCGGTACTCGAACTCGATGGTCTCGCCGCGGAAGAGCCCCGAGATCCGCCCCTTCACGCGCGGCAGCAGGTCGTCCGCGGGTGCCGGTACACCGCGCTGGGGGCGCCCGACCACCCGCTGCAGGCACAGGTCGGCGCCGGAAAGCGCCGCGTCCTCGGACTCGACCAGCACGGGCAGCCGGTCGCGCCCCGTTGCCGTGCCTCCGGCGATCCCGAAGACCTCCGCGGCGCCGTAGTCGGCGATGGAGTCGCAGGCGCGCACCCGCACGCGCTCGCCCGTGGCGGAGTCCTCGGTCAGCGACCAGTAGTGGCGCAGCACCTCGTGCCCGTGCCAGACGCAGTCCTTGCGGGCCAGCCGGGACTCGATGGGCCCCTGGGGCCCCGGCACCGCGACGCCGGTGACGGTGACCTCGGTGCCCGCATCGGCGGCCATGGCGCGCGGACGCACCTGGTCGGCGTCGCGCCGGCGGAACCAGCGGCGCACCGCCCGGACGGCCAGGGGGGCGAGGATCGCCGCGCCGAGAAGCAGGACCACCCCGATCCACAGCATTCCAGGCCGCCTCTCTTCGCTTCGTCGCTTGTGCCTGCCACGTCGGCTGCCGCCGCTTACGGCGCCGCGGCACCGGCATCTTCTCTACCAGGTTCGGCGGGCAGGCCCGGCATGCACGGTCGCCGCACCGCGACCCGCCGTGTCCCCGCTCGTGTGAGTGAACACCGTAATACCTGACGAGGGAGTCCGGACCGTTAATAACAGCTGGATAACGGAGGCGCTGCGGCGAACACGAGCGAACACGCGTGCCCGCCCCCGAACGCGAAGGCGTGCCGCGCGGCGCCCGCGAGCCGCTACGCTCGGAGACCATGCAGTCAGACGTGCACCGCGATGTTGAGAAGCTGTCGTTTCTGATCGGCCGCTGGGAGGGGGTCGGCGTCGCGGGCTACGCCGACATGGAGGAGTTCCAGTTCGGCCAAGAGGTGGAGTTCACCGACGACGGCGGGCCCTATCTCGGTTACCACTCCCGGGTGTGGCGGCTCACGCCCGACGGCGGCCTCGGCGCGCTGTGGACCTCGGAATCCGGCTACTGGCGCTGCCGCCCCGAACCCGAGGAGACGCCCTCCGACGACAGCCCGGCCATCCACGTGGAGGCGTTGATCGCCCACCCGGAGGGCTACACCGAGATGTACCTCGGCACCGTCTTCGCCAGCCGGGTCGAACTGCTCACCGACGCCGTGCTGCGCACCGAGACCGGCCAGGAGGTGACGGCGGGCAAGCGGCTCTACGGACTCTTCGGCGAGCAGCGCGAGATCCTCGGCTACGCCTGGGACATGGCGGCACGCGGCCATGAGTTGCGCTCGTACATGTCGGCGCAACTCAAGCGCCCGGTCCAGGCGCCCGGGACGGGCTGAACCGCCCGCGCCCGCGGGCGGGCTCCCGCTCGACCCCTGGTGCGGCCTTGCCGTGGCCTTGCCGGTCTGCCGGGAGGCGGTTCGCGCGGACCTGCCGCGGCGATCGTGGCGAAAATCCCAAAAACTGGCGCCGGCCTTCGTCACAGGGGCACGATCGCTCCGGCTCGGGTGTGCTGGGCGAGCTTGTGGCCAGGACAAGGACGGATCCCCGGGGTGGCCTCCGCCGCCGAGCGGCGGGACCGCGCCGGGTGGACAACTTCCGGCGACCCGGGGATCTGGGTGTCCACGGTGGATTCGCTAGCGCGATCCGATACCTCGTCTCGCCCTAGCGGGCGGACACCTCGCAAGTCCCAAACGTCTTCACTGTTCGGACCACCTCCTTTCCTGCGTGCCTCTGACACTACGGCGCCCGCTCAGAGCGGGGCAAACGGTTTTTGCCGGACCCCGAACCACCGCTCGCCGCTCTTCCGGTCGGTGCCACGCGCGAGCGGACGGCGTTTCGGACGCGCCCGGGGCCGCCGCGGCGCCGTCGGGATGCATACCATCGGAGGTATGACTTCGCCGCTGCTGTCGCGCCCCGGTGCCGTCGCCGCCGCACCGCCGGACGCCGACGTCGCCGCACACTACGGTGAGCCCGCACAGGAGGGCCGCGCGCTGGACCGCGGCGCCGCCTGGATCGACCGCGGCAATCGCGGGATCGTGCGGGTGAGCGGACCCGACCGGCTGAGCTGGCTGCACAGCCTCACCAGCCAGTACCTCACCGACGCCGCCCCCGGCACCGCCACCGAGGCGCTGATCCTCGACACCAAGGGCCACATCCGCTTCCACCTCTCTGTGGTGGAGGACGGTGAATCCGTGTGGATCCACACCGAGCCGGGCGCGGCCGCCGACCTCGCCGCGTTCCTCGACTCGATGCGGTTCATGCTCCGCGTGGAGATCACCGACCTCACCGCCGAGCGCCGCGTACTCACCGTCGCCGGCCCCGACCGCGAGGCCGCCGTCGCGCTCGTGCCCGATCTCGGCGCCGACATCCCGCTTCGGCGCACCGACTCCGGCATCGACCTGTTCCTGCCCGCCGAATCGCTGAGCCCGGTCGCCGCCGCACTGGCCGATGCGGGCATCCGCGCGGCGGGCATGTGGGCGCACGAGGCCGCGCGCATCGCCGACCACCGCCCCCGGCTGGGCCTGGACACCGACCACCGGGCCATTCCGCACGAGATGGGTTGGGTGGGCCCGGCCGTGCACCTGGAGAAGGGGTGCTACCCGGGCCAGGAGACCATCGCGCGGGTGCACAACCTGGGCCGCCCACCGCGCCGCCTGGTGCTGCTGCACCTGGACGGCACCGCCGAGCGCCTGCCCGAGCAGGGATCGGCGATCGAGCTGGACGGCCGTTCGGTGGGCGTCCTCGGCTCCTCCGCCCGCCACCACGAGCTCGGACCGATCGCACTCGGGCTGGTGAAGCGCACGGTGCCGGTCGAGGCCGGGTTCTCCGTCGACGGCGTCGCGGCCGGCCAGGAGGTCGTCGTCCCGCCGGACACCGGAGCCAACGCCCACATCGAACTGCGCCGCCGTCCCGCCTGAGCGCGGGTCGGCGGCCGGCGCCGGACACGTGTGCCGCGCCGTGCGGGGGCTCTCACGTGCATCTCGGCCCGCGCCGCGGGTAGCCCGAGGTCCGGGCCCGCGGTCGCGGTCGGCGGCGCTGCGGCGCCGAGGTGATCGTCGGGCGGCGATCCACTAGTCTGCTGCTGCGGATCCCTCAGCGGAGCCCTGACCACGCATCGCCGTGCCTGCGTTCCCATGGACGGGCGCGACGCTGTCGGCGGCCGGTCCGCCTTCTGCGGGCCGATCCGATGCGCGGCGCGCTCGGCCGGGTCCGCGGCCCGGCACCCCCTCACCACCGACGCGTATCGGACACCTGATGAACGACTTGGCAGTAACCCTCCAACTGGTCGCGCTGATCCTCGTCGGCGTCGGCTGTTTCCTGTGGTGGCGCGCGATGCGGGCGCGGGCACACCGCCGCAGTCTGCAGACCACGCCCAACTACACGCTGGGCCGGTTGGCCGAGGTCGACGAACTCCCGGGCTGGACCGAGGTGCTCGCCGACGCCGCCGCCGGCCCGGAGGGACTGCTGACCTCGCCGTATTCGCAGACCGAATGCGTGTGGTTCCGGGTGGAGGTGGTGCACCACCACTACGGCGACGAGACCGGCGACCGGCTGGAGCTGTCGCCGGTCTTCGATCTGCACTCCCACGAGCCCTTCGGGCTCACCGACGTCACGGGATCGGCCACCTGCCGCCCGCACTGGATCCACGTCGAGCACGCCGACCTGGTCCACGACCGCTTCGACGAGGGCGCGGTCCCGCCTACCGATGCGCTTTCGCCGCCGCACCTGGAGTCGGGGGAACGGGGAGTGTGCACCGCCAGCACCCAGGTGGCCGGCCCGGCCGCGCTGACCCCCGGCTGCACGTTCCGCGAGTGGGTGATCCGCCCCGGGGAGCGCATCTTCGTCCGCTCGTTTCCGCACCGCACGGACGACGGCGAGGTCGTCCTGGTCGGGCGCGAGGAGACGCCGATGACGATCTCCACGCACAGCGAGCAGGAACTGATCCGCGAGGACCGCAGCAAGGAGGCTCTGGGCTTCACCGTGCTGCCGGTGGCCGTGGTCCTGCTCGTCCTCGCCCTGCTGCTGGGCTGACGCCCAAGGCACCGCGGGGCCCGGCCCGCCACCCGGAGCCGGCCCCCACGCGGGTGAATGCGTGCCGCTACAGCGCCGCGGCCAGGCGCTCCTGGTGCAGGGTCTCGCCCCAGGAGGGGGGCAGCGGGGCCAGTTCGCCGACGCGCATGCGCAGCATCAGGTCGGCCAGTTGCGGATTGCGCGGCAGGGCGGGGCCGTGCAGGTAGGTGCCGACGACCTGGTCCTGGAAGGCGCCCTCGGTGCGGCCGTCGTTGCCGATTCCGGTGAGGGTGCGCGACAGCGGGGTGGCTCCGGGCCCCAGCGTGGTGCGGCCCTGGTGGTTCTCGAAGCCGGTGATGCGGCCGCCGCCCATCTCCGGGGCGACCTCGGCGACGATCTCGCCTACCGCGCGGCTCTCGCCGCGTCCGCTGCGGACGTCCAGGATGCCCACGCCCGGCAGCGGCTTGTCGTCGTCGTCACCGTAGGTCTCGCCGATGATCTGGTAACCCGCGCAGACCGCCAGCACCGCGGCGCCGCGTTCGACGGCGCGCTTGAGGCCGCCGTCGGAGCGCAGCCGGTCGGCGGCGAGGATCTGCGGTCGGTCCTCGCCACCGCCGAGGAGGTAGACGTCGCCCTCGGCCGGGACCGGGTCGCTGGAGTGCACGTGCACGATCTCGGTGCGGATTCCGCGCTGCTCGGCGCGGCGGCGCAGGATCAGCGCGTTGCCCTGGTCGCCGTAGGTGCTCAGCAGGTCGGGATAGATCCACACGATGCGCAGGACGCTGCTTGTGTCGCTCATGGAGTTGCCCCTTCTCGCGCCTACTGGACGCGGCCGTAGTCGGCGCGGATCTGCTGGAAGGCGGTGTAGTTGGCGATGACGTCGATCTTGGTGCTGTCCGGGGTCTCCGCCTTGACCTTGGCGACCACGTCGCTGACGCGGTCGGCGAGTTCGAAGGGCACCTCGTCGGTCTCCAGCCGCAGCGCCAGGT
Organism: Streptomonospora litoralis; assembly: GCF_004323735.1. Lineage (GTDB taxonomy): Bacteria > Actinomycetota > Actinomycetes > Streptosporangiales > Streptosporangiaceae > Streptomonospora > Streptomonospora litoralis. Next base: position 386,482 of record NZ_CP036455.1, on the reverse strand, counting down.
CGGTGCGGCGCTCGCCCATGACGAAGACCCGCCGACCGCGCAGCACCGTGTAGTCGACGTCCCACAGCCAGGACGTGTCCTTGCCGTCGGGGATCTGGGCGTTGACCGAGAGGATCACCGGCACCCGCGGGGGGTCGAGCACCGCGAAGGACTCCAGCCAGCCCGCGGGGTTCTTGGCCAGCAGCAGGCGTACCTCCACCCCGTCGGTGACCACGGAGGTGTAGCGCCCGGCGACCGAGGTGATCTGCTGCAGCCGGGGCAGCGACTGCACGGGCTGAATGCCGTAGGCAGCGGCGGTGGCCATCGCGACGGCGGCGTTGGCGCGGTTGGCGTCGCCGGGCAGGTTCAGTCGCAGCGGCCAGCTGTGACCCGCGGGGTCGACGACGCTGTCGGTGTCGTTGTCGACCACCCAGGTGGCCTCGGGGCGGCGCATCCCGCACTCGGGGCATTCCCAGTGCGGGTCGGGGTCGCGCTTGAGGTGCCCGCCGCACTCCGGGCAGCACCAGGAGTCCTCTTTCCAGCGCTGGCCCGCCGAGACCCATGTGGCGTAGTGGGCGCCCATACCGGCCCACGCGACGAGCGGGTCGTCGGCGTTGGCGACGACGTGCGCCTGGCTGCGGCCCAGCGATTCGCGCCACTTCTTGGCGAGCAGGTTGATCTCGGAGGCGCGGTCCATCTGGTCGCGGCTGAGGTTCATCAGCACGACCACCGCCGGGTTGGTGGCCTGCAGCACCTGCGGCAGGTACTTCTCGTCGACCTCCAGCACGCCCTCGCGGGCTTCCGGGTTCGCCGCCAAGGCGGTGATGTGCCCGGTGGGCATGTTGGCGCCGTGTTCGTTGGTGGCGACGGGGCCGAGCTCCCGCAATGCCGACGCGATCAGCCGCGTCGTGGTGGTCTTGCCGTTGGTCGCGCTGACCAGCGCGAGCCGGCGGCCGCGCGAGAGCTGGGCGAGCAGATCGGGTTCGACCTTGAGCGCGATCCTGCCACCGATGACGGAGCCGTCGCCGCGCCCGGTCGCCCGGGACAGCGAGGCCGCGCCCTTACCCAAGACCGCGGCCAACTGGGCACGCAAGGGAAGTTCGCTCATGATCCCCACAACGTTCGTAAGAGAGTGCGAATGCGCCTGGGCGCCAGGCGGTGGATCCCAGCCTATTGCCCTGCCCGGGCCGCGCGGATGCGCCGGAGCGGCGCGCTCGCCGCACTCGGTGCGCCGAGTGCGCGCGGGCCGGGTGAGGCGGCCAGGCTACCGGAGCCGGGGCGGCGGACGATCTTCAGCACGGCCCAGCGGGCTCACCAGCCCGGACCCTTTCGGAGAAGGGGTGCAGCGGCGCAACCATGCCCGGGGCCTCGGCCGAACCACGTGCCCGCAGCCGGTCCGAGAAACGCCCCGGACATGAAATCTAGACTGCGCGCCAGTCCAGCCGCTCGGGTGGCGGGCCCAGGTTCGGCGGCGGGTCCGGGGCTGGGCGGCCGGAGTGGCCGGGGGCCGGTTCGGCTGCCGGGTCCTCCTCGGCGGCGTCCGGGGCGTCGGGGGCCTCGTCGATCGTGCTGAGGGTGGCGGTGGGCAGAACGAGGATGCCGGGGTTGGCGTCGGCCAGCACCGGGCCGTCGGCGCCCGGCATCACCATGGCGGTCGGCGGCAGCGTGGCCAGACCGTGGGCGTCGATGCGGTGACCGCCGAGCCCTTCGCCCGCCTCGCCGGGCTGCTCGCTGCCGTCGATCTGGGCGGCCTGGGCGGTGGTGCGCCCCCAGGTGGTCGCGGCGCGCACATGGCGAGCCAGGTCCAGGGGAGCCAGGGACGCGGCGGCGTTGCGCATCGAGACCGGCGCGGTGACGTCCTCGGCGGTGTCGCTCACGTAACCGTCGGCCACGGAGTCGCTCAGCGCCTCGCCGATGACCTCGGTCAGCCGGTGGATGCGCAGCGCCGGCGCCCGGCCGCCGGGGGCCGCGCCGACGTCGCCGGAACCGAGCAGCACCGGCAGCACCCGCGCCGCGGCCGCCGTGGTGGGCTGGCGCATGAGGACCGGGAAGCGGCCCTCGCCGGTCAGCCAGCCCCGGGCATGCTCGGCGACCTCGCGGAACAGCAGCACCAGCCCGGCGCCCGCGGAGGATGCGGTTTCGGCGAGGCGCTCCAGCTCGTGGTCGGGCAGCGTGTCCGCTCCGGCCACCACGACGGTGTGCTGCCAGGGCCGGGCGGCCTTTCGGGCGCGGTCGGCGCGCAGCTCCAGCAGCTCGCTCAGCGCCGCTACGGCGTAGGTGCCGTAGGCCCGGGTGGACGCCTCGCCCAGCGTGCGGTCGGTGGCGATGACCTTGATCTGGGCGTAGGGCTCCTCCTCCGCGCGGCGGCCGACCCCCTCGAAGGGGGCGAGGTGGCGCTCCAGCTCCCAGGCACGCTCGCGTACCACCCGGTCGTCACCGCAGCGGGCGCGCAGCTCGTCGCGCTGTTCGGGTGTGACAAGGTCCAGCGCGGGGTCGGCGCCGCCCGGGTCGCCGGCGGGGGTGCTCAGCGCACGCAGGCCGCCGATGAGCGCGGCGATGCTGATCTGCGGCCCCAGCACCTCGAACAACCGCAGCAGCAGGGTCTCGTCTGCATCGGTGTCGGTCTTGGCGTCGAACGCGCAGGCGAGCGAGGCGAGGATACGGGCGCGCGGGCCGGCTCCCAGGTTGGTGCCCAGGTTCATGCGCTGCAGGTCGGCGGGCAGCACCCACACCCGCGGAATCACTGCCGAGCGCTTCACCAGCGAGCACAGCTCGGCGGCGGTGCCGCGGCCGGACAGGTCGACCACGGTCAGGTCGCCGCCGACGCGCAGCAGCGAAGCGCCCAGGGTGGTCAGCAGTGCCGACCACCCGGCGTCGGTGCCGCCGGCCACGACGACGGACTGCGCGCCATCGGGCGGCCGCACGCCGTACCAGCGCGGCTGGGACTCGTAGACGCGCTTGCGGGCCTGCCAACGGGCGTAGGCGCGTGCGTGCTCCTCCTGGCGCTCCCGCAGCTCGCGTTCGTGTTCGGACCGCTCGGCGTCGAGCCGGCGCTCCTCGGTGCGCAGCCGCTCGCGCATCACCCGGCGGCCCTGCAGCAGCGCGACGCCGATCGGCAGGGCCACCGCGGCGCACCCCAGACACGCACCGAAGGCGAAGAGGCCCGGCAGCACCCGCAGCGGCCACAGCAGCACGCACAGCAGGGCGATACCGCCCAGGACCGCCAAGGCGGTGTAGAGGGGGCGGTTGGTGCGGGCTTCGTCGGCCCGCTGGGCGGAGAGCCATTCGGCGCTGATCCGGACGCGGTCTTCCGGCGCGGGCCGGTGCGGCGGGGGCCCCGGATCGGAAGCGAGGACCTCGTAGCGCCATCCGAGGTAGGTCGGAGTCGGATGCGCACCCGATGCGGGATCGGCCACCTCGAAGCACCTCCAGCCCGGCGCGGGGGCCGCCGGGTCGCACATCGCGGGGTATGCGGAGATCGAGCGGAGACTACCGCAGATGTTGGCAGGAGGTCGCCGGATTGTCACGACCCGGCGGCGATTCGGGAGCTCCCGTCCCCGCGCCGGTCCGGACCATCAGCTACTGAGCAGCACCACACCGACGGCGACGGCCGTCGCCGCGGCCGTGCGGACCGCGCCGAAACGCTCGCCGAAGAACGCGGTCCCGATGAGCGCGCCGATGATGATCCCGGTCTCGCGCAGCGCGGCCACGCCGGCCAGGGTGCCCACCGTCTGCGCCCACAGCACCAGCCCGTAGGCCGCCATGGACAGGGCGCCGCCGAGGACGCCGAGCCGCCACACGGGGCGCAGTTGGGCGCCCAGCCGTCCGCGTCGCGCGAGCAGCGCGACGACGCCGTAGAAAGGGCCCTGCAGGATCATCAACCAGGCGATGTAGGCCAGCGGGTCGCCGGAGGAGCGCACTCCGAAACCGTCGACCACGGTGTAGGAGGCGATGGCCAACCCGGTGGCCAGGGCGGCCCCCAGAGCAGGCGCGTGCACCCGGGTGGGCCGCCCCTGGGAGAAGGTCAGCGCGCACAGCCCCGCGCAGACGACCACGACACCGCACAGGTGGGCCGGCGGCAGCCGCTCGCCGAAGAGCAGCGCCGCGGCGATCGCGACGAGCCAGGGCGCGGTTCCGCGGGCCAGCGGGTACACCTGGCCGAAGTCGCCGAGGCGGTAGGAAAGCATGAGCCCGCCCATGTAGGCGATGTGCAGGACCACCGAGAGAGCCAGGGCGGGCCAGGCGGCGGGTGCGGGCAGCCCGGCGAACGGCGCCACGGCGGCGCCGGCCAGGAGGCCGCCCGCGCCGATGAGCGCGAAGCCGACGAGCCGGTCGGTGATGGAGTGGGCGATCGCGTTCCAGACCGCGTGCAGCAGGGCGGCGGTCAACACGGCGGCGACGGCGAGGGCGTCCATCGGGGGGGCCGGTCCGATCGGTCGGGCTGGAGCTGCGAGGGGGCGGCGGATCGCTTGCCGCGGAGATTTTACCGACCGGCAAGTTCCGGTTAACCGCACGGTTCCGCTCCCGGAGGGATACGGCCGGATCCGGACGGCGTGGGGTGCCATGGCGAGGGCCGGGCCCGCGCCCAACGGGCCGGGTGCTCGCCGGTGGCGGCGACCGACGAGGGCAGCGGCGGCAGCAACGGGGCCGGGCCTGCGGTGGTCGGCGGCGGTCACCCGCCTGCAGGTGGTCGATCCCCGGGGGCCGCCGCCCGGTCGTCGGCGCGGGGCAGCCGGCGGCCGTCATGGCCGGAACGGGGCCACGAGTCGCACGTACGTGCGGCCCCATCCGCCTCGGCGCCGCCCCGAGGCGCCACCCTCGCATCAGAATTCCGCAATACCAAAAGACTTGGGGTGTTTCGTCCACTAATGCCCGAGTTATCAGCGGGCTCGCCCCCGCGCCGCGGCGGCGACGGCCCACGAAGCGCACCGAATGGCGCGAAAACAGCCCCGACATCAACTTTTCGTGCGTCTCGTGACCACGGCGCCCGCCGAGGCCGCCCGCAAAACGGGCATAGGCCCCCAATAGCCCACCCCATCGGGCGGTGGAGTTCCCGGCGGCCGCGCCCGGGTGTCACGAGCGACGTGTCGTCGCCCCCCGACCCCCGATCCGGCGGCGGGCCCGGGCCGCGCGAACGCCCGCGACCGCGCCACACCCCGCGACCCCCGGGCGGCGCGGGCCCGGTCGGAACACGGCGGCGGCGCCTCCCCGCCCCCCGCGCCCGCTATGTCCGACGTGCCGGATTCGGCCGCGGAGGTCGTGGCGATCGTGGCCGAATTCCCAAAAAACGCCGCCGGATCTCGTCATACGGCCACGATCGCCGCGCCGCCCTGCGACATAACGAGCCCGCGAGCGCCTCCCGGCTCCCCCCGCGTCCTCGCCGACCCCGTCGCGGGGGCCACCGGCGAACACCCGACCCGATGGGCGCGGGCCCCGCCACCCTCCGTCCTCGGCGCCGCTTTTCCGTCAGGCGACCCGCATTCCGGCAGACCAACAAGGCCGCACAGCAGACCCGATCCGCCCCGCCGCAACCGCCACCGGCGAGCACCCTGCCCGTTGGGCGCGGGCGCCACTCCGCGGCGTCGTCGCCGCCCACGCCGGCCGCCGCCACCGGCGAGCACCCTGCCCGATGGGCACGGAGCCCAGCCCTCCACCGCCCTCGCCGTCCCTCGTCGGCCGCCGCCTCAGTGCCGCCGCGCCCCCCGAACACGACGGACGCCGGTGCGGGCGGGGGTCCCGCTCGCACCGGCGTCCGTCGTCTGCGCACCCGGCCGCTGCCCGGAGGCTGCGGCCGGGCGGTCCGTTATCCGACCGCCGCGGGGCTCAGGCGTCGACCTGGAGGTCGACCACCTTGCCGGTCTCGGCGTTCACGTCGTACTCGGCGGTGAAGCCCTTCGAGGCCAGCACCCGCACCTTCCACGCGCCGTCGGCCGCGAAGAAGCGGAACGTGCCCTCTTCGCCGGTGGCCACCTCGCCGACGAAATCCTCGGCGCTGTTCATCAGGCGCGCATAGGCGCCGCTGAGCGGCTCTCCGCCGCGCCGCACGACCCCCTGGATCACCGCCTGGTCGCCCGCGTCGGCGTCGGCCAGGGCGACGCCCCCGACCGGTGCGCCGCATCCGTTGTCGCTCACAGCGTCTCCTCCTCGCTTGGTGCCCGCCCGCGCACGCCGCGCGGCGGCTGGGCCCGCGCGGCCGCGGGCCCGCCCTGGTTCGGCTGGAATATCCCCGGGCCTACTTGGCCTCGCCCAGCTCGACCGGCACGCCCACCAGGGAGCCGTACTCGGTCCAGGAGCCGTCGTAGTTCTTCACGTTGTCCAGGCCGAGCAGCTCGTGCAGGGCGAACCAGGTGTGCGACGAGCGCTCGCCGATGCGGCAGTAGGCGATGATGTCCTTGTTCAGGTCGACACCGGCCTCGCTGTAGAGCTTGCGCAGCTCCTCGTCGCTCTTGAAGGTGCCGTCGTCGTTGGCGGTCTTGGACCAGGGAATGTTGCGCGCGGTGGGGATATGCCCGGCCCGCTGCGCGGTCTCCTGCGGCAGGTGCGCGGGGGCCAGCAGCTTGCCCACGAACTCGTCGGGCGAGCGGACGTCGACCAGGTCCTTGGTGCCGATGGCGTTGACGACCTCTTCGCGGAAGGCGCGGATCGAGGTGTCCTGCTCCTCGGCGGTGTAGGCGGTCCGGGCCCGCTCGGGAACCTCCTCGACCAACTCGCGGGAGTCCAGCTCCCACTTCTTGCGGCCGCCGTCGAGCAGCTTGACGCTCTGGTGCCCGTAGAGGCGGAAGTACCAGTAGGCGTAGGCCGCGAACCAGTTGTTGTTGCCGCCGTAGAGCACGACGGTGTCGTCGTTGGAGATGCCCTTCTGGGAGAGCAGCTTCTCGAAGCCGGTGCGGTCGATGAAGTCGCGGCGCACCGGGTCCTGGAGGTCCTGCCTCCAGTCGATCTTGACGGCGTTGCGGATGTGGCCCTTGTCGTAGGCCGACGTGTCCTCGTCGACTTCGACGAGGACGACGTTCGGGTCGTCGAGGTGATCCTCCACCCAGTCGGCGTCCACAAGGACGTCGGAGCGGCTCATGGGGAACCTCCTTGGTTCATCGGTTGACAGTGTGTTCGCCGCGAGGGCGGTCGGTTCCGTGTCGTTCAGGCGCCGTCACGGGGTGCGGCCCACCGGGGCCAGGCGGCGCATCAGCAGGTACATCTCGCAGCCCAGGCACAGGCCGAAGGCGGCGTTGAGGAAAGCGGCGAGGAGCGCGAACGCCGTGGCGGCGATCCCCAGCCAGGCGCCCGCCACGAGGTAGCCGAGCAGCCCGGCCAGTGCGAACACCAGCCCGACGGCCTGGGCGAACCGCGGCGGAGCGGGGTCCTCGGTCTCCCGCGGCGGTCCCAGCCGGGGCCGGATCAGCCGGGCGTAGGCCAGGGCGTAGGGCGAGTGCCGGACTCCGGCCGCGACCGCGACCGCGAACACCAGCGCCTGCACCGCAAGCAGCCAAGCGCTACCGGTGACCAGCACGATCGCGAGTACGACAGTGGTGACGGCGGCGGCGAAGCGCTGACCTCGCGGGTCGACCTGCATCGTGGAGTTCCCACCCGGGTGAGTGCTGCAAGGAGTCGAGGGGCGGCCGGCGGTCGGATGCGCCCGGCCGAACGGCGGGCCGGGGCTCAGGCCCCGAGGCGGTCGGCTCTAGCGGACAGCACGACAGAGCGCGGTGGCGACGTGGCAGAAGTCCACGGCGCGCCGCTTGGTCAGGAACGGCTCTGTCGGAGAACTCACGTCTGCGATGGTACGGGGTGCGCAGCCGGATGTCACGGGTGGGTCGACTCACAGGCCCCGGCCCGGCCTGCGCATCCGCGCCGGCCGGTGGCGGGAGGCTACGGGATGGCCTCGCCGAGCGCGGCGATCACGTCGGCCTTGCGGGGCGCTCCGCCGGCCCGGCGCGAGATGCGCCCTGCCGCGTCGAGGACCAGCACCGTGGGGGTGCGCACGACGTCGAGCCGGCGCACCAGGTCCAGGTGCGACTCGGCGTCGATCTCGACGTGGGCCACCCCCTCGACCATGGCGCCCACTTCGCCGAGGATGCGCCGCGTGGCGCGGCAGGGCTGGCAGAACGCCGTGGAGAACTGCACCAGCGTCGCGCGCTCGCCGAGCTCGGCTCCCAGGTCGGCGGCCGTCAGGCGGTCCGGCACCTGCGGGGCAGCCGTTGCGCGCCCGCTTCGCTCTGCGTCCATGCTCGCCGACTCCTCCCCCGCCGACTGCGTCGCCACCGGCAGCGGGCGCGCCCGGCGGCGCGTGCGTTCGGCGTTTCCGACCGCGCGGAAGCGGCCGTCCCGGCGGCGCCGCAGCAGCCCGAAGGCCGTACCGAGAACCAGCACCGCCGCGAGGGCGGCGGCGCCGGCGAGGGTCTCGGAATCCAGCGCGCCCGCGTCCACGAGGCTACCCCTGCGTCGTCGGCGAGCCCACGAGCTCGACGTCGCTCGCCTCGGCGGAGACCTCGACGCCGTTGGGCAGCGCCTCGATGCCGGTGACCTCCAGGCCGAAGGGCATCTCGGGAACGGGCACCTGCATCGCCAGCATGTCCTCGACCAGTCCCATGCCGCCGAGTTGGCTCTGCCCGATCTCGATGTTCGACGGCGTGACCAGGATGGTGTCGCCCTCGACCGCGACCTCCAGGTCGGCTGAGACCGGCGTGCTGTACTGCCCCAGCGCCAAGTCGCCGGACATGCGCGGGCTGCCGTTCTCGTTCTCGATGACGATGCCCTCCGGCAAGCGCTTCTGCAGCTCGCTGTAGGGCAGCATGACCTTCGCCCGGGCCGTCCCCGCGACCACGCTGGGCTCGGTCATCAGGTCGGCCAGCGGCGCCCGCACGTCGCGCGCGGTGACGTCGACGCGTTCCAGCTGCACGTCCCCGACCACGATCGCCCCGGTCACGATCCGGATGCGGTCGTACTCGCCGCTGATGGCCTGCGTGAGGAAGGGGAAACCGCCGATGGTGACCTCCGGTTCGGAGGACATCTCATACTGCTGCTCGACGCGCGAGGCGATCTCGCTCTCCGCGGCGTAGTGCAGGCCGCGGTCGGCTATGGCCACCGCGATCAGCACGAAGATCACAAAGACGAGGAACTTACGCATCGGGCTACCAGCACGCTCCTGTTGGTTCGGCGCCCCGCCCGGCTCCGACGTCCGGCCGGCGGGCACGCCACGGCGGCGTCGGAGGGCGCTCAAGCTCGGTACTTGATGGCAGGGTACTTCACCCGTTTCGCGGTGCCCGGTTCCGGTGGAATATCCCAGCGAACTCTGACGGAGTACCCAGGCGGGCGACCCGCCCCGGCCGACGGGGCGCCGCGGGGACGGCACCGGCCGCGCGCCGAAGAAGAGGTTAGCGCGGCATCAGCATGCTGGCTAGGTTGTCGGTCGCCGAAGCACCGGAGAGCGAGAGCTCGATCACGTTGGTGGCCACGATCGCGCCCGCACTGCGCCGGCCGAACTCCAGCACGTGCGGCTGCTGCTCGTGCTCCTCCATCGCCAACTCGTCGCGGTAGAGGGCGTAGACGATGCGCTGCGAGGGGGCGCTGGGCACCGTATGGCAGGCGAAGAGCAGGGTGTCGGGCTCGCGCCGGGCGACCTCGTCGACGACGTCCTCGGCTGCCTCGTCGAACGCCTCGCTACGGCCGTCGGCGAGGGTGTAGATGGTGATCACTCCGAGCAGCCGCTGCGGGCGCGACGGCGCAGCGGATCCGCGCCCCGCAGCCGGGGCACGGCCCTCGTCCGGGGCGTCATGGCCGCCGTAGTCGTCGTAGTCCCCGTAGTCGTCGTAATCGTCGAAGTCGTCGCGTTCGCGCCTGCGGCGCCTGCCCCACACAGCGTCCTCCTCGTCGTCGTCGGCGCCGTCGCGCTCGTCGTCGTAGCCGCCGCGGTCCGAGCGGGAGCGTCCCCGGCCAGCGCGGCGGCTCTGGCGCTCGCGCGGGGGATCGACGGCCCGCAGGAATCCGACCCACAGCGCCGCGAGCGCGCCGACCATCAGCAATTGCCCGAGAATACCCAGGCCGAAGCGGCTGACGACGACCTCCAGCAGCACCGAGAGGGCCATCAGCGCGAGCACCGTCAACTCGTGCTTGGACACCCGCGGCCGATCGCCCATCCGCCGAGCCGCCGCGACCGCGCAGGCGACCAGCGCGACCCCGGCGAAGAGGTGCACCATCCCGAGCGCCAGGGCCGGGATGGTGTCGTAATGCTCGCGCATGACGGGGTAACCGTTGTCGAATCGGCCGCGCAGCCGGTCCATCACGAGCACCACCAGCGGCACCACGCCCAGTGTGGTCACGACCAGGCGGGTGCCGAAGCGCGCCCGCGGGGATTTCACGGCGTACTCCACGGCGCCCCACGCGGTCAGCAGCGGCGCCAGCAGCCCGATCCCGATCTGCAGCACCCGGAAGGTCGCCTCGGAGAAGCCGAGCAGCGCACCGGGGAAGGCGGTGCTGAGCGCGACGGCGAGGGCGGCCGCCGCGCCCGCCCAGGCAGCCGTGAAGAGCCGCGGACTCCTGGTGCCGCGGGCGACCAGCGCCGCGGTGGTGCTCCATGCCACCAGGGCGCAGACGAATGCCAGTCCAACCTCGACCATCCCGCTAATGATGGTGCACTCGAAGGGCCGATCGTGAACGCACGCGTAGGAATCTCCGCCAGATTTGTCCCACTCACCTCCATATGCGCGGAATCAGGTGTTTAACATGTGAGTTACCTCACCGGACATATCGCGGTTCCCGCACGGTGTCCGGCCGTGCGTGCGCGGGTCTTAGGCTCGGAGGCATGTGGCGCTATCTCCGTCGAGACGACCGTGGCCGCGCCGCCCTCGCCGGGGAAGCGTCGGCGGCCGCGGCCGAAGCCCGCCAGGGCGGCGGCCGGGCCGGCGGCACCCGCACCCCGCCGGTTCCGGCGGGCGCCACCGCCGCCGCGGCGCGCGACGGCGCGCCCATCGCGTTCTTCGACGTCGACAACACCCTGATGCGCGGCGCGTCGATCTACCACTTCGCCCGCGGGCTGGCCGCGCGCGACCTGTTCACCACGCGTGACCTGATGCGCTTCGCCTGGGGGCAGTTGGTCTTCCGTGTCAGCGGCACCGAGCAGTCGCAGCAGATCGACGCGGCACGTGAGGCCGCGCTCGCCTTCGTCGCCGGACACGACGTCAACGACCTGGTGAATCTGTGCGAGGACATCTACGACGATTCGATGTCCGACCGCATCTGGGAGGGCACGCGGCGCCTGGTCGACCGCCACCTCAAAGCCGGTGAGCGCGTCTGGCTGGTCACCGCGACACCCGTGGAGCTGGCCGACATCATCAAGCGCCGCCTGGGGCTGGACGGCGCGCTGGGTACCGTCGCGGAAACCGTGGACGGCGTCTACACCGGCCGCCTGGTGGGCGACCTGTTGCACGGGCCGGCCAAGGCGGCGGCCGTGGAGTCGCTGGCCCGCCACGAGGGCGTGGACCTGGCCGACTGCACCGCCTACAGCGACTCCAGCAACGATCTGCCGCTGCTGCGCGCGGTCGGCCGTCCCAACGCGGTCAACCCCGACGACGCGCTGCGCGACCACGCCCTCACTCGGGGCTGGCCGGTTCACGAGTTCCGCACGCACCGCGCGGCCCTGCGGGTTGGCCTACCCGCGGCGGCCGCCGGAGCCGTCGCCGGCGGTCTGGCGATGAGCGTGCTGCGGCGGCGCCACCGCCGCCGATAGGAGGCCGCGGGCCGGTTTCGACGACTCGGCCGCCGACACCGGGCCGCACCGGCGCCGGGCGCGCCATGCGCCCTGCGAACGGCTCAGGCGCCCAGCGCGGGACGCGGCCGATGCCGGTGCCTGCGGGCGGCGCCGTGCCCCCGGTGGCCGCCGGAGCGCTCGGTCAGATAGGACTCGAACGCCTCCTGGGACGTGTAGGCAGGCGACCAGCCCAGCACCCGCTCCAGCTTGCTGAAGTCCAGCACGCGGTCCGAGCACAGCAGCCGCAGCTGGTCGGGCGAGTAGTCGAGATCCGCGCGGCGGGCGAGACCGCCGAAGACGCGCAGTCCTCGCTCGGGCACCGCGAAGCGGCGCCGGCCCACTCGGCGCAGGCACTGCGAAAGCGGGAGCGACCCCGACCCGGCAACGTTGAACACGCCGACGCCGTCGGTCAGCGCCATCCGCCGGACGGCTTCGACGCCGTCGTCCTCGTGGATGAACTGCATGCGGGGGTCGTATCCGCGGACCGTGGGCACCAGGCGCAGACCCAGGTAGCGGGTCAGGGGGGTGTCGACGGAGGGGCCGATGAAGCTGGCGAAGCGCAGCACGGCCACCGACAGGTCGGGGCGGCGCCGGGCCAGCAGAGCGGTGTGCTCCTCCACCTCGGCGGCGTTGTGCGCGTAGGCGGAGCGCGGCATGCTGCGGGCCGCGCGGTCCTCGGTGCACAGCAGCGGGTCGTGCACGGACTGGCCGTAGACGGCGGCGCTGGAGCGCACCACCAGGCGCTCGACGGCCGGGGAGCGCTGGCAGCCCGACAGCAGCTGCATCGTGCCCAGAATGTGGCCGTTCGCGGCCGCGGCGCGGCCGGGCGCGTGGCTGTCGGCGGGCGTCAGTCCCAGGTGGAGCACGGTGTCGGCACCGGAGTCGGCCACCGCCTGCGCCAGGTTGCCGCCGTGCAGATCGGCCGCGACATGCTCGACGGGCCCCAGCGGGTGGCGCGGCGGCGCGGTGTCGACCCCCACGACGCGGTCCACGCCGGCCTCGCCGGCCATGGCCTCGGCCACGCGGGCCCCCAGATAGCGGGAGACCCCGGTTACCAGTACGACGCGGCCCATCAGACACGCCTCCACGAGTCGAGGGGGTGTTGCCGAAAGAGGGGGTATCCGCGGCGACCGAAGGACCGCGGGGCCGCGAGGGCCTCCGCAGCACCCGGTGTCCGCGGAGGGACCGGCCTCTGCTGCCGAAGTGTCGGCTACTTCTTGTTGCGGCGCGCGACGCGGGTCCTCTTCAGGAGCTTGCGGTGCTTCTTCTTCGCCATGCGCTTGCGGCGCTTCTTGATGACGGAACCCATGCGGCTCACCTCTTCGCCTGCGGACCTGATGACACGGCGGCACGGCTATGCCCGCTGCACAACGGGCAGCGCGCGTGCGGTACCGGCGGATTGAATGCGGCGGGATCCGTCCCGTCCTTGGGCGGGGCGCGCTGGAACGCGCGCCGGTAGGAGACGCCGCACCCGAACGACCAGCCTACCGCGTAGCGCAATGCGCTCGGCGCAGGGAGTCGGCAGTCACACCGTCCGCGCGGTCGACGCCACCGCTGCGGGCGGCGCCGTCCACTCTCCGGACTCGGTAACGCCCGAGCGTCCGCCCGAATTCCCGAGGGCCCGCCCGGCGCCTGAGCGGCGCGGCGCGCCGCTCAGGCGCCGGGAACGAGCGGACCCTTCCCGCGGTAGAGCGCGGCGGCGGGCTCGGTGTAGCCCACGCTGACGAGCTTCTGGTCTTCGAAGGTCAGCGAGGTCACGCTGGCGAGGTTGCACTGCCGGCGGTCGGGGCGGTGCCACAGGCGCTTCTGCTCGGCCGCGCGGCGGGCCATCCAGATGGGCAACTGGTGGCTGACGCAGACGGCCTCGCGCCCCCACGCCTCCTTGCGCACCACCTTGATGGCGTCGACCATGCGCGCCACGATGCGCGAGTAGGGCTCGCCCCATGAGGGCCGGAACGGGTTGTACAGCCGACGCAGTACCTGCGGGTCGCGCACCGACCGCGAGGAGAGGCTCATGCCCTGGAACGTGTTGCCGGCCTCGATCAGCCGCTCGTCGAACCGGACCGCCAGCCCGAACTCGTCCGCGACCGCCCCGGCGGTCTCCTTGGCGCGGTCCAGCGGTGAGGAGTACAGCGCGGCGATGTCGCGCCCGGCGAACCAGTCCGCGGCCAGCGCGGCCATCTCCGCGCCGTTTTCGCTCAGGTGGAACTCCGGCAGCCGGCCGTAGAGGATCCCGTCCGGGTTGTGGACTTCACCGTGCCTGAGCAGATGCACAACGGTGGTCGTACTCATGTGCGGGCGACCGATTCCCTTCCGATCGATGCGGGGCGGCGCTTGGGCGGATGACGGGCACGGCTCGCCCGCGGCGCCGATGCGCCCGTCAGGCGAGTACGGAACCGGCGTCGCCGGGCCGGGTGCCGGAGTCCAATCTATCGACCGCCGCTCGCAGCGCGTTCACCGCGGGGCGCGCCGCGGGGCGGCGCGCCCGAGATCGTTGACGGGGGCTGTGGGAGCACCCGCGGATACGGCGAAGGTGCTCCCGAGGAATCCGTCGGGACCCCGCAGACGGGGCCCCGAGGGGGACCTGCACGGCCCGCAGCCGGCACGGAAAGCTCTCGTCGACGTCCGGCTAGACCTGCGCCGCTGCGCGGGCGGCCCGGGGCAGCGCACTCACGATGCGGTCGACCGCGGCGTCGTCGTGGGCGGCCGAGAGGAACCACGCCTCGAAGGCCGCCGGGGGCAGGTGGACCCCCTGGTCGAGCATGGCGTTGAAGAACGCGGCGAAGCGGTCGAGGTGCTGCGCCCGCGCTCCGTCGAAGTCGGTGACCTCATCGCCGGTGAAGAAGACGGTGAACAGGCTGCCGCCGCGCTGGACGCGGTGCTCCACTCCGGCGGCGGTCAGCTCGCGCTCCACGGCGCTCGCGACCTGGTCGGCGGCCGCGTCGATGCGCGCGTATACGTCGTCGGTGGCGTTGCGCAGCGTCGCCAACCCGGCCGCGGTGGCAAGCGGATTTCCGGAGAGCGTGCCCGCCTGGTAGACGGGCCCGGCCGGAGCGAGCAGCTCCATCAGCTCCGCACGGCCGCCGAACGCGGCCGCGGGCAGCCCGCCGCCCATGACCTTGCCGTAGGTCACCAGGTCGGGCACTACGCCTTCCAGCCCGTACCAGCCCGAGCGGCTGACGCGGAACCCGGTCAGCACCTCGTCGAGCACCAGCAGCGAGCCGTTCGCCGCGGCGATCTCCTTCAGCTTCGCGTTGAAGCCGTCCGCGGGCGGCACGACGCCCATGTTGGCCGGGCAGGCTTCGGCGATGACGCAGGCGATGTCCTCACCCTCCTCGGCGAAGACCCGCTCGACGGCGGCCGCGTCGTTGTAGGGCAGCACGATGGTGTCGGCGGCGCTCGCTCCGGTGACGCCCGGGGAGTCGGGCAGCGCGAAGGTGGCCACGCCCGAGCCCGCGGAAGCCAGCAGCGCGTCGACGTGACCGTGGTAGTTGCCGGCGAACTTCACCACCTTGCCGCGGCCCGTGGCGGCGCGTGCCACCCGGATCGCCGACATGGTCGCCTCGGTGCCGGAGTTGACCAGCCGGACCCGCTCGACGGGGGTGCGCGCGGCGATCTCCTCGGACAGCTCCACCTCGCCCGCGGTCGGGGTGCCGTAGGAGGTGCCCTTGGCCGCGGCCTCGGTCAGCGCCTCGACGACCGCGGGGTGGGCGTGGCCCAGGATCAGCGGCCCCCAGGAGCAGATCAGGTCGACGTAGGTGTTGCCGTCGACGTCGGTGAGGTAGGGGCCCCGGCCCGATGCCATGAACGGAGGTGTTCCCCCCACGGCCCCGAACGCGCGGACGGGCGAGTTCACCGCGCCGGGGACGACGGCGCTCGCTCGCTGGAAAAGCTCGGCGGAAGTCTCTCGTGTACCCACGTACCCAAGTGTGGCAGGAGCCGCCCGCCGACCGGGCACGCCTCGGGCGGCCGCAGGGGCGCCGCGGGCGTGCCCGCGGCCGCTGCCGAGGGGGTGCTTCCCTGCCCTATTTCAGGCCGGTCGTGGCGATGCCGCGCACGAGGTAGCGCTGGCCGAACAGGAACAGCAGGAAGATCGGGACCA
The DNA here is from genome assembly GCF_004323735.1 of Streptomonospora litoralis. Classification (GTDB taxonomy): domain Bacteria; phylum Actinomycetota; class Actinomycetes; order Streptosporangiales; family Streptosporangiaceae; genus Streptomonospora; species Streptomonospora litoralis. The sequence continues at coordinate 370,658 of NZ_CP036455.1, read as the reverse complement.
GCGAGACCACCGACATCGCCATCAGCGAGCCCCAGGAGCTGTCTGATGTGGAGTCGACGAAGGTCCGCAGTGCGACCGGAACCGTGTACATCTCGGGGTCGGTGAGGAAGATGAGTTGGCTGAAGAAGTCGTTCCAGGTCCAGATGAAGGTGAAGATCGCGGTGGTGGCCAGGGCCGGGGTGGACAGCGGCAGCATGATCTGCAGGAAGATGCGGCCGTGCCCGGCTCCGTCGATGTGCGCCGCCTCGGTCAGGTCCCGCGGGATGCCGCGGAAGAACTGCACCATCAGGAAGATGAAGAACGCGTCCGTGGCCAGCAGCTTGGGCACCACCAGCGGCAGGTAGGTGTTGATCCAGTCCAGCTGCGAGAACAGGATGTACTGCGGCACGATCACCACGTGGATCGGCAGCATGATCGACATCAGCATGACCGCGAACCACAGCTTGCGGCCGCGGAAGTTGAGCCGGGCGAAGGCGTAGGCGGCCATCGAGCACGAGACGAGGTTGCCCAGCACCGCGCCGGCCACGATGACGAACGAGTTCATCAGGTAGTGGGTGAAGGGGTGCGTCAGGGCGGTCCAGCCCGCCGTGTAGTTGGTGAGGTCGAGTTCGCTGGGAATCAGCGAGGGGTCGCGGAAGATCAGCGCATTGGGTTTGAAGGAGCTCGCGACCATCCACAGCAGCGGGTAGATCATCACGAGGCCGGCGGCGATCAGTACGGCGTGCTTGGCGGTGCGGCGCAGGAGGTAGGGCCAGTCGGCTCTGTGGCGCGGTCCGGCCTCAGGCGCCAACGCCGACCCGGGCGGCGCCGAAGCGGCGGGGGCGGTCGGCGCAGGCTCGGCACGCTGCGGTTCCCGGGTGTCTGCTCCGAGCAGTTCGCGTTCAGTCATTGTAGAAAACCCAGTACTTCGAGGCGAAGAAGTTGACCGCGGTGAGCGCCGCGATGATCACCAGCAGCAGCCAGGCCATCGCCGACGCGTAGCCCATGTGGAGGTTGGCGAAGCCCTCCTCGTACAGGTACAGCGTGTAGAACAGCGTCGAGTCGATCGGTCCGCCCGTTCCTCCGCTGACGACGAAGGCCTGCGTGAACGCCTGGAAGGCGAAGATGATCTGCAGGACCAGGTTGAAGAAGATGATCGGGGTCAGCAGCGGAATGGTGACGGAGCGGAACTGGCGCAGCTTGCCCGCCCCGTCGATGGCGGACGCCTCGTAGAGGTCGTTCGGGATCTGGCGCAGCCCGGCCAGGAAGATCACCATCGGCGAGCCGAACGTCCACACGTTGAACACGATCAGCGTGCCCAGCGCGTAGTCGGGGTGGGCGATCCAGCCGGGGGCGTTCTCGAAGCCGATCATTCCCAGGAGCTGGTTGATCAGCCCCGCGTTGCCGAAGATCCGCCGCCACAGGATGGCGACCGCCACGCTCGCACCCAGCAGCGACGGCAGGTAGAACACCGACCGGTAGATCGGCAGGCCGCGCAGCCCGCGGTCGAGGAACAGCGCGAGCCCCAGCGCAGCCGCCAACTGCAGCGGGACCGAGACGAACACGTAGGTGAAGGTCACCCGCAGCGAGGTGAACAGCCGCGGGTCGTTCGCCATCGCGATGTAGTTGTCCAGCCCGGTCCATTCGGGCGCGTCCAGCAGGCTGTAGTCGGTGAACGACAGGTACAGCGAGGCCGTGATCGGGCCGACGGTGATCAGGGCGAGGCCCACGAACCACGGCGCCAGGAACACCAGCGCGGCCCGGTTGTCGCCCTGTTCGGCCGGGCTGGTCCGGGTGCGCGCCGCCTTGGTGCGCTGCATCGAGGCGAGTTCACCGATCGCCGACATGGTGCATCCCCTCCCGTGGCGTGTCCGTGGCCGCCGAGGCCGCCGACAGCGGGGGCAGGCCCAGTTCGGCGATGCGCACGGGCAGTCCGGAGTCCATCGACGCGTTGGCGGCCAGGCCCACGGCGACCGAGGCGAGGCCGTCACGGTACTCGGCCCGCCTGCCCAGCGGATCCGGCGCAGGGGTGCCGAACACGTCCTGCAGCAGCAGGGCGTCGCCGCCGCCGTGGCCGCCGGCATCGTCCTCTTCGATCGGCACCGGCCGGGCCCGCTCCCAGTGCCGCTGCACGGTCAGCCGCGAACCCCGGCGGCGGCCGTCGCTGTCGGCCGTGTCGGCGACGGAACTGGCGTCCAGTACGAACCTGCCGTCCGGTCCGGGCAGCACGGCGCTGCGTTCGACGACGTCGAGCTCGGCCCGCCCGGCGGTGCCGTTCACCGCCACGCGGTAGCCCTCCCAGGGGCTGTGCGCGTTGAGCGAGTAGGTCAGTACGGCGCCGCCGCCGTAGCCGACGAGGGCGGCGACGTTGTCCTCGATGGTGATGCCCGAGGAGAAGACGTCGCGGTCGCGCAGGTAGCCGTCGTTGGCCTCGGCGTCCCAGTAGAGCGAGCGCAGCACCGCGTCGTCGCGCAGGTCGAGCGCGAAGGGATCGGTGCTGGGCGGGTCGACCGTTCCGCGCTCGGGACGCTCGCCCAGCCCGCGGGCGCGGGCGTTCTCGTCGCCGTAGAAGCGCAGGCCACCGGAGGCGAACACCCAGCCGGGGGTGTCCGCGAGCCACCAGTTCACCAGGTCGAAGTGGTGGCTGGCCTTGTGCACGGCCAGTCCGGCCGAGCGGCCCTTGTCCCGGTGCCAGCGGCGGAAGTAGTCGGCGCCGTGCATCGTGTCCAGCGCCCATTCGAAATGCACGGAGGTGATTTCGCCGATCGCGCCGGACGCCAGCACCTCCTTGAGCGCCGCGTTGCGCGGCGAGTAACGGTAGTTGAACGTCAGCACCAGCGACCGGCCGGACTCGGCGGCGGCCGCGGAGATGGTCCGGCACCCGGCGACCGAGGTGGTCAGCGGTTTCTCCAGCACGACGTCGGCTCCGGCCCGCATGGCCCGCGCGACCATGTCGGCGTGGGTCCAGTCGGGGCTGGTCACCACGACGGTGTCCACCCGCTCGTCGGCGATCATGCGTTCAAGGTCGTCGGGGCCGTAGCGCGCGGGCGGCCGCGCGCCGGGCCGGTGCGCGGCCACGAGGCTGTCCGCGTGGTCCATCCGGGCCGGGTTGGGTTCGCACCAGGCGGCCAGTTCGGCGACGTCCGCGTACTCACCTGCCAGTGCGGCGATGAAGAACTGCGCACGCGCCCCCGTGCCGACCACTGCGTACCGCCGGTTCTCGGTCATACCTCTCCTAGGCTCATCGGGTGTCGTCCTCTGCGGGTCCACTCGCGCCGCGCGGTCCGGCGTCACGGCGAGCGCACGAAGCCCTCGTGCCGCACCGTCCAGGCCCCGTCGCGGGGGAACCCGGGTGACGCCGCCCCGCCGTCGCCGTCGAACCCCCCGGCCATCAGCGCCAGCGCGGCCAGCAGGCCGCCGTTGCCGGGCAGGTAGAGCGGGAGGGCGGCGTGCTGGCGGTTGTGGCCGTTGGGCAGGTGGCGGTTCTTCGGGGTGTCGAGCAGCAGCACGTCGACCGCCGTGTCCGGTTCGCCCAACCGGGCCGCCGCCATGGCCAGAGCCGGGAAGTCCCAGCCCCACGCGCTCTCCCAGTCCCAGTCGGCGAGCACGTCGTGCAGGGTTGCCCGGACCACCTCGGGGTCGGCGACGTCGCCGGCGGGCACCGGTCCGAGCGCGTAGACCATGGACGGGTGGTCGGTGCGCACCGTGAACGGCTCGACGGGGATCGCGGCGTAGCGGCCGTCGCGCACCAGCGGGCGGCGCATCCCGGTGCGCACCTCGTCCCAGTGCGGTTCGCGCGCCGCCCCGGAACGTGTCCGCCATGTCTGGGCGACGCCCAGCGCCCACGCCCAATAGGCCAGCTCGAACGGCGGGTCGTGCGCCCGGTCGCGGAGGTCGGCGTAGGACTCCTGTGCCGGGACCAGCGGCGGGCCGAGGGAGAAGCCCTCGGCGGTCGGCTCCGCGAAGTCGGCCATGAAGTGCGCCGTCTGCTCGACGAGCTCGGCGAACTCACCCGGCTCCGCGCCGGCTCGGCGCAGCAGTTCGGCGAGGTGGATGACGTGCGGCTGCTGCCAGAGGAGGAACGGTCCGATCGCGCTCGGGCTCTCCCTGCCCTCGGGCCCCACCTGCTTGGGCCAACGGGCGCCGCTGTACCCCTGCACCGCGGCCGTGTGCCGGGCTCGGGGCAGGATCCGCCGGTAGAAACCCATGCTCCGCAGCAGCAGCTCCGGCCTCCCCCACAAGGGGAAGTGTGCCGCGTGCCACCAGTGCATCTCCAGGTGGAACCGGCCGCGCCAGCTGTTGCAGGTGAGTCCGGTCTCCTGCGGCGGCAGGGAGCCCGCGCACTGGATCGCGGTGAGGTACTGCGACAGCACCGCCCGGCGTTCCAGTTCGGCCGCGCGCGGGTCGGTGCTGCCGGCGAGGTCGAGCGCCGCCCCGCGCTCCCAGAACCGGGGCCAGTGCTCCCGGCTGGCCGCGAACACCGCATCCGCCGCCGATCCCGCCGGATCGGCGCCCGCGCCCTCGGCGAAGGTCACCGCTACGTCGAGCACCTCCGCGTCGGTGGTGACGACGAGCTCGTGCTCGCCCGAGCGGGCGACGGCGGCCTGCGGCGAGACCCGCACCCGCACGCGGTAGAGGGGGTCGGGCGCTCCGTCGAAGCGCCGCCGCACGAGGACGCCGTCGGGCCGCCGCTCGACGTCGTCGGCGTGGGCGCCGGGGCTGGACCAGTCGGCTGCGCCGCTCCACGACTGCGAGCCGTAGGGGAAGGCGATCCGGACTCCGGATCCGGGCTCGCCCGAGGTCCGCTCGATGCGGAACGCGACGGTGTCCTCGCCGGGATGGCAGGCCGTGTGGACCCGCAGCGACCGGTCCCCGAGGGCGAACTCGCTGCGGATCACCCCGGTCCACAGGTCCAGGACCTGGTGGCACCGCCCCAGCTCGCCGGCCCGCGGCGCGCGGTGGCCGCGGGCCGCGGGCAGCACCAGGCCGATGCGGGCCAGGTCCAGCCGGTGCGGGTTGGCCCGCAGCCACCGGCTCCCCTCGTCGAGGGCGGAGTCGTCGGAACCGTCCATCGGCGGGGCGTCGACGTAGCCCACGTCGCCCCGCGCGGTGCGGTAGGGCCGCACCGCGCGGGCGAGGTCGGCGCTGTCGGGGCGGGGCGTGCTGTGCCATCCCCACTGGGACTGCGTGCCCAGCAGCGTCCCGGGAGCCGTACTCGCCGGGTCGGCCACGGGGTAGTGCTCGGGGAACGTCTGCAGTCCGGTCGCGTCCACCGTCAGGCACAGTTCGCCGTTGCCCACCGACAGCGCCGAGCCCGGGTCGATTCCGGCCGCCTCGACCCGGTGGCGCTCGACGAGCGATCTGCGGTCGATCCGGCCGGCGGAGACGCCGGGGGCGCTCCCGCCGGCCGGATGCGCTGCCGCGTCAGGAGACGGCATCGGTGAGTCCCGTGACGAACTGCTCCGCGCCTTCGGCCGGGCTCTGCCGCCCGAAGAGCACCGACTCGTTGGTCCTCTGCAGCAGGTCGACCGACTCGGTGGAGCCCGTCGGACCGATGACGAAGTCGCCGTCGACGAGCCCGCTCATCCGGTCCACGAACGCGAACTCGACCTTCTGGCTGTCGGTCAGGTCGCCTTCCAGGTGCGCACGGATCTCGGGATTGGCCGGGATTCCCCGGTCGGACTTGATGAACTCGGCCGCCGCCGGGTCGTTGACGAGGAAGTCGACGAGCTTGGCCGCCGCCTCGGGGTGTTCGCTGCGGCGGCTGATCGTGTACAGCTGCGACGCCTGCAGCCACATGCCGGTGCCCTGGGCGGTGGTTTCGCCGGGGGCGCGGAGCAGGACGAGGTCGTCGCCGGAGCCCTCTCGGAACGCGGCGAGCTGGTTGGACCAGGCGAGCTTCATGCCCGCCCTGCCCTGGCCGAGCAGCGTCTGCTCGGGTGCCGCCTGGGCGGCCAGTTCGGCGGTCATGCTCGCGGAGGGGGTCGCGCCGGCGTCGGCCATTCCGGTGGTCAGTTCGAACCACTGCGTGACGGTGCCCTGCTCGACGGCGACCCCGCCCTCGGGCGAGTACAGGCCCAGGCCGGTCCGCTGGTTGGCGTAGAGGTCCAGCGTGTCGGGCTGGGTGGGGTCCTCGGAGCCGTAGGTGTCGCCGGAGGTGGCCGAGGAGATCTCCTCGGCGATGTCGGCGTAGTCCGCCCAGCTCCACGCGTCGTCATCGGGGAGTTCGACCCCGGCCTCCTCGAAGACGGCCGGGTTGGCGATCACGGCGAAGGTGTTCACGCCGGTGGGCACGCCGTAGCTGCTGCCGTCGAACTCGCCGTTGGAGAGCGCTTGCTCGTCGAGTGCGCCCAGGTCCAGCTGCTCGGAGACCTCGGAGAGGTCCAGCAGCACGTCCCGCTCGGCGTACTCGCGGGGGTAGGCGCCCCCCATGGTGATCACGTCGGGCTCGTCTCCGGCCGCGACGGAGGTGGACAGGCGGTCGAAATAGGACTCGAAGTCGATCGACTCCGTTTCGACCCGGATTCCGGGGTTGGCCTCCTCGAAGGCGTCGACCGCCTGGTTGGTGATCCTCGCGCGCTCCTCGTTGCCCCACCAGGAGAACCGGATGGTCACCGGGCCGTCGTCTGCCGAGCCGCCCCCGCAGGCTGTGGCGAGCATGGCGGTGCCCGCCAGGGCCGCCGCCAGGCGAAAGGTCGTCCGGTGGCGGTAAATCCGCCTACCGGTGGCTGGTAGTTGCCGCATGAGCTGTACTCCCTCGTCAGGCCGGTGCGGTCGCCGAGAGTGCCGTGCGCGCCGCCCGCCCCTCCACCTCGCTTGCGCAGGCGGTGTGGCGTGCAACACACATTTACACCGGTAGAAATTGGAGCACGGAGTCAGCCTGCGGTCAATACCCGCAGGAACGGTCCGCTGCGACGGACTCAGGCCGGGAGCGTCTCGCCGCCGGTGGACTCGCGCACCATGAGCTCGGGCGCAACGACCAGCTCACGCCCGTTGGAACCCGCGCTCAGGCCGCGGGTTATGCGGTCCACCAGCAGCCAGACGGCGGTGCGCGCGATCTCGTCCCGGCCGGGCTGCACGGTCGTCAGACTCGGGGCGGAGAAGCGCCCGTCCTCGATGTCGTCGAAGCCGGCCACGGCGACGTCCTCGGGCACCCGCAGGCCGCGCTCGAACAGCACGCGCATCGCACCGAGCGCCAGAACGTCGTTCAGCCCGTAGACGGCGTCCACCTCGACGCCGCTGTCGAGCACCCTGCGCATGGCCTCGGCCCCCGTGGTGCGCGTCCACTCCAGCGCCTCGCCCGTGCGCCGCGGGTCGTGCTCGATCCCGGCGTCGGCGAGCGCCCCCGTGAATCCCTGCGTGCGCAGCGAACCCGCTCCGGCGCCGCGTTCGTCGTAGGAGCCGATGACCGCGATGCGCCGCCGCCCCCGCTGAAGCAGGTGCTCGGTGGCCGCCCGCGCGCCGGCGACGTTGCCCATCGCCACGTGGTGCACACTGCCGTGCAGCGCGCGCTCGCCGAGCAGGACCAGCGGATAGTCCACCTCCAGCCGGTGCGCGTCGGCGGGGCGCAGGCCCAGCGGCGAGAAGATCAGCCCGTCGGTCATCCGGCGGCGGTCGCTGGTCAGCGCCTCCAACTCCCGGTCGCGGACACCCCCGGTCCGCTCGACCAGCACGGTGTAGCCGCGTTCGGCCGCCGCCACGATCACCTCGTCGGCCAGCTCGGCGAAGTAGGGCAGGCGCATCTCCGGTACCGCGAGCGTGATCATCCCGGTGCGGCCCAGGCTCAGATTCCGCGCCGAGAAGTTCATCTGGTAGCCGAGATCGGAGATCGCGGCGAGCACCCGATCCCTCGTTGCCGGGCTGACATGCGGAAACTCGTTGACCACGTTGGACACGGTCTTGACCGAGACCCCGGCACGCCGGGCCACATCGCGCATCGTCACAGGCACTGCGTGCCACCTCCGGGACCAGTCCTCTTCCGCCGACTCCGCACCGCGTCCTCCCCACCCGACCGTGGACGGCAGGCCGCAGTTCGGCCTAAGTTAGGGTAACCGGTTACAGAAGGGGAGGACGGCATGGCGGAGCTGCCCTGGTTGCGGGTCGACGGACCGCGTCTCGTCGACGAAGGCGGGTCGACGGTGACTCTGCACGGCGTCGGCATCGGCGGCTGGCTCAACATGGAGAACTTCATCACCGGTTATCCCGGTACGGAGCAGCAGCACCGTGACGCCCTGCGCCGAGCGCTCGGCGAGGAGGGCTACGCGCGCTTCTTCGACACGTTCCTGAGCGGGTTCTTCGCCGAGGCGGACGCCGCCCACCTGGCCTCGCTCGGATTCGACTCGGTGCGCATCCCGGTGAACTACCGGCACTTCGAGGACGACCTGGCCCCGTTCCGGCTCCGGGAGGAGGGCTTCGCCCACCTCGACCGCGTCATCGCGGAACTGGCCCGCCACGGCATCTACTCGATCATCGACCTGCACGCGCTGCCGGGCTGCCAGAACCAGCACTGGCACAGCGACAACCCGACCCATATCGCCGCGTTCTGGCAGCACCGCCAATTCCAGGACCGCGCTGTGTGGCTGTGGGAGGCGATCGCCGACCGCTACCGCGACCGCCCCGAGGTCGCCGGCTACAACCCGGTGAACGAGCCCGCCGACCCCTCGGGCGAGCTCATCGGCCCCTTCTACCAGCGGTTGGAACGCGCGATCCGCGCCGTCGACGACCGGCACATCCTCTTCCTGGACGGCAACCGCTACGCCACCGACTTCAGCGCGTTCACCGAGCCGCTGCCCAACACCGTCTACTCCACCCACGACTACGCGCTGCCGGGGATCGCGAGCGGGACGGGCTATCCGGGCGTCACCCGCGGCGAGTACGTCGACCGCGGCGTGCTGGAGAAGACCTTCCTGCGCCGCACCGAGTACATGCGGCGCACCGGCACCCCGGTGTGGATCGGCGAGTTCGGCCCCGTCTACCCCACCGACCGGCCGCTGGAGGAGTGGCGGCTCAGACTGCTGGCCGACCAGCTCGACATCTACCGCGAGCACGGCGCCAGCTGGTCGCTGTGGACCTACAAGGACATCGGGCTGCAAGGGCTGGTCCACGCCCGCCCCGACAGCCCCTACCTGGATCGCATCTCTGATGTGCTGGAGGCCAAGCACCGGCTCGGCACCGACTCCTGGGGCGGCTCGGACGCGGGCGTGCGCGCGATCCTGGACCCGGTCGACGAGGTGTTCGACCGCGAGTTCCCCGACTTCGACCCCTACCCGTGGGGCCGCAGGCAGTACGTCGCCGGGCTCGTCCGGCACACCCTGCTGTCGGAACCGCTCGCGGAGCGCTTCGGCCGCGCCTTCGCGGGAGTCGGGCCCGACGAGGCCGAGCGGCTCGCGGCGTCGTTCCGCTTCGAGAACTGCGTCGAGCGCACCGCGCTGTCCGCGGTGCTGCGCGCCCACCTGACCTGAGGCTCCGGCGAACGGCACGCCGCGGCACCCGCCCCGATCCGAAGGCGCCCCAGGTTCGGTCCCCGGCCGCCTCATCAGTAGGTTGTGACGGCACCGGCTGTTCGAACCGCAAAGGACGTCTGATGACCGAGGTCTTCGCCACCGCCGACCTGATCGACGCGCACGGCGACGCGCTGGCCAGCTGCGAGACGCAGTTCCGCCAGTTCGGTGCGCGCACCGCCTTCCACGGGCCGATCGCCACCGTCAAGTGCCACGAGGACAACGCGCTGATCAAGGAGCAGCTCAGCCAGCCCGGTGAGGGCTGGGTGCTGGTGGTCGACGGGGGCGGATCGCTGCGCACGGCGCTGATGGGCGACCTGGTCGCGAAGGCGGCCCGGGAGAACGGCTGGGCGGGCGTCGTGGTCAACGGGGCGGTGCGCGACGTCGCCGAATTGGCGACGCTCGACCTCGGTATCAAGGCGCTGGGGTCGAACCCGCGCAAGTCCGCCAAGACCGGTGCCGGGCTGCTGGACTCCCCCGTGGCGTTCGGCAACGTGGTCTTCGCCCCCGAGACCTGGCTCTACAGCGACGACGACGGCATCGTCATCAGCGAGGAGAAGCTCGACGTCCCGGCGTGACCGGGAACGCCGGCCCGTGCCGCGCCCGGTAGGAGCGGTACCGCGGACGTGAACGGGGCGCGGCGGCGTTGTGGCGCGGCCCTGCCGCCGTCGGCGATCATCGGAGACAGCGGAACAGGACCGTGCCGTCGGCGGCAGACCCGGCGGCTGCGCCGGGCCGCGGACCGCCGCAGGCAGGGGCGGCGGGAACGCGGGCGAAGAGGAGGACGGGTGGCAGCGCACGGAGGCCGGGCGGAGCGGCCCGACGAGGTTCGGGCGGCAGGCCGGCCGCCGGTGCTCGGCGTGGACGTCGGCGGCGTGATCATCGACCGGGTGGCCGAGGACCACGACACCTCGTTCTTCGGCGAGACGCCGATGCGCACTCCGGCGGTCGAAGGGGCCTTCGAGGCGATCGCGGTACTGGCCGCCGACCCGTTCCAGGGACGCGTCCACCTGGTCTCCAAGGCCAAGCTCGCTACGGCCGACCGCACCCGCCGGTGGCTGTCCCTGCACGCGTTCACCGGACGCACCGGAGTGCCCGAGACCAACCTGCACTTCGTGTTGGAGCGCGCCGACAAGGCGCCGGTGTGCCGGCGGCTGGGGATCACCGACTTCGTCGACGACCGGCTGGACGTGCTGCGCCACCTCGGCACGGTGCCGGGCCGCTACCTGTTCACCGGCGGAGGCGGCGACGCCGAGGCCCCGGACGAGCTTCCGGAGTGGGCTGAGCGGGCGGCCACCTGGCCGGAGCTGATCGCGGCGATCCGCCGCTCCGTTGCCCGGCGATAGCGGCGCAGCGGGTCGTCTTCGACCCGCGAGCCGGCGGGCGGTGGTCGCGCCGCGGGGCCGCGACTACCGTGGCTCCATGGCTGATTTCGTGCTTGTACCCGGCGCCTGGCTGGGCGCGTGGGCGTGGGACGAGGTGGTGCCGCGGCTGCGCACCGCCGGACACGGAGTCCACCCCGTGACGCTTACCGGCCTCGTCGGCGAGGACGACGGCCGCGCCGACGGGGAGCACGACGCCGTCGGCCTGGAGACGCACGTGCAGGACGTCGTGCGTGCGGTGGAGGACCGCGGCCTGAAGGAAGCGGTGCTGGTAGGGCACAGCTACTCGGGCATCCCGGTGGCCATGGCCGCCGAGCGGATCGGCGCGCGCCTCGCACGGCTCGTCTTGGTCGACGCCGAGATTCCGGTCGAGGGACGCTCGTTCGCGAACAGCCTGTGGGACGGCGGCGGGATGGCCGCCGCGGCGATCCGGCACAACGGCGGTTTCTGGGCGCCGCTGATAGCCGAGGACTTCGAGGGCCAAGGGCTGAGCCAGCAGCAGGTCGAACGGATCGTGGCGGGCTCCGTGCCGCACCCGGGCGCCTCGCTGACCGAGCCTGCCTCGCTGGCGCGCTCCCTGAGCGAGCTGCCGGCGACCTACGTAAAATGCCTGCTCGACGGCCCCGAGCCGCGCACGGAGGTGGCCGAGCTGCTGCAAGGAGAACGCTGGGACCTGGTGGAGATGCACACCGGCCACTGGCCGATGTTCTCCCGCCCCCAAGAGCTGGCCCGTGTGCTCATGGAGACGACCGGGGCGCGCTCCTGAGCCGTCTTCTCCATCGGTAGAGGGGGCGGAGGCGCAGGAGCGCGGCTCGGGCCTGCTGTGGGGCCTTGTCGGTCTGCCGGGTTGTAGGTGGTCTTCACTGGAAAAGCGGCGGCGAGGACGGCGGTGGGGTCGGGCCCGCGCCCACCGGGGCGGGTGCTCGCCGGTGGCGGCGGCCGACGGGGGCGGCCCCGGTCCGCTGTGCGGCCTTGTCAGTCTGCCGGGAAGCGGGTGACCTGGAGAAAAAGCGGCGGCGACGGTGGCAGCGGGGCCGGGCCTGCGGTCGTCGGTTCGGGTGCTCGCCGGTGGCGGCGGCCGACGGGGCGGCTCGGGTCTGCTGTGCGGCCTTGTCAGTCTGCCGGGAAGCGGGTGACCTGGAGAAAAAGCGGCGCCGAGGATGGCGAAGGGCTGGGCCCGCGCCCACCGGTACCGGTGCCCGCCGGTGGCGGCGGCCGACGGGGGGCGGCGACGGCAGGAATGGGGCCGGGACCGCGGACGTCGGTTCGGGTGCTCGCCGGTTGGGCTGCCGACGAGGCGGCGAGGGCACCACGGGGTGGCGCCCGCGGTCACCGGGCCGGGTGCTCGCCGGTTAGGCGCCCGACGTCGGCGGGGCCGGGCCTGGGGCAGTCGGCGGCCGCCATGCAGCCGGACCGGGGCCACGAGATGCACGTACGTGCGGCGGTACCCGCCTCGGCGCCGCCCCGAGACGCCACCCCCGCACCCTCATTCCGCAATACGAAAAAACATGCGGTGTTTTGCCCACAAATACCCGAGTTATCAGTGGACCCACAGCCGCGCCGCGGCGGCGACGGCGCACGAGGCGCACCGAATGGCGCGAAAACAGCCCCGGAGTCAACTTTTCGTACGTCTCGTGGCCGCCGCGCCCGCCGAGGCCACCCGCAAAACGGGCATAGGCCCCCAAAAGTCCACCCCATCGGGGGGTGCGGCTCTCGGAGGCGACACCCAGGCGCAATGAGCGACGCGGCGTCGCCCCCGACCCCCGATCCCGCGCACCCCCGGGGCGTGCGAGCGCCCGCGACCGCGCCCCGCCGCGCGGCCTCCGGCCGGTGCCGGCCCGGCAGGGGACACGGCGAGACCCAGCCGGCGCACCGGCGCCGGTAGGTCCCCTATGCCGGTCCATCCGGCGATGATCGCGAACTTATGGCCGCGGAATACGCCTTCCTGCGACCATAAGTTCACGATAGACGGGCCAAGCCGCGCCGACCGGCCCGCGGCGGCCCAACGCCGCCCGCCGGGCGCGCTACCGGCGAGACAACCGCAGGCCGCAGGCCGCACGCCGCAGGCGTCACAGTTCCGGACGTGGGCGGAGGAACGAGCGCGTCCACCGGGTCGGCGTCAGGACGGCAGGAACTCCTCGCAGGAGTCGGAGAGGATGTCCAGAACTGTGATGGGGTCGGGCAGCGATGTCTCCTCGGGCGAGGTGTGCGGCGCGCGGATCCAGGAGACGGCGTTGCCCGACGGCAGCACCGAGGGGGCGGCGAGGACGTAGCTGTCGCGGCAGTGCCAGCGCAGACCGGGGCTCTCCTCGATGCGCTCGGGGATGCAGTCGAGGTGGCAGGACCACCACTCGTCTTCGTCGACGGGCGAGCGGGTGGCGACGAAGAACAGGTAGCGCTGCGCGTCGACCGCGGCGACGGGGCCGGCGTGCACTCCGGCGCGGCCCATGCGCGCCAGCGCCATGACCCCCGCGCCCGCCGGGACGTCGAACACGTCGAAGACCCGGCCGGTGGGCAGGATGACGTTCGCCTCGGGGTCGGTGCTCCACCATCCGCGGATCTTCTCCGAGTCGGTGGTGGCCTCCAGCCCCCAGGTGGCCGAGACGGGATGGGCGCCGGGGTCGGGGCAGCCCACGCGATCGCATCCGCAGGCGCGCCCGCCGGTTCCCGAGGGGGCCGCACCGCGGCACACCGGCCAGCCGAGCGCCGCGTAGCGCAGGGCGGCGCTCAGCATGCCCTCCACCGAGCGGCGGCGCTTCCGTCTCTGCACAACTTGAGCCACGTTGCCTCCCCGTTCCCCGTCTCGCCGGTCGATGCCGTGGTGCGTTCCGCATCCCCGGCCTCGACCGCGATCCCGGGGAAACGGTGGGTTCCCCGCTCAGCGGAGCAGTCGCGCCGCCTCCGTGGCCCAGTAGGTGAGGATCTGTCCGGCTCCGGCGCGGCGGTAGGAGAGCAAGGTCTCCAACATCACCCTCTCGCGGTCCAGCCAGCCCTTCTCGGCGGCGGCCTCGATCATCGCGTATTCGCCGCTGACCTGGTAGGCCGACACCGGGACCGATACGCGCTCGGCGATTCTGGCGACGATGTCCAGGTAGGCCAGCCCGGGTTTGACCATAACCATGTCGGCGCCCTCGGCGATGTCCAGCTCCACTTCGCGCAGCGCCTCCACGGCGTTGGCGGGGTCCTGCTGATAGCCGTTGCGGTCGCCGAACTGCGGCGCGCCCTCGGCTGCCTCCCGGAAGGGGCCGTAAAACGCGGAGGCGTACTTGGCGGCGTAGGCGAGGACGGCGACGTCGGTGTAGCCGGCGCCGTCCAGCGCGGCGCGGATGGCGGCGACCTGGCCGTCCATCATGCCGCTGGGGCCCACCACCTCCACCCCGGCGGCCGCCTGGGCGATGGCGACGGCGGCGTAGCGCTCCAGGGTCGCGTCGTTGTCGACCTCGCCCGCGGGGGTGAGCAGTCCGCAGTGGCCGTGGGAGGTGTACTCGTCCAGGCAGAGGTCGGCCATGATCACGATGTCGCCGGCGAGGTCGGCGGAGAGGTCGCGCAGCGACCGCTGCACCACGCCGCCGGGGTCGTCCGCGCCGGAGCCGCGCTCGTCCTTGAACTCGGGGATGCCGAACAGCATGAGGCCGCCCACTCCGGCCTCGGCGGCCTCCTGGGCGGCCTTGCGGGCACTGTCGCGGGTGTGCTGCACGACACCGGGCATGGAGGCGACCGGGTTGGGCTCGCCGATGCCCTCCTTGACGAACAGCGGCAGGATGAGCTCCTCGGGCCGCACCCGGGTCTCGGCGACCAGCCGCCGCAATGCGGGTGTACGGCGCAGCCGGCGGGGCCGCGCCGCGGGGAAGTGGGCGTTCATCCAAGGCTCCCTGGTCACACGGTCTTGCGGCGCCGCCCGCGCCGCTTCTGGCTGGGCTTGAGTGCCGGCTTGCCGGCGGCGATCGCCTCGGCCCGCTGGGTGGCACCGTACTCCGCGAGCGCCTCCGCCAGGGCCGAAACCGAGGTTTTCGGCGCGACGACGTCGACACGCAGCCCGAACTCCTGGGCCGTCTTGGCGGTCTCGGGCCCGATCACCGCGATCACCGTCGTGTTGTGCGGCTTGCCCGCGATCCCCACGAGGTTGCGGACGGTGGAGGAGGACGTGAACAGCACCGCGTCGAAGCCGCCGCCCTTGATCGCCTCGCGGACCGGGGCGGGCGGCGGCGCCGCCCGCACAGTGCGGTAAGCGGTGACGTCGTCGACCTCCCAGCCGAGGTCGGTGAGCCCGGCCGAAAGGGTCTCGGTCGCGATGTCGGCGCGCGGCAGCAGCACCCGCTCGATGGGGTCCAGCTCGGCGTCGTAGGGCGGCCACACCTCGACCAGGCCGGAGCCCGACTGGCTCTCGGCGGGCGGTGTGAGGTCGGGCTGGATGCCGAAGTCGCGCAGCGCGGCCGCGGTCTGCTCGCCGACCGCGGCGACCTTCACCCCGGCGAAGGCGCGGGCGTCCAGGCCGTACTCCTCGAAGCGCTCGCGGATGGCCTTGACGGCGTTGACGGAGGTGAAGGCCACCCACTGGTAGCGGCCGGTGACCAGCCCGCGCACAGCGCGCTCCATCTGCTGGGGTGTGCGGGGCGGCTCCACCGAGATCGTCGGCACCTGCTCGGGCACGGCGCCGTAGCCGCGCAGCTGGTCGGAGAGCCCGGCGGCCTGCTCCCGGGTGCGGGGCACCAGAATCCGCCAGCCGAACAGCGGGCGGCCCTCGAACCAGGACGGCTCCTTGTCCCCGGTGACGCCCTTGCCCATGAGGAACAGGGCGGGCGCGGTGACGTTATGCCCCTTGGCGTCGGCGGCCTTGAGGTCCGCGTTCAGCCGCTGCAGCGTCGACGCGACCGTGGTCTGCTCGGTGGTCGAGCCCATGCGCACGACCGCGACGGGGGTGCTCGCCGGTTTGCCGGCGGCGATCAGGGTCTTGCACAGGCGGTCGAAACCGGGGCCGCTGTGCTTGGCGCCGTCGCCGTCGGGCGCGTCGGGGAACATCACGACGAGGCTGGCGTCGCCGTGGGCCAGCCGCTCCCAGTCCAGATCAGGGTCACGGCCGTCGACGATGCGCGCCTCGTTGACGCCCTCGGGCAGCAGCGGGACACCGGCGAAGGCGGGCACGGCGGTCACCGACGAGAGTCCGGGCACGATCTCGTACTCGACTCCGGCCTCTCGGCAGGCCGCCGTCAGTTCGGCGCCGCGGCAGCCCAGCAGCGGGTCGCCGCTGTAGAGGCGCACGACGCGCCTGCCCTCGCGGGCGTGGCCCACGGCGACGGCGTCGATCTCGCCGCCGCACTCGGCCTGGTCGATCACGGCGGTGTCCTCGCCGCAGTGCCGCAGCAGCGCCTCGCGGTACTTGGCCAGCTCGGGGCCGGGCTCGCGGAGGTTGATGACGACGTCGGCCTCGGCGAGCGCCGCGGCGCCCCGCAGAGTCAGCAGCTCGGCGTCGCCGGGACCCGCCCCCACCAAGGCGACGTGTCCGCGCTGCTGGGATGCGTCCGGCGTGCTCGGCGACGACTCCTGGTTACCACTCTGCGGATTCACTGTGCGATCGCTCCTCGGTGTCGCGCTCGGCCGCTCCGTGCGAAGCGCCGAGACCGCAGGACAGCGTCCGGGCGCCCGGCGCGGCGCCGGTGCCCCGCGGACCGCCGGCAGTGCCGTCCGCCGCACTGCGGCGGCACGGCCTGCGTGGTGCCCTGCGGTTTCCTTCTCTCAATCGTGCCTGTGCTGTTCCCCCGCGTCCCCCGTGTTCTCCGCAGCGGCGGCGGCGACGATCCGGTCCGCACCCTCGCCGATCATCTCGCGGGCGAGCTCGCGTCCCAGGGAGGCGCCCGCCTCGGCCGGGTCGCCGTCCTGCGGCAGCGGCACGGAACGTTCGCGGCGCACCGCCTCGCGGCCGTCGTGCGACACCACCGCGGCGCGCAGCCGCAGCCGTCCGTCCAGCAGTTCGGCGTAAGCGCCCACCGGCGCGGCGCAGCCGGCCTCCAGCTCGGCGAGCACCACGCGCTCGGCGGTCACGGCCGCGCGAGTGGCCGTGTGGTCCACAGCCGAGAGGTAGGCGAGGTCGTCGGCGGCGCGCGAGGTTCGGCACTCTACGGCCAGGGCGCCCTGGCCGGGCGCCGGCAGGACCTGCTCGGGCTCGAAGACGTCGGTGACGTCGTCGATCCGGCCCACCCGCGCCAGGCCGGCATAGGCCAGTACGACGGCGTCCAGCTCCCCCTGGGCGACCTTGCCCAGCCGGGTGCCGGCATTGCCGCGGATCGGCACGAAGTTCAGATCGGGGCGCAGCGCGGCCAGCTGCGCCGCGCGGCGCGGAGACCCGGTGCCGACGGTCCCGCCCGCGGGCAGGTCGGAGAATTTGCGGCCTTCGCGGGCGCACAGGGCGTCGCGCGGGTCGTCGCGCTCGGTCACGGCGGCGACGGTCAGGCCGTCCGCGGGCGTGGTGGGGAGGTCCTTGAGGGAGTGCACCGCGAAGTCGATCCCGCCTGAAAGCAGCTCCTCGCGCAGGCTGTTCACGAACACGCCGGTACCGCCCAGCTGGGTGAGGTGGGCGCGGGTGACGTCGCCGTAGCTGGTGATCAGCTCCAGCTCGACGGCGGTGCCGGTGCGTGCGGTGATGGCGTCGGCCACGGCCTGCGACTGGGCGGTGGCCATCGGGCTGCGGCGAGTGCCGAGGCGGGCCGGACGGTCGGGCACGGTCACCCCTCCTCGCCCGGAGCGGGCTCGATGCGGCTGACGGCGTCCGGCGCGCCGGGATCGAGGTCGAACAGTTCGCGCAGGGCGGCCTCATAGGAGTGGCCGTCGGGCCCGGCGGCCAGCTCCTTCACCCGCACGGTGGGCTGGTGCAGCAGCTTGTCGACGACACGGCGCATGGCGTGGGTGACCTCGCCGCGGGTCTTGTCGTCGAGGTCGGGCAGCCGCCCCTCCAGCCGGGTCAGCTCCGACTCCATGACGGTGCGGGCCTTGCTGCGCAGGGCGACGACGGTGGGTGCGACGAGTTCGGCGCGGCGGACGCTCTGGTACTCGGCGACCTCCTCGTCGACGATCCCGCGGACCAGCGAGATGGCGCCGGACCGCTCGGAGGTGTCGTCGGCACCGTCGGCGACGGCTTGGCGCAGGTCCTCGATGTCGACGAGGTCGACGCCGGCGACCCCGCGGACGGCGGGATCGATGTCGTGGGGCAGCGCGAGGTCGAGGAACACCACCGGCCGCGCCTGCGAGCGGGCGGCCTGCGCGACGTCGTCGCGGGTGAGGACGACTTCTTGAGCGCCGGTGCAGGAGACCACCAGGTCGACCTCGCCGAGCACGTGCGCGGCGGAGTCGAAGGGCACGGCCCGGCTGCGGATGGGTTCGTAGGCCTCGGTGAGGCACTCGGCCAAGCGCACCGCGCGGTCGTGGGTGCGGTTGGCCACGGTCACCTGGCCGGCGCCCTGGCGGGCGACGGTGTTGGCGGCGAGGGCACTCATCGATCCCGCGCCCAGTACGAGCACGCGGAGGCCGGTGAGCGGCTGCGGGTCGGGCAGGGCGGCGGCGACCTCGTCGGCGCCCGGGGCGGCGGCGACCGCTTCGCCGGAGGCCGCCATGGGGCAGCCGGCGGCGTCGGCCGCGGCGGCGCCGGGCGCGATGTCGGGGGCCGAGGCGCCCAGCCGCCGCAGGGCGACGTCCAATCCCAGGCCGACCATGTCCGCGCCGGCGTGGTCGAGGTGGGTCTCGGTGTGGGCCCGCTTGCCCACGCGCAGCGCCCGCTGGCCGAGGTCGTTGAGCACCCGGCCGAGCGTGCCGGCCTCCTGTGCGTCCTTGATGGCGTTGCGCACCTGGCCGAGGATCTGGCCTTCGCCCACGACCATGGAGTCCAGCCCGCAGGTGACGGAGAAGAGGTGCTGGACGGCGCGTTCCTCGAAGTGGACGTACGCGTGCTGGGACAGTTCGCTCAGGGAGACGCCGGTGTGCCAGGAGAGGAGCTCGGTCACCGCCGCCACGGCCGGGTGGAACTTGTCGACGTCGGCGTAGATCTCGGTGCGGTTGCACGTCGAGACTATCAGCGCCTCGTTGACCGAGGGCGCCGACGCCATCTCGGCCATGACCTTCAACCGCGCCTGCCCCTCCAAGGCGACGCTTTCCAACAGCGCCACGGGTGAGCTGCGATGGCTCACTCCTACGGCGAGGACACTCATGCGTACTCCAATGCGGGCTGCATTGCGCTGCTCCGTACCTGCGGCGCCTCCCGCACGCGCGGGCGCGCCCCCTGCTGTGGCCCTGCTGCCCCCGGCTCGGCCGTGCTCACGCCGGCCCTTTCCCGAACGGGTCGAGGCCGGCGTAGCCGTCGGCCTTGCGCTGCTCGTGGAAGGCCAGGATCTGCAGCTCGATGGACAAGTCGACCTTACGCACATCGACGCCCGGAGGCACATTCAGTACCACCGGGGCGAAATTCAGCACACTGGTGACGCCCGCCTCGACGAAGCGGTCGCATACCTCCTGCGCAGACACCGCGGGTGTGGCGATTACCCCGATCGAGACGTTCTCCTTGGCGACAACGTCCTCCAGGGTGTCGATATGCCCGACCGAGAGGCCCGCGACCGTGTCCCCCAGCACCGATGCGTCCGCGTCGAGCAGGGCCGCGATGCGGAAGCCGCGGGTGCCGAAGCCCCCGTAGTTGGCGAGTGCGCGCCCCAGGTTGCCGACGCCGACGATGGCCACCGACCAGTCCTGGGTGAGACCAAGCTCACGCGAGATCTGGTAGATGAGGTACTCGACCTCGTAGCCGACACCGCGGGTGCCGTAGGACCCCAGGTGGGAGAGGTCCTTGCGCAGCTTGGCGGAGTTGACGCCGGTGGTCTCGGCCAGGTGCTCGGAGGA
Organism: Streptomonospora litoralis; assembly: GCF_004323735.1. Lineage (GTDB taxonomy): Bacteria > Actinomycetota > Actinomycetes > Streptosporangiales > Streptosporangiaceae > Streptomonospora > Streptomonospora litoralis. Next base: position 350,920 of record NZ_CP036455.1, on the reverse strand, counting down.
GACCGTGAGGATGCCGCGGTCGTCGAGCCCCTGTAGGGCGCGCAGGTACACCGGGAGGCGGGCGACGGTCGCCTCGGGGATTCCCCGGTCCCGGGGCCGTGGTGCAGGGGGGGTCACGGGCGTGCGCTCCTGGACGGCGATCGTCACTGCCGGATCGAAACGGACCAGCCCGGCGGCGCGGACAGGGGCCGCCCCGCGAGCTCGGTCCCCTATCCCCCCGGCCGGACTGGATGCCGGTTTTCAGATTACGCCCTTGTGAACACGCGCACAAAGTGGGGTGCTTCGTCGCCGCCCAGCGGAGACCGGCTTCCCGCGGGCAGCCGCACTCGGACGGCCTGCGGGGCCTTTGCCGTGACCGGGCGCCGGTGACCGGGGCCGGAGGCCGGACGCGTCCGCCCCGCAGGTTCCCGTCCCCCGCGGGCAACCCGTCGGGCGGCCGAAGCCGGTCAGCCGCCCGCCGGACGCGTCAACGCCGCGCGCAGCCGCCGCTCGTCCACCCGCCAGAAGTCGTGCTGAGCGCCGTCGACGAACGTAACGGGGATCTTGTCCCAATAGTCGTCGCGTTCGCCGGCGGTGGCCTCGTCGAGATCGCGCACCTCCACGGTCGCGCCGACCTCGATGCACACGCGCTCGATGACCTCCAGGGCCTGCTCGCACAGATGGCAGTCCGACTTGCCCAGCATGGTCACCGTGCGCTGCGCGGCGGCGCCGGAGCCGCCCGTGCCCTCGCCCATGTCGGTCTCCCCCTCACTTCGTGTCGTCCCGGGCCGCGGCGCTTCCCACCCGCGCCCGACCGGTCGGTTACCGCGGCGCGGCGCGCCGCCGCGGCCGCCGCCGTTCATCCGCTCATCCGCCGGCGAAGGGCGGCAGCACCTCGATGACATATCCCTCGTCGAGGAGCACGTCGGCGTGCGCGCGCGTGCCCACCGGGTATTCGTCCACGACGAACGACGAGCGGTCGAGCACGCGCAGCAGCCGCTCGTCGCCGCTGTAGGCGGCCCGGACCGACTCCAGCACCTCCGCCAGCGTGGCGCCGCTCACCGGCTCCTCGGATTTTCCGGCGGCCTCTTTGGCCGCCGCCCAGTACCTGATGGTTCCGTTCACCATCGATTGATTATCCTTGTTGGTCTCGGAGGCAAACACTTCATTATTTCTCCGCCGGGGGCAATGGCGCCTTCGACCACCCGCCGCGCGCGGGTCGACGGGAAGAGACGCATGAGCCACCTGCTGCTACTGACGAACTCCAACGAACCGTCGGATCACGTTCTGCCCGCTCTCGGGCTGCTGCTGCACTCGGTCCGCGTCTCGCCCGCCGAGGCCGGTGCACTTCTCACCACCGGACCGGACCGCTCGTCGAACACGCCTGTCGACGCGATTCTCGTCGATGCGCGCAGCGACCTCGCGGCGGCCCGCAACCTCTGCCGCCTGCTCGACACCACCGGACTGGACTGCCCGCTGGTCGCCGTCCTCACCGAGGGCGGCGTAGCGGCCCTGACACCCGACTGGCAGGTCGACGACTTCCTGCTGACCTCCGCGGGCCCCGCAGAGGTCGAGGCGCGGCTGCGGCTGGCCGTCGGCCAGGCCGACGCCGGCTCCGACGATCCCGACGAGATCCGCCGCGGCGACCTCGTCATCGACGAGGCCACCTACATCGCCCGGCTGCGGGGCCGCATCCTCGACCTCACCTTCAAGGAGTTCGAGCTGCTGAAGTTCCTCGCCCAGCACCCCGGGCGGGTCTTCACGCGGGCGCAACTGCTGCAGGAGGTGTGGGGTTACGACTACTTCGGCGGCACCCGCACCATCGACGTGCACGTCCGCCGGCTGCGCGCCAAGCTGGGCAGCGAGTACGAGTCGCTGATCGGCACGGTGCGCAACGTCGGCTACCGGTTCGTGCCCGATCCCGCCTCCAAGGCGGGCGTGGAATCCGCGGCGCCCGCCGAGGAGGCCGCCCCGGCGGAGTCCGTGCGCCCGGCGCCATTCCGCCCCTGAGGACGGGTCACGGGCCCGGCCCGTCCACGTGAGCGGGCGCGGCCGGGCTTCGAGCGAAGATCCTGTCGACGGGAGCCGACGCCGCCGACCCGCCCCGGTCGGCGCGCCGACCGGGGCGGGTCGGCGGCTCTGCCCTCGACGGACATGAACGACGCTCCGACGGGTCTCGTACCAGAGCGTCCGATTGTTTAGGATGCAGGATCAGTCGGCGTGTGGTGACCGCTCCCGTGCTCCCCGTGGTCACCGTGTCGCCCTTCCCGCTCCTGCGGCACCCTGAACTAGGAGGCCACGTCCATGTCCAGCGGAAAGCGGCTCCCGCCCACCCGCTTCCCCCTGCCTATGCGTCTGGTCGCCGCTATCCCCCTCGGCACGCTCTTCGTCGGCTCCGGCCTCGTGAGCCTGCCCGCACCGGCGGCGGCCGCGTCGGACCCGGCGGCGCCCGTCGTCGCGTTCAGTCCCGCCACGGACATGGTCGAGCCGGGCGGGACCGCCCGCACCGAGGTCGTCATCCGGGCCGACTCCTCGTCGAACGTCTGCCTTTTCGACCTGACGGTCGACGGCGACTTCAAGATCGGCCCCGTCGAGTGGCCGCAGCGGCCGGGGGCCGTCGCCGAGATCAGCACGCCGCTGCAGAAGGGGACCGTCAAGGCCACCGCGACGGTGACCTACGCCGAGGTGGAGAAGGGCGCCGAGTGCCCCGCGGCGGCTCCGGAGGGGGCTGCGCAGTCGACTTCCCAGGACGCGTTCGTGGCGACTGTGGACGCCGAGACGCCGGATCCGACCCCCACACCGGATCCGACCCCCACACCGGACCCCACCCCTACACCGGATCCGTCCGAGGACCCCAGCACTTCGCCCACTCCGACTCCGACGCCGTCGCCCTCTGGTTCCGCCTCCCCGAGCCCGTCGCCGTCGCCGACCGAATCACTTTCACCGTCGCCCACCGATTCGTCTTCGCCCACCCCTACGAAGACTCCGCCGCCTGACAAAGAGCAGGAGAGCGACGAAGAAGACGAGAACGCTCAGGACAACGACACCGACAACGGATCCGGCGGCGGAGGCGGCAGCGGCCCCGACAACGTCTCCGGCGGCGGAGGCGGCGGCAACGATCCAGACGGAGGCGACCGCGACAACGGATCCGGCGGCGGATCCGGCGGAGGCTATGACGGCGCCCCGCCGCACAGCCCCGTGACCACGGACGACGCCCCCGGGGCCGGCCGCGGTGGCGGCGACAGGGCGGACCTGCCGACCGGCGCCCTCGACCTGCCGGGACTGGGCTCCCCCTCCGACACCGGTTCCGGGGGTGGAAACGGGAGCGGGAGCGGCCCCCTGGCCGACCTGCCGTCCGTCGAGCCCGGCGAGGCCGAATCCTCGCGCACCACCGAGGTCGCCTCCCGCCACCAGACGCCCGCGTCCATGGTCACGCCCGCCGTCCTGCTGCTCTTCCTGCTGTTGCTGCTGCTCTTCTCCACACCGCTCGCACCGTCGCGGCGGGTCCGCATCGGCCCGAGCGCCTACAAGGGCCGCCGCCGCAAGCACTAGCGGGCACCGAGCCGCACCGCGGGCGGGCGCGGATCGGGCCCGCGGCGCATCGACAGGCCGCGCCGCCCGGCGCCACCGGAACGGGCCGTCGGACGGGCACGGAGTCTAGGCTCGGCCCATGACCCATGTGCGCACTACCGAGACCCTGACCACCGACGAGGCCGCAGCGGTGGTCGCGACGGCCGAGGCGGCCGGCGGCTACGACGGCGTCGCACCGCTGTCGGAGCAGACGCTGCTGCGGATCCGCCACGGCGCGCGGCCGGGTACCGCGCGGTTCCACCTCGCCTTGGCGCCGGTGCCGTCGGGAGACCCCACGGGCGTGTCCGACGGCTCCACCACACGGCTGGTCGGCTTCGCCTACTCCGCGCGCACCCCCGGTGAACCCGACTCGGCCGAGCTGGTCGTCGCCCCGGCGTGGCGCCGCCGCGGGTACGGCGCCGCGCTGCTGCGCTCGCTGGCCGACGACGCCGCGGAGGAGGGGCTGCGCGTTTGGGCGCACGGCCGCACGGAGGGTGCGGTGGCACTGGCCCGCTCGGCGGGCTGGACGCAGGTGCGGGGGCTGTTGAAGATGCGCGTGCGGCTGCGCGGGGGCGAACGCGGCGGTCCTGCCGAGGCGCGGCGGCCCGACGGCGGCGAGGCGCTGCCGGAGCCTGTGCTGCCCGAGGCGCTGGGCGAGCGAGTGGTGATCCGCACCTTCCGGCCGGGCGAGGACGAGAAGGCGTGGCTCGCGGCCAACGCCGCCGCTTTCGCCGACCACCCCGAACAGGGCGGGCTGACAGCTGACGATCTGCAGGAGCGCGAGCACGAGTCCTGGTTCGACCCCGCGGGCTTCTTCGTCGCCGAGGACACCGGCGACGGGTCGATCGCGGGTTTCCACTGGACCAAGGTGCACGCCGACGGGGCGGGACTGGCCGACGAGCCGGTCGGCGAGGTCTACGTGGTCGGGGTCTCGCCGGCATGGCGGCGCACCGGCCTGGGGCGCGCGCTGACGCTCGTCGGGTTGCGCCATCTGCACGAGCGCGGCCTCCCGTGGGCACTGCTCTACGTCGACGAGGAGAACCGGTCGGCCGTCCGGCTTTACGAGTCATTGGGGTTCTCGGTGTGGGACGCTGATGTGATGTACGCCGCACACTGAGCGGGCTTCTCCGCCCGTAGCGCCGGGAGCTGGGATTTCGCACACATAAGGCGAACGACCAGGGATCAACGGTCATGATTCCTGGTCATCTCCGGCGTGTCGGCGTGACATGGGCGTGACCTCGGGGTGGTTAACCCCACATCCACCGAAGCTCCCACTCTTCTTCCGACATTCTCGCTCCCCCGTTCATTCTTCGTTCACTCTGCTTGGGAGCTCTCGTCACTTCGCGTGCCTACCTTCACATTTGGCGAGGTCATCGACCGGGCTCGCCCAAAGGTGACGAAGTCCAACGGAAGGACATCGGGGCTGTGAAGCTCTCCAAGTACAGCCAGTTCGCGGGGATTGCCCTCGCCGGCGCTCTTGCACTTACCGCCTGCGGCAGCGACCAGGCGGTCGACCCCGAAAACCAGCAGGCGGCGGGCGACGTCAACTGCGTCGACGGCGGCGGCACGCTCGAAGGCGCCGGCGCCAGCTCGCAGGAGAACGCCATGATGGCCTGGAAGGCGTCCTGGGAGGGTGCCTGCCAGGAGTCGATCGTGCAGTACGACGCCGTCGGCTCCGGCGCGGGCCGCGAGCAGTTCATCAGCGGCGCCGTGACCTTCGCCGGTTCCGACGCCGCCCTCGACGAGCAGGAGACCGCCGACGCCACGGAGCGCTGCAACGGCTCCGAGGTGACCAACCTCCCCGCGTACATCGCCCCCATCGCGGTGGCCTTCAACCTGGAGGGCATCGACTCCCTCAACATGACCCCCGAGGTGATCGCCCAGGTCTTCAACCAGGAGATCACCAACTGGAGCGACGAGGCGATCGCCGAACTGAACCCCGACGCCGACCTGCCCGACCAGGACATCGTCCCGGTCAACCGCTCCGACGAGTCGGGCACCACCGAGAACCTCTCCGCCTACCTCTCCGAGGCCGCCGGCGACGCCTGGCCGCACGAGATCAGCGGCAACTGGCCGATCGAGCCGGTCGAGGCCGCCCAGGGCTCCAGCGGCGTCGTCCAGGCCGTCGAGGCCGGCCAGGGCACCATCACCTACGTCGACGCCTCGCACGTCGGCGAACTGGGCACCGTGGCCGTCGGCCCCGGTGAGGGCCAGTTCGTCGAGTACAGCCCGGAGGCCGCCGCGTCCATCGTCGACGCCTCCGAGCCGCGTGAGAGCAACACCGAGAACGACCACGCGGTCGACCTGAACTACACCACCGAAGAAGAGGGCGTCTACCCGATCGTCCTGATCTCCTACCACATCGCCTGCATGCAGTACCAGGACCAGCAGGACGCCGACCTGGTCAAGAGCTTCCTCAACTACGTGATCAGCGAGGAGGGCCAGCAGGCCGCGGCCGACGAGGCCGGCTCCGCGCCGATCAGCCAGGCGACGCGCGACAAGCTCACGGGCACCATCGAGCAGATCTCCGCGGGTTCCTGATCAACGAAACCCTGATGCTGTCCGCCGAGGCGGGGTGCGCGGAAAGCGCGCGCCCCGCCGTCGGCGGTTTCTGCATGTCGAGGGGTGCGAGCGCGGAATTCCCCGTCGGCGGGCCCGCGTGTCCGATCACCCCGCGGCAACCAGCAGAATGTCTCCCGGCGCCGCGCACGGTCGGCCCTGGCCGACTGCGCACGCGCCTACGGCACGCTCCCTTCGCCCGGTGGCGATCAACGACCGAATTCGACCGGAGCCATACATGACAACCACGGACTCGTCTGAGACGGCCGAAGTCCCCAAGGGCCGGCGTCGCCTGGGCGACGTCGTCTTCGCCAACTCCGCTCGCGGGGCGGGCCTGCTGATCCTGGCGATCCTCGCGGGGGTCGCCATCTTCCTGATCGTGCAGTCCTTCAGCTCGCTCTCGGCCAACGAGGCCAACTTCCTCACCACCACCGAGTGGAGCCCGGAGGTCGAGCCCGGGAACGGGGTGAGATTCGGCGTCCTCGCTCTGGCCTTCGGCACCGTGCTCGCCGCGGTCATCGCGCTGCTGCTGGCAACCCCGATCGCCATCGGGATCGCGCTGTTCATCGTCTACTACGCCCCGCGGCGCCTCGCCGCGCTGCTGGGCTACATCGTCGACCTGCTGGCGGCCATCCCCAGCGTGGTCTACGGCCTGTGGGGCCTTGTCTACCTGGTCGACCAACTGCAGCCCTTCTACCGGTTCCTGGAGACCTACCTGGGCTGGATCCCGCTGTTCGCGGGGCCGGTCTCGCCCACCGGCCGGACGATGCTCAGCGCGGGCATCGTGCTGGCGGTGATGATCCTGCCGATCATCACCGCGATGTCGCGCGACGTGTTCGCCCAGGTGCCCCAGTCGCACCGCGAGGCGGCGCTGGCGCTGGGCGCCACCCGATGGGAGATGATCCGCACCTCGGTGCTGCCCTTCGGCCGTCCCGGCGTGATCGGCGGCGCCATGCTGGGGATGGGCCGGGCGCTGGGCGAGACCATGGCCGTCGCCATGATCCTCTCGCCTTCCCTGGTCATCGAGCCCTTCCTGCTGCAGAGCGGCAACCAGACCATCGCCGCGCACATCGCCCTGCAGTACCCGGAGGCCAACGGCGAAGGCGTGTCCGCGCTGATCGCCGCGGGCCTCGTCCTCTTCGCGATCACCCTGGCCGTGAACATGGCTGCCCGCTTCGTCGTCTCGCGGCGCAAGGAGTTCACCGAATGACCACCACGACCCAGCAGACCACCACCGGGAGCCCCGGCGAGGGTCCCCGCCTGAAGTCCGAGGGGCTCTACACCCGCACACTGCCGGGGTACTTCCCGCCCGCCCTGCTCGCGGCCTGCGGGATCGTCGTCTCCGGCGTCTTCGTGCTGTTCGGCGGCTTCCACCCGGTGCCGGTCGTGGTGGTCTCCGCCCTGGTGTTCCTGGCCGCGATCACCGGCATCTCCGCGTCCGTGGAGAACCGCCGCCGAGCCGCCGACCGGCTGGTGACCGGCATCGTCTACTGCTGCTTCGCCGTCGCGATCATCCCGCTGATCTCGCTGTTGACGACGGTGGTCATCAACGGGATGGATCGCCTCAACTGGTACTTCCTCACCGTGTCCATGAACGGCGTCATCCCGAGCATGGACGCCGGCGGCGTCAACCACGCCATCGTCGGCACCCTGGTCATGACCGGGCTGGCCACGGCCATCTCGGTGCCGATCGGGCTGATGACCGCCGTCTACGTCGTCGAGTACGGCAGGGGCCGCCTCAAGCAGGCCATCACCTTCTTCGTCGACGTGATGACCGGCATTCCCTCCATCGTGGCCGGCCTGTTCGTGGTCGCCCTGTGGATCCTGCTGTTCGGCCCCGGCAACACCAACGGCCTGGCGGGCGCGATCGCGCTGTCGGTGCTGATGATCCCGGTGGTGGTGCGCTCCAGCGAGGAGATGCTGCGGCTGGTGCCCACCGAGTTGCGCGAGGCGTCCTACGCGCTGGGCGTCCCCAAGTGGCTGACCATCGTGAAGGTGGTGCTGCCCACCGCGGTGGCCGGGCTCACCACGGGAATCATCCTCGCGCTGGCCCGCGTTATCGGTGAGACGGCACCGCTGATCCTCACCGCGGGCATGGCGTCCACACGGATCCAAGGCAACCCGCTGGAAGGCGACATGATGAGCCTGCCGGTCTACATCTACAAGGCGGTCCGCGACATGGGCCTCTCCGGCGAGGCCGGGGTCTACGCCGAGGAGCGCGCGTGGGCCGCTGCGCTGACGCTGATCCTGCTCGTGATGCTGCTGTTCCTCACGGCCCGCCTGGTGTCGCGCTTCCTCTCGCCCCAAGCCCGGGGCTGAGCCGCCACCGACTCGACCAGCACGTCAACCCTGAATCACCTGAGGACATCCAGTGGCCAAGCGAATCGACGTCTCCGACCTGAACGTCTTTTACGGCGACTTCAAGGCGGTCGAGGACGTGACAATGACCGTCGAGCCCCGCTCGGTGACCGCCTTCATCGGCTCGTCCGGCTGCGGCAAGTCGACGTTCCTGCGCACCCTCAACCGCATGCACGAGGTCACGCCGGGCGCCCGTGTCAAGGGCAAGGTCATGCTCGACAACCTCGACGTCTACGACCCCTCGGTCGACCCCGTAGCCGTGCGCCGGGAGATCGGCATGGTCTTCCAGCGCGCCAACCCGTTCCCGACGATGACCATCTACGACAACGTCATCGCCGGGGCCAAGCTCAACAACCAGCGGATGAACAAGCGCCGCGCCGACGAGATCGTCGAGCGGTCGCTGCGCGACGCCAACCTCTGGGAAGAGGTCAAGGACCGGCTGAACAAGCCGGGAGCGAGCCTCTCCGGCGGTCAGCAGCAGCGCCTGTGCATCGCCCGCGCCACCGCGGTGGAGCCGGCGGTGCTGCTGATGGACGAGCCCTGCTCGGCGCTGGACCCCATCTCCACGCTGGCGATCGAGGACCTGATCGCCAAGCTCAAGGAGAACTACACCATCGTGATCGTTACGCACAACATGCAGCAGGCGGCGCGCGTCAGCGATCGCACGGCGTTCTTCAACCTCGCGGGCACCGGTGAGCCGGGGCGGCTCATCGAGATGGGTGAGACCAACAAGATCTTCACCAAGCCCGACAAGAAGGAGACGGAGAACTACATCACCGGCCGGTTCGGCTGATCGCGGTCCGAACAAGCGGCGAGCGGGCGCCGGCGGAGCGGAGACTCCGCCGGCGCCCGCTTTCGTCTTTCACGTCTGCGTCGGAGTCGGCGTCCGCCTGCGGCCGGCGGCGGCCGGCGGCGGCGAGGGCCGCGGATCAGGTCGGCAGCGCGGTGCTGACCAGCACGTAGGCCGCGGCGGAGACCACCGCCGCTCCCGGCACGGTGGCCAGCCAGACGGCCAGGATGTTGCCCGCCACTCCCCAGCGCACCGCCGAGAGGCGGCGGGTGGCGCCCACGCCCACGATCGCCGAGGTGATCATGTGCGTGTTGGAGATGGGCACCTCCCAGATGAACGAGGTCGCGTACGACACCGCGGCGACCGTGCTCTCAGCGGCGAATCCGCGCGGCGCGTCCAGTTGGATCACCCGCCGGCCCAGGGTCCGCATGATGCGCCAGCCGCCGGTCAGCGTGCCCAGCGCCATGGCGCCGGCCGCGGCGAACACGGTCCACATCGGGACGTCGTAGGAGCTCTGGTAGCCGGAGGCGATCAGCGCGAGCACGATGACGCCCATGGTCTTCTGCGCGTCCTGCAGGCCGTGGCCCAGCGCCATGGCGGCCGCGGAGGCGCTCTGCGCGATCTTGAACCCGCGGGTCATCCGGCGCACGTTGGTCCTGCGGAACAGCCACAGGATGGCCACCATGGCGAAGAAGCCGAGCAGCCCCCCGATGAGCGGGGACACCAGCATCGGCAGCGCGAAGTCGACGGCCACACCGCGCCACTGCACGGTGGTGGTCGAGGCCAGCGCCGCCCCGACCATCCCGCCGACCAGGGCATGGGAGGAGGACGAGGGCATCCCCTTGTACCAGGTGGCGACGTTCCAGGCGATGGCCCCGATCAGCGCCGCCAGCAGCACGGCCAGCCCGCTGGGGCCCTCCGGCGGGTTGATGATGTCGCGGCTGATGGTGCGGGCGACGCCCTCGCCGAGGAGGGCGCCGATGACGTTCATACTCGCCGCCATGATCACGGCGGCGCGGGGCCCCAGCGCGCGGGTGGAGATGGCCGTCGCCAGCGAGTTGGGGGCGTCGTGGAAGCCGTTGGTGTAGCCGAACACCAGGGCGGCGACCAGCACGGCGCTCAGTGACAGTGTTTCGAGGGGCACGTCGGAGCCAAACGATGAAAGCGGCGGGGGTCAGGATTCCTTCACCGCGATGCTCTCGACCGTGTTGGCGACGTGTTCGAATGCATCGGCGGCGGTCTCCAGCTCCTCGATGACGTCCTTCAGTTTGAGCACGGTGAGGGCGTCGTACTCTCCGCTGAACAGGTGGGCGAGCAGGCGGCGGTAGATCTGGTCGGCCTGGTTCTCCAGTTGGTTGATCTCGATCCAGTACCGGGTGAGGTCCTTCATGGAACGCAGCCTCGGCATCGCCTCGGCGGTGAGCTCCGCCGCCCGTTCCAGCACCTCGATCTGGTCGATGATGCCCTTGGGGAGGCGGTCGAGGCCGTAGAGACCGACCAGGTCGACCGCCGCGTCCATGGAGTCCATGACGTCGTCGAGCGAGGACGCCAGGCGGTAGATGTCCTCGCGGTCGAAGGGAGTCACGAAGCTCTCGTTGAGTCTCCGCATGATCGCGTGGGTCCGCTCGTCGCCGGCGTGCTCGCAGGCGTGCATCTTCTCTGCGATGGCATCACGATCGGCGCCTTCGCTGATGAGCTCCACCAGCAGGCGCGCCGCGATGACGAGGTTGTTCGCGGAGTCGGCGAACATCTCGAAGTAGCTGTCATCACGCGGGGTCAGGCGCAGACGCACATCTATCTCCCGAAGTGCGGTGATCGTCCTCAGGGATGTTATGGGCACTAAACCGGCAAAATGGTCACAACTACTCTTCAGGCGTGACCGCGCCGCACCCCCGTACCGCGCTCGGGGGCGACATCACTCCTTGTTCGGTTGGACTGCGCCGGCGGCTGCGAAAGCCGACGTAGCGGAGCATTCATCCTATCCTTGCCGCCTCGGCCGGCACCCCTGCACCGAAGGCGGTTCCGGTCGCGGATACCGCGGGAGAGAACTTCGCGAACGGGACGCGAATCACAGTAGAACACGCCGCACACCTGCCGCGACGCGCCTGGCGTCACCGCTGGAGAACGATGTGTTCATGTCCCGGTCGACATGTTTTCCCCCGACCGACAGTTTCCCCGGGTCGTGGGGATTCGGCAAGCTTTCGCACGCATTGCCCCCGATCGGAGCCGACCGACGCGCCGCGGCACGCGGTGAAGCGGGCTGCGTTCCAGGCGCACTCGGAGGGGCGCGCCTGTCTATGCTCGAAGGCATGCCCGCCAAGCCCACTGCCGCGCAGCGCCGCCACGCCGCCCTGCGTACGGCGCTCGACGCCCAGCTCGCCGCGCTGGACGAGCCGCCCTACACCGGCCCCGACCGCCCCTCGCCGGTGCTCGGCGCCTGCGCCGAGGCCGTGCTGCGCGCCGGTGACGCGGGCGCCGCACCCAAGCGCTCCGCCGTCAAGGCGGCTGTGCGCGGCACGCTGGCCGAGCTCGCCGAGCGCGCCCCCGGACACAGCCTGGAGGTGCGGGTCCCGCCGCACGGAGCGGTGCAGGTGGTCGAGGGACCGCGCCACACCCGCGGCACGCCGCCCGGAGTCGTCGAGACCGACCCGCTGACGTGGCTCGCCCTCGCCGTGGGCACGACGACCTGGGAGGACGCCCTCGCGGCGGGCTCCGTCGCCGCCGGCGGCACCCGCGCCGACCTCTCCCGCCTGCTCCCGTTGTGGCCTCCCGCGCGGCCCGGTGGACACGGCCCCGATGAACAGCGACTAAGCTGAGGAGCGTGGCGCAACCCGACGGCCGGCTCACCACGGACCTCGACCCGCAGGAGCGCGCACCTCAGGACGCTTGCGGGGTCTTCGGGGTCTGGGCTCCCGGCGAAGAAGTCAGCAAGCTCACCTATTTCGGCCTCTACGCATTGCAGCACCGCGGACAGGAGTCCGCGGGAATCGCGCTCAGCGACGGCGAGCGCATCCTCGTCTACAAGGACATGGGACTGGTCTCCCAGGTCTTCAACGAGGCGACCCTCGACTCCCTGCAGGGGCATCTGGCCATCGGCCACTGCCGCTACTCCACCACCGGCTCGCCGGTATGGGAGAACGCACAGCCGACGTTCTACAGCGCGCGCGAGGGCGGCCTGGCGCTGGGGCACAACGGGAATCTGATCAACACTCCCGAACTCGCCCGCATGCTGCCCGACGAGCGCCGGGGGGCCACCACCGACACCGAGGTCCTCACCGGGCTGCTCGCCGACAACCCCGACCGCAGCACCGAGGAAGCGGCCATGGAGCTGCTGCCGAAGGTGCGGGGCGCCTACTCGCTCGCCTTCATGGACGAGACCACGCTGTACGCCGCCCGCGACCCCCAGGGCATCCGGCCGTTCGTGCTGGGCCGGCTGGAGAACGGCTGGGCGGTCGCCAGTGAGACCGCGGCGCTGGACATCGTCGGCGCCACCTACGAGCGCGAGATCGAGCCCGGCGAGCTGATCACGGTCGACGAGCGCGGGGTCCGCTCGATGCGCTTCGCGCCCGCCGAGCCCAAGGGCTGCCTGTTCGAGTACGTCTACCTCGCCCGGCCCGACACCACCATCGCCGGGCGCAACGTCAACTCCAGCCGCGCCGAGGTCGGCCGCCGCCTTGCCAAGCAGCACCCCGCCGACGCCGACCTGGTGATCCCGGTACCCGAGTCCGGCACGCCGGCCGCGGTCGGCTACGCCGACGGCAGCGGCATCCCCTTCGCCCAGGGCCTGGTGAAGAACTCCTACGTGGGCCGCACGTTCATCCAGCCCAGCCAGACTCTGCGCCAGCTGGGCATCCGGCTCAAGCTGAACCCGCTGCGCGAGGTCATCGCGGGGCGCCGGCTGGTCGTCGTCGACGACTCCATCGTGCGCGGCAACACCCAGCGGGCGCTGGTGCGCATGCTCCGCGAGGCCGGTGCCGCCGAGGTGCACGTCCGCATCTCCAGCCCGCCGGTCATGTGGCCCTGCTACTACGGCGTGGACTTCGCCACCAAGGCGGAACTGGCGGCGGGCAACCTCACCACCGAGGAGATCCGCGCCTCGATCGGCGCGGACTCGCTGGCCTTCATCGACCTGGACGAGCTGGTCGAGGCCACGGAGGTGCCGAAGAACCGGCTGTGCCGCGCCTGCTTCGACGGTGTCTACCCCATCGAGGTCGACGAGGATTCGCGCGGCAAGTACCTGCTGGAGACCTCCGGCGGCAACGCCACCGAGCGGCCTCTGGCGGGACGCGCGCAGCGCTGAGCCGCCTTCCCGCCGCACCGCGGCCGCGGCACCCGCGAAGTACCGGTCCGACTGCCGCGAGCGCGTCCGGGCCCATCCGACTGCGAACAGCTGAGAGGTATCGCGTGGCAGAGGCTGCCAACACCACACCGGCCTACGCCGCCGCCGGTGTCGACATCGCCGCCGGCGACCGCGCCGTGGCGATGATGAAGGAGCACGTCGCGCGCACCCGCCGTCCGGAGCAGGTCGCCGACCCCAGCGGCTTCGCCGGGCTGTTCCGGCTGAACACGGCCGAGTACCGGTCGCCGCTGCTGGCCACCTCCACCGACGGTGTCGGGACGAAGGCGCTCATCGCCCAGCGCTGCGACCGCCACGACACCATCGGTCTGGACCTGGTCGGCATGGTGGTCGACGACCTCGTCGTCTGCGGCGCCGAGCCGCTGTTCATGACCGACTACATCGCCTGCGGCAAGGTCGTGCCCGAGCGGATCGCCGACCTGGTGGCGGGTATCGCCGAAGGCTGCCGCCAGGCCGGATGCGCGCTCATCGGCGGCGAGACTGCGGAGCATCCCGGCGTCATGGCACCCGACGAGTACGACCTGGCCGGAGCCGGCACCGGCATCGTCGAGGAGGACGCCCTCCTGGGGCCGCAGCGGGTGTCCGAGGGCGACCGGGTGATCGCGATGGCCTCCTCGGGTCTGCACTCCAACGGGTACTCGCTGGTGCGCCGGGTCGTCGACGAGTCCGGCCTGCGGCTCGACGCCCACGTGCCCGAGCTCGGCACCGCCCTCGGCGAAGCTCTCCTCACGCCCACGCGGGTCTACGCCGCCGACTGCCTCGCCCTCGCCCGCGGCACCGAGGTGCACGCCTTCGCCCACATCACCGGCGGCGGGCTGGCGGCCAACCTGGCCCGGTCGCTGCCCGAGGGGCTCGACGCCGTCGTCGACCGGGCGACGTGGACGCCGCAGCCGGTGTTCTCCTTCGTCGCCGAGCGCGGCTCGGTGGCGCAGGCGGACATGGAGGCCACGTTCAACATGGGTGTCGGCATGGCGGCGATCGTGCCGTCCGATTCCGTGCAGCCGGCACTCACGCTGCTCGCCGAGCGCGGGGTGGCCGCCTGGAACGCGGGATCGATCACATCCGGAACCGGCCAAGCGCTCCTGGAAGGGGCCCATGCCTGAGGCCGCGGCGGCGCACGGGCGCGAAAACAGCCGGTTCGCGCCACCGAAGCGGCGCGAACCGGCTGTGGATGTTCGGTTGTCCCGACTCGTGCGTCGGGCCGCCTCCCCGCGACTACGTGGGTCGCCTCCGGCGGCAGCCCCACTCGAAAGCGGTACTCCCTCGCGGGTTCCCACCGGCTCCTGTTCCACGGACCGCCGGGCGGCGGAGTCGCGCACCCCTGCTGCGCGGAATCGGCGACGGATCGCGCAGCGGGGCCCGGGTCTCACCGCATGCTCTGCGGCGGTGGGCACCACCCACGCGGGGGTGGCAGCGATCGGATGGATTCGGCACAGCAGCGGGCGTCCCCGACCCGGTCACGCAGACGGCGCGGGCTGCCCGCGCACCGGAACGGCGGATCAGCGAAGGCTGTCCGAGCGATCGGACGTGCTCTCCTCCGCCGGTTCGTCGCCGCTCTGGTACTCGTCTGCGAGATCCGCATAACGGTCGACCAGGTCGTCGTAAGGGTCTGCCGGCTGCTCCGGAGAATCCGCCGCAGTACCGTCATCCTCAGCGACACCCAGCTCTGACCGCAGCTGATCGAGGTCGGTATGGCCGGAGTTGTACTTCAGCCTCCGAGCGACCTTCTGCTGCTTGGCCTTGGCTCGGCCGCGCCCCATGGCTCGACCCCCTCAACGATTGGGTTCGGACAAACCCCAGATCACTAGCAAAACCGCAATGCCGGGCTGACGGCCGTCACCGCACTGACGACAGGCGCCAGCTTACGTACGGATACAACCGTACCCGGTTTGGACCCGACCTGCCTACGCCGCCCGCGGCTAACAGCCGCCTGATGAGGCGGGCGGAGCGGGTGGGACCGCGCGCCGCGGTGCGCCACCTCGGCGGACGGCGGTGGAAGACCGGCACCGGCGGTGCCGCCGCCGCTCGCGCCGCTCCGGCGGGCGGTCAGCGGGGCGGCACCGTCCTCGGGAACGGCCTTCCCGGCGTCCGCGGGGTTCGATCGGAGGCGATTACCCGATCCGGTGCCGACGGCCGCCGGCACCGGGCACTCGCGTGCCGCCGACCGGGATCTGTGCCACGATGCGTGCGTGCTGCCGTACACCGCCTATCTACGCGTCTACCAGCCGCTCGTCGCGTTCTCCAACCGCGAAAAGGCCTACTGGAGGGCTTACGCCGCGTCGTCGCGGCGGCCCCGGCGACGCGACGCGGTGTCGGCCGAGCACGCCGAAAGCCTGCGCCGCCTGATGGCCACCCCGCCCATTCCCGTCCCCGAACGCGAGAGCGGCGACGCCTACGTGCGCCGCCAGGGCGGCGAGGTCTACGTCTGCCCCTGGCAGACCCGGTTGCGGTCATGGCTCGGGCTGCGCGACTTTCGCGCCGAAACCCCTGCGCGGTTGAGTCCCGCTTTCCTGCCGGAGACGGTCGCGACCGCGGCCGAAGCGCGCTTCGAGACCTGGCGCGAGCGCGGCGAGCCGATGCGCACGCAGATCCTGACGAGCACCTGGACCGTTCCGCTGGCCTGGTTCGCGCCCTTCGACGCCGAGGAGCGCTGCCTCGTCCTGGGCGACGAGGAGGAGCCGGCACACGCCTCCGGGCAGGAGGCCCCGGCCGGCGGTCGGCTGCGCCACCCGAGCGAGGGCCGGGAAGCCCCGCCGCGGACGCTGCTGTACGTCGCGCCGATGGCCGAGGCGCGCCGCCGCCTGGAGCGCGCTGTGGGCCTGCTGCGGGAGCACGTGGGCGAGAGCGAGGCGCTGTCGTCGGCCGAGCGCCTGGACGACTGGCTGGCCGGGGTGGCCCACCCCCGCGCCCTGCTGGAGCTCGACTACGCCGGTCTGGTGGACCTGCTCGACGACGGGCGGCTGCGCGAGGACCACTCGGTGGCTGAGGTGTCGGCCGCGCTCACCGGTCTGGAGACCGGCCAGGAGGAGTTGGCGACCGCCATGTACCAGCGGGTGACCCGCCGCTGGAAAGAGATCCAGGCTCTCGAACACGCCAACTGAGGGTCACGGTTTCACCACCCCGCCGCGGGGCGGCCGCGTGCTGTCCGCGCTCGTCCGCCACGCCGACCGCCAACCTGGCGGCCAGGTTTCTCACTCAGCGCGGTCGTTCTAACGCGTTCTGACAGGCGGATATGTCCGGACGAGCGTCACAGTTGGCATCAACTTTGTCGAAAATGGGCATACCAGTCCATAGAGATCGACATAGACTGTGTCGAGACGGTCACCGAACGCACTCTGCGTAACCGGGAAGCCGGGCCACGCCGAGGATGCACGTGACACAGGAGAGCCGTCGATGAGACAAGACACGTACCTCGTCCGCGCCGCCCGCAGCCGTGAAAGACCTGGCCAGGACTTGAGTGACGGTTCCCGCAGCAGACCGGCGAACGGGTTTCAGGCCGACCGTCTGTAGCACTTCCGGTTCACCGGATCGAGAAAAACAGGGCCGGAGAACGAAGTTTTGACCGAATACGCCACATGCCACTAAACGTGTCGCTAGAATCACTCAGCGTGACGCGACCCATGGGCGGCTTTGCGACCTCCCATCCGACAAAGTCGCGGTAAGTGGTCGCGTAATCACCTCGGGTGATGCCAATATAGACCTACGAGGGCAATATTGGACATCCGGGCCAAGTGCCAGGATAAGGCTCAGGATCGGCACACAGATCCAGGAGGAGAGGCCGTACACATGTCGACTCGCACGCCCGAGGCGGAGCCCCTGTTGACCCCTGCCGAGGTCGCCACCATGTTCCGCGTGGACCCCAAGACCGTCACACGCTGGGCTAAGGCGGGCAAGCTGACCTCGATTCGGACCCTGGGTGGCCACCGCCGCTACCGCGAGACCGAGGTCCGCGCTCTGCTGGGCGGTATCCCCAGCCAGCGCACGGAGTGATCTCCCCCGGCTTGTGCCGTATCCGGGGGGATCGACCGGGGAGCGCACGGTTCCTCGATCAGTGAGGGCGGGCCGCGCCGCGGCCCGCCCTTCCGCATGCCGGGAACCGCCGGCGAGGCACCCACCGGGAACTACCTGACAGCCGCCACTCCGCTCCCAGGCCCCGGAAAGCCCACCCCCGGGGGGCCGGTCCGCGAAACGCCCGCGTCTTCCCTGCTGTGCGGGGTGGGCAGCTTTGCCGCAGAGCGGAAGGTGTCGGTATGTTCGCGGATGAACCGGCGGCCACCGATCCGAGCCGCCGCACCAGGCACGGATCGCGCCCGGCCCGCGGGCCCGTGGACGCCGGGAGGGAGGCGACATGCGGGACATGCGCGTCGGCCCCACCGGCTTCCACGACGTCCGCGAAGCCAACCTGGGTACGGTGCTGCGGGCCGTGCGCACGCTGGCTCCCTGCTCCCGCGCCGCCGTGGCCGCCGCCACGGGGCTGAACAAGACCACCGTCTCCAGCCTCGTCGCCGACCTCATCGCGCGCGGTCTGCTGTGCGAGACCGGAGAGTCCGCCGAGCGCCGCGTAGGGCGGCCGGGCGTGATGCTCGCGCTGGACGGCCTCACCATCGCCGCGATCGGGATCGAGGTCAACGTCGACTACCTGTCGGTGGTCGCCGTGGACCTGCTGGAGCGCGACCTGCTCACCAGGCACATCGCCTTCGACGCGCGCTCCGCCGGTGCCGACGCGTGCGCGCACCGCATCGCGGACGCCGTGCGGGCGGTCGTGGCCGACCCCGCCCTGAGCCACCGCAGCGTCATCGGACTGAGCGTGGCGGTGCCGGGGCTCGTCGACTCCCCCGGCGGGATCGTCACGCGAGCACCCAACCTCGCCTGGCGCGGGACCCCCCTGCGCAGTCTGCTGGAGGAACTGCTGCACGACGCGGCACCGTCACCGATCCCGGTCCTCGTCGACAACGACGCCAACCTCGGCGCGGTGGCCGAGTACCGCGGCGGCCACCTGGCCCGCACCGGCGACCTCGTCTACATCACCGGCGAAGTGGGAATCGGCGCGGGCCTGCTGATGAACGGCGAACTGCTGCGCGGTTCGGCCGGATTCGCCGGCGAGATCGGCCACGTGCGCATGGTCGAGGACGGCCCCGCCTGCGGTTGCGGTCGCCGCGGCTGCCTGGAGGCGCTGGCCGGAATCGAGTCGATCCTGCGGGCGGCCCTGCCCGACCGCTTCCCCGCGGGCGCGCTTACCCGCGCCGACCTCGCCGACCTGGTGGAGACCGCCGTCGACCGCGCCGCCGCAGAGGAGCCCACCGCCGTCGAGGCTCTGCACACGGCGGGCACCTGGCTGGGGCGGGGTGCGGCGATGCTGGTCAACCTGGTCAACCCGGCCGCGGTGGTGCTCGGCGGCTATTTCGTACCGCTGGCGCCGTGGCTGCTGCCCTCCTGCCGCTCGGGGGTACGCGAGCTGGCCTTCGCGCCGGACGCGGGGGGCTGCTTCGTCGAGACCTCGTCCCTGGGCTTGAGCGCGGCTGCGCGGGGCGGAGCGGTGGCGATGGTCGACGCCCTGGAGAGCGGGCGGCTGCCGCTCCCCCCGCGGCAGGTTGACGGTGTCGCCGCGGCCGACGAAGGGGCCTCCTAGGTCGTGGTTGAGAACGCCGGTCTGCTGTGCGGCCTTGTTGTCTACCGGGTGGATCGGTGGTCTAAAGCGGCGCCGAGGACGGCGGGGGCTTGGCCCGTGCCCAACGGGCCGGCGGACCGGCGGCGGGGCGCGCGAGCGGGAAGGCCCGCCGCCCGCCGCCGGTTTGCTGTCGGCTGTCAGCGCCGCCAGTAGGGCTGGACGTCGCCGTAGACGATGCCGCGGCCGTTGGTGGACACGTAGACCCGCCCGTAGACATCGGGGTCGCCGGTGATGGCGGCTCCGGTCCAGCCCCATTGGTGCTGGTCGTCGTTGACGCGGATCCAGCTCGACCCGCCGTCGTCGGACCGGAAGATCCCGCGCGTGCCGTTGATCTCGGCGCTCGTGTAGATCGCCGGGTAGTCCGAGCCGGGCTTGGCCTTGCCGAACCCGACGGTGTCGGCCTGGTCCACGTCGGCGACGCGCTCGAAGGTGGCGCCGGAGTCGGTCGAGTGCCACAGTCCGTAGGCGCCGCCCTCGCTGCCCCCGGCCAGCCAGACGTCGCCCGCACGGCCGGGGACGGCGGCGAAACGGACGCTGCTCTGCGGCAGCCCTCGGGCGGCGGACTCCTGGAAGGTCGCCCCGCCGTCGGTGCTGACGTAGAAGGCCCCGTCGGCATGGGCGTAGAAGACGTCCGGGTCGGCGCGGTCGGCCTGTACGCGCGCGCCCGCGGGAACGCCCGAGGACGCCGACCAGGAGGCCGCGGAGTCGGTGGAGACCTGCACTCCTGCCCCCTCGGTGCTCCACACGATCGCCGAACCGTCGGCCGCCATGGCCACGGTGCCCGCTCCCGTAACGCCGGAGGGCTCCTCGCCGGGCCGCCAAGAGGCGCCTCCGTCGGAGGACACGGCGATGTGGGAGACGGATGCGTCGTCGTCGTTGCGGCCCACCCGCACGAACCGCTGCGCCGCCGACTCGGCGAAGTCCAGCGAAGTGACCGTGCCGTGGAAGGGGCCGGTATGCATCAGGTCGGGGACCTCGGACAGGTCCTCGTGGCGGAATCCGCCGATGTCGCCCAGCGCCGAGACCAGCGGGGTGTCGCCGGGCGGTGCGGCGAGGTCGTTGACGGCGGTCTCCTCGATACCGCGGGCCATCGGCTCGATGGTGACCGTCTCGTCGGAGTCCCAGTCGGTCAGGTCCCGCGTGCCGTAGAGGGTGGCGCCGGTGCCGTACATCAGCCGGTCGGAGTCGAACGGGTCGATCTCCATCGCCTGGGTCATCCAGCCGAGCTTGGGCGAGGTGACGGGAGGCTGCGGATCGTTGCCGAAGGTCAGCCACGGGGAGTCGGAGATGTCCATCTCGTAGCGGTTGATCCGCTCGGGGTAGGCGCCGTAGCGCCACGCTTGCGTCCAGTTCTCGCCGCCGTCCGTGGTCCGGTAGATCTGGATGTCGGGCCACCAGGAGATCTGCGTGCTGACCATCAGGGTGCCGGGGTTCTGCCGGTCGATGGTCAGCCCGCCGTAGCCGAAGTGGTTGTCGGCCGAGTCGGACGGAACCGGGCTGATGTTCGTCCACTCGCCGGTCGCGGTGTCGAACTTCCACACGTCGCCGCTGCCGCCGCTGTAGGGGCCGCCGGTGTCGCTGGTGGAGATGTAGAGCCGGCCGTTCTCGTGGTCGAACACGCCCTCGATGGCCAGGTGGCCCTCGGGCTGGCCGGGGATGCGCTCCCAACTCTGTCCGCCGTCGGTGCTGCGGTAGACGGTGTTCTGCTTGTCCATCACGCCGACGTAGATGTCTTGGGTGCGCTCGCCCCGGGACGCGCTGCTCCGGTCGAAGGCGATCCAGCCGACTCCCTGGTTGTCGCTGTTGAGGCCAGATGAGTCGTCCGGGTCCATGGCGTAGTCGCCGGGGTTGGGGAAGGACGCCACCTCCGACCACGTCTGCCCGTGGTCGGTGCTGCGCCACAGCCCGTGGCCGCTGGGGGCGCCCAGGTAGAGCACGCTGTTGTCGTTGGGGTCGACGGAGAGCCGCTCGATGCCGCGGCCGGGCATGTTCCCACCCAGCTTGAACGGCAACTCGGTCACCTCCCAGGTCTCGCCGCGGTCGGCGGAGCGCAGGATGGCGCCGTTGTTCGGGTCCCAGTCGTTGGTGTAGGTGCCCACGGCGGCGTAGACCCGGTCGGGGTCGACCGGGTCGGTGGCCAGTCCGGCCACCCCGGTCCAGCCCCAGTCGTCCCAGCCGACCCAGTCGAGCAGCGGGCTCCACTTCTGCTGCGCCTCGTCCCAGCGGTAGGCGCCGCCGATGTCGGTGCGGGCGTAAGCCAGGCCCGGTTCGGACTGGTTGAAGACGATGCCGGGGATGAAGCCGCCGCCCTCGATCTGCACGTTGTGCCACTCGTTGGCGCGCTGCCACTGGCCGTTCCAATCGGCCGAGGCGGGATCGGCCGTGGCGGCGGTTCCGGTCAGCGACGCCGCTGCGATCAGAGCGGCCGCCGCTGCGGCCCCCGGGCGGGGTGAGCGCAGGGTCGGGCGGTCGAAGGGCCGCAAGGGGGTGAACGCGCTGCGCGTGCGCGGGGGAGAGGCGAGACGGCGGGAGGGGCGGGATGCCGAGGTCACGTGGGGCTCCTTGCGGTGGGGGATGGCCCGCTCGCGCGACGGCGCCGGTGAGGCGGCGGGGAGTCGTCGAACCGCTTCGATTCCGTTTCGACGGATGACCTTTCCGGGTGAGGGGGAGGGCAGTGGTGCCGACGCGTGCGGGCGGAGCGTCGCGGTTAGTTTGCGGAGAAACACACGACCGCGTCAACACCCGGAAAGCGCCCGATTTCACAGCGTGTGCGGAGCACGCGGCGTTCTGGGACGTCAGAGGGGCCGATCAAGGCGCGGATCGGCGCGGCATGCACCCCGGGGGTGGCGGGCGGCAGACGAGCGAGCCCGCTCCGCGGCGGAGCGGGCTCGCTCGATCGGCTTCCGCGGCAGGGCGGGGCGGGCGGTACGGCCGCGGTCGGCCGCTCAGCCGACGACGCGGCCCTGCACGTGGCCCTCGCGCTGCTCCCAGTGCAGGAAGCGCTCGGTCTCGCCCATCAGGCTGGTGGCGAGCCAGACCGCGACACCGACGTCGTCGGCCAGGCCCAGCAGCGGCACGAACAGTTCGGGAACCAGGTCGATGGGAGAGGCGACGTAGGCGACCGCCAGGAGGAACATCAGCAGCCGCGGAACGGTGAGGCCGTCGTAACGGCCGCGCAGGCGCGACCCCAGCATGCGCGGAAGCGCGGCGACGCGCTCCCCCACCCCCGGCGTGCCGGGCCGGTTGCTGTGCTGCACGGCCTGCCACGCCGCGGCCCCGGCGGCGGCGCGATTGCTCTTGCGCATTGACTTCACCTCGGCATCGGTGTGGCTGGGCGATCCGGCCGGCGCGGACGGGCCGCGCGCGGTCGGGATCGGATCACCGCACTACTCACGATATGACGCGTCAGCCGCGGCAAAAGTTCCGCAGAGCGGCTAGGTTGGTGATCCGCCCCCACCGCCGACGCAAGGACCCCCTGAGCCATCATGCGCATGAAAACCGCCGTAGCGGGGACGACGCCGCGATTCGCCCCGTTCGCCGCGGCGGCCGTCCTCGCCCTCTCCGGATGCGCGGCGGCCACCGGGAGCAGCACACCCGCCCCGTCGGCCGCTCCCCCACCCGGTTCCCCCGGCTCCACGGCCGCCGACAACCGCGGCTCCGCCGACGGACCCGGCGGCACACCCGGCGCGTCGGAACCCGCCGGGCCGCTGGAAGGCGCCACCGTGGTCGTCGACCCGGGCCACAACGGCGGCAACGCCGATGCGCCCGACCGCATCAGCGAATCCGTGGACGCGGGCCACGGGCGAAAAGCGTGCGACACGGTGGGCGCGGAGACCGACACCGGCTACACCGAGCACGCGTTCAACTGGGACGTCGCCAAGCGGCTGCGCAGCCACCTGGAGGAGCGGGGCGCCGAGGTGGTGCTCACCCGCGAGGACGACGAGAGCGTCGGGCCGTGCATCACCGAGCGCGCCGAGATCGGCAACGAGGCCCGCGCCGACGCCGCGATCTCCATCCACGCCGACGGCGGTCCGCCCAGCGGCCGCGGTTTCCATGTCATCGCGCCCGGCGAACTGGACGGCTACACCGACGACATCGCGGAACCCTCCCACCGCCTGGCCGTGGACCTGCGCGCGGAGTTCGAGGAGGGCACCGGCCGCCCGCGGGCCGACTACATCGCCGAGGACGGTCTGGACCTGCGCACGGACCTGGGCGGACTCAACCTCTCCGATGTGCCCAAGGTCTTCCTGGAGGCCGGCAACATGCGCAACAGCGCCGATGCCGCGAAGCTGACGGACCCCGAATGGCGGGAGAGTGCCGCCGAATCCATCGCCGCGGGCATCAGCCGGTTCCTGCGGGACGAACAGGGCGGGCACGACGGGTAGGGACCCCGGTGTCCTGCTTGAGGGGGTCTGCAGGATACTGGCGCGATGACGGATTCATCCCCCACACCCGAGGCGTCGCGGGACGCCGCCGACGCCCCGCTGGAGTTCGACGTCGTGCTGCGCGGCTACGACCGCAGCCAGGTGGAGACCCTGCTGGAGGCTGTGCTGCGGACCATCGCCGAACCCGCCTCCCCGCACGCGGTCACCCTCGACGAGGCCCGCAGCCTGGCCTCCTTCGACGTCGTGCTGCGCGGTTACGACCGCACCCAGGTACACGCGGCCTGCGAGCGGCTGCTGGAGCGGCTCGCGGCGGCCCGGAGCACGGAAGGCGCGGCGCCGCAGCGCGCCGAGCAGGCGGAGCCGGAGTTCGCCTTCGACCGCGTCCTGCGCGGCTACGACTCCCGCGACACGGCGGAGCTCGTCGAATCCGGCGTCGCGGCGATACGTGCGCTGCGCAGCGGGAGCGCCGACGCGGCGGCGGCCCGCACCGCTGCCGCCGAACTGCGCCGCGGGCGCGACGCGCTGCCCAAGACGCTGCGCGGGTTCGACCGCGGGCAGGTGGACGCCGCCGTCGATGCGCTGTGCACCGAACTGGAGGGCGGCCCTCCCGCCGCCGGCTGACCGCCCGCGGCCGCGGCCCCGACGCAACCCGGTGCGCACACAGCGCTTTGACCTGCTTCTCCTCCGTATGCGGCGCGCCACGGGCGCTCCGGCGCGCCGCGCCCGCCCCACCGCGCGGCCGCCGCGGGCCCGACCTGGGCGAAGTCCCGCGGGCCCTGCTCGTGCACCGCCCGGGAATCGGCACAATGTACCCATGCCTCTGACACCGGCTGACATCCGAAGCAAGCAGTTCAACACGGTGCGCCTGCGCGCCGGATACAACGAGGACGACGTCGACGTCCTGCTCGACCGGGTCGAGGCCACGCTCGTGGGCCTCCAGGGGGGACCGCGCTCCGGGCCGCCCATAACCGCCGAGGAGGTCGAGGGCGCCAAGTTCCGGACCACGCGGCTGAGCCCGGGTTACGACGAGGAGGAAGTCGACCACTTCCTCGACGTGGTCGCCGCCGATCTCCGGGCGCACGGGCTTGTCCGCCCCTCCGAGGCCGCGTGGCCCGAGACCGCCCGCCCGCTCCAAGCGCCGCAGGCCCCGCGCAACCCGCGGCACCATCCCGGCGAGGCGGCGCCCGGCCCTCCCCCTCCGCCTCCGAATCCGATGGGACCGCCTCCGGTGCCGACGGGGCCGCCTCCCGCACCGTCCGAGCCGCCGCCCTCGGCACGGGGCGGACGGCCGGCACTGCGCCCCGAGGACATCCGCAACCAGCAGTTCTCCACGACCCGGCTCACCACGGGCTACAACGAGGAGGAGGTCGACGCGTTCCTCGACAGCGCAGAGACCACGCTGGAGGCGCTGCTGCACGGCCACTCCGAGCGCGCACCGCTGACCGCCGCCCAGGTGGACCGGGTCCAGTTCTCCACCACGCGTGCCCGGCCCGGTTACGACCCCGCCCAAGTCGACGCGTTCCTCGATTTCCTCGCCCAGGAGTTCCGGCACTACGAAGAGGCCCGATAGGCCGCGGGCCGGGGTGCGGGAGTACGGCGGCCGCCGAACCGCCGTGCTCCCGCACATCGGCCGGACGGGACGCGCAGCCGTTCCGCCGCGAGCAGCCGCACGATTCCCCACGAAGCGGACCACCCGCAAGATCCGCTCCTGCGGACACGCTCAAATTGCTTCAACCACGATCCGATACGGAAAGTAATATGCGATAACTTGGCGTGCAGGCGCGTGTCGCAGCAGGCACGGCGTACGGGGGAGGGCAGCACCATGACGCAGAAGGCGGCCTCCGACGGCGGTCAGCACCGCATGCCACCACCGCGGACGGCCACGCGGGCGGTGCCGCCGCGTTCGGCGCGCACGCGCACCCCGGCACCGCTCTCCCGCCGGCAGCAGCCTCGCGCGCTCCGGGCCGCGCCCGCTGCGTCTCACCGCGCTCCCACTCGCCCCGTCACGCACGCCGCGGGATCGGTCCCCCGCCTCGGCGGCGGGCCGCCGACCGAACCCCCGCCGGTCTGCCGCCATCCCTGGGAGTGGCCTCTCACCGCGGCCGCGCTGCTGGTGACCGCGGTCGTACTCGCCGCAGCCGGCCACACGCTGTCGACCGCCGAGGGCGCCGCGCTATGGGGGGCCGGAATCCTCTTCGCGGGCGTTCCGGGCACCTGCTGGGCGGCAAGCGGTCTGCTGCAAGCTCGCCAGCGCGCGCACTCGGTGCGGATATCCCCGACGCAGTTCCCCGAAGCGGAGCACGCCATCCGCCGACTGAGCGCGCAGATGGGCCTGGAATGCACCCCCGAAGCCTACGTGTGTCAGGACGGGGGGCGGCTGCGTTCCTGGGCGGGTAGCCACGGCCCGCGCCGCTACATCGTGGTCTCCAGCGACCTGTTCGAGATCGGCGGCCGGTTGCGCGACCCCGACGCGCTGCGCTTCGTCGTCGCCCACCAACTCGGTCATATCGCCGCCGGCCACACGTCCTTCTGGCTGCGCACCGGCACGGCGGCGGGCCGGCTGGTTCCGGTGCTGGGCTCCTCCCTCTCCCGCGCGAGGGAGTACACCGCCGACAACTACGCGCACGCGCACTGCCCCGAGGGCGCTCATGCGATCCGCCTGCTCGTCGGCGGGAAGCACCTCTACGCACAGGTGAACATGAGCGAGATGGCCGAGCGCGCCCGCACCGACCGGGGGCCCTTCCTGTTCCTGTACAACCTGCTCTCCAGCCGCCCCGCGAGCACCCGGCGCATGGCCGCCATCCGCGACCGCACCCGCGCGGGCCGCGTGTTCCTGTGAGTTCCCGCGGCGGAGGCCGGTATGCCGACCCGCACGGGTACTACCCGGCCGCCGCCTCGGGCCGCAGCCCGGCCAGGAAGAGGTCGGCGAAATAGGTGCCGACCTGCGTTCCGGTGAGTTCGCCGTCGGCGTGGTACCAGGTGCTGAGGTGGTGGACCGCGCCGAAGTACTGGGTGACGGCGATGTCGGCCGGCACGTCGGTGCGGAACACGCCCTGGCTCTGCCCCTCTTCGATCATCGCGCGGAAGCGCTCGTGGTACTGGCGGCGCTCCTTGCGTACGGCGGTCTGCCGGTCCGCGGAGAGCATGTGCAGCGACCGGAAGAAGATCCGCGTGTCGTCGAGGTTGTCCACAGTGGTGTGTACGACGTCGACCGCCGCCTCGCGCAGCCGGTCGCGCACCGGGCCCTCCGCCGCGGCGAAGCCGTTCAGCCGCTGCATCTGCATAGACAGCACACGCTGGTAGATCGCGTACAGCAGGTCGTCCTTGGAGGTGAAGTAGTGGTACATGGCTCCCTTGGTCACCCCGGCCGCGGCGACCAACTCCTGCACGGAGGTCCGTTCGAAGCCGTGCTCGGCGAAGAGCCGCGTCGCGACCGAGAGCAGCCGGTCGGGAACCGCGAGGCTGCGATCGGGTGCGGTCTCCGACCGCTGTAGGCCGTCCGTGTTCTGCATGCGTCTTCCCGTCTTCCGGTCTGCCGCGTCGTGAAGCCGGTTCCAGCATAGACATACCAATCGGTCGGTCGCTCGCCGCCCGAGCGAACAGGCGCCGTCGCCGACGCACGGCACGGGGCGCGACACGCCGAAGGATTACACCTTCCGGGAACCGGCCGCCGCGGCGAAACCCCGGCACAGCGGGCGTTCGCCGCGCACGCGACCGCACTCGCGCCAGACCGCACACCCGCGGGCGGGACAGCAGCACCTCTAAGGTGGACGGAGAATTCACCGGCCGTCCGGCGGACCTGAAACCGCGGCGCTGATCGGAGACGCGGGCGCATGCGCGGACCGAGCGGCCCGAGCAGTACGGAACCGCGGCGTTGCAACTCGCACCGGGCGGGAGCCCGCCGGAGTCGCCGCATCACTCCAGCGGCAGGTCGGCTCGGCGACACGGCATACCCCCGTGCAAATTCGAACACTTGTTCGATACGATGGCCGGGTGAGTCTCTACAACGAACGGATCGACGTAAGCTCCACCATCGGCGGCCACCCGGCGTTCTTCGCCTGGCGCGACCGCACCTACCGCGTCCGGCGCATCATCGGCAACTGGGGCCCGCCGGACGCGCCCGCGCGCCCGGGCGTCCAGGCCACCGCCACCGACGTGCGGCTTGTCCGCGTGGCCGCGGAGTCGCCCGAGGGTGAGCTCAGCATCGCCGACATCACCTGCGACGGCACCACCGGCGACTGGACCATGCGCCGCCTGTGGGGCTAAGCCCCGTTCAAGAACGCCGGCCCGCTGTGCGGTCCTGTTGGTCTGCCGGGTGCGGGGTGGCCTTCAGAGGAAAGCGGCGGCGAGGACGCCGGTGAGTTGCGCCTGCGGTCACCGCGCCGGGTGCTCGCCGACGGCGGGCGACGGAGGGAAGTACGGGTGCTGGTCGCGTGCGGCGGCGACCCGGCGCCGATATGTCCGATCTGCCGGGCTGGCGATGGTCTGGCTCCGGTGGCGCTCACCGAGCGCGCGCGGATTTGGTGATTTCCGCGCGTTGGACGAGCACAGCCGCGTTCCCCCCGAAGAGCGCGCTGCCGCCTCCGCCCCGGCCCGTCGCCCCCGTCAGGCGCGCTACCGGCGGGCACCCGGCCCGACAACCGCGGGCTCGGCCGCCCATTGGAGCCGGACCAACCCAGCACTTCTTTTGACCAGGGCCAGAGAAGCCCTGTTGGGTCGTCGGGGCCGTCGGGACGCGAGAGCACCCCGATGGAAACGGGGCGGTGCGAGAGCACGGCGACCCACCGTTGCACTCCCGGGCGGGGCGAAAGCCGGACTTCTCAGTTCATGCCCTCAAACCTCCAGTTCGGTCTGCCCCCGCCCCACCCGGATGTCGCGCCCGTCGGCCCGTTTTCGACAGCGGCGGCAGGTGACCGGTCCGTTCGACGGACGCAACCGCAGAGGGTCGGCAGCGACGCGGCACACCACCACGGGCACGCGCACGCCCACCCACATCGTCTCCTCGACGGCGTGCACCACCGAGGAGCCGCCGATGGTCGCCCGCCCGCCCGCGAGTTCGCGGCGGCGGCGCTTCAGGACCGCGGCCAGGTGCTCGACGTCTGCGCCGGAGTCCTCCGGCTCCTCGTTCGCTGCGGCGCTCATGGTTCCAGCATTCCCCAAGGCCGGGGCGCAAGCCGAGCCGACGGCCGCCGGCAATGGGGGCGGCGCGCATCGGCGACCAGGCGCCGCCGACCGGCGTCGATCTACTCCGGAACCGCCTGGCAAGCGACGAACCAGGCGCGCGGCGCCGACGGCGGGCGCCAGGGCAGGGAGCCCCCGGGCCGCGCCTCCCCGCACCGAGTCGCCCACCCGGCCACCAGGTGGTCTATGAGATGCCGGAGCCGCTGCACCGACGACCGCCCACCTTCACGCTCCTGAGCTGCACCGATGCGGTCGGCGCGGAGGAGTTCACGCCCCAGAGCCGGTCGGCTTCGGATCCGGCTCAGTCCGCATCCGGCCAGGTTCCACATCCAACATCGCTTCGTGGTGGAGAATAAACAACCGGTAATAACCACTGCTCACGCTCTGGAGAGCACATGACTGACTCACGCCGGATCGGCGTCACGCGCCGTTGGGGCGCCGTCCTCGTCCTCGCACTGGGAGCGACCTTGCTCGCTCCCTCCCCGGCCTCCGCCAACGTACTGGACTGCGACACCTACACCGACGGACACTACGGAAGCGCCACCTGCCACAACCCCAGCAACACCACCCGCACCTTCCGCGCGGTGGTCATCTGCGGATGGTGGCCGGACGCCTACGGCCCCTGGGTGTCTGTCGCCCCCCACCAGAAGGGCGTTTCCAGCGCCACGTGCGGTGGCGGCAGCGGGGCAGGCGCGGTCGGGGTCGACCAGCGCTGAACCTGGCTCCGACCACCGCGCCCAGCCGAGCGGAGCTGCCGCGGAGCACCTGACCGGCGACATCGCCGAGTCCGGCCACGTTCGCGGTTCTGATTCCGATCCCTTGGCGCGATCGGCACCGCAAGAACGGCCCTCGGCGGGCATCTGCTCGCCGAGGGCCTCCGGCCTGCTGGCCGCAATCGTCGCTCGGCCGGTTTCAGGCCGCTGGTGCCTGCGGGCTCCCCGGCTGAAGCCGCCCGAGGGGCTCCTTCGCAGCCCGCAGCCGGTGCGAAGACCTCCCCCGACATCACAGCCGCTACGGTTCCGCGAAATAGGCGGCCCCCTCCTCGCGGGCGCGGCCGATGCGGCGCATGATCCGCTCGTTCATGGCCGGCAGGCGGTCGGGGGCGAACCAGCGGGCCTCCAGGGACTCCTCGTCGACCGGTCGCGGCTCCCCGCCCACGGGGCGGCAGCGGAAGGTGACGTCCAAAAACTGCACCCGGTCGCCGTTGCGGTAGGTGAACGGGGGTTCGGTGACCACGCCGGCGATGCGCTCGGGGACCACGTCGACGCCGGTCTCCTCGGCGACCTCGCGCACGAGCGCGGCGGCGGGCTGCTCGCCGGGTTCCAGGATGCCGCCGGGTGTGCTCCAGCTGCCGTCCTCCGCGCGCCGGTGCAGCAGGATCTCCCCCGTCTCCGCGATGACCACAGCCGTGACGCCGGTGAGGAAGAGCAACTCGTGTCCCACGTGCTTGCGCAGGTCGAGGATGAACTCGGGTGTGGCCATGGCTTCGAGCCTACCCAGCCCGATGCCGCGCCCGCCCGCCGCTTCAGCCGGTGACCGGGCGCACGTACACCAGCGAGTAGCGCCAGAACAGCAGCCGCCGCACCCGGGCGCCGGGCAGCACGTCCTCGGCCTCTTTGCGGATTTCGCGCAGGCTCATCTGCGGTTCGCGCAGAGGGGCGGGCGTGCGCAGGCCGGAGGAGGGACTGCGGACTCCGGTGGCGGCGCGGGCGGCGCGCAGTCCGGCGCCGATCGCCCACTCCGGCGGCAGAGCAGCCGCGCTCGCCGCGTAGTCGGCCAGGGTCGCCTCGCGGTAGAGGCCGAGAACCGCCAGCACGCCGCCGGGCGCCAGGCCGTGGGCCAGGGCGCGCACCGGCTCGGCGAAGCGCATGTGGTGAAGGCTGGCGACGGCCGAGACGAAGTCGTAGGCGCCGGCGACGATGCCGTAGTCGGCCAGCGCGGCCCGAGCGTAGTGGACGCCCAGCCGCCGGGGTGTGCGCTCACGCGCCTGCTCGATCATGGCGGTCTCGGGGTCGATGGCCTCGACCCGGGCGCATCGCGCGGTGAGGCGCCGGGCGAAGCGGCCCGTCCCGCATCCGACGTCCAGCGCGCGCACGCAGTGGTCGGGCACGAGGCGCAGCAGATAGTCGTGGTAGTGGACGTTGTGGTTCCACGCGAGATCCACGGGATGCTCCGAGCGCGCAGCGGCTGGTCCGGATCGCGGTATGCCGCGGCGCCCCGCGGATCTGCCGGGCGCCGCGGCCACCGCGACATGGCGGCCATGGGGCTGGAGGAGGACTCAGCCCGCCTGCTGCTTGCTCTCCAGCAGCTCCATGGCGTTGACCGCCGCCGAAACGGAGTTGTGGACCGGAACCTGCCGGTGCAGGCCGACGAGGCGGACGACCTTGGTCACCCGCTCGTTCGGTGCGGCCAGAGCGAGGCTGCCGCCGTGCTCCTTCACGGAGCGGTAGGCGTTGATGACGACGTTCAGACCGCTGGAGTCCATGAACTCCAGCCCGGTCAGGTCGAGGATCAACCACGGCCCGTGCTTGTCGATCGCGGACAGGACATGCTCGTGGAGGTCGTCGGCGGTCGCGATGTCGAGGTCGCCCTCGACGCTCACGATCACGCTGTGGTTCTCGACCCGGGTACTCAGCCCAAGCCTGTGCACGTTCACTCCTCCCAGCCCCACGTCGATGAGGGGTCCCCTTGCCACCCTACGGAAAACAGCGGATTTCGGTAGGGGTCCTTCCGCGTTCCCTTGCGGCGGCGGCCACGGCGGACGAGCCACCTGCACGGCCGGCGCCGACGAGCGGAACCACTGAGGGCCGGTCACTGCTCCCGTAAGTCTGTGACCACATACGGTATTAGCCCCGACGCCCGGCGGGAATGCCGTCGCGGAAGTATTTTCTCCACATAAACGGCAATCCAGACCAAGCGCCATCGTGTCCTGTTTCACACTCCACGTCCAACGCCGTGATCACGGGGTCCGCGGAGGATGTGATGAATCGCGCGCGTCGTCCGATACGGCGCCTCCACCGGTGGGGCGGACGGTGCGGCTGTCCTCCGGGAGGCCCCCACCCTCCTCGTCTGCCGCGCTGCCGGTGAACTCGGCGAGGATGCGCTCGGCCGCCAGCGTGGCGGTCAGTTCGCCCGCGCGGACCCCGTCCTCCAGGCGGGGGGTGTCCTCGCGTACCCGGGGATGCGCCAGCAGGCTGTCCATCAGCCGGTCGCGCACCTGCGCCCACATCCAGTCGACCCGCTGGCGGCTGCGGCGCTCGCCGAACTCGCCGGCCTCCTCCAGCGCACTCCGGTGGTCGCGGATGGCCTGCCAGAAGTCGTCGAGGCCGTCGCCGGTGATTCCGCTGCAGGTCAGCACCGGCGGACGCCAAGCCGGATGCACCGGCTGGAGCAGCCGCAGCGCGCGGGAGAGCTCACGCGCGGCCTTGCGGGCATCGGCCTCGTGCGGACCGTCGGCCTTGTTCACCGCGACCAGGTCGACCAGCTCCAGCACGCCCTTCTTGATCCCCTGCAGCTGGTCACCGGTTCGCGCCAGAGTGAGGAAGCAGAAGCAGTCGACCATGTTGGCGACGGCGACCTCCGACTGGCCCACGCCCACGGTTTCGACCAGCACGACGTCGAAGCCCGCCGCCTCCATCAGCACCATGGTTTCGCGTGTGGCCCGGGCGACCCCGCCCAGCGTGCCCGCCGTCGGCGAGGGGCGGACGAACGCAGCGGGATCGACCGAGAGCCGACCCATACGGGTCTTGTCGCCGAGGATGCTGCCGCCGGTACGCGTGGAGGAGGGGTCGACCGCCAGGACCGCGACCCGGTGGCCCCGCCCGGTCAACCTGGTCCCCAGATTGTCGATGAACGTCGACTTGCCCACTCCCGGCACGCCGGTGATGCCCACGCGGTGCGCGTCGCCGGCATGCGGCAGCAACCGCACGAGGAGCCGCTGAGCCTGTTCGGCGTGGTCGGCCCGGCGGGACTCCACAAGTGTGATGGCCCGGGCGAGCGTCGGGCGGTGCCCGGCCAGGACCCCTTCGGCATAGGCGTCGACGTCGATCGAACGGCTCATCGGATTCCCGCAGCGTGCGATGAAGGCCGGACCACGGTCACGTGCGGTGGCCGAGTTCGGATTCCAGGCTGGTGAGCAGGCCGAGCGCGGCCTCGGCGATGACCGTGCCCGGCGGGAAGATCGCCGCCGCTCCGGCCTCGTAGAGTGCGTCGAAGTCGTCCGGCGGGACCACACCGCCCACGACCACCATGATGTCGGAGCGGTCCAGCGCGGCGAGCTCGGACCGCAGCGCGGGCACCAGGGTCAGGTGGCCGGCCGCCAGCGACGAGACGCCGATGAGGTGCACGTCGGACTCGGCGGCCTGGGCGGCGACCTCGGCCGGGGTCTGGAACAGCGGACCCACGTCCACGTCGAAGCCGAGGTCGGCGAACGCGGTGGCGATCACCTTCTGCCCGCGGTCGTGGCCGTCCTGGCCCATCTTGGCCACCAGGATGCGCGGCCGGCGGCCCTCGTTCTCCTCGAAAGCGCGCACGCGTTCGCCGACGGCGGTCATGGCGGCCTCGGCGTCGGCCGAAGACCCGGCTTCCTCGCGGTACACACCCTGGATGGTACGGACCTGCCCGGCGTGGCGGTCGAACACCCGCTCCATAGCCGCGGAGATCTCGCCGACGGTGGCCTTGGCCCGGGCCGCGTCGACGGCGGCGGCGAGCAGGTTGTTCCGCAGACTCGCGCCGCCCGACTCGGCGGCGGCCGCCGCGCTGAGGCGCTCCAGCGCGTCGCGTACGGCCGCGTCGTCGCGCTCGGCGCGCAGCCGCTCCAGCTTCTCCAGCTGCTCGGCGCGCACCCGGCTGTTGTCCACCCGCAGCACGTCGATCTGGTCGGCCTCCTCGGGCCGGTACTTGTTCACGCCGATGACGGGCTGGCGGCCGGAGTCGATGCGCGCCTGGGTCCGGGCCGCGGCCTCCTCGATGCGCATCTTGGGGATTCCGGCGTCGATGGCCGCCGCCATGCCCCCGGCCCGCTCGACCTCGTCGAGGTGCGCGCGGGCCCGCTCGGCGAGATCGGCGGTGAGGCGCTCGACGTAGTGGCTGCCGCCCCAGGGGTCGATGACCCGCGTCGTGCCCGACTCCTGCTGCAGCACCAGCTGGGTGTTGCGGGCGATGCGCGCGGAGAAGTCGCTGGGCAGCGCCAGCGCCTCGTCCAGCGCGTTGGTATGCAGCGACTGGGTGTGGCCCTGGGTGGCGGCCATCGCCTCGACGCAGGTGCGCGCCACGTTGTTGAACACGTCCTGGGCGGTCAGCGACCACCCCGACGTCTGGGAGTGGGTGCGCAGCGACATCGACTTGGGGTCCTGCGGACCGAAGGAGCCCACGAGGTCCGCCCACAGCAGCCGCGCCGCGCGCAGCTTGGCGACCTCCATGAAGAAGTTCATGCCGATCGCCCAGAAGAACGACAGCCGCGGGGCGAACGCGTCGACGTCCAGCCCCGCGCGCCGCCCGGCGCGGATGTACTCGATGCCGTCGGCCAGCGTGTAGGCGAGTTCGAGGTCGGCGGTGGCCCCGGCTTCCTGCATGTGGTAGCCGGAGATCGAGATGGAGTTGAACCGCGGCATGCGCTGCGAGGTGTAGGCGAAGATGTCGGAGATGATCCGCATCGAGGGCTGCGGCGGGTAGATGTAGGTGTTGCGGACCATGAACTCCTTGAGGATGTCGTTCTGGATGGTGCCGGCGAGCTGCTCGGGCGCCACCCCCTGCTCCTCGGCGGCGACGATGTAGAGCGCCATCACCGGCAGCACGGCGCCGTTCATGGTCATGGACACGCTCATGCCCTCCAGCGGGATGCCGTCGAAGAGCTGGCGCATGTCGTAGATGGAGTCGATGGCCACGCCCGCCATGCCGACGTCGCCCGCGACGCGCGGGTGGTCGGAGTCGTAGCCGCGGTGGGTGGCCAGGTCGAAGGCGACCGACAGCCCCTTCTGGCCGGCGGCGAGGTTGCGCCGGTAGAAGGCGTTGGACTCCTGGGCCGTGGAGAATCCGGCGTACTGGCGGATGGTCCAGGGCCGGCTGACGTACATGGTCGAGTAGGGGCCGCGCAGGTAGGGGGCGATGCCGGGATAGTGCCCCTCCAGGCCGAGCCCCGCACGGTCGGCCGGAGTGTAGAGGGGTTTGACGCCGATGCCCTCGGGAGTCTCCCAGGACAGCGCGTCCGGCCCCTTGCCGGTGGCCTCCTCGACCGCGCGCGCCCACGCGGCTGCGTCGGCGCCGGTGCCGGTATCCGCCGCCGGCCCGTCAGGCCCGGGCCCGACGCGGCTGAAGTCGGGAATCACAGGGACCCTCCCAAGACGTCGTGCATGTTCGCGGACACCGCCGACGCACCGCCGCCTCCCCCGCAGCGGCCGGACCCGGACTCGGCGGCTGTCGAACCGCCGCCCGCAGCCGCCGCTGCGGCGGCGCCGAAAGGGCGGATGCCGCCCGCGTCTCCGGCGGCGCCGCGCCCACCGCCGCGGGCACCGGCGGGTGCGCGCCCGTGGACGGCGAGCACGCGGCCGCTGCTCGCCGCGGCGCTCATCGGCCTACCCCCAGCACGTCGTGCAGGCCGGCGAGCAGGCCGAGCGCGTCGCACCCGGCGAAGCAGAAGTCGTCGACGGCCGCGCCTTCGGACACGGCGGCGGGCCTGCCCGCCAGCAGCACGCGCTCGGCGCCCGCATCCTTGAGCGCCGCGGCGGTGTCGGCGGCGTGCTCGGCGTAGACCTTGTCGCTGCCGCACAGGCAGGCGACGCGGGCGCCGCTCGCGCTGAAGGCGGCGACGGCCTCCTCGGCGCCGCCGGCGGACTCGCCGCCCGCGGCCTCGATGCCGCCGACCCGCAGCAGGTTCCCGGCGAACGCGGCCCGCGCGGTGTGCGTGGCGACCGGTCCCAGAGTGGCCAGGAACACCCGCGGCCGCGCGCCTGTGGCGGCCCGGTGCGCGTCGGAACGGTCGCGCAACTCCTCGAAGTCCTGGGCGTAGCGGCGGCGCGGCAGCGCCGACGCGGCGCTTGCGGCGGTCGGCAGCGGTTCGCGCTCGATCGGCTCTTCGTCCAGGTCGGGGAACTCGGTGACACCGGTGATCGGGTCCCGGCGATGCGCGATCGCGTCGCGGCGCCGCTGCCACACCTCATCCAGTTCGGCGGCGAGCATCCCGCCCGACACCGCATCGGCCATGCCGCCCGCGGCCTCCAGCCGCTGGAAGAACGCCCAACCGGCGCCGTAGAGGTCGGCGGTCAGCCGCTCGACGTAGAACGAGCCGCCCGCCGGGTCGACGACCCGGGCCAAGTGCGCCTCCTCGACCAGCAGCGCCTGGGTGTTGCGGGCGATGCGCCGGGCGAAGTCGTCGGGCAGGCCGAGGGCGTGGTCGAAGGGGAGCACGGTCACGGCGTCGGCGCCGCCGACGCCCGCGGCGAAGCAGGCCAGGGTGCTGCGGACCATGTTCACGTGCGGGTCGCGGCGGGTGGCCATGGCCGCCGAGGTGACCGCGTGCTGGCGCATGGGCGGGCGATCGGCCGCCTCCAGGCCGCACGCCTGGAGCACGCGGTTCCACATGGCCCGCGCCGCGCGCAGCTTGGCGATGGTCGCGAACTGGTCGGCGCTCGCGGCGAAGCGGAACTCGATGCGCCGCGCGGCGTCGGCCAGGCCGGTCCCGGCGCCGGCCAGCGCCCGCAGGTAGGCGACGCCCGCCGCCATGGCGGCGCCGAGCTCCTGGGCCGGGGAGCCGCCGGCCTCGTGGCAGCAGGCGGCGTCGGCGGTGAACAGCCGCAGCCCGGGGTGGCGGGAAGCGGCCTCGACGGCGAAGCGCGCCGCCCCCTCGGCGTCGACGGGCTCGCCGGTGCGCGCGGCGGTGGTCAGCGGGTCGATGCCCAACCCGCCTGCGAGCGCGCTGTCGGGCGGTTCCCGATCGCTCCAGGCGCTCAGCAGCTCGCGCGCGGCGGCCTCGTAGTCGGCGCCGGCCTCCAGCGTGACGGGGGCGAGGTCGAGGTGGACGTCGGCCAGCACCTCGCCTATGCCGCCGGTGGGGATGCCGGCGTCGCCGCAGACCAGCCACAGGGCGCCGACGCCGCCCATCAGGTCCGCGGAGACGGCCTGCCGCGCGCGCTCGGGCCGCGGGTCGCGGTGCTGCTGGCGGACCTCCCATCCCTCGATGACGGCGCCCTGCGGGCGGCCGCCGCGGGTGAAGGGGGCGGCGCCGGGGAATCCGGAGTCGATGTCGTCGCCGACCGTGTAGAGCGGCCCCAGTGTGATCCCGTCGTAGGTCGTGGTGGCCAGTGCCGCCTCAGGCGCAGGGGCGTCGGGATCGACCTCCGCCCCGGCCTTCCGCAGCACTTGGGCGACCAGTTCGCGCCACTGCTCGTAGGTGGCCCCGGGAAAGCCTGCCGCCGATTCGTGGTCGGCGGCGAGGTCCCCGTGCGCGGTCCGCGGACCGCTCTCCGGCGTCTCCATATACCGGATGGTAGGCAACATCACCATGGTCCGGCTAAAGCGGGTCGTGCATCTGTGGACAGCCCGATCAGAAACCGACCCCAGCCACAGCCGAGGACGGCCGGGACCCGCTTTCCGGCGGTTCGCGCCCGTATCCGCCGGAACCGGCCCACCGGTGGCCGGGCCCGGCGCGACAGTGCACCGTGCGCTCGGCGGCAATCCGGCGCACAGCGCTACGCGCGCCCGGACCTCTCCGGAAAGCAGCGCCTATCCCGTCGGGCTCGTCTCCTCGTCCGTGCCGGCGCCGTCGGCGGGCGGGAAGACGAAGCGCTGCCTGTCGCTGACGACGATGCTGTAACCCTGGCGGGTCGCGGCCTCGACATAGGCGCCGAGCCCTTCGGCGGCGACATCCTTGTCCTCGGCGTCCAGCACGATCTGCGCGGTGGTGTCGTCGGCACCGCGGGTGTCGCCGTAGATGTAGCCCTGGATGGCCAGTGCCGGCGAGATCGTGTGCTCGAACTCGTCCTCGAACGCCCAGCGGACCTCGCCCGCCGCGAGGTCGACGGCTATCAGCGAAACCTCGCCGGTGGCCTGCGGCAGCAGCAGGGTGCCGGTCGCCGGCTCGTAGAGGGCGCCGGGCAGCGGGGGCGGGGCGAACTCGTCGCCGCCCGGGTTGGCGCCCGGCTCGGCGAAGCTCCACAGCAGCTCACCGGTGTGCAGGTCGTGCAGCGAAAGCACCGAGGGCTCCTCGGGGACGCTCCACCGCACCAGCACGGCGGGGCGGGTCGGCTCTGCGGTATCCGCGCCGTCCCCCGGACCGGGGGACGCCTCGGTGCTCGCTTCGGTCTCCTGCCCGCCGCCGTCCTCGGCGACACCGCCCGCGCCGGGCGAGGGGGACGACGTCCGGGAAGGGGACCCGGCCGCGGGGGAATCGTCGTCCGCGCCGCCCGGCTCGGCCGCCTCCTCCACCGGCACGTCGTAGGTGCCGACGACCTCGGCGCGGGGCCGCTGCACGTCGGTGCCGCCGGCCAGGTCGGGGTCGTCTCCGGCGAAGCTCCACAGCAGCTCGCCGGTGCTGTCGGGACCGATCCCGCGGGCCTGGAGCAGCCCGGCGCCGTCGTCGAGCAGCAGTACGCCGTCGCGGGCCGCCACGGGCACCCCGCCGCGATCAGGGTCGGGCGTGGTGTCGGGGTCGGCAGGGGCGCCGTCGGACGGCTCGGCCGACGGTGACGCACCGGGACCGGCGGTGGCGTCGGCGCCGGGTGTGTCGTCGTCGGGGGCTTCGAAGGTGTAGTCCCAGAGCTCCTCGCCGCCGGGGGCGAGGACGGTGTAGTCGCCGTAGGGGTCGTCGGGGCTCCAGTCGGCGGGGCGGCGCACCACCGCGCCGCCGAGGAACGTCTCCCGGGGGCTCGACCCGCGCCACACCGTCTCGCCGTCGTCGCCGATCACCTCGGTGCCGCCGTCGGCGCCGTCGACGACGAGCACCTGGGAACCGTCGGCGTCGGCGCCGAAGCGCCGGATGTGGCGCTCGCCCCGCCACAGGGTCTCGCCGTCGGCCGCGCCCAGCAGCAGGTGCCGTTCCTCGCTGTTGGAGCTGATGAGGAACGACTCGCCGACGGAGGAGATCCGCACGCCCATCTCGTCGTCGAGGATGCCGGGCCCCTCGCCGCCGGGCCCGTGCAGGTGGCGCAGCGGCTCGGCGCCGATGCCGGGAGGGAGTTCGCCTCCGAAGGCCGTGGGCAGCGGCCGCGGCGACTCCTCCGGCCGGTCGGGCTCGTCGTCGGCGGTGCAGGCGGCACCCGCGACGAGCAGCGCCGCCCCGGCGGCCGCTGCCAGCGGCTTCCGTCGCCAGGTGCGCATAAGGCGGTGACTCCCTAGGACGACATCAGGTAACGGAATCCTAGAACGCCTGCGCCGCGCCGACACACTCGGAATCCGCCAGCGTTCCCGCGGGCCGGAGGCCGATGCGGCGACCGGGCTGCGCTCGGCCGGTGCGCGGGGCGGTCGCCTCACTCGGCACCGGGCTCCACCTCGATCGTGGTGCTGCCGCCGAGCCCGTATTCCGCCTTGCCGCCGGTGGCTTCGGCGAGCCAGTCGCCGAAGCCGTCGAGGGCGTGCTCGGCCACGGCCACGTCGATGGCCACGTCGGCGCCGTAGCGCACGTCCCGCACCCGGTAGGCGGACTCGCGCAGGTCGCTTTCCAGTTTCCCCGCGAGCAGGTAGTCGGCACCGACCGTCACGATCCGCAGCGTGCGCCGCTCCAGCTCGCCGACGTCGTCGAGCGCAGCGGCGACCGCGTTGCCGTAGGCGCGGATCAGACCGCCGGCCCCCAGTTTCACCCCGCCGAAGTAGCGGGTCACGACGGCCGCGGTGTCGGTGATCCCGCGATGGCGCAGCACTTCGAGCATCGGCACCCCCGCTGTGCCGGACGGTTCGCCGTCGTCGCCGGAGCGCTGCACCTCCCCTTCGGCGCCGAGCACGTAGGCGGTGCAGTTGTGCGCCGCGCCCCAGTGCATCCGCCGACGCTCGGCGATGAACCGGCGCGCCGCGTCCTCGTCCCCGACGCGCTGCAGGGCGCAGACGAATCGGGACTTCTTGATGAGCAGCTCGTACTCGCCGCCGTGTCTGATGGTTCGCATGGCCGCCTTCGATCGTAGAGCGGCGCCGCGAGCGCGGGACGCGCGGCCTCGTCAGCCGCCCATGGAGAACACCCAGTACGCGATGCCGTACATCGTCGCCATGATCAGCACGACCGAGATGATGTTCAGCCAGACCCCCGCGCGGACCATTTGGCCGATGCGGATGTAGCCGGAGCCGAACGCGATCGCGTTGGGCGGGGTGGCCACCGGCAGCATGAAGGCCAGAGAGGCGGCGAGCGCGGCGGGGACGACCAGCAGCATGATGTCCAGACCCAGCCCGACCGCGACGCCGGCGAGGACCGGGAGGAAGATGTTGGCCGTCGCTGTGTTGCTGGTCAGCTCGGTGAGCAGCAGCACCAGAGCGGCCACGATCAGCACGATCAGCCACGCCGGCACGGCGCTGAGCAGGCCCACCCGCTCACCGATCCAGTTGCTCAGTCCGGTCTCCTCGAACTGCACCGACAGCGCGATCCCGCCGCCGAACAGCAGCAGGATGCCCCAGGGCAGCTGCAGCGCGGTCGACCAGTCGAGTGCGGCCACGCCGGAGCGGCCCTTGACCGGGATCAGGAACAGGGCAACCGCGACCGTCATCGCGATCCCCGCGTCGGAGATGTCGGCCAGCCACGGCAGCGCGTCGGCGACGGCGGGGGTGTCGGCCAGGAACGGGATGCCGACCCACGACACGGCGGCGGCCACGAAGACGGCGAGCACCGTCCACTCGCCGCGCGACATCGGCCCCATCTCGCGGAGCTGATCGCGGATCAGCTCCCGGCCTCCGGGCAGCGTGCTGATTCCGGGCGGATAGACCAGGCGCGTCAGCACCAGCCAGGCCACGACCAAAAAGACCGCGGCCAGCGGCAGGCCCACCATCATCCACTGGCCGAAGCCGACCTCGATGCCGTGGGTCTGCGAGAGGTAGCCCGCCATGAACGCGTTGGGCGGAGTGCCGATGAGGGTGGAGACCGAGCCGATCGACGCGGAGTAGGCGATACCCAGCATCAGCGCGGTGGCGAAGTTGGCGTCGCCCTTGCCTTCGCCCAGCTGGTTGACCAGGCCGAGCACCGACAGGCCGATGGGCAGCATCATGACGGTGGTGGCGGTGTTGCTGACCCACATCGTGAGGAAGCCGGTGGCCAGCATGAACCCGGCGATCAGCATCACCGGGCTGGTGCCGACCGCCGAGACCACGACCAGCGCGATACGGCGGTGCAGATTCCACCGCTGCATCGCCATCGCCAGCATGAAGCCGCCCATGAACAGGAAGATGACGTCGTCGGCGTATGGCGCGGCGACGGCGGCGATGTCGGCCCCGATGAGGACGGGGAACAGGACGAGGGGCAGCAAAGCGGTCGCCGGAAGGGGAATGGCCT
The DNA here is from genome assembly GCF_004323735.1 of Streptomonospora litoralis. Classification (GTDB taxonomy): domain Bacteria; phylum Actinomycetota; class Actinomycetes; order Streptosporangiales; family Streptosporangiaceae; genus Streptomonospora; species Streptomonospora litoralis. Next base: position 309,613 of record NZ_CP036455.1, on the reverse strand, counting down.
CGGTCATCCACCATGCGGCCATCAGTGTCGCGACGGCCGCGGTCACCTTGCCGGCGTGGTCCAGGGAGTCGGGGATGGCGAAGTAGACCGCCAGGGCCAGGACGATGCCCGCCGCGAGACCGATCCGCTTGCGCAGCAGGCCGGTGTCGGCCTCGGCGGTGTCGCCCGGAGAGGTCGCCGAGGTGCCGCCGGTCGACCCTCCGGTTGGAGCCGCGGTCGACCCGGGTTCACTTGGTGTCGCCATGGGAGTTCCTCGGATCCGTCACAAAGGTGTCGTGTGCCACACGGTCTCTACCTTTGTGCCCAGTCGTGAACCTTCCATCCGGTATCGAAGCGGCAACGAAGCGCATTCGCCGCCGCCCGGGCCCTACCGCGGGCCGATCCGGTGATGCCGCGGCCGCCTGCGCCTGATCGGCCGCGAGGTGCCGCGGGCGGCGCACAATGGGGGCATGAGCGGATCCGGGATCGAGGCGGTTGGTGTGCTCGCCGAGCCGCTGCGCCGCAAACTCTACGACTACGTCGCCGAGCGCGGCGGCGACGTCGGCCGCGCCGAGGCCGCCGAGGCGGTGGGTGCGCGGCGCAACCTCGTCGCGTTCCACCTGGACAAGCTGGTCGAAGCGGGGCTGCTGGACGTCACCAGGGGCAAGCTCACCGGGCGCGAAGGGCCGGGCTCGGGACGTCCGGCCAAACTCTACCGCCGTTCGCACCGGGAGCACGCCGTCCAGCTGCCGCCGCGCGACTACGGCACCGCCGCCGCCCTGCTCGCCGATGCCGTGGAACGCGCGGGCGCCGACGAGGCGCTGTACGCCTCGGCCAGGGAGGAAGGCGAGCGCCGCGGCGCCGCGCAGGCCGCGCAGAACGACGGCGGCGCCGCGGGAGACAGCGGGTCCGCGGCCGGCGGCCCGGTCTCGGCAGCCGCGCTCGCGCACTGGCTTGAGCACCACGGCTACGAACCGGCTCCGGTCGAGGCCGCGCCCGGCTCCGACGCACAGACGCCCGCCCGGGCGGGGGCCCATCCGCTGCTGCGGCTGCGCAACTGCCCCTTCGACGCCGTGGCCCGCAGCCACCCGCCGCTGGCCTGCGGCATGAACCTGGAACTGCTGCGCGGCCTGCTGAGCGGCGCGGGCGCCGACTCCTTCCGCGCGGACATGGCGCCGGCGCCCCGAGGCTGCTGCGTCCTCATCTCCGCGATCGCCGCCGATTCCAAAACCAATTTAGATTGACATAGACGCGACGCGCACCCATGCTGAACCGCATGAGCGACCACCGGCTGGCCCAACTCAACATCGCCGCCCTCAAAGCACCGCTGGACGATCCCGCCCTGGCGGACTTCGTCGCGCTGCTCGACCCGATCAACGCCCTCGCCGAGGCCAGCCCCGGCTTCGTCTGGCGCTACGTCGACGAGAACGGCGCCGACGCCACGGCCGCCCGGCCATTCGGCGACGACCTCATCGTCAACTTCTCGCTCTGGGCGGACCGCGACTCGTTGTGGAACTTCACCTACCGCAGCGGCCACCTGGACCTGCTGCGCCGCCGCCGCGAATGGTTCACCCGCATGGCCGCCGCGCACCAGGTGATGTGGTGGGTTCCGGCGGGCCGCATCCCCACGATCGAAGAGGCCGGAGAGCGCCTGGCGCTGCTCCGCGCGAACGGCCCGTCCCCCGAGGCGTTCACCTTCACGGACTCCTATCCCCCGCCGAGTGCTCCCCCTACCACCGCAGAGACCGGCACCCCGGAGACCGCAACCCGCGCCGGCGCGGGACTGACGCCCCCGCGCCCGGCCTCGCCGTCTTCTTCCTGATCACGGGCCACGGCGAAATCACGTGATGGCGCGGTGACTTCGGGTAGCGTTCCGCGAGACGCCGACGCGGATTCCCGGGGGGTTCCAACGTGTCCGTGACCCGAGCCATCCTCGGCCTGGCCGCCGCATCCCTGCTGCTCTCCGGGTGCGGCGAGGAATTCGAGGGAGACGACGAGGGGGTCGCCCACCCGACGCCCTCGGCGGGCGGGTCGGTCGAGGCCGGCTTCGGCGACCTCGGCCACGTCAACGCCGAATTCCAGCCCTACGCGCCCGACGCCGACGCCGTCACCTACGACGAACAGGCCGTGCCGCCGGGCTCGACGGTCACCGCGGCCGCAACCATGGACGGCGCCGAGACCGACTTCACCCTGGCGGTGAGCGGCCTGCAGCCGAACGAGCCCTACGGCGCCCACCTGCACACCGACTCCTGCGGCGAGGACCCGCAGGCCGCCGGCCCGCACTACCAGGACGATCAGGCGCCCGCCGACGCCGCGAACGACCCCGAGTACGCCAACGAGGAGAACGAGGTCTGGCTGGACTTCACCACCGACGCCGACGGCACGGCGGACTCCGAAGCGGACGTCGGCTGGACGCCGCGGGAGGGCGAGGCCAACTCGATCGTCATCCACGCCGACCACACCGAAACGACCCCGGGCGAAGCGGGCATGGCGGGAACCCGGCTGGCCTGCGTCGACTTCGCGCCGTAGACGGCCGTGCCGCGCCGCGTCAGCCGGTGATCAACTGCCGCAGCGCCAGCCGCTCGGCCACGGTCCAGGCGGTCGTCGTCGCCAGGTACAACCCGGCGGCCAGCGGGAGGAACGCGGCGGCCGCCACGGTCCCGTACGGCAGGAACGACATCAGCCGCGCTCCGGGCACCGCCGGCGTGCCCGCTTCGGCGGCGCCCTCCAGCGCCGGAAGCGTCAGCCACCGCCGCGACGCCCACGCGGTCGCGGCGACGACCACGAGCAGCACGGCGAAGACGGCCGTACCGGCGCCGCCGCCCGCGAGCACGTCGCCCAGCCCTGACCCCAGCGGCACGCCGCCGAGAGTGTGCCGCAGCAGTTCGTTGCCGGATCCGCCGACGACCGGGCTGGTGAAAACGCCGTAGAGCACCATGAAGACCGGCAGCTGCGCCAGTGCGGGCAGGCACCCCGCCATCGGCGAACTGCCCGCCTCGGCGTAGAGGCGGCGCTGTTCGGTGAGCAACCGCTGCGGGTCGGCGCGGTGGCGGCGCTGGAGTTCGCGCATCCGCGGAGCGAGCCGCGTGCGCACCTTCTCGCCGCGGACCTGGGCGATGCTCAGCGGCAGCAGCGCCAGCCGGACGGCCGCGGTCAGCACGACGACGGCCAGCGCCGCCGCCGCGGGTCCGGCTACGGGGGCCAGTACGGCCGCGAGTGCGGTGACGACGGTATAGGCCGCCCCGACGGCGGCCGCGATCGGTGGAAACGTGTACATGGCGCAACCTCGGTTCATCTCGTGGGGAGGATCGGGGGTTCTGGCGTTCCGCGGGCGGGAGCGGCGCGGGACGCGTCGGCAGGCGACGTGCGGGCTCCGGTGCGCAACGCGGGAGTTCCCGGCAGCGCGCGGCTGTCCGCCGAAGCAGGCGGCTTCCGGCCCGCTGTGCGGCCGGTTCGGCTGGTGGCGGCGGGTGGCGGTCGTCGACGGCTGAGGCTCGGTCGGCGCGGGCGCCGTAGCGCCGTCCCCATCCCCCGGGCGGCGGTCGCCCGCGACACCGCGTGACGACGTCGGCCCCTGGCTGTCCCGGCGCCCGATCCCGCCCGCCGACTGCAACACCGGACCGATCCGATATACGGCCAGGTCACAAGAGCATTTCCAGGCGCATGCGCGCTTGCGGGCGTTTCCGGGATGGCCCAGACTCAACGCGGCAGTTCGTCACCCAACGTGATTGGAGAGTCATGCTACGTCGAATCGCCGCCGGGGTCGGGGCCGCGGGTGCGGCCGCCCTCCTCTGCTCGGCAGCGGCAGCGCCCGCAGCGGCTCAGGAGTCCTCGTCGACGCTGGAGATCACCGTCGAACGCGCCGGCGCGGGCACTCTGGACCGCTACTGGCTGAACTGCGATCCCGACTTCGGCACCCATCCCCGCCCGCAGGAGGCCTGTGCCCACCTGCGGGAGAGCGGCGGCGACCTGGAACGCCTTCGTTCCGGAGCGGCCTACTGCCCGCCCACCGAGTCACCCGTCGAGGTCCGCATCACCGGGACCTGGCGCGAGGAACCGGTCGACTTCCGGGTTCGGTATGCCAACGGCTGCTACGCGCGCGTCGTCGGCGGTCCCGTCGTGCCTTCGGCCTGGGAGTAGCCGCGTTCGGGGCCGGCGGGCACCGATCCCGAGAGGGTGCGGACGCCGATGGAGGACCGCCTGCCGCCGCGGCCGCAGGGCCGCGGCGCCGTGCGGCCCACGCGCCTCCCCCGGGGACGGGTCGCCGGGAACCGGCAGGCGCACCGCGGGCGGGCCGTGCCGCGTTCCGGCACGGATCGGCGAGGGCTCAGCCGATCGCCGCCGGAAATCCGGGTGCCCTCGGCCGCGGTTTACCGGGCGTATCGGGCGCGCGCACCGGCGGCGCGGGTGCGCACTCGCCGCTGCGCAGCAGGAAGTCGCGGCGGCTGTCCTCGGCCGTGTGGGGCGCCGAGCGCGCGCCGACGCGGCAGACCGCCCGCGCCACCGCCGCGCCGAGCGCGACGATCGCCAGCACGGCGAACGCGCCGAGGGCCGGTCCGAACAGCGGCGACAGCGGCCACGCGGGGTCGAGGTCGGGACCGAACGCGAGCGCGTGCCCGAGGGCGTAGCCGAGAGGCATCGGCGCTCCTTTCGTACCGCCGGCGCACCGGGGCGCGTGCTCGCGGCCCCGGCCGGTTCCAGTCCAGCCTATACCGCCTGCACGCGGCGCACACGGCGTCCGTATCGGCCGGATGTGGCGACACACCGCACGGAATCCGCGCTGATCACGCTTGGATATAGCTAAATGACAGGGAGTGACGATCATTCGCGTCTACTGAGGAACCCGAGGAATCGAGAGCCGCGTCGTGCCGATCCGCCCTGCCAACCTCGCCACCATGTCCGCCACCATCGCCGGTGCGCTGTCCGGTATGCGCGCCGGGCGGGCCGACTCCGTGCGTCCCGTGACCGTGACCTTCGAGTCCGGGCATGAGCAGGTGGTCGACACCGGTGGCTGCCGGGCGCTGGAGGCCGACCAGGGCGGGGTGGTGGCCATCGAGGCCGACGCCGTCGCCAAATACGCGCTCTTCGCCGGAACCTCGTGCCAGGGCGGCCGCGCCGTCACCTCGGGCCGGGGTTCCGTCACGTTCAGCCAACCGGTCCTCGCCGGCGCGATCGTGCTGGGCTGACGCCCGGCCGCACACCCGGATCGCCGCACACTCCGCCACACCGTCCGCGCTCGCGCCACTCCCCCGCTTTCGACGGCGGGCGGCGCCCGTTTTCCGAAGCAGTGCCCATGCCCTCACCGCCCGGTGCGCCGCACCCGCCGCGTAGTCATGCGCCCGCCGCACCCGTCGTGACCTTCGGCGCCGCCGCCGGCGCGGCCCGCCCGCGCCCGCCGCGCCGTGCCCCGCGGCCCCGCCCCATACCGGCGCGCACGGGGTTCGCGGCGGTGCCGACGGGGCGCACCCGGGCGGCCGCCGGCGGCCGCCGTCCGGACACCGCTGCGGCGCGCGGCTCTCGGTTCCGCGCGGGTGCTGCGGTGGGTTACCGGACTGCGGCCGCCGCACGGTGTGCTCAGCCGGTCTCGACGCCGGGCTCTACAGCCCCGGGCGGAGACTCAGGCGACGCGGCGCGCGCCCACGAACTGCCGGTTGTAGTAGCCGGCCATCTCGACGATCTGGACCCTTTTCCCGGAACTCGGCGCGTGGATCATCCGGCCGTTCCCGACGTACATGCCGACATGGCTCGGCCCGGAATAGAAGAAGACGAGATCCCCCGGACGCAGGTTCGACCGGGAAACCGAACGGCCTTCCCGGAACTGGGTGTAGGTGGTGCGGCTGAGGCGCTTGCCCGCCTTCTTGTACGAATACTGCACAAGCCCCGAGCAGTCGAAGGACCCCGGCCCTTCCGCGCCCCACCGGTAAGGTTTGCCTATTTGCTCCTTGGCGTGTTCGACGGCTTCCCCGGCGACACTCGACGCCTGGTAGACTCGTTCCTCCGCGGCCGCCGGACCTGCGGATACGAGCGCCAACGCGGCGAATACCGCCAGGGAGGATAACGTAACAGCCGCCTTGGTCATGGGGCGGGTACTGTTTCCCCGATTCGGCCGCACGAATCCCATGGACAGGTTCATTGTTCCCCCATATTCTCGCTGCGCCCGGAGCCCTGTCGTCCGGTACGCAGTTCCATAGGGAAACACAGGGCGTCAGCAGCCCTTGTTCTTATCCCGGCATTGGCGTGTCGCGCTGAATTCCCCCTCCGCGTCGGGGGATACGGAGCCCGCCGTGCCGTCGTCCGCGCGGATTCCCGAGCATATGAACCGTTTGCGGATATTGCGCGGTTCTGCGCGGAAAACCCGGCCCGGCCGCGGGGGCGTGCGGGGGCGCTCCCGCGGCGGGCCGGTCCGATGCCCTACAGCGCGCCGCTGCGCCAGGGCCCGGTGACCGCATAGGTGATCCCGGGACTCTGGACGTTGAAGAACAGCACCTGCCCGTCGGGGGTCAACTTGACCCGGCCCTAAAGGACCGCGCTTGGAGGTAGCGGCCCGCCTGGCCGGCGGGTGGGCTCCTCCGTCCAGACACCCCCGCTACGGGGCGGCAGGGACGCGTGACGCACGCCCCGCATTCCACGCAGCCTCGCCCCGGCGGGCGAGGTTGCGGGAAGCGTTGCGGTCGGCGTGGGCAACGACCCCGCACGACCGGCACACGAACCGGGCCCGATCCAGGCGGTTCCTCGTGTCGATGTGATGGCATTCGGCGCATTCCCGGCTGGTGTAGGCCGGATCCACCGAGACCAGCGGCACCCCGGCCCGCTTGGCCTTGTAGGCGATGAAGGCGGCGAGCCGGGCGAAGGCCCAGGAATGGATCGCGACCCGTTGGGGCCGGCAAAGCCGTACCCTCTGCCGGATCCCCGTCAGGTCTTCCAGGGCGATACCGGATGAGGTGCGTTCAGCCTCGGTCACGATCTGCTTGGCGATGACGTGGTTGGTGTTCGCAACGTGGCGCGCTTCCCTGCGCCGCCGCGTCTTCAGCCGGCGTTTCGCCGATGTCGTCTTCTTGGCCTGGAGTTCGGCCCGCAGGGCGGCCTGGCGCCTGCGGTGGCGGTTCAGGCCCCGCCCGGCCGCCCGGTAGCCGGTGGAGGTGGTCGCGATGTTGGCGATGCCCAGATCCACACCGATGAACCCCTCCGGCGCATACTGCTCGGCCTCGGCCACCTCGCAGGTGGCCATCAGGTAGAACACGCCGCCGCGTTCGACCAGATCCGAATCGCCCTGCCGGTGCTCTACCAACATCTTGAGCGCCTCCGGTGCGCAGGCGAAGCCCACGTTCTTCAACCGGCCCGCGGTGGTCCAGACGGAGACGGTCCGCTGGTCGTAGCGCCAGCTCAAACACCGGTCGTCGAAGGGGTGGGGCGGCCTCGGGCCGGAAGGCGACCGGCGCGGACTCGGCCTTTCGGCGGCGCTTGCTGCCAGGTGTGCCGAGGTGGCCGGCCCGGATATCGGCCGCCAGCGTGGTGTAGGCGTCGCGGACCTTCTTGATGGTGTGCTGGGCCGCCTGGGCGCCCAGACCTTGGGAGCGCAGGTCGGCGTAGGTGTGCTTGCGCAGCTCGTACTCGCGCGGCACACCGAGCTCGAAGGCCACCGCCGAGACCCGGTTGGCGGCCTCGTTGAGGGTGCGCAGGGTCGCTGACAGCGCGGACGCCTGTGCGGCATCGGGCACCAGTTTGACCTGCACGACGAGCTGCACAGCGGCGATCCTACGATCACCGCCGCCCCGATGGGGGCCGAACGCCGAAATCCGCAGGCGTGCTCGTATTCGGGGCAGGGCCGTGATGAGAAGCGATTCCTCCCGGCTCTGCAGAGCCGGGGCTCCTCGCTAGAATCGGCTGAACGCCGCATGCGTCACCCGTCACACCCGCCCCGCACTCTGCGGAACCCGCGGGAAGGGGCGGCGCTCACTCCTCCAGGCAGCGTTCGACGACTCCGGTCAGCCGCCGGGTCAGTGCTTCGGGCTCGTGTGCCTTCAGCGGCTCGGCCCCGCCCATGCGCCGCACGCTGGCCACGCCGATCAGCAGTGACGCGACCAGCGCGGCCCGCGCCTGGGCCTCGGGGCCGCCGAGGTAGTCGGCCAGCGGCCCGATGATCGCGCTCTGCAGCCGCTCCTGGTACACCGACTGCAGATCCGGGTCCCCCGACGAATGCACAAGCGCGCGCTGCAGCGGCGTCCCCGCGCCCAGCGTGCGGTTGACCACGTGGTCGGCGATGCGCCGCGGAAGCGTGGCCCGGTCGCCCTCGAACAGCCCCGGAAAGGCGGCGTCCTCGGCGATGACCTCGGCCAGCAGACCGCGCTTGGCACCGAAATAGCGGTTGATGAGAGCGACGTTGACCCCGGCCTCGGCGGCGATGCGCCGCGAGGACACCTGCGCGTAGCCCTCCCGCGTGAACAGGTCGCGGGCGCTGTCGAGGATGCGCTGGCGCGTCGCCTCGCGGTCGCGCGCCCGCCCTTGGCAGGCGTCGGCGGCGTCCGGCTGGTTCATCGGCGGGCTCCCATGCTGCAGCCGCGGCGGAGCACCTGCTCAGCGCGGCCTCTCGTGCGCGGCTCCCCGCACTATAGCGCCCCCGCTTGACAAGTCAACACTGTTTACTTATACCTGAGTGGGAGATTACCACCGAACCGTCCCCGCCCCAGGGGACGTGCTCGCCATGCCCGGCCCCGGCCTGCGACCGCTCGCTCGCGCCCGCCGAGGCCGCCGGCGGCACCGGCACGGGGCGACGAACGAGGAGTAGTGCGAACGTGGAGCGACGCTTAGCCGGAGCGGACGGGCAGACGGGGGCGGTGCAGGGGGAGCCCGCCCAAACGGCGGCAGACGAAGCGCCGGCGAACTACTCCCGGCGCCAGATCATCGAGATCCTCATCGGTCTGATGCTGGCCATGCTGACCTCGATGCTCACGACGTCGATCGTGGGCACAGCGCTGCCCACCATCGTCGGCGAACTCGGCGGCCAGGACCGGCTGTCCTGGGTGGCCAGCGCAACCCTGCTCACGATGACCGCGTCGACGCCGGTGTGGGGCAAGCTCTCCGACGTCTGGGGCCGCAAGCTGCTTTTCCAGATCGCGCTGGTGATCTTCATCGGCTCGTCGGTGGCCGCCGGTTTCGCCCACGACATGACCTGGCTCATCACCGCACGCTTCTTCCAGGGCATCGGCACAGGGGGACTCGCCGCGCTGCCCCAGATCATCCTGGGCGACGTCGTCGCCCCGCGTGAGCGCGGACGCTACTCCGGCTTCCTCGGCTCGGTCTTCGGCATCGCGACCGTCGGCGGCCCGCTGCTCGGCGGGTTCCTGGTCGACAGCCCGCTGGGCTGGCGCTGGTGCTTCTTCATCACCGTGCCGCTTGCCGTGGTGGCCTTCGTCGTCATCCAGCGACTGCTCAAGCTGCCCGCGCGGCCGCGCCCGGACAAGCGCATCGACTGGTGGGGCGCCACCTGCATCGTCGGCGCCGCGAGCGCGGTCATGCTGCTGCTGAGCCTCGGCGGTCAGGAGTTCGCGTGGACCTCCACCCCCTCCTACGGCCTGATCGCCGCAGCGGTGGTGCTGATCGTCGCCGCCGTGCTCGTCGAACTGCGCGCGCAGGACCCCATTCTGCCGCCGCACCTGTTCCGCAACCGCACGTTCGTACTCGGCTCGCTGGCCTCGGCCACGGTGGGCATGAGCATGTTCGGCGTGATGATCTACCTGCCGCAGTACCTGCAGATCGTGCAGGAGCTCAGCCCCACGGCCTCCGGACTCATGACGCTGCCCATGGTGCTCGGCCTGCTGGTGGCCTCGGTCAGCTCGGGCTTCGCAGTCAGCCACACCGGCAAGTGGAAGATCTTCCCGACGGTGGGGACGCTGCTCATCCTGAGCGGCTTCTTCACCCTGACGCGGCTGGACGTCGACTCCAGCCTCGTCCTGGTCGGCGCCGGCGTCGGCCAGATCGGCCTGGGGCTGGGGATGTGCATGCAGATTCTCATCCTCGCCACGCAGAACGCCGTCAAGCGGGCGGACCTGGCCTCGGCGACATCGGCGGTCTCCTTCTTCCGCAACCTCGGCGGCGCGATAGGCGTGGCCGCGTTCGGCTCGGTGATGACCAACCGGCTGCACGACGAGCTTGCGGAGTTCGCCGAGCGGGTCGGAGCGGGTGCGGGCGCGGGGCAACTGCCGGACTCGGCGACCGGCTCGCCCGACGCGATCCACGCGCTGCCCCCCGCTGCGCAGGAGGCGGTGATCCAGGCCTTCAGCGACGCGATGCACACCGTGTTCACCCTGGGCATGCCGATCGCGGCGGTGGCGTTCGCCATCGTGCTGTTCTTCAAGCAGGTCCCGCTGCGCTCCGGACGCTCGCGGGGATCAGGCGAGGGGGACTGAGGCCGGCTCGGTTCGCCCAGCGGCCTCCGGCGGCCCGCAGCGCGTCGCACCTCTGCGGCGGGCAGGGTGCGCGCTGCCGCCTCCCGTGCGGGGCGGATCGGCGACGAACGGAGCGCCGGTACCCGGATCAGATGTAGCGGCGGAACCCCTCGGCGGAGTTCGCGAACCCGACAGCGGTGTAGAAGGCGTGCGCACCGGCGCGGCTCTCGTGCGACAGCAGCTCGATCTTGTAGCAGCCGACCCGTGCGGCGCGGTCGACGGCCTCCTCCAGCAGGGCGCGGCCCACGCCGCCTCGCCGGGCGATCGGGTCGACCACCAGGTTGTCGACGATCGCCCAGGACTGCGCGTCGTGCGTGAGGTTGGCGACGACCAGCAGGTCCAGGGTGCCGATGATCTGGCCGCGGCGCTCGGCGACCAGGACCGAGCGGTCCGGGTCGTTCTCCATCCGGGTCCAGGCGCGCACGGCTGCGGAGGACATGCGGACGCCGCTGCTGTGCGCAGGGGCGCTGTCCCCGAGTTCGCGGAGGAGCCGCAGGATCGCACCGAGGTCAGACCGGATGGCCGAGCGGATAATCATGGCGTTCGGCATCGTAGCCGACACCTGCGCAAAGCCCGACGTCGCCCCTTATGCCAGGACAAACGACTCGTGGCGGGGGCGTCGGCGCCCCCGCCACGAGTGCGGACATGAGCGAATCCAGTCCGGACCGGCCCGGCTCCCGCCGGTCCGCGCAGGCGGCGCTCGCACGCGATGGATTCCGCCGCCGAGCGGACCTCACCGGGTCACGGTTTGATGATGCGCACTCCCTCGGTCGCATCCGGCTCGTCGGGCCGGTTGCCCTGCCCCGCCTCGGACCGCTGGTGGATGGCCGTGATACCGGGGTCGTTGCCCGGCTGAGGCGGTGCCTGGCCCTGCTGGGACTGGCCGCTCTGCTGCGGTTGCTGTGCCTGGCGTGGTTGCTGTGCCTGGTGCGGCGCGGGGCCGCCGTAGGGCGCCCCCTGCGGGCGCGGCGCCTGCCGGAGCGGCTGCGAGGCGATGCCCTCGCCCCCTCCGCCGGTCGGCGGAGCCGGGTCGAGGCGGACCGTGGACTCGTCGGCCACGTCCAGCGGCTGGGCGGCCGGACCGACCTTCATCGTGGTCTCGTCCTCCCCGGCGCCGGAGCGCGCCTGGTGCTGGCCCACAGCCGGGTTCCCCCCGGACTCGCCGTGGTGGCCCGCGGCCGCGGGCGGCGGCTGCGGGGTCACGGCCTGTGCACTCTGCTTGGCCGGCTGGCGACCCTGACCCTGGTCCTGGCTCTGCTGCTGACCCTGCTGACCGGTCGGCTGCGGCCGCTGACCCTGCTGAGGCGGCTCCCCCTGGCGTGTCTGCTGCCGACCGGGCTGGCCCGGCTGGCCCGACTGATCGGGCTGCTGCTGCCGGGGCCCTTCCTGCTGCTGGCGGTCGGACGGCTTGACGTGCTGCCCGGACTCGGCCGCGGCCTCCTGCTCGGCGGCGACCTCGGCCTGGGACAGGCCGGTCTCCAGCGGCCCCGACTTCTTCTCGGCGTCGAGCAGCTCGGCCAGGGTGCCGTGCATGTCGCCGAGTCGGCGGACCGCCTCGTTGTGCGTGGCCGTGAGCGTTGCCAGGCGGCGATCGGCGGTGTCGTTGATCTTCTTGGCGCGGGCCTCGGCGTCGCTGACGCGGCGCTGGGTCTCCTCCTCGGACTGGGCGCGCAGCTGCTCGGCCTCCTGCTTGGCCGTCGACACCATCTCGTTGGCCTCGGAGCGCGCGCTGGAGACGACGCGCTCGGCGTGGTCCTCGGCGTCCTTCAGCCGCTTGGCCGCCTCTTCCTCGGCCTTGCCGCGGATGGAGTCGACCTCACCGTCGATCTTGCTGCGCTTCTCCTTCGCCTCTTCCTCTGCTATGCGAAGGATGCTGGACATGCGTTCGCTGATCTGTTCGTGCTCCGGCTTGACCGCGGCCTGTTCCTTGGCCTCGGCCAACTCGCGGCGGATCTGCTCCAGCTCGTCGTGGGCGCGCGCCAGCCGTTCCTGCAGGTCGCGGGTCTGGTTGTGCGTGCGGACCACGTAGTCGTCGACCTGGCGCTTGCTGTAGCCGCGCTTCTCGGTCGGGAAGGCTTCCTCACGTAGGAAGTTCGGCAAGATCTCTGCGCTGTGCTCGTTCATGTCCTAATCAACCAGGTTGGCTGCCAATGGGATGGTGGCCGGACTCCCTGCCTATCATTCCCATAACACCCGGAATACACGTCAATGACATTCATTCCCCAAGCTTGGCGGTGTGATGGGAAACCGCAACAGAGATCCCGAATCGCGTGCGAAGTGTGATGTAGTGAACACCGGGGGAGGCGACTACGGTAATGGCCGCTACACCTCCCGCTCAATAGCCTGGACGGATCGCCCGTAGGCGGCGCGCCGCCCTGCCGCAGTGCTCACCGCACTACTAAGGTATGCCCGTTCACGGCGACTCGGGGCCGGTGTGCGGCATTTCCGGTACGGATCGCCGCTCGTTATGGCCGCAAGGAGGTGCCCGTGTCCGCTCCGCTCGTCGGGGACGCCCCGTTCGGAGAGCCCGACATCCACCCGGACGCCTGGGTCGCTCCCGGCGCCGTGGTCGTGGGCCGAGTGCGCATCGGGGCCACCAGCAGCATCTGGTACGGCTCGGTGCTGCGCGCCGACACCGAGGACATCGTCATCGGGCAGACCTGCAACATCCAGGACCAGTGCGGGCTGCACTCCGACCCGGGCGAGCCCGCCGTGCTGGCCGACCGGGTGAGCCTGGGGCACAAGGCCATGGTGCACGGCGCGGAGATCGGCGAGGGGGCCCTGATCGGTATCGGCGCGATCGTGCTGGGCGGCGCCCGCGTGGGAGCGGGAGCCCTAGTGGCCGCCGGGGCCCTGGTACCGCCGGGCAAGGAGGTCCCGGAGGGCACCCTGTGGGCGGGGCTGCCGGGCAAGGTCGTGCGTGAGTTGACCGACGACGACAAGGCGGGGTTCGCCGAGACACCGGAGAAGTACGCCCGCTACGCCGCGCGCCATCGCGAGGTCACCTGGATCGGCACCACCGAGCGCCGTACCTGAGCACCGCCGGGGTTGCGACACCGTGCGTCGGAAAAATCACCGAATGTGCAGCACATGCCTCGCTTCGATCCGGTTAACAGCACGGATATGGGAAGCGAGGACGCAGCGGACGCCCGGCAGCGGCCCTCGGCGCGGTCGGGGAGGCAACCACCCTCCCTGAACCTCGGATCGCGTATCGGCCAGTGGTTCCGGCGCGCGGGATCGGACGGGCACGAGCGGCACACGCTGCTGATGATCGGCAAGAGCACGCTCGCCGCCACGATCGCCTGGGTCATCTCCTATTCCGTGCTGAGCGCACAGGCCCCGGCCTTCGCGCCGTTCTCCGCGGTGCTGATGATCCAGGTCACCGTCTACCAGTCGTTCTCCCAGGCGCTCCGCTACCTCGGCGCCGTCGGCGCCGGGGTCGCCGTCCAGGGCATCGTGGGCTTCGTCGCCGGCCCGAACCTGGTGACCTTCGTCCTCGTCGCGGTGATCGCGCTGGTCATCGGGCGCTGGCCGCGCCTGGGGTCGCAGGGCTCGCAGGTGGTCACGGCGGCGTTCTTCGCCTTCGCCCTCTACATCACGGCGACCAGCACCATGGAACGCGCCGCGCAGCTCGGGTGGATCATCGCGCTGGTCGCCATCGGCTGCACCGTCGGCGTGCTGGTCAACCTGCTGGTGGTGCCCCCGATGCGGTTCCGCAGCGCCGAGTACGGCGTCCGCTCCCTCGCGCAGTCGGTGTGCGACCTGCTCACGGACATCCACCCGGCCCTGCGGGAAGGGGAACTGGACGAGGACCGCACGCGGCAGTGGCGGCGGCGCGCCAACCGGATGGAGGGCACGGTCGCCCAAGCCCGAAGCGCGGTGCGCACGGCTGAGGAGAGCGTCTACTACAACCCGCGCAAGCTGCTGAGCCGGCAGTACCGGCGGCACACGTTCACCGGCTACGCGGGTGTGGTCGACGCCCTCGAACGCGTCTCCTACCAGCTGGCTTCGGTCACCCGCACCCTCGACATGTCGGTATCGGAGACCGGTGAAGGCCCCCGGCGCACGGAGTTCCTCGGGCACTACGCCGACCTTCTCGCGGCGCTCGCCGAGATCACCGAAGAGCTCAGCGCGATCGACGAGAGCCGCCTCGTGGAGCAGGCCAGGCACCTGTGCTCGCTGGCGGAGCAGGCCCGGAACTACGCCCAGCGGCTCAGCGACGGCGCCGAGGACATCGAGTTCCTCGTCACGGACCGGTCGAGCCCGTACGGCACTCTGCTCGTCGAGGCCGCGAGGCTGCAGGAGGAGTTCCAGCACACCTGCGACCTCTTGCAGCGCTCGGTGGACCGCGAGTACTCCACCGGCGGAGGGAGTCGGAAGGGCTCCGCCGGATGCTAGGACCGGGCGTCCGATCGGATCGGCTGCAGGCGACGCGTTTCCCCGCGTCGGAGGCCCGGTGCTCCCCAGCCGATCCGGCGGCCGATCCGCCGCGGGGCTAGCGTTCCTCGCGCTCCAGCGGGCAGGGGGCTTCGGCGTCCCAGGTGTTGGGTGAGCAGGCGATCACGGCGACGAACGCGCGTTCGTCGCCGCCGAGCTGGTACTGCCAGGTGAGGTCGCGGCCGTCGGCCATATCGCGCAGCGCGGCCGTGTAGCGGTCGCCGGCGGGTGACCAGAATGCGTCCGGTCCGTCGATCTCGGAACGCACCTTCTCGTACTGCGAAACCATCCACGCGGCAGCGCCGTCGGCGTCGCCCCAGGTGCCCGCGATCATGTCCGCGGGTTTGCGCAACCACCAGCACATCTTGACGGGGGGCACATCGGCGGAGGTGAAATGGGGTCCGTCGGGATGGGCGTCACGTGCCCTGCGCGAGCGGTCTGCGTCGGATCCGCGCCAGAAGTACCCGTGATAGTGCACGCCCCGATGTTCGCACGCCCTGTCCGGTCTGACCACTGGAACACCCGGCGGACCCAGTTTCGGACGTGGGGCGGGCGCCGCGGCCACGCGACGGAAATGTACCGGCGGACCGGAGCACCGAGCCGTGTTAAGAAGTGCTGGATCGATCCGGCTCCCATGGGCGGCCGGGCCGTGCGGCTCGAATCCGCTACGCGGACTTGCCCTGGTGGGGCGGCGGGCTGATCGACGGGGAGCAGCGGGCACCGGGGGCCGGTGGCGGCCGGGCCCGCTGGTCGGGGGGAACGGGAACCGCCGGTGGCGGTGCGTGGGGAGGGGCGCTCCAATCGGCTGGGCGGCTTTGTCGTGGGCCTTGCCGTTGGCCTTGTGGTCGGCTTTGTCGGCCTGCCGGGTGCCGGGCGGACTCGAAGGGAACGCGGCAGCGGGAACAGCGGATGGCCGGGCCCGCGTTCGCCGGGCCGGGTGCCCGCCGGTGTCGGCGGCCGGCGAGGCGGCTCCGGTCTGCTGTGCGGCCTTGATGGTCTGCCGGGTAGCGGGTGGTCTATCGGAAAGGCGGCGGCAACGATGGCAGCGGGGCCGGACCCGCGATCACCGGTCCGGATGTCCGCCGGTCGAGCACCCGACGGGGCGGCCCGGGGCCGCTGGGTGGCCTTGATGGTCTGCCGGGTAGCGGGTGGTCTCGCTGGGAAGCGGCGAGGGCGGCGGTGGGAGGGGCCTGCGGTT
The DNA here is from genome assembly GCF_004323735.1 of Streptomonospora litoralis. Classification (GTDB taxonomy): domain Bacteria; phylum Actinomycetota; class Actinomycetes; order Streptosporangiales; family Streptosporangiaceae; genus Streptomonospora; species Streptomonospora litoralis. Next base: position 293,554 of record NZ_CP036455.1, on the reverse strand, counting down.
ACCGGGTCGGGTGCCCGCCGGTGCCGGCGCGCGGCGGGGCAGTTGGCGGGGGCCATGCGGCCGGATCATGACCACGAGTTGCACGTACGTGCGGTGGCATCGGCTTCGGTGTCGCCCCGAGGTGCCATCCCCGCACCGGTCCCGGCAGGGGACACGGCGGTACCCAGCCGACCTACCGGCGCCGGTAGGTCCCCTATGCCGGTTCATCCGGCGATGATCGCGAACTTATGGCCGCGGAATACGCTTTCCTGCGACCATAAGTTCGCGATAGACGGGTCAAGCCGCGCCGAGTTTACGGCGGCCGAACGCCGCCCCCGCCGGGCGCGCCACCGGCGAGCACCCGACCCGGCAACCGCAGGGCCCCACCCGGCGCTGTCCTCGGTGCCCGTCGTTCCCCGCCAGGCGACCCGCTTCCCGGCAGACCGGCGTTCTTAACCACGGCCTAGTTCTGTCGGCGCGCAGTGACCCTGCGTGCATACCGCCGGATGACTACTCGAACGTGGTTCTGAGAATGACCCGTCTGGGTCATGCGGCGGCGGGCTACCCGGACGTAGCCTTAAGAGTGCGGGATGTCTCCGGCGGGATCCCACGTTGGTCGGCTTCCGACCCGGGGATACGTGAGGCCGCCTCCCGCGTTCTCGAGTCCTGGGCGGTTCGCGCCCCCGCGGTGCTGTCGATGGAGGTGGGCGCGCATGGATCCCGACGTGCGCCTCCACGACCACGTGGCCATGGCGGAGATCGAGCTCTACGCCGAACTACTCATCGCCGTCGCCGGGTCGGACCGGCGGCTCACCTACGAGGAGATCGACATCGTCCTGGGTGTGCACCCGCCCGTGCCCGAGCAGGCGCGCCGCCGACTGGGCGGCCGCGCCGCGCGTCCGCACCACGCGGGCTGAGCCTGCGGCCCGCGTGTACGGGCCGGCCGGCGCGGCAGGGCCGCACCCCGAGAGGCGGTCTTCCCGGGGCGCGGCCCTGCGGCGCCGGTGCACCGGCGGAGGCCGTCCGAAGGGCGGCAACCCGGCCTGCCTGCGGACAACCTCCGCCGCTCCCGGCCGCTAAGCCTTCTCCGCCTGCTCCTGCGCCGGGGCGGCGTCGGCCTTGACCGAGCGCAGCAGCAGCTGGGAGACGTCCACGACCTCCAGCGACTCCTTGGCCTCGCCCTGCGACTTCTTCTCGTTGATGGCGTCGCCCAGCATCACCTGGCAGAACGGGCAGGCGGTCGAGACCGTGTCGGGGTCGGTGGTCAGCGCCTCGTCGACCCGCTCGGTGTTGATGCGCTTGCCGATGCGCTCCTCCATCCACATGCGCGCGCCGCCCGCGCCGCAGCAGAAGCCGCGCTCCTTGTGCCGGTGCATCTCCTTGGTGGTGATGCCGGGAACCTGCGCCATGATCTCCCGCGGCGGCGTGTAGACCTTGTTGTGCCGCCCCAGGAAGCAGGGGTCGTGGTAGGTGATGTTCTCCTCGATCGGCTGGACCGGGGTGAGGCGGCCCTCCTCCACCAGCTTGGCCAGCAGCTGGCTGTGGTGGACGACGTCGTACTCGCCGCCCAGCTGCGGGTACTCGTTGCCCAGGGTGTTGAAGCAGTGCGGGCAGCTGGCCACGATCTTGGTGACGCCGGCCTCGTTGAGCGTCTCGACGTTCTGCTGGGCGAGCATCTGGAACACGTACTCCATGCCCAGCCGCCGCGCGGGGTCGCCTGTGCACGCCTCCATGCCGCCCAGGACCGCGAACTTCACCCCGGCCATGTGCAGCAGCTCGGCGATGGCCTTGGTGGTCTTCTTCGCACGGTCCTCCAGCGCACCGGCGCAGCCCACCCAGAACAGGTACTCGGTGCCTTCGGGCAGGGTGTCCTCGACCACCGGGACGTCGAAGTCCAACTCGGCCATCCAGTCCATGCGCCGGTCCTCGGCCATGCCCCACGGGTTGCCCTTGTTCTCCAGGTTCTTCAGCAGGGTGTTGGCCTCGGAGGGGAAGCTGGACTCGATCATCACCTGGTAGCGGCGCATGTCCATGATGTGGTCGATGTGCTCGATGTCGACCGGGCACTGCTCGACGCAGGCGCCGCAGTTGGTGCAGGACCACAGGACGTCGGGGTGGATGATGCCGCCCTCCTCCTCGGTGCCCACCAGGGGCTTGCCGAGCAGGGAGAGCACGTCGTCGTGGATGTCGGGTGTCTCCTCGGTGACTCCCTGCATCAGGTAGGGCGCCTTGGCGTAGGCGTGGTCGCGCAGGTCGGTGACGAGCTTCTTCGGCGAGAGCGGCTTGCCGGTGTTCCAGGCCGGGCACTGCGACTGGCAGCGGCCGCACTCGGTGCAGGTGGTGAAGTCGAGCAGGCCCTTCCAGGTGAAGTCCTCGACCTTGCCGACGCCGAAGGGGTCCTCGTCGGGGTCGGCCTCCTCGAAGTCCAGCGGCTTCTTGCCGGTCGCGTCCATCATCGGCTTGGCCGCGCCCAGCGCCGGAGCGCCCTCGGGGTCGCGCTTGAAGTAGATGTTGAACGGCGCGGTGAAGCGGTGCCAGCCGATGCCCATGGTCAGCACCACGGCCAGGACCATGAAGAACATCCAGGAGATGATCAGCTTGAAGGCGGCGACCAGGGCGAGAGCCGGCTCGCTGGGCGGCAGGACCTCGCCCAGCGCGTGCGAGATCGGCGTGGCCCACACGGGGAAGGGGAAGTCGCCCATGGCGACCTTGAAGCCGCGGATCACGAAGATGGCGACCAGCAGCGCGACGATGTAGGCCTCGACGTAGTAGGCCGTCCAGTGCACCGAGTTGGCGAAGCGGGAGTCGCGCCCGAGGCGGCGGGGGCCCTTGATCTGGCGGTAGGCGGCCAGGCCCAGGATGGCGATCAGCCCGAGCCCGGCGATGAGCTCGATGAACAGCCCGTAGACCGTCCAGTCGTGGATGATCGGCAGGTGGAAGTGCGGGTCCCACACCTCGCCGTGCGCCTCGGCGACGGTAAACACCAGCAGCGGGAAGGACACCATCACGAACCAGTGGGCCACCCCCACCCACGGCCGCTTGAGCATCCGGTTGTGCCCGAGCACCTCGATCAACGTGGTCGTCAGTCGCCTGCCGAAGGGACCGGTGCGCCCGCTCTCGGCCGGCTGGCCCAGACGGATCGTCTGCACCATCCGGCGGATGCCGAACGCCCACATGGCGACCCCGACCACGGCGAAGAGGGTCGTGATGATCCCCAGAACGATGTAGAGCATCGCCCGCGGCCTCCCATCCTGCTGTCGTTCCCCGATGCGCCACACATCGGAGGCCCACCAAATGTTACTAGCCAGTAATGCCTGGTGGGTCCGCCGCCCCTGGTACGGCGCCGCCGAAGCCGCGGCCTCCCACGTTAGAAGACGGGCCGGCCGCCCGAATCGGCGGGACCACCTGCCCTTGTCCACTCCCCGACCGGCGGCGGCACGCTCCCGCGACCATCATCACCCGCCGGGCGTGCGCACCTGCCCCCGGGCGCGCCCCCGCGCGCACGCACCGGCGACTGCACGGTCCCGCGCACCCGGCGCACGCGCGGCCCCGCCCACTCCCGCGCACGGCGCACCCGCACCGCGGTGCGCACCCTGAGCCGCCGCCGGACCTTGCCCTGACCGAGCCCTGAGATCCCCCTGGAGGACCCCGGAAACACCGGGAGCGGCCGTCCGCGGCGGGAACAAACGCCGTGGTCCGGCCGTTGGTAGAGGCGGAGAAAGGCATTGAGCCGCGGCGACTCAAGTGATTTGACAGCATACGAGCCGCGAAGCAAACTTGTGCCTGTAAGACTCAACTCTGACGGAGGAACGTACTCATGGCACGTGCGGTCGGTATCGACCTGGGGACGACGAACTCGGTCGTCTCGGTCCTGGAGGGCGGCGAGCCCACGGTCATCGCCAACGCCGAAGGCGCCCGGACCACTCCGTCCGTCGTTGCCTTCGCCAAGAACGGCGAGGTGCTGATGGGCGAGGTCGCCAAGCGCCAGGCGGTAACCAACGTCGACCGGACCATCCGCTCGGTGAAGCGCCACATCGGCACCGACTGGAAGACCGAGATCGACGACAAGGAGTTCAACTCCCAGCAGATCAGCGCGTTCGTGCTGCAGAAGCTCAAGCGCGACGCCGAGGCATACCTGGGCGAAGAGGTCACCGACGCCGTCATCACCGTGCCGGCCTACTTCTCCGACGCCCAGCGCCAGTCCACCAAGGAAGCCGGCACGATCGCGGGCCTGAACGTCCTGCGCATCATCAACGAGCCCACCTCCGCGGCGCTGGCCTACCACCTGGAGAAGGAGGACGAGGCCACCATCCTGGTCTACGACCTCGGTGGCGGCACCTTCGACGTCTCCCTGCTGGAGGTCGGCGACGGCGTTGTCGAGGTGAAGGCCACCAACGGCGACAACCACCTCGGCGGCGACGACTGGGACCAGGCGATCGTCGACTGGATGGTCGAGCGCTTCAAGAACAACAACGGCGTCGACCTGTCCAAGGACAAGATGGCGCTGCAGCGCCTGCGCGAGGCGGCGGAGAAGGCCAAGATCGAGGTGTCCAGCTCCAGCGAGTCGGCCATCAACCTGCCTTACATCACCGCCTCCTCCGAGGGCCCGCTGCACCTCGACGAGAAGCTGACCCGCGCGGAGTTCCAGCGGCTGACCTCCGACCTGCTGGACCGCACCAAGCAGCCCTTCCACCAGGTCATCAAGGACGCCGGCATCAGCGTCGACAAGATCGACCACGTGGTGATGGTCGGCGGCTCCACCCGCATGCCCGCGGTCGTGGAACTTGTCAAGGAGCTGACCGGCGGCAAGGAGCCCAACAAGGGTGTCAACCCCGACGAGGTCGTGGCCATCGGCGCCGCGCTGCAGGGCGGTGTGCTCAAGGGCGAGGTGAAGGACGTCCTGCTGCTGGACGTCACCCCGCTGTCGCTGGGTATCGAGACCAAGGGCGGCGTGTTCACCAAGCTGATCGAGAAGAACACGACCATCCCGACCAAGCGCTCGGAGATCTTCACCACCGCCGACGACAACCAGCCCTCGGTGCAGATCCAGGTCTACCAGGGCGAGCGCGAGATCGCGCAGTACAACAAGAAGCTCGGCGTCTTCGACCTGACCGGTCTGCCGCCGGCGCCGCGCGGCGTGCCCCAGGTCGAGGTGACCTTCGACATCGACGCCAACGGCATCGTGAACGTGACCGCCAAGGACATGGGCACGGGCAAGGAGCAGTCGGTCACCATCTCCGGCGGCTCGGCCATGAGCCAGGACGAGATCGACAAGATGGTCCGCGAGGCCGAGCAGTACGCCGAGGAGGACCGCAAGCGCCGCGAAGAGGCCGAGGTCCGCAACAACGCGGAGTCGCTGGTCCACCAGACCGAGAAGGTCATCAAGGACAACGAGGAGCAGATCCCGGCCGACGTCAAGTCCGAGACCGAGTCCGCCGTCGGCGAGCTGAAGCAGGCCCTGGAGGGCACCGACATCGAGGTGATCCGCCAGGCGAGCGAGAAGGTTGCGCTGGCCAGCCAGAAGATCGGCTCCTCCATCTACGGCCAGGGCGAGCAGGGCGCCGGCGCCGAGGACGCCGCGTCCGGCGAGCAGGCGCAGAACGACGACAACGACGTCGTGGACGCCGAGATCGTCGACGAGGAGAACAAGAAGGACGGCAACGCCTGATCGGCCGAGAGGCAAGTCAAGGGAGGCGCAGCCAATGGCGCTGCCGGAGAACGAAAACGGCGAGGAGCAGCAGGGACCGGTGGTCCGCGACAGGCGTCGCATAGACCCCGAGACCGGCGAGCTCCGCACGCCCGAGGGAGCCGCGGGCGCCGAGGGCGTCGCTCCCGACTCCCCTGAGGCCGACGTCGAGGTCGTCGAGGAGGAGGAGCCCGTCGTCGTCGACGGTGCAGCCGAGGAAGGCGAGCTCCTCAAGGCCCGCGAGCACGTCGTGGAGCTGACCAACGACCTCAAGCGGATCCAGGCGGAGTACGCCAACTACCGCAAGCGCGTCGAGCGCGACCGCGTGGCCGTGCGCGAGCAGGCCATGGCCCAGGTGGTCGGCGAACTCCTGCCGATCATCGACGACATCGGCCGGGCGCGGGAGCACGACGAGCTCACCGGCGGTTTCAAGTCCGTCGGCGAGTCCCTGGAGGCGCTGGTCACCAAGTTGGGGCTGAAGAAGTACGGCGAGCAGGGCGACGAGTTCGACCCGAACGTCCACGAGGCCCTGACCATGGTCCCCTCGCCCGACGCCACGGTGCCCACGGTCATCGAGGTCTTCCAGCCCGGTTACACCATCGGCGAGCGCGTTCTGCGCCCCGCACGCGTGGTGGTCGCGGGTCCTGGGGACGATGCCGCTGAGGCCGCGGAATCCGCCGAATCGCAACCGGGGGCGGACGAGCCGGGCGCCTCGACCGAGGAGCCCGGTCCCGACCAGCCCGGCGGGACCGGTGGCGACAACCAGTGAACCGCCGAGCCCCGGGCGCCCGAGCGGCGCCCGGGGCGCTCGGACACCGGACGGCCCGCCGCGGCGGGCCTCGGGGGCCGGTGCCCGGGACCATTCGACCCAGAGCGCGAAGCGGGAGAAGGCAGACGTCGATGAGCACCAAGGACTACCTGGAGAAGGACTACTACAAGGTCCTCGGAGTCTCAAAGACCGCCTCGCAGGACGAGATCAAGCAGTCCTATCGCAAGCTCGCGCGTGAGAACCACCCCGACGCCAACACCGGCGACCCCCAGGCCGAGGAGCGCTTCAAGGAGATCTCCGAGGCTTACAACGTGCTCAGCGACGAGAAGCGGCGCAAGGAGTACGACGACGCCCGGTCCCTCTTCGGCGGCTCCTACCGGCCCGGCGGAAACACCGGTGCGGGCGGCTTCGACCTGGGCGACCTGTTCGGCCAGGGGGGCGGCCAGCCCGGCGGGGGCGGCGAGCGGCTGAGCGACCTGTTCGGCGGGCTGTTCGGCGGCCGCGGCCGGACCACGACCCAGCCCCGGCGCGGGTCCGACGTCGAGACCGAGACACGGCTGTCCTTCGCCGAGGCGGCCACCGGTCTCACCCGGTCGTTCCAGCTCAGCAGCGACGCCGCGTGCGGCACCTGCAAGGGCACCGGCGCCAAGGCCGGCACGGCGCCGCGGGTGTGCCCGAGGTGCTCGGGCACCGGGCACGAGAACCAGAATCTGGGCGGATTCTCGCTGTCGGAGCCCTGCAGCGAGTGCAAGGGGCGCGGGCTCGTCGTCGACGACCCCTGCCCCACCTGCAACGGCAGCGGGCGCGGCAAGAGCACCCGCACCATCCAGGCGCGGATCCCCGCGGGCGTCTCCGACGGCCAGCGGATCCGGCTCAAGGGCAAAGGAGCGCCGGGCGAACACGGTGGACCGGCCGGAGACCTCTATGTGGTGGTACATGTGCAGCCGCACCCCGTGTTCGGCAAGTCCGGCGACAACCTGACGATCAACGTCCCGGTGACCTTCCCCGAGGCCGTGCTCGGCGCCGATGTCCGGGTGCCGACGCTCAACGGTCTGCCGGTCACGGTCAAGATCCCGCCGGGAACCCCCAACGGGCGCACGTTCCGCGTCCGCGGCAAGGGAACCGCTCGGCGGGACGGCACGGCAGGCGACCTTCTGGTCACCGTCGAGGTGTCGGTGCCGCAGAGCCTCAGCGGCGACGCCCGCGAGGCACTGGAGAAGTTCCGCGCCGCGACCGCGGAGCAGGACCCGCGCAGCGGTCTGGAGACGCGCGCGAAGGGGATGTGAATGTCATGACCAATCCGGGGCTGGGCGACGACATCCCGGTCTATGTGATCTCGGTGGCCGCCGAGCTGTCCGGGCTGCATCCGCAGACGCTGCGCCAGTACGACCGGCTGGGCCTGGTCTCGCCGGGCCGGGCCTCCGGGCGCGGGCGGCGCTACTCCATGCGCGACATCCGGACGCTGCGTGAGGTGCAGCGGCTCTCCCAGGAGGAAGGCATCAACCTCGCCGGGATCAAGCGCATCCTGGAGTTGGAGGACGAGGTGGAAAAGCTGCACGAGCACGTGTTCCACCTGCGCAACGAGCTGGACGCGGCCCGTTCGGCAGTCGCGCGGCGCTCCTCCGCGGGCGAGAGCACAGGCGGCGAACTGCTGCCGGTGCGGCGCACCCGGCTGACGATCTTCAACACCTCTCCTCCGCCCGAGCCGGACCAGTAGCGAATTCCGCCGGGTCGTGCCGGCCGCCGCGGGCGGTCGGCGAGGGAGGCCCGTGCCCGACCGCGGAAGCAAACGGTGGGGCGGACCCGGCGGACTCCACCGGACGGCTTTCGCGCCGACACCACGGCACCTCTATGAAAACCGCATAGCGATCACGCGCGAAGGGGGCGGCGACGCATGAACTACAAACTCACCACCAAGAGCCAGGAAGCCGTGTCGACGGCGATGCGGCGGGCCACCACGGACGGCAACCCGCAGGTCGAGCCGGTGCACCTGCTCGCCGCCCTGCTGAACCAGGGCGAGGGGATCATCCGCCCGCTGCTCAAGGAGGTCGGCGCGTCCCCGGACGACCTCGCGGCCAAGACCGAGCAGGCCGTCGCCGGGCTGCCCGCGGCCGCCGGCAGCACCGTCGGCGCACCGCAGAGCGCCCGCCGGTTGATCGTCTCGCTGAACACCGCTGCCCAGCGCGCCCAGCAGATGGAGGACGAGTTCGTCTCCACCGAGCACCTGCTGGTGGGACTGGCCGCCGACGGCGGCGAGGCGGCGCGGCTCCTCAACGACGCCGGAGCCGCACCCGAGGCGCTGCTGGAGGCGTTCGAGCGGGTCCGCGGCCCGGGCAAGGTCACCACCCAGAACCCCGAGGAGACCTACCAGGCGCTGGAGAAGTACGGCGTCGACCTGACGGATCGGGCACGCTCGGGCGCGCTGGACCCGGTGATCGGCCGCGATTCCGAGATCCGCCGCGTGGTGCAGGTGCTCTCGCGGCGCACCAAGAACAACCCGGTGCTGATCGGCGAGCCCGGTGTCGGTAAGACCGCCGTTGTCGAGGGGTTGGCGCAGCGCGTCGTCGCCGGTGATGTCCCCGAGTCGCTGCGCGACAAGCGGCTGATCGCCCTGGACCTGTCGGCGATGGTGGCCGGCGCCAAGTACCGCGGTGAGTTCGAGGAGCGGCTCAAGGCCGTGCTGAACGAGATCAAGGACAGCGACGGCCGGATCATCACGTTCATCGACGAGCTGCACACCGTGGTCGGCGCCGGTGCCGCCGAGGGCGCCATGGACGCCGGCAACATGCTCAAGCCGATGCTGGCCCGCGGCGAGCTGCGCATGGTCGGCGCAACCACACTGGACGAGTACCGCGAGCGCATCGAGAAGGACCCCGCCCTGGAGCGCCGCTTCCAGCAGGTGGTGGTGGGTGAGCCGTCGGCCGCGGACACCATCGCCATCCTGCGCGGGCTCAAGGGCCGCTACGAGGCCCACCACAAGGTGCAGATCGCCGATTCGGCGCTGGTCGCCGCCGCCACACTGTCGGACCGCTACATCACCGCCCGGTTCCTGCCGGATAAGGCCATCGACCTCATCGACGAGTCGGCCTCGCGGCTGCGCATGGAGATCGACTCCCGCCCGGTGGAGCTGGACGAACTGCAGCGCACCGTGGACCGGCTGAAGATGGAGGAAATGGCGCTGGCCAAGGAGTCCGACGCGGCGTCCCTCCAGCGGCTGGAGCGGCTGCGCGCCGACCTCGCCGACCGCCAGGAGGAGCTCGACGGGCTGGTGGCCCGCTGGGAGCAGGAGAAGGCCGGGCTGAACCGGGTCGGCGAACTCAAGGAGCGGCTGGACGAGCTGCGGACCCAGGCGGACCGGGCGCAGCGCGACGGCGACTTCACCGAGGCGTCGCGGCTGATGTACGGCGAGATCCCGCAGCTGGAGAAGCAGCTGGAGGAGGCGTCCTCCGCCGAGGAGGAGGCCGACGAGACCGACGAGCCGACCATGGTCAAGGACGAGGTGGGCGCCGACGACGTCGCCGACGTGGTGTCGTCGTGGACCGGCATCCCGGTGGGCCGACTGATGGAGGGTGAGACCGCCAAGCTGCTGCGCATGGAGGAGGAGCTGGGCAGGCGCCTCATCGGCCAGGACCAGGCGGTGGCCGCGGTCTCCGACGCGGTGCGCCGCGCGCGTACCGGGATCTCCGACCCCGACCGCCCCACCGGCTCCTTCCTGTTCCTCGGCCCCACCGGCGTGGGCAAGACCGAGCTGGCCAAGGCGCTGGCGGAGTTCCTGTTCGACGACGAGCGGGCGATCGTGCGCGTCGACATGAGCGAGTACTCCGAGAAGCACTCGGTCTCGCGGCTGGTGGGCGCACCTCCCGGCTACGTCGGCTACGAGGAGGGCGGCCAGCTCACCGAGGCGGTGCGCCGCCGGCCCTACACGGTCGTCCTGCTGGACGAGGTGGAGAAGGCGCACATCGAGGTCTTCGACACGCTGCTGCAGGTGCTCGACGACGGCCGACTCACCGACGGCCAGGGGCGCAGCGTCGACTTCCGCAACACGCTGCTCATCATGACCTCCAACCTGGGGTCGCAGTTCCTCGTCGACACGGCGCTGGACGACCGACAGCGGCGGGAGAAGGTGATGTCGGTCGTGCGCAGCACCTTCAAGCCGGAGTTCCTGAACCGGCTGGACGACCTCATCGTCTTCGACACGCTGTCCACCGAGGAGCTGACCCGCATCGTCGACCTGCAGGTGGACCGGCTGGCCGCGCGGCTCGGCGAGCGGCGGCTCTCCCTCGACGTCACCTCGGCGGCGCGCGAGTGGCTCGCGCTGACCGGCTACGACCCGGTCTACGGCGCCCGGCCGCTGCGCCGGCTGGTGCAGGCGGCCATCGGCGACCCGCTGGCCAAGGCCATGCTGTCGGCCGAGCTGGTGGAGGGCGACACGGTGGTGGTCGACCGCGACGAGGGCGAGGACAGGCTCAGCGTCCGCTCCGCGGCGGTCCGGCAGCCCGCGTCGGCCTGACGCCCGTCCAGCCGCACGGCGGGAACGGCACATGACGACGGCGGCCCCGGCGGTTCCTGCGCCGGGGCCGTCGTCGTGTCCGCGGTCTCCCGGGTGCCGCGGCCGCCCTCCCGCAGGCGGGCGGCCGCGGCACCCGGGATCAGATCACGTCGCTGTCGTCCTGAACCGCCTGCCGGGTGCGGTCGCGGCGGACCACCATGAGGATGATGGTCAGCACGACCACCACCACCCCGGCCGCCATGAAGATCGTGCCTATGGCGTTCAGGTCCAGTCCGGCGATCTCGGCGGTGATGCCGAAACTCAGCACCGCCCCGATCACGAACAGAAAAATGCCGAGTCCGATACCCATTATTCGCTTCCTCCGCACCGCATACGTTGCGATCCCGTCCGCTACATCTACCCGTTCGACGCCCCGGCATCCCGGAAACGTCCACCCGGCCGCCGATCGGTCGGATCCGTCCCCCCAACGGCAGGCCCGGCGCACGGATGCACTCGGACACGCCCGAGGGCGACACCGGGCGGCGGGATTCGGTCCTGCGATTTGACGATTCACCGGACAGCAGCGCTAAGCATCGTTACTGTGACAGCTCGTGAGCGACATCCCGGACCTGCGAGACAACGTTCGCCACGAACTCCTTCATCGGGACGTGATTCTGCTACGCGGCGGGCCCGACTCCACGGCCAAACTGAGAACTCATGCCCTGCGTATGCAACGTGCCTTCACGCTTGACGGCACCTTCATCCTCGGGATCTCTGTGTTCGCCGCAGTAGACGACGTCGGCGCTTCGTCGCTCGACGGGCTCTTGGCGGGACGGCTTTCGACCTATCGTGACGTGCACATGACTCCCGCCGACGCGCTCGTGAGCGCAGGGTTCGATGTTCTGCCCACGTTCACCCGGCCGCATGCCACCGTGTTGGTGGGATCACTGGAGCGGATCGACAAACTGCTGGAGCTGTTGGGCCCACCTCGAACCAACACTCGATATGGTGAGACGAGGCGACGGAGAAGGTGACAGGGATGGTCTCAGTAGACATTGCCGCCGACCTCAACGCCGAGGACGAGACCGGATACGTGTGGACTTTTCTCGACGAGGCCCGTGATCCGTCGATCATCGTCGCCGGTGCCGTCGTCGTCGCCGGCGACGACGACGCCCCCGCCGTCGCGGTCGTGGTGGACGTCACGACCCATCCGAGCGGCAGCATGGTCCACTTGGACGTGCTGCCCGGTGCTCTTGAGCAGTACGTCGCTCTCGCCAGGCGGGTGGACACCGCGGCCTGAACCCTTTTGCCCCCGGCTGATCGGCGCAGACGCACAACGGCCCGGCGCGCAGGGATCGTGCGCACCGGGCCGGAAAGGCCGGGGCGGGGTCGCCGCCCCGGGGTACAGCGAAGCGGCTAGAACGCCGCCTCCGGGACCTCCATGAGGTCGAGGGTGGTGTTCTCCACGATCGCGCGCTCGCCCGCCAGGCGCGGCAGGACCTGGTCGGCGAAGAAGCTCGCGGCGGCGACCTTGCCGGTGTAGAAGTCGCGGTCGGCGTCGTCGGCTCCGTCGAGCGCGCCGAGGGCGACCTCTGACTGGCGCAGCAGCAGCCAGCCCAGCACCAGGTCGCCGGCGCTCATCAGCAGGCGGGTGGTGTTCAGCCCGACCTTGTAGAGCTCGTCGGTCTGCTCGGCGGAGCGCATCAGGTCGTTGACCATGGTCTCGACCATCTTCTCCACGTGTTCGGCGGCCTCGGCAAGGGCGGCCCGCTCCTTCTTGAGCCGTCCGTTGCCGGCCTCGCCCGCGGCGAACTCCTTGATCTCGCCGACGAGCCGGCCGAACGCCTCGCCGTTGTTCTTCACGATCTTGCGGAAGAAGAAGTCCTGCGCCTGGATCGCGGTGGTGCCCTCGTAGAGGGTGTCGATCTTGGCGTCGCGGATGTACTGCTCCAGCGGGTAGTCCTGCAGGTAGCCGGACCCGCCCAGCGTCTGCAGCGACTCGGCGAGCAGCGCGTAGGAGCGCTCGGAGCCCACGCCCTTGACGATGGGCAGCAGCAGGTCGTTGAGCGCGTCCGTGGCGCTGTGGTCGGCGCCCTCGTGCTCGGCGATCTGAACCGCGTCCTGCTGGCTTGCGGTGTAGATGACCAGCGCGCGCAGCCCCTCGGTGTACGCCTTCTGCGTCATCAGGCTGCGCCGGACGTCGGGGTGCTGGGTGATGGACACCCGCGGCGCGGTCTTGTCGGCCATCCGGGTCAGGTCGGCGCCCTGCTTGCGCTCCTTGGCGTACTCCAGCGCGTTGAGGTAGCCGGTGGAGAGCGTGGCGATGGCCTTGGTGCCCACCATCATCCGGGCGTGCTCGATGACCAGGAACATCTGCCGGATGCCGTCGTGCTTGTCGCCGACCAGGTAGCCGACGGCGGGGTGTTTGGCGCCGAACGTCAGCTCGCAGGTGGTGGACGCCTTCAGGCCCATCTTGTGCTCGACGTTGGTGACGTAGACGCCGTTGCGCTCGCCGGGCGAGCCGTCCTCGTTGATGAGGAACTTCGGTACCAGGAACAGCGAGAGGCCCTTGGTGCCGGGCTTGGCGCCCTCGGGGCGCGCCAGGACCAGGTGGAAGATGTTCTCGGTCATGTCCTGCTCGGCGGAGGTGATGAAGCGCTTCACCCCCTCGATGTGCCAGGTGCCGTCGCCCTGATCGGCGGCCTTGGTGCGCCCGGCGCCGACGTCGGAGCCCGCGTCGGGCTCGGTGAGCACCATGGTGGCGCCCCAGCCGCGGTCGATGGCCTGCTGGGCGATCCGCTTCTGGGTGTCGTTGCCTTCCTCGTAGAGCACCTTGGCGAAGCCCGGACCGGCCGCGTACATGTGCACAGCGGGGTTGGCGCCGAGGATCAGCTCGGCCGCGGCCCACGCGAGCGTGCGCGGCGCGTTGAGGCCGCCCAGCTCCGGGGGCAGGTCGAGGTTGTACCAGCCGGCGTCCATGTAGGCCCGGTAGGACTTCTTCAGGCTCTCGGGAAGGGTGGCGGCACCGGTGGCGGGGTCGAACACCGGCGGGTTGCGGTCGCCGTCCTCGAAGGACTCGGCGACCGCGCCGGTGGCGAGCCGGTTCACCTCGTCGAGGATGGTGCGGGCCGTGTCCTCGTCCAGCTCCTCGAACGGGCCGCTGCCCAGCACGTCCTGGCGCTTGAAGACCTCGAAGAGGTTGAACTCGAGGTCGCGGACATTGCTCTTGTAGTGCGTCATGGGCGCGCTCCGCTTGTCCGGGCCGCGGTGTGTGCACACGCGATCTACTGACTGGTAACAACATCATGTTACTACCCGGTAGTAGTGCTCGGCCAGCGGGCCCCGCTGTCGGCGGGTAGAGAGTCCCGTCACCCGGCGCCCGTCCCACCGCGATAGATGGCCCGCGGTTCGGCCGAACGTTCAGCCGAGCCGCGGGCCCTCGACGGGACGGCCCCGGTCTATCGGCCCTGTCCCGGATCCCGTGCGACGAACGCCCCCGCCGCCCGCTCGATGGCCTCCTCCACCGCGCCGACGCGGTCGGCCAGCAGGCCCACCGCACCCACGGCCCGGCTCATCGGGTCGTCGCCGTCGCCGCCGAGGGCCTTCGCGCGGCGGTAGGCGGCCTTGACCTGCTCCCAGCGCTCGGCCTGCTCGGCGGTGAGTGTGCCGCGAATTTCGGCCAGCTTGAGCAGGTTGGCCTCCGCGCCGGAGGTGAGGGTCTGGGCTTCGCCGAGGTAGTGGTCGTCGATTGCGGCCTCCAACTCGGTCTCGTTCATCACCGGGACGACTTTCTCGGCCAGCCGGTTCATGTTGCGGTAGGAGCCCTGCAGCCGGAACGGCGGCTCGGTGCGGGACTCGTCGGCCTGGGCCGCCGAGGCGATGTAGGTCTGGTTGGCGGCCAGCACCACCTGCTGGACGCGCACCAGTTTGGCCAGCACCGCCTGCACCTGCTCCAGCTCCACCCGCGAGTAGGGGTGGGACAGCTGGTCGGCGCGCACCGATTCGTCGCCCTTGGCCATGCGCACCAGCAGCTCGATGTCGCCGCGCTCGCGGGTGGACAGCGGCGCCAGCACCGGGTTGGACGTCAGTGCGTTCTCGATGTAGCTGAGCGCGAACAGCTCGTCGCGGCCGGAGAGGACGTCGCCGAGGTTGTAGACGTCGGCGCGGTTGGCCAGCATGTCGGGGACGCGGAACCGGCTGCCCTGCTCGGTGTAGGGGTTGCCTGCCATACAGACCGCGAACCGCTTGCCCCGCAGGTCGTAGGTGCGGGTGCGGCCCTCCCACACGCCCTCCATGCGCCGCTGGCCGTCGCACAGCGAGATGAACTTCTGCAGCAGCTCCGGGTCGGTGTGCTGAATGTCGTCCAGGTACAGCAGCGCGTTGCTACCCATCTCCAGGGCGAAGTTGATCTTCTCGACCTCCTGGCGGGCGGTGGCGTCCGGCGCTTCGGCGGGGTCCAGCGAAGTGACCGCGTGCCCCAGCGCGGGGCCGTCGACCTTGACGAACACCAGGCCGAGCCGGCTGGCGACGTACTCCATCAGCGTGGTCTTGCCGTAGCCGGGCGGTGAGATGAGCAGCAGCAGGCCGCTCTGGTCGGTGCGCTTGTCGTCGCCGGCCGCGCCGAGCTGCTTGGCGAGGTTGTCGCCGATCAGCGGCAGGTAGGCCTCGTCCAGCAGCCGGTTGCGCACGAACCCGCTCATCACCGAGGGGCGGTACTCCTCCAGCCGCAGGCGGGTGCGCTCGCGGGCGACCAGCTCGTGGCGGCGGCGCTGGTAGTCGCGGAAGGCCGGGACCTCCTCGGCGCGGAAGCGGCGCACCCGTGGCAGCACCTCGTCCAGCCGCAGCGTCATCCGGCGGCCGGAGACGCGCGGGTGCGCCCCCAGCAGACCGGTGACCTCGGTGCTCAGCGCCGCAGAGGATTCACGCCGGTTCACCGCGGTGCCGCACAGCTCGATCGCCGCCGCCTCGGCGAGGTCCCAGGCGTCGCCGGTGTGCTGCGCGTTCGCCAGATACGCCTCCAGCCACGCCGTCACCAGCTGGTGGCGGGCGGCCAGGTCGGTGCCCAGCGAACGGACGTCGCGCTCGAAGTCCTGACGCGACGCCGCGGCGCCGCCGCCGAGTGCGCGGCCGAAGCGGTCCAGCAGCGTGCGGGCTCCGGCGGCGGTGACGAACGCGCCGCCCTGGGCCAGCTCCTCGAACAGGTACTCCCCCGCCATGCCGGTACCGCCGTCCGGCTGCGGCACGCCTGTTTCGGCCGCGAACCCGGTGACGGCGGCGTCCAGCTCGGCGCACAGCGCGCCGATCGCCGGTGAGCGATGCCCGCCGAAGGCGTCGCGGGCGCGCGCGAGCGAGGCGGCCCGGGTGGCCCAGGCGGACTTGGCGTCCTCGGCTGCGCCGAAGGCCCAGTACAGCTGGGCCGCGGCGCGGTCCGGACCGGGATAGCGCAGCAACCCGGCACCGGTGTGCAGACGCAGCAGCGCAGCGAGCAGCTGCGCGGCGTCGTGGTCGTGGACTCCGCGTTCGTACCCCTCGTCGTAGCGCTCCTCGGCGGCCGAGCGCACGATGGGCAGCAGTCCGGCTCCGGGGTCGTCCCCGCCCTCGGCGGCCGCCCGGTCGAGCTCGGCGAGTGACGGCACCGGGCCCGCGCCGACCCCTGCGTCGGCCAGGATCGACACCGCCAGGTACTCGGCGCGGTAGACCTCGGGGCTCTCCGAGACCAGCGAGCGCTCCCAAAGCGGGCGGGTGGCCAGGAAGTCGGGATCGGTCACCGGCAGCCGGAAGTCGGTGCCGGTGATGCTCAGCGACATCGCTCCGTCGCCAGGCACCAGGGTCAGATCCAAGGGCTGGGTGTTGACGGCGAAGCGGTGCCGCCCCAGTCGGATGGTGTCGCCGCCGCCGTCGTAGAGGTCGGCGCGGTCACGCAGGGCCCGGCCGGCCTCCTGGCGGGCGGCCTTGAGCCGCCCCTCCAGCTCCTCGGCGCGCACCGTGTCACCGAGGCCGCGCAGCTCCTCGGCACTGGAGCGGAGCTTGGCCACCATCGGGTCGGAGGCGAAGTAGGTGTTGACCTCGTCCGCGGAGTCCAGCCCGGCGACGCGGCGCGTGACGGTGGACAGCACCCGCTCCGCCGACTCCACCAGCCGGTCGGCGCGGCGCGCGCGTTCGTCCAGCAGCGCCTGCTTGCGCGCGGAGAACGCCTCGTAGACGTCGTCCCGCTTGGCGGAGAGCTCCTCCAGGAAGCCGTCGAACTCCGCGAAGCGCGACTCCAGGTTCTCCATCTGCAGCATCAGCCGGCCGAGCTGCTCGTCGCAGCGGTCGGGGCTGTCGGCCGCCGCCAGCGCGCCGGTGACCGCCTGCCCCAGCAGAGCGAACTCCGCGGCGAACTCCGCCCGCCCCTCGGAGTCCAGCAGCTCGCCGCGGCGCGCCTCCAGCGTGGCGCGCGCCCGGTTCACACCGCCCAGCACCTCGCCGATGCGCTCCAGGATGGCGGTGCGCACCCGGGCGTCGGCGATCTCCAGGGAGCCGACGACCTCGGTGACGATCTCCAGCCCCTCGGTCTGCTCGGCGATGCGGGCCGCCACCGGTTCGGCTTCGGCCACCGCGCCGATGGCCTCGGCGTCGGCGACGAGCCGGTCCACTTCGGTGTGGTAGGCGCTGAACGCGTCCTCGCCCTGCAGGAACTCGACTGCGCGCCGGCCCGCCGAGTCCAGCTCGTCGGCGAGCGAGGAGTCCAACCCGTCGACGCGGCCGGTGTCGACGTAGCGCATCTCGCGCAGCGTGACCAGGTGCCCCTGGGCGCGGCGCAGCTCGGTCAGCCGGCCCACCCAGCCTTCGGCGGTGCGCGGCGTCTCGCCGCGCGAGCGCCGCACCAGCGAGGCCACCTGTTCCGCGGCCTCCTGCACGGCCCTCTCGGCCTGGCCGGTGAGCGCCTGCACCTTCTCGAACTCGTCGAGGACCTGTTCGGCGGTGCCGCGGACCTCCGTGAGCGGACCGTGGAGGTCGCCCAGCTCGGTGTCGTCCAGCCAGGGGTAGTGGTCGAACACCCGCTTGCAGTTGGCGATCAGCGCCTCGAAGACCGGCGTCGACGGCGTCATCTCCTCGACCATGCGCGCCACCGACAGGCAGTCGGACACCCCGCGCACGAGTTCGGCGTTGCCCACCCGCTCCAGCGGGCCGGTGCCCGTCGGCTGGGCCGCGGCGTACTCGTCGGAGACGTAGGGCGTCTGCCACACCTGCATGGGGTGCACCCGGGTGGGCTCCTCGGAGGCCGCCCGGAATACCACCAGGGTGCCGTCGTCGAACAGCGAGTAGCCGTGGCAGGGGATCGGGGCGGCGACCTCCTTGCGGATGACGTTGTAGGGCAGCAGCAGGCTGCGGCCCTCCTTGCGGGCGTGGAAGACGTAAAGCACGTCCTCGCCGTTGGGCGAGCGCACGACCTTCTCGAACTCCAGGTCGTCCAGCTTCGCGTCGAAGGTCTTCGCCGTGCCCGTGGCCAGGTAGTAGCCGCCGGGGAAGATGACGCCCTGGTCCTCGGGCAGGAGCCGGCACGCCTGGCCGATGCCGTCGAGCCGCACCACGTCCTTGGTTCGGCTGTTGAAGACCAGGTAGCGGGCCGCTGACTCGTTGTAGGGCAGCACGCGCAGCAGGACGAGCGCACCGATGCGGGCGTAGGACACCTCCGCGTCGGCCAGGCTCTGCAGCGGCTCGTCGACGGGTTCGCTGTAGACGCCCTCGCCCACCTCGGTGTTGTTCTCGATCTTGACGGTGAGGGTGCCGCCCACGGTCTCGACGAACAGCTCGTTCAGCACCGAGATGTGCGGGTGGCGGCCCTGCACGTGGTCGTCGCGGGTCGTGGGCGTCCACTCGAAGTCGTAAGGCGGCGGGAACACGTGGTCACGCTGGCCCCGGTTGTCCAGGTAGGAGACGGCGCCGTCGGCGCTCACCTTCCAGCGCAGCACCCGCACGTCCTCAGTGCGGGGGCCGGTCTGGAAGACGGCGAGCAGCTTCTCCTCCACTCGCCGCAACTGCATCAGCCGGGTCTCGCGGTAGTAGCGGTACAGCTCGCCGAAGTCGCGCTGGAACTGCGGCGCCGACAGCAGGTCGGGCAGCCGCGCGAAGTCGGCGTCGTCGAAGCGGAACGCGCCGGAGGTCTCCTCGGTGCCGCGCACGAAGGTGTGCAGCGAGAACACGTCGCCTACGGCGGTCTCGGGTTTGAGCCCGATGTAGACGTTGTAGCCGAACAGCATGTACCCGTCGACCGAGACGATGTCGCGCGGTACGCAGTTGTTTTCGGTGCGGATCCGTGCGGTGCCGACCAGGGACAGCTCGTTGCCGCCGAAGACCTCGACGCGGCGGCTGTTCAGCGCCTCGGCGCGCCGGGCCAGCTCTTGGGCCCGGTCGGCCAGGCGCGACCGCAGCACGTCGTAGGTTCCGGCGTCGAGCGCGCTTCCGGGCGACGCCTGGGCGGGGTCCGGGGAGGGGTCCGCCTCGGCGGCGGACCCCTCGGTCGCGACGTCGGTCACCGGCTCACCGCTTCACGCCGTCGAGGGCGGCCACGGGCGCCTCGTCGACACCGAGCCGCTGCGCGGTGTCCAGCAGCTCGCGCATCTTCTCGCTGTCGGATCCGCCGGAGTTGATCAGCCGCAGCAGCACCGCCGAGATCGTGACGTTCTTGACGTCCTCGGTGCCGACCGAACCCAGTGCGCGGGAGAGGTCCTCGGTGAAGTTCTGCGAGCCGTCCATCCACGGCCCGGCCAGGCTCTGGGCGACGTCGGAGTTGCCCATGAACCCGTCGACCGCCTTGCCCATGCCGATGGAGTTGACCATGCGGTCGAAGAACATGCCGTCGCCGCCGACGATGTCGATGTCGGCCTTCTCCAGGCCGGTGGCCAGCACGGTGGCCTGGGCCTCGGCGACCTGGCGGTGCACGTCGATACCGGCCATCCGGATGTCCTTCTCGGTCTCCAGGCGCAGGCGGTACTCCTCGTGCTCGCGGCTGACCTCGTCGAGGGCGGCCATGGCGCCGGCCTTCTCGTTGAGGCCCTCGGCCTCGGCCTTGAGCTTCTCGCGGACGCCCTCGGCTGCCGCGGTCGCCTTCTCCCGCTCCACGGCGGCCTCGGCGCGGCCCACCTTCTCCACCGCCTCGGCGTCCTGCTCGCGCACCTGGACCTGGGCCAGTCCCTCGGCTGCGGCCTCGGCCTGCAGCCCCTCGGCGTGGCGGATCTTGGCCCGGGTGTCGAGTTCGGTGGCCTGCTGGCGCGCCTCGGCCAGGGTCAGCTCCTCGGCGGACTTGTGCTTGGCGGCCTGCTCGGCGGCCTCGGCGGCCTTGATGTCCTTGACGAGGTTCTGCTGGGCCTCGGCCTCGGCGTGGATCACGATGGCCTGGCGATCGCGCTCGGCCTCCTCGACCGCGCGCAGCTTCTTGATGTTCTCCTCCTGCTCGGCCACCGTCTTCTCGACGGCGACGCGCTCGCGCACGACCTCGGCGACCTCGCGCTTGTCGCCCTCGACCTCCTTGTCCTTGGCGATGCGCGCCAGTTCGGTCTCGCGGTCGCGGCCGATGACCTCCAGCATCCGGTCCTTCTCGATGCGCTCACTCTCGATGGAGATGACGCGCTCGCGGTTCTTCTCGGCCACGGCGATCTCGCGCTGCTGGTTCTCGCGCTGCACACCGAGCTGCTCGTCGGTGCGGATGTGGGCGGTGTGGGACTTGAGGCGCTCCTCGGCCTGCACCCGCTGGGTCTCGGCCTCCTCGCGCGCCTTCAGCGTCTCGATCTCGCGGGAGGACTTGGCCTCGGCCTCCTCGCGGCGGCGGCGCAGCTCCTCGCGCGCCTCCATCGCCTCGGTGGTCTGGCGGTCCTTCTCCTTGGCCTCGTCCTGCTCCAGCAGGTGGGTGCGCTCGTTCTTGGGCTTGGTCAGCTCGGTGATCTTGAGGATGCCCTGCGCGTCGAGGATGTTGTCCGTGTCGAGCTGGGACTTGGGGGTCTGCTCCAGGTAGTCGATCGCCGCGTCGTCGAGGACGTAGCCGTTCAGGTCCTGGCCGATGACCTCCATGATCCGGTCGCGGAATTCGGCGCGGCGGGTATAGAGGTCCTCGAAGTCGAAGTGCTTGCCGACGGTCTTCAACGCCTCGGAGAACTTCGCGCTGAAGAGGTCCTGCAGCTTGTCCTGGCTGCTGGCGTTCTCCACGCCGATGAGCTTGGCGACGCGCAGCACGTCCTCGGCCGTGGGGTTGACGCGGACGAAGAACTTGATACTGATGTCCGCGCGGATGTTGTCCTTGCAGATCAGACCGTCGTTGCCACTGCGCTCCAGCTCCATGGTCTTGACCGAGATGTCCATGGTCTCGGCCTTGTTCAGCACCGGCAGGACCACGGCGCCGGTGAAGGTGACGTCGACCTTGCGGACTTTGGAGACGATCAGCGCCTTGCCCTGTTCGACCTTGCGGAACAGGCGGGCGACCGTGATGACCAGGCCGATGACTATCAGCAGGGCGACGGCAAGCAGCACGCCTGCCCCTGCGGTGATGGTGCTCGTATCCATCAGGCGGTGTTCTCTTTCATCCTGGGAGAGCTTCGGACGCGGGCGCACCCGCAAGCGCCGCGCCGGCGGGCGGCGCGGTCCGGGCGCGGAACTGAAGGAGCGCGTCGAACGCGGGGAGATCGGGGGATGTTCAGTGGGCTCAGGGGGTTGGGGGATAGGAGGATCGGAGGATAGGACGGCGCCGCGCGGTAGCCCGCCGCCGTGCCGATGCGGTGTCCGATACGACGCGGCGGCCGCCGACCGGGTTCCGCGAACCCCTGCGCGCAGGGAGTGCGGGCCGACGGCGTCCACTCGGCCGTGCCGGAGGCGGCTCGGCGACCGCTAGGCGGAAGTGCCCGGATCGAGCGCCGAGTCGTAGGGCGTGACGCGGTAGACACCGGTGTCTGCGTCGTAGTCGAAGACGAGCGCGGTGCTGCCCGCGGTGAGCCGCTCGCCGCCGATGGTGCGGACCTCGATCAGCGACCACGACCCGTTGCCGCCGGAGATCTCGGCCTGCCCGAACTCGCCGTCGACCCGGCCCGTGCGCACCACGCAGGTCTGGCCGACGAAGTCGCCGCCCCTGCGCTGACGCTCAGCGGGCAGCAGCCTGCGCACACCCATCACGACTGCGCTGGTGACACCCCAGGCGATGATCACGGCCGCCACCAGGACGACCAGCGCCACGGCGATCGTCAGCGGCGAGGAGTCCGACAAGGGGTCGATCAGCACGGTTCCCACCAGGCTCGCGAACCACGACACCGCGATCAGCAGCGACAGCACCACGGTCACGGGAACGCCGCCGAGGCCGACCGCGCCCAGCGCGCCACCGATACCGCCCGCCGACGATCCGGCGTCGAGGTCGGCGTCGAGGATGTCGGTGTCGACGGCGCCCAGGACGACGAACAGCCAATAGCCGAAGACCACCAGCAGCAGAAAGCTGAACAGCACCGTAGGAAAGGAAAGGGAGGCTTCAAGCAGACCGGCCATCCCGCCCTCCCGTCACCGCCCCAGAACGAGACGCACGGCGCCACAGCACTTCTCACCGTCACCCCGCCACCGCCCCAAAGGGAGCAGGGCGGAGCGGCATTCGGCACGTGCCGTCCGACCCTACCGAAGGGGGCATAGGCCGCTGCAGCCCCTCGCGCGCCTTGTCCGGAATCGGTCAGCCGCGAGGCGACGCGTCGGCGCGCCGGCGGTCGCCTGGGATTGCACTGTGACCGGACCCCGGATACTGTTTCCTACAAGGAAACTAAATTCCCCTAGGAAACTAGATGCCTGGAGGGCAAAGATGGACATGGATCCGGCGGATGCGATGCGGGACCTGAACGAAGCGAGCACCGCTGGTCAGGAGGCGACTGCGGCGCTGATGACGGGTCGGTTGCGTTGGGCCGTACTCGGCGGCGGGGTATTCGCCGGATCGGGGCTGATCTGGCTGATGGGTCCAGAGGGGTCGGAAATCCTCCAACTGGTGCTGCTCGGGGTCGCCCTCGTGGCTTTTCTGCTCGGCATGTCCGCCCGGTGGGGCTGGCTTACCGGCAGGCGGGCGCGGCTGACCGGCGCGGCAGGCAGGAGGGCCCGCACGCTGACCCTCCTGACGATGCTGGGTGCGTCAGCGCTGTTCCTCTCGCTCAACGCGGCCGTGCAGTACGTGCTCGGGGCCTCCTACCCCGTCATCCCGGGGGCGGTGGTGGGTCTGGTGCTCGCCCTGGGCGGCCCGCACTTTGCGCAGTGGTGGCTGGCCAAGACCGGAAGCCGGAGGTAGGGCCATGGAGTTCGACCCGCTGCTTGCCGACCCCACCCGGTTGAAGATCCTCGCGTTGCTCGCCTCATGCGACTGGGCCGACTTCTCCTTCGTCTGCGACGCCGCAGGGCTGTCCAAATCAGCCCTTTCAAAGCAGATCACGAAACTGGAGGCGCACGAGTATGTACAGGTGCACAAGGGCTACGCGGGCAAGTTCCCGCGCACGAGCCTGCGGCTGACCGACACGGGGCGGACGGCCATCGACGACCACCTCGCCGCGCTGCAGCAGATCGTCATTCAGAGCCGGCAGCACAGGCCTCCCCAGTAGGCGAGGGGACAACGACACGATCACCACCTCAGGCGCACGGCGCCCGGATAGGGCTGCCGAGCGGCGACCGGCCCACTACTCCGCCGCGTCGCTGGGCGCCCGGCGCCATAGCAGGGTGAGCAGCGTGCCTCCCGCCAGAGCCGTCGTCACTGTCACCGGGACGAACGCCGCCTGGAACCCGGCGCCCGCCTCCAGGATGATCCCCGCGGCCACCGTCACGATCACCGTCGTAAGGAATCCGCTCATGTTCACCAGGCCCGAGGCCACGCCGGTGCGCTCGGCGGGCAGGCCGTCGCGGGCGAAGTCGAAGGACAGGGCGGGCGCGATGACCGCACCCGCGGCGCTGACCACCAGCACCGCCAGCACCAATCCGGTCGGCGGGAGGCCACCGGGCCAGCCGACCAGGGTCAGCCAGCCCAGCACGAACAGGCTCACCAATCCGGTCGCCAGCGGTCGCCGCACCGCGGGGCGCCGTCCGACGGCCACGCCGATGAGCGGCGATATCCACAGCACGGCCGCGCCGATGCCGGAGAGCAACGTCCCCGCGACCGCCGGCGCGTAGCCCATCCCCTCGACGAGGAAGGGGTAGCCCCACAGCACGCCGAGCATCGTGTACGGCGGCATGATCGCGGCGTGGTGGGCCAGGCCCAGCCGTGGGCCGCGGGTGCGCAGGGCCTCGGCGATGCTCTGCAGAGCGGGTACAGGCGCTTGCACGGGCTCGGTGCGCCGGCCGGAGGGGCGATCGCGCACCACCAGCAGCACGAGCAGCGCCATCACGACCGTCACTGCGGAGAACGACAGAAAAGCGCCCGTCCAGCCGATTCCGCGCAGCACGAAGGACAACGGCGCGACGCTGGCGGCCTGGCCGAGTCCGCCGGCGACGCCGGTGAGGCCGCTGACGAGTGCGTAGCGGGAGCGCGGGAACCACAGGGCGGCCAGGCGGATCACGTTGAGGAAGGTGACGGCGTCGCCCATGCCGATCAGCACCCGGCCCGCGACGGCCGCCTCGATCGAGGGTGCGAGCGCGAAGATCGCCACCCCCAGCGCCATGAGGACCGCGCCTGCGATCAGCGACACACGCGGACCCACCCGATCGGCGAGGAGGCCGGTGGGCACCTGCAGCAGCACGTAGACGAGCAGTTGCAGCATGGGCAGCAGGGAGAGCAGCGCGGGACCGGCGTCGAAGCGCTCCTGGGCCTCCAGTGCCGCCGCGCCCAGACTGTTGCGGTGGAACATCGCCAGGAAGTAGACGCCCACCCCGATGCCCCACACGAGCCAGGCGCGGGCGCCGCCTGTGGGGTCGCCGGCGGGCGGGGCGGCCGGCGGTGTGGGAGTGGTGCGGGCGGTCGAGGGAGTCTGCGGCACGGTGTCCGTCCTCGCGGAAGCGGAAGATGAGGTCGCATCGGCTGCGGGGCGAGAGACGTCGACGCCGGGCGCGCCGGATAGCGGATCATCGGATGTATCCGCGCACACAGGCGGCGTCCGGTCCGCAGGGCCTCCGGGAGGGCGGGTGTCCCCTTCGGCTGCGGCCGCCTCGTCGGCACTGCTCACGTCCGGGCCCCCAACAGCTGCGCAGCTGAGTCCATGTGGGCCTGGACAGCGCGGCCGGCGGAATCCGGGTCGCCCGACCGGATCGCGTCGAGGATGGCGTCGTGCTCCTCGATGTTCCTGCGCATCCGAGACACGGTGCGGATCCCCTCCTCCATCATGCGCAACTGCCGATCGCGCAGCGAGTCGTACAGTCCGGTCAGGATGTCGTTGCCGCTCCCGGCGACGATCTCGCGGTGGAATTCGCGGTCGGCCAGGACGAACGCCTGGCGGTCTCCCTCGACCTCGGTGCGCATGCGGTCGAGCAGCCCGGCGAGCCGGCGCGCCAGCGCCTCGCGCACTTCGTGCTCGGCACCTGCCGCCTTGAGTGCCGTGTGCACCTCCACCAGGCGACGCGTCTCGATGACGTCGTCGATCTCGCCCTGGGAGACGGGCACCACCAGCGCGCCCCGTTTGGGGTACAGGCGGACCAGCCCTTCGGCCTCCAGCCGCAGCAGCGCCTCGCGCACGGGCGTGCGGGAGACGCCGACACCCGTCGCGATGTCCCCCTCGCTGATGAGGTCGCCGCCGGCGTAGCGGCGGTCGAGGATCGCGTCTTTGGCGTAGCGGTAGGCGCGGTCGGTCGCCGAGATCTTGGTATGCATCTTGTATCTATGCTAGCCGCGATCCTCGCGCGCGTGCGCGTGGGGAAAAGGTGTAACCCGCCACGCCGCGCCGTGTCGCACAGCACGTCCCGGTGTCCTCCGAAGCACGACGTGGCGAGCCGGAGCGGCGAGACTCCTGAGACGCGAGGAGAGCAAAGAGCAAGCCATCGCATTGCCACCCCGAGCCCAAACACGCAGTTGCGGCAGAGGCGACTCGCCCGGTCACCGTTGTCACCCTCTGCTGTCAATCAGACGCGCCGAGTCGACCGAAACGACGGAAGGCGCCGCATCAGGGCGACCTTCGGCAGATTTGTGCACTCCGACAGGTTTGCCCGCCCCCAAAAGATGATCTATCCCCCGCCACATTTCTCATTCGCACCATGAGCTGCGAAAACACAGGTGCCTCCATCCGGTGGCACGGCGTGACGAACCCGGCTTCCCGGAGGGGACGGCGAATTCGAACACTGGCCTGTTTCGGCCACGAGCCGCCTCAGAAGTAGCTTCTGAACTGGGAAAACGTTTCGTACACCCCGATGTCACCCAGTCTCCACCGGTGACATGGGCCACATTTTTGAGGGTCGACCCCTAGGGGGCGATTCCTGCTACTATCCGGAGCGCAAAGAATAACCAGGAGGTAACGACAGCGTTCGCGGCCTACCAACTTTGCAAAGATCGTGGGTCCTCGACTGACGAGCCCATGCTCTGCCTGCGGCAGTGTGCCCGCTCCCAGAGCGGCTCTCCACTGCGGCAACCGGACTGATCAGGAGACGAAGTGAGTCACTGGCGGTTGAACAACCCGCGCGCCAACCGTATGAAAGCGGCCCTGGCGAACCGAGTGAAGCACAGACCTCGGCACGCGTTCTGCGCCGAGCGAGCCGTCACCGCACTGTGGGACGAACTCGTTGCGCTCGCCGCCCGCCCGATGTACCGGGCCGGCACCTCCGAGCTCGCCGTCATCTCGGTCATGCGCGGCATCAACGTCTGGTGCCAGGACGGGAAGTTCTTCTGGAACGACCTCGTCGGCAGCACCGTCACCCACCCGGCCAACGATCCCGCGGGTGCGGCGGCGATGCTGAGCGCTCTTTCCTTCCCTCTCACCAGCCCCTTCCAACGCGGCCGCCACCACGCGCCGTCGCTGTCGGCCGCCTGAGGCCGCCGGCGTCTGCGGCATTCGATCCCGGCCGGATCGAATCGGCCCGCCGAGGCTCCGCGATCCCTCATCCGTTGTGCGGAGCCTCTGCCTTATCAGACGCCGCATTCACGCGATCGGTTCCCCGATCGGTCGCGTTTTTCTCACGCCGAACCGCCATCGCCGCCGTCCCCGCCTCGATCGCGGGCGGTCTCCCAGGTCTCTTCGCGCCCCGCCCGGTCCCTGCGCGCAGACGGGTGCAGCGCGGCGCCGACCGGCTACACCGGCGCGACGACGCGCTGCACGCTCTCGCGTAGCAGCGCGCGGCGCCGCTCGTGTGCTTCGGCGGGTTCCTCGTGGTCGGCGGCATAGACGTTGCTGACCGGTGACCACGCCATCGACATCGCGATGACCATCGCCATCAGATCGAACGGATCGCCGGAGCGGACGGTGCCCGCGGCTTGCGCGTCGGCGATCGCGCGGAGTTTCTGCGCGTCGACCCGATCGGCGTCGTCGACCAGGTGACCGGTCGGACGCCGTTCCAGGCGTGACCAGGTGGCCAGCCGGATGAGATCCGGACGCCGGAGATATTCGTCGTAGAGCCGTACGGCCCAGTCCGCCAGGTCGGCCGCGTCGATCGGCACGACGTCCATGATCCGATCCGGCGAGCCGAAGAAGATGGCGTCGAACAGGCCTTCCTTGCTACCGAAGTAGGCGTAGAGCTGGGCCTTGTTGGTGCGGGCGGCGGCCACGATGCGCTCGATGCGGGCGCCGGCGATCCCGTGCGCGGCGAACTCCCGGGTCGCGACCTCCATGATGCGCTGCTTCGTCGCGACGCCGCGCGAGGTCAGGGGCTTGTCCGGCATGCCTCCCAGGGTAACAACAGACCAGTCTGTTTGCTCAGCCTCTCGCCTTGGGCTAGCTTTGAATAGACCGAACAGTCTGTTTATTTAGAGGTCGGTATGAGAACCACGATGGGATGGCAGGCGGACGGTGCCGGGGACGCGCTGCGGCGGGCGCCGTTGGAGCGCCGGGAGTTGCGCGCCGACGACCTCGCGGTGCGGGTGGACTACTGCGGCGTCTGCCACACCGATCTGCACTCGCTGCACGCCCAGCCCGAGGCGGGCGCCGCGCCGGTGGTGCCGGGCCACGAGTTCACGGGGACGGTGACCGACGTCGGGCGCGAGGTCACGGAGTTGGCTCCGGGCGACCCGGTCGCGGTCGGCAACATCGTCGACTCGTGCGGCGTGTGCGCCATGTGCCGACAGGGCCAGGAGAACTTCTGCTACGAGTTCCCGACCCTGACCTACGGCGGCACCGACCGATACGACGGCTCGACCACGCTGGGCGCTTACTCGCGCGAGTACGTCGTTCGTGAGCGGTTCGCCTACCCGCTGCCCCGCGACCTCGACCCCGCGGCCGCGGCTCCCCTGCTGTGCGCCGGAATCACCGTGTGGGAGCCGCTACAGGCCCTCGGGGTCGGTCCCGGAACCCGGGTGGCCGTAGCCGGACTCGGCGGTCTCGGGCATCTCGCGGTCAAACTCGCCGTCGCCCTCGGCGCCGAGACGACCGTCGTCAGCCGATCGGCGGAAAAGGCCGACGACGCCCGCCGACTCGGCGCGCATGAACTCCTCGTGTCCACTTGCGAGGAGCAGATGGCCGCCGCACGCGACCGGTTCGACGTCGTAATCGACACCATCGCAGCCCCACACGACCTCTCCCCCTACCTGCGGCTCGTCGCCCTGGACGGAACCCTCAGCCACCTCGGGTACCTGGGCGAGGTGGACGTGGCGACCATGGACCTGCTCCAGGGGCGCAAGAAGCTCAGCTCAGCGGGGAGCGGCGGCCGGCCGGCGACGGCTTCGATGCTCGACTTCTGCGCCGAGCACGGCGTCACCGCCGACATCGAACTCGTCCCTTCCGCGCGAGTGAACGAGGTCCTGGAACGGCTCGGGCGCAACGACGTCCGGTACCGCTTCGTCCTAGACATGTCCGACCTGGCGTAACCGGGTAGCCGGGTATGCGGCTGGGCTCGTCCAACGCGCGGAAATCACTGAACCCGCGGCCGTTCTCTGGCGAAATCCTCGCGCTCGGTGAGCGCCACCGGAGCCAGATCATCGCCGTCCCGGCAGATCGGACATATCGGCGCCGGGTCGTCCTCGCACGCGCCACCGCCCGCGACCAGCACCCCGTACTTCCCTTCGTCGGCCGCCGCCACCGGCGGGCACCCGACCAGACAACCGCAGGGCCCAGCCCCCCGCCGCCCTCGCCGCCTCCCATGAAGACCACCCGCCACCCGGCAGACCAACAAGGCCGCCCAGCGAATCGGCGTTCTCAACACGGGCTTAGGCGTTGGCTTAGGCGTCGCCGCGTTCCGACGCGCCCGGTCCCCCCGCCTCCAGCAGCTCGTACATCGGCGTCAGCGCGGCGACCAGTCCGGGGATGTCGGTGTCGGCGTGGGAGACCGGGTCCAGGCTGCGGCTGGGCACGGGCAGGCGCGCCGGGTCCGCGGCCGCGTAGAAGTCGTCCACGCACTCGGCGAGCGGCCGGGCGCGCACGTTCAGCCCGCTCCCCGAGACCTGCTCACCGTCACCGACGTCATCACCGCCACCCTCGGCATCCGCGCGGACCGACTCCAGGAGCGTCTCCCGGTCGCGCCCCAGCCAGGCCAGCAGCAGGAACGGGTCCCGGTCCAATCTGTCCGCCAGGGTGTACAGCACCGCCGCGGCGTGCTTGCACGGGTATCCCCAGTCGGGGCAGTGCTCGGCGGTCTGCCCGCCGCACTCGCCCACGTCGGCCCTCACTCCCGGCGGGCACCGACCGGCCAGACGACGTCGACCGGGACACCGCGGTTCCGGGCAGCATCCACGGCGTCTCCGGTGCCGCCCTTGCCACCCGAAGGGTGGCCGTCCCAGACGGCGACGAGGCGGTCGATGCCGCCCAGAACCGCCTCGTTCGCGTCTTCGTAGGCTTCACGCCCGGCGGTGCGGTGCGGCATGTAGCGCACCGCGGCCGCGCGCATCAGCAGGTCGTCGAAGCGCGCGAGGTTGTCGGGCGTGACCTTGGCCTCGCGGTAGTCGACCGAGGGGAGAACCACCTCCAGCAGCCCGCCCGCCTCCAGCACCACCTCGGCGAAGATCTGATCGGCGCCGCGCGCCAGGCAGGAGACTCCGACCAGGTCGCCGTCGGCGTAGGGCGCGAGCACGTCGGCCAGCGCGGCCCGGATCGGCGGCACGCTGTCCGCGGAGAGGTTCGAGTGGCCGGTCGTCCCGATTCGCGTCATGCCGCGCCTTCCTGCCGATGGTGTGCCTGCGGAGGATCGCATCCGCAGTCCCGGAACGACCACACTTGCCCGAGCCCCCGATTGCACCGAGCGACTCACCTACAGCGCCGGACGCATCAGGTGCGCGGGGCCACCTCCCACGCCGATCCGGGAACTGCCTCCAGGATGTCGATCAGATCGTCCGCGATCGAGCGGACCCGGTCGGGGGCGAGTCGCCGGGGCTGGACGGACATGAGGTGGTCGCCGGTGAACCGCAGCGGGACCAGGCGAACTGCGGAACGGGTGAGCAGGCGGGCTGTCATTTCCGGCGTCAGCACGGCGCGGGCGAAGACTGCGTCGGAGGTGGACACCCGGAAGGCTCCGTCGAACCGCCGGTCGCCCGTGCTGATCTCGTCGAGGCCGACGGTGTCGGGCGGTGCGGAGCGGTAGGGCTCGTTCCGGTCCCGGATGTCCAATAGCGGGGTGGAGTCCTGGATCGCTACCGCAACGACCCGCCCGAGGTGCTTCCGCTCGGTGTTGCCGGGTGCGGTCATCAGATTGGGTTCGAGGTGGTCGCAGGCGACCACCGAGCGGCTCCGGTGGGTGCCCGTCAGGACGTGCAGCAGGCGGTGGTGCTCGGCCATGCCCGGGGGCAACGCCGGGAACAGCGTGCCGAGCAGCCCTGAGGATCGCTCGGTGTAGCGCCAACCGTGCCGCTGCGCCCAGGCGGCGAATCGCCGACCCCGGAGCCGGTACCTGATGCGCGGTGCGAGAAACGTTGCGGCCAGGGCGAGCAGGCTCGCGGCGAGCAAGACGAAGGGATGCGGGTAGTAGTCCATCACGGGGACTTCTCTGAGGGAGCGCTGGAGCCGGGGGCAGTCGAATCGTACAGCTCTCGGAACTCGTGGACCTCGGGCCCACTGGGCGGCCTTGTGGGCTGCCAGGCGGCGGGTGGTCCGGAGGAAAAGCGGCAGCCACGGCGCCGGATGGCCGGGCCCGCGCGTATCGGGCAGGGTGCCCGCCGGCGGCGCGACTGACGGCGCCGAGAACGGCTCCAGAGACGGTTTCGCCGCCGAAACCGGTCCCACAGACAGTCTCGGCGATGATGGGGCGCCCGGGTGTCCTTTATGTCGGGTCTTGCGGCATCCATTGCGCGGAAATCACCAAGGATCGGCCTTGGACGTGGTGATTTCCGCGCAATGGATGCTGACCGGGCCGGATCCGAGGGCGCCGTCGGCGCGCCAAGCCATGCGCGGGCGGGGCCCGGAGACCGCACACCCGAGTCGACCAGGTCCGGCCGGGTGTCCCTTTCGAGGAGGCCGACGTCCACCGCCGGCCGGGCGCGCAGGTCGCCGCGTGCCGTGGACGGGGACTGGTGCTTACCTACGATCCCGTGGAGCGGACAGAAGGGACCGTAAAATGTCGGGGGGGCTTCCTAGGGTGGTTCCGTGAGCGACGTGCCAAGCAAGACCGTAGCCCAGAAGATGGGTATACGAGCCGGGTCCCGGGCCCATTTCGTCGATGCGCCTCGCGAGACGCTGAAGCGCATGGGTCTCCCCGAACTGTGGATCGAAGAGGAGCTGAACGGCGGATTCGACTATCTGCACCTTTTCACCTGGACTCAGAACGCCATGATGAGCGGGTTCCCCCTCCTCAAGGATCATCTGCGCCGCGACGGGATGCTGTGGGTGTCGTGGCCGAAAGGCGGTCGGCTCGGCACCGATCTGAACATGAAGTCGGTGATCCGCATCGGCTACGACTACGGTTTGGTCGAGAGCGTCTGCCTGCGCGTGGACGATGTCTGGGCCGGACTTAAATTCACCAGGCCCAAGCCGGGCAAGGTCTACCGCAACAGCTACGGCACGCTTCCGGATGCGCGGTGACATGCCGCTCGCTCCAGACGCGGCTCGTGATCACGCCGGCAGTCGCAGGCTGGACACCGGACGAAGCGGCTGGAACGGTCGAGGCGCAGTTCAGCCTCGCTTCTCTGTGAACCGTCCGATTCGCGGTGGGAGCCACTACGTCTGAGTTGTCCGCATTCGGCCACGCGCTTGTCCGTGTTCGCGGCGCCGCCGAAGATCGGACGGCATCCGAGTTTCCACACAGGACGACAGGGGAGATAGTGAATGGAGATCATTCAAGTGCTCCCGGCGTTTCTGGTCGCCGTCCTGCTTATCTCCGCTTCCCCCGGACCGGCTATGGCGCTGATCTTCCGGCGGGCGGCCCTGCGGGGGTTCGGAGCGAGCGTGGCGACGGTGCTCGGCCTTGAGACCGGCATCTACCTGTGGGCGATAGCCGCCGGCGCCGGAGTGGCCGCCCTCGTAGCCGCCTCCAGCACCGCTTATGTGGTGCTGCAGATCGTGGGCGCGGCGTTCCTCGCCTACCTGGGAATCCGTTCGTGGATCACCGTCCTGAAGGAGCGGCGCCTCTCCGCCGGCGGGGACGGCGGCATGCGGTCCGCCGACCCCGCGGATGAGGAGGAAAAGGACGCGCCGACGTGGAGGCGGTCGACCGCCGTGGCGTTCACGGAAGGTCTGGTCGTCCAACTCGCCAACCCCAAGGCCGCCGTGTTTAACCGGCACGGTGCTACTCGCGCTCGCCGGGCGGCTGCTGTTGACGCCTCGTTGACCGGTGCCCCGCACCCGGCCTGAAGCCTCCTCACTCGAGTTCCTGGACGGTCGTAGAGGCGAGGACGTAACCGCGGACGTCGGAGGTACGCCGCGTTCCGGGCGGGCTGTATGCCGGTGACGGGAGGGGCGGTAGGGGCGGCAGGCGCCACTGCTCGGAGAGCGGGTAGCCGCAGTAGCCGCAGGTCTCATCGAGGTTGGGCCGCTCGCAGAGGCGGCAGGTCCACTTCTCGGCGGTCATGCGGCACCGTCCTCGGGGCGTTCGTGGAAGGGGAACCCGAAGGGATAGATGCACGGGTCCCACGAGTCGTGGATGCAGTTGAAGAGGCGGAGTTGGAAATCGGCGCGCGGCAGGGTCAGCGACCAGCCGCGCTTGCGGTCGTAGACCGCGCGGTGAACGAAGACCTCGATGCGGGCCGGGTCGTCGGCGGCCGGTCGCCATTCGAGGAGGACGGTGCCCGCTTCGATCCCGACGCCGTAGACCGCGCCCGACTCGGGTACCCGGCGCCAGGTCCGCGGATTCTCGATGATGTCGGCCGTGCGCCTCATGCCGCCCACCTCGCGCGCGGCGCGAACGGCACCGGGTCGGGCTCGAAGCGCGCCCAGCGTGCGGGGGCGGCGTGCAGTCCGCGTGAGGGGCGCACGAGTCGGACGATCATCGCCAATGGATCGAGTGTCGCCAGTAGGATCGACATGTCTTCAGCTCCTTGATGGCTGGAGGCCACGCCCCCGGACACCTGGTACGTGTCGCGGGGGTCTTTCGTTTCCACCCTCGCTGTAAAGAGGCTGACCTGCCATAGGGGCTACATCTCTGTAGTATTCCGGAGAATCCGGCGACGAACGTAGACGCCTCTGGCAGCATCGAGTTCATGACTGAGCCGGTGCAGCCGCAATGGGTGCAATGGGGGCAGGAACTTCGACTACAACGCGAACTAGCTGGTCGAACGCAGGCTCAGCTAGCACCGCCTGGCACGCATGAGCCGACAAGCGATTAGCAAATACGAAAAAGCGACA
Source organism: Streptomonospora litoralis (assembly GCF_004323735.1). Taxonomy (GTDB): domain Bacteria; phylum Actinomycetota; class Actinomycetes; order Streptosporangiales; family Streptosporangiaceae; genus Streptomonospora; species Streptomonospora litoralis. Next base: position 259,820 of record NZ_CP036455.1, on the reverse strand, counting down.
AGAAAACCAAGTGTGGACATAGCTCGCCACCTTGACGAGGTCCTGTCTACGGGACAGATCCTCCATCAGCTATGGCGCGACATCGAGGGCACGGGAGACATACCCCCGGAGTGGGTGGATTTTCTGGCCCTCGAACAACAGGCCGCCGAGATCAGGGAATACCATCCCGTCTTGATCCCTGGGCTACTCCAGGCGGATGGCTACATCCGCTGGGTTTTCAAGAGGGCCTACGATTCCAGCGGCGTTTCCGAGAAGGCCGTCGCTGCTCGACTTGCCCGCCTGGGCAGCTTGAAGTCGGAGGTACGGGTGCGCGTCGTGATCGACGAAGTAGTCCTCGGGCGCGTATCCGAATCGGCCGATGTCATGCGCGAGCAGTACGACCACATACGCCAGCTCGCCGAGGCGGAGAAAGCCATCGTCATGATCCTCCCTGGGTATGCTCCCTGGCGACCGATCGCCACCGGAGGGTTTCGCATCATGACTCTGGAGGGAGGGCGGCAGATCGTGCATGTCTCCCACATGGGAGGCCACGCGGTGAAGGAGAACCCGTCTGAGGCCGCAGCCCTGGTCAGCTTCTTCGGCGACCTCCAAGCCGAGTCCCTCTCTCCGACGGAATCCTTGGCCTTGCTGAAGAAAATGAGGGATGAACTCTAAGATGATTTGGCACAAGAGCAGCTACAGCGGAGCTAACGAGCCCAACTGCGTCGAGGTCGCCGAAGGCCCCCACACCTTCGTCCGCGACACCCAGCACCGCGACCGCGGCCACCTCGCCTTCCCCGCCGCCGAGTGGGAAGCGTTCATCGCCGAGGTAAGAGACGGCGACCTGTAGACAGCCCTCGACCGCCAGCTGACCACTCGAAACCCAACCCCCGACACGCACAGCGGCGGGGCGGGACCGCCAGGCCCCGCCCCGCCGCTGGTCGTCGGCTCAGCCCCAGATGAGGGCGTTGGTCTTCGGGTCTTCCAGCATCGCACCGACGTCGCGCAGGACCTTGGAGCCCAGTTCGCCGTCCACAAGCCTGTGGTCGAAGGAGATCGACAGCGTCGTCACCTTGCGCACCTTCAGCTCGCCCTTGTGCACCCACGGCATGTCGCGAATCTGGCCGAACGCCAGGATCGCGGCCTCACCGGGGTTGATGATGGGCGTCCCCGCGTCGACGCCGAACACGCCCACGTTCGTGATCGTGATCGTGCCGCCGGTGAGATCGGCCGGGGTGGCGTTGCCCGCACGGGCCGTCTCGGTCAGGGTCTGCAGCTCGTGTGCCAACTCCGGAAGCGCCTTGGTGTGGGCGTCCTTGACGTTGGGCACCACCAGTCCGCGGTCCGTGGCCGCCGCGATCCCCAGGTTGACGTAGTGCTTGCGCACGATCTCCTGGTTCTCGTCGTCCCACGACGCGTTCACGTCGGGGTGGCGCCGCACGGCCGTCAGCAGGGCGCGCGCCACCAGCAGCAGCGGCGAGACCTTGACGTCGGCGAATTCGCGGCGCTCGCGCAGCTTCTCGACGGTCTTGACCATCTTGGTGACGTCGACCTGCAGGAACTCGCTGACGTGCGGCGCGGTGAACGCGCTGCGCATCATCGCCGCCGCGGTGTGCTTGCGCACGCCCTTGACCGGGATGCGCTCCTCCCGCGCGCCGGGGGCCGCCGCGGGCTCCGTGGTCGCCGGGCCTTCGGCCGCTGCGGGAGCGGCCTCCTGCTGGGCGGGTGCCGTCGGGGCCGCCGAAGCCGCCGGAGCGGCCGCACCGCCCGCCGCCGCATCGGCGCTGCGGCGGACGTCCTCGCGGGTGACGACGCCGCCCTGCCCGGTCGGGGTGACCGAGCCCAGATCGACGCCCAGGTCCTTGGCCATCTTGCGCACCGGCGGCTTGGCCAGTGCGTGGACCGGGGCGCCGTTCTGCGCGGCGGTGCCGTCGCTCGCTCCCTGCGCCTTACCCGGCCCGGCGGCCTGCGGCGCGGGCGCGCTCTGCTCGGCGGCGGTCGCCGGTTCGTTGCGCTCGCCCGCGGCGTCCTCGGTGCCCTTGTCCTTCTGGGCCGGAGCCGGACCCTCGGCCGCGCCTCCCGCCGCTGCGCGCCGCCTGCGCGGGCGGCGCTGGGTGGACGCGGCGCGCTCGCCGTAGCCGACCAGCGGCTTCTCGCGCTCCTCGGTCTCCTCGCCCGCGGCGGCCTGCCCGCCCGCTTGCGCGTCGGCTCCCTCGCCGCCGCCGGTGTCGACGGTGATGATGGGCGTGCCGACGTCGACCGTGGTGCCGGCCTCCACCAGCAGCTCGCGGACCGTGCCCGCCCACGGGCAGGGCAGCTCCACGGCGGCCTTGGCGGTCTCGACCTCGCAGATCATCTGGTTGACCTGGACCTCGTCGCCCGGCTGCACGTACCACTGCAGCAGCTCGGCGTCGACCAGCCCCTCGCCCACATCGGGCAGCCGGAACTCCTGCACACCGGCCTGTTCGGTGTTCACCTGGCTCACCTTGTCTCTCCCGCCCCCTTCTAGTACGTGAACGCGCGGTCGACGCCGTCGAGGATGCGGTCGAGGTCGGGCAGGTAGTGCTCCTCCAGGCGGGACTGCGGGTAGGGGGTGTCGAAGGCGCCGACGCGGATGACGGGCGCCTCCAGGTGGTAGAAGCACGACTCGGTGATCCGCGCCGCGATCTCGCCGCCGACGCCGCCGCTGACCGGCGCCTCGTGTGTGATGACGAGGCGTCCGGTGCGGCGTACCGACTCCTCCACGGTGGCGTAGTCGACCGGGGAGATCGAGCGCAGGTCGACTACCTCCAGGGAGTGGTCGGTGTCGGCCTCGGCGGCCTGCAGCGCCGTCTTGACCATGGGCCCGTAGGCGAGCAGCGTGGCGTCGGTGCCCGGGCGCGCCACCCGCGCGGCGCCCATCGGCAGCGCGGAGTCCGGGGACGCGTCGGTGTCGACGTCGGCCTTGTCGTAGTAGCGCCGCTTGGGTTCGAAGAACACGACCGGGTCCTGGGAGGTGATCGCCTGCTGGATCATCCAGTAGGCGTCGACCGCGTTGGCCACGGTGACCACCCGCAGCCCCGCCGTGTGGGCGAAGTACGCCTCGGGGGACTCGCTGTGGTGCTCGACCGCACCGATGCCGCCGCCGTAGGGGATGCGCAGCACCACGGGCACGCTCAGCGCCCCGGCCGAGCGGCGGCGCATTTTGGCGAGCTGGGTGAAGCTCTGGTTCGTGGCGGGGAAGAAGAAGCCGTCGAACTGGATCTCGCACACGGGCCGGTAGCCGCGCAGCGCCAGGCCGATCGCGGTGCCGACGATGCCGGACTCGGCCAGGGGGGTGTCGATGACCCGGTCGGCGCCGAAGTCCTTGTGCAGCTGGTCGGTCACCCGGAAGACGCCGCCGAGGCGGCCGACGTCCTCGCCCATGACCAGGACCTTGGGGTCGGCCTCCATCGCGCGGCGCAGTCCGGCGTTGATGGCCTTCCCGATGGTGAGGTTGACGCTCATGGTCACCGCCCTCCCTCGGCGCCGGCGTCCTCGAACGACGCCAGGTAGTCGGCGAACTCGGCCCGCTGCAGGTCGAGCTGGGTGTTGGGTTCGGCGTAGACCTCGTGGAAGATGTCCAGCGGGTCGGGGTCGGGCAGCGACCGGCACTCCGAGCGCAGCCGCTCGCCGAGGCGGTCCGCCTCGTTCTCGACCTCGGTGAAGAAGTCGTCGTCGCCGAGGCCCTGCTGCTGGATGTGCGCGCGCAGCCGCAGGATGGGGTCCTTGGCCTTCCATTCCTCCAGTTCGGCGGCGACCCGGTAGCGGGTGGGGTCGTCGTTGGTGGTGTGCGCGCCCATGCGGTAGGTGAACGCCTCGATGAGCATGGGGCCCTGGCCTTCGCGCGCCTGCTGCATGGCCTTGCGGGTGACGGCCAGGGAGGCGAAGACGTCGTTGCCGTCGATGCGCACGCCCGGGAAGCCGAACCCGGCGGCGCGGCGGTACAGCGGGACGCGCGCCTGGCGCTCGGGCGGCTCGGAGATGGCCCACTGGTTGTTCTGCAGGAAGAACACGACGGGGGCGTTGTTCACGGCGGCGAAGTTGAACGCCTCGCTGGTGTCGCCCTGGCTGGTGGCGCCGTCGCCGAAGTAGACGATGACGGCGGAGCCGTCCTCGCCGGTGGCGCCGTCGCGCTGGACGCCCATGGCATAGCCCGTGGCGTGCAGCGTCTGGCTGCCGATGACGATGGTGTAGAGCTGGAGCCCGTGCTGCGCGGGGTCCCAGCCGCCGTTGCTGACGCCGCGCCACATGCCGAGCAGCGCCTTGGGTTCGACGCCGCGCACCCAGGCGACGCCGTGCTCTCGGTAGGAGGGGAAGGCCGTGTCCTGCGGCCGCAGTGCGCGCGCCGATCCGATCTGGGCGGCCTCCTGGCCCAGTAGTGAGGCCCATAGGCCCAGTTCGCCCTGGCGCTGCAGCGCCACCGCCTCGGTGTCGACGCGGCGGACCAGCACGAGGTCGCGGTAGAGCCCGCGGATGTCCTCGGGGCCGATCTCCAGGGGGTAGTCGGGGTGGTCGATCAGCTCGCCGTCGGGGGTCAAGAGCTGGACGAGCTCGGGTTCTCCGTGCGCGGTGTTGTCCGACACCTGTCGCTCCTCGGGTTCTCGGGGCCGATTTCGCGGGGTACCACTACGTCGGCCGGATCTCTGCCGCTTACCCGGGGTAACGGGTTCCAGCGGACAGCCCTACCGACATCGTGACAGAACTCACCGCTGGCAGCGCAAGGGCCCAGCGCCGACTTTCATCCGCCGCACCATCATGTCCCACGCGAGAAGTTGTGCAACTAGCAGGTCTTCCTAGCAAAAGCAAGGGAGGCCGAAGAAGAATTCGGACGACCTAAGACCCGAAGGGAGAGCCAGCCGATCGCGGTTCGGCAGTGACGGTACGGCGGAAGAGTGGTTACGGAGAGCGACTGAATGCGACCCCGCCTGCCGCGACGCGGCCGGTGGAAGAGGACCGGCTTGCCGGAGGGCGGGCCCCGCGTCTGCGGCGGCCGCCGAGGGCGGCGGCCGGATGCTCGGTGATGCGCCTGGTGCGCTGCCGGTCGGAGCGGGTGCGGAACGGGTCAGGCCGCGGCGCGGACTCCGCGCTCCTTGGCGTAGTCGGCAAGGTGCTCGCGCAGCTGCCGGCGCGCCCGGTGCAGGCGCGACATGACGGTGCCCAGCGGCGTGCCCATGCGGGCCGCGACCTCCTTGTAGGTGAAGCCCTCCACGTCGATCAGGTAGACGACGAGGCGGAAGTCCTCGGGGAGATCGGCCAGCGCGTGCCGAATCGCGGAATCGGGCAGGCGCTCCAGCACCTCCGACTCGGCCGAGCGCGAGCCGGTGGAGGCGTGCGCGTCGGCGGCGGCGAGCTGCCAGTCCTTGATCTCGTCGGTGGAGTCCTGGCGCGGCTCGCGCTGCTTCTTGCGGTAGCCGTTGATGAAGGTGTTGGTGAGGATCCGGTAGAGCCACGCCCGCAGGTTGGTACCCGCGCGGAACTGGTGGAAGTTCGCGAAGGCCTTTGCGAAGGTCTCCTGCACCAGGTCCTCGGCGTCGGCGGAGTTCCGCGTCATGCGCAGCGCCGTGGGGTAGAGCTGATCGGCGTACGGAGTGACGGCGGTGGCGAAGTCGAGCGAACCGTTGGATTCGGTGGTTTCAGTGGACTCGTCGGCTCCGCTCATACGCTCCAGTTCGATGGTCGTCAAATCTCCCCCTTGGGACGACCGGCGTTCGTTACCAACTTGATAGACGCATGGAAGAGCGCCGGATGATGACGCCGGTCCGGGTGATACGTGTCACGAAAATACCGAAGCGGCGTGTGCAGCGGGTCAATATCAGGTAAGAAAGCGGCGCGCAGCGCCTCGATTGGGGCGGTGGTGGGCGACGGGCGGGCAAAGGGCGGCCCGCGGCGCCTCGTTCACGGGCGGTGCCGGCCGGGGTGAACGCGACCGCACGCTCCCGCAACCGCACCGTGCGGCGTCTCCGTTGACGCGCAGCTCGGTGCGCCGACGTGGTGACGCATGACTCCATGCGCCTCCTTCCAGGGTAGACGCCGCCGGATCGGCCCGCGAGGCGTTCCACAGTGCCGTACGCTTTCTGCTGCCGCCGTCCCGCTACCCGCGTCGGCGGCCCGATCGACTTCCGTACCCGCTCCCGGACGAACAAACGGAGGACCCTGTGGCCCGCGTCGTTGTTGACGTCATGCTCAAGCCGGAGATCCTCGACCCCCAGGGCCAGGCCATCGCCGGCGCCTGCGAGCGGCTCGGTTTCTCCGGCGTCCGCGAGGTGCGCCAGGGCAAGCGCTTCGAGGTGGAGCTCGAAGGCGAGGCCGACGACGCCGCGCTGTCCGAGGTCCGGCGGATGGCCGAGACCCTGCTCGCCAATCCCGTCATCGAGGACTTCTCCTTGCATGTGGAATAGGACACGTCGCGCTGCCGCGCCGTGTATGGCCGGAATTCGTCGCAGAGAGCTGCGCAGGATTGCTCTCGCAGCGGAACCGCCATGTCACGTGCCGAATCCGGCCAACTCGCGACCATGTCCGTTTCGCAGGATTCACCTCGGGAAGGCTTCGGGATGTGCCTACCGGTCGTGAGGGCTTGCGATGGATGTGAAATTCTCGATTGCGCTCCCCCGACAGGCGTACACCGTGGCCGTCATGCGGGACTTCCTCGGTGAAGCGCTGCGAACCACCGGTGTCTGCGCCGACTGCAGGTTCACCATTCTGCTCGCGGCCTCCGAAGCCTGCGCCAATGCCGTCGACCACGGAGAGCCGTCCACGGCCTACCAGGTCACAGCGCGGATTCACGGCGATACCTGCGTTTTGGAGGTCGCCCACAGAGGGCCCGGATTCGATCCGGCGCGGGTGCCCCTGCCAGACCTCGAAGCGGAGTCGGGCAGGGGCATACTTCTGATGCGCCAGATGATGGAGGACGTCTCCATCATCGCCGAGGACGACGGCACCGTGCGGGTCCGGCTGAGCAAGCGGCTCGCCCGCTGCCGACCGACGCCTCCCGAGCACGGCGAGCCCGCCAGGCGCGAGGCCGTCCTGCGCTGAACCGGGCGCCGAGGTCAGCGGGTAACCTCGGGGGTGGAGCGTCCGCGCCGGCCCTTGGCCGCGCGCGGCGCACGTCTCCCACCGACCGATACCCGGAGAGTGCCCATGACAGCCCGTGTGGGCGTCGTCACCTTCCCCGGCTCCCTCGACGACAGGGACGCCGCGCGCGCCGTCCGAATCGCCGGCGCCGAACCCGTTCCGCTCTGGCACGACGATCCCGGCCTGCAGGGCGTCGACGCCGTCATCCTGCCCGGTGGTTTCTCCTACGGCGACTACCTGCGCTGCGGCGCCATCGCCCGATTCGCACCGATCATGACCGAACTGGTGCCCGCCGCCCGCTCGGGCGCGCTACCCGTGCTTGGCATTTGCAACGGGTTCCAGATCCTCTGCGAGAGCCACCTGCTGCCCGGCGCGCTGACCCGCAACAGCTCGCTGCGCTTCATCAACCGCGAGCAGCTCGTGCGTGTGGAGTCCACCGCGACGGCCTGGACCAACCGGTACATCGAGGGCGAGGAGATCCGCATCGTCCTGAAGAGCGGCGAAGGCAGCTTCGTCGCCGACGATGCCACGCTGGACGAGCTGGAGCGCTCCGGCCGCGTGGTGGCCCGCTATGTGGGCGAGGCCCCGAACGGCGCCCGCCGCGGCATCGCCGGGGTCAGCAACGAGCACGGCAACGTGGTCGGCCTGATGCCCCACCCGGAGCACGCCGTGGAGGAGCTGACCGGCGCCTCGACCCACGGCCTGGACTTCTTCACCTCCCTCCTCGCGCATCTGGCCGACACCAGCCCGGCGGCGGCCGCGGCCGGCTGACGCCGCCGACGCTAAGACCGGGGGACTGGTATGCGTTTGATGGATCTGCTGCGGTCGCGGGTGACCATGGTCGTCCTGGCCGCCGCGGTGACCGTGGGGATGGTCGCCACGGGAGCCGTCGGCCTGTTCAACGCGCTCAGCGCGCCCGATCCGGCCGCCGCTCCGGGGCGCAACGCCCCGCCCGGCAGCGTCTCCTCTCCGGCTCCGGCCCCGAAGATGAAGGCGCTGGGCGATGCTCCCGAGGGCGCCTCCTACACCGACTTCGGCGAGCAGTGCCCCGACGTCGAGTGCGTGCGCATCGTCGGCATAACCACCGAGGACGGCGAGAGCGACGGCGGCCAAGGCCGGGGCTCCGGCGACGATGCCTCGAAGAAGGCCGTCGACAAGGTGTTCAACCACCTGCTGGAGCAGGGCTGGGGACGCGTGCTGCCCGACAACAGCGCCAACCCCGACGAGGTGCCGCTCGGCGAGAGCTACCTCACCGACGGCCAGGTGCTGATCACGACCACCCCGGTCGACTCGCCCGATGCCACCGCGGGCCTGATGATGATGCACGCCCAGCAGCCCGGCTCCTGACCGCGACCGCCCCCGACCCGGCGGAGCGCGCCGCCCGCGCGCCGCCGCCGCCCAACAGCCCGCAGCCCGCCGAGCAAGCCCCGAACGGAAACCGCGAATGCCCGAACAGCCGCAGCTCGACACCGTCGCGACCGCGCAGCGCACCCCGGACAACCCCCAGCCCTACTCCGAACTGGGCGTCGCCGACGACGAGTACGAGCGCATCCGCCGCATCCTGGGCCGCCGCCCCACAGCCGCCGAACTGGCGATCTACTCGGTGATGTGGAGCGAGCACTGCTCCTACAAAAGCTCCAAGGTGCACCTGCGCCAGTTCGGCGAGAAGGCGCCGCACAGCGACGCGCTGCTGGTGGGCATGGGCGAGAACGCCGGGGTGGTCGATGTCGGCGAGGGCCGCGCGGTCACGTTCAAGATCGAGTCGCACAACCACCCCTCCTATGTCGAACCGCACCAGGGCGCGGCCACCGGGGTCGGCGGCATCGTCCGCGACATCCTGACCATGGGCGCCCGGCCGGTGGCGGTGATGGACGCGCTGCGCTTCGGCCCGCTGGACGCCCCCGATACCCGCCGCGTGCTGCCCGGCGTGGTCTCGGGCATCTCCTTCTACGGCAACTGCCTGGGCCTGCCCAACATCGGCGGCGAGCTGGGCTTCGGTGCCGGATACGCCGCGAACCCGCTGGTGAACGCGTTGTGTGTGGGTGTGATGCGCCACGAGGACATCCAACTCGCCCAGGCGCCGGGACCGGGCAACAAGGTGGTGCTGTTCGGCGCCACCACCGGGCCCGACGGCATCGGCGGCGCCTCGGTGCTGGCCAGCGCCACCTTCGACGACGAGAGCCACGCCAAGCGCCCCAGTGTGCAGGTGGGCGACCCGTTCCTGGAGAAGCTGCTGATCGAGTGCAGCTTGGAGCTGTACCGCGACGGGCTCGTCGTGGGCATCCAGGACCTCGGCGCGGCCGGGGTCTCCTGCGCCACCACCGAGCTGGCGGCGGGCGGCACCGGCGGCATGCGCATCGAGCTGGACCGGGTGCCGCTGCGCGACTCCACGCTCACTCCGGAGGAGATCCTGATGAGCGAATCGCAGGAGCGCATGATGGCCGTGGTCGAGCCGGAGCGCCTGGAGGAGTTCACGGCCACCTGCCGCAGGTGGAACATCCAGGCCGCCGTGATCGGCGAGGTCACCGACGTCACGCCCGAGGAGGCCGAGCGCGGCGGCCGCCTGGTGATGACGTGGAACGGCGAGACCGTGGTGGACCTGCCGCCGCGCACCGCCTCCGACGAGGGGCCGGTCTACGAGCGGCCCTACGCCCGCCCGCCGGAGCAGGACGCCCTCCAGGCCGACACCCCCGACCGGCTGGCGCGTCCGGAGGACGACGAGGAACTGCGCGAGCAGGTGCTGCGCGTCCTCGCGGCGCCCGGCGTGTGCGACCCGGGTTGGGTGACGGGGCAGTACGACAGCTATGTGCGCGGCGACACCGTGCTCTCGGCCCCGCACGACGGCGGCATGATCCGGGTCGGTGAGGACGGCGACCGCGGCATCGCGCTGGCCACCGACGGCAACGGCCGGTACACGCGCCTCGACCCCTACGCCGGCACCCAGGCCGCTTTCGCGGAGGCGTACCGCAACGTCGCCGCCACCGGCGCCCGGCCGCTGGCCGTCACCAACTGCCTGAACTTCGGATCGCCGGAGGATCCGGGGGTGATGTGGCAGTTCGCCGAGTCTACCCGGGGCCTGGCCGACGCCTGCCGCACCATGGGGACTCCGGTCACCGGCGGCAACGTCAGCTTCTACAACCAGACCGGGGACAGCGCGATCAACCCCAGCCCGGTGATCGGTGTACTCGGCGTGATCGACGACGTGCACGCGCGGCTGACCACGGCGTTCCCGCCGCGCGGCGACGGCGCGAGGGTGCTGCTGCTGGGCACCTCCGGCGAGGAGCTGGGCGGGTCGGTGTGGGCCGAGGTCGTACACGGCCACCTCGGCGGGCTGCCGCCGCGGGTCGACCTCGACGCCGAGGCGGCGCTGGCGCGGCTGCTCTCCGCGGCCGCCGACGACCGCCTGCTGGCCACTGCGCACGACGTCTCCGACGGCGGCCTGGCGGTGGCGCTCGCGGAGTCGGCCATGCGCGGCGGTGTCGGCTGCTCGGTGCGTGTGGAGGAGCCGTTCGCCGACCTGTTCGGCGAGTCGGGCGCCCGCGCCGTGGTCGTCGTGCTGCCCGAAGAGGAGGAGTCCTTCGCCCGGCTGTGCCGCGAGCACGGCGTCCCCGCGACCGAGATCGGCACCATCGGCGGCTCCGCCCTCACCGTCAACTACCCCGACGGCGGCTTCAGCATCGACCTGGACACGCTGCGCCGGACCCACGAGGGCACGCTGCCCGCCGTCCTCGACGCCGAGTAGGGCCGAGTAGGCACGGCGGCTAGATCAATGGACTGCGGCGCCGGGCCATGCTGTGGCCGGGTTCAGGCGGAAAGCGTAGGCGGCGGCGCCGGCAGGGCCCGACACACGAGTGGCCGGGGGCGGGCGCTTCCGCCCCCGGCCGTCGGGGCGGCTACCGACCGCGGTGCTCGTCCTCCGGCAGTTCCGCATCCGAGTCGATGGCAGCGGGGTCGTTGGCCGCTTCGCCTTCGTCGGTGACGGTCGGCTCCGTCTCGTGCTCCTCCTCGGCCCGGGTGGGCTTGTCGCCCTTCAGCATGCCCTGGATCTCTTTCTCGATCTCGTCGTCGAGCTTCGGGCCGTGCTTATCGCTCTGTTCCATCGCGCCCCTCCAAGCCGGTAGTCGGCGCAGTCGTCATTGCCTGCAGGCTGCGCGCCTACCCGCCGCCGGGCCGGGGCAAACAGCGGTGGGGCGCTGACCTGCCCCGCCGCCCCTCCCGCCGGGGTAAAGGGGCGTCCGCGCCCCGCATGCGCCGGGCCGGGGCGGGCAGTGGCGACTCCAGGACGCACTCGGCACAGCGTCGGAGGCGCCCGCGTTGCCCATAGCGCCGACCGCACAGCAGCGTCGGGAGGTGAGGACGGGCCGTCGCAGCCGCGGCCCAGCCGTCATGGATCTGCGATTTCTGCAACCGCTGTACCGTGCGACCGGCCCGGTCGCATCGGTCTACCTGGACACCACCCGCTCCACCGAGGACGCAGCGCACCGGATCTCGCTGCGCTGGCGGGAGCTGCGTGAGGAACTGTCGGAGTCCGGGGCCGACGAGGCCACGCTCAAGGCGCTCGATTCGGCCGCCGGCGGCATGAACGGGATACCGGGCCCTCAGGGGGAGGCGCTGTTCGCCGCGGACGGCGAGCTGATCGCGGCGTATACGCTTTCGCAGACGCCGTCGCAGAACCGCGCCGCGCTGCTGCCGGTGCCCGATCCCGTGGAACTGGTCGGCGACCTCGACGACGGACTGCCCTACGTGGTGGTGGCGATCGACCGCGAAGGCGCCGACGTCTACGCCTACCCCGCCTACGGCGACCTGTCGGAGGAGCGGCACACCAGCGGGGCGAACCTGCACATAAACAAGGTGCCCACCGGCGGCTGGCGGCAGAAGCACCACCAGCGCCACACCGAGGAGGTGTGGTTCGCCAACGCCGCCGAAGTCGCCCACGACGTCGAGGAGGCCGTCAAGGCCGTGGGGGCCGCGGCGGTCTTCGTGGGCGGCGACGAACGCGCCCTCGGCAAGCTCCGCGAGCACCTCGACCACCGCACGCTGGAGATGCTCGTCGAGATCTCCGGCGGCAGCCGGGGCGGCACGGACGCGATCGCGGAGCTGCGCAAGGCCGTGGAGGAGGGGCTGCACCGAAACGCCGTGGTACTGCGGTCGGGGCTGATGGAGCAGTTCACCCAGGACCTCGGCCGGCCGGGGCGGGCCGTGCAAGGTCTCGGTGAAACGTGCGAGGCGCTGCGTTCGGGCCGCGTACGGCGCCTGCTCATGGACGGCGACCGCGGCAACGAGCCCAGCCTGTGGGCCTCGTCGTCGGACCCGCTGGAGGTCTCCGACGACCGCGCCCGGCTGACCGAACCGGCGGAGGCCTTCGAGGCGCCGGCGAGTTCGCTGCTCCTGCGGGCCGCGCAGGCCACCAGCGCGACGTTCACCCGGTTGCCGAGTGCGGCGGACGCCCGCGAGGGAGTCGGCGCGTTCCTGCGGTTCACCACGGTGTGAGGCCCTCGGGCGGCCGCGCGCCGCTCGCGCCCGGCGCCCGGCTACGATGAGCGCGTTCGCGACGGGCGCCGGGAAGGAAGAGCACCGCATGGGACGCCGGGGACGGCTGAAGGGGCCGATGGGCAGCCACGACCGCCCGGCCAGCCCGCTGCTGTTCCGGCTGGTGCTGGCGGTCTTCGGCCTGGTCGTCCTGATCACGGGTGCGGTGCTGGCGGTCGTGGTGCTGCGCTCCGCGCCGCTGACCATCGTCCTGGTGGCGGGCGTGCTGGCCGTCGGCTTGAACATCTTCTGGATCAGCCGGCGCCGCCGCTACGAGCGCTGAGACGGGCGGGAGTGTGCGCCGCGGCGCACGCCCCCGCCCGTCCGCGCGGGGGCGCGGGGGCGCGGGGGCGCAGCCTCGGCGCGGTGTGCGCCCGCGGCTCAGTCGAACCAGCGCTGCGGCTCGGGCGCCAGGTTGCGGTAGATGTGCTTGGCCTCGCGGTACTCGTCCAGACCCGCGTGGCCGAGTTCGCGGCCCACTCCGGAGCGCTTGAACCCGCCCCACTCGGCGCCCGGGAAGTAGGGGCCGAAGTCGTTGATCCACACGGTGCCGTGGCGCAGCCCGGCGGCGACGCGGTCGCCGCGGCCGGGGTCGTCCGTCCACACGGCGCCGGAGAGGCCGTAGTCGGTGTCGTTGCCGATGGCGATCGCCTCGTCTTCGGTGCGGAAGGTCTCGACGGTGACGACGGGACCGAAGACCTCGGTCTGCACGATGTCCATGTCACCGCGGCAGCCGGTGAAGACGGTAGGGCGGTAGAAGAAGCCGTCGGCGAGTCCGGGCTCCTCGGGGCGGCGGCCGCCGGCGGCGAGCGTCGCGCCCTCCTCGACCCCGCGGGCGACGGCGGCCTCCACCTTGGCGCGGTGCTCGGCCGAGACGAGCGGGCCGCACTGCACGCCCTCGTCGCGGCCGCAACCCAACCGCACCCGCTCGGCGCGGCGGCACAGCTCGGCCACGAACGCGTCGTGGACGTCCTCGTGCACGATGAGGCGGGCGCCGGCCGAGCAGACCTGGCCGGAGTGGAAGAACGCGGCGATCATCGCGTAGTCGACGGCGGTGTCCAGGTCGACGTCGGGGAAGACGATGTTGGGGTTCTTGCCGCCCAACTCCAGAGCGACCTTCTTCACGGTGTCGGCGGCGGAGGCCATGATGCGCCTGCCGGTAGCCAGGCCGCCGGTGAAGGAGACCAGGTCGACGTCGCGGTGCTCGACCAGCGCGGCGCCCACTTCGGCTCCGGTGCCCAGCACCAGGTTGACCACACCGGCGGGCACACCGGCCTCGGCGCACAGCTCGACGAGCTTGCAGGTGGTGACCGGGGTGGTCTCACTGGGCTTGACCACCATGGTGTTGCCGGCGGCGATGGCCGGGGCCATCTTCCAGGAGAGCTGCAGCAGCGGGTAGTTCCAGGGGATGATCATCGCGCAGACGCCGACCGGTTCGTAGACGACCCGGCTGGAGACGCCTTCGGGGGCCGAGACCACCCGGCCGGCGTCCTTGTCGGCGAGGCCGCCGTAATAGCGGAAGACGGCGGTGACGTCGTCGACGTCGATGCGCCCCTCTTCGACGGTCTTGCCGGTGTCGAAGGACTCCATCAGCGCGATCTCCTCGCGGTCGCGCTGCAGCAGGTCGGCGATGCGGCCCACGATCAGGCCGCGCTCGACGGCGGGGCGGCGGGTCCAGTCGCTTCGGTCGAAGGCGGCGCGGGCGGCGGCCACGGCGGCCTCGGCGTCGCCGGCGCCGCTTTCGCTGACGACGGCGAGCACGGAGGAGTCGCAGGGGTCGATCACCTCGCGGACGCCGCCGCCGGCGGCGGCGCACCAGGCGCCGGAGATGCGGTTGCTTGCGGCGCTTGGTGAACCGGGGTCGGACAGGTAGGGCTTGGCCGGGAGTCGCAGGTCAGGTCCAGTCACGGGACCCTCCTCCCCAGGTCGTCGGGCCGCAAACGGCCGTTGCGGGTTTCTCGCTCATCTGACAACAAGCGTTCGACCATATCTGAGCTGGAAAAATATGAGAAATCAGCGCCGGCCGCACGTGATCGGCCGCACACTCCGCCACTGGACGCGATCGTCCGCCACGGCGGTCGGCGTCTCGCCCCGCCCCGCCCGTTGCGGCCGCACACTGGACAAGACCGCCCCACGTCGGGTTAACGTAGTTTAGGCATACCTAACCGTGATGCCGCGGTCATCGTCGTCCGGACCCCGGACCGCCTGTGCCGGGAGGCTGTTGAGGGCCCATGCTGCTGGAGCAAGAACGCCGAGACGTGTGTCTGACCGCCCGCCGGCTCGCCGAGTGCGGGTTGGCCCGGTGCGAGGGCGGGAGTGTCAGTGTCCGCAGCGGGTCCTGGATCGCGGTCACTCCGGCAGGCGTGCCGCTGGAGAAGATCGAGCCGGCCGACTGCCCGGTGCTGTCGGTCGAGGCCGGAGTGCTGGAGGGCCGGCGCGAGCCCGCCGCCGAGACCACGCTGCACACGGCCGCCTACCGCACGAGCGATGCGGGAGCCGTCGTGCAGGCCCACGGCGAGCACGCCGCCGTCGTCTCCGCGGCCCTGGCCGAACTGCCTCCGATCCACCACAGCGCCGCCCGCCTGGGCGGCGCCATCCCCGTCACCGACTACGCCACCTACGGCACCGGGCGACTCTCCGACCACCTGGTCAAAGCGCTCAAGGGCAAGCGTGCCGCGCTGCTGGCCAACCACGGCGGCCTCGCCGTCGGCGCAGGGTTGGAGGAGGCGCTTGAGCACGCGCGGCTGCTGGAGTGGCTGTGCGGGGTCTACATCCGCGCCCGCAGCCTGGGCGAGCCCCGCGTGCTCTCCGAGGACGAGCTGGCCGCCGTCCGGGACCGCGACACCTACGCCTGGGCCGGCCCCGACATCCTGTGAAGACCCGCCGTGGGAACGAAGGCCGCTTCACGGCTCAAGCCCCGTTTCCGCAACCTGCTGTGGCGGCGGCCTCGCACATGGTTCGGCGGCGGCGCCTCAGGCGAAGCCGGACGCCTTCGTCGTATCCGCAGGTGCTCCGACGAACTCCCATCGACGAGCTCAGGCGGCGCCGGTGAGGAGCGCTGCGGCGAGCAGGCCGGCGAGGAGCGCTCCGAGCCCGGCCGCCAGCGAGGCGGCCATGTTGGCGAAGGCGAGCAACCGCTCGCGTTCCCGCAGCAGGACGAACGTCTCGTAGCCGAACGTCGAGTACGTCGAGAGCGCCCCCAGTACACCCGTCGCGGCCAGCGCCCGCGCCCATCCCGGCAGCGCGAACCCGCTGAGCAGGCCGAGCAGCAGGCAGGCCGCGACATTGACGGCGAACGTCCCCCACGGGAACTTGGAGTCGTGGCGCTGCTGCACGAACCGGTCGGCGAGGTAGCGCAGCGGGGCGCCGATCGCAGCGCCCAGCGCGGCCAGCAGCACGGTCACGGCCGCACCTGCTCGCTGCCGCCGCCGTCCGTTCCGCCCAAGCCGCGATCTCGCGGCCCCTCGGCGCTCGCGCCCGGTTTCACCAGCGGCTCGGTGAGCGCGACGCCGGCCCACACCGCGGCGAGGCCGCACAGCAGGGTCGCGCCCGCATAGCCCAGCGACGCGGCGGGCTCGCCTCCTGCCAGCCGCGCCTGCACGTCGCCCGCGTAGGCCGAGAACGTGGTGTATCCGCCCAGGATGCCGACTCCGACGAAGGGCCGCAGGAGCCGCGAGTCGGGGCGGGCGCGGACGAGCACCGTCATCAGCACACCGGTGAACAGGCAACCGGAGACGTTGGCCACCGCCGTCGACCAGGGGAACCCGCTCGGCTCGTGGGGAAGCAGCAGTTCGACCGTGCGGCGGGCGGCTCCCCCGACCGCCCCGCCCGCCGAGACCGCCGCGAGAACGGCCCACGGCACGCCGCGCAGCCCGCGCCGTCGGCGGGCAACGTGCAGATCGTCATCGGGATCGACGAGATCGGGGGCGCCGGCGGGCGCCGCGCTCCCGGCGCCGGTTTCGCCGGGGCCGGGAACTTCGGAACATTCGGGCGATTCGGGCACGGGTCGTTCCTATCAGCGCGCGGGTGCCTGATAGGGACCGTCGGCGGCGGGTGCCGCGGTTGCCCTGCGCCCTTCATTCGCCGGGAGGTCGTGGCGGGCCCCACCGCCACTGTCGTCGGGTGCTGCCCTGCGATTCTACGCCGACTGCCGTCGGCCTTGCTCTTGCGGCCAGTATCCGATCCGGACCTGGCCACGAGCACACGACCGGAGGGGGCGGGTGGGTGCCGACCCCGGTGAGGCGGATCAGCGCACGAGGTGCTCGGTGAGTAGTTCGTTGACCCGGTCGGCGCGCTCGATGCCGGCGAGGTGGGCGGCTGCCGGGACCGTCTCCAGGCGGGCTCCAGGGATGCCGCGGGCCAGGCGGCGGCCGTGGCCGGGCGGCAGCAGCGGGTCGTGCGCCGCGGCGACGACGAGCGCGGGCGCGCGCACCCGTGAGAGCAGGAGGCGCTGGTCGAGGCCCGCGATCGCGGTGCACCATCCGGCGAACCCCGCGGCGGCGACCCCGGCGAACTCCTCCGCGAGGCGTTTGACCACGTCGGGCCGGTAGTCGCCGAAGCCGGGGGTGAACCAGCAGCGGGTGGCCTCGTCCACGACGGCGGCCATTCCTTCGCGGCGCGCACGGGCGGCCAGCTGCGGCCACGGCGAGGCGCGCGGCACCCGGGCAGTGCTCGCCACGTAGGCCAGCCGCCGCACACGGCCCGGCCGGGTGGCCGCGAGCCAGGTCGCCAGCATGCCGCCGAGGCCCGCCCCGACGACGGAAACGCGCTCCAGGGCGAACTCGTCGACGAGGGCGAGCAGGTCGGCACCGAGTTCGTCCATGGAGTAGCCGCCGCCCGGCGCGGGCGAGGAGCCGTGCCCGCGATGGTTGACGCGCAGCACGCGCAGTTCCCGGGTCAACTCGGGCATCTGCGGCTCCCACACGGTCCACTTCGCGCCCGGAGGAGCCAGCAGCAGCACCACAGGGGCGTGCCGGGGCCCGTCAAAGCGGTAGTGGAGGGGAACGACGGCCATGCGCGACCTCCTGGTACTCCAGGTGGCCAGCGTAGCGGGCGCGCGCGTTCCGCCGAAGGTTTCTTGATCATCCGGGTTGATTCGCGGGGCGGGACCGCACCGGCCCCCGCGCGGCCCCCGCGGCGCGGCTCACCCGCCGCGGCTGACGAACACGTTGACCACCGCCCCTTCGGGCAGGTCGGCGCCGGGCCGCGGGTTGGTGGCCGCCACCCGCCCCTCGGGCTCGTCGGAGGGCACGGTCACCTCGCCGACGCTGGGCGCGTAGCCCGCCGCTTCGAGCGCGCGCACCGCGTCCTCGCGCGCGCGGCCGACGACGTCGGGGACGCGGCGCGTGGAGTCGTCGCCGCCTTGGGGGCGGTCGGCGCCGCTGCCGCCCCCCGTGAACCGCCCGGGCGGGCGCGGGAAGGGCTCTTCGCGCGTGCCCTCGGTGGCCTCCCGCATCGTCTGCTGCCAGATGGGGCCGGGCAGCGTGCCGCCGTAGACGGTCGGATAGAACGTGCCGCCGATGGTGACGTCGCGCAGCGGGTGCTGTGCGGCGCCGCGGGGATCGCCCAGCGCGACCGCGCCGGCGAGTCCCGGTGTGAAGCCGGCGAACCAGGCGGCCGCCGCGTTGTCGGTGGTGCCGGTCTTCCCCGCGGCCGGGCGGCCGATCCCCAGGGCCGCGGCCGTGCCGCCGGGCTTGAACGGCTGGCTCAGCACCCGGCTCGTCGCGTCAGCCACGCCGCGCGGCAGGACGCGGGAGCACGACGGCGCCAGGCGGTCGGTGCCCGCTCCGTCGGAGACTGCGGTCACCGGGCGAGGTTCGCAGCGCACGCCGCGGTTGGCGAAGACCGCGTAGGCGGAGGCCATCGTCAGCGGGGCCACCTCCTGGTCGCCGAGCGTGAACGAGTTCCACTCGCCCAGCGGGGCGCCGTCGGCGCGGTGGACGCCGAGCGCGCGGGCCGTCTGCACGGTGTCGCACAGCCCGACGCGCTTCTGCAATTGCGCGAAGTAGGTGTTGACCGAATTCCGGGTGCCGGTCAGCATGTCGTGCTTGCCGGAGGTGCTGTCACCGTGGTTGCGGACGCGCCAATCGGGTCGTTTCTCACCCGAGCAGCTGCGCATGCCCGAGACCGTGGTGGAGCGCGGCGAGTCGAAGGACGTGCCGAACCCCCTCCCCTCCTTGAGTGCGGCGGCCGCGGTGAACGCCTTGAACGTGGACCCGGCCTGGAACCCGGCCGAGCCGCCGAGCTCGGCGTCCACGGCGAAGTTCACCGCGGTGACCCCGCGCCCGCCGGAGTCGAGGCCGTAGTCGCGGTTCTGCGCCATCGCGCGCACCCCGCCGGTGGCGGGGTCGACGAGCACACCGACAGCCACCTTGCCCGAGGCGTCGCCGACGGGGACGCTGTCCTCCACAGCCTGCTGTGCGGCGCGCTGCATCGCCGGGTCGAGCGTGGTGCGGATCGTCAGCCCGCCGCTCTTCAGCCACTTCTCGCTCTGCGCGGCGTCCCCTCCGAGGCCGGGGCGCTCCTGCAGCCAGGTGAGCACGTAGGAGCAGAAGAACGGCCGGTCGCTGGAATGGCAGCCCGCCGGTGCGGCGGGCGGCGACAGGTTCATACCCAGGCCCCGGGCCTGGGCCGCCTCCGCCTCCTTCCGGCTGACGGCACCCGTGCGCACCATGCTCTCCAGGACGGTGTCCCGGCGGTCGCGCGCGGCGTCGGGCCGCTGAACGGGGTCGTAGAGGGCGGGCCCTTTGACCAGGCCGGCGAGCAGCGCCGCCTGCCGCAGCGACAGGTTCTCGGCCGGTGTGGAGAAGTACCGCTGGGCGGCGGCCTCCACACCGTAGACGCTGTTGCCGAAGTAGGAGATGTTCAGGTACCCCTCCAGAATCTCCCGCTTGGTCATGCGGTGCTCGGCGCCCAGGGCGTAGCGCAGCTCGCGCACCTTGCGGCCGATCGAGACCGCCCGGGCGTCGGCGGCCTCCTCGGAGGACTCCGCCGATTCCACCAGGACGTTCTTCACGTACTGCTGGGTGAGCGTGGAGCCGCCCTGCAGGTCGCCCTGGGCCGTGCGCACGGCGGCGCGGAAGACGGAGCGCAGGTCGAGGCCGCCGTGCTCGTAGAACCGGCGGTCCTCGATGGCGATGACGGCCTCGGCCATGACGGGTGAGACCTCCTCCAGCGGTACCGGGTCGCGCCGCTTGTCGGCGATCTCGGCGATGGTGCCGCCGTCGGCGTCGAGGATGCGGGTGGGCTGCGCGGGGCGCAGCCGGTGGATGTCGTGCGGCAGATCGAGGAACCCGGTGGCACCGTCGCGCACCACCAGCGCCAGCCCGCCCACGGTGGGCAGCGCGAGCAGGGCGACGAGGACACCGGCGATCGCTGCGAGATAGGACATCCGTACAGCGGACGACCAGCGGGAGTTGTGCATCGCGCTACATCCTCGTGTCGGTGCCCCTCGTCGCCGTGGCGCCGCACGCGGCCGCGTGCGCAGCCGACACCGGCGATAGTCGCGAATCTAGGCCCGCGGCGGCCAATCACCGGTCAAACCGCTGCCAGTAGCGCTTATGGATTCGCGGCCGGGCGGAGCACCGCGCTCCGGGACGCCTGTTCGGCGTGCCCGGAGCGGGGACGCTGGATCAGGGGGCCAGCAGCACCTTGCCCAGGACCACGCGGCTCTCCAGCGCCGCGTGCGCGTCGGCGGCCCGTTCCAGCGGGTAGACGGCGCCGATGACGGTGCGCAGCCGTCCCGCGGCCGCCTCCCCGAGGACCTCGCCGATGAGCCGCGAACTCTCGGCGGCGCCGGGCTGGGCCTGGGCGATACCGCGCAGGGTGATGCCGCGGCTCTCGGCCTCGGCCGGGTCGACCTCGGCGAAGCCGCCGCTGGGCGCCCCGTGCGCGGAGAAGCGGCCGTTCGAGGCGGTGATCGCGAACGCCTGGGCGCCGATTCGGCCACCGGCGCCGTCGAAGACGACGTCGGGGCCGTTCCCGCCGAACGCCTCGCGGACCCGCTCGGCCCAGTCGGCTTCGGAGTAGTCCACGACGGCGTCGGCGCCCATGTCGCGGACCAGGTCCAGCTTGGCCTCGCCGCGCGCCGCGCCGACCACCGTCGCGCCGGCCGCCCGCGCCTTCTGCACCAGCACCAGGCCCAGGCCGCCGGCGGCCGCGGTCACCAGGACGCGTTCGCCCTCCTTTGTGCCGATCGCGTCGAGCAGCAGCCGGGCGGTGCGCCCGTCGTGCACGAACGACACCGCCTCGCGCGCGCTGAGGCCGTCCGGGACGGGGGTCAGGCGCTCCGCGTCGACCAGCGCCAGTTCGGCGTAGGCGTCGGCGCTGCCGGTCGCGCCGACGACGCTGGTGCCCACCCAGTCGCCGTCGACTCCCGGGCCCACCGCGCTCACCCGCCCGGCGACGCCGTCGCCGGGGGTCCACGGCGGTTCGACTTTCCAGAACTCCCGTCCCCATCCGCTGCGGATCTGGGTCTCGACGAAGAGCACGTCGACGGCCTCCACCCGCACGAGGGCCTGCCCGGGGCCCGGCTCGGGATCGGGGACCTCGACGGCCTCCAGCACCTCGGGACCGCCGAAGCGCTGCGCCTGAACCGCGCGCATGCCGATCACTTCCCTTCGTCTCGCCTCTTCTCGGCCGTTGTCCGAGCTCCCTCGCAGCCTCACACCTCAACCATTGTTAAGGTCAACCGCACGTGCCCGGCATCACTCCTCGAGCGGAGCGGCGTCGCCTTCTGCCCGCCGCGGATCGCCCCAGGGCAGAAACGCTCGAATCCGGTCGCCGCCGCCGCGCAGGCTGGAGTCGACCGCGCGGAGCGGGTGCCGGATCGCCCGGCATCACCGTCCGCACAGCCCACTGAGGAGGAGAAGTGCTCGCAACCCGTCCCTCGGCGCCTCCGCGGCTCTCCGCCGAGGCCGCCCCCGCGCCGTTCGAGGACCAGATCGCGCACCGGCTGCTGCACGGACGCATGGTCGTACTGGGCACCCAGGTCGACGAGACCAGCGCCAACCGGATCTGCTCGCAGCTGCTGCTGCTCTCCGAGGAGGACACCAAGCGCGACATCACGCTGATCATCAACTGCCCCGGCGGCGGGGTGCACGCCGGTATGGCGATCTACGACACCATGCGGTTCATTCCCAACGACGTGGCGACGCTGGTCATGGGCTTCGCCGGCAGCATGGGGCAGTTCCTGCTGTGCGCCGGAACGGCGGGCAAGCGCTACAGCCTGCCCAACGCGCGCATCATGATGCACCAGCCTTCCGGCGGGGTGGGCGGCACAGCGGCCGACATCGCCATCCAGGCGGACAACCTGGCCTACACCAAGAAGACGCTGCAGGAGCTCATCGCCCGGCACAGCGGCCAGCCGGTGGAGCGGATCGTCGAGGACCAGCGCCGCGACCGCTGGTTCACCGCCGAGGAGGCCAAGGACTACGGGTTCGTCGACCAGGTGGTGGAGAGCGTGGCCGAGCTGGGCGGCGACACCGCCCGGCGGTTCGGGTTCGGTGCGGCCGCCCACGCGGGCATCGCCGAAGCGGCGGAGGCGGGGCGGCGTGCGCAGGAGCGCGACGGCGGCGGCGCAGAGCCGCAGCAGGAATCCCGGGAGTCCGGAAAGGAGCAGGCGTGAGCCAGTACACGGTTCCGGTGGTCGTGGAGCGCACCCCCACCGGAGAGCGTTCCTACGACGTGTTCAGCCGCCTGCTCTCGGAGCGGATCATCTTCCTGGGCACCGCGATCGACGACGGGGTGGCCAACGTGACCATGGCGCAGCTGCTGCACCTCGACCACGAGAACAACGAACGCGACATCAGCCTCTACATCAACTCCCCCGGCGGCTCCATGTCCGCGCTGACCGCCATCTACGACACCCTGCAGTACGTGCGGGCCGACGTCTCGACGGTGTGCATGGGCCAGGCGGCCTCTGCGGCGGCGGTGCTGCTCGCCGCGGGCACGCCCGGCAAGCGGATGGCGCTGGGCCACTCGCGGGTGCTGCTGCACCAGCCCTCCAGCGAGGGCCAGGGCGAGGCCGCCGACCTGGAGATCCAGGCGGCGGAGGTGCTGCGGGTGCGCGCCGAGATCGAGGAGATCCTGTCGCTGCACACCGGCCAGAGCGTGGAGCGGCTGCGCGCCGACACCGAGCGCGACAAGATCTTCACGGCTCACGAGGCCCGGGAGTACGGCCTGATCGACAACGTCGTCTCGGGCAGGAGGCTCGCCGCGAGCGCGGCGTGATAGTGCAGGGCGGGGCGGCGGTCCGTCGCCGCCTCCGCCGGCCCGGCGCTCAGGCGGCCAGCAGCATCGCCTGGGCGCCGCCGCCCCGTCCGGCCCGCTGCACCGGCCCGCGGCCGAGCGGGACGGGTGCGGGCGCGAGCTCGGTGTGCAACCCGCCCACGAGGTCGATCAGCTGGAGCCCCAGCGCGCGGTATACCGCGGCCAGCACCTCCGACGAGGGCTCCTTGCGCCCGCGCTCGATCTCCGAGAGGTACTGCAGCGACACCTGCGCCGCGTCGGCGACGTCCTGCAGCGTGCGTCCCTGCTCACGGCGGGCGCGCCGCAGCAGCTCGCCGATCAGGTCGCGCATCAACGGCTCGTCGCCGTCAGCGAACCGTTCACCCATGGATTCCTCCGCCCCGAGGCACAAGCCCGACTCTTCGACCCTACGCCGCGGCGGAACCCGCGGCCATCGTATGCACGGCGCGACCCGGGCGTTCTGCGACGGGCAGAATCCCGCACGCGCCGACGCGCCGACCGCCGCCGACCCGGCTGCCGCCGGCCGTGCCCGCTCGGCGGCTTTCGGCCTGCCTCGCGGGACCGGCGGCACCGGACGCGCGACGGTCAGGGCTCCAGGTTCTCCTCGATCGCCCTGAGCCGGTGGCGGGCCATCGCGAGATTTCCCCGCGCGCGGTCCATGGCCAGGTAGAGGAAGAGCCCTTGGCCTTTGCGGCTGGTGAGCGGGCGGATGATGTGGTACTGGGTGGCCAGGGTGATGAGGATGTCCTCGATCGTCTCGTTGAGACCGAGTTGTTCGGTTGTGCGAATCTTCGCGCGGACCACCTCGGTGTTTCCCGCGGCGGCCACATTGAGATCGAAGGAGTTGGTGGACGACAGCGTGCCCAGCGCCATTCCGCTGCCGTAGTCGACGACCGCGGCACCGATCGCCCCTTCGATCTCCATCATTTCCTTGAGCCCGGAATCGATATTGGCCATATCCCTCTCTCTTCTGTGGGTGAGCCGGAGCAGCACCGGCCGCTCGGCGATCCAGCGGCGCAGCCCGCGGCCCTGTCCCCGCGGCGGCCGACCGGTCAAGCGACCACCTCGCCCACCCGGGCGCTGCCGGTCGACAGCTCCCGCAGGGCGTTGAGGACGCGGACGAGCACCGGACGCTCGACCGTGGTAACCGCCGCCGGCGCCGGAGTCCCCCGCTCGCGCCGGACGTCGGGGGAGGGGGGCTTTCTCGCCTGTTCGACCAGGCAGCGCAGCCGGTGCCGGGCGAGGCCGAGGCTGCCCGCGCGATCCATACGCACCTGCACGCACAGTCCCGAGGGGTCGAGGACCGCGTAGAGCAGGTGGTGGCCGCCTTCGGTGACGACCATGTCCTCCACCGTCCGCCCGTGCTCCAGGGGCCCCTCGACGACCGCCCGGACCAGAGCGGCGGCCTGCGGAGCCCGAGCGGTGTCGTCGGCGCCGTAGCAGGCGAGAGCGCGGACTTCGTGCCAGTTCACGAGGCACACGCTGAGCACCCCGTCCAGATGCAGCATCTCCCGCATCTCCTGATCGAAGAGAACCACAGCGCTCCCTTGCATGAACGGAACGGACCCGCCACTCGGAACGGACATATTCCGCACCGCGCGACCTCTCTGAGGATAGAGGCAAAGCCGGGCTTCTCGTGGCTTTTTCCGCAATTTGTCTTATCCACCCAGGTCAGTCGCGATGATCATTCCCGAATAGACATCGGACAGGCCGAATGACCTGACAGAAGCCGGAAACGAGACAGGAACGCCGAAACATTCCGATCGCCCGGATTTCTAATTCCATGCGCCCTTCGGGACTTCCGCCCGCGGCACATGACCGAAAGCCCCGGTTGCCGGGAGCGTCGTCGGACGGCGGTCGGACTTCCGGCTCACCGCGGCTCCGCGACGGCCGTCGCCTCGGACCTCACGGACGGCCGAGGGCCACTCTGCGCATGCGGGTACGGGTAGCGGCATAGACGAACGGGCCCTGTTCAGCCGTACAGCTCAACACGTCCCGCCATCGGCACATGAGGCTCCAACTGGGCGAACTTGCCGATGGCCTCTTCACCGCTCAGCGCAACCATCCGGGCGCCGTGCTCCTGTACAGCATGGATCTCGCGGGTACGGTGCTGGATTCTGCTGTCCCGAGTGATGATCAGCCACCCCCGGGCGGTCACCTCGGGGATCCACACGTCATCCTTGACGCTGGTCTCGGCGACAGGGCAGGCCGGGCGGCGCCGCTTGTGCGTAACGCCGCCGGGATCTCCCGGGTAGGTGACATCGGAGCGCAACGATGCCAGCACATGGGCCAACCCGAGCACGTCGGCATCGAAGTAGAACCGCGCCTCGGCCGGCTTGAGCGGGCTCATGCGGCGCGACGGGAGTTCTCGTAGGCGAGCGCCCACCGGACATCGGCCGTAGTCAAGGCGTAGACGTCCGCGATGTCCGCGATCTCCTCATCGGCTTCAGCCTGCTCCCAGATGGCCTCGGTGCTCACCCCGTTGACAGCGGGCTTGCCGAACCTCACCGTGGGGCTCACGAGCACAGAAGACCCGGGATTGGCGTCCGGCCGCCACCCCGCCGCGACATCGTCGTCCCACTCGACACGCTGCAGGAAAGCCTGCGAGGGCGGAGTCAGCAGAAGTTGCTCGTTCGCCACAGCGACCAAACAGAACTCCGCCTCCAGCCCTGCCGCGACTTGTGCCTCGTGGACGAGGGTTCGTCCCGATGCATAGGGACGGCGGTCAGCCAGCGGGTACGGCACGCCGAACCGATTGCGCAGCAGGTCGACGAACTGGCGCAGTTCGAGCATCGGCACCCGGTGCGTCTGCCGGTACTCGCGAAGCAGACCAGCCTCGACGAACTCGGCCCAGGTCACGGTTCTAACCCCACGGGCGACGTCGCGGATGATCGGGCGGTAGCTCTTGCCTCTGCGCTCGCCGCCCTCCAGCCAGTAATGCAGCGTCGACTGGGCGACTCCGAGGAGCCGGGCGGCTTCGGCCTCGGTATACATCTCGCGCTCGAGAACGCTCATGTGGGGGTCCTCCCGCCCGTGGCGTACGAAGGCTTGCATGGCCAGAATAAGTCGGCCGCACCGACCCCGCCCTGTTATCCACAGGAGGGCTCCGCAGCGGAGCGCGAGGGTGCCCCGCCGTCGGGAGGCGCCTCGCCGGGAACCGCCCCGAACATGACGCGAGGGCCGCCTCCGTGTCCCCCCTCAAAATCACGGATGCGGCCCTCGCCTGGGAACGGTCGCCGACTCCTCCCCCCTGGAGTCGCGACCTGGGAAAGCTCTATGTTGTGGCGGGAGAGCGGCCGGAGCGCTTCTCTCTCGCTCTGGTTACAGAGACTACCGATCTCGACCTGCCGAAACAACCCTCAGTCACGGCGAATTACTTAAAGTAATGTCCATGTCCACTCAACCCCCGAACCAAGAGACGGCGCCGAAGGTCAACTCCGGGACGGATACGGGGGCGGGGCGGCCGCGTGTGCGGGCGGGCATAGCCTGGGATCGTGCGCTCCGACTTGGTCAAACCGCGCTGGCTCGGGATACATCTGCTGGCGCTGCTCGCCTCGGCCGTGTGCCTCGTCATGGGGTACTGGCAGTTCGACCGTGCGCAGGAACCCTCGCGCGAGGTGGTCAGCAGCCCCGTCGAGCAGCTTGCGAAGGCACGGCCGCTGGGCGAAGTGCTCCAGCCGGGGGCGTACATGCCCGAGGACGAGGGCAACCAGGCGGTGGCGGCCACCGGTGTCTACGACGCCGGACGGCAACGGCTGGCGCCCGCGCTCTCGCCCGAGGGTGAGAAAGGCTACTACGTCGTCGTGCCGCTCGTGACGGGCGAGGACAAGAACACAGCCATCGCCGTCAGCCGCGGATGGATCCCGCAGAGCGCCGCCGACTCGGTGGACCGGCTCGCCGAACCGCCGGAGGGCGAAGTACGGCTCACCGGGTGGCTGCAGCCGCCGGACAAGGCCGAGGACGGCTACATCCCCATCGACACGCCCGAGGGCCACGTCGCCCGGATCGCCCCCTCGCTGCTGGTCAACGAGTGGCCCTACCGGCTCTACGAGGGCTACATCGTCCGCGGCGAGCAGCGCCCGCAGGATCAGGCGGCCGACGGCTCCGGTGCGAGCCTGCGCGAGATCCCGCCGCCGGAACCCCCGCGGCGCACCGTCTGGGACTGGCGGAACGCGGGCTACGCGGCCCAGTGGGTGGTCTTCGCCGCCGCGGTCGTCGTCTTCTGGGTCTCGCTGGTCCGCCGCGAACTGCGGGAGGGCGCAGGGGGTGCGGACCCCGCAGGCGGCGGAGGCGGCCCAGACGGCGGCGACGAGTCCGGCAGCGGCGGCGCTTCCTCGGGCGGCTGGGGTGGCTCGGACACCGCCGGTCAGGTGTCGGTGGCGCGGACCTCCTGAGCGGCGCCGGAGGCGCCCGCACCGCTCGGCCGGTCCGGGGCCGTACGGGTAACCTGCTCCGACTTGTCGGCCTTGGCCAGCCGGTGCTCGATGATCAGCCCGGCGAAGGGGATGGTTCCGGCCAGCGCCACCCCCACGGTGCGCAGGGCGCTCCAGCGCCGGTCCAGCGCCAGCCAGAGCACCACGACCACGTAGGCCATGTAGACGTAGCCGTGCGGGATGGCCACGACCGGCATCAGCACCGATTCCTCGCCGAACAGCCCGCCGGCGCCCGCGGGCGCACCCACCAGCGAGAAGCGCGCGGTCTCGCCGATGAGGTACTTGGCCGGCATCGAGACGAACGTCAGCAGCAACAGGAGGATGCCGGTCGCATAGGCCAGTATCCGGTACAGGACGAACGGCAGACGCTTCTTCTCCACAGGGCACCTCGTGCTGTCGGCGGGCGGGCGGCGCCGCGGCGCGGGCGCCGCCCGAGGCGGCCGCGGACCGGCGCGGCCGCGCAGTGCTTGCGGTGCCTCGACCCGAGTCGAGGACCCGTGTCGAGCCTAATCGCCGTATCGAGGGCACCCGATGCGGGGCGCCTCACACCGCCGCACAGCATCGCCTGCGCGGCGGCCGCCCCCTTCTACACCCCCGATGCGCGCGTGGGGCTCTTCCAGCGGCCGTCGGACTTGGCGGTCCACGCCTGCGGAAGCGTGCGCAGCGTGAGGTAGGCGTCGATCACCCGCATCGGCAGGAAGAACAGCCCGTAGACGAGGTAGCTGGGCCGGCGCCGGACGGTCGCCAGCAGGCAGGTGAGGACGTAGTCGGGGACGAACAGTCCGATGAGGATGGTGGTCAGCGGCAGCACCGCGGTGACCGCCGTGTAGCCGCTCGCGTATCCGGCGATCTCCAGCACCGCGCCGCCGGTCAGCGGCGGGAGGAGGGTGAACAGGCCCAGCGCCGCCGTGGCCAGCAGCAGGACCGAGACGACCACCACCTCCAGGATGTAGAAGAACAGGGCGAACCAGAACAGGCTGGGCCAGATTCCGTGCCGGCGCACCGTCTGCCAGAAGCCCAGGGTCCAGCGGCGCACCTGCTTGACGTAGTCGCCCATGGTGAAGGGATCCTGGCAGTAGGCCTTGGTGTCGGGGTTCATGGAGATCCGGCCGAGGCGCTTGTGGTGCACCTCGAAGGTCATGTTGAAGTCCTCGATCACCAGGCCCTTGGGGTTGATGTCGATGCCCTTCAGGGAGCGGGTGCGGTACACGCTCGCGAAGCCGGGGACGATGAAAGAGACGCTGCTGTGCCGCCAGGTCTGGCCGAAGCGCAGCAGGTACTGCAGCAGCCAGTACAGGCGGTCGCGGTAGGCGGAGATCAGCCGCCCGACGACCGTGCGCTGCTTGGGTTTCCACTCGGCCACCACGAAACCCGCCACGGCTGCCACGTGAGGGTCGCCGAGTTGGCGGCGGGCGCCTTCGACGTAGCCGGCGTCCAGTTCGGTGTCGGCGTCGAGGATGACCACGCCTTCGTAATTCTCGGTGAGCTCGAACTCCTCGATGACCGCCTCGATGGCTCCCGCCTTGCCGCGGTTGGTCAGCAGCTCCAGCACGTTGACGCCGGTCTCGGCGGCGATGTCGGCGGTGGCGTCGCGCGAGCTGTCCGACACGACGTAGATGTCCCAGCGGTCGAACAGCCGCAGCGCCGAGGTGATCGCGGCGTCGATCACCGGCTCCTCGTTGTGGGCGGGGATCACCACGGCCAGGTTGATCCGCCGAGGGTCGGCCGGGGCCTGCACCGCAGCGGGCGCGCCGCCCGCCGCGGCCCGCTCCCGCGGCTCCCGGCCGCCGTCCTCGGCGGAGCCCCATCCGGCCGAGCCGCCGGAGCCGCCCGGATGCGGCCCCCCGGCGCGGGAGCGCACCAGCACCCGGTCACCGTCCGCCTCGGCGGCGCCGGCGAGGGCGGCGCGGCCGCCCGGCTCCGCTGCGCCTTCCAGTGCTGGGCTTGATGCGGCGGCGCGCGACCGCCGGCGGGCGGGGCCGCGCCTGCGCGCCGCAAGCGCACGGACGGAGTCGTCGCCGAGCCGCGCGGCCCCCACGAGGCTCCATACGAGGAGGTTGACGCCGAAGGCCATGCCGAGCAGCAGTGGCATTGGCGTGGCCTCGGTCGCGGAACCCAGCGCGAAGCGCAACCACTGCACGAAGAACGTCACGGCCAGCGTCAGGGCGATCACCCCGGCGAGCCAACTTCCGATGAAACGCGCCGTACGCACGGATTGTCCTCCTGACAGGGGGTTCAGGGCAGGGGGCCAGGTTCGACCGAAGGGGCTGACAAGAGTCGGCGATAAGCTGACGTTCCCGTGATGCCGGAAGTTCACGGAATCCGGCGTCCTATCTAGGCCACATAAATCTTATGCATGGACTTGCGGATGGTGGTGCACGTTGGTGCAATACCTGAGGGAGCCAGCAGTACGACCCGATGTCCGTAGATTCTTCGTATTACCCGTTGGTTCGACCGATATCAACCGAGATCGTCTACCCCGTAGTCGGATCAGCCGGCCCCGCGCCCGCAAGCAGGGCCGACGCCGCGGGATCCGCACTGGTCAACAGAACTCCACGTGTCGTACCCGCCTCGGAGAGGAACCGCCGTGCGCGTCGCCATGCATCAGCCGCATTACCTGCCGTGGTTGGGACTCATCGACAAGGCAGATCAGAGCGACCTCTTTGTCGTGCTCGATCATGTGCAATACGAGCGCCGGGGCTGGCAGAACCGCAACTACGTGGCTGCGAAGGGCGGTCCGGTGCTGCTCACCGTTCCGGTAATCCAAGGAGCACGCGGTGAGCGAATACTGGACAAAATGATCGACAACTCTCACCCGTGGCGCGAGAAACACCACCGGACCCTGGCGGAGCACTGCTACCGGGGCGCGCCGTTCTGGGAGGAGTTCCGCGCGCGGATTCTGGGCGTCTACGAGCAGGATTGGGAGCGTCTGACCGACCTCGCGACGGCCACGACGCGCACCGCCCTCGACGCGTTCGGGATCCGCACACCCATCGTGCGCGCGAGCGAACTCGGCGAGTTCCCCGGCCAGAAGAGCGAACTGCTGGCGCAGGTGGCCGCGAAGGTCGGCGCCACCTCCATGCTCTCCGGCGACGGCGCGCGCGACTACATCGACACCGAGGTCTTCCACCGCTACGGCATCGAGGTGGAGTGGCAGCGGTTCCAGCACCCCCGTTACCCACAGCACAACCGGGCCGACGCGGACTTCCTGCCTCGTATGGCAGCACTGGACCTGCTGGTCAACGCCGGCCCGTCGGCCGGGCTGCGCCTTCTGCGCGACAGACGCGCAGACCCGGAGGAGGGCTAGCCTCCCGCGCCGGACTCGCCCGGCGCCGGCGCCCCGCTCCCCTCGGTACCCGCTGCACCGCAACAGCTCGAAGGAATCCGAGCCGACCGCGTCCGCACCTCCCCGCTCGCCCCGCGGACGCCGCGCCGGCTCTTCGAGCGCTGATCACCCCGATCCCCCGTAGAAGGACGCCGCATCATGTTCGACTGGTCCGCGCAGCGACTCCTGGTCATCGCCCCCCACCCCGACGACGAAGTACTCGGCTGCGGAGGCCTCATGCACAAGGCCAAAAGCGCCGGCGCCGAGGTATACCTCCAGTTCCTCACCGTCGGCGACACCGCCGACATCTCCGCCAAGGGCTTCTCCACCGCCGACGAGCGCGTGGGCGAGATAAAGGCGGTCGCCGACCACTTCCGCTGGGACGACTGGCACATCGCCTTCCCCGGCGACGACTACCACCTGCGCCTTGATGCGGTGCCCCGCTTCGAGGTCGCCAACATGATCGAGCGGCTCAGCCCCCTCTCGGTCGCCAACGTCGAACCCACGGTGGTACTCGCACCGCACCGGCTGAGCTACAACCAGGACCACCAGGCGGCCGCCGAGGCGGTGCACACCGCGCTGCGCCCCTCCGACACCCGGCTCCGCCACCACCCCCGCCTCGTGCTCGCCTACGAGGAGGCCGCCGATCAGTGGCGCAACGAGCCGACCACCGCGCCGAACCTGCTGGTCGAGCTCGACCAGGCCGCCGTCGACGCCAAGATCGCCGCCATGCGCCTCTACGGCAGCCAATTCCACGATCACCCGCACACACGGTCCGAGCTCACCCTTCAGAGCCTGTCCGTACTGCGCGGGATGCAGGGCGGGGTCGCATTCGCAGAGGGCTATCACGCGATGCGCTGGCTGGTCTGAGTACGACTCGGACCGATGAACCCCCGCATGATTCGACAACCGCGTATCCCAAGGCACCCTGTTAGGGGAGGCAAGTTGAAGGCCGTTGTGACCGGCGGAGCCGGATTCATCGGATCGCACCTGTGCGACCACCTGATAGCCGAAGGGCATCAGGTCATCGCCCTGGACGACATGTCGACCGGCTCCGAGGCCAACCTGGAGCAGCTCAACGGGCATCCGCGATTCGAACTGGTGAAGGGATCGATTCTGGACAAAGCGCTGGTCGGCGAGGCGATCGCCGACAGCGACACCGTGTTCCACCTGGCGGCGGCGGTCGGCGTGCACACCATCGTGGACAAGCCGCTGGAGTCGCTGCGCACCAACCTGCACGGCACCGAGAACGTCGTCGAGGCGGCCGTAGACCGCGGCGCCCGCTACCTCGTCGCCTCCACCAGCGAGGTCTACGGCAAGAACGACGCCGACGGGCTCACCGAGGACGCCGACCGCATCCTCGGCTCGCCGCTGAAGAGCCGCTGGTCCTACGCCGCGGCCAAGGGCCTGGACGAACTGGTCGCCTACGTGCACGGCAGCGACTCCGGCCTGCCCTGCGTCATCACCAGGTTCTTCAACATCGTGGGCCCGCGCCAGACCGGGCGCTACGGCATGGTCGTGCCCCGCTTCGTCGCCCAAGCGCTGGCCGGGGAGCCGCTCACCGTCTACGGCGAGGGCACCCAGCGGCGCTGCTTCGGCTCGGTCTTCGACGTGGTCCCCGCGATGGTCCGCCTGCTGGAGGCTCCCGCCGCCTACAACCGGGCCGTGAACCTCGGCGGATTGGAGGAGGTCTCCATCGTCGGGCTGGCCGAGCGCGTGATCGAGCTCACGGGCTCGACCAGCGAGATGCGGTACGTGTCCTACGAGGACGCCTACGGCGAGGGCTACGAGGACATGCGCCGCCGCATGCCCGACACCGCGCTGGCCGGCAGCCTCATCGACTACGAGCCCCGGTGGCGCCTCGACGACATCATCAACTCCATCATCGACTACAAGCGAGCGGATGACCCGTCACCGCACGCGGCTCTGGCCTCCTGACCGGACTCCGAGTGCGCCGGGCCGGACTCCCGCTGTCCGGCCCCCGTGGCGCTTTTCCCGAACGAGCGACGCCCCCGCCGACTCCGGCGGACCGGCCAGGACGCTCTGCCACCCCGTCCGGCCGGATACCCCCGGCTTTCACCACCAGCCCGCCTGGCCCGCCACCGCTCCCGCGGCGACCGCGAGCGCCAGCGCCGCGACCGCCGCGCTCGTCAGGACCAGCGCCCAGGGGCGCGCGACGGGAGCGGGCGGTCGGCCCGTCCGGTCGTCGCGCAGCCCGTGCTCGGTGGCGCGCCACCGCCGCCGCAAGTGCACGATGAGCAGTCCGACGGCCACCAGCACCCCCAGCACCGGAATCAGCCGGTGCAGCGGGTCGTCGCCGCCCTGCGGACCCCCCTCCTGGAAGGGGTCGCGCAAGTAGAGCAGCGCCACCGCGATGAGCACGATCAACGTGCGCTGCCAGGCGAGCAGAGTCCGTTCGGCCTGCAGGCCGGTGCCGCGCAGTTCGCGGACGTCACCGCGCTCCGGTCGGCGCCGGGGCCCCCTCCCGTCGCGCCGGCCGGCTCTGCTCTCGCTCACGACCAGTAGTTCCCGAACAGCACGACCGCGCACACCACCGCGACTCCGACCGCGGTGATGACGGGTAGCGCGGTCATGGGCAGCGGTTGCTCGCGCCGCATCGCCTTCTGCACGCGCAGCCAGCGCAGCGGCGCGTAGACGGTGATGACTATCGCCAGGCCGGTGAGCGCGAACCCGATCGCCAACTGCACCCCCGTGTGCCAGTCCAGCGGGACCAGGTGCAGCACGGCCACAGCGCCGGCGATCAGCGCCAGTGCGGTGCGGATCCAGGCCAGGAAGGTCCGCTCGTTGGCGAGGGTGAAGCGGTAGTCCGGCTCGACGCCCCGGGAACCGCCGGACCGCTCGTCGCCGGTGCCCGGCGATCCCTCGATCGAGGGGTCTCTCCCCGTGGCCATCGCCTTCCTCTTTCGTACTCGGCCGCACCGGGCGGCCGTGTCCACTGGTGGTCGCTACGACCCTAGTGACCTCGCCATATTCCCCCCAAACCGGTATTGCCCAGGAGTTTTGTCGGGAATGCCGGGTTCGCGGAGACCGCCGCCGCGAACAACACCCCCCATCAGTGCCGCCGCCGATGCTTGCGGAACAAATCAGCGGGCAGGACCGCTCTACGAGACAGCACGCAACACGCAACCGATCCGTCAACCAGGAGACTTCGTGGCCACGATCGAGCTCACCAAGGACAATTTCAACGACACCCTGACGGAGAACGAGTTCGTTCTCATCGACTTCTGGGCGTCCTGGTGCGGCCCCTGCAAGCAGTTCGCCCCGGTCTACGAAGAGGCGTCGGAGAAGCACGACGACCTGGTCTTCGCGAAGGTCGACACCGAGGACCAGCAGGAGCTGGCCGCCAGCTTCGACATCCAGTCCATCCCCACGCTGATGGTGGTCCGCGACAAGACGGTGATCTACGCGCAGCCGGGCGCGCTGCCCAAGGAGAGCCTGGAGGACCTCATCCGCCAGGCGCGCGAGCTGGACATGGAAGAGGTCCGCAAGGAGATCGAGAAGCAGCAGGCCGACAGCGGCTCCCAGGCGGAGTGAACCGCGGCGCCGACAAGGGGGCGTGCCACGGGCGCGTCCCCTTCGTCGTGTCCGGCGCTGCTGCGGCGGACAAGGCGGTCCGACCGTTCGGGACTCATCGGACGGCGGGCGCCCGCGCCAGGTAGACGACGTCGGGCTCACCCGCCCGGGCGGGAACCTCAAGGGCCTCGACCGCGCCGAACTCCTCCTCCAGCAGCGCCGCGAACCCCGGCGCGCGCATGGCGCTCCAGAACGCGACGGCGCCGCCGGGCCGCAGCAGCCGCCGCAGCCGTGCGAGAGCGGCGCGTTCGTAGAGGCGGCCGTTGCGTTCGATCACCGTCCAGTCCGGACCGTTGTCGGTGTCCAGACAGATCACATCAGCCCACGGCCCTTCGGCCAAGGCATCCTCGGCGGCGTCGGCGAGCCAGGTGACCAGGTCGGCGCAGACGACCTCGCAACGCGGATCGGAGAGCGGCTCACCCGCCACGGCACCCAGCGGACCGCGGTGCCACTCCACCACCGAGGGCTCCAGCTCGACCACCCGCACGCGCTCCACGCCCGCGTCGTCCAGGGCCTCGCGCGCGGAGAACCCGACGCCGAGTCCGCCGATGAGCACCCGCAGCCCCGCTGCGCCGCCGCGGGCCTCCCGCACCGCCGCGAGGCAGGCCCGCACCATCTCCCGCTCGGACGCGCCGTCGCGGGTGTCCATCAGGAAAACGCCGTTGCTGATGATCTCGAAGTGCTCCCCGACCCGGCGCAGCACGAGCTCGCCGCCCGCGGCGCCCGCCGTACGGTCGAGGAACTCCGGCTCCACCTCGGCTCCGAAGCCCGGCGCGGCTGGATTCACCGGTCCACCTCCGTCCCGTCGGCGCAGCCGCTGCGCACTCTGACGAAGTGGGAGCATACCCACCCGGCGGGCCGCGCCCCGGTTGCGGCCCGCCCATGCGGCTGCGGTCCGCGCCTTCTGCGCGGCGGCTACTCCTACCGGCCCGGCCGCCGGTTCGGCGCCGCCGCGGGTGCGGTCGACGGGCGGCCGCCGCGGGAGCGCGTCGCCGCCCCCGGGCGGCGCGGGTCACAGGCGGCAGGCGTAGATGTCGGTGACCAGGATCGCGCGTGCGCCCAGTTGCCAGAGGTCGTCCATGATGCGCTGCGCGGCGGCGCGGGGGACCATGGCGCGGACGGCGACCCAGCCCTCGCGGTGCAGCGGCGACACCGTCGGGCCCTCCATCCCGGGGGTGAGGTCCACGGCGTCGTCGAGCTGCTCGGCGTGGACGTCGTAGTCCATCATCACGTAGTCACGCGCCACCAGGACCCCGCGCAGCCGACGCAGCAGCTGCTCGACCTTGGGATCGTCCTCCGCGCCGCGCGGCCGGATCACCACGGCCTCCGACGTCAGGATGGGCTCGCCGAACAGCTCCAGACCGGCGTTGCGCAGCGTCGTGCCGGTCGAGACGACGTCGGCCACCGCGTCGGCCACGCCCAGCTGGATGGAGCTCTCCACCGCGCCGTCGAGGTGGATGACGCGGGCGTCGATCCCGCGATCGGCCAGGTAGCGGTCCAGCAGGCCCTCGAAGGAGGTCGCGACGCGCTTGCCCTTGAGGTCTTCGACGGTCATCTCGGCGCCGCCGCGCGCGGCGAAGCGGAAGGTGGAGCCGCCGAATCCCAGTGGCAGCGCCTCCTCCACGGGGGCGCCGGAGTCGAGCAGCATGTCGCGGCCGGTGATGCCGGCCTGCAGGATGCCCTCGCCTACGTAGACGGCGATGTCCTTGGGCCGCAGGAAGAAGAACTCGGTCTCGTTCTCGGGGTCGACCATCACCAGGTCGCGGCTGTCCTTGCGCTGGCGGTATCCCGCCTCGCGGAGCATCGCGGCGGCGGGGTCGGCGAGCTGGCCCTTGTTGGGCACGGCGATTCGGAGCTGGTCAGCCATGGAAGGGGTGTCCTCGTCAAGTCGGCGTCGACAGGGGCGCGGTGGCCGGCCGGCCGGGGGTCGCGGACTGCCCGGACCGGCCTACAGATGCCGGTAGACGTCGCTGAGGCTCAGCCCGCGGGCCAGCATCAGCACCTGCAGGTGGTAGAGCAGCTGGGAGATCTCCTCGGCCGCGGCGTCCTCGGACTCGTACTCGGCGGCCATCCACACCTCTGCGGCCTCTTCGACGACCTTCTTGCCGATGGCGTGCACACCCGCGTCCAGCGCCGCGACCGTACCCGAGCCCTCCGGGCGCGAACGCGCCTTGTCGGACAGCTCGGCGAACAGCTCATCGAAGGTCTTCATGATCACTTTCCTCAGGCGGCGTGCCCTCCTACCCTAGGCGCCCGCCACCCTTGCTCGTGACCTCACTCGGCCGAACAGCGGGTGACGCCGCGCCTCCCGCCGTCCGGCACCGGGGCGGACACGGTGGCGGGCGGCACCCCCGGGAACGACCGCGAGCCCGCCGCCCGCCCGGCACGCGCCGCCTCACTCCAACCGGCTCTGCACCTCCTGGACGGCGCCGCGGCGCGCGACCGAGTTGAACAGGCCGCGCGGGATCAGCCGCAGCAGGCCGTCGGCGGTCTTGTACTGCGGTCCGGGCACCACCGAGGTGCGCCCGGCCGCCCAGGCCCGCAGCGACTCGGCGACGATGCGCTCCTTGGGCACGAACGCGAATCCCGGCAGCCCGCTCTCCTGCACCTTGCGCGTCATCTCGGTGCGCACATACCCGGGCAGCACCGCGGTGACGTGCACGCCCGACCCGGCGACCTCCAGTGCCACGCTCTCACTCCACAGCCGCACGAAGGACTTGGTGCCGCCGTAGACCGCTCCCCCGGGGTTGGCGACCAGCTGCGCGGCCATCGAGGAGACGTTGATGACGCCCATGTGCAGCGCGGCGCCGGATCCGGTCCCCGCGGCGCGGCGGCGGGAGATCTGCACCGGGATGACCGCCCGGGCCAGATGCAGCACGGCACGGACGTTGAGGTCGAGCATGCTGTCGATCTCGTCGGTGTCCTGCTCGGCGAAGTGCCCGCCGCCGCCTGTGCCCGCGTTGTTGACCAGCAGGTCGATAGGCGCGGCCTCCCCCGTGCCGTCGGCGCGCAGCCGCTCCTCCAGGCGGGCGAGGTCGCCGGGGTCGCCGAGGTCGGCCGGCAGCGCGACGGCCGCCACCCCGCACTGCTCGACCAACTCCCCGGCGAGCGCTTCGACCCGCTCGGCGCGGCGCGCGACGAGTACGAGATCGTAGCCGCGCCGGGCCAGTTGGCGCGCGTACTCCTCGCCGATGCCCGACGACGCGCCGGTGACCAGCGCGGTGCGGCGGTGCCGGGCGCGCCCGCCGGAGGCGGTGCCGGCGGATTCGGACGGGTCCTCGGTGTGGCTCACGGCTGCTCGCTTTCTGGTTCGGGGGCTGCGGCCCGGTCTCGTTCGGTACTCGGGGCCTTCCCGGCGCACGACGTGCGTACCGCCCGGGTGCGCGGGCGTCGCGGGTATACGGCTCTGATCCGCTACCCGCGGGCGGTCGGCATGCGACCGGTCGGCCGTGTCCGGGGGATATGTCCGCGGATGCCCGCGCCATCACCTCTGGCGCACCCCGCACCCGGCGTGTTCCACGCCACACACCGGAACGCCTAACCTGCGGCTTACGGCCAAAGGCACTACCGTTCTGGCATGGCAGCGCCACAGACACCTCTGCAATCCACTGGTCTCGATTCGCGGCTTCGCGACGCCGGGCTCTTCCTCCGGCAGGCGTTCCGCACCTTCCGCGCGACGGGCGCCGTGGCTCCCAGCAGCCGCGCCCTCGGACACGCGCTGGCCCGGTTCGTCGACGAACGCGAGGACCCCGGTGCTCCGCTCTCGATCATGGAGGGGGGCGCCGGCACGGGAGCCGTCTCCCGAGTGATCGTCGAGCACATGCGCAAGGGGGACACCCTCGACCTGGTCGAGTCCAACCCGGAGTTCGCCGGCCACCTCGCCGAGCTGCTCGCCACCGACCCCGAACTCAGCGCCGCCGCCGACAGCGCGACGGTGCACCAGGCCCTGGTCACCGACCTCGGCCCCGACCGCAGCTACGACGTCATCGTCTCCGGTCTCCCCTTCGCCAACTTCACGGCCGAGGAGGTCCGCGAGATCCTGGAGTACTACTTCTCCGTGCTCCGCCCGGGCGGCCACCTCTCGCTGTTCGGCTACCTCTACACCAAGCAGGTCAAGGCGGTCATCGCACCCCGCGAGGACTACCTGCGCCAGGCCCGGTCCAGCTGGGTCGTGGAGGAGTGGGTCAACCGCTACGGCATCGGCACCGAGCGCGTGATGGCCAACATCCCCCCGGCCTGGATCCACCATCTGCGCAAGCCAGCCGCGGACTGAGCGGCTGCGAACCCGGCGCGGCCGCGGTTCCGCGCTCAGCCGGGCGCGGCGCCGCGTGCCGCGACCGGCGCGGCGGGCACGGTCGGCCCGGCGGCCCGGCCTGCGGGCTCCGCCGGCTCGACCGCGCCCGCGGCGGCGGCGAGCTCGTCCAGCATCGCCGCGACGGCGGGCGGCTGCGGTCCCGCCGACACCGCGGCGTAGATGCCGCGCGAACCCAGCTCCGGCAGCGCGCGCCGGATGACGCCCGCCTCGCTGTGGCAGGCGAACGCCAGCTCCGGGAGCGCCGAGACCGCCAGCCCGCAGGCGACGAGCCGCTGCACGGCCACGTACTGGTCGGTGGCGAAGTCGATGTTGGGCTCGAACCCGGTCGCGCGACAGCACAGCTCCAGGTGGCCGCGGCACCGGTCGCAGCCTGAGGCCCAGGCCGCGTCGGCCAACTCGCCCAGGCGCACCCGTTCGGCCGCCGCGGCCGGGTGCCCGTCCGGGACGGCGAGCACCACGCGGTCGCGCATCAGCGGGATGCGGCGCAGCCGGACGTCGTCGCTCCCCGGCGTCTCGGCGTAGTCGAAGGCGACGGCGATGTCGGCCTCGCCCGCGCGCAGCGCCGCCAGCGCCGCGGCGGGT
Source organism: Streptomonospora litoralis (assembly GCF_004323735.1). Lineage (GTDB taxonomy): Bacteria > Actinomycetota > Actinomycetes > Streptosporangiales > Streptosporangiaceae > Streptomonospora > Streptomonospora litoralis. The sequence continues at coordinate 220,723 of NZ_CP036455.1, read as the reverse complement.
TCGGCCTCCGTCAGCGCCACCCGCACTCCGCCCGCGCGGCGGCGCAGGGCGGCCAGCGCCTCGGGCACGAAGCCCGACACGGCGGTGGGGAAGGCGGCCAGGCGGACCCGACCGGTGCGCAGTCCGGCGATCGCGGCGACCTTCTCGTCGGCCTCGGCGAGCGCCGCCAGCGCGCTGTCGGCGTGCTCGACCAGCACCCGGCCCGCCTCAGTGAGCCGGACGCCGCGGGCGTGCCGGACCACCAGCGGGGTACCGGCTTCGGCCTCCAGCCGCGCGACGTGGTGCGAGATGGCGGGCTGACTGTAGGACAGCGACGCCGCGGCCGCGCTCATCGAGCCGAGGCGGGCGACCTCGCGCAGCACGCGCAACCGGTGGAGTTCGAGCACCGCAGCAAGGTATCAACTGTTTCTGGGGATTGTGCGGAACACCTCTGATTGTCCTTAGTGCGGCGGCACAGCAGGATCGAGGCATGGACACCGACGACGCCCACCGCCACACCGCCGCACACCCGGCGCCTGACGCACCCGCCGCATCCGGGGGCCTACTGCCTGCCCACGTCGCCGAGCACTTCGCCACCGCCGGTACCGCGACCGCCTTCCTGAACACCGGCACATACGGTCTGCCACCGCTCGCGGCCCACGAGGCCGCGTTGCGCGCCGAACACGACCGCGCGGCCGGACGGCTGGACCTCGGCGCCATGGACGCCGCCGTCGACGCGTCGCGCTCGGCATTCGCCGATCTGCTCGGCCTCAGTCGCGACCGCGTCTCGACGGGTTCGCACGTGTCGCAGTTCGTCGGCCTGGTCGCCGCCGCACTTCCCGACGGCGCCGAGGTGGTCGCGGCCGAGGGCGACTTCACCTCGCTGCTGTTCCCGCTGCTCGCCGCCGAGGAGCGCGGCGTGCGGGTGCGCCTGGTTCCGCTGGACGAGGTGGCCGCTGCCGTGCGGCCGGGCACCGATCTGGTCGCGGTCTCGGCCGTGCAGTCGGCCGATGGGGCCGTCGCACCGTTGGAGGAGATCACCGCGGCGGCCGCGGCCCACGGCGCGCGGACGCTGGTCGACGCCACCCAGGCGGCCGGCTGGCTGCCGCTGCCGGCCGAGCGCATCGACTATCTCGTCGCCGACGGTCATAAGTGGCTGCTCGCGCCGCGCGGCACGTGCTTTCTGGCCGGCAAGCCCGCGGCGCTGGCCGATCTGCCGCCGCTGGCGGCGGGGTGGTACGCCGGTGCCGACATCTGGGACTCGGTCTACGGCGGACCGCTGCGCCTGGCCTTTGACGCACGACGGCTGGACCTCGCGCCGATCTGGCCCGCGTGGGCGGGACAGGCGCCGGCGCTCGCGTTTCTGGCGGAGGTCGGAGTCGAGGCGGTGCACCGGCACGATCTCGCGCTGGCCGCGCGGTTTCGCTCCGGGCTGGGTCTGGCTCCCGGCGAATCGGCGATCGTCTCCGTCGAACTGCCGCCCGGGACTGCGGAGCGGCTTGCTCGGGACGACGTCGTCGTCTCCGAGCGGGCCGGTCGGGTGCGGTTCTGCTTCCACCTCTCCACGACACCGGCCGATGTCGACCGGGCCGTGGCGGCCGTCGCGTCGCTGGAGGGGGTCGGCGAGTACCTCGACGGGGCGTCCGCCCGAGGTCGACCATGATCAACTTCAGTTGACAAGGCGTGGTAGTCAACATAAGTTGACAATTGCGTGGGGGCGGCGGCGCCCGCACACCGCGGCGAAGGGAGCAGACCCGGAGATGTTCGAGCGATTCAGCAAGGACGCACGGCAGGTCGTCATCCTGGCCCAGCAGGAGGCCCGCACTCTCGGCCACCACCACATCGGCACCGAGCACCTGCTGCTCGCACTGCTCACCGAGGACACCGGCACCGGCAGCCGGGCGCTGCGCGAGCACGGCGCTGTCGCCGACGCGCTGCGCGACACGGTGGTGCGGCTGTCCCCGGCACCGGTCGCCGAGAGGGAGCCCGCAGGCGTCGCGACCGGAGGAGGCGGCGAAGAGGGCCGAACCCGCAAACGCGGACTGCTGCGCCGGATACTGCGCACCGACGGCGGCCACATCCCCTTCTCCAAGCGGGCCAAGCAGACCCTGGAGCAGTCGCTGCGGGAGACCGTCTCAACCGGCGACGCCACGATAACCGGCGGACACGTCCTGCTGGGCGTGCTGCGCGTACCGGAGACGACCGCGAGCCGGGTACTCGCCGACACCGGGATCGACTCCGCGGCCCTGCGCGCCACCACCGAACGCCTCCTGGGCCGATCCGGAGGTTGAGAGCGCCTTGCACCGGCCCGCCCGCATTCAGGACGGGCGGGTCACTGGCCTCGCAGCTCGGCCGCGATCTCGGCGAGCCGCGCGGGAGTTCCGCCCATGATCTCCGCGGCGTGGCGGGTGATCAGCTCGACCGGCCAGTCCCACCACCGGGCTTCCCGGAGTAGTCGAACATCCTCGGGCCCGTAGCGGACCCGGATCGGCTGCGCCGGATTTCCCCCGACCACTGTGTAGGGCTCGACATCGGAGGCCACGACGCTGTAAGCGGCGATCACGGCGCCGTCGCCGACCGAAACCCCCGGCAATACGGCCGCCTCACGTCCGAACCACACGTCGTTGCCCACAACGGTGTCGCCGTTGCTGGGAATGGCCAGGAACGTGTCCAGCGTGTTATCGGTCCAGGAGCCGCCGAACATGGTGAACGGAAAGGTGGAGGGCCCGGCCATCGGGTGCTGACCGGCGGGCATCACGAACCGCACGCCCGGACCGATCGCGCAGAACCTGCCAATCACCAGACGCTGCGTTCCGTAGTTGTAGAGCACGTTCGCAGACTCGAAGGGTCCGCGCGTTCCCTCGTCGTCGTAGTAAGTGAACTCCCCGACCTCGATGAACTCCGAGGTCACCTGATTGCGTAGAAAAACGACGTTGTCCAGGTCCGAACGCGTGGTCGGGTGGAGCCGGGCGGGGTCGGGTGCGCTCAACGCGGCGAGCCCTTCTCAACGCGGTCAAGGTTGTCCGAGCGATCGCAGCGGCCCGAACGCCGATTAGATTAATCCGCTTTCCCAGGTGCGGCAATGCGATTCCCACAGTAGCGGCGGGCCTTACGGCTTGGCGGCTGAGAAGACCGCCGTGCCCGGGAACAGGCGGCCGCGAAGCGGGCTCCAGCCGCCCCATGTCTCGGGGTTGTGCTCGGGCCACTCCGGCTCGGCCAGGTCGTGCAGCACGAGCCCGGCTCCCGCGATCGCGCGGATCCAATCACCGAAGGTGTGGTGGTGCTCGACGTAGACCGCGCTGCCGGCGCCGTTCTCCTCGACGTAGGCGCGGCGGTCGAAGTAGGACTGCTCGGCGGTGAGACCGCGTTCGCCGGGGTCGTCCGGGAAGCACCAGCGCATCGGGTGGCTCACCGAGAACACCAGCCGCCCGCCCGGACGCAGTACCCGCGCGGCCTCGGCCAGCGCGGCCCGGGCGTCGGGGACGAACGGCAGCCCGCCGAAGGCCGAGCACACCAGGTCGAAGGCGCCGGAGGCGAACGGCAGACGCTGTACGTCGGCCTGCGTGGCCGGCACCCGCAGGCCGGTCTCCTCGTCGATCCGGCGGGCGTGCTGCAGTTGGCGGCGGGAGACGTCGATCCCCACCACCTGCGCCACGCCTTGCGCCCGCAGCCACCGCGAACACTGCCCGGCGCCGCACCCCAACTCCAGCACCCGCGCGCCGCGCAGCTCCTCCACCGGACCGAGCAGCCCGAGATCGGCCTCCTCGACCCCCTCGGGCCCCCACACGAAACCGGTGTCGCGCAGGAAGGAGCCGTGCTCGGCCTGGTACTCGTCCGCGGCGTGCTCCCACCACACGCGGTTGGCATGCGCGCTCTCGTCCGGCCCCGCCGAACGCCGGGTCACGCGGTGGATGTCGGGGGCGCCCACGTCGTCGATCATGGCGGCCATCCTTTCAGCCGTGCGCTTCGGGCGCCTCCACGAACGTAGGCAGGCGGCCGCGTCCTAAGTACTGCGCCGTTTTCCTGCATTCCGTGTGCCGAGAGAGTGAGCTGGGGCGGCGGGGCGGCTCCGTTTCGCTGGGCGGCCTTGTCGGCCTGCCGGACGACGAGTCTCCTGACGGGGAACAGCGGGCACCGAGGGCGGCGGGCCGGGGTCTGCGGTCGACGAGTCGGGGACTTGCCGGTGGCGCGCGTTGCGGGGCGGCTCGGGTTCGCTGGGCGGCCTTGTCGGCCTGCCGGGCGGCGGGTGGTCTTACGGAAAAGCGGCGGCGAAAACGCCGGAGGGCCTCGGCCCACGGTCGACGAGTCGGGGGCTCGGGGGTAGCCCGGGGCAGCGGGGGGCGACGCTCGGTCCTCCGGGGACCGGTCGGCGCATCTAATGCGCGGTTTTCACCGGATTCCGGCCACTGTCTGGTAGAAACCCTGCAATAGGTGGCTACCGATCCCGCCGAGTCTGTCTGTGGGGCTGGATTCGGCGCCGAATCCAGCCCCACGGACAGACTCGGTGCGCCTTCGGGCGCCACCCCGACCGGGTTCGGGGGTTTTGCCCGGTTGCGTACCGCCCTGCGGCACAACGGACACGCGGATCCCCGTGCGGCCATCCGACGCCGCCGCCCCTCGTCGGGCGCGCCACCGGCGAGCACGCGAACCGTCGACCGCGGACCGAACCCTGCGCTGTCCTTGGTGCCCGCTGTTCTCCGTCAGGGGACCCGCCACCCGGCAGACCAACAAGGCCGCCCAGCGCACCCGAGCCGCCCCGCCGCCACCGGCGAGCACCCGGCCCGATGGGCAAAGGCCCGGCCCGGCTGCCACCGTCGCCTCCGCTGTTCCCCGCAGACAGCCCGCCGCCCGGCAGGCCACAAGGCCGCCCAGCGCACCCGAGCCGCCTCCCGGCTTTCCCCGATTTCCCATGGCCCCCGACGGCACCGGACTCGGTCATCATTAAATGTCCGGAGCTGCGACGACGGTGTCTGGCGCTATGCCGTGGACAACCCGCACGGCACCCGGTGACGCTGTCAGATCCGGGTGTCGGTGTGCTGCGGTTCCCGCCGCTCCGGTCCGGTTTCGGGTGCGCGGTGCTGCTCCGGCTGCTGTCCCGGCGCGCTCGACGCCGCGGGGTGCCCGTCGGCCGAGGGGCCGCCGACCGGATCTTCGCCGCCTCCCGGGGCGGATCCGTCCCCTCCGCTGCGCGCGTCGGCGACCTCGCGGCGCATGAAGAAGATCCAGCCGCCGACGGCGACCACGGTGAAGACCCACCACTGCACCGCATACGAGAGGTTCATGCCCGTGTTGAACTCGGGCGGCGAGACGGGGTCCGGGTGGTCGGCGCGCTGCGGGCGCTGCTCGGTAAGCTCGGCGTAGCCGCCGTAGACGGGGTAGGGCAGATTCTCAGCGATCCGGTCCACGTCGACCAGCATGATCTGGTCCTCGGGCAGGCCGCCGCGCACCCGGATGCCGGTGTTCTCCTCGGTCTCGCTGTACTGCAGGCGCCCGGTGACCGCGACCCGGCCCTGCGGGGGCGGCGGGACGTCGGGGCGGCTGGTGGCCGTGGGCGGCTGCTCGATCCAGCCGCGGTTGACCAGCAGGGCCGTCCCGTCGTCGGTGACCAGGGGTGTCAGCACGTGCATGCCGACACCCGCTTCGCCGCTGCGGTTGCGTACGACCAACTCGTGCTCGGTGTCGTAGCGCCCGGTCGCCGTTACGGGCCGCCACCGCTCGTCGGCGGAGACCTCCTCGCCCGGGCCGGTGAGCCGCTCGACCGGGACGGGGTCGGCGGCCATGTTCGACTCCTGGAGTCCGACCGCCGCGGACTTCTCCTCCCAGCGGCCCAGCTGCCAGAACCCCAGCCAGATGAACGAGGGCACGACGAGCGCCACCAGCGCGTGGAACGCCAGCATGCGCGGCGACAGCAGGACACGGAGCACGTTTTCGAGGCTATAGGAACCGCGGCACCCGTCCTCAGCGGGTGGGGCTTGCCCACCTGCTGCGACACGCGCCTGCACGGCGACTCCGGCGGAGCCGCCGCCCTCGCGCCGAGTACCGGCCCGAGCACATGGGAACGCCGGGTCGGCGGCCCTGCTGGACCGCCGACCCGGCGTTCCCACCATGCGGTGCGCGCCGCCCCGGACCGGGTGCGGGGCGGCGCGCAGCCGTTCACCGTCGGCCGCGCGGACGGGACCGCGCGGATCGGCGCGTGTCAGCCCTCCGCGCCGGTCGACTCCTCGGCGGCAGCGGCGGCGGCCTTGCGGCGGCGGGTGAAGTACATGGCGGCGCCTCCGCCGCCCACGGCCGCGACGGCCGCGGCGACCATGCCGCCCAGAGCGGGGCCGGTCACCGGCAGCCCGCCGGTCGCGCTGGTGTCGTCACCGCCGTCCTCGGGCGCCGGCTTGGTGTCAGGCGTGCTGTCGCCGCTCGGCCGGGTGGAGGGCTCGGGCGTGGGGGACTCCTTGTCGCCCGGCTTGTCCTCGTCGGGGTTCTCCGGCTTGTCGTTGTCGTCGCCGGGCTCTTCCTCCTCGGGCTTCTCGGGCTTGTCGCCGTCGTCGCCCGGCTTTTCGCCGTGGGAGATCGTCTCCAGGCACTCGCCCTTGGCGATACCCAGCACCGAGACCGCGTTGCCGCAGATGTCGGCGGCGGCGTCGACCGGAACGTCGACCTGGTTGCCGGCGGCGACTCCGCCGGAGCCGTCGGTCTGCGCCCCTGAATCGCCCCCGTTGTCGGGCGACTTCTCGATGACGTTCACCACGGTGGTGCACTCGGACTTGGAGGCACCCAGCACCGCGATGGAGTTGCCGCACACGTCGAGGGCCACGTCGATCGGGATGTTGATCTGGTTGCCGCTGGCGATCCCGCCGGAACCGTCGGTCTGCGGCGAGCCCTCGTCCTCGGACTCCTGGGCCAGCTTCTTCACCACGGTCTTGCATTCGGCCGCGGCGATCCCGCCCACGGCGGTGGAATTGCCGCAGATGTCCAGCGCGGCGTCGACGGGGATGTTGATCTGGTTGCCGCTGGCGATCCCGCCGGAACCGTCGGTCTGCGGCGACGCCTGGCCCTCCTCACTCGATGCGTAGAGCACCTTCGAGACGCGGGTGCAGTCGGCTTTCGAGATGCCCAGGACGGCGAGGGCGTTGCCGCAGAGCTCGGCCTCGACGTCGGCCGGCACGTTGACCTGGTTGCCGCTGGCGATCCCGCCCGAGCCGTCGGTCTGCGGCCCGGCGTAGGCGATCGCCGGGGCCGCGCCGACCAGACCGGCGGTCAACAGTGAGACGGACACGGACGTGTAGAGGTGCTTGCGCATGTTCAGGCATGACCTTTCGCTGACGCGAACACGAGAATGCGTTCGATCGGGGGCGAGGCGTCACCTAAGGCGGGGTAGTGAACCGCCGACCCGAAAAGGACAACAGGGTTCGATGGCGCCATCCGCGGGACGCACGCTTGATGCGCCTGCGAATCGATGGCCGCCGTACGGCGCGGCTCCACGAAAGGCGTGGAGCGTTTCTCTGCGCGCCGTTGCCCGACAACGCTAGCAGTCGCCCGTCCGGTGGGCCGGGGTTTTTTCAAAAAACCGGCCATACCGGAAATCACTATGTACACGAGCCACTACACAGTGAAGTAGCGGCTGTTCAAAGGCCCGAAATCAAGCCTACGAGCAGGCCGATACGCCCACCAAATGTCCGTCGACGCGCAGCGGAAACGAGTCGGAACGCACGCGGAATGCGGTGAAATCAGACAAGAGGCGATGGAGAACGCAGAGCACGAAAGAGCCGACGCGCCGCCCCACAATGCACGCACACCCACCGGAATAGACAATTCCGCCGACTTCACCGGCTTAACAGACAACGACGCGAAAGGCAGATACCGGGCCGTACTCCGCAATCCGCACGAACCGCGCCCGAACGCCGCGGTCCGCTCCGGACACGCCGTGCCGGGCGCCGCACAGCACAAGGCCCCGGGCGCGGACCCGGGCGACACCGTGCGGTGTCACCCGTGCCGCGCCCGGGGCCGGGCTCTGCCACCGGACGGGGGAACGGTGTCGCCACCGTCCCCGAGCCGGTCAGCGCAGCGGCCGCCGCGGTGGCGGGCTCAGGACTGCACGCCCAGGCCCTTGGCCACGCCGGCGCCGAGGTCGGGGTGGACGTTGGTCCAGTACTCGACCACGCGCTTCTTCATGTCGTCGGTGACCGAGGGGGCCGAGGCGTGCCCGACGATGTTGCTCACCATGCTGGCGCGCTCGGACTCGGTGAGGATCTGCTCCCACAGCGCACGCGGCTGGCTGAAGTCGTCGTCCTCCTTGTGCAGCTCGTAGGCCGAGCGGGTGATCTCGCCGGAGACGTGGTAGGAGTCACCCTCGTAGAGCTCGTTGGCCGAGACCGCGCCGCCCGCCGTGTTGGGCGCGTACACCGGGTCCTGGTTGTTCGCGTAGGCCATCGGCCCGTCGAAGTTGTAGCTGCGGGTCGCGACCTTGGGCTGGTTGACCGGCAGCTGCAGGTAGTTCGGCCCGATGCGGTAGCGGTGGGTGTCGGGGTAGGAGAACAGCCGCCCCTGCAGCATCTTGTCCGGGCTGCCGCCGATGCCGGGAACCAGGTTGGAGGGCTCGAACGCGGCCTGCTCGATCTCGGCGAAGTAGTTCTGCGGGTTCCGGTTCAGCGTCATCTTCCCGACGGTGATCTCGGGGTAGTCGCCGTGCGGCCACACCTTCGTGAGGTCGAACGGGTTGATCCGGTAGTTGACGGCGTCGTCGAAAGGCATGACCTGAACCTTGACGGTCCAGCTCGGGTGCTCGCCCTGCTCGATGCTCTCCCACAGGTCGCGCCGGTGGGCGTCGGGGTCGTCGGCCTCCAGCGCCTTGGCGGCGTCGGCGGAGAGGTTCTCGATCCCCTGGTCCGTCTTGAAGTGGTACTTCACCCAGAACTTCTCGCCGTCGGCGTTGTACCAGAGGAACGTGTGGCTGCCGTAGCCGTTCATGTGGCGCCAGGTCTTGGGCGTACCGCGGTCGGTCATCAGGAACGACACCTGGTGGGCCGACTCGGGGTTCAGCGTCCAGAAGTCCCACTGCATGTTGTGGTCGCGCAGCTGGTTGTCGGCGCGGCGCTTCTGCGAGTGGATGAAGTCGGAGAACTTCGAGGGGTCGCGGATGAAGAAGATCGGCGTGTTGTTGCCGACCAGGTCGTAGTTGCCGTGCTCGGTGTAGAACTTGATGGCGAACCCGCGGGGGTCGCGGGCGCTGTCGGCGCTGCCCAGCTCACCGGCCACGGTGGAGAAGCGCAGCAGCAGCGGGGTCTTCTTGCCCTTCTGGAACAGGTCGGCCTTGGTGTACCGGCTGACGTCCTCGGTGATCTCCAGCTCGCCGAAGGCGCCCCCGCCCTTGGCATGGACGACGCGCTCGGGGACGCGCTCGCGGTTGAAGTGGGCCATCTTCTGAATCAGGAAGTGGTCCTGCAGCAGCAGCGGCCCGTTGGGGCCTACCGACTGCGAAAGTCCGTCGCTGGGCGCCGGATGACCGGCGTCGTCCGTGCTGTAGGGAACGCTCACTGCTCGCACCTTTCGAAAATGCTCAAAGCGGCCTCGTGGATCGGCGCGGGGCCGGGTTCTGCGGTGCCATCCGCGGCGGCGGCCGGCCTGCGGTGGACGGGGGTCAGTGCCCGCCCCTCTCCCGCGCGAGCGGCCCGACGCCGGAGCCCGCACCCTGCGCCTGGCATTGCGGACAGACGCCCCAGAACACCACCTCGGCCTCGTCGATCGCGTAGCCGTGGGTGCTCGACGGCTCCACACAGGGGGCCTCACCCACGACGCAGTCGATGTCGGTGACCTCGCCGCAGGCGCGGCAGACCAGGTGGTGGTGGTTGTCCCCGACCCGGGACTCGAAGCGCGCGGGAGATCCGGCCGGCTCGATCCGCCGGAGCAGACCCGCGTTGGTCAGCGCGTGCAGCCCGTCGTAGACGGCCTGGGTCGAGACGTGGCCGAGCGCACCCCGCACCCCGCGCGCGATGCGCTCGGCGTCGAGGTGGTTGCCGGACCGGACCTGCGCCAGGATGGCCACCCGTGCCGCGGTGACCCGTAGTCCGGCCGAGCGGAGAGCGTCGGCGACGTTGTCCATGCCCTCACTCTAAGACACAAACTGGAACTACTCAAGAAAACGATCCAATCTAGAAAATCTCCTGGACCTCCGTTGACCTGGAACTCCGCGAAACGGTCAGGTCCACACCGATGCGGCGCGGTCGGCCCGGCAATCATCTAGACACGAACCGTAGTCGAACCGATGCGCGCGCCACCTATGGCCGCGCAGCCTGAGGCCCGTATCCTCACCCTTGGCTCCGTTCTCCCGACGAGGAATCGGCCCGCTGGTCACGCCCGCTCCGTGACGGCACCCCCACCCCCGCACTACCGCTCTTGCCTCCTACTGGAGCTTCGATGACCCACGACTCCTCCACCCCGACCCGTTACTTCCTCCCATCGCTGCGCGCCGGCGCCGCGTTGGCCGTGCTCGCCGTGCTGGCCTCCTGCTCCTCGGGGGGCTCCGCCGAGCCCGAGGAGACCGGACAGGCCGCCGGCGGCGAATCGCCCTCCGAAAGCGCCTCGCCCTCGCCGACACCCGAGGACCGCGCACCCATCACCGTCGCCATCGGCGGCGACGTGCACTTCGAGGGAGTGCTGGCACAGCGCCTGGAGGCCGACCCCGCCACCGCCCTCGGGCAGATCTCCGAGACGCTCTCGGCCGCCGACCTCTCGGTGGTGAACCTGGAGACCGCCGTCACCGGCGGCGGCACGCCCGCACCCGGCAAGCAGTTCCTGTTCCGTGCACCGGCGAGCGCCTACACCGCGCTGGACTCGGCCGGAGTCGACGTGGCCACGGTCGCCAACAACCACGGCATGGACTACAGCGCCGACGGCCTGCAGGACACCCTGGCCAACGCCGAGGAGGCCGGATTCCCCGTCGTGGGCGCCGGCCAGAATGCCGAGGAGGCGTACGCGCCGCACATCTTCGACACCGAAGGCGGCAAGGTGGCGGTCATCGGCGCCACCGACGTGCTCAACGACAACCTCATCCCCGCTTGGACGGCGGGACCGGACAAGCCCGGACTCGCCTCGTCCAAGTTCGAGATGCAGAGCCGGCTGGTCGAGGCGGTTTCGGCGGCCGCCGAGCAGGCCGACACCGTCATCACCTACCTGCACTGGGGCCTGGAGGGCGACCACTGCCCCAAGCCGCACGCGCCCGGCCTGGCCCAGGCCCTGGTCGACGCCGGATCCGACGCGGTCGTCGGCGGGCACGCCCACGTGCTCTCCCCCGGCGGCTACCTGGGCGGCTCCTACGTCCACTACGGGCTGGGCAACTTCGCCTTCTACAACTACAGCGGCCCCACCGCCCAGACCGGCGTCCTCGAGCTCACGTTCCAGAACGGCGAGGTGGTCGGAGACAAGTGGCAGCCGGGCCGGATCCAGGGCGGCGTGCCCGTGCTCTACGAGGGGACGGCGGCCGAGAACGCGCGCGCGACCTGGGAGGGCTACCGCTCCCAGTGCGGCGGCGTCCAGCTGACCCCGACGCCCTCCGGCGAGCAGGACGGCGAAGAGGACTCCGTCGAGGCCGGCTGAGGCGTTCCGACCCACCGCGGCCCCGGTTCCGGCGGCCGGGCCGGGCTCCGCAGGAACGCGGCCCCCGGCCCGGCCGCCGGCCGCCCCGCGCCCCTACAGCGTGTGGACGTGGCCGGCCAGCACCGTGTCGATCTCCTCGATCAGCACCTCCTTGACCGGATCCTCCAGGTAGGAGGCCGCCACCCCGTTGCGGGCCAGCCCCGCCAGCCCCTGGGCGCCCAGCCCCAGCTGTGCGGCCGTGCGGTACTCGTTGGTCAGGTCGGTGCCGAACATCGGCGGGTCGTCGCTGTTCAGCGTCACCAGCAGGCCCGCCTCCAGCATCCGCGGCAGCGGGTGCTCCCAGATATCGCCGACGGCGCCGGTGCGCAGGTTGGAGGTCGGCGCGACGTCCAGCGGCACTCGCTCCTCGCGCAGACGCGCGACGAGCTCGGGATCGCGCATGCTGTCGATGCCGTGACCGATGCGCTCGGCCCGCAGCAGGTCCAGCGCCTCGCGCACCCGCTCCGGCCCGCCGATCTCCCCCGCGTGCGGCAGGCTGCGCAGCCCCGCCGCCCGGGCGCGCGCGAACAGCTCGGTCATCGGGCCGAAGGGCACCTCGACCCCGCCGACGCCGAACCCGACGACGCTGTCGGGCCCCTCGGCCAGCACCGCGTCCAGGGTCTGCTCGCCGGTGTGCACCCCGTAGTCGCCGGGGAAGTCGGGGATCCAGCGCAGCCGGATGCCGTGCCGGCGCTCGGCCTCCACGCGCGCCGACTCGATGCCCGCGAAGACGGTGCGGGCGGACACACCGCGCATCAGATGGGCGTAGAGGCTCACGCAGACCTCGGCGTAGCGCACGTTCTGCGCAGCCAGCCGGGCGGCGACGTCCGCGGCCAGCAGGGCGAAGTCCTCTTCGTCGACGAGGGTGTGCACCGAGGCCAGGTACACCTCGATGAAGTGCGGGAAATCACGGAAGGCGTACCAGTCGCGGACCTCGTCCAGGGATGCGGGGACACCGGAGACCCCGTGCTTGCGGGCCAGCTCCAGCAGCGTCGCCGGCTGCATGGAGCCTTCCAGGTGCACGTGGAGTTCGACTTTGGGGAGTTCTCGGATGAACGCCTCGACGTCGGAGGCGAGTGCGGGGAGTTCCATTCCGGTGACGCTAGTCAGGTACCGGCCGCACTCCAAGGCGGCCCCACCGCAATCGGTGCCGATTCGCCGCACCGCACCCGTACCGACGCCCCGCGCCGCGGCGGCCGCGGCGGCCTCCCGACTCGCCGCCGCGGCCGCTCGGGAGGTGGCCGTATGCGGTCAGACGGCCGATCACGGTCCCGCCGTCGGCATTGAATGGGAACCGTGCGAGCACGGGGCCGAGTCAGAGGGGGCGTGATGAAGACTTCCACACGCGGCGCGACCTGCGCGCCACCGCCGCCGGGAGGCGACGGGCGAAACGAAGGCGGCCGACCCGCCGGAGACGGCCGAACCCCGCCGACCGCCGGCTCCTCCCTCGCCCACGCCCCGCTGCGCAGGCTCCCGGCCCAGCACCGCAGCATGGTCCGCGTGCAGCGCATGCTCGACGCCTGCGCCGAACTGCTCGACGAGGCCGGCTACAGCGCCCTGTCCACCACCCGCATCGCCGAACGCGCGGGCGTGGCCATCGGCTCGGTCTACCAGTTCTTCCCGGACAAGCGGGCCATCACCCAGGCACTCGGGCTGCGCTATGTCGACCTGTTCACCGCACGGGTGCGCGAGCGCCTCGCCGAGGGCGACCGCGAGCACTGGACCCAGGCGGCCGATGCCATCATCGACGAGTACCTGGCGATGCACCGCACCGTCCCCGGCTTCCGCAGCCTGCACTTCGGCGACGTCGTCGACACCCGGCTGCTCGACTCCGGAGCGGACAACAACCGGGTGATCGCCACCCGGGTCCGCCAACTGCTCACCTCGGTCGGCGGTGCCGGTGAGAGTGAGGAACTCGACCGGGCGGTCCTGGTGGCCGTCGAGGCCGCCGACGCGGTCCTCAAACTGGCGTTCCGCAGCGACGCCGAGGGCGATCCGCGCCTGATCGAGGAGGCGAAGCTGCTGGTACGGAACTACCTCGGCCACCACTTCGGCTGAATTAGGCTGCAACATACACGCTCAGCACGAATGAGGTCGGTCCAGATCGCCACGACGGCTTTCGGCGTCCGAATACGGGAGGAGCCTTCAGTGCGAGCAGACAGTGCCTCCGCCACCCCTGCCACCCCCGCCCTGCCGACCACCGGCACCGCCGCCGGCATCCCCTACCTCGCCATCCCGCCCGCGGTCGCCGCCGACCCGGCCCCGATGATCATCGCGCTGCACGCGTTCGAGCCGCCGCGCAGCGAGACCGCGCTGGCCGGCACCCTGCCGCTGGCGTCCCTGCCCGCCTGGCGGTTCTACCTGGGCCTGCCGATGTTCGGCGCGCGCCTGCCCGAAGGCGGCGTCGCCGAGGTCAACCGCCGCGGCCAGTCGGACTACCTGATCGAGCTTTACGGGCCCGTCGTCGAGCAGGCCGCGGCCGAGCTGTCGCGGGCGGCGGCCGACCTTCGCGAGCAGTTCCCCGTGGCCGACTCCCACGTGGGCCTGATGGGCGTGGGCGCGGGCGGCGCGGCTGCGCTGCTCGCCCTGATCGAGAGCCGACTGCCGATCTCGGCGGCCGGCGTGGTCAACCCCGTCATCGACCCGCGGGCGGTGCTGGCGGCCCGTGAGCGGCGCCTGGGCATCCCCTACGCCTGGAACGACACCTCCCGCGAAGTCGCCGCCTGGCTCGACTTCACCGCCCGCGCGAACGACATCGCCGCGCGCCGCCCCCAGCCGCCGCTGCTGGTCGTCAGCGGCCAACAGGACGACGTCGTCGCCCCGGAGAGCGGCCGTGCCCTGCACGACGCGCTCGCCGAGAACTACCCCGCCGAGGCTCTGCGCCACATCGAGGTGCCCGACCTCGCCCACACCATGGGCCCCGAGCCCGGACTGCAGCCGGGACCGCCGGCGCCCGGCAACGTCCTGGCCGACCGCGCACTGGTCGAGTGGTTCCACACCCACCTGGCCGCGGCGTCGCCCACCGAGCCGACGGTGCGGCTGCGCTGAGCACACCCGGCCCGGCCGCGCGGCCGGGCCGGGTGTGCTCACATCCGCTCGGCCAGCTTGCGCGCGGTGATCAGCACCGGGTCCCACACCGGCGAGAACGGCGGCGCGTAGCCGAGGTCCATGGCCGCGATGTCCTCGACAGACATGCTGTTCCACAAGGCCGTGGCCAGCACGTCGATGCGCTTGGCGGCATTCTCCCAGCCCACGATCTGCGCGCCGAGCAACCGCCGGGACCGCCGCTCGGCCAGGATCTTCGTCGTCATCTCGGTGGCGCCGGGGTAGTAGCCGGCCCGTGTCGTGGACTTCAGGACCTCGGTCTCGAACTCGAAGCCGGCGCGCTCGGCCTCGGTCTCGTTCAGCCCGGTGCGCGCCACCTCCAGCCCGCACACCTTGCTGATCGCCGTCCCGAGCACACCGCCGAAGCGGGCGTAGCCGCCGCCGATGTTGGTGCCCGCGACGCGGCCCTGCTTGTTGGCGTGGGTGCCCAGCGCGATCGCCACGGGCGCGGTGGAGACCCGGTGCAGGCTCTGCACGCAGTCGCCCGCGGCCCACACCCCTTCGGCCGAGGTGCGCATCCGCGCGTCGACCGCGATACCCCCGGTGGGGCCCACCTCGATCCCCGCGGCGCGCGCCAGATCGCTGTTGGGCCGCACGCCCATCCCCAGTACGACGATGTCGGCCGCATACCGTGTGCTCTCGGTGGCCACGGCGCGCACCCGGCCCCCCGGCGCCGTCTCGATGCCGGTGACCGGTTCGCGCATGTGCACCTCCACGCCCATCCCGGCCACGGCGTCGCGGACGATGCGTCCCATGTCGCGGTCGAGGGTGCCCATGGGCTCGTCCGCCGCCTCCACCAGGTGCACCCGCATGCCCCGCTGCACGAACGCCTCGGCCATCTCCAGCCCGATGTAGCCGCCGCCGACCACGACCGCGGTCTCGGGTTTCTCGTTGTCGACGAACTCGCGCACGGCGATCCCGTCGGAGAGGGTCTGCACGCCGAACACGCCCGGTGCGTCCATGCCGGGCAGGTCGGGACGCACCGGGACCGCGCCGGTGGCGATCATGAGTTGGTCGAACGGCTCTTCGCGCGCCTCGCCGTCCGAGCCGCGGGCCGTGACCGTGCGGCGGGCGAGGTCGATCGCCTCGACGTCGGTCCCGGTGCGCACGTCGATACCGAATTCGTCGCGGAATGTGGCGGGGTCGCGCGAGACGAGGTCGTCGGAACTCGATACGGTTCTGCCGACCAGATAGGGGATACCGCATGCCGAGTAGGATGTGTGGGGTCCGCGCTCCAGGGCGAGGATCTCCAGATCCTCGGTGCCGCGCTGCCGCCGGGCCTGCGATGCGGCGCTCATTCCCGCCGCGTCGCCGCCGATGACGACAAGCCGTGGCCGTGCGTTCATTCGCCGCTCCATGCCGCCTCCAATATCAGACGCTCCGGCGTCAGTCAGCCGCCGTTGCATGGAATCATCCCAGCGGCGGCCGGGATGGACGGAGTCAGACGCTCCGGCGTCAGTCGGCCGCCGTTGCATGGGATCATCCCCATGGGCGGTCGGGTAGTCCCTGGTTTCATCGTGACGATCCATTGTTCCTAGGAGGGCGGCTTACGTGACGGAACCGGCACCGGTGTTCGCCAGCGGCGTCGATCACGAACGGCTCACGTCCCAGCTCCGGTTCATCCTGGAAACCGACAAACTGAAGCGCATCCTGCGGCGCAACATGCTCGTGGACGGCTCGCGCCGCGAGAACGACGCCGAGCACTCCTGGCACCTGGCCCTGGCCGCGCGCGTGTTCGCCGAGTACGCCCCGGCGGGCACCGACATCGACCGGGTGGTGGAGATGCTGGTCCTGCACGACATCGTCGAGATCGACGCCGGCGACACGTTCATCTACGACCCCGGGCAGGCCGACTCGCAGTCCGAGCGGGAGCGCGCCGCGGCCGACCGCATCTTCGCGCTGCTGCCGGAGGACCAGGCCCGAAGCACGCGGGCCCTGTGGGAGGAGTTCGAGGCGCGCGGCACCGCCGAGGCCCGCTTCGCCAAGGCCATCGACCGCCTCGCGCCGATGCTGGCCAACTGGCACACCGAGGGTGGCACGTGGGTGCGCCACGGGGTCACGCGCTCCCAGGTGGCCGAGAAGGTGAAGATCATCGCGGAGGGATCGGAGGCGCTCGGTTCCTACGCCGTGGCGCTGATCGAGGACGCCGAGCGCCGCGGGTACCTGGCGGTCGGCTGAGTCCTGATCTTCGAATGGGCGGAGGAACCCTGCGCGGACTCTCCCGGGCTGACCGGCCCGGTGGGAAACGGTCTCAGGATCTCCCGGAGGGTTCCCCGCCCCCTGGCGGCCGCGCCTTTCCTAAGGGACCGCCGGGGTCCCGGACGCCCGGGTCTGCGCATCAGAAGCGGTCGAGCACGAGTTGAACGGCCGCGGTGAGTCCGACCGCCACGATCAGCCCGCGCAGTGCGAACGGCTTGAGCTTGCGGCCGAGCCGCGCGCCGGTGTAGCCGCCGATGGTCGACCCGGCCGCGATCAGCGCCGCCACCGGCCAGGACGGTGAGCCGAAGGTGATGTAGAAGACGGCCGCGGTGCCGTTGACCACGGCGGCGAGCGCGTTCTTCAGCGCGTTGATGCGCTGCATGTCCTCGTCCAGCGCGGTGCCGAGCACACTGATCAGCACGATCCCCTGAGCGGCGGCGAAGTACCCGCCGTAGGTCCCGGCGGCGTAGACGCCCAGCGGCAGCAGCGGTCCGCGGCCCGGGGCGCGGCGCCGACGCTCACGCAGCCGGCGGGAGAGACGGGGCTGGACGATGATGAGCACACAGGCCAGCCCGATGAGCACGGGGACGACGCTCTCGAAAACCTCCGAAGGCAGGTTGAGCAGCAGCACCCCGCCGGTCAGCGCGCCCAGGCAGGACATCGCCGCCAGCCGCAGCAGGCGCCTGCCCTGGCCGCGCAACTCGCGGCGGTAGCCGATGGTTCCGGTGAGTGTACCGGGCGCCAGGCCGATGCTGTTGGAGATGGACGCGGTCACCGGCGGGTAGCCGAAGGCCAGCAGCACGGGGAAGGTGAACAGGGTTCCGGAGCCGACGACCGCGTTGATGCCGCCGGCGCCGATGCCCGCCAGCAGAACGGCGAGCGCCTCCCACACACTCATGGACACCCTTCGCAACGGGTTCGCGCGTATCGACGGGAGCGCACTGCAGGCTCCGCACGCCGTGTGGAGCGCAGCACCGGGCCGCTGACCTGGCCGAACGCGCGTCCACTGCATACAGTCTACGTGGTTGTCGTCCCAGGCGCGCATGAGGGCGGAGCGCGGTGCGTCACACCGCGCAAGCGGATCGCCCCCGCCCCCTCGGCCGGACGCCGGGCCGTTCCCTGGGCGGATGCCTCCCGGTGTCGGCGCGGCGACCGCCGGTGTTGCGGCTGTGCGCCCTGTTGGCTATGGCCCACTCGGGCTATATCAGAAATGGGCCCAATGGGGCCTGTCGACAATCTCCGCCGGTCCGTAGTTTCGTCCTCAGCGGTGAGGAAAGACACAGCGCGCCGAAACCCCGGTCCGCCGCGAAGAGCCGACCCCCTGTCCGGACCAGCGAGCGGAATCGCTTCCGGCCGGTGTCCGTTCCCCGCCGTCCCCCGCCGGCGACCGCGCCCGCCGGCGCACACAACACACATGCTGATCTTGGGAGTGGGGCAACATGTGGACAGCTGAAATGAGGACCCGTGCACTGTGTCGCGAGGTCGACCCCGACGCACTGTTCGTCCAGGGTGCAGCGCAGAACCGCGCGAAGCTGATCTGCCGGGGCTGCCCGGTGCGCACCGAGTGCCTGGCGGAAGCCTTGGACGACCGCATCGAGTTCGGGGTCTGGGGAGGGATGACCGAACGCGAGCGCCGGGCCCTGCTGCGGCGCCGGCCGGACGTCACCTCGTGGTGGGACCTGCTCACGGCCGCACGGGCGCGCTACGAGCGGGAGAACACGGAGACGGCAGGGGAAGGCCGGCTCCACGACACCCCGCTCGCCGCGCAGGTCTCCGGCGAGGCCGAGCGGTAAGCGCCGCCCCGCCGCGTCCTCCGCGGCGCGGTGCATCTTCGAGAAGACGCCCCGCGGCCGCTCGAAGGCCGCTGCGGGGCAGACAGCCGCTGCGGCGGCGGGCACGGACGCCCGCCGCCGCGGGGGCGTGTCAGCCCTGCAGCGGGTGCCTGGTCAGCGTCCCGTTGGAGTCGGGCGAGGAAGGAGAGGTCTCCGACGGCTCCTCGGCGGTGTCGCGCACGCGCTCGAACACCTCGCCGATCCCCTCCAGTGCCCGGCCCATCTCGCTGGGCACGATCCACACCTTGTTGGCGTCGCCGCGGGCGATCTCCGGCAGCTTCTGCAGGTACTCGTAGGCCAGGACCTCCTGGCTGACGCCGCCCGTCTTCAGCGCCTTGGCGACCATGGTGATCGCGTCGGCCTCGCCGCGGGCGCGCACCGTCATCGCCTCGGCCTCGGCCTTGGCGCGCACCTTCTCCGCATCGGCCGCGCCCTGGGCGCTGAGCACGGCGGCCGACTGCTCTCCCTCGGCCCGCAGAATGGCCGACTGCTTCTGTCCCTCGGCGCTGAGGATCTCCGCGCGCTTGTCGCGGTCGGCGCGCATCTGCTTCTCCATCGCCTCCTGCACCGACTCCGGGGGTTCGATGGCCTTCAACTCGACACGGCTGACCTCGATGCCCCATTCCGCCGTGGCCTCGTCCAGGACGGCGCGCAGTTCGCGGTTGATCTCGTCCCGCGAGGTCAGCGTCTGCTCCAGATCCATGCCGCCGACCACGTTGCGCAGCGTCGCCGACGCCAACTGCTCGACCGCCTGGATGAAGCTGGCGACCTTGTAGGTGGCGTTGTAGGGGTCGGTTACCCGCACGTAGACCGCGGTGTCGACGTTGACCGAGAGGTTGTCCTGGGTGATGGCGGCCTGCGGCGGGAAGCTGACCACCTGGACGCGCAGGTCGATGCGCTCGCGGACGTGGTCGACGAAGGGGACCACGATGTTGAATCCCGAGCTGAGCGTGCGGTGATAGCCGCCGAACCGCTCCACGACGTCGGCCATGGCCTGGGGGACGATGCGGACGCTGCGCCAGCCGATCACAGCCAGAACGGCGACGAAGACCAGCAGGATGATGACGATGGTTCCCATCGGGCGGCTCCGGCTCTCCTGTCGAGGGGACACAGGCGGTCACTGGGTCACTGCGCAGCCGCCGGAGCACGGCGTGTGGTGCACGGCGACCGGTGCGCGCGGAGGAGGCAGCCACCGGCGCACGCGGCGATCATAAGACGGATGCGCCCGCTCGTCCCCGCAGAAGCCCGATGACCTCGCACCAAACCGGTATGAGCTGGCCGCATGCGGACAACGGCATTGATTACGGCCAGCCGGATGCGGGGGTTTGTGTCTGCACCTTGCAGCAGTCCAGGGTCACGGGAACTTGCGCGGCCCCTCCTCGGCCGCCGGGGCCCGCCCGAATGCACCCGCCCGATAGTGGCTCCGGCCGACGCCCAGCGGCCGCGCGGTCCCGGCTTCACACCGCGCGGGCACTCCACCGCTCGCCGTCGCGCTCCACCTTCAGCTCCAGCCCGAACGTCTCGCTCAGGTTCTCGCCGGTCATCGCGTACTCCACGGGCCCGGCGGCCGTCACCGCCCCCTCCCGCATCATCAGCACGTGGGTGAACCCCGGCGGAATCTCCTCCACGTGGTGCGAGACGACCACCAGCGCCGGTGCGTCGATGTCGCCGGCCAGCACACCCAACCGCCCCAGCAGGTCCTCGCGGCCGCCCAGATCGAGCCCGGCGGCCGGCTCGTCCAGCAGCAGCAGCTCCGGGTCGGCCATCAGCGCCCGGGCGATCAGCACCCGCTTGCGCTCTCCCTCGGAGAGCGTGCCGAAGCGCCGCTCGGCCAGGTGGGAAACGCCCCAGCGCGACAGCAGCGCGCGCCCGCGGCCGTAGTCGACGGTGCCGTACTCCTCGCCGAAGCGCCCCACGTAGCCGTAGGCGGCACTGATGACCAGGTCGAGCACCGGCGTCGCGTCCGGGACGCGGTTGGCCAGTGCGGAACTCGCGAACCCCACAAGGCTGCGCATCTCGGTCGTGTCGGCTTCGGCGAGGTCCTCGCCGAGGACCTGCGCGGCGCCGGAGTCGGGGGCCAGCTGCGCGGCGGCGACACTCAGCAGCGACGTCTTGCCGGCGCCGTTGGGGCCCAGCACCGCCCAGCGCTCGTCCTCCTCGACGGTCCACTCCACCTCGCGCAGCAGTTCCGCCTCGCCGCGGCGCACCGTCACGCCGCTCATGCGCAGCACCTGGCCGTTCATCGCACTCTCCGTCGTCATACTGGGATCAAGCCGCCCGTCAAGCGCTGTGCGGCCGCGCCGGAGTGCCGCGGCTCTGCAGCGCGTCGAAGGCCCGCGCGGCGGCGGACCTCACCGAAGCGAACCTACTGGACGTCGCCGATCGTCCGCTCACCGATCTAGGCTGAACCGATGCTGCGAGAACTCTCATCCGCACAGCTCGTCGCGTGGGGCAACGCCTGGCTGGCGGGCCGCGCCGGGCTCGACGACGCCGTCAGCGCGGTGGAGCGGGGTACCGGTCCGCACGTGATCGGCTCCGCGGCCGAGGGTCTGCCATTCGAGTCGGGCGCACCGCTGCGATCCTCGCTGGCCCGGCTGCGCTCCCACGGGCTGAGCGCGTTCCGGCTGTGTTTGCCCGTCCCCGGCGATCCGCTGGGCCTGGTGGGCGAGGCCGAGCTGAACAGGGCCGCCATCGACGCCCGCGAGGCCGTACTGGTGCGCCTGGAAGGGGGCCAGATCGGACTCGTGCCGCAGGAGGACCGGCGCGGGTCCTCCTACGTCGGCGTCTCATGGGCCCCCTACCCCGCGGCCGACGCCGACCCCGAGCCCGTACCGCTGGCCGATGCCGAGCACCGGCTCCAATCGGCCATCCGGGAGTCGGCGACGCTGTTCACCCAGGTCGACGACATCTCCGCGTGGGGACCGGAGGTCACCCGGGCGCTGGCCGACCTGCGCGACGCCGACCGCGCACCCACCCCCGGCCTGGCTCCGGGCCACCCCCAGCGCGCCCATCGGCTGGCCGCCCAGGCCGACCGGCTGGCGGTCGTGGTCCGGCTGGCGGGCGACGACGAGGGCCGCGGACTCAGCTCCGGCCAGATGCAGTCCCGGCGCGAGGCGCTGCGGGTCCTCGACAGCGCCGTGCGGAGGGCGCGCGTGGCCGCCTACGGCGCCGCCGCCGGCTGAGCGCCGCCCCCACCGCTAGCCCCGGAACATCAGGGGAAAGCCAGGGACGGCACCGGATCCCCCCGGCGCCTGCCCCCGCCGATACTCGAACCATGAACGACACGGCCATGACCCACGCCGGCCTGCGGGCCTCCGACGCCGACCGCGACCGCGACCGCGTCGCCGACGCCCTCGCCGACGCCCTGAGCGAGGGACGGCTGAGCCACGAGGAGCACGCCGAGCGCATGGACGCGGCCTACGCGGCGCGGACCCTGGGCGAGCTCTCCCCGTTGACCGCGGACCTGCCTGCCGGGGCCGCCGACCTCGGCGACGACAGCGGGCTGGTGCGCTCGCCCGACGGCACCGAGAACATCCGCGCGGTGCTCGGTACGGCGACGCGCAAGGGCCGCTGGCTGGTCGAGCCGCGCACCAACGCCTCCGTGCTGCTGGGCAGCGCCGTGCTGGACATGCGGGAGGCCGTGCTCTCCCAGCGCGAGGTGACCGTGCAGACAGCCCTCGTCCTGGGCTCGCTGGAGGTCGTCGTGCCGCCGGGCGTGCGCGTCGTCAACCGCATCTGCGACGTGCTGGGCGCCGTCAACGCCGACACCGGGCCGGGAACGGAGCCGAACCCGCCTACCGTGGTGATCACGGGCTCGTCCTGGCTCTCCGCGGTCGAGGTGAAGACCAAGGAGCCCAAGGCGGTCGAACGCAAGCGCCGCCGCGACTGAGCGGCGACCGCAACCTCCCGGGGAACACGGAACACGAAGACAGCAGAGGGACGGCCACCCGTCATGGAACCCGAACACATCCGCGCCTCCGATGCCGACCGCGACCGCGTGTCACAGCGGCTGCGCGAGGCGGTCGCCGAAGGGCGGCTGACGCAGAACGAGCACGAGGAGCGGATCGACGCCCTCTACCGGGCCAAGACCGTCGGCGAACTGGCCGAAATCACGCACGATCTCCCCGCGCAGCGGGACCCCGACGACCCCGACGCGGCGGCCGCGGGGATGTCCGTCTCCACCGAGGAGGCGCGGCGGATGGCGGCGCAGAGCGTCGGCCGGGAGAACATCGTCGCGGTGTTCGGCGGCGCGGAGCGCAAGGGCCGCTGGCTGGTCGAGCCGCGCACCAACGTCTCAGTGCTGTGCGGCGGGGTCGAGCTGGACCTGCGCGAGGCCGTGCTGTCGCAGCGGGAGGTCACCATCCAGTGCGCCGTCGTCCTGGGCGGACTGGAGATCATCGTCCCGCACGGGGTGCGTGTGGTGAACAACACAGCAGGAATCCTCGGCGGCACCAGCCTCCACGGAACCGACGCGGTCACCGACCCGAATCATCCCGTTATCAGGCTTACGGGTACGTGCATGCTGGGGGGCGTGGAGGTCAAGGCGAAGCGGCCCAAGCGCAAGCGCAAGAAGGACCGGTAACCCCCGGGCACCGCGCATCAGTCCAGGTAGTGGCCGGGTGATGAACGCCGCCGACCGGGGCGTGCCCCTGCCCGGCTGTCCGAAAAGTCGGGCGAGTACCGTGGTTGGCGCCATGAATGATCACACCACCCTCCTGGTAACGGTGACCGGTCGCGACCGCCCTGGTGTCAGCGCGCGGTTGCTCAGCACCCTGTCCGTGTTCCCGGTGATCCTCGTCGACCTCGAACAGGTCGTCGTGGGGGGCCGCCTCGTTCTCAGCGCACTACTCTCCGTCGACGACGGCGTCGCCCCCGGAGTGAGCCACGACCGCGTATTCACCGAAATCCGCAGCGCCGTGGACAAAACCTGCATCGACCTCGATATGGACGTCGAGTTCTCCAACGGCAACGGCCGCGTCGGCGCCGCGTCCGCCGAACAGCTGCATGTGACCGTACTGGCCGACCCGCTGCGCCCCGGCGCCCTCGGCGCGATCGCCTCCTGCGTCGCGCGCGCCGGAGCCAACATCGAGCGCATCGAGCGGCTCGCGAGCTATCCCGTCACGTCGATCGAGCTGGACATCTCCGGCGCCGAACCCGAGCGGCTGCGCGGCGATCTGTCCATGGAGGCCGCGACACAGGGTGTCGACGTCGCGCTGCAGCCCAACGGCCTGCACCGCCGCGCCAAGCACCTGATCGTCATGGACGTCGACTCCACGCTGATCCAGGGCGAGGTGATCGAGCTCCTCGCCGAGCACGCCGGCTGCGCCGAGGAGGTCGCCCGCGTAACCGAGGAGGCCATGCGCGGCGAGCTCGACTTCGAGGACTCCCTGCGCCGCCGCGTCGCCCTACTCAAGGGGCTCGACGCCTCCGCGGTCGACGCGGTGCGCGAACAGCTGGTACTCGCTCCGGGCGCCCGCACGCTGATCCGCACGCTCAAGCGGCTGGGCTACGAGTGCGCGATCGTCAGCGGAGGTTTCGCGCAGGTCACCGACGCGCTGGTGGAGCGCCTGGGGATCGACTACTCGATGGCCAACACCTTGGAGATCGTCGACGGCAAGTTCACCGGCGAACTGGTGGGCCCCATCGTCGACCGCAAGGGCAAGGCCGAGGCCCTGCGCCGCTTCGCCCGCGAGGCGGAGGTCCCCCTGAACCAGACCGTGGCCATCGGCGACGGAGCCAACGACCTGGACATGCTCCAAGCCGCTGGACTGGGGGTGGCGTTCAACGCCAAGCCGGTGGTGCGCGAGCAGGCCGACACCGCTGTGAACGTGCCCTACTTGGACACCATCGTCTACCTGCTGGGCATTTCCCGCGAGGAGGTAGAGGCGGCCGACCGCAACGGCGACCTCGACGAGGCGCCGGACTGACGCCGGCTTCGACTCACGACCAAGCCGCCCTTTCCCGTGCCGGCCCGGACCCACGGTCCGGACCGGCCCGAGCGGCTTCCGAAGCGCCGATGGGCTCTACCCCGGCGCCGAAGACTCCTCCCGGATCCGCCTGCCCTCGCCTACCCGACCCCAGAAAGGGCGAGTCAGCGCCGCCCCGAGCAGCGCACCAAAGACGTTGAGCAGCACGTCGTCGACCGAGGCGATGTGCCCGATGCTCAGCGCATACTGCACGACCTCCACACAGCCCGACAGTACGGCGGCCACCACCGCCACCCGCCCGAACGCCGCCGCCCGGCGGCCGAAGGCCAGCGGCAGCAGAGCGCCCAGCGGAACGAACAGCGCGATGTTGCCCCCGCTTTGGTACATGGTCGTGAGACTCGCGCCGGTGGCGAACATGTCGGTGAACGGGACCAACACGACGCCACCCGTGCTGCCAGGCCGCAACAAAGTAAGGGAAGCGATCGGCAGCAGCGCGCACACAGCCAGCACGTCGGCGACGCTGCAGGTTAGCGCTTCTCGCCACGATCGACCTCGGCGCGCCCTGATCCAAACGAGGAGGGCGACGGCCACGGCCGCGGTGGGGGAGAGGACGACGGCCTCTTCCAAGAGGCCCGTCACCGTAGAGAATCTCATGGTCGACCAGCATGGCGTATGTGCCCGACTCTCCAGCCGGCGCAGCTGGTGTCGGGACAATGCGCGGGCCCACGGCGGTCTGCCCGGTTTCCGAAGGGAACGGACTCGTTTCGGGCATAAAAAATGGGGGGCTCCGCCGAAACGGAACCCCCCACCAAAAAAAATGCGGCGGCAACCTACTCTCCCACCCCCACCATGGAGGCAGTACCATCGGCGCAAAGAGACTTAACGACCGGGTTCGGAAAGAGACCGGGTGTGACCCTCCCGCTATCACCACCGCAAACCAACACCCCACCCCACACACCACAGCATGCGGAACAGGGAAAACCTGTGAACAATGTGCGCGAACACCCAGCATCCGTGGCGGACAAGCCCTCGGCCTATTAGTACCGGTCAGCTCCACCCCTCACAAGGCTTCCACACCCGGCCTATCAACCCAGTCATCACCTGGCAGCCTTACCCCCACCACAGGGCAGGAGACCTCATCTCGAAGCAAGCTTCCCACTTAGATGCTTTCAGCGGTTATCTCTCCCGAACGTAGCCAACCAGCCATGCCCCTGGCGGAACAACTGGCACACCAGCGGTTCGTCCGTCCCGGTCCTCTCGTACTAGGGACAGCCCTCCACAAGTCTCCAACGCGCGCAGCGGATAGGGACCGAACTGTCTCACGACGTTCTAAACCCAGCTCGCGTGCCGCTTTAATGGGCGAACAGCCCAACCCTTGGGACCAACTCCAGCCCCAGGATGCGACGAGCCGACATCGAGGTGCCAAACCATCCCGTCGATACGGACTCTTGGGGAAGATCAGCCTGTTATCCCCGGGGTACCTTTTAGCCGTTGAGCGACGCCGCTTCCACACGCCGGCGCCGGATCACTAGTCCCTGCTTTCGCACCTGCTCGACACGTCCGTCTCACAGTCAAGCTCCCTTGTGCACTTACACTCACCACCTGATTGCCAACCAGGCCGAGGGAACCTTTGGGCGCCTCCGTTACCCTTTAGGAGGCAACCGCCCCAGTTAAACTACCCACCAGACACTGTCCCCGAACCGGATCACGGCCCAAAGTTAGATGCCCGAAACAGCCAGAGTGGTATTTCACCAACGCCTCCACCACCACTGGCGTGGCGGCATCACCGGCTCCCACCTATCCTACACAAACCATCCCAAACACCAATGTCAAGCTATAGTGAAGGTCCCGGGGTCTTTCCGTCCTGCTGCGCGAAACGAGCATCTTTACTCGTAGTGCAATTTCACCGGGCCCGCGGTTGAGACAGCGGGGAAGTCGTTACGCCATTCGTGCAGGTCGGAACTTACCCGACAAGGAATTTCGCTACCTTAGGATGGTTATAGTTACCACCGCCGTTTACTGGCGCTTAGATTCCCAGCCTCACACCAAAGTGCTAACCAGTCCTCTTAACGTTCCAGCACCGGGCAGGCGTCAGTCCGTATACAGCGTCTTACGACTTCGCACGGACCTGTGTTTTTAATAAACAGTCGCTTCCCCCTGGTATCTGCGACCCCACCCAGCTCCGGACGCACAGTCCATCACCAGACGGGGCTCCCCTTCTCCCGAAGTTACGGGGACAATTTGCCGAGTTCCTTAACCACGGTTCACCCGAACGCCTCGGTATACTCTACCTGACCACCTGCGTCGGTTTCGGGTACTGGCCGCACACGCACTCGCTAGAGGCTTTTCTCGACAGCACGGGATCACTCACTTCACCAAAACGGCTCGGCATCACGCCTCACCCACATAACAGGGCAGGGATTTACCACCACCCCGGGCTACACGCTTACCCCCGGACAACCACCGCCGGGTAGAGCTACCCCACTGCGTCACCCCATCACTTGCCTACACACCCCTCGGACCCCAGACCGATCGACCACACCCGCCCGAAAGCAGGCACAGCCACCAGCATGGTTAGCATCAGGGCTATCAACACGGGCGCACGCGCACGGGTACGGGAATATCAACCCGTCATCCATCGACTACGCCTGCCGGCCTCGCCTTAGGTCCAGACTCACCCTGGGCGGATCAACCTGCCCCAGGAACCCTTAGTCAATCGGCGCCGGAGTTTCCCACTCCGGTCTCGCTACTCATGCCTGCATTCTCACTCGCACACCCTCCACCACCCGTCACCAGGCGGCTTCACCGGAGTGCACGACGCTCCCCTACCAACCAGCGCTGACGCGCCGGCTCCACAGCTTCGGCGGTGTACTTCAGCCCCGCTACATTATCGGCGCAGAATCACTTGACCAGTGAGCTATTACGCACTCTTTCAAGGATGGCTGCTTCTAAGCCAACCTCCTGGTTGTCTCAGCAACTCCACAACCTTACCCACTTAGCACACCCTTAGGGGCCTTAGCTGATGATCTGGGCTGTTTCCCTCTCGACCACGGAGCTTCTCCCCCGCAGTCTCACTGCTGCGCTCGCTCCACCGGCATTCGGAGTTTATCTGACGTCAGTAACCCGGTCAGGCCCATCAGCCAAACAGTAGCTCTACCTCCAGGGAGCACCACACAACGCTGCACCTAAATGCATTTCGGGGAGAACCAGCTATCACGGAGTTTGATTGGCCTTTCACCCCTACCCACAGCTCATCCCCCAGGTTTTCAACCCTGGTGGGTTCGGGCCTCCACGAAGTCTTACCTCCGCTTCACCCTGGCCATGGGTAGATCACCCCGCTTCGGGTCCACAGCATGCGACTCATGCGCCCTCTTCAGACTCGCTTTCGCTACGGCTACCCCACCCGGGTTAACCTCGCCACACACCACGACTCGCAGGCTCATTCTTCAAAAGGCACGCCATCACCCCACACCCAAGTGAAGCTCTGACGGCTTGACAGCACACGGTTTCAGGTACTCTTTCACAACCCCTCACCGGGGCACTTTTCACCTTTCCCTCACGGTACTCGTCCACTATCGGTCACCAGGACGTATTCAGGCTTGACAGGTGGTCCTGCCGGATTCACACGGAATTCCTCGGGCTCCGCGCTACTCGGGAGTATGCCCCATGCGCCGTGCTCCACCTTCACCTACGGGACTCTCACCCGCTCCGGTACCGCATCCCAACGGCTTCGGCTAGCGAAACACACGCGCACCCCGGGCCGGCAGACCCGAGACAGACACATCCCACAACCCCACGCACGCAACGACTGCCGTCTCTGGCACGCACGCGGTTTAGCCACCATCCCCGTTCGCTCACCACTACTAGGGGAATCACTGTTGTCTTCTCTTCCTGCGGGTACTGAGATGTTTCACTTCCCCGCGTCACCACCAACCGCCCTATACATTCAGACGGCGGCAACCCGACACGACTCGGGCTGGGTTCCCCCATTCGGACACCCGCGGATCACAGCTCGGTTGACAGCTCCCCGCGGCCTATCGCGGCCTCCCACGTCCTTCATCGGCGCCTGGTGCCAAGGCATCCACCGTATGCCACTCATACTTGGCCACCACAGATACAAGATGCTCGCGCACACTATCCACAAATCAAAACACCCGCCACACACCCAGCCACAACCCCACGAGCACGCGACCAAGGATCCGAACCGCCCGCTCAACGCAGACGATCCCGACCCCCGAGGCGCGCCCCCGCGCGCAGCAGCACCAGCCGCCGCGCAACCCGGGGTCTTCACCGGGGTGGCCCGGGGGAGAACAACCAGTGCGGCTGCTCCCTCAGACACCCAACAGCGCGTGTCCACTCCATGCACCACCCCGACACCCGGCCCCCTCGACCACGCGACCGCACACAGCGATCGCCGACGAGACGAACCGGCACCGTGCCGGGTCCACTTTTCGAGTCCGCCGGCCACACGACAAACAGACCGGCTTACCAAGACTCCTTAGAAAGGAGGTGATCCAGCCGCACCTTCCGGTACGGCTACCTTGTTACGACTTCGTCCCAATCGCCAGCCCCACCTTCACTCACTCCCTCCCCAGAGGGGTTAGGCCGCAAGTTTCGGGTGTTGCCGACTTTCATGACGTGACGGGCGGTGTGTACAAGGCCCGGGAACGTATTCACCGCGGCATTGCTGATCCGCGATTACTAGCGACTCCACCTTCACGGGGTCGAGTTGCAGACCCCGATCCGAACTGAGACCGGCTTTTAGGGATTCGCTCCACCTCACGGCATCGCACGCCCACTGTACCGGCCATTGTAGCATGTTTGCAGCCCAAGACATAAGGGGCATGATGACTTGACGTCATCCCCACCTTCCTCCGAGTTGACCCCGGCAGTCTCCCATGAGTCCCCACCACCACGTGCTGGCAACATGGAACAAGGGTTGCGCTCGTTGCGGGACTTAACCCAACATCTCACGACACGAGCTGACGACAGCCATGCACCACCTGTCACCGATCCCAAAAAGGACCCACCGTCTCCGATGGATTACCGGCGATGTCAAACCTTGGTAAGGTTCTTCGCGTTGCGTCGAATTAAGCAACATGCTCCGCCGCTTGTGCGGGCCCCCGTCAATTCCTTTGAGTTTTAGCCTTGCGGCCGTACTCCCCAGGCGGGGCGCTTAATGCGTTAGCTACGGCACGGAAACCGTGGAAAGTCCCC
This sequence comes from Streptomonospora litoralis, assembly GCF_004323735.1. Lineage (GTDB taxonomy): Bacteria > Actinomycetota > Actinomycetes > Streptosporangiales > Streptosporangiaceae > Streptomonospora > Streptomonospora litoralis. The sequence goes on along the minus strand of NZ_CP036455.1, from coordinate 190,839 downwards.
ACACCTAGCGCCCAACGTTTACAGCGTGGACTACCAGGGTATCTAATCCTGTTCGCTCCCCACGCTTTCGCTCCTCAGCGTCAGGTAAGGCCCAGAGACCCGCCTTCGCCACCGGTGTTCCTCCTGATATCTGCGCATTTCACCGCTACACCAGGAATTCCAGTCTCCCCTACCTACCTCGAGCATGCCCGTATCCACTGCAAAACCGGAGTTGAGCCCCGGACTTACACAGCAGACGCGACACACCACCTACGAGCTCTTTACGCCCAATAATTCCGGACAACGCTCGGACCCTACGTATTACCGCGGCTGCTGGCACGTAGTTGGCCGGTCCTTATTCCCCACCTACCGTCAACCCCGGCAGAAACCGGAGCCTGCGTCGGTGGTAAAAGAGGTTTACAACCCGAAGGCCGTCATCCCCCACGCGGCGTCGCTGCGTCAGGCTTCCGCCCATTGCGCAAGATTCCCCACTGCTGCCTCCCGCAGGAGTCTGGGCCGTGTCTCAGTCCCAGTGTGGCCGGTCGCCCTCTCAGGCCGGCTACCCGTAATCGCCTTGGTAGGCCATCACCCCACCAACAAGCTGATAGGCCGCGAGCCCCTCCCCGACCGGAAAACACCTTTCCACACCCCACCATGCGATGAGGCGTCCTATCGGGTATTAGACCGGGTTTCCCCGGCTTATCCCCGAGTCGGGGGCAGGTTGCTCACGTGTTACTCACCCGTTCGCCGCTCGTGTACCCCGAAGGGCCTTACCGCTCGACTTGCATGTGTTAAGCACGCCGCCAGCGTTCGTCCTGAGCCAGGATCAAACTCTCCATCAAAGGTTCGAACCCTGACACGACCCGGAAAACCACCCCGAACACGGGATGGGAACCCCGGGCCCATCAAAGGAACCCCGGAACCGCCACCCACCGCACAGGCAGGCCGGCTCCACGGGGCCAAAACAAACATGGCACATAAAAACAAACACGCGCTGTTGAGTTCTCAAGAAACAACCGCTCATCCGGCACAAGCCCCGACCCGCAACCAGCGGACCCGCACAGGCTCTTCCCAAGAGACGGCATCTCCCCGCGGACCCCGCGCCTTTCCCGGAAACCACCGGGCCAAGCGCCGATCCGCTCTTTGTTATGCCTTCACGTTAGCAGGACCCCCGCAAACCCACCAAATCGGCGAATTCGGAATTCGAGGCCCCGATACAACGGAACGATTCCCGCCGCATTCAGCGGGCAGGACTCATCCTGCCACACGAAAACAGCGAACGAACCTACCGATGCGGCCCGGACCGTCGAGCGACGGTCACCGACCGAGTGAGGCATCGCCTCGGCCTCCTGCCCGGATCGGACGGGGCCATAGCGACTCGGCCGACTATAGCGGCCCACTCGCCGAACGCCAACTCGGCGCAGCCCGTCGACGGAGTCACTCGACCCCCGGCACAGCCCGTGATCGGAGATGTTTGCCCGTGCCGCACCGCGGCGAGTTGTCCTGTGACGACCGTTCCCGAGCCCGCACCGTCGAGCCGAGAGCCAACCGTGCCCAGGAGAAACACCGCCGGGCTGGCCGACTTCGCCCGAGACGGCGCACACGTCCGCACCGCGCGTCGGCGTCTCGGATGTGGTTCTGCTCACCCGGCCCCTTGCACCGCAGCGCACCGTCGCAACCGAGGGAGACACCCATGGCCGTGCACCCGCACCACCCTTACGCCGTCGCGTTCGACGTCCTGGAGACGCTGATCGACCTCGAACCGCTGAGTCGGCGCTTCACCGAGGTCGGCCAGCCGGCGGAGCTGCTGCGCCCGTGGTTCCTGCGAATCCAGCGCGACGCCATGGCGCTGGCGCTCAGCGGCGAACTGCGCCCCTTCCCCGACATCGCCCGCCAAGCGCTGCGCACCGCCTCCGGCGACACCGCCTCCGAGGACGCCATCGGCCATGTCCTCGACGGCTTCGGCGACCTGCCCCCGCACCCCGACGCCGAGCCCGCCATGCGCAGACTCCAGGAGGCCGGGATCCGCATCGGCTGCCTGACGATGGGCAGCCCAGCCGCCACCGCCCGCTTCCTCGGCTCCTCCGGCCTGGACCAATTCGTCGACAGGGTCGTCACCGCCGAGGAGGCGGGCGTCTGGAAGCCGTCGCCTGAGGTCTACCACGCCGCCGCCACGGCGCTGGAGACCCCGCGCGAACACCTGGCCCTGGTCGCCGTGCACGCCTGGGACTGCCACGGGGCGAAACGCGCGGGCTGCCTCGCGGGTTGGTGCAGCAGGCTCGAAGGCCGCTATGGCGACGTGTTCGCCGAGCCCGACGCCGTGGGGGACACCCTCGGCGACGTCGCCACCGGACTGCTGGAGCTGACCACCGCCTAAGAATCGGTCCGGCTCCCATGGGCGGCCGGGCCGTGCGGTTCGGATCCGCTACGCGAATTGCCCTGGCCTTGCCCCCGGCCGGGCGGCGGGCTGAAGGATGGGGAGCAGCGGGCACCGGAGACGGGGCGGGCCGAGGCCCCCGGTCGAGGGAGCGGGCACCGCCGGTGGCGGTGCGCCGAGCCGGGGCGGGTCGGGTCGGCTGGGCGGCCTTGTCGGCCTGCCGGGTGCCGGGCGGACTCGACGGGACGGCGGCAGCGAGCACGCCGGGGGCCGGGCCTGCGGTCGTCGGGTCGGGTGCTCGCCGGTGACGCGCCTGACGGATCGGCGGGTCGGGTCTGCTGGGCGGCCTTGTCGGTCTGCCGGGGTGCGGGTGGTCTTGACTGAAAAGCGGAGCGGCGCCGAGGGCGGTGGAGGGCTGGGCCTGCGGTCACCGGGTCGGGTGCTCGCCGGTGGCGGTGGTCGGCGGGGCGGCGAGGACGCCGGGGAGCCGGGAGGCGCTCGCGGGCCCGTGATGGCGCAGGGCGGCGCGGCGATCGTGCCCGTATGACGAGATCCAGCGGCGTTTCTTGGGAATTCGGCCACGATCGCCACGACCTCCGCGGCCGGCTCCGGCACGTCGGACATAGCGGGCGCGGGTGGACAGGCACCGCCGCCGTGTTCCGGCCGGGCCCGCACCGGCCGCAGGCCGCGCGGTGTGGCGCGGTTGCGGGTGCCCGCACGGCCCGGTGGTGCGCCGACTCGGGGGCCGGGGGCGACGACACGTCGCTCGTGGTGCCCGGGCGTCGCCGCCGGGAGCTCCACCGCCCGATGGGGTGGACTTTTGGGGGCCTATGCCCGTTTTGCGGGCGGCCTCGGCGGGCGCCGTGGTCACGAGACGCACGAAAAGTTGACGCCGGGGGCTGTTTTCGCGCCATTCGGTGCGCCTCGTGCGCCACCGCAGCCGCAGCACGGGGGCGGACCCACTGGGAAATCGGTCATTAGTGAACAAAACACCCCGCGTTGTTCCGTATAGCGGAATGAAAGCGCGAGGACGGCACCTCGGGGCGGCGTCGAGGCGGGTGCCCCCGCACCTACGTGCATCTCGTGGTCCCGATCCGGCTGCATGGCTGCCGCCGACCGCCCCGCATCAGGCCCCGCCGACGACCGGGCGGCGCCCTCGGGGCTCGATCATCCGCGGCCGGTGACCGCCGCCCCGACTACCGCGAGGCCCGGCCCCGTCGGCGTCGCCGCCTCGTCGGGCGGACCACCGGCGAGCACCGGAACCGATGTCCGCGGGCCCAGCCCTCCGCCACCGTCGCCGCCGCTTTTCAGTCAAGTCCACCCGTCGCCCGGCAGACCGACAAGGCCGCCCAGCAGACCGGGGCCGCTTCGCCGGCGGCCGTCACCGGCATCACCCGGCCCGATGACCGCAGGCCCGACCACCCGCCGTGCTCGCTGCGGCCTTCCCGTCAAGTCCACCCGTCGCCCGGCAGTCCGACAAGGCCACCCAGCAGACCGGGGCCGCTTCGCCGACCGCCGCCACCGGAAAGCACTCGACCCGGTGACCGCAGGCCCAGCCCTCCGCCGTGCTCGCTGCCGCCTTCCCGTCGAGTCCGCCCGACACCCGGCAGACCAACAAGGCCGCACAGCAGACCGGCGGTCTTAAACACGGCCTAGCACCACCCGCGCCACCCCTTGGCGCGTGCCGCGACCGCGCCGCTGTCCGGGCCGCGCCGATCAGGTCAGCAGGCGTGCGGCACCGGTGCCGGGGGCGGCGTAGAGCCACTCGACCTCCAGGTCGACGACCGCGAGGCCCGCGGTCGGGAAGGAGATCAGCGGTTCATCCGCCATGAAGGCCGCGACCAACTGGGCCATTGTGGGGTTGTGCCCCACCACGAGCAGGTTCTCCACCTCGGGGTCGGTGCGGGAGACCAGCTCCAGAATCGCGGGAACGTCGGCTGCGTAGGCGTCCCGCTCGTAGTCGGCGGAGGGGGCGTGCGGCAGCGCCTCGGTGACCAGCTCCAAGGTCTGGCGAGTGCGCAGCGCCGTGGAGCAGATGACGTGATCGGGGAACAGCGCGCCCGCGGCCAGATACTCCCCGGCTGCGCGCGCCTGCTCGCGGCCCTCTTCGCTGAGCGGACGCTCGTGGTCGGAGCCGTCGACGAGCGGCTCGGCCTGTGCGTGCCTGAGCACGATCAGACGTTTGGTCATGGCGACAGCACCGTGGCCACGATCGCGATCAGCGCCATGAAACCCAGCATGGCGCCGACGATCACGGCCAGCCCTTTCATTCCGGACAACAGGTGACTTCCCTCCTGCGCGGCTCCCCGCTCAGCCTAGAGGGTCGGCCGCACTGCGCGTATCCGCCTTCTGCCGGAAGGGCCGGGGCGGATCCGCGCCCGGTGGCGGTGGACGCGACAGCGGCTCCCCCGCACAGCGAGGGCGCGGGCGCCCGACCCCTTCGAGCCGGGCACCCGCGCCCTTCGTTCAGCCGGTTAAGGGACGTCACTCCTCCCGGCCGCCGTCGGCGGCGCGTGCCTCCTCCTTGCGCTCGGTCTCCCCGGAACCGCCGGCCGCGTCCTCGGCGGAGTCGCCGCCGGCGGCGGAGGAGGAGCCGTTGGCGCTCGGGGCGGAAGCCTCGCCGGCCGTGCCGAGTTCGGGACCGCTGCTGCCCTCCTCGACAGGCCGGTCGGAGGACGAAGCCTCACCGCTGCGGCGCTTGGACCACACGATCGCACCGACGATCGCCGCGCCTGCGATCACGGTGACAGCGGTGCGGAGGAAGAAGTTCTCCGCGTACATCACGACGCTCGGCGCGATGATCAGCGCGACCAGGTTCATCACCTTGAGCAGCGGGTTGATGGCCGGACCGGCGGTGTCCTTGAAGGGGTCGCCGACCGTGTCCCCGATGACGGTGGCCTCGTGCGCCTCGGAGCCCTTGCCGCCGTGGTAGCCGTCCTCGACCAGCTTCTTCGCGTTGTCCCAGGCGCCGCCGGAGTTGGCCAGGAAGACCGCCATCAGGGCGCCGGCGGCGATCGCACCGCCGAGGAAGGCGCCCAGCGGAGCGTAGCCGAGGGCGAAGCCGACGAGGATGGGCGTGAGGACCGCGAGCAGGCCGGGGGTGATGAGCTCCCGCAGCGAATCCCGGGTGCAGATGTCCACCACGCGCGCGTACTCGGGCTTCTCGGTGCCGTCCATGATGCCTGGTTTGTTGCGGAACTGGTCGCGCACCTCGTTCACGACGCGGCCGGCGGCGCGGCCGACGGCCATCACGGCCAGGCCGGAGAACAGGAAGACGACGGAGGCGCCGATGATGACGCCGACCAACACGTTGGGTTCGTCGATGGAGAGGCTGAACGTGGACGCCTGCTGCCCGACCGCGCTGAGCGCCTCCTCTACCGCGGTACGGAATGCGCCGAACAGCGCAGTGGCCGCGAGAACCGCCGTCGCGATGGCGATGCCCTTGGTGATGGCCTTGGTCGTGTTGCCGACCGCGTCGAGGCTCGTCAGCACGTCGGCACCCGTGCCTTCGACGTCGCCGGACATCTCGGCGATGCCCTGAGCGTTGTCGGCCACCGGACCGAAGGTGTCCATCGCCACGATGACGCCGACGGTGGTCAGCAGCCCGGTGCCCGCCAGGGCGACCGCGAAGAGGCTGAGGGTGACCGAGGCGCTGCCGACGAGGAAGGCGGCGTAGACCGCGCCGGCGATGAGGACCGCGGAGTACACGGCCGACTCCAGCCCCACCGAGATCCCGGAGAGGATGACGGTGGCCGCACCGGTCTCGGAGCTTTCCCCGATGTCCTTGACGGGGCGCCGGTTGGTTTCGGTGAAGTACCCGGTCAGCAGCTGAATGGCGGCCGCGAGCACCAGGCCGATGAGTACGGCGCCGACGGCGACCAGCCGCGGGTCGCCGGGGAGTCCCTGGATCTCTTCGCCGGCCGTTTCGAGCTGGGCGAAGCTGCCGGGCAGGTAGGCGAAGGCGGTCGCGGTGACCAGGACGGCGGAGATGACCGCGGAGATGAAGAAGCCGCGGTTGATGGCCGACATCGCGGTCTTGTCGCGGGAGCGCGGCGCGACGATGAAGATGCCGATGATGGCGGTGATGACGCCGATCATGGGCACGAGCAGGGGGAAGACGAGGCCTTCGACGCCGAACGCGACGCGGCCGAGGATGAGCGAGGCGACGAGCACGACGGCGTAGGACTCGAAGAGGTCGGCCGCCATGCCGGCGCAGTCACCGACGTTGTCGCCCACGTTGTCGGCGATGGTGGCGGCGTTGCGGGGGTCGTCCTCGGGGATGCCCTGCTCGACCTTGCCGACCAGGTCGGCGCCGACGTCGGCGGCCTTGGTGAAGATGCCGCCGCCCACACGCATGAACATGGCAAGCAGGGCCGCGCCGAAGCCGAAGCCCTCCAGCACGTTGGGAGCGTCGCCGCGGTAGACGAGGACGACGATGGCGGCGCCGAGCAGGCCCAGGCCGACGGTGAACATTCCGGCGACACCGCCGGTACGGAAGGCGATCCGCATGGCGGCGTGCTCGCCGCCTTCCCCGCCTTCGCGCGCGGCGGCGGCGACGCGGACGTTGCCGCGCACCGCGAGCCACATGCCGATGAACCCGGTCAGGGCCGAGAAGCCGGCGCCGAGCGCGAAGAACACCGATCGTCCGATCCGCACCGCGAGGTCGTCGGCGGGCAGCAGCAACAGCAGCAGCGGGATGACGATGACGAAGACGACCAGGGTGCGGAACTGGCGCTTGAGGTATGCCGCCGCTCCTTCCTGGACCGCGCGCGCGATGTTCTGCATCCGCTCGGTGCCCTGGCCCGCGGCGAGAACTTCACGTACCAGCCATCCGGCGACGGCGAGCGCGAGGAGCGCGACCGCCAACACCACGACGACCAGGGTGAAATTCATGCCGTCCAAGGCCAGGGCCGGGCCGCCATCGGCGGCGTGGGTGAGCCCAGACAATCCGTCCTCCTAGAGACGGGCACGTTTTGGCCCCGCGCGTCGTGCGGCCGCCGCCCGGCATGCCCGACCAGGCCCGACGGCGCGCCCGGCAGGGTCATGCGGGTGCCACCAACACGGTTCGTTCGCCGTTTCCGCTGCGTCGAGCGAGAACGGTGTCCGGGGATTCTACGCACCGGTATCGCAAAACGTGAGTGCGGGTCACGAAGTTCGGCTGTGCAGGCGGGATATGTAATCGCACGGTGATCTGCGAATAGGGATAATTATTGCCAATAATCGCAATTGCCACATTTAACCCATAGGGATTTTGATTAGGATAATTAGTGGCAAACCGCGCATAAGGGATCAATCGCCCAGACCTACGCTCGGATCGACGCCCGAGCGCGACGGTGGGGCATCCGGATCCGGGAGCGGCGACGCGGCTGGGATCACGCAGCGAGCCGAACGGCGCACCACGGCGTGGGGGCCAAGGGCCGCGCTGACGCCGCGTCCCCAGCCAACCGCACGCTGAGCCACATCGCCACCGATTCGGCTCCGATGTGGCTCAGGGCACCCCGGAGGGGCGCGCCGTGCGTCCCCTGCGCGGCCTCCACACCGGCGAGAGCGCGCCGGTCGGGCGCCCGGCGGGGCTCCGTGGGCCGGGGCGGATTCGGCGCTTCAGGACGATCTTGCACTTCCGGTCACGGAAAGCGTTTGAACCGGCAAATCGGACGTGTCAACGCCGGGCGGCCGTCGCACGCTCGACCGCTCGCGAACAGCACCGGTGCCCGCACCCTCCGTCGCGCGCCCAACCGGCGGACACCCGATCCGGCAACCCCAGGCCCGACCCCGCTGGCGCCGTCGTCGCCGCTTCTCCGTAAGACCGCCTGTCACTCGGCAGGCCGGCAGGACCGCACAGCAGACCCGATCCGCCCCGCCGGATAGCGCCGCCCACTCAGGAGCGGCGCGCGTCTCCGCGGCGGAGTCTCAGTCCGCTGGTGTCGACAGTGAGGGTGTCGCGGGCGATGTCCGGGCCGACCGGGCTTTCCGGGCTTGCGCTGCTCTGCGCGGTTTCCCGGCCGCCGGGGCCGCCCGGACCGGCCGGACCGACCGATCCGGCGCCGGACTCGGGCTCGTTGGGGTTCTCCGGCGTGTCGACCCGGTCCTCGCCTTCCATCTGGTCCAAGTCCTCCAGCCGGTCGGCCACGGACCGGGCGAAGGCCGCGGCCCCGACGGCGTCGACGCCGTCGGGGGCCTGGGGGCCGTAGGCGACCACGCGTTCGGCGCCGCGGCGCAGTAGCCGCGCCGCGCCGATGCGGTTGCCGCGCTGGGCGTGAGTCAGGCCGACGGCGATCTGGGCCAGCCCCCGCCACAGTTCGCGGTCGGGCTCGTCGGCGGCTTTCCACACGGCTTCGAGTACCTCGTGGGCGTGGAAGGCATAGCCCTCGTCGAGCAGCCGCTGCGCCTCGGTCAACCCTTCTTCGGGGCTGTACTCCGCGTCGTCGGGTACGCGCGGTACCCCATCGGAACCGTGGGGCATAGGGCGGCCGAAGCGGTCGCGCGGACGCTGGTTCTGTGCCCTGCCCTCCGGGTTGCGGTCGCGTCCGGTCTGCGCGGAGTCGCTCATCCTCGCCGTCTCCTCATCTGCCGTGCCGAGTGCCCGGTACCTTCTAACCGCTGTGCCCATTGTGCACACCCGCGGCCCGGCGAGGGGGACGCGGTCGGCCCGGCGCTCGGCTCATCCGGTGCAGCTGTCGGGTTCGGAGTCTGCCAGCCACCCGATCAAGGCGGGGTCGAACACCTCCGGCCGCTCCTGGTGCGGGAAGTGCCCGGCGCCCTCGATCATGCGCCATCGGTAGGGCGCCTCGACGTAGCGCCCCGAGCCCCGGGCCGTCTCGGGAAGCGCGACGGGGTCGAGGGAGCCGTGGATGTGCAGCGTCGGCACCGCCACGGGTCGGCGCATGCGGCGCATGTAGCGGCGGCCGTCGGGGCGTGCCTGCGACCGGAACAGCCAGCGGTGGTACTCCAGGGCGCAGTGCGCTACACCGGGGATGCGGAAGGCGTCGCGGCAGCGGCGCTCTGTCTCGGGATCAGGCCAGCCCGGCCGCGACCAGGCGCGGAGCATGTCGGCGACCTGCTGCGCGTCGTCGGCGACGAGTCTGCGCTCGGGCAACACCGGTAGCTGGAAACCGAACAGGTGGCGCCCGGCCCATCCCTGATCGCGGGTGGCCATGGCGGCGCGCAGGCGCCGGGGGTGCGGCGTGGAGAGCACGGCGAGGCGGCGCACGGTCCTGGGGAAGTAGACCGCCATGGTCCAGCCGAGCATGCCGCCCGCGGCATGCCCTACGACGGCGGCCTCCGCCTCACCGAGCGCGCGGATCAGGCCCGCGGCGTCGGAGGCGAGTGTGATCAGGTCGTAGCCGCGCGGAGGTTTGTCGCTGGCGCCGTAGCCGCGCAGGTCGACGGCGACAGCGCGGTAGCCGGCCTCGGCGAGCGCCGTCAGCTGGCCGTGCCAGGACCACCAGAACTGCGGGAAGCCGTGTAGTAGCAGCACCAGCGGGCCTTCTCCGGCCTCGGCGATGTGGAACCGTGTTCCGGCCGCGCTCACGGTCCGGTGCGTCCAGGGGCCGTCGATCAGGACGGCCGACTCTTCGGTCACGGCTCACCGGCCCGCGGCGGTCAGCTGCCGGAGGACTGGCGGTGGCGGCTGAGCATCGTCTTCGTGCTCGCGATCGCCGCGCTGGTGCGCGGGAAGCCCTGGCGCTTGCGGAACTGGCGCAGGCCGAGGAAGGCGGCGAGCCCGGCGATCAGCAGGAAGGCGACGGTGACGATGAGGAAGGAGAGCCAGGGCGCCAGGCCCGCCGCCATGATGCCCAGGCCGACCGTGATCGCGACCAGAATGAGGAACATGTGCCCCAGTACCGCGGCGACGGCGAAGAGCGCGGTGCCCATGCCGATCTTCTGGACGTCGCGGGCCAGCTCCAGCTTGGCGAGTTGCAGCTCCAGCCTTATCAGCCGGGAGACACTGCCTTTCGCCTCGTCGACGAGTTCGCCCAGGGAGTGTTCGGCAACGTCGAACTCCTCAGGCTCCTGGCCACCCGATCGCGTCGCGGGCATGGAGACTGCTCCCTTCATTCGGCAGACGTCTTCAGCATCCTCGCACATCCGGTGTCACACGCGTTCCCACACGCCGCTCGGCGCCGGCCCCCGGCCGACCCGCCGTCCGAGCGGCGCGAGACGCGTTCGAGGGCCGGCGCGCGTCCGGTCTCACTCCGAACATGCACCGGCCCTCGACAGCAGGGCGGAGGCGAGCCGCCGCAGCGGGCTGCGCGGACACCGTGCCCGTGAGACTGCCCGCAGCGGTGCCCGCTACTCGTCGCTCTTGCCGCTCTCCTGGAACGCCTCCTTCAGCGTCTCGATGGACTGGGCGTCGGTCAGCGTGGAGACGTCACCGAGCTCGCGGTTCTCGGCCACGTCCTTGAGCAGGCGGCGCATGATCTTTCCGGAGCGGGTCTTGGGCAGCTCCGGGACGACCAGGATCTGGCGCGGCTTGGCGATCGGGCCCAGGTGCGCGCCGACGTGGTCGCGCAGCTCCTTGATCATGTCGGCGCCGCCGTCACCGGCCTCGCTGCGCAGGATGACGAAGGCGACGATCGCCTGGCCGGTTACGGGGTCGCTGGCGCCGGTGACCGCCGCCTCGGCGACCTTGTTGTGCGCGACCAGGGCCGACTCGACCTCGGTGGTGGAGATGTTGTGGCCGGAGACGAGCATGACGTCGTCGACGCGGCCCAGTAGCCAGAGGTCGCCGTCTTCGTCGCGCTTGGCTCCGTCGCCGGGGAAGTACAGCCCCTCGAAACGCGACCAGTAGGTCTTCTTGTAGCGCTCGGGGTCGCCCCAGATGCCGCGGAGCATCGCGGGCCAGGGCTCGCGGACGACGATGAGGCCGCCGTGGCCGTTGGGCACCGACTCGCCGGACTCGTCGACGACGTCGACTACCACGCCCGGGATGGGGTGCATCGCGGCGCCGGGCTTGCCGTGCGTGATGCCGGGCATGGGCGTGACCATGATCGCGCCGGTCTCGGTCTGCCACCAGGTGTCCACGATGGGCGTGCGGTTGCCGCCGATGTGCGTGCGGTACCACATGTAGGCCTCGGGGTTGATGGGCTCGCCGACCGAGCCGAGCACCCGCAGGCTGGAGAGGTCGTACTGGGCGGGGTACTCCTCGCCCCACTTCATGAAGGTGCGGATGGCCGTGGGGGCCATGTAGGCGAGGGTGACGCCGTACTTCTGCACGATCTCCCAGAAGCGGGCCTTGTGCGGGGTGTCGGGTGTGCCCTCGTACATCACCGAGGTGGCCCCGTTGGCGAGCGGACCGTAGACGATGTAGGAGTGGCCCGTGACCCAGCCGATGTCGGCGGCGGTCCAGAAGACGTCGGACTCGGGCTTGAGGTCGAAGACCGCCCAGTGCGTGTAGGCGACCTGGGTGAGGTAGCCGCCGGTGGTGTGCAGGATGCCCTTGGGCTTGGCCGTGGTGCCGCTGGTGTACATGATGTACAGCGGGTGCTCGGCGTCGTGGGCCTCGGCATCGTGCTCAGTCGGCTGGCGATCGACGATGTCGTGCCACCAGACGTCGCGGCCCTCGTTCCACTCGACTTCCTGGCCGGTGCGGCGCACCACGAGCACGTTCTCGACAGCGGGGCGGTCGCGCACGGCGTCGTCGACGGCCGGCTTGAGGGAGCTGGGCTTGCCGCGGCGGTATCCGCCGTCGGCGGTGATGACGAGCTTGGCCTCGCTGTCGTCGAGCCGGGTGCCGAGGGCGTCGACGGAGAATCCGCCGAAGACCACCATGTGCACCGCGCCGATGCGCGCACAGGCGAGCATGGCGACCACGGTCTCGGGGATCATCGGCATGTAGACGGCGACGCGGTCGCCCTTGTTCACGCCGAGTTCGGTGAGCGCGTTGGCCGCCTGGCAGACCATGTCCTTGAGGTCGGCGTAGGTGATGGCGCGGGTGTCGCCGGGCTCACCCTCCCAGTAGAAGGCGACCCGGTCGCCGCGGCCCGCGTCGACGTGCCGGTCGACGCAGTTCACCGCGGCGTTGAGCTTGCCGCCGGTGAACCACTTGGCGAATGGCGGGTTCCACTCCAGGACGTTGCTCCACGGCTGCTCCCACTGCAGCCTGCGCGCCTGTTCCTCCCAGAACCGCAGCCGGTCGGCGGAGGCGGCGTCGTACGCGTCGGCCTGCACGTTCGCGTCTGCGGCGAGATCCGCGGGGGGCGGGAAGCTCCGGGACTCCTGAAGAAGGTTGGACAGTGTCTCCTGACCCTGCCCCTGGGGAGTCTCAGCCACTGTTAAGTCTCCTTACTTATTACGTTCCCACAGAACATATCGTGTGGTGGAACCCACTTCATCAAGTGGCGACGGCAACATACAAGACTCCCGTGCCCGGCCTGTGGACGGACGGTCTCCCCCGGAGACAGGCGGTTGCTCCCGGGCTGTGGACGGACATCGGTTACCGTTGAGTAGGGTTGATGGCGTGAACGCAGCACCCGACGAGCCCTTGCAGCGAGTCGCCGACCTGCCCGGTGTCGGAGCGGCCGTCGACGAGACCCGCACCGTCGTCGACCGCCTCCTCGGCCACCGCATCCTTCGGCGGCGCAGCAGCGACGTCTCCATGGAGTCGGCGCTGCGCGGCGCCCGCGCATCAGCGGTCCTCGACGGAGCACGGGCCGAATTGGAGGAGGTCCGCGCCGGCCGCAGTGACGACCCGCGCATCAAGGGCGCGCTGCGGGTGTCCGGCGAGCTCGGGCTGCTCGCCGAGACCTGGACCAAGGCGCCCCGCCAGGTGCTCGCCCGCCTGCACTCGCTCGCCGCCGCCGACGGCATCGCCGACGAGTCGCTGGGGCGGCCGCGCCACGACGGCGAGGACGTGCGCGACCCGCTGGACCTGGGTCGACCACCGCGAGCGGCCGAGGTGGCGGCCCGGATCGACGCACTGGACGCCCTGCTTGCCACACCCGCGAAGGTCCCCGCCCTGGTCGTCGGCGCCGTCGTGCACGGCGAACTGGCCGCGTTGCGCCCCTTCGGCTGGGGGGACGGCATGGTCGCCCGCGCGGCCGAGCGCCTGACGCTGATCGCGCGGGGGCTGGACCCCAAGTCCCTGGTGCCCACCGAACTCGGATACCTCGAACTCGGCGACGAGTACGCCTTGGCGCTGCGCGGGTACCAGACCGGTACGCCCGACGGGGTCGGCGGCTGGGTCGCCTACTGCTGCCGAGCCGTGGCCGCCGGAGCCCGGGACTCGCTGGCCACCTGCGAGGCGCTGCAGCGCGGGTGAGGGCGGTTCGGCGCCCGCGTAGCCTGCCGGCTCAGCCGCGGGCCCGCTGGGTCGAGGCCGTGCCGAAGGTGCCGTCGCGGCGCAGGCGCGATTCCGAGGACACAAGACCGAGGGGCGGAAGAGTGTTTCGCCCCTCGCTCGACCCTTCGCCCTTCGCGAAGCTGCGGACCGCGGGGAAACTCCGAGCGGACTAGCGGGATCGGGCGGGCGCGGGAAGCCCCACCGAACACGCAATCTCGATCCGATTACTTTTCCCCGGCAAGAACAGCCGATATGACCGGTTTGGGACTCTTGCGCACATAAAGACGGCACCCCGCCCGGTCCCGGACCGCTGGTCGGGGCGCCGCCGCAAACACGGACACCCGGGCTATCATGCGTGCTTACTCATAGTCCGACCAGCGATTGCTCCCCGATCTGGACGAGCCTCCCGCGGCTTGGTGACGCGTGGGTACCCGGTGCCCGTGTTCGGTGGATCGCCGATCCACCTTGTCCTTCCTTTGTACGCCTGCCGGCGGACACTGAAAAGCCCCTGCGAGGTCAAAACATCCCGGCGGTACGCCAATTCGGCGTGGTAGCGTCTCGTGCTATACCTATTACTCAGGTGAGGACGCAAGCACCCCTCGGCTTACTCCCCGGCGCGCCCCGGCCGACGCAGTCCGCCTTATTCGGATCTGGTGCAATTTACCCGCTTATGTGACGATGTGGACGAGGCTCGGATCCTCGACCGCGCTACGACCTGTCGGGCTCTGCGCCCGAGACGCGAGACTTATCCGGAAGCGGTACCGGCTCTACCCCCCCAGAGCCGGGACCGTCCGACGGCCCCCGCTATCCCCCCGGCGGGGGCCGTCGTCATCTCCGCTTCCGACGGGGCGCCGGTGCGCGGCCGGCACAGCGGTATCGGCGTCTTGCACCGGTGGACCCGGCGGGCGCGGGCCCCGGTGACAGCGGCTGGGCGCGGCGCTCAGCGGGCGGACGCCGCTGCGGCGAAATCGGAGGTCGGCCGCCCGCCGCCCCGGTCGGCGGCCGTGCTCGCCCCGTAGGAGGTAGGCAACGTGCCGACCGCGACGGGCCCCTGCCCTACGCCCGCCACGAGCAGGGCGGCTCCGCGCACCACCGCCGGGAGCGCCAGGGCGGCCGCTACTCCGATAGCGGCGTTCAGGGCGACGGCGGGGCCGAGGCCGGAGCCGAAGCCGAGCAGCTCGGCCAGAGTCGTGTTCCCCGGGATGCGCGACGTGATGGGGCCGTAGAGCGGGTACAGCACGCCGCCCAGGGCCACGGCCCACCAGGCGAGTGTGACGGCGAAGGCGGCGACGGCCACCGGCAGGCGCAGCACCGCCCCCAGCGCGTCGAACCAGCTCTGCGGGCAGCGCAGCGGCGTGAGCAACCGGGCCCAGGTACCGGAGCCGGCGGGAGGGGACCGGTATACAGGCGGTGCCGGCGGCGTCGCGAGCACCTGCGTCAGCCAAGCGCGGTCGGCGATCGCGATGCCCCGCGCGACGCGCAGGGTGGTGGCGGCGACCGGAAGCCCGACCACGATCGGCAGCAGCCCGGCGCCGAGCGCGAGCCCGGTCACCACCAGGACGAAGCCGACGACGGCCATGGGCAGGGACAGCAGCGTGTAGCGGGTGTCGGCGGCGAGTCGCAGCAGGATCGTTCGCATACCGGAAATCCTCCTGCTCGACGCCCTCCGGGTCACTGGCGCACGGGCACCGAACGGGGGTGGTGCCCGCACCACCCCGTCCCGGGGTGTCCGCCGGATGCAGCACAGCCGCGGGCTTCAGGGCAGGCCGAACGCCATTGTCCACAGGCTGGGAATCCGGCTTGGAACGGGCACCGGCGCGGAGCGAGCGTAGAAGGAGCCGACTTCGCACCGGGAGGCCACATGGACCCATCCGCCCCTGCGCGTCCCCTGCTCGTCACCCACGACACCGAGCTGCTTGACGACCTCCTCCGGCTGGCGGCCGCCGCCGGAGTCGAGCCGACCGTCGCCCACCACGCGGCCCAGGCGGTGCCCGAGTGGGCACGCGCACCGCTGATCGTCGTGGGGGCCGACCTCCTGTCCGCAGCCGCGGCACTCGATCCCGACCCCCGGCGGCACGTGGTCGTGGCCGGGCGCGGCGCCGATGCGCGCGAAGGGCCGGTGTGGGAGGCGGCGCTGCGGGTGGGCGCCGAGGCGGTGCTGTCGCTGCCCGCCGACGAGTCCCGGCTCGCGGGCCTGCTCACCGAGTCGGCGCACGGGCGCGCCGAACTCTCACCCGTCGTATCGGTCGTGGGGGGCCGCGGCGGAGCGGGAGCCAGCCTGCTGGCCCTCGCCCTGGCCATGGCCGCCCAGCGCCGCGGCCTGCACGCCGCACTCGTCGACGCCGACCCCCTCGGCAGCGGCCTCGACACCCTACTGGGCAGCGAGGATGTGGCAGGTGACCGCTGGGGCGACCTCGTCGGCCGCCAGGGCCGACTCAACTGGCCTGCGCTGCGCGCACGTCTGCCGGACGTGCGCGGAGCCGCTCTCGTCACGTGGGCGCAGGGCACGACCGCGGCCGTGCCGCCCGCCGCCATGCGCGCGGTGCTCGCCTGTGCCGCCCGCGGCGCCGACCTCGTCGTCGCCGACCTTCCGCGCGCTTCGGAACCGGCGTCCGACGAAGCGCTGCGCCGCAGCTCGGTGGTGCTCCTGGTCGTGCCGTCGGAGTTGCCCGCCGTGTTCGCCGCCGCGCGACTGGTGCCGCGGTTGCGCCGCGCTGCCCGCGACCTCCGGCTGGTCGTACGCGAGAACGGCACCGGACTCGGTGCCGACGACGTGGCCCGCACGCTCGACCTGCCGGTGGGCGCGCGGTTGGGCACCGACCGCGCACTCCTGCGCGACGCGCGCCGGGGCACGGCCGCCGCCGGAACGCGCTCTTCGCCCTTGACCGACTGCGCCGACCGCCTCCTCGGCGGCCTGGTGCCCGCGAATGCACCGACGCCAGGAAGGACCCCGGCATGAACGGCTCCACAGCGCCCTCTTCACCATCGAGTGCGGCTGCGGACCTGCCCGCGGCCGTCCGCACGAGACTGGCACGCGAGGGCGGCGACCCCTCGCCCGCCCGCGTGGCCGCGGCCGTGCGCGCGGAGGGCGCGGCGCTGGGCGATACGGAGGTGCTGTCGCTCGTCCGGCTGCTGCGGGCCGACCTCGCCGGCGCGGGCCCGCTCGATCCGCTGCTCAGCGACCCCCGGATCACCGACATCCTGGTCAACGGCCCCGACCGGGTGTGGATCGACGACGGTGCCGGCCTGCGGCCCGCGCCGGGAATCCGGTTCGCCGACCACGCCTCGGTGCGCCGACTCGCCCAACGGCTCGCCGCGCAGGCCGGGCGACGGCTCGACAACGCAGCACCGTGGGTCGACGCCCGGCTGCCCGGCGGGGCGCGCTTCCACGCCGTGCTGCCGCCGGTGGCACCCGAAGGCGCGTGCCTGTCGCTGCGGCTTCCGCGCACCACGGTCTTCACCCTGGCCGAGCTCGTCTCCGCGGGCACGGTCCCGCCGGCGGGCGCACGGCTGCTGCGCGCCATCGTCACCTCGCGCACGGCGTTCCTCATCTCGGGCGGAACGGGGAGCGGCAAGACCACGCTGCTCTCGGCGCTGCTGTCCCTCGCCGCTTCCGCCGAGCGGATGGTCCTGGTCGAGGACTCCGCCGAACTGCGCCCGGACCACCCGCACGTGGTTCGGCTGCAGGCCCGTCCGCCCAACATCGAGGGCACCGGCGAGGTCGGCCTGCACGACCTGGTACGCCAGGCGCTGCGCATGCGTCCCGACCGGCTGGTCGTCGGCGAGGTGCGCGGTCCGGAGGCTGTGACTCTCCTCAACGCATTGAACACCGGCCACGACGGCGGGTGCGGCACCCTGCACGCCAATGCCGCGACCGATGTCCCCGCCCGCGTCGAAGCTCTGGCCTGCGCCGCGGGGCTCGGTCGCGAGGCCGTCCACAGCCAACTCGCGGCCACCCGGGCACTCGTCGTACACCTCGCCCGCGGCCCCGGAGGCGTCCGCCGCGTCGCGGAGGTATGCGTTCTGCGCCGCGACGCTACCGGCACCGTGCACGCCCTCCCGGCGGTGGCCTTCGCTTCTGACGGCACCCGCACCGAACACGCCGCACTGCCCGAACTGGTCACCCTGACCGGCCCCCACTGGCGCGACCCACCCGCCGACCCGACTTGAGACACGGCACGAAAGGGTCGCCGCTTCGGACCGAGCCACGCAGTCGGCGGCGAACCAATGCTCCGACCGCGCGAGCACCGCCTTCCAGCGGGGGCGAACGGTGCAGCGTTCTCCGCCACGGCGCCTGTGCGGCGGTACAGCGCTCATCTGCGCCGGCCCGACGAGGCGCATCTAAGCGGAGCGGCACGCCGACATCCGCACCGGCCCTCTCGCTCCCAGGGCCCACCCGTCCAACCGCGGACCTGCGCCCGGCGGACCATGTCCACGTCCGCAAGAGGTCGGGGCGCTCGTCACCGGCCCGGAAAGCACTCATCCGGTTCACCGCACCGCGCTCTCGCCCCAAGCGCCGGATTCTTTCCCCGATTAGGGGGCCGCGCTGTCCGGCGCGGCGGGTCAGGGCGTGGCGCCCTTCCCCCACCGCACCGCGGGTTCGCGGCGCACCCGCACCAACGATCAGCGAACGGAGTGACATGCCGACACCCGCACCGACCGCTACGACCGCCCTATTGCACGTTTTCGGGCTCGGCTCCCTGCTCGTGCCGCTGCACTGGCTCACAGGTCAGGCGGGCTGGCTCCTCGGATTCGGAGCCGTCGGCGGGATCGCGGCCACCCTCGTGCCCCGGCCCGCGATAGTGCGCCTCGCCGAGTTGAGAGGCGCACAACCGGCGACCGACGTCGGGCTCGACGAGCCACGGTGGCGGGAGGTGCTCGCACGGCGTCTGCGGGAGCGGCTCGGCACGGTGACGGGACGCGTGCAGGCGCGGCGGCGCCGTGCGGTCGTCGAACTGTGCCGAGTGCTGGCCACCGAGTTACGGGCGGGACGAGATCCGGGAGCAGCTGTGGAGACGGCGGTCGCCGAGCTCGACCCCGAGTCCGTTAACGAATTCGCGCCGCTCCGGGCGGCCGCGGGTAGCGCCCAGGACGTCGTACCCCCGCTGCGCGCGCTTGCCGCGGTCCGCGGCGCCGGCGGACTGGGGCACCTCGCCGCCTGCTGGCAGGTGGCCGCGACCACGGGCGCGCCGCCGGCGGACGTCGTCGACCGGCTGGCCGCGTCCCTGGCGGCCGAGGAGTCGCAGCGGCGCGAACTCGGCGCCCAGCTGGCGGGGCCCCGTGCCACGGCGGTGATGCTCAGCGTGCTGCCGGTGCTGGGCCTGGCGATGGCCGGTGCTCTGGGTGGATCACCGCTGGCTTTCCTATTCGTGACCCCGATCGGGCTGCTGTGCCTGGTCGCCGGACTTGCGCTCGATGCACTCGGCCTTTTCTGGACGTACCAGATGGTCAAGCGGGTTCTGCCCGATTCCGAAACGGAGTGAGCGGCCGTGTCTCCACTCGAACTGTGCGTGGTGGCCCTGGGCACCACCGCCGCTCTGCTTCTCCCCCGCGGTCCCGCGCGCGGACGCACGCTGCGCCGCCTGGAGCGGCTGCGTTCTCCCACCGCTCCTCCACCGAGACCGGTGCGCGCCCGACTGCGCCGCGCACTGCTGCTGTGGGGCGCGCCATCCGCGCCCGCACTCACGCTGCTCGCCGTCTTCGGACCGGCGGCGGCCGTACTGATCGGAGTGCCGATCGGAGCGGCGCTGCGATGGCGGCTCACCCGCGGCGACGGGCCCGCCGCTCCGCGGACCGAACGCGCCCGCATGTCGGCCGGCCTGCCCGTCGCGGTCGATCTCATCGTCGCGGGACTGCGCGCAGGAGGAGCTATGGAGGATGTCGTGGCCTCCGTCGCAAAGGCGGTCGGCGGGACACTGGGGCGCGCGCTCGGCGGCGTCGCCGAGCAGCTGCGCCTCGGCGCCGATCCGCGCACCGCCTGGCGGTCGGCCCAGGGGCCCGAGGAGTTCGAGGCGGTCGGGCGCGCTCTGGCCCGCGCGAGCGACAGCGGCACCCCGGTCGCCACGATCCTGCAACGCCACGCCGCCGAACTCCGCGACGCCGCGCGGGCCCGCGTCCTGAGCCGGACGCAGCGGCTCGGCGTCCTCAGCGCGGCCCCGCTGGGCCTGTGCTTCCTCCCGGCTTTCGTCCTCATCGGGGTGGTACCCCTCGCGGCCGGACTCATCTCCGACTTGGCGCTGCTGTAACGAAGGCGCCGTGGCGTCGGGGACCCGAAACGGATCGGGTGTGCTGTGCGGTCTTGTGGTCTGCGGGGAGGCAGGAGGCCTTAGGAAAAGCGGCGACGGCGGCGCGGATGGCAGAGCCCGCGCCCATCAGGTCGGGTGCTCGCCGGTGGCCCGCCGGACGGGGCGGCGAGGGCACCGCGGGGTGGCGCCTGCGCCCAACGAGCCGGGTGCTCGCCGGTGGCGGCGGCCAACGAGGCGGCGACAACGCCGGCGGCGGCGGGGCCGGGCCGCGGTGGTCGGGGCGGCGGTCACCGCCCCTGGCCCGCGGGTGGTCGAGCCCCGGGCGCCGCCATGCGGCCGGATCGGGGCCACGAGACGCACACACGTGCGACGGCACCCGCCTCGGCGTCGCCCCAAGGCGCCACCCCCGCACCGCCATTCCGCGATACGAAACAGCAGGGGATGTTTTGTCCGCCAATACCCGAATTCCCGATGGTCGTGCAGCCGCGCTGCGGCGGCGGTGGTCCACGAGGCACACCGAATGGCGCGAAAACGCCCCCGACATCAACTTTTCGTGCACCTCGTGGCCGCCGCGCCCGCCGAGACCGCCCGCAAAACGGGCATGGGCCACCAAAAGTCCACCCCATCGGGCCGTGGAGCCACCGGCGGCGACATCCGGGCGCCACGAGCGACGTGTCGTCGCCCCCCGACCCCCGATCCGGCGGCACCACAGGGCCGTGCGGGCACCCGCGCCCGCGCCCCACCGCGCGGCCTCCGGCCCGCGCGGTCCCGGCCGCAACACGGCGACACCCAGCCGGCCCACCGGCGCGGGTATGTCCCCTATGCCGGCCCATCCGGCGATGTATCGCGAACTTATGGCCGCGGAATACGCTTACCTGCGACCATAACTTCACGACAGACGGGCCAAGGCGCGCCGTCGGGCGCGCCACCGGCGAGCACCCGGTGCGATCGGCGCGGGCCCACTCCCACCGGACGGCGTTGCCACCGTGGATACCGGCCCTATCCGGTCGCCTCGACCGGGGGGCCTGAACTTCAGCCGATACCCGGCTCGTCCCAGGGTGCCACCGCAGCACGCTCCCGGTTCAAGGCGGCGAAGTACTACCGGGTTCGCGATGGCGGCCGGTGCCTTCAACGGAGTCGGGCCGGTGGCTGCTGCCGTTCATCCAGCTTTCTCGGGACCGCGAAGCACCGGCGATCGGCGGGCCCGGACCCTCGACCGACCCCGGACCTCCGACCGACCAGGACGAACGGCGAGGACCCGCACGGGCGTGAGCAGCTACGGAACCGGGCCATGCCCGAGTTCGGATGTGCACGGTGACGTGCAGAGAGAGGTCGTTAGCCAGACGGCACCGGATCAGCGTGGCTTCGTTGGCCACAGCGATCCGGCGGGCCTGGGCGCAGGCCGAACTCGCTCCCTCGCCGACGCGTGCGGCGCCGGCGAGGGCTGCGAGGTCGGCCGCCGTCGCCGCGCGGTGCCGGTCCACGCGCACGGCGGTCACCAGCACGACCGCCGACGCGGTGAACAGTACGACGGCGCACAGCGTCAGCATCCACACGGTCGCCGAACCCGTATCACCACCGCGGCGCATCCGCCCGCACTCCGACGGCTCACCCGGCCGCTGCGGAACGGCCACTCCACCGGTGTGCCGCCGCGTGGGTACGGCCGGCCGGGAATCTCCGGCTCTCCACCGGCGTGGCGGCGTGCCCCTCGACTTCGATCGGCAGGTGCGCCAGCGGGCCCAGCCGCACCGGAGCCGCCACGGTGACCCGCGCGAGACCGCCGTCTTCGGCCAACCGCACTTCCGCGGCCTCGGGAGCCGTCTGTGCCACGGCGGCGCGGACCGCGTGCTCGGGCTCGCCGCGGGCCATTGCCCGCGCTCCGATACGCGCCGCGTCGGCACAGGCCACCTGCGCCGCCCCAGCCTGGATGACGGCCAGGGCGACTCCGAGCACGAGGACCAGGCTGGGCAGCGCGGCGGCCGTCTCGGCTGTGACACCGCCGCGGTCAGGCGTCGATCTGCAGCGCATCGGTGACGATCCCGGTCAGGGCGTCGCGCACCTCGGCGGAGGTGAGGATCGCGAACAGTACCGCTGCGAAGGCGCAGGCGGTGACCGTGCCCAGCGCGTACTCCGCAGTGGACATGCCGCGGTCGCCGAGCGCGGCGGGGCGGCCGCGCAGCCGCGGTTCGGGCAGGCCGTACAACCTGCACAGGCGCGCCACCATCCGCCGCACGACTTCGCGGAACACACAGACCGCGGCCATCCGCGCCCCACCGCAGTGGAAGACGCCGCGCACACGCCGAGCGAGCGGACGCGGTCGGGGGAGGGGAGAAGGGAGAACGGACACCTATGCCTCCGATCGGCTGGACACCCGTGAGTCAGCAGAACATCACGGCTGGTATCCAGACTCGTCGGAGCACATCAGCCGGGGAAAGTCGGATGCCCAGCCTGTGGACAAGTCGAAGCGGGAATAAATCCCGGCTGTCGGGAATCGTGGCCGGCGCCCGGTCGCCGCGGACGGCGAGCGGGGCGGAGGGGGCCACGCGGCTTCACCCGGAACGCTGACGCGCCCGATCGTCGACGGGGGTTTCCGCACCGACCGCGATCTGTGGGGGAACACCCTCAGGGCGGGACACCGCGGAGGCGGCAATGGGGCCGGGCTACGAAGCACACACGGCCACATTGCCGCAAGCTGCTGCGGCGAGGGCGCCCCGGGCGGAGCCGGGCGTCGAACTCATCCGGCGCCGGCGGGCGCGGCCGCCAACAGAGGGGTAGGGATCACGGGATGGGCCGACGGCCCCTTCCGTGGTCTCGCAATCGCCGCCCGGTGGGCATCCTCATATCCGTACCGCGCCGGGCTTCCGCCCGCCGCGGCGCCCGTCCCGCCGACGGAGCGCTTCGGCGCCGCCGGCCGGGACTTCTCGCATCCGCCGGTAGGGCCGCAGCCCACCGGGAGCGTCAGCGGGCCGACGCTTCGTCGTTCTGTGCGGACCAGTCGGACGGTACTCGATCCGCGGGCGTCCACTCGCCTTGCTCCGCGGGCGTCCACCCGGGTCGGGCGCGGTCCGGGGACGCCCACTCCGACGTGGGCTGCGGCTCCGGAGCCAGCCCCCACCCGGCGGCGGCCCCCCGTTCCGAATCGGCGGAGCCGGCACCGGCGGATCGGGCGGCCGGGTCGCCGCCGTCACCGCCGCTGTCCGCGTCGGGCCGGCCACCGCCGTCGTGGGCGCGGTCTTCGCCGGCCATGGCCCACATCCCCGCCGGGATCGTGAAGTAGGACGCCCACTCCGAGCGCGTTCCCTCGCCCAGGCGCTCCACCGTGTAGGTGAAGGTGCCGTCCGAGTGGGGCTGATGCGTGACGACGCGGGCGCTGCCGTGCGTACGCGCCTCAGCCGACGTCTCGGCCGCATCGTGCACCGCCAGACCGGACGGGTAGGGGTGCTGGGGGATCGGGTCGAGCATGAGATCTCCAGGATCGGGTGTTCGGGCCGGGGCGTCTTCTCCTGTCCGCAAAGGCGCTCCGGCGCTTGTGGCGCCTCCGCGTGCGGATCTCCCGCCTGCCCGCGTCGTCGGGGGCATATCGGCGACGGCGCGCACGCCGACATGGTCGGAGCGGCGCCGAAGACGCTGACTTTCCCGGACGAATTGTCCTAAACGTTCCCGTACCGCCGTTAACGCGGGGTCGGCGCCGGGCGCCCGCAGTCCCCTCCCCGGACACCGGCCCGGCGCGACCGGCTGTTCGGGAGTATCGTCCCAGCCCGCGCCGACCGCGGCAGCCGTTCCCGGAAAACCGGTCGCAATCCGGCGTCGGTCACTGCAGACACATCGACTGCGCGGCGCTTAGGCTCGACATAGCGACTGCAGTAGAGACGGCCGCTGTACGACTCATCCGTGACCGACTGCCGAACCACCGCGAACGGCTCGATGCGGCACCTCGCGGTGGTGGCCGTACTGGAGCCCGGGTCACGCCACATCCGTGCCTTGGAGATGCCGCACCCGCATGGGCACGCGTCCGGTACCGGCCGCAGCTATGCCGCATTGGACAGCGGAGGCGCAGCTATGACCGATCTCGCCCTCACGCGCAAGTTCGTCGAGGTGACCCATCGGCTCTCGGAGCCCGGCGACTTGACGACCAGACTGAACGATGCGGTCGCCCTGGCGGCCGATGCCGTCCCCGGCTGCGACTATGCCGGTGTCACCGTGATCCGGCGAGGAAGAGAGTTGCGCACTCCCGCCTACAGCGACGCCTCGACGCTGCTGGCCGATGGCGCCCAGTACGAACTCGACGAGGGGCCGTGCGTGGACACCGCTCGCAGCCACTCCCCATGGTTGCAGATCGACGACATCGGCCGAGACGGCCGCTGGCCGAGCTTCGCCGAGAAGGCCGAGGCCCTGGGCGTGCGCAGTGTGCTTTCCTGCCAGCTGAGCAGCCCCCGGGGGACGTTGGGCGCGCTCAACCTGTACTCCGAATCCCCGGGAGCCTTCGGCCCCTACGAGCGGGAGGTCGCGCTGCTCTTCACTGCGCAGGCGGGCATGCTGCTCGCTGCCGGCCGGATGGAGGAGTCGCTGCGCGCCGCGATCGACGCCCGGGAGCACATCGGAATCGCCATGGGCATCCTGATGGAGCGCCACAAGGTGTCCGCTACGCAGGCGTTCGAAATGCTCTCCAAGGTTTCGCAGGACACCAACACCAAGGTGCGCGACCTGGCCTCGCACGTCATCGAGACCGGCGAGGAGCCCGCGGAGCGCTAGACCACGGCCGGCCCCGCCCGGCCGGTTTCCCGGTGTCCAGGCTAGGCATCGCCGGCGAGGATCGCATCGATCAGCCGCAGCGCACCCGGCTTGCTCAGCGGATCGTTGCCGTTGCCGCACTTGGGCGACTGGATGCACGAGGGGCAGCCGTCCGTGCATTCGCAGTCGGCGATGGCGTGGCGGGTGGCGGCCAGCCACTCGCGGGCAGCCGCGTAGCCGCGCTCGGCGAATCCCGCTCCGCCCTCGTGACCGTCGTAGACGAACACCGTGAGGCACCCGGTGTCGGCGTGCAGCGCCGTCGAGACGCCGCCGATGTCCCACCGGTCGCAGGTGGCGAACAGCGGCAGCAAGCCGATCGCGGCGTGCTCGGCGGCATGGGCGGCGCCGCGTACCTCGACGTCGGCCTTGCGCAGCCGGTCGGTCGCCTCGGGCGAGAGCGTCCACCACACGGCGCGCGAGTTCAGCCGACGCTCGGGCAGGTCGAGCGCCTGTTCGCCGAGAACCGAGCCGGTGCGCACGTCGCGCTTCAGGTAGGACACCACCTGCCGGGTGACCTCGACCTCGCCGAAGCACACCGCCGCCTCCACCCCCCACTGCTCCCCGCGCAGCGTCCGCAGGACCTCGACCTCGGTGGTGTCACGCGCCCACGTGCTGTAGTCGGGCGCCTCGGCGTGCACCAGCGCCACCGACTCCTCCAGGTCCAGCTCGTCGACCACGTAGGTGAGTCCCTGATGCAGGTAGACCGCTCCGTCGTGGACGGTCCCGTGCGCCGCGGCCTCGTCGACCGTGCCCATCAGCTGCCCGCTGGCGGCGTCCACGATCTGCACCGGCGGACCGCCGGAGCCGCGCAGGTCGGCCAGTGCCGACGCGCGGTCGCGCCGGGTCCAGAACCATCCCCGCGGCCGCCGCCGCAGCAGCCCGCGCTCGACCAGGTCGTCGAGCACGTCCGCGGCCCCCGGGCCGAACAGGGCCAGGTCGTCCTCGGTCAGTGGGATTTCGGACGCGGCGGCGCACAGGTGCGGCCCCAGCACATAAGGGTTGTCCGGATCGAGCACGGTCGCCTCGACCGGCCGCCCGAAGACCGCCTCGGGATGGTGCACCAGGTAGGTGTCCAACGGGTCGTCGCGGGCGATGAAGACGGCCAGGGCGTCGCGCCCCGAGCGGCCCGCCCGGCCGGCCTGCTGCCACAGCGAGGCGAGGGTTCCCGGCCACCCGGTGACGACCACGGCGTCCAGGCCGGTGATGTCGACTCCCAGTTCCAGCGCGTTGGTCGTGGCCAGGCCCAGTAGTTCGCCGTTGCGCAGCGCGTCCTCCAGGCCCCGCCGGTCGGTGGCCAGGTAGCCGGCGCGGTAGGCGGCCACCCGCTCGGATAGCCGGTCGAGTCCGCCGGGGGCCGTTCCGGACTCCGCCGCGGGGGGAGCGGGGGCGTCGGCGGACGGCTCCGGAACCGCACTGCCGCCGGTTCGTTCCGCCTCAGGGCTCTGCGCCGGCGCGGGCGGTGCTTCGTACGGCTCCTCGGACCCAGACGCTTCGACTCGGTCCGCCCACCCGCCGTCCGACGGGCCGAGTTCCCACGGGTCCCGGTGCCCCGAGCCGCGCCCGCGGGAGGCGGCGCGGGCCTCGCGCTCACGCAGGATGCGCTGCGCGGTCAGCGCCACGACCTCCGACGCCTGCCGCGAGCGCACGAAGGCGAGGGTGCGCACACCCTTCTCCGCGAGGTCGGCCAGTACGTGCGCGGCCTCGGCGGTGGCGGTGCGCCGCACCGGCGCGCCGTTCTCGCCGGTCTGCGCGGTCAGCTCCGGCTCGATCAGCGCGAAGCTGAGCGCGGGCCGCGGCGAGGCGTCCCCGGTCACCGCCCGCACCGGCGCGCCGATCAGTCGGCACGCGCTCTCCTCGGGCGTCCCCGTGGTGGCCGAGGCCAGGATGAAAACGGGCTCGCTTCGGTAGCGGG
The DNA here is from genome assembly GCF_004323735.1 of Streptomonospora litoralis. GTDB lineage: Bacteria > Actinomycetota > Actinomycetes > Streptosporangiales > Streptosporangiaceae > Streptomonospora > Streptomonospora litoralis. The sequence continues at coordinate 164,254 of NZ_CP036455.1, read as the reverse complement.
CGCAGATGCGGCGCAGGCGCCGCACGATCTGGGCGACGTGGGAGCCGAATACGCCGCGGTAGCGGTGCGCCTCGTCGATCACGACGTAGCGCAGCCGCCGCAGGAAACCCGACCAGGCGGCGTGGTTGCCCAGGAGGGCATGGTGCAGCATGTCGGGGTTGGTCAGCACGTAGTTGGCGTGCGCGCGGATCCAGGCGCGCTCCTCGCGCGGGGTGTCGCCGTCGTAGGTGGCCGGCCGCAGTTCCGCCAGGCCGAGGTCGGCCAGCGCACGCCGCTGGTCGGCGGCCAGCGCCTTGGCGGGGGAGACGTAAAGCACGGTGCCGCCCTGTTCGACCGCTTCGGCGCAGGGCAGCAGGAACGCGAGCGATTTCCCCGAAGCGGTACCCGTGGCTATGATCACATTGCTACCGGAGCGCGCGAGATCCGCGGCAGCGGCCTGGTGGGTCCAGGGTGCCGTGATCCCCTGCTCAGCAAGCCGCTCACGTACCGAGGACGGTGTCCAGTCTGGCCAGTGTTCACTTACCCCGTCGCCACGCGGCAGGTGCTCCACATGTGTCACCTGCGGATTCCGGGTATGGTCTCGCCACAACCGGCGAAGCGCGGACTCTTGCTGAACGGCGTCCCCGCGTGTGCGGGGAGCGGATCCGGACACCCCGTCACCCTCCTCGGCAGGCGGCACATGCGATGACACTGATCGACCCCCGTTTCAGTGTGGCATCCGGGGGAAGGCATCCGCGCTGTCGTGGTTTCTTGTGCATAACAAGCAGATGCGAAGGGCAAGCGTGGTTGAATGCCGCACTGTGGGGTAACGCCCGGCAGAGATCACTTGCGGCTTTTCGCAGTTCGGCGCTGGAGGACTAGTGGACTTGAAGCTTGATCACCACACACAGGACGACACAGAGATCGTGGTCGTCGAGGGTGAGATCGACGTCTATACCGCGCCCCGGCTGCGTGAGCTCCTGATCGACCTGGTCAACAAGGGCAACTTCCATCTCGTGGTGAACATGGAGAAGGTGGAGTTCCTCGACTCGACCGGGCTCGGTGTGCTCGTGGGCGGCCTGAAGCGCGTGCGTGCCCACGACGGCACGCTCGATCTGGTCTGCACCCAGGAGCGCATCCTGAAGATCTTCCGGATCACCGGGCTGACCAAGGTCTTCGGTATCCACGACTCCGTGCAGGAAGCCATCGACAAACGCAAGTCGAAGTAGCTGCGTTTCGAGCGAACCATGGCACTCGTCCAGCTCACGATCAGCGCGCTGCCCGCCCATGTGCGCACGGCCCGGCTCATGGCCACGGCCGTCGCCCGGCGGGCGGGCATCGCCGAAACCGCCCTCGACGAGGTTCGGCTGGCGGTCGGCGAGGCATGCTCCCGCGCCGTAGAGGCGCACCGGGTGCACTGCCCCAGCCGCCCGATCCAGCTCGACCTGATCGACAGTGCGGTACCCCGCGGCTCGGCGGCGAACAACGCCGAAACCCCCGAGCGCGCGCCGCACAACGGCCATCCCGCTCAGCGCTTCGAGGTCGTGGTGTTCGACCGCGCCCCGGCCAAGGAGCCGGCGGCGAAATCAGGCGACCACATAGCCGACGCCGAGTTCGACTTCGGGGAGAACACGCCTCCCGGCGGTGTCTCGGGCCTGTCGCCCGATGTCGGCCTCGCCGTGATCGTCGGGCTCGCCGACGAGGTCAGCATCGAGCCCCATGAGGACGGCACCGTCGTCCGGATGAGCTGGCCCCTCGGCAAGGCCGATCCCGAATCCGACGCCGAACTCGTCGGCTGAGATCACAGACCCGCCCGCGACGCCCGCCCCTGCCGAAAGGGGCGTCAGCCCAGCGGGCACGGCCCCGCCCGCGCGGACGAGCACCGCGCGGGAGGGCCCGGCCGTCGCGGTCGGCCCATGGCCAAGGCGCAGCAAGGGCAAGCGCCTGTTTCCGGGGCGGCGGCTTCGTCCGCCGCGCTGCGGTGCGCAGCGAGGCGGACTCTCACCGCTCCCGCGCCACGGCGCCTCCCGCTGGACCGCCGCACGCCCGGACTCAGTCGCACTCCTGGGTGGACACCGCCCCGGTCGCATCGGCGCCGCGCTCGGCGTTGGCGGCGACCTCCTCGGCGGTGAGCACGTAGCCGGTCTCGTCCTCGTTGGTGGCCGCGGCGAACACGACACCGTAGACGTTGCCCTCGGGTGAGAGCAGCGGCCCGCCGGAGTTGCCCGGCCGCACCTCGGCCCGGATCTGGTAGATCTCCCGGCTCACCTGCTGCGAGTGGTAGAAGTCCGGGCCCTGGGCGGTCTGCTCGGCCCGGATGCGGGCGGGCACGGCGGTGAAGCCGTTGTTGCGCGGGTACCCCGCGACCACCGCGCCGTCGCCCTTCTCGGCGTCGGTGGTGAACTGCAGCGGGTCCTGTCGGAGGCCGTCGACGTCGAGAACGGCGATGTCCTGCTGCGGGTCGTAAAGCACGACCGTGGCGGGCAGCGGCTGCCCGGACCGCGTCACGACGCGCAGGTCCTGGGTGACACCGGCGACCACGTGCGCGTTGGTCATCACCCGGCCCTGGGAGTAGACGAACCCGGTCCCTTCGACGCGCCGCTGGCATTCGGGCGCGGTGCCCAGCACCTTCACCACGCTCTGACCGGCCTCGCGCAGGCCCGCCGTGTCGAGCACATCGGGGTCGGGCGGCTGCACCTCGGCCGGATCGCCGCTGCCCAGGCCGCTGAAGACCTGCGGGAAGGCGCTCTGGTCGACGATCTGCCGGAAAGTGGAGAACCACGTCTGGGCGACCTCCGGCATGGCCCGGTCGACCGCGTGGAGCACCCGGGACTGCTGCACCTGGGAGTTGAGCACGGGGATAGCGGAGTTGGCGACGGCGCTGCCCACCAGCCAGGCCACCAGCAGCACCGACAGCGCGCTGACCACCGCCCCGCCCATCGCGTCCAGGACGCGCGCGGAGTCCCAGGTGACGCGGTTGCGTACGACGGCGCCCACATAGGAGGCGCCGAACTGGCCCATCGCCGCGGCCAGGAAGACGACCGCCACCGCCAGCAGCGCCTGCCGACCGGGATCGGTCACCAGCTCTTGGATGAGGGGCGGCGCGCCGAGAGCGGCCAGCACTCCGCCGCCGATGAATCCGGCGAAGCTCATGATCCCGACGATGAAGCCCTGGCGGTATCCCGACACCGCGAAAAGCAGCACCAGCACGACCAGGACCGCGTCGAGCACGATGCCGTCCATCACCACCTCACGCTCGCCTCAGGTTCCGGGCCGGTGGCGCGACGGCTCCGCCGCCTGCCGCTCGTCGTCGGATACCGAACCCGGCAGCGGGACCGGTTCCGCCTGCTTCCCGTCCAGCCACGGCCGCTCCCAGCCTCCCAGAACGAGCAGCCGGTGCAGAATCGCCGCCGTGAACCCCCACACCAGCATGCCGCGGACGCGGAACGCGGGGCCCACCGATCCGTTGGGGTGGCGCACCCGGATGCGGTTGGCGGGGTCGGCGAGTTCGCTCACGGGCACCCGCACCACGCCGGCGACCTCGCCGGAGTCGGCCGCGTGCACCTCGGAGGGCTCGCGCCACCAGGCCAGCACCGGGACCACGCGGAAGCCGCTGTGCCGGATGAACAGTTCGGGCAGCCGCCCCAGCAGTTCGATCCCGAGCGGGTCCACGCCGGTCTCCTCGACGGCCTCGCGTACGGCGCAGTCCTCGGGGCCCTCGTCGTGGGGTTCGAAGGAGCCGCCGGGGAAGGCGGGCTGGCCCGAGTGCCTGCGCAGGCCGTTGCTGCGCTGGATGAGCAGCACGTCGGGGCCGGTCTCGCCCTCGCCGAACAGGATGAGCACCGCGGACTCGCGCCCACCGGACGCCGGAGGCCGCATCGCCGCGGGCACGGCCATGCGGCCACCCGCGCCGGCGAGCGAGGCCAGCCACTCGGGCGTGCTGATGTCCGGCTCGCCGTCGGGGCGCTCCCGGCGCCACCCGCTGGGCTGCCGCCCGCTCTTCGGCCCGGGACGACTCGGGTCGCCCTCGCTGCTCTCCACCGCGGTCATGCTCTGCCCGTCCCCTCCCGGCCGGGTACCGGCCCTCGCCTTCGCCTGGTGCGAACCGCCTAGGAGAACGGGCCATTCCGCACGAGCGCCGCGGCGTCGGCCTCGTCGGTGGGCCCCTCGCCGAACGACGGGCACCAGCGCGCCAGTTCGCAGGCGCCGCACGCGGGGCGCCGCGAATGGCAGATCCGGCGGCCGTGCCAGATCAGCCGGTGCGACAGCAGCGTCCAGTCTTTGGGCGGGAACAGATCGCCGATGGCATGCTCCACCTTGACCGGGTCACTCTCCAGGGTCCAGCCGAAGCGGCGCACCAGCCGACCGAAATGGGTGTCGACGGTGATCCCGGGGACGCCGAAGGCGTTCCCGAGCACCACGTTGGCGGTCTTGCGCCCGACCCCGGGCAGCTTGACCAGCGCGTCGAGGTCGCCGGGCACCTCGCCGCCGTACTCGTCGCACAGCTTGCGCCCCAGGCCGAGGATGCTGTTGGCCTTGGAGCGGTAGAAGCCGGTCGAGCGGATCAGGCCCTCCAGCTCCTCGCGGTCGGCGGAGGCGTAATCGGCCGCCGAGGGGTAGCGGGCGAAGAGCTTCGGGGTCACCTGGTTCACGCGCTTGTCGGTGCACTGCGCCGAGAGGATGGTCGCCACCAGCAACTCCAGCGGCGAGGTGAAATCAAGCTCACAGTGCGCATCGGGATACAACCGGGCCAATTCCCGGTTTATCCGTCGGGCGCGTCTCACCAGGGCGAGACGCGACTCACCCGTGGGCGTCTGCGCCGCGCCGCCGTTCGGCTCGGCGCCGGGCGGGGTGGTCTGATCAGGCGTGGCAGTATCTCCGAGCACGCCCCAAAGACTACGTACCCGCGGTGCCGCCCGGACCCGGACGGCCGTGCGCACGAGCGTCGGCCGATAAACCGATACTGCGTCACCCGATGTCGGCAATGTCGGGAGTTCGGCGGGCCGGACCCCCTCGGGAGCCGGACAACCAATAGGATCGAGAAGGTGCTGACGTCGGCCGTGGCACTCGCACGTCACCCTGGCGACAAGCCGAGGCAACGACCTGGTTTCCCACCGGGGTGCGATATACGTCACACTGTTGACGGTCAGGCTTGCAAGGAGGAAGTGGTGGACGAGACCAACGAGGTGCTGCGCAAGGCCCCTCTTTTCGAGGCACTCGACGAGGAGGGCGCCGCCGCGCTGCGCGCCTCGGTGAGCGAGGTCCGGCTCGGCCGCGGCCAGACGCTGTTCTCCGAGGGCGACGAGGGCGACCGCCTGTACGTGATCCTCAGTGGCAAGGTGAAGCTGACCCGCGCCGCTGTCGACGGCCGCGAGAACCTGCTCAGTGTGCTCGGCCCAAGCGAGATGTTCGGCGAGCTGTCGCTGTTCGACCCGCGTCCGCGCACCGCCAGCGCCATCGCCGTCACCGACGCGGTGATGGCCGGACTTGGCCACGACGACCTGCGCCCCTTCATCGCCCAACAGCCCCAGGTCAGCCTTCAGCTGCTCAAGGCCCTGGCGAGCCGCCTGCGCCGCACCAACGACGTGATGAGCGACCTGGTCTTCACCGACGTGCCCGGCCGGGTGGCCGGCCAGCTGCTCGACCTCGCCGACCGGTTCGGCAAGGAGGGCGAGGACGGCCTGCACGTGCACCACGACCTCACTCAGGAGGAGCTGGCCCAGCTGGTGGGCGCCTCGCGCGAGACCGTGAACAAAGCGCTGGCCGAGTTCGCGCTGCGGGGCTGGCTGCGGATCGAGGCCAAAGCCGTCGTGCTGCTCGACGTCGAGCGGATGCGCCGCCGCGCACGCTGACACTGCGGACGCCGCGACCGGCGACCTCCGCCACGACCAACCGGGCCCGGCCGCGTGCCGGGCCCGTCGGCTGTCCGGGTCGCCGCCGGTTGAGGCCCCGACGGGCGGGCAGCCGCGGACCGCTCGGCCGCGGGATGCGCGCTCCGCTGCGGTCTCAGTCCTCGCCGAGCTCGGCGGGGATGTCACCGCGCTTGGCGAGGTAGCGCAGCTGCGCCCGCACCGACGAGCGCGCGGCGGGGACCACCGCCTCCTCGATACCGGCGTAGACGCGCGCGACGATGGCATCCGCCGTGCGGTCGCCCGCCTCGACGGCCGCGGTGACCTGGGCCAGGCGCGATTCGCGGTGCTCGATGTACTCGGTGAGCTTGGCCCCCGGCTCGGTGCAGATGGGCCCGTGGCCGGGCAGCAGCGCCCGCACGTCGGCGGCGGCCACCAGGTCGCGAAGTCGGTAAAGCGAGTCCATGTAGGCCGAGAGCCCGTCGTCGGCGATCATGGTCGTGCCGCTGCCGAGGACGGTGTCGCCGGTGAGGACGACGTCGTCGGCGGGCAGGTAAAAGCTCACGGAGTCGGCGGTGTGGCCGGGGGTGGCCACTACGCGCAACTCCAATCCGCCGGCCTCGACCACGTCGCCGTCGGCGAGCCCGTCGCCGCCGATGCGCAGGCCGGGCTCGACCGCGCGCACCGGCGCGCCCGTCAGCTCGGCGAAGTAGCGCGCGCCCTCGCTGTGGTCGGGATGGTGATGGCTCAGCAGCGCGGCCACGACCTGGGACCCCTGCTCCTGCACGGTGCGGGCGACCCGTTCGAGGTGGCGCTCGTCGTGCGGCCCGGGGTCGATCACGACGACGTCGCGTGCCCCCGGTTCCCGCAGCACCCAGGTGTTGGTGCCGTCCAACGTCATGGGCCCCGGGTTGGGGCACAGGACGCAGTTGGCGCGCAGCGTTCCGGAACCGTCGATCCTCATCGCACCTCGTTCTCTTCACCGCGCGGCGGCGGGGGGTAGGGGTGGGGTTGGGGTTCGCAGCGGGACTGGCCTGGGATTCAGCGCGGCGGGTAGGGGACTCCGTCGGGGACGACGATGCGGATCTCGCCGTCGACCTCGCGGATCGCGGGCTCGATGGGGATGATCTCGCGCGCGGCGGCCAAGGCCGCCTGCAGCGACCCGCACTCGGCCAGTTCCGCGCACGTCGCAACGGTCGGCGGCAGCATCTCCAGACGGCCGCGCCGCCACGCGGCCACGGCATCGGCGGGGCGCATCCAGGCGACGCGGTCGGCCTCGCCGCCGACGTCGCGGGTCTGCTGCCCCTCGGGCAGCGCGGCGGCGAAGAAGCGGGTGTCGAAGCGGCGCCATTCGCCGCGCGGGGTGATCCAACGCGCCCACGCGCGCAGCAGGTCGGTGCGCAGCACGAGGTCGCGCTTGCGCAGGAACTCGGTGAACGACAGCGTGTGGGCGACGAGCGCTTCGCGGTCGGCCTCCCAGTCGGCGCCGCGGGTGTCGGCGACCACGCCTCCGGCGGGCGGTCCGGCCAGCAGCACGCCCGACTCCTCGAACGTCTCGCGCACCGCGGCGCAGACGAGGCCCCGCGCGAGCGGCTCCGCCACCGCCAGGCGGTCGGCCCACTCGGCGGGAGGCGGGCCGACCCACCCGATGTCGCGGTCGGTGTCGCGCTCGTCCACCCCGCCGCCGGGGAAGACGTGCATGCCCGGGGCGAACCGCATGGAGGGCGTGCGCCGCAGCAGGTAGACCTGCAGCCCGCCGCCGCTGCCGTCCTCGGCCAGCAGCATGACCGTGGCGGCGGGGCGCGCCCCGCCGCCACGGTCGGCGCCGTCGGCGCCCGCGTCGCGCGGCCGCTCCCCTGTCATGCCCGTCGTCCTCCCGTCGGCCGTGGTGAACGAGCGCCGTCGCACCCGCTACCGGATCGTCAGTCGGCCTCGACGATCATCTCCACCTCGACGGGGACGTCCAGCGGCAGCGCCGACACGCCGACGGCGCTGCGGGCGTGCGTACCGGCCTCGCCGAAGACCTCGCCGAGCAGTTCGCTGGCGCCGTTGACCACCTGCGGCTGCGCGGTGAACGAGGGATCGCTCGCCACGAACCCGACGACCTTGACCACGCGGCGCACCCGGGAGAGCTCACCCAATTCGGCCTTGACCGCGGCTACGGCGTTCAGTGCGCACACCGCCGCCAACTCCTTGGCCTGCTCCTCGCTGACGCCGGCGCCGACCTTGCCGGTGCCGGCGGGCTTGCCGCCCACCATCGGCACCTGGCCGGAGACGTAGACGTAGTCGCCCGTGCGCACCGCGGGCTGGTAAGCGGCCACCGGGGGCACCACCTCGGGCAGCGTCAGCCCCATCTGGGCCAGCCGCTCCTCGGGGGTGGCCATCACTCCTTCTCCCGTTTCATATAGGCGACCATCTGCTGGTTGCGCGGATCCCCGTCGACCGACGGGCCGGGGATGACCGAGACGAGGTCCCAGCCGTCCTCTCCCCAGTTGTCCAGGATCTGCTTCGTCGCGTGCGACAACAGCGGCACTGTCGCGTACTCCCACTTCGTCATAGCCGTCACCTTACTCACCGCAGCCCGCCGCGCAGGTCGGCGCCCGGGGGCCGCCGCGACGCGCCGCAGCAGGCGGGGCTGTGCACGGCGCCCGCCGCGGCCAGGGGGAACATAAACTCCGAGGAGTGAGTGCACGCGATCGCGACGGAGACGCCGTCCGGCTCCATGTCGTCACCGGCAAGGGAGGCACCGGCAAGACCACCGTGGCCTCCTCTCTCGCGCTGGCCCTGGCCGCCGGCGGGCGCACCGTACTGCTGGTCGAGGTCGAGGGGCGCCAGGGCGTCGCCCAGGTCTTCGGCTCCCGCCCACTGCCCTACGCGGAGCGTCCGATCGCCGAGGCGGCCGAAGGAGGGCGGGTCTGCGCGCTGGCGGCCGACGCCGAGGCGGCGCTGCTGGAGTACCTGGAGATGTTCTACGGGATGCGCCGGGCGGGCCAGGTGCTCACGCGCTTCGGAGCGGTCGACTTCGCCACGACGATCGCGCCGGGCATGCGCGACGTGCTGCTGACGGGCAAGGCCACCGAGGCCGTGCGGCGCCGCAGCGGCGACCGGCGGCGCGGCGGCCGCGAGGCGGGTGGCGGTCGCTACGTCTACGACGCGGTGGTGATGGACGCCCCGCCCACGGGCCGGATCGCGCAGTTCCTCAACGTCAACGCCGAGGTGGCGGGGCTGGCGCGGGTCGGGCCGATCCGCAACCACGCCGACAAGGTCATGGACACCATCCGCTCGGCGCAGACGGCGGTGCACTTCGTGACCGTCCTGGAGGAGATGCCGGCCCAGGAGACCCTCGACGGCATCGCGGAGATCCGGTCGGCCGGGCTGAACGTCGGCTCGCTGATCGTGAACATGGTGCGACCCCCGTTCTTCGCCGAGCCGGTGCTGCAGGCCGTGGCCGAGGGCTCCTTCGACACCGGGGCGCTGGTCCGCGGGCTCAAGGCCGCCGGCCTGGAGGACGCCGAGGACACCGCGCGCGGGCTGGCCGCCGAAGTCGGCGACCACGCGCTTCGGGTGGCGGGCGAGTCCGAGATCCGCGAGCGCCTGGCCGGCGTCGACCGGCCGCACCTGGAGCTGCCGCTGCTGGGCGCGGGTGTGGGCCCCGGCCAATTGCACGACCTGGCCGCCCGGCTGCGGGAGCAGGGCCTATGAGCGCGGGCACGGGCGGCGGAGCCGCGACCGCGGCCGCGCCGGGCTTCGACGTCGACGCGCTGCTCGCCGACCGCGACACGCGCATCATCGTGTGCTGCGGCTCCGGCGGCGTCGGCAAGACGACCACCGCCGCGGCGCTGGGGGTGCGTGCCGCCGAGCACGGCCGCGACTCCGTGGTGATCACCGTCGACCCCGCGCGCCGGCTCGCGCAGTCGATGGGGCTGCGGGAACTGGACAATACCCCGCGTCCGGTGGAGCTGACCGGAATCGGCGACGCGGTGTTCCCGGGCACCCTGCACGCGATGATGCTGGACATGAAGCGCACCTTCGACGAGATCGTAGAAGCCCATGCCGATCCCGAGCGCGCGCGGCAGATCCTGGCCAACCCCTTCTACCAGTCGCTGTCCTCCAGCTTCTCCGGCACGCAGGAGTACATGGCGATGGAGAAGCTGGGGCAGCTGCGCGAGTCCGGCGACTGGGACCTGATCATCGTCGACACCCCGCCGAGCCGGTCGGCGCTGGATTTCCTGGACGCGCCCGAGCGTCTGGGCCGCTTCCTCGACAGCAGGCTCATCCGGATCCTGGGCGCACCCCCCGCCACCGGCGCGTTCAAGATGCTGGGTGCCGGATTCAGCATGGTCACCGGCATCATCGCCAAGGTCGTCGGCGCCCAGGTACTCAAGGACGTGCAGAGCTTCGTCTCGGCGTTCGACGCGGTCTTCGGCGGATTCCAGGAGCGCGCGGAGCGCACCTACCGGCTGCTGCAGGCGCGCGGCACCGGTTTCGTGGTGGTGGCCGCACCGGAGGACGACGCCCTGCGCGAGGCGGCGTACTTCGTCGAGCGGCTGCGCAAGGACCGCATGCCCCTCGCCGGCATCGTGCTAAACCGGGTGCACCGCACCGCGGCGCGAGACCTGTCGGGACCTGCGGCCGCTGCCGCCGCCGCGGAGCTGGACCGGCTCGGCGACCACGGACTCGCCGCGGCGGCCCTGCGCCTGCACGCCGAGGCGGCGCGCGTGCAGGAGCGCGAGCAGCGGCTGATGGAGCGGCTGGCGGCGGCGCATCCCGGCGTACCTGCGACAGAGGTTCCGGCCCGGCCCGACGACGTGCACGATCTGGCCGGTCTCGCCGAGATCGGACGCGCACTCGGGGATTAGCCGCCCCCCGGACCGGGCAGCGGGACTTTGCCGCCGTGCGGTTGCGGGTCCGCGCCGTACGGCGGTATCCCACGAACCGCGCGCCGACCGGTGTGGGTCGGCGCAGGAGCCGTGCCGACGGGTCGGTGTGCGAAGGGGGCGACTCTCCGTTGCCGGAAACACGCGACCGCCGCTATCCCGCCCGCCGAGCCGCCTACCCGGCCCGCACCGGGCGGTCGGACGCCTCGGTTTGCCGGTGGGCGGACTGCTCGCCGTACTCCCGGCGGGCGTTGTCGAGCAGCTCGGCCCACGAGGTGACATCGGGCCTGCGACGCAGCAGGGAGCGGCGCTCGCGTTCGGTCATCCCTCCCCAGACCCCGAACTCGATGCGGTTGTCCAGCGCGTCGGCCAAGCACTCGGTGCGCACCGGGCAGCCCCGGCAGATGAGCTTCGCCCGGTTCTGGGCGGCTCCCTGCACGAAGAGCGCGTCGGGGTCGGTCTCGCGGCATAGGCCGTGCGCGGCCCAGCCCGGCATCCACATGTGTCCCACTCCCAAGTTCAGCATGTGTTCTCGTCGGGGAGCCGGCGGGCGCGGTCGCCGGCTCGGATGCAACGGAGGCGGAGTGCGCGGAAGGATGCGCAACGGCCGCGGGGGGTGGGGGCGACCCGGTCGCGGAGCGCATCGGACTCGGAGCCCTGCGTGTCCTCGCGATCGCTGGAGACAACCTACGGTTCGTGCGCGCAGGCCACCAGGCCCCGTGCGGCCCATCTCGGATCTAGTCCGGGCGAGCCATTGCGCGCGGCGGGCTTCCTTCGGATTCGCCATTCCGGACAGCCCCGTCTCAGGTTCCGAGAGCTCGTCATTGCCTCCACAATGGAGAACGGTCATGATGTCGCGGGTGTGCGGATCGTCCGAATCTCCGGGCGCCCGCGGCGGCTCTGACCGCGGTTCGCACGTAGTCTTAGGGGGTGGGTCAGGGGACAATGCTGCAGAAAATCGGTCAACTGCTCGGGGTCGGTATCGTCGCCGGTGTGCTCGTGGCGGCGCTCGCGCTGCCTGCCGTCGGAGGGCTCGGGATCACCGCGCGCAACGTCGCCACCGGGTTTCTGAACATGCCCAGCGAGCTGGAGACCCCGCCTCCCCCTGAACGCTCGGTCATCTACAGCCGCGACGGCGAGGTCATCGCCGAGATCTACGACCAGAACCGCGAGGTCGTGGCGCTGGACAAGATGGCGCCGGTGATGCGCGAAGCCATCATCGCCATCGAGGACTCCGCCTTCTATCAGCACGGCGGCATCGACATCGCCGGCACCTTCCGCGCCGCCATCCGCACGATCAGCGGCAACGTCGAGGGCGGCTCCTCCATCACCCAGCAGTACGTGAAGAACGTCCTCGTCGAGAGCGCGGACAGCCAGGCCGAGCAGGAGGAGGCCCGCGAGACCACCCTCGGCCGCAAGGTCCGCGAACTGCGCTACGCGGTCGCCCTTGAGCAGCGGATGTCCAAGAAGGAGATCCTGGAGGGCTACCTGAACATCGCCTACTTCGGCGACGGCGCCTACGGGACCGAATCCGCGGCGCAGCACTACTTCGGCATCAGCGCCGAAGAGCTGAACCTGCAGCAGGCCGCCATGCTCGCCGGCACGGTGCGCTACCCCCACCTCTACAACCCCCGCCTCAACCCCGAGGCAGCCAAGAACCGGCGCGACGTGGTGCTGGACCGCATGGCCGCCACCGGCAAGATCACCAAGGCGGAGGCGAAAGAGGCCAAGGCCACTGAGCTCAACCTGGACGTGAGCAACCCGAGCAACGGCTGCATGCCCAGCGACCAGCCGTTCTTCTGCGACTACGTGGTCCAGCAGATCGAGCAGAACAAGCGCTACGGCGAGACCGAAACCGAGCGCGCCCGCTGGCTGCGCACGGCCGGCCTGCAGATCCACACCACGCTCGACCTCGACATGCAGCAGGCCGCGCAGAAGGCTGTCGACGAGTGGGTGCCGCGCAAGAACAAGTCCAAGAAGGTCGCCGCCGAGGTGCTGGTGCAGCCGGGCACCGGCCGCATCCGGGCGATGGCGCAGAGCCGCAACTACGGCCCGGACGAGTCCCAGCTCGGCATGACCTCGATCAACTTCGCCGTCGACGTCGGCGACGGCGGGAGCACCGGCTTCCAGTCGGGGTCGACGTTCAAGCCCTTCACCCTCGCCGCGGCGCTGAAGCAGGGCAAGGAGTTCAGCACCTCCTACAGCACCGGCAACACCACCACCATCACCGGACAGCGCAACTGCGACGGCGAGCGGCTGGCCGACTGGACCGTCAGCAACGCCGGCGACACCGAGGGCGGCAGCACCAACAACATGGTCAGCGGCACCAAGGGCTCGGTGAACACCTACTTCGCGAGCCTGCAGGCCGACGTGGGGCTGTGCAACGTCATCGAGATGGCCGACACGCTGGGCATGCACCGTGCCGACGGCACCTCGTTCTTCAACGAGCGGACCCAGGCCAACAACTCCTTCACCCTGGGCAGTGAGGAGGTCTCGCCGCTCAACCTGGCGGGCGCCTACGCCACGTTCGCCTCCCGCGGCAAGCACTGCCAGCCGCAGGCGATCACCAAGATCGTGGATGAGCACGCGGGCGAGACCATCGACATCAAGCCCGAGTGCGAGCGCGTCATCAGCAAGGACGTCGCCGACGGGGTGAGCCACCTGCTGCAGCAGACCTTCGACGACGGCACGACGGACGGGCTGGAGATCGGGCGGCCGGCGGCGGCCAAGACCGGCACCACCGACAACTCGGCGAGCGCGTGGTTCGCCGGCTACACGCCCAACCTCGCGGGCACGGTGTTCGTCGGGGACCCGCGCGGCCCGCAGAACCACCCGCTGCGCAACGTCACCATCGGCGGCGAGTACTACTCCTACGTCTACGGCGCCACGATCCCAGGTCCCATCTGGCAGCAGACCATGATGGAGGCGACCGAGGAGCTCGACTCCGAGGACTTCCCGTCGGCGCCTTCGCAGTTCGGCAGCACCTCCGGGCCGCCGCCCGCCGAGGAGCAGAACGCCGAGGAGGCGGCCGCCACCGGCGAGGCCGGCGTACCCGACGTCCTCGGGATGTCGCGCGACCAGGCCATCAGCCAACTGGAGGCGGCCGGTTTCCAGCCCAACGTCTCCTCCACTCAGGTGCGCTCCGAACAGCCGACCGACACCGTCGGCGCGGTGAACCCGCAGCCCGGCACCGGCCTGCCCGAGGGGGCCACCGTCAACGTGTTCCTCAGCAACGGCGGCGCCGGAGGCGGCAACGGCGAAGGCGGGAACGGGGGAGACGGCGGCACCGGCGACCAAGGGAACGGCGGCGGTTTCGGCGACTGGCCCGAATGGGATCTGGGCTCCCCGGGCCGCTCCGAGGACGACTGACGGCCGCGAGGCTGTGCAGCGGTGAACGCCGCGAGGGGCGGCGGGCGATCGAATCGCCCGCCGCCCCTCGCGTGTCGGCGTCGGCCCGCGTCCCACGGCCATCGGTGCGGCCGGGCGGCCGCGCCTATGCCGTGAGCTGGCGCTTCACCTCGGCTGCGATGCGACTGCCGTCGGCGCGGCCGCCCGCGCGGGGAGTGACCTGCTTCATCACCTGGCCCATGGCCTTGGGGCCCTCGGCGCCGGTCTCGTCGATGACGGCGGCCACGAGGTCGCGCAGTTCGTCGTCGCTCAGCGGCGCGGGCAGGTAGTCGGCGAGCACGTCGCCCTCGGCACGCTCGGCGGCGGCCTGCTCGGCGCGCCCGTTGCCCTCGAACGCCTCGGCGGCCTCGCGGCGCTTCTTGGCCTCGCGCGTGATCAGCCGGACCACGTCCTCGTCGCGGAGTTCGCGCGCCGCCTCGCCCGAGACCTCCTCGTTGGAGATGGCGGTCAGCACGCTGCGCAGCGTCCGCGTGCGGACGTCGTCGCGCGCCTTCATCGCGGTGGTGAGGTCGGTTTGCAGGCGGTCCTTGAGTTCGGCCATGGCAGCGATCATACGGCGGCGCGCTCGCGCGCCGCGAGCGCATTACCCGCCGCGCTGCCGAGGCGGATGGCCCGGCCCCTGACCGTGGCCCGATTTTTCGGTCATCCGCTGTGCGGGCGCATCAGGTCCGGATGTCTGACACCATCGGAATCGGGAGGTGCGGTTACGGTGACGACATTGCCGAAGACGCTGCGGACGGCAGGCCGGGCTGCCGCGATCACGGGGGCCGTCGGGCTGGCGGGGATCGCCTACGCGTCGATCGTCGAGCGCAACTGGTTTCGGCTGCGCCGTTACGAACTCCCGCTGCTCGACCCGGGGAGCCCTCGGCTACGGGTGCTGCACATCTCCGACACCCACCTGACGCCGCGCCGGCGCATGCTGCTGGATTGGCTGCGCGGGCTCGACGCGTACGACCCCGACTTCGTGGTGAACACCGGCGACTCCATCGCCCACCCCGACGCCGTCGAGCCGCTCGTCTCGGCCCTGGGGCCGCTGCTCGACCGCCCCGGCGCGTTCGTCTACGGATCCAACGACCTGTACTCGCCGCAGATCAAGAACCCGGCCCGCTACCTGTGGCGCAGCAGCGGCGAAGACTACGCCAAGCGCAAGGTCCCCGATCTGCCCTGGCGTGAACTGGGCGCCGCGATGAGTGCCCGCGGGTGGTTGGACTTGAACAACCGCAAGGGCCGCCTGAAGGCGGACCGGCGCGACATCGCAGTGGCGGGTGTCAGTGACTCCCACATCGGCCTGGACCGCTACGACGCCGTGGAAGGGACCGCCGACACAGGCACCGATCTGCGGGTCGGCGTCCTGCACTCCCCCGAGCCCGCCAACCTCAACCGCTTCGCCGCCGACGGCTACCAACTGCTGCTGGCCGGCCACACCCACGGCGGACAGCTCTGCCTGCCCTTCTACGGAACCGTGGTCACCAACTGCGGCATCGACCGCCGGCGGGCCTGGGGCCTGCACCGCTATGCCGGCACCTGGCTGCACGTCTCCGGAGGTCTGGGCACCTCGCCCACGGCGCCGGCCCGCTTCTGCTGCCGACCGGAGGCCACCCTGCTGGATCTCGTGGCACAGGACTGACCCCCGGCCGCCCCCGCCGCAGCCAAGGGCTCGGGTGGGCGATCATAGAGGCATGTACGCGGAGCGCAGTGCCGCCTGCGGCGGGGTCGTATGGTCGGCCGCCGCGGCCACCGCAGCCGCCGGGGAGTGCCACCGGGTCGTCCCGGACGGGTGCATGGACCTGATCTGGGACGGGGAGCGCGTGCTGCTCGCGGGCCCCGACACCCGGGCGCACTTCGCCGACTGGGCGCCGGGGCGCGTGTTCGCGGGGGTACGGCTGCCTGTGGGGGTCGGACCGGCGGTGGCGGGCGCCCCGGCCCGCGCTTTGCGCGATCTGCGGGTGCCGCTGGAGGACGTGTGGCCCGCCGCAGAGGCGCGCCGACTGGCTGCGCAGGCCGCGGCGGCGCCCGACGCGGGGGCGCCGCTGGAGCGTGCGGCGGGCCGCCGACTCCAGGACGGTCCCGGCGCCGACCCGCTGATGGCGCGGGTCGCCGTCCTGCTGGACCGAAACACCGCGGTGTCGCAGGTCGCGCGGGAGACCGGCCTGGGTGAGCGCGGCCTGCACCGCAGGAGCCTGGCGGCCTTCGGCTACGGGCCCAAGACGCTCGGGCGCATCCTGCGCCTGGACCGGGCGCTGGCGGCCGCGCGGGAGGGCACGCCCTTCGCCGAGGTCGCCGCCCTCGCCGGGTACGCCGACCAGGCCCACCTCTCCCGCGAGGCGAAGCAGCTGGCCGGCGCCCCGTTGAGCGTGCTCACCGCTCACGCCGGCGACGCGAACAGGTCGACCCAGTTGCCGTCGGGATCGAGCACGATCGCGTAGCGCTGGCCCCACACGGCGTTCCAGGGCTCGTGCCGACCGGTGTATCCGGCCGCGAGCAGATCGGCGTAGAGGCGGTCGACGCCGTCGGGGCCGTCGCAGGCGAAGGCGAGCGTGACACCGCTACCGGGTGCCGGCTCCCATTCGGGGGCGAAGGACCGCACGGTCTCGACGGTGTCCCACATGATCCGCAGGCCGCCGGAGACCTCGACCTCGACGTGCGCGAGTGTGTCGGATTCAGCCGGGATGTCCAGACCGAGGCGGCGGTAGAACGCCAGCGACTCGCCCATGTCTGCCGCGACGATTCCGACCGCGCTGAATGCTGCTGCTGTCATGCGACCGAGGCTAGAACTCAGGCGGGCGCCCGGTCTTGAACGTTTCGGACGTGAGCGGCGCGCTTGACGGGTCCCGGCTCAGCGCGGGCGGACACCGTCCATCACGGTGGCCACGAGGTCGTCGACCAGCGCGGGCGGCACCTCGGCGGGCCGGGCGTCGGCCGGGAGCGAGGGCAGCGGCGGCAGCACGAGTTCGTGGCAGGTGCCCACCAGCATGGTCGCGACGGCGTCGGGGCGAGCCCCGGCCGCGACCCGGCCCAGCCGCTGCTCGCTGCGCAGGTAGTCGGCGAGGGCGGCGCGCAGACCCGCGCCGCCCTCCATCGGGTTGGGCAGGGTACTGAAGCGCTCCAGCACCTTGGGCCGGGAGGCCACTCCGGCGAAGGCGGGCAGGATGGCGGTGTGCACGCTGATGCCGTAGCGCAGGATCTCGCGCAGGTTCTCCTCGACCGACGCCGTGCCGGCGGGGGGCATCGACCCTGCGGCGCGCGCAGCGTTACGCACGTGGGCGTGCAGCGCCTCGGCGAGCAGCTCCTCCTTGTCGGCGAAGTGGTTGTAGAGCACGCCCGCGGCGACACGGGCCTCGCGCGCAATGTCACGCACCGTGACCGCCGCCGCGCCGTGCTCGGACAGCAACCGCTCGGCGGCGGCCACCAGGTGCTCGCGCAGGGTGCGGTCGCTCTCCTCATCGCGCAGGGCGGCGGCTCTTCTGGGTGACATCACTGCGTATCGTAACGGGCCCGCCCGCCGCCGCGCCGCGGCGGGAGCCGGAGCTCGAACCCCTGCTCCGCCACGGCGCCACAGCCGACGCCGCCCACCCGGATGCACGCGGACGCGTACCAGCTCCTTTCGCTTCGCCGGACAGTCACGGGCGCACGGCGGTCGCCAGCCAGGCGGCCCCGCGCAGGGCGACCGCGCCGGGGCGGGCGAAGGGGCGCATGGCCTCCACGGCGGCCTCTCGGGCGCGTCCGGCGGCGGCCGGGTCGGCGCCGTCGAGCAGATGGCGCACGGGTGCCCAGTCGCAGAGGAACGCGGCCGCGTCAGCGGGGTCGGCGCCCCACACCTGCTCCGCCTCGACCGGTGTGACCGCGGTGTCGGTGAACCCGGCGGAGTCCAGCAGCTCGCGGAGCCGGTCGGGTTCGGCGAGCGAGACGGCACCGGCGACGGGCGCCCGAGCGGCTTCCGAGGGCAGGTGGGCCGCCATCGCGGCGAAGACGTCGCCGAGGTCGTTGCTGCTCATGCCGCGCAGGGTCAGAAACGCCAGGCGGCCGCCGGGGCGCAGGGCGCTGGCGATGTTGGCGAAGGCCGCCTCGGGGTCGGCGAAGAACATCACCCCGAAGCGGCTGAGCGCGGCGTCGAAATTCGCGCCGGGGAAGGGGTGCACCTGCGCGTCGCCCGGCTCGAAGGAGACGTTGGCGATGCCCTCCTCGGCGGCCGCGGCCCGCGCGCGGGCGAGCATGGGCGCGGACAGGTCCACGCCGAGCGCGCTGCCCTGGCCGGCGCGGCGTGCGGCCGAACGCGTGACCTGGCCGTTGCCGCAGCCGATGTCGAGCACCCTGTCGCGGGGACCGATGGCGGCCGCGGAGAACAGGTGCTCGTTGAACCCGCTGTTGACCGCGTCGTAGCGGGGGTGGTTGTCGGCCCAGTGGTCGCCTTCGTAGCCGTTCCAGGCTTCGGCCTGGGAGGTGTTGGCGATGCCGTGCATGGTGTGCTCCCGAATCACTCGACGCCATTATGAACTTGCGTTCATGAACACGTGATCATAATGGAGGCGCAGTTCGGCGCCGTCAAGCCCGCTCGAGTAACCGCGGTCGGCTCCTGACGCGGAAACGGCCCCGCGCAGCCGGAGGGCGAATCCCCGTCGCTGCGGGCCGAGAGCCCGCTGGGGATGCACCTTCCGACCGCACGGGGCCTGACTCGTGCGGACGACGGAGGGTCAGCGCCCGCCCGGTGACAGCCGCGCCGTGGCGCCGCGCGCCTTGCGGTTCGCGGACTTGCCGGCGCGCGACGCCGACTTGCGGGCGTCGTGGACCGCGTGGCGGGCGTCGTGGACCACCTTGGGCGGACGCCTCCGCGGTTCCGTGGCCGTCAGCACCAGCGCGCCGAGCAGACCGATGTCCTTGACCGCGGAGTCGCGCCCGGCCGAGTCCGCGATCTTGCCCTGCGACGCGGCGAGCAGCGACGGCACCGCCTGGGCCGCCATAACCGCGCTGGCCACGCGGGTGCCCTTGCCGAGCAGCAGCATGGTCCCCGCACCGGCGCCCGCGACGGCCTGGGCCCGCACAAGCAGCACCGGGTTGTCCGGGATCCACGGGTAGTAGGCGTGGATTCGGCTCACCATGGGCGCGAGCGCCTCGGCCCGCGGGTGCGGATCGCGCAGGGTCTCCACCGAGTCGACGATGAACGGGGCTGCGAGCAGGCGTTGAAGCTGTTTGCGTAGGACTCCCATGCTGTCCCGTATACCCGGGAGCACCCCGAGCACCCTAAGAATCCCGGCGGCGCGCCGACATTTTGCCGATTTGCCGGTACTTCGCGCTCTCGGCAGGCCGCGCGGGGGCCGCGGTCGCCGGTGCGCCGGTGCGCCGGTCGCGGGCCGAACTCGTCGTCGGATTTCCGCCAGCACCGGCCGGGGCCGCACGGCGAGGATCGAAGGCATGGAACTCAACCTGAAAGACAAGGTCGCCGTCGTCAGCGGAGCGAGCAAGGGCATCGGCCTCGCCGTCGTCCAGGAGCTGACCCGGTACGGGGCCCGCGTGGTCGCCGGCAGCCGGACCACCACCCCGGAGCTGGCCGAGTTGCGGGAGTCGGGCGCGGCGGTCGTCAACACCGATCTCACCGGCGCCGAGGGGCCCGACCGGCTCGTCGAGTCGGCGGTCGACCTGCACGGCGGCGTCGACATCCTGATCAACAACGTGGGCGGGAGCGAACCGGCGACCCGCTTCGTCGACACCACCGACGACGCCTGGCAGCGGATCTTCGACCTCAACCTGTTCTCGGTCATGCGCACCACGCGCGCCGCGATCCCCGCCATGACCGACCGCGAGAGCGCCGCGATCGTCAATATCAGCAGCGTCAACGCCCGCATCCCCGCACCGATGATCGTGCACTACAGCGCGGCCAAGGCGGCCCTGACGAACATGGGCCGCTCCCTGGCCGAGGAACTCGCGCCCAGCGGCATCCGCGTCAACACGGTCTCGCCGGGGCCGGTGCGTACGCCGCTGTGGACGGCCGAAGGGGACGGTTTCGCGAACTTCTTCGCCTCGCAGATGAACACCACCGTCGAGGACGTGATGGACCGCTGGCTGCCGGAGGCCATGGGGATCTCGCTGGGGCGGGTCGCCGAGGCGCACCAGGTCGCCGACCTGGCCCTCTTCCTGGCATCGGAGCGCGCCGCCGCCATCACCGGCGCCGACTACCGGATCGACGGCGGCCAGGTGAAGACCGCCTGACCGGCCGACCGGCCGATCCGCACGGCGGCGAAGTCGGGCGGGCCGGACGGGCCGGACGGGCAGGTGTGGGTTGGTACCGGGCCGCCGCGATGCGCGCGGCCCGGTCACCCGTGTCACGGCATCGCACTCACCGAGGGCGGCGAGAGGCCGGCGGGCGGCAGGCGCGCGACGGGACGGGAGTCGGCCCGCCGACCACTACCCGCCCTCCTCGCCGCCGTCCGACGTCTCGTCCTCACCGCCGTCCGCGTGCCGCTGGATCTGCTCCAGCAGCGCAGAGGAGCCCTGCAGATTTCGCATCAGGTCGTTGAGCGTCATCAGAGCGAGCCCCTGCTGCGGATCGCCGAGCACCAGCAGCTTGTCGCCGGCCCCGATGCCGAGATCGCGCCGGGCCTTGGCCGGGATCACGATCTGGCCGCGCTCGCTCACCGTGACGGCGCCGTAGAAACCCCGGCCTCCGGGGCCGTAGAAGGGTTC
This sequence comes from Streptomonospora litoralis, assembly GCF_004323735.1. GTDB lineage: Bacteria > Actinomycetota > Actinomycetes > Streptosporangiales > Streptosporangiaceae > Streptomonospora > Streptomonospora litoralis. The sequence continues at coordinate 143,463 of NZ_CP036455.1, read as the reverse complement.
GCCCTCGCCAGAAGCCATCGAGCCACCTACTCCGCATCCACAACGTGCACGATATACACGGTATATCTGCTGCCCTGGGGTTCAGGAGAACCGGTGGCTCCACTCCGCCGGCTCGGTGACGCGCGGCCGCGGAGACCGCTCGGCGAAGACCGCTAGGGTCGGGGGCATGCAGGTTCCCTCCGACGACGAGATCCGCGCCTTGCACGCCAAGCACGCCCCGACTCCGGAGGCGTTCGACCGGGTTTACACCCACTGCGTGATCGTGGCCGACATAGCGGGCCGCCTGCTCGCCGACAGCAACTCCGCCGCCGACCCCGCCCTGGTACGGGCCGGAAGCCTGCTGCACGACATCGGCGTCTACCGGCTCTACAACGCCGCGGGCACGCTCGACCACGCGCACTACATCCGCCACGGCGTACTGGGACGCGAGGTCCTCACCGAGGAAGGGCTGCCCGAGGCCCTGTGCCGGTTCTGCTCCTGCCACACCGGTGTGGGCATCACCCGGGAGGACGTCCGCACCCAGGACCTGCCCATCCCCGAAGCCGACTATCTGGCGGAATCGGAGGAGGAGCAGCTGGTGATGTTCGCCGACAAGTTCCACTCCAAGTCCGAACCGTCACGCCTGGTCTCTGCCCCCACGGCCGCCGACCGCCTGCGCCGCTTCGGCGAAGAGAAGGAACTGCTGTTCAAGACGCTGCTCGACCGGTACGGCGAGCCCGACCTGCGCCCCTTCCAGGAGCGCTACGGGCACGTGCTGGTCTAGCGGGCGCGTCCGCGCCCCCGCGCGCCGAGCCGTCGCAGCGGGCCCTTCGCCGCTGCCCGGACGCGCGACCGCGCGCCGCACTCCCAAGTATTGAACTAATCGTTCCAAAACACTAGGGTGCAGGCATGGCGCGACCGCGGACATTCGAAGAGGAGCAGGCCCTCGACGCGGCGATGCACACATTCTGGGTCAACGGCTACGAGGCCACCTCGACCCAGGATCTGTGCGAAGCCACCGGCTTGGGCCGCAGCACCATCTACAACACCTTCACCAGCAAGCACGACCTGTTCATCCGCGCGCTGACACGCTATGCCGAGTCGAAGACGGCCACCCAGCGATCCGCCCTGGAGGACGAGTCCCTGCCGCCCCTGGAGCGACTGCGGCAGCTGTTCGGACTGATCCTCGAAGACGAGGCCGCATACCGGCGCGACGGGCGCGGCATCGGCTGCCTAGTGGTCAACTCCACACTGGAGCTGGCCGGCCGCAACCGGGATGCCACAGCCGTACTCGAAGCCGACCTGCAGCGCCGCGTGGATTCGCTGCGCACGGTGATCGCTCTCGGTCAGGCGGAGGGCTCCGTTACCGCGTCGCGCGACGCCGAGGCGCTCGCCCACTTCGTCAGCTCCGTTATCGGCGGCATCCGGGTCTCCGGCCGCGCAGGGACGGATCACGCCGTCCTGGAGTCCATAGCCGCGACGGCTTTGGACGCCCTGACCGCCTGAGCCGAGAGGTCGGCCGGTCGACCGAAGCGAGGACACATGTGTGCCTTCGCCGCCGCCATGCTCGCATTTTGAACCGATCAGTCCAAAACCAGAAAGCAGGAAACCCGTGCCTAGATCCGTCGCCATCATGGCGCTCGGCGTTTTCGCGATGGTCACCAGCGAGTTCCTCGTCGCCGGCCTGATGCCGCAACTGGCCGCCGGACTCGGGGTGACCATCCCCCAGATCGGCTACCTCATCACCGCCTTCGCCGCGGCGATGGCCGTCGGCGGTCCCGTGCTCACTGTTGCGCTACTGCGGATTCCCCCGAAACGGGCACTGATGATCCTCTTCGGCGTCTTCCTCGCCGGCAACCTCATGGCCGCGCTCAGTCCCGGCTACGGCGTGATGCTGGCGGCCCGCATCGTCACCGGAGCCGCAGCCCAGGCCTTCATCGGAACCTCCCTGTCGCTCGCCGCGCGTCTCACCGGCCCCGAGCAGCGGGCTCGCGCCGCGGCCGTGGTGATGACCGGCCTCATGACGGGGACGTTGCTCGGCCTGCCTCTGGCCACCTGGGTCGGCGGGCTGTGGGGCTGGCGGGCGGCATTCTGGGGAGTCGCGCTACTCACCCTCGGCGCCGTCGCGGTGACCGCGGCCGGAGTCCCGAGCCTGGAGCGCGCCGAACACAGCGGAGGCCTCCGCGGCGAGCTGACCGCTTTCGCCAACCGCCGGCTCTGGCTCGCGCTGTCGACCTCCACGCTGATCATCGGCGCCACATTCGCGGCATTCAGCTACTTCAACCCGATCCTCACCCGGCTCAGCGGATTCAGCGTGGACTCGGTCCCCCTCCTCCTGGTGGCCTACGGCGCGGCGACCCTGGTGGGCAACTACGCGGTCGGCCGCCTGGCCGACCGCCACACCATTACGACGCTGAGCGCGGGGCTGATGCTGAACGCGGTTTTCCTCACCGGCTTCGCATTGCTGGCGCAGAGCCAGGTGTGGGCGGTCGCGGCGATGATGGGCATCGGGCTGGTGGGCGTCACGATGAATCCCGCCATGATCACCCGCGTCCAGCGGGCCGCCAACGCAGGACCCCTGGTCAACACGGTGCACGCGTCGTTCATCACCCTGGGCGTGATCATCGGCTCCTCAGGAGGCGGCCTCGCCCTCGCGGCAACCGACCTGCGCGGCCCGCTCTGGTTCGGGGTGGTCCTGGCCCTCATCGGCCTCGCCACCCTGCTCCCCGAAGTTCGCCACCTGCGCCCGCGCCACGAGACGACTGCCCCCGTATCCCCAGTCCCCGAGCCCGAGGAGACCGAACGCCGCCTCCCGCAGACCTGACCCACCCACGCCGCGGCTGCGGTCCACCGGCGGCCGCCCGGACGGGCCGCGCCGGCCCAACGTCGACTAAGCCGTGTTCACGAACGCCGGTCTGCTGTGGCCTTGTTGTGGGCCTTTTGGTCTCCGGGGTGTCGGGCGGACTCGGCTGGAAAGCGGCAGCGGGGCCGGGCCCGCGCCCATCGGGCCGGATGCCCGCCGGTGGCGCAGCCGACGGGGCGGCGAGGAGGCCGGGGAGCCGGGAGGCGCTCGCGTGCCCGTTATGTCGCAGGGCGGCGCGGCGATCGTGGCCGTATGACGAAATCCAGCGGCGTTCATTGGAATTTTCGCCACGATCGCCGCGGCCGACTCCCGAACGTCGGACGTGGCGGGCGCGGGGCCTGGGAGGCGGCGCCGCAGTGTTCCGGCCGGGTCCGCGCGGGCAGGGGGCCGCGCGTACCCTCGAAGGGGCCGACTTTTGCGCAAGGACGCGGGCCTCGATGGACTCGGCCTGACTCCGCACAAGCTGCGGCACACCGCCGCGTCACTCGCCATCGCAGCCGGCGCGGACGTGAAGGTGGTTCAGCAGATGCTCGGCCACGCGACCGCGACCATGACGCTCGACACCTACGGCCATCTCTTCCCGGACCGCCTGGACGAGGTCGCCGACGCCATGGACGCCGGGCGGATGAAGGCCGCCGCCGCTCGCGCCAACGCGGCCCCAGCACGGCCAACCGCCCCGGAGCATGTGCGCCTGAGTCTGCACCGGCCCCTGAGCGCCCACAACCCCCGCACACACGAAAACGGGTGCCCACCTGCGTGGACACCCGTTTTTCCGTCGGGGTGGCGGGATTTGAACCCACGACCTCTTCGTGTGATCGGGGGTAGGTAGGGCCAGCGGCGGGGCGGATACACCGCTGGTCAGAGCACCCGTTGATGCCTACCGCTTCCCGGCGGTACCGGGGGTGTCCTGGCGCCGTGTGCATCAAATGTGCATCGGCTGACGCGAACCAGAGCAGGCGCGCCCCGACGGTGTGGTGTCCTGTCCTCATCGGCGCGCTGGCCCGTCCACGGTACTCCGCGCTTCCGGCAACCCAAGGCGCTCGGCATCCACGGCCCCGGTCCGAGGTGCTCGGTCGCGCTGGTGCCGGCCACCCGAGACAGACAGAGTCGCGCGACCGAGTGCCTCGGGACCCAGAACGTCATCAACCCGAGTTCAGCAACAGGCAACGGTTTGTCTGCGCGAAACGTCACCATAGTCATGGACGCCCGGAGGGCTTGGAGGGCAATCATGCGATGCGTCTACGAAGACCCGGCGGCGGCTGGGGGTGTGCTCGGGACCGGGCGCCAGCCCGCAGCCCGAGCACACCCCCAGCAAACCGCAGCGGCGGCGCAGTGCCGCCGCCTTGATTCCATACAGCCCAATTCGGCAACCAATATTAGCCCGCCCAACTAGTTTGGAATGGATAGTGTCGGAATCTCCTAATCCAACCGAACACGTACTTCGTCAACTAGTATTCCCGGCCCGCTATGAACAATTAATTGAATATGTCGGATCAGAATTGGCAAAGCTGGTCGTGGCGCCCCCCGAGTCCACTTCGAAGACGTTCGAGATCGCAGCGGAAAGCATCAAAGCACGCGGTGAAGGCCTGTTTATGCCCGTATTCGCCGCCTCTGGAACCGGAAAGACGACGCTCGCCCATAGCCTACGAACCTTCCACCCCCAACATTACACTGAGACTGTCGAACATTCAGGGAACGTCACCTTCGAGGCTCTAAAAACGAGGGTGCAGCATGCGACCCAGAACTTTCCAGCGAACGAAGATCGTGTTATTCCAGTAAATATCGACCACAGAGAAAGCAATCCAGCGGATAACGCCGAACTGGCCAATATCAAGAGGTTTTTGCGAGAGCCTACTCTGGGAAAAAGGGTCCTGATTCTTTGGCCAGAAACAGCAGAACCCCTAGCTTCTGAAATGGCTCGAGGTTACATAGAAATTGCTGGGAGATCTCCAGTAGCCATACCATCTGAAATCCAAGGTCCTTCTCCAGAGTCTTGGCCATCCATTGCCACTCACACCTTGGAGATGTCCAATAGTGTAGAATCCCTGGAGTTGCTCGGCGTCAACCCTGAAGACTATGCAGCCGAGGAGTACCGAAGTCTCGGCGATTACCTCCGTCACATATCCGATGACTTCACTAATCGTCGGGTTAGAATTCTCCAGGAAACACGCAAGCCCGTACGCCTTGTTGTCGTATTTGTGTCGGAGAGCCCCGACGCCGGTGTGCTGACACAGCTAACCAACAGCACCAGGTTTGGTCTTGTCGACGGCAATGCCTTGCTGGACGCCACCAAGTCGAGCGAAGTGGGTCGTTGGTGGAGAGATCATCGAGGGCTCTTAACCCAGATGATCGTCCAACTGGATGCCAGAACTTTCGGTCTTCCCCCCGCTGTTAGCATTCCCCTGCTTCGAAAATATTCTTCCACAGCCACAAAGGATCTTGAAGATCTCGGAATCAACTTTCCTGATAACTACTCAATCGCTAGAACCATCAGCAGAAGCGATATCGGGAAATATTTGAACGGCACAGTCACTCCTACATTTGAAACTCGCGGAACACCATCAACCGTATCCCTCCCAGCGTTTACGCTGCTATCGGAAAAGGGTTTCACTGCAGCTCGCGACAAGCCACTAAATCGAGCCATCCTCGCGGGAATAGAAACGTTTTTAGGATCCCAAGATATCGAGAGTAGTAATTTCCAAGCCGAAACCCAGTTGGACTTTACTCCACTACTCCCCGATGCTTCATTCTACCTCGAACAAGATGCCGTCTGCCTAGAATTTGCATGGCGAAAAGGCGACTTTTTGACCCCTAAAAATCGCGCGGACATTTCTGTGTACATTCTCACCAAACTCCGAAACTATGCTCGAGAACTCGGGCATATACAGAACTTCGATTAGCAACACCAGAAACGCTGGCTATAGAATCGACGCATCTGCCACATGACCGAAGAAGACGACCTACCCTCACTGGGGCGGCGACTGCGAGAAATACGTGAAGAATGCGGTCTATCCGGGCGCGAATTAGCAAGGAGAGCCTGCGTCGTCCAGTCGACGGTTTCGCGAATCGAGAACGGGCGTCGTATTGATGATCCCATGACCGTCGAGCAGGTCGTCGCTGCGCTGCCCGTCAACGCGAATGCGGCTGCCTCACTGCGCGCCCGGATTCGGGGTGCCTACGCCGATCGCCGAGATCGCCGGATTGATGCCGGAGTGTCGCTGCTCGGTGACGCTGCTCGGCGGTGGGAGCGGGGCGCTGCCACGGTGCGCGAGTTTCAGTCGGCGATGGTTCCGCGTGCGCTGAGGTCTTCCGAGTACGCGAATGCGGCCGGCGCATCTCCCTCTCCGCTGGTCGACCGGATTGGCGACGCCCGGTGTGACTTCGGGTTCGTCGTCACTGAGGGTGCGCTTCGGACGTGGCCGGCGGACGGATCGATGATGCCGGAACAGCTCGACCGCGTCGCTCGGGCCTGCGAGATGGCGAACGTGCGCCTGGCTGTCGTGCCGTGGTCGGTGCCGCTGCCGGTGGTGCCTCCGCACGGGTTCGCGGTGTTCGACGACGAGGCCGTGGTGGTGGAGACGTTCACGGCGCAGATGACCATCACCGAGCCGGACGCGGTTGCTACCTACGTCGACGCCTATGCCCGGCTCGAAGCGGTGGCGGTGACCGGCGAGGAGGCGGCCGAGCTGTTGGCGCGCATCCGGCGGGACTTCGAGGAGCTTGCACACTGATTCAGTGAATTCGTTGAATCACCGGCTGTCGGTGGCCTACTCTGCACATCACTGCGGTGTATAGCCCTCTAGACGGTGGTGATCACGATGGTCAGCTGGTCCCGCATGTTCCCCGGTCTCCCGACCGAAGTCGCCCAAGCCCGCGCCTTCACCCGCGCCGTGATGGACGGCCATCCCTTAGCCGATCCGGCCGAGCTCGTCATAAGCGAGCTCGCCACCAACGCGGTCCAACACTCCCTGAGCGGCGAATGGTGCGGCCCCTTCGTCGTCCACGTCGAGGCCGAACCCGCCTCGGCGCAGGTGGCCGTGGTCGACCTCGGCGGCGACTCCACGCCCACCGCCCGGCCGCCGGCAGATCTCGGCGCGGTCGACGACCACGGTCGGGGCCTGGCCATCGTGGCCGCGCTATCCAAAGATTGGGGCTTCGAGCCGGACCCGTTCGGGTTGCGGGTGTGGGCGAAGCTGGTCACCGACGGGCCTTCATGAGCGGTCCGCGCATGCCTCGGCGGCGTACGCGCTTCCGGGTGGTCGATGCTGAGACCGGGGCGGACGTTTCGCCTGCTCTGTCTAGGGTCCTAGACTCGGTCCGAGTGACCGAGGGAGCGTTGATGCCGGGCCAGTTCGAACGCATAGCGGAGATCGAAGACCCCTTCGAGCTGCTGCGCGCTGCCACAGAGCGCCTGGCCGAAGCCCAGCAGGAGGTCACCGAACTCTCCCGCCTGCGGCGGCGCCTGATCCAGGACCTGCACGCCCAGGGCATGTCCTATGCCCAGATCGCCGACAAGGCAGGGCTGAGCCGCGGGCGCATCCACCAGATCCGCCACACCGGCCCTGCGCCGGAAGCGGCCTTCCTCGGCCTGGGCACGGTCACCGTGGCGACCCCGCTGCGCTATGACCAGGTCAAGGACCGGCCCGTGCTGTCGCTCGACGACATGGCCACGGGCCAAGCGCTAGAGGAGCTGGTGCGCTCCTTCGACATGCAGGCCGTCTCAGACCACGTCACCGTGGACGGCCACATCGACCTCAACCGCTCCAACCTCGTCGTGGTCTGCGGACCGGCCATGTCCGAGCCCATGCGCAACGCCTACGAAACCGACCCCGTCATCCGGTGGGAGCGCGCGGAACCGGGGCTGTGGCTGCTGCATGACACGCGCACGGGTGAGAGCTACCGCTCCGGTCAGGAGATGGATCCGCAAGAGCCCATGGACGTCGCCTACCTCGGGCGGCTTGCCCGGCCGGACGGTCAAGGCACGTTCCTGGCCATCGCCGGAATCCACCCGCAGGGTTCGCGCGGGGTCGCTCACCTGCTCAACGGCGAGATCGCCTCACTGTGGGGCCAGGTCGGTGCCGAGCGGTTCTCGACGCTGGTGCGCACGGTGTACAACCCCGACACCGGTGAACCCGAGCGCGCTGAACTGATCACGCCCGTATACCGCCACGACCAGGACTGATCCGTGCCCTTCCGTCTGGCCACCGCCCCTGCCAAACCCGACCGGCCCAACGAGGACTTCGCCGCCGTGGGCACCGACGCGGCCGTGCTGCTCGACGGTGCCGGCACCCCGCCCGGCACGGAATCCGGATGCGTGCACGGGGTCGCCTGGTACTCCCACACCCTGGGCGGGCTACTGCTGAGCGCGCTCAGCTCAGGCGACACGCTCGCCGGTGCGCTGGCTAGCAGCATCGAGCGGGTGAACCGGCTGCACGCCGACACCTGCGACCTCAAGCACTCCGACACGCCCTCATCCACCGTCGTGGCGCTGCGGTGGGATGCGAGCGAACTGGAGTACCTGGTCCTAGCGGACTCCTCGCTCGTCCTCGACCGCGCTGGCACCTCCCCCGAGGTGGTCACCGACGACCGGGAAGCCGTGGTCGGCGCGGAACTGCGAAAGCCCATGGATGCGCTGCCCACCGGCACGCCCGAGCACGAGCAGGCGGTGCGCGACTACGTCGCGGCCCTGGCCGACCACCGCAACCGCCCCGGCGAGTTCTGGGTCGCCAACACCGATCCGGGTGCCGCCGACGAGGCCATTACCGGCCGCGTCGGGCTCGACGAGGTGGCCGCCGTGGCGCTGCTCAGCGACGGCGCTACCCGCCTGGCCGACCGCTTCGGCCTGGCCACCTGGCGCGACACTCTCGACACCCTCGCCGACGCTGGCCCGGATGCACTGATCGCACGGGTACGGGAAGCCGAGAACAGTGACCCGCAGGGGCAGCGGTGGCCGCGCGCCAAGAACCACGATGACGCGACGGTCGTCTACGGACACACCCCCGCCTGAGTATCCCCCTAGACAATCGCCGCTTCGACGCGCTACCTTCTGTCCATACCCCTAGACAGCACTCGCTGTGGTGGACGATCCACACTGTCTAGGGGGGCATACAGAGTTAAGAGAGGCGGAGAGATGGCGATTCAGGGTGCGCTGCCGGTGGAGTTCGGGACGGTGTTCCCGCACGGCGCTTACGCGCTGTCGGTGGAGGCGATCACCGACTTCGAGACCAAGCGTCCGCAGATGGACAAGGTGTCCGGGCTGCCGCTGTGGGCGGTGGACGTGATCGACGCCGACCCCGAAGCCCGCGGCAAGGCCAAGAGCGTGAAGGTGAAGGTGGCCGCCGAGCACTGCCCGACCCTGCCCGACGAGGTCCCCGGCCTGCCCTTCCGGCCCGTCGAGTTCGAGCAGATGTCGGTGATGCCCTACGTCGACGACTCGGGCCGGCGTCCCCGCGTCGCGTACTCGCTGCGGGCGCGCGGTGTGAAGACGCCCGGCGGCGGTGGTTCCCGCAAGGCCCCGGCCGCTGCGGCATCCGGTGCCGGTGGCTCCGGCGGTAAGGACGCGGGCTGAACGTCCCGCGCCTGCAAGCGGGGCGGCCTGTGGTGTTGGCGCACCCGGCCGCCCCTTCCACCCCTGCGAGACCTACGTAATCCCTGGAAGAGGTGTGTCCCCAGTATGTCCCAACAGCCTGCGCGGGTGAGCATCCGCGAGATCACCGCGTTCATGGACGCCGTGCGCGCCCACCGCAACGCCGCCTTCAACGGCTCCGAACCGCGCCCGGATGCGGCGCTGCTGGCGTGGAAGTCCAGCATCCTCGATCGGATCGCCGCCCAGACCGACGACACCGAAACCAACGCGGTCGCCGACGAGGCGCGTGCCGAGCTGGACGCCGTCCGCGCCGACGCCGGGGTCGGGGGTGGTCGGTGATGCTGGGCAACTCCAGCGCGGGCGCCTCCCAGGTCCAGCGGCCCACCGCTCCCGTGCCCGCGCAAGCGGTGCGCTTCACGACCCCGGTGGTCGAGACGCCGGGGATCTTCATCCTCACCGGGTGGCTGTGGCGCTTCCTGCGGCTGCTCGTCCTCCTGCCGGTCCAGTTCCCCGTCTCGGTCGCCACGGTCGCCGTCTCAGTGACCGTCTACGTGCTGACCGGATGGCTCGGGCTGGCGGCGCTGTGGACGATCACCGACATAGCTCTGTTGGTGTGGTGGCGGCGCTGGCCGCACTCCTTCAAGGCCCGTGTGGCGCTGCGGGCGCTGGCGACCTGGCGCCGGTTCTGGATCTACCGCCGCCACTGGCAACCCGTCCTCGTCGTCTCCGGCCTGGCCGAGTCCTACCTCGAACGCCAGTACCTGCCGCAGATCCGGGGGGTGACCTGCTCGGCGTGGGCCGATCGGGTGCGGGTCAAGCTGGTGGCCGGCACCGCCCCCGCCGAGTTCGAACAGCGCGTGTCCGAGCTGGCGCACGGCTTCGGCGCCCCGTCGTGCCGCGTCGAGGTGCGCGGGCCGCGGGATCTGGTGCTGGAGTTCCCCCGGCGGGACATGCTCGCCGAGCAGATCGACGCGCTACCCGTGCCCGACGATCCCCAGGATGTGGACCTGGGCGCACTGCCCGTGGGGCGCTGCGAGGACGGGCAACCGTGGAACCTGCGGCTGCACGGCACCCACGTCCTCACCGTCGGGGTGACGGGTGCGGGCAAGGGGTCGGTGCTGTGGTCGACCATCCGGGCCATGGTCCCGGCGATCGATGCGGGGGCGGCGCAGGTGTGGGCGATCGATCCCAAGCGGATGGAACTCTCCTACGGACGCAACCTGTTCGCCCGCTACGCCGACGCCGCCGACGAGGCCGTGTCCCTCCTGGAAGACGCTGTCGGGGCGATGCAGGAACGCGCCGAGCGCTATGCGGGCCGCAAACGGGTCCACGTGCCCAACACGCGGGATCCGTTCGTGGTGGTGGTTCTCGACGAGGTCGCGTTCCTGACCGCCTACCACCCCGAGCGCGAGATCCGGCGCCGTGCGGAGAACGCCATCGCCACCCTGACCAGTCAGGGACGGTCGGTCGGGTTCTGCGTCCTGGCGGCGCTGCAGGATCCGCGCAAGGAGGTGCTGAACCTGCGCAACCTGTTCCCGGACAAGATCGCGCTCCGGCTGGACGAGGCAAGCCAGGTCGACATGGTCCTCGGGGACGGGGCGCGGGACCGGGGCGGCAACGCCCACCTCATCGACCCCGACCTACCCGGCGTCGCCTTCGTGAAGCTGGAGGGTTCGCCGGCCCCGGTGCGGGTGCGGGCCGCGTTCGTCACCGATGCCGACATCGACCACATGGCCGAGAGCTATGCGGCCTCGCGCGCGGAGGACTCGGTCTGATGCCGGGTTCTCCTCAGCCGGTCCCCGCACACCGCAGCGATGCTTGCGAACAAAGCGAAAGCGACGGCTCCGAGCATGGTCCATCCGAGGGAACCCGCAGTGAACCCCCTGATCACGTTGCCTATCCCCACGACGGCCATCGGAGCGCAGATGACCGTCATGAATTTCCAGGTCGCCCGTTCCTCAGAAAGCGTCCTGCGTCGCTTCACCGCGGTCACCTCGTGACTTCGTTCCGAGCGGAAGGGAGCCGGAATGCCAACCCCGACCGGTAAGTCCACCCGAGCCGAGCGCCAAGCGCAACCGCTCGCCCGTGAGGTGGCCGAGCAGATCGCCGCAGACAAAGGCGTCTGCATCCGCCCGGTATCGCTGCGCCGCACCGACATCGCCACGGGCCGAACCGAGATCGTGGACGTGCCGTGCAGCTCCACGCTGGAATCCCGGTGCCCCTCCTGTGCCAAGCGCAAGCGCTCGATCCGGCGCAGCCAGTGCGAAGAGGGCTGGCACCTCGCCGAGGATCCGACCGTCACACCGGAGGAGCCTTCCGAGGTTCAACAGGCGTGGGTTGAACGCCGCGCGCTGGTGACCGCCGAGCGGGATCGGCTCGTGAACGCGGGCGGCGCTGCTCCCGACGAGGTGGCCGCGCTCGATCAGGCCATCGCCGACCTGGATACGGAGATCACCGCGTCAGGGCTGCGCGGGTCGGTTTCGCGGGGCTCGTCCTCGTCGGGCGGTGCTCGTCGGGTGCGCTCTACCAAGCGGCGCCAGGACGCGCCGGACCTGCCGAAACGGCAGATGGCGAAAACGACCGTGGGGCGCTCCTACGAGGATCCGGCGACCGGGAAGATCTTCCGGCCGTCGCTGTTCGTGACACTGACGTGCGACAGCTACGGGCGGGTGAAGGCGGACGGCACACCGGTGGATCCGTCCACGTACGACTACCGGCGGGCGGCTCGGGACGCGCTGCACTTCTCCAAGCTCATCGACCGGTTCGTGCAGAACCTTCGGCGCGTGGCGGGCTTCGATGTGCAGTACTTCGCCACCGTCGAACCGCAAAGGCGGCTGGCGCCACACCTGCACATGGCGACGAGGGGAACCATCCCGCGTGCCGAGCTGCGCCAGATCGCGGCGGCCACGTATCACCAAGTGTGGTGGCCTGCCGCCGACGAGGCCGTCTATACGGCTGACAACCTGCCCGCCTGGGACGAGTCGATCGGCGGCTATGTCGACATGGCGACCGGTGAAGTGCTGCCCACCTGGGAACAGGCGCTCGATGCCCGCGACGCCGACCCTTCGGCCGAACCGATGCACGTGGTCCGGTTCGGGCCGCAGGTCGACGCTAAGGGCGTGGTGGCCGGCACCGATGACGCCGACCGGTGCGTCCGGTACCTGGCGAAGTACCTGACCAAGGACATTGCCGAATGCCACGCCGTCGACACCGACGCCCAACAGCGCCACGTTGACCGGCTCGTGGAAGCCCTGCGGTTCGAACCCTGCTCGCCGAAGTGTGCGAACTGGCTGCGCTACGGCATCCAGCCGGACAACCCCAAGGCGGGCATGGCTCCGGGCTTCTGCCGCTCCAAAGCCCATCGGCGCGAACACCTCGGCTATGCCGGGCGCCGTGTCCTGGTCTCGCGCAAGTGGTCCGGTAAGACCGTCGCCGATCACAAGGCGGACCGGCTGCGCTGGGTCCTCGACGCGTTGGGCGTGGATCCCGACGCCGACCCCGACGAGGGCCAGGGCGACGGCGGCCCCGCTCCGGTCTTCTCGGCGGATTCTTCCGGCAATCACGCCTGGGAGCTGGCACGCCCCACCGATCCCGACGTCCCGCCGCGCGAACACCGCCTACTGCGGGCGGTCGGCGAAGCGCTCAAGCGCCGCGCCCAACTCGACGCCGTTCGGCAACAGCGATCCGACGCTTCTTCGGCAACTCCGGAAAGGGCCGCATGACGACCGCCGCGACGCAAGGCCACAGCATCCCCGCGCAACTCTGGTCCGTGCGGGAAACCGCCGGCTTCCTCGGCGTCCCGGCGAAGACGCTCTACGAATGGCGCTACAAGGGCGACGGTCCGCCCTCGCACCGCGTCGGGCGGTACCTGCGCTACGTCCCCGCTGAAGTCCACGCCTGGGTCCGCTCGCAGTAGCGGCAGAGATAGGGAAGAGGAAAAGCGCATGGCTCGGGTGTGGATCTACGACCGCACGCGCGACAAGGGGTACCGCGACGCCGTCGCCAACGCCAAGGCGGCCAAGCGCACCCCTCCGGCCCGCTGGCAAGTCCGGTACTACGACCCCGCGGGAAAACCCAAGAGCGGCGGCACCTACCGCAAGAAGCCGGACGCCGAGAAGCGGCAGAACGACCTGGAATCCAGCCTCAACGCCGGTTCCTACCGCGATCCGGCCGCGTCCAAGGTCACCCTCGGCGCGATGGCCGACAAATGGCTAGGGACACGTACCGACATCAAGCGCGCCACCTGGTGGAAGTACCGGAGTCTCCTGGACAACCACGTCCTCGACCGCTGGGGAGAACTCCCGCTCGACGCGATCCACAGCGAGGACATCGCCGTCTGGATCGCCGAGCTTCAGAAGCCGCGCGACGAGGGCGGGAGCAACCTCGGTGCCTCCCAGACCCAGCACGCGCACGCGGTGCTGTCCATGGTCCTCGGCTGGTGCGTCCCGCGCCGGATCCCGTTCAACCCGGCGCAAGGCCTCAAGCTCCCCAAGGCCAGCGAAGCCGAACACGTTTACCTCACCTATGACCAGGTGGAAACGCTCGCCAACGCGGCGGCGGAGCTGCGCACCAAGTACCGCCAGAAGTCGGCAGCGTCGGCGGTGAACCGCGCGCTCGTGCTGCTGCTCGCCTACACCGGACTCCGCTGGAGTGAAGCGGCGGCCCTGCGCGTCCATCGGGTCGACCTGGCCAAGCGGCGCATCCGCGTCGCCGTCACCTTCTCCGAGGTCAAGGGCGAAGCGACCGAAGACGTGCCCAAGACCGGCGAACGCCGGACCGTGCCCATCCCCGCGTCGCTCGTCCCGGAACTCGCTCCGCTTGTCGAGAACCGCGACCCCGACGCCTACGTCTTCACCACCAAGCGCGGTGCGCCGCTGCGCATCCACAACTGGCGCATGCGCGAGTTCAACAACGCGCGCAAGGACGCGGGCCTCGATGGACTCGGCCTGACTCCGCACAAGCTCCGGCACACCGCCGCGTCACTCGCCATCGCAGCCGGCGCGGACGTGAAGGTGGTTCAGCAGATGCTCGGCCACGCGACCGCGACCATGACGCTCGACACCTACGGCCACCTCTTCCCGGACCGCCTGGACGAGGTCGCCGACGCCATGGACGCCGGGCGGATGAAGGCCGCTGCGGCGCGCTCCAAGAGGCCAACCGCCCCGGAGCATGTGCGCCTGAGTCTGCACCGGCCCCTGAGCGCCCACAACCCCCGCACACACGAAAACGGGTGCCCACCTGCGTGGACACCCGTTTTTCCGTCGGGGTGGCGGGATTTGAACCCACGACCTCTTCGTCCCGAACGAAGCGCGCTACCAAGCTGCGCTACACCCCGTTTGCGGCCGAGAACAGTCTAGCGGACGTGAGGGCGTGGTCGCACACGCTCCACAGGTGGGAAACCTGACGGGGCGGGATTGGTCGGCGGCGTGGTCGGGTGAGCTGCGGTTTCCCGTGAAACCATCGGGTGCGGCACCGCCCGTCCGTGGCGCAAGGGGGCGCTGTCAGACCAGCTTCTCCAGTTCGGCCTGGGCCTGCTGGGCCTCGGGGACGCCCAGGTCGGCGAACAGCTTCGCGGCGCCGGCGAGGTGTTCGACGGCCTGCTCGCGCTCGACGGCCTCGGTCGAAAGCAGTCCCAGTCCCATCAGGGCCTTGCCCTCGATGTGCAACTCGCCCCGCTCCCGTGCCAGCCGGAGGGCTTCCTCGTGGGCCTTGCGGGCCTCCTCGGCATAGCCCGCCTCCGCGTAAGTGCACCCCAGTTGGGTGAGCACCTCCGCGTCAGCGCTGTGCTGGCCGATCTCCTCCCCCAGGTCGAGCGCTGCGCGGTGGGCTTCAAGAGCGCCGTCGATGTCGCCGCTCGCGCGCCGGGCGACCGCAAGGCCGTTGCGGATGTAGATCTCCTCGCGATGCGACCCCGTCAGCTGAGCCAGTCTCAACGCCTCGCCGAGGTAGTGGAACCGCTGGTCGGGGTCTCCGCGCATCCCGTAGACCTCGCCCAGGGTGCACAGCACCCCGGCAGCGGTGTCGTACTCTCCCTCGTCCTTCTTGATCCGCAACGCGGCCTCGCCGAACTCGACGGCGCGGTCGTAGTCGCCCAGCACCTGGTAGGCGATTGCGAGGTTCCCCCGCTGCAGGGACTCCAGCTGCCGGTCCTCGACCGAGAGGGCGTACTCGAGGACCTTCCAGGCGTGGGACAGGGACTCGTGGAAGCGGCCCATACGCTCGTAGACCAGGCTCAGGCTGGCGTCGACGCGCGCCTGGCCGCGCTCGTCGTCGATCGTCGAGAGGATGCCGCGCGCCTCGTTCAGCAGGTCCAGCGAGTGCTGGAACCGCCCCGCCAAGCAGTGCGCGATCCCCAAGCCGATGAGGGTCGCTGCGCTCCCGCGCTCGTTGCCCTTCGCGCGGCTCGCCGCGAGGGCTTTCTCCTGGGTCGACATCAGGAGTTCGGTCTCGCCGTGGTTGGCGTAGTGGCGCCACAGGGAGTCGGCCAGCTGCCAGGCCGGTTCGTCGAGACCGGCGGCGGCGTAGAAATCCACTGCGGCAGCGAGGTTGTCCTGGTGCCGCTCGAACCAGGCCGTGGCCTCGGCACGGTCGGCAAGTTCGTTGTGGTAGCGCGACGACCGCCCGCTGTCGATCTCGTAGTGGTGGCTGCGCGGTCCCATCATGTCGGCGGCGCGGTTGGCCATGTCCAGGTAGTGGTCGGCGAGTCGGCGGCGGGCCGCGTCGGCCTCCTCGGCTGGGAGGTCGGTGCCGGCTTTCTCCTTGGCGTAGGAGCCGATGAGGTCGTGGAAGCGGTACAGGTCCACGCTCGGCTCGTCGAACAGGCAGACGCTGACGAGCTCCTGCAGCAGGTCGTCGGCGTCGGGCGGGTCGCAGTCGAGCAGCGCGGCCGCCCCGTGCAGGTCGACGGTGCTTCCGATCATCACGCCGAGGATGAGGAAGGCGCGGCGCTGCTCGTCGTTGAGGCTCTGGTAGGACAGCTCGAAAACCGCCTCGACGCTGTGCCCCTCGATGCGCAGTTCGCGGAACATCCGGTGGTGTTCGCTGAGGCGCTGCCTGACGTGCTCGAAGGTCCAGCGGGGCCGACTGAGCATGCGCCCGGCCACGATGCGCAGCGCGAGCGGGAGCCCGCCGCACATCCGGACGACCTCGCGGGCGGTGTCGGGCTCCTGGTCCACCCGCGACGAGCCGAGGACGGTGGCGAAGAGGCGCAGCGACGCCTGTGGACCGAGCATGCCCAGGGAGATGTACTGCGCGCCGCTGAGTCCGGGCAGATCCTGGCGGGAGGTGACCAGCGTGAGGGAACCCGGCGCGGCCGCCAGCAGCGGGCTGATCTGCGCGAAGTTCGCCACGTTGTCCAGGACGACCAGCACGCGCCGCCCGGACAGGCTCGCCCGCCATAAGGCCGCCCGCTCCTCGACGGGCTCCGGGATAGCGTCCGGCTGGACGCCGACAGCCCGGAGCAGGCTGCCCAGCGCCGATGCCGGGGGGACCGGCTCCTGCTCGACCGTGTAGCCGTAAAGGTCGATGAACAGCAGCCCGTCGGGGAACCGCGTCGCCAGGCGATGGGCTCCGTGTACGGCCAGTGTCGTCTTCCCGGCGCCGCCGGGGCCGGTGATGACGGCGACCTCGGCCCGCGCCTCGTCGCTCCCGCCGAGGTCCAGGAGGCGCTGGAGGTCCTGCTCGCGTCCGGTGAAGTCGGGGATGTCGCGCGGCAGGTCGTTGCGTGCGACGAATTCGGCCGGCGGCCGCTGCTCGGGTTTGTCGCTCCGGGGGGACTCCGGCCGTACCGCCTGGGCCCGGTCTGTGCTGCCCGCCGCGGCGGCGAGCTGACCCGCGCTCGATTCGGTCTCGCGCAGGATCTCCGTGTGCAGTTCCATGACCTCGGGGCTGGGGTCGACCCCCAGCTCCTCGGCCAGGTACTCGCGGCACTCCTGGAACGCGGCGAGCGCCGAGGCCCGCTGGCCGCTGCGGAACAGCGCGGCGATCAGGTAGTACTGCAGCCGCTCCCGCAGCGGGTCATCGCGGACGAGCGGTGTGACACGGGTGACGATTTCGGTGTAGCGGTGCAGCGAGAAGGCGCACTCGACCCAGGAGGTCCAGGCGGTCCAGCGCTCTTCCAGCAGCGGGCGGGCGACGGAGTTGTAGAGGTGTTCCGAGCCGGTTCCGGAAAACGGCCGGCCCCGCCAGCAGGCGAGCGCCTCGTCCCAGAGGACGGCCTCCTCCGCGGCATCGTCAGCCTCCCCGGCGCGGGCGACGAGGTCGCGGAACCGGTGCAGGTCCACCATTTCGGGCCCGACCGCGGCCAGGTAGCCCCCGGCGGTCGTCTGGATGACGTCGGGGAAGGAACGGCGCAGATGGGAGATCTGCACCTGGATGACGGACCGGGCGGTGCGCGGCGGGTCGTCGTCCCACAGATACTCGATCAGCCGCTCGACCGTGACTTCTTTGCCCAGCTCGACAAGGAGCGCACCCAGCACGCACCGCTGGCGCGGACCACCGACGGGAACCGACTCGCCGCCGTTCGACCACGCCGATATGGGGCCGAGCACGCCAAAATTCACGAACAGCACTCTAGCAATGGCTGTTCGCGCGCAAGGAGGGATCGCCGCCGCAGGACTCCCCCCTGGATCCCCTGCGGCGGCGTGTTCACCGCCGGTGCCGGATTCGCCGGTTCAGCGCTCCTGTTCCTCCGGTTTCTCCGCGGGAGCCTCGGTCTCCTTCTCGGCGGGTACCACCTCGGGGCTCTCCGCCTCCCGCTCGTGCAACGGGTCCGAGAACGGGTCCATCCTCGCGGTCTCCGCCGCCCGGATTTCCGCGACGAGCTGCGCGAACCACTCGTCCACTGGACGCCCATCCGCCACCGGAGCTGATTTCATGATTCTCCCTACCACCTGCTACGGGCGGCGCGCAGGCCGACTAGGGCCAGTCGACGCCCTCGTCTTCGTTGTCAGCGGGCTCGTCGCCGTCGTCTTCTTCAAGCGGTTCGAAGTCGGGCACCGAGAACGGGTCGGTCCGGGCCGTGACATCGGCCTCGATACCCGCGACGATCAGCGCGAACTCGTCATCCACAAGCATGGTGTCCTGGAGCGTCGCCTGGTTCATGGGGGCCTCCCGAAAAGGACGTGTGCGCTGCGGACCGGCGGGGCCTGCTCCCCGCGCGGCGTGTCTGCACGCTCGGCCGCGGCTTTGGGCGCACAGGCCGGGCGAGAGCGTCCGCAGCGTGCACGCCTCGTCTCGGCCTGTCCCATTCGCCGCAGCCCGGCCGGCGCCCGCGGGCCGTCCTCCCGCGGGTGCCGGTCCGGCTGAACGTGTTTCCACACTAGAGACGGGGCCTTGCGGGCCGCTTTCAGTTCACTTTCACCCGATCCGCCGCGATCGGCCGGTCTCAGCGCGGCAGGCTCACCTGCCCCTCCGCCCGGTCCCCGACACATGGGGTTTCTGTCCTCATCAGGCCGCCGGCGGTACGAAGGGGGCGGTTCACCTCTACACTTCCTGCCCGTGGCACACCACGCTCCAGACTCCCCGAAAGGACCGGGCGGCGTCCTGCCCAAGAGCACGCTCTGGCGCGCCGTCGCCATGCTGGTCGCGGCCGCGGTGTTCGCGGTGGCGACGCTGGCGCTGTGGGCGACCGGAGGGCTGGCGCGGGCCGACCCCACACCGGAGCAGGAGCCGGGCACCGAGGTACGCACGAAGATGTACACACTGACCCCCCATAAGGCGGAGTTCACGACCGGCTCCGACGGCCTCACGGCACTGCGGATCAGCGCCGACCTCGTCTCCAACCACACCAAGCCCTTCCAGGTCAGCGAACTGAACCGGACGATCGAGATCGACTTCCCGTCCGGCAGGATCGACCCCGCCCAGCTGAGTCTGACCTACGCCCGCCAACCCGACGGGTTCGTCTTCGAGGTCCAGCCGGCCATGCGGGAAGAGGTTCTGATGACCTGGACACTGCGCAAGGCCGAGGCGGAGGACAAGCGGAACCAGCAGGAGGAGGACTCCGACAACCCGCTGGCCGGGCTGGGCGGCGAGCCGGCCGGGGACGGCGGCTTCGACCTCGGCGCGCTGACGGAGCAACCGGAGGACGTCGCTCCCCTGGCGAAGAAGGAGGAGAAGGTGGTGGTCTCCTTCAACGAGAACGAGTACGTCTCGGGCTTCACCGACCAGAGGAAGCGCTGGCAGCCGACCGAACGGGCCGCGGCCCAGATCAGCTTCCCGCTGGGTGAGGGGTGATCGGGCCGTGACCTCTCCCTTCGTGCGCCGCGCAGCAGCCGTCTTCGCCACCCTCACCCTGTTGAGCCTGATCGTGATGGCGCAGTCGCTGGTCCCGGACGACACGCTGGCGACCGAGCCCATCGCCTACTCGGGAGAGATCGGCGAACCCGTCGACGCGGAGCGGTTCACCGTTCGGGTCGAGCGGGTCCGCATCGCCGAGACCGCGGTCGACGAGGACGGCCTCGGCTCGTCGGGGCCCATCGAGGCGAAGGGTGTATGGCTGGTGGCCACCGCCGAGATCACCTCCGCCACCGCCCCGCTGCTCCACATCGACGCCGCACTCGTGATGGGCGACGGCTACGTGTACTCCGCCAACCGCTGGCTGAGCAACGACATGGCAGGGGGAACCGGCACCACGCTGGACCCGGGGATCCCCGTCACCGGGGCCCTCGCCTTCGAGGTGCCGAAGAAGCGGCTCAAGGACCCCACGCTGCAGGTGAGCGCCCGCCAGTCGATCGACGGACGGCTGAGCGCCCGCGCCGACGTCGACCTCGGACTGAGCGGTTCCGAACTCGACCGGCGCCTCGCGCAACCCGAAGACCGGGTCGTCGTGCCCTCACCCACCGAGACGTCGTAGGAAAGCGCCGCACATGCACCCTGACGACCCGAACCGCGAGGAACGGCCCGAGACCGGACGGCGGCCGCCGTCCGGTCAGCAGCCGCCCGCGGACCACCAGCCGCCCGCCGGGCGGCAACCGCCGCGCCCCGACCGCGGCCGTCCTATGCCGCCACCCGGTCATCAGCCGGCACCCGCGCCTCCCCCGCCCGCCCAGCACGGCCCCGCCGGGGCACCGCCGCCCCCGCCGGGACACCCGGGTCCGCAGAGCCCGCAGCCCGGGCCGGCGCACCACCAGCCGCCCCAAGGGCCGCACGATGGGCGCGGTCCGCTCGGACCGGGCGGACCGCCGCCCGCACACGGCCCGCAGGTTCCGCCCGGTCAGCAACCGCGGAACCCGCGGCCGCAGCCTCCGCCGCCCGGACCGCCCGCAGGCCCTCCGCCGCAGCATCCCCGCGGCGGACCCGGCGCTCAGCCCGGTCCGTGGGGACCGGCGCCTGGCGGACCGGGCTTCGCTCCGCCGCCGCAGGCACCGGCGCCGGCTCCTCCGCACGCGGGCGCGCCCGCGGCGCCCGGCGGTCAGCGCCCCCGCCGCGCCCTCCCCTGGTGGAAGCGCCACCACCTGCCGGCCGTCGCCGTGCTGCTGCTGGTGCTGCCGATCGCGCTGGGCGTGCCCTGGTGGATGGAGCGCCAGGACATGCTGGACCAGGGCGCGATCCGGCCGGAGCCGACCATGGTCCCGGCGTCCGACGAGGCCGCCGAACTGGTGGGCACCCGCTGGGAGTTGCGCGGTGTCCTCGTCGGCGAACTGGAAGGGGCGGCGCCCCCGCCCGAGGGCACCCGCCTCGTCGACGCCGTCTTCAAGCTGACCCCCGGCGAAGGCGCCTCCCGAAAACGCCTCGTCGACTGCAAGTTCCGCGCCGTCGACGGCGAAGGCCGCTGGTGGCGGCCGACCTCGGCCTACGACACGCGGCCCAGCCTGCAGGGGACGCCGACACTGCTCTACGGATGCACCGACGACAACAGCGATCCGCTGCCCGCGGGCGAGGAGGTCGGCGCGGTCGTCAGCTTCGTGGTGCCCGAAGACGCCGTCGACTCCCTCACCGTCGAGGTGGCGGTGCCCACCTCCGGCCGGGTGGACGCCCCGGCTCCGGCGTCGCTGCGCTTCGAGCAGAAGTAGTCGGACCCGCGCCGCACCGGCGTTCAGGCGTGCGCGCGACCCTGCGCGCGAGCACGCCGACCCGGCCTGGAGGAGCCCAGGCTGCGCAGGGTGACCTCGAAGGTCGCCGCCAGCAGGCAGACCCGCAGCAGCTCGTGCAGCGCGTCGACGGTGAAGCTGACGGGGGTCAGCCACGGCCACCACCAGCTCAGGAAGTCGTGCGGCCCGACCACGACGAAGACGCCGCGCTCCACCCAGGCGAAGGCGACGTCCAGCAGCACGTAGTAGAGGCAGAAGCCGAGGTAGAAGACCGGGCTGGCGCGCAGGATGAAGCGGAGGGCGTTGACGAACGGCGTCCAGCGGTCCTCGGCCGTGGCCCACATGAGCCCGAGGAACTGGCGCACCACACCGCTTTCGGACGAGGTCAGCGCGCCCTCGATGCGGCCCGCTCGGGTGCCCCTGCGGAAGAGGGCGTCGTGGCGCTGGATCTTGGCGCCGAAGATCACCGCCGCGATCGTCAGCCACAGCAGCGGCTCGAACAGACCGTCGCGCAGGTGCTGCAGCAGTTGGCCCAACAGGTCCAGCGCCGCGAGGTACCCCTGCTCGACCGGCAGGGACGTCGCGTCGCCGAGGCGGCGCATGGACTCCAGGATGCCGTTCTCGACCGCGAACCAGGCCTGGCGCTGGGTGACCCAGGACTTGATGTTGCCGTAGATCTGCATGATCGAGAAGAGGCCGAAGAACATCCAGTTGGCCTCGAACACGGCCGTGCACACGCCGAGGAACTTGTTATCGGTGCGCCGGTAGAACCGGTCGCACAGCACCCGCGCCGTGAACGAGGCCAGCGCGATCATCAGCGGCAGGCCGAGCGCGTTGATCTCGTTGACCTCCGTGAAGCCTTCGAGGCCGCGCTGGTTGATCAACTCGATGTTGTACTGGCGGAACTCCTCGGTGAAGCGGCCCCAGGCGTTGTAGAAGATGAGGAAGGGCAGGATGGCCGTCGCCACCGAGTCCACCCAGCGGCGCTCCCGTTCGGCCACGGCCCCGGCGCCCTTCGTGGTCGCGAAAAGCTCCCGGTCGACCGTAGGCAGGCCCGGCCGCAGCAGGTGGAACATCACGATGGTCACGGTCAGCTGGGTGAGCACGACGAAGGTCATGCCGATCAGGCCGACGATCTGGTCGTAGGCCGACAGCCGCACGACACCGCGCATCATCATGTCGTGCAGGAACATCCCGATGACATAGGCGCACAGCAGTGGAGCCCAGTACCGCCTCGCCAGGTCGAGGGTATAGAGGGGTAGCCGTGTCACCGAAGCCGTGTGCGTCGCCGTCCTGCTCATCGCGCGAATCCTAGCGGCCCGGCGCATTCCGGTGGCCGTCCGCACTGGCCGGAGTCGGCCTCAGTGGGCAAGGTGGGATGAGTGGAGTGAGGCCCCGAAGGCCGGGGCCGACAGGGAGGTGGGATGAAAGCGGGCGACGGTGACGGCTGGGTCACCCTTCCCGACGGTTCGCGCCGCTGGGGCCGCTTCGGCAGCGCCGGCCTGCTGCTGCACGCCGATGGGCGCGAGCCGCCCTGCGCGGCGGACGGCGGACGCGTGCTGATGCAGCACCGCGCGCTGTGGAGCCACCAGGGCGGCACCTGGGGTGTTCCCGGCGGGGCGCGCGACAGCGACGAGAGTCCGGTGCAGGCGGCGCTGCGGGAGTTCGGCGAGGAGGTCGCCGGCGACACGGGCGAGATCGAACTGATCGGCCTGCACCGCCAGGAGCACACCGTCTGGCGGTACGACACCGTGCTGGCCCGCACCGCCGCGGACGCGCCGCTGGAGGCCGCCAACTGGGAGAGCGACGAGGTGCGCTGGGTGGACGTCGGCGAGGTGGTGGGGCTGCGCCTGCTTCCGGCCTTTGGCCGGACCTGGCCGCTGCTGCGCGACGCCCTCGGGCGGCGGCTCGCGTTGGACGTCGACGCTGCGGCCGTGGCGCCCGACGGCGGCGCGGCGGAGCTGGAGCGGCTGCGCGACGAGTTGGCCGGGCTGGCGGCGGCGGGCGTGGCCGCCGAAGCGCTGCCGGAGGGGCTGGAGGCGGCCGGTCTGCACCTGTGGTTTCCGCGCGTACGGCTGCTGGTGGGGACGGAGGCCGCGGCGCCGGAACCGGTGCCCGGCGTCGAGGTGGCGCGCGCGGGCTCGGGGATTGCCGCGGGTGGAGACCGCCTGGCAGAGCCGGGCGCCGGCGGCGGGGTGCGCACCCAGACCGTGCTCGTCACCGGGTCGGACGGCGCGTACGGCCCGGGGGCGCAGGGGATGTCCGCCGGCGGCGCGCAGCACACGGTTCCACCGGAGTGGCTCTCGGCGGCCTCGTCCCTGCCGGGTGCAGCGGCGGACAGTGTCGCGGGGCCCTCGGGGGCGTAGGTGCACGGGTGCTGCGCGGTGCAGGCGCGCCGCGGGCACTTCCGGATGCGGCCACTCGTTCAGACGTTACAGGAGCGTCCCCAGCCTGTGGACGAATACACGGAACGGGGACGGCAGGTGCCAGAGTGCCCGGTCAGGGGTAAGTAGGGGTGAGACCCTGATGCAGGTCTGCCACTGGGTGGGCATCCTTGGCAGAGAGAGGCTGGACACCAGGCTGCGGACCAGCCGGAATCGAAGGAGCTGACATGACGCTGGAGCGCGGAAACTCGCTTATGCCCGTGCACGCGGCGACGCTTATGTGGCCCACCGGTATCGCCACGGGCGCGGGACTGGTCGCCGGGGGGCTGTCCTTCCTCGTGTCCCTTCCCACTATCGCGATCGCCGGGCCGATCGGCACCGCGATCTTCTGGTTCGCGCTGGTCGGCGGGGGCGTGGCGGTGCTCGGCGGCAAGGGCGACCGCCGCGCGCGCCGCTGGGCCGGGCAGTACCCGTGGCGCTTCGCCTCCGGCCCCGCCGCGCTGGCCGGTCTCGGCATCGCCGTCGTCTCGCTGTTCGGCAGCGGATTCTTCGGCGCGATCTTCACGGGTCTCGCATCGGCTGCGGTGATCTGGGTCATCCTCGGCATCATCGGCATGGTCGCGGGGAACAAGTCCGCCTGACCCACTTGTTGCAAGGGTCCGTGGCAGTCTTGCCGCACCGGTCCATGGCACTACACACCACGGGGAACGACCAAGCGCTCTATGTCGACTGAAGCTCGTGACAAAATGATCGAGCGGGTCCGCGGGCTCCTTCGGATGGCGGAGGATCCCGCGGTCACCGATGCCGAGAGCCAGGCGTTCACCGCCAAGGCCGCCGAACTCATGACTCGGCACGCGATCGCCGAGGCAGAGGCGCGTGCCGAGCGCGGCGAGTCGCCGGAGTCGGTCACCCGGCTGGACTTCCCGGTCTCGGGCGTGGGCGGCCACGGCAAGGCCCGCGTCAAGGCATTGGCCGGCATCGCGGCCGCCTACGGGTGCCAGTCGGCGGTGCGCGGCAATACCTCCGCCAACACCGAGCGCACGCTGATCATCGTGGGCACGGCCACCTCGCTGGAAGCGCTGCGCGTGCTGCTGCCTTCCATCACCATGCAGATGGAGGCGTCGGCGAGGTTCACCGCGCGCGACCACATCGCCAACCTGCGCGAGCTGCGCAACTACGACCGGTCCACATTGGCCACCGAGCGCAGCCGCTTCTACCGCTCGTTCGTGCGCGCCTACGGCTACGCCGTGGCCGAGCGCATCAAGGAGTTCCGCGCCCGGATCCGCGAGGAGCCCGAGGACGACTCCGCGGCGGGATCGTCCGGGGCGGCCGACGGCGAGGAGGCGGCGTCCAGCCGCGGCGCCGAGGTCGTGCTGCGCACCGACGTCGACCGGGTGCGCGAGGACTTCCAGCACCGCTTCCCCCAGCTCAAGCCCACGCGTCCGGAGCGCACCCACAGCAAGGCGGGCTATCGCGCGGGCTATGTACGGGGACGCCGCGCCGAACTCGGAATCGGCACTTCGGTCGGTCAGGGCGGCAACTCGGCTCTGTCCGAAAGGGAGTAAGCGGACGCGGCCGCCTTCATCCACATGCTTCCCCCAACGGCGACGCCTTGTGGATAACTCTGTGGGTAACTCGTGGAAAGCACCCGGGATTCGCCAAGCGGTCAGAAACGCCTGTGGATAAACCTGAATCCGCCGACTTCTTTTCGTGGTTCGCCGCTTGACCGGCGGATTCTTGGGCGTTGTCCGCCGTTTACTTCCGGCCCGTCCGACACTCGCCCAACCCCGTTCCCATTCGTCCAAGACGGCCCACGCCTGCGGGCTTAGTCTCGGAAGCGTCCATTCACCGCCTCCGGTATCCGCTGATGAAGGACGTGATCCCGTGGCCGCCGCAGAACACAACCTGATCTGCTATCTCTGCGTGGACGGCGCCGCTGCGGCGCTGGACTTCTACCGCAGGGCGTTCGGCGCAACGGAGGACCAGCGCTGGACGGGAGAGGACGGGCGTATCGGCCACGCCCGAATGACGGTCGAGGGCATGCCCGTATACCTAGCCGACGAACACCCCGAGATCGGTGTCCGCGGCCCGCATTCCTACGGCGGCACGGCCGTGAGCCTGGTGCTCACCGTCGCCGACGCCGACGCCGCATTCGATGCCGCCGTGGCTGCCGGCGCGACCGTCGAGCGCCCGGTCGCCGACCAGCCGCACGGGGCGCGCACAGGCTGGCTTCGCGACCCGTTCGGGCACCGCTGGGGAATCACCTCCACCACGGCCGAGGTGTCGGAGGAGGAGCTGCGGGGACGGGTCGGCGACAGCTACACCATCAGCTGACCGGCCGAGTGCGACAGAAGAGGGTGACGCAGGACACAATTTGGGGAAGAGTGGAGACGAGCCGCACACTCCGCTGACCGACGAGGGAGTCCGGATGACCCCAGCCACGCTCCTTGGGCCGTTCCGCCGCTACAAGACGGCGCTGCTCCTCACCTACCGCGACGACGGCGTGAGCCCGCAGGGCACGCCGGTCAGCGTGGTCGTGGACGACGGCCGCGTCCTCTTCCGCACCTGGGAGGAGTCGGGCAAGGCCAAGCGCCTGAGCCGCAACGCCGGCGCCGACCTGCGGCCGTGCACGTTCACCGGGCAGCCGCGCGGCGGCGCCGTGCGCGGCGAGGTCCGCCTGCTGGAGGGCGACGAGGCCAAGCGCGCCTCCCTGCGCCTAGCGCGCCGGCACCCGATGCTGCAGGGCTGGGCCGTGCCGATGAGCCACAAACTGCTGAAGTACCGCACGCAGCACTACGAGTTCGTGCCGCTGGACCTCAACCACGAGATCGAGAACATGGAGGGCTGCCCGGACTAGTGTGCCGAGGTCCGCGTTCGTCCGTGTCGTGACCCGCCGTGATCCGCTGCTCAGCGCCGTATGGACGCGTTCTCGCCTCGTTCAGTCGGGTGCGACGATGAGTTTGCCGCGCTTGCCGATGCGGTTTTGCTCTAGCTCGGTGAGCGCCGGGATCGCTTGCGAGAGTGGCACCGTACGGGCGATCAAGGGCCGGAGTGCCCCCCTGCCGGCGGCTCGCGCCACCTCATCGAGGTCCTTCGTCACCGGTCGGGCCATCAGGACGCTGTACGGCCCGGGTTGGACGCTCTTCGCGAGATTCGCCCGGGTGGGGTGGACACCGACGAACCACCAAACCCGTGAATCGATTTCCATAGCTGAAAATACAAGATCAACAACGGTGAGTGGTGGTTCGGGGGCCCGGGGTGCGGCAAGGGCGCCGGACATGACGCTCGACTAGGAGACCCGCAGCGGCATGACCAGGTAGCGGAACTCCGGCTCCTCGCCCTCGCCCGCGGGCACGTCGGAGAGCACGACGGGCTTGGTGGGCTGCGTGAAGTCGAGGCGGGCGCGCTCGGAGTGCAGGCCGCCGAGACCGTCGAGCAGGTAGTCGGGGCTGAAGGCCACGCGCATGGGCTCGCCACGGAAGTCGACGTCGAGCGCTTCGGCCGCTTGGGCGTCGTCACCGGATCCGGCCTCCAGCACGATCTCGCGCTCGCTGAACGACAGGCGCACCGGTGTGTTCCGGTCGGCCACCAGCGCGACGCGCTTGACCGCCTCCATCAGCGGGGCGGTGGCGACCTCGGCGCGGGCCGCCGATTCCTGCGGGAAGCGGGACTCGTATTTGATGAAGTCGCTGTCGATGAGCCGGGTCGTGGTGCGCCGCCCGCTGTTCTCGAAGCCGATCATCCCCTCGCCCGAGCCGCCCGGTGCGGCTGCGGAAAGCGCTATGTCGACGTTGCTGCCGCCGGTGAGGGACCGCGCGATCTCGTGGAGGGTGCGGGCGGGTACCAGTGCCGAGCCCTGGGCGTCGGGGGTTTCCGGCTTCCACCACAGCCGGCGCACGGCGATGCGGTAGCGGTCGGTGGCGGCCAGGGTCAGCGAGTCGCCGGAGAAGGTGACGTCGATGCCGGTGAGCATGGGCAGGGTGTCGTCGCGGCTGGCGGCCGGACTGACCTGGCGCACGGCGCGGGCGAAGGAGTCGGCGCTGAGCGAACCGCTGACCTGCGGCATCGCGGGCAGCGCGGGGTAGTCCTCGATGGGCAGGGTGAGCAGCGTGAACCGCGCGCTGCCGCAGGTGACGAGGACGCGCGCGCCGTCGGCGTGGAAGTCGACGGGGGCGTCGGGAAGGTTGCGCGCGATCTCGGACAGCAGTCGGCCCGAGACGAGCACGGCGCCCGGCTCGTCGACCTCGACCTCGACCTCGGCGCGGGCGGAGACCTCGTAGTCGAATCCGGAGAGCCGCAGCGCCGAGGAGTCGGCGGAGCACTCCAGGCGCATACCGGCGAGCACCGGCATGGGCGGACGGGCAGGCAGAGCGCGGGCGGTCCACGCCACGGCCTCGGCGAGCGAATCGCGGTCGGCTCGGAATCTCACGCTGCCACCTCCGTGGACGCGGGGCTTACCCGCCGGGCGCGGTGCGCTGCCGTGGTGCAGGCGGCGGGCGCACGCCGACTGCGGCGGCCGCGGCCCCCCGGGCGGGGGGTCGATGGGACCGACGGGTTCAGCGTGGGCACGGTCCGCTCCTGCTCGGCTCCCGGCTTCGCCGGCTGGGTTGCCGACGTGGTTACCGTACTCGTCGGGTGCGACATTCCCGCGGCGTTCGTCCTCGAACACGGCGACGCGGCTGAGCGGCCCGGTCGGCGCCGACGGGGCCGTCGGCGCCGACGGTCCGAGCCGCGCCGGGACCGCGGCGCCACGCTCGCCGGTCAGCGCTTGTTCGGTTTAAGGGTCCAGGTGACGGTCATCGAGCCGGTCACGGTGCCGTCGTCGGTGCGCAGCTCGACGTCGACCGCGAACTCCGGCCGGCCGCCCGCGTCGAGCTCGGCCACGATCTCGTCGCGGGGCCGGGTCAGCCGCGCTTCGGCGGTCACGTCGCCCATGGCGAGCTTGTGATAGTGGATCTCCGCCTTGACGGCCAGCGGCACGGAGCGGTCGAGGAGGTCGCCGAAGGTGCCGGTGATGATCGCGCCCGAAGCGGACTCGCCGAGGGTGAACATGGCGCCCGCGTGCGGCCCGCCGACGTGGTTGTGGTGGTCGGCGCTGTCGGGCAGGCGCATGACGATGCGGCCCAGGTCGACCTCGACGAACTCCACACCCAGGGTGCGGGCGAAGGGCACCGCCGCGAGGAATCCGGACTTCACGAACTCGGCGGTCTCTGTGTTCATGGTTTCCATATCGCAGATATTACTCGTGAGTAACCTCGGGTGCCAGGGAGACGGGAGTCTCCCTCCATTCGCTCGCCCCCACGAGGACCGCCGCCTATTCTGGCCACGCCGCTACCACCCGCACGAGCAGCCAGGAAGGGGCGCGCCGCCATGTTGCTCGCCGCCGAGGAGACCCCGGCCTATCTCCCGCCCGTGGTGCTGCTGCTGTGCGCGGCCGCCGTGATCGGCTACCTCAGCGTGCGGGTACGCGTGGTGCCCATCGTCGGGTTCCTCCTGGCCGGGGTGGTGATCGGGCCGCACCAGTTGGGTCTCGTCGGCACGACGGAGACGGTGGAGGCGGCGGCCGACATCGGGATCATCCTTCTGCTTTTCACGATCGGCATCGAGTTCTCCCTGGAGCGGCTTGCGTCGATCAAACGCCACGTGCTGGTGGGCGGCGGGCTGCAGGTGCTGCTCACCACCGGGATCGTCGCGGCACTGGTGATGGCGTTCGGCGCGGGATGGCAGGTCGCCGTGTTCACCGGGTTCCTGGTCGCGCTGTCGTCGACGGCGATCGTGCTCAAGGTGCTGGCCGCCGCCGGGCGCACCACCGCCCCGCTCGGCCAGGCCGGGGTCGCCACACTGATCTTCCAGGACCTGGCCGTGGTGCTCATGGTGCTGATCGTCCCGCTGCTGGGCGGCGGTTCCGGCGAGGGTCCGCTGGAGATCGCGGGGGCGCTGGGTACCGCCGCGGCGGTGCTGGTGGTGGTGCTGGTCGTCGCGCGCAAGGTGATGCCGCCGCTGCTGGAGCGCGTGGCCCGCGCCTGCTCGCCCGAGGTCTTCCTGCTCACCGTGGTCGCCATCGGGATGGGCACCGCCTACCTGACTTCGCTGGCCGGCGTCAGCGTCGCGCTGGGCGCGTTCCTCGCCGGGCTCGTCGTCAGCGAGTCGCGGCACAGCGCACACGCGCTGGGCGAGGTGCTGCCGCTGCAGATCCTCTTCAGCGCCACGTTCTTCGTATCCATCGGGATGCTGCTGGACCTGCGGGCGCTGATGGAGCTGTGGTGGCTGGTGCTGCTGCTGGCACTGGCGGTGGTGGTGATCAAGGCCGTCACGGCGGCGCTGGCCCTGTCGGTGCTGGGCGTGGGCACATCGACGGCGGTGGCGGGCGGGCTGCTGCTCGCCCAGATCGGCGAGTTCTCGTTCGTACTGCAGCGCTCGGGCGCAGAGGCGGGGCTGGAGCCGGCGGGGCTGGGCGCCGACGGGGAGCAGGTGCTCATCGCGGTGACCGTACTGCTGATGACCGCGACTCCGGCGCTGGCCGCGCTCGGCGACCGCTTGGGCCGGTGGGCGGGCTCGCGCCGCCGGTCGAGGCCCGGCGCGCCGGCGGCTCCTGGAGGTGGAGAGGCCGCCGAGGGGCGGGCCGGTGCCGAGGCTCCCGTGCTGATCTCCGGATGGGGGGCGGTGGCCGCCGAGCTCGCCGCCGCGGTGCGCGCCCGCGGCGTTCCCGTCACCGTGACGACGCTGGGGCCCGACCTCGCGGCGGCGGCCGAGGCTGAGGGGCACACCGTGGTGCGCGGTGATCCGGTCCGGCACAACGTGCTGGAGGAGGCCGGGCTCTTCGCGGCGCGGGCGGTCGTCGTCGCCGAGAACACCGGTGAGGAGAGCGCGCACATCGCGGCGGTCATCGGGCAGCTGGTGCCGGGCGTGCCGATCGTGGTCCGGCCGGTGGACGCGGCGGAGCCCGATGTGCTGGCCCCGTCGGGTGCCCGGCGCATCGTCGACACGCCGCGCACGGTCGCCGACGGGCTCACCGCGGCGCTGATGACCGAACTCGGCCTGCCGAGCGCAGCACCCGGCGACCGGCCCGACCCGCACGTGCCCGTGGACTTCTCCGCCGACCCGCAGACGCCCTGCCCGCACACCGGCTGGATAAGGCCGGTCCTGCCGACCTCGGCCGGGTGCACCGACTGCCTGCGCAAGGGCGAGCGCGACTGGATACACCTGCGGATCTGCCTCACGTGCGGGCACGTCGGGTGCTGCGACTCCTCGCCGGACCGGCACGCCTCCGCCCACGCCGCCGCGGCCGACCACCCACTGGTCACCTCGGCCGAGCCCGGTGAGGACTGGGCCTGGTGCTACCTGGACGGCACCCAGGTGGCGCGGAAGGAATAGATCAGCCGGGCGGCTCGGCCTCGCGGTGGCCGCCGCCGGGGTCGCGGTAGCGCCAAGGCGCGGACGAGGAGGTCACCGGCGGACCTCCTCAGCGGTGACGAGCAGCCGGGCGAGCGCGCCCACGTCGGGTGCCGCCAGGCACATCGCGGCCTCAGGACGCTCGGCGGCGTAGACGACGCGGCCCTCGGTGTCGGCGGCGTAGGTGATCGACCAGGCGGGGTGGGCCAGGGTCAGCTCGGCGACCTGCGCATAGTCCTCGGCGGACAACCGCGGCGGCGCGTAGGGGCGGCGAGGGCGCGGCGGAACCGGCGGTCGGTGGTTCGACGTCATCGCGGCACCCCCGCGAGCAGGTCGCCGGGCGCGCGCCCGAGGTCGGGCCGAACGGCGAGCAGGCGACGGATAGGGCCGCTGAGGGCCGCACGGACGTCTTCCAGCCCGTCACCGAACGGGGCCGGGGAGGCCGCGGGAGTGGGAGCCGCAGAAGCGGACCGCACATAGGCCCGGACGCGAGCGGCTCGGCGCGGGCGGCGGTAGGTGGCGCGTGGGGGCGGCTTGAGCGGTTCTCGGTGGGCTGTCGGAGTAGAGGACTGAAGCATGGGGTGCCCCCTCTGGGCTCGGGCCGGATGGGAGGTCCGGCGGGGTCGTCAAATCCGGAGATCAAGGCCGAAGCTCGGCCCAAGTCGTGCACTCACCTGAGCGACGGCGGGCCGAACCCATCGCCTCAGCGACCGCGGAGACCAAGCCGAGCGCGTCCGGCGCGCTCTCATCAGTTCGGGAAATGTCTGCGTCGCGCGGATACCGTCCACGCTGGTCGGTTACTTCGATTCGGACTACGTCGACATTGATCACGCGCACTGTGATCTCACCCGCGCTGGCGCGTACTGCGGAGGCCACCAACTCAGTCGCGATCAATTCGGCTTCATCGACACGTTCGAAGCCAGCCAGCAGTGCTCCTGTGGCCCTCCGCGCCACAGGGACCATGGCGACGGCCGCCGGGAGGGTGATCGCTTCGTCCATGTGCCACCCTAGGCAAAATTTGAACGTGCAGATTCAAGTCCTGTACGTGCAGCTTGATTGGCACGTACAGACTTGTCAAGCTGTTCGTGCAAATCAACTCGACGAGGAGTGCCTGTGGCTCGCCCGAATTACCAGCGCATCGCCGATACGCTGCGGCAGCGCATCGTCCAGGGCAACTACGCCTCGGACGAGCGGCTTCCCTCCCGGCAGGCGCTGGCCGACGAGTTCGGTGTCGGTCCACGGGTCGCCGCTGACGCTGTGCAGCAGCTCGTCGCCGAGGGCTATGTCGTCGCTCGCACCGGGTCAGGCACCTACGTCCGGGCGAAACCGCCGGTCCGCAGACTCACACGCAGCTGGTACCGCGAATCGCGCGGCGGCAGCCCCTTTCGTGCCGATATGGCCGCACAGGCTGTGCGCGGTGGCTGGGAATCCGCCTCTGAACCCGTCCCAGCGCCCGAGATCATCGCCGATCGTTTGGCGATCGAGCCCGACTCGCAAGTGATGCGCACCTCCTACACGTTCACGGGCGACGGCGAGCCGGTGATGCTTTCCACGAGCTACGAGCCGCTGGAGGTCACCCGCGGAACATCTGTGGTGCTGCCCGAGGACGGTCCGCACGCGGGCCGCGGCGTCGTCGAGCGCATGCGCGAGATCGGGCAGCACATCGTGCACGCCGGTGAGATCGTGTCGGCGCGCCCCGTGGACGACGAGGAGGCCGATCGCTTGCGCCTCAGCCGGGGAGCTGTGGTGATGGTCGTCCAGCGGACCTACTACACCGATTCCCGCCCGATCGAGACCGCGGACATCATCGTGCCGCCAGACCGCTACGAACTCGCGTACACGATCCCTGTGGACCAGGAACAGGGCTACAGCGACCAATCCTGAGCGAGGCCCTCTCCGCGATGCCCGGAGCGCCGCGCCCGTTATCCATCCGACTTCGGGCGCTCGCCGGCCAGTGCCCAGACCGCCAGCAGCACCAGGGCGCAGCCGCCCAACTGCGTCGGGCTCGGGTACTCGTTCAGAAAGGCTGCGCCCACCGCGAGGGCGAGGATCGGCTGGATCAGCAGCAATGCCGATCCGGTGGCCGGGGCCAGGCGCGGCAGGGCGGAGCCGATCAGCAGCCACGACATCACCTGCCCGAGCAGCGCCAGCGCCGCGAGCCATCCCCACGACGCGAGCGGCAGGTCCAGGTCGATGCCCATCCACAGTCCTCCCAGCACAGCCGCCGCGGCGGCGGCGCTCAGAGTCGAGACGAACACCGGCGCGGCGCTGTGGCCCGTGCCGCCCGCCGAGCGCGTGAGGAACAGGTAGCCGGCGTAGGCCACGCCCGCGGCGACGCCGGATAGCGCACCCGACACCGGGGAGCCTCCCGGAGCGGCCTGGCCGACCGCCCCGCTGGCGAAGGCCACACCGCCCAGCATCACCGGCGCGGCCAGGGCGAACCTGCCGGTCGGGCGGACGCCGCTGAGACCCCAGGCCAGCAGCGGGAACACGACGACCTGCACGTTGATCAGCACGGTGGCGATCGAGGCGCCGACGTCGCCGATGCTGCGCGCCCAGAACACGTAGTCCACACCCAGCAGCACGCCCGCCGCGGCGTCCACCGCGACGAGCCGGGCCGGGCGCGGTCCCCGCGTGCGGTACTCGGCCGCCGCCAGCGGCAGCAGGGCGATCAGCGCGAGCGCGCAGCGCAGAAACGCCGCCGTTCCGGCGCCCGCCCCGGACAGCTTCGCGAACGCGGCCGAGGTCGAGTTACTGGCCGCTCCGCCCATGGCCGCGAGCACAGGGTGGACACGGTCCAACCCTCCCGCGCGGTCACCGCAACCGCCGGAACCGGCCTCCGCGCGCGGCTCCGCTTCCGGCTCGGGGACCTCGGAAACCACGGCCGTCATCGTGGTCGGATCGTCCTGCCTCTCCATGGCTCCCACTGTGCTGGGCGCGACCGAGAAGCAAAAGCGATCATTTCTACCCACAACCAGGTAGCATCACTACTGTGTTCAGTTTGGAGCGCTTGCGGGTGCTGGACGCGGTCGCGGTGCACGGCACGGTCGCCCAAGCCGCCCAGGCCCTGCACGTCACGCCGTCCGGGGTCTCCCAGCATCTGAACAAGCTGGACCGCGAGACCGGCCACCGCCTGCTGGAACCCGACGGGCGCGGGCTCCGGCTCACCCACGCGGGCCGGGTGCTGGCCGAGCACGCGGCGACCGTGATGGCGCAGGTCGGCGCCGCCGAGAGCGACCTCGCCGACCTCCGCGAGGAGACGCTGGGGCCGCTGCGCATCGGCTCGGTCGGCAGCGCGGTACGCACCCTGCTCCCCGGTGCCCTGGCCGAACTGGCCGACGCGCACCCGCGGCTCATCCCGTCGGTGCGCGACGGCGAGGTCATCGACATGATGCCGCTGCTGCTGCGCGGCGAACTGGACCTGCTGCTCGTGGAGAGCTGGGCCAACCGCCCGGTCTTCCTGCCGGCGGGCCTCGCTGTGCACCCGCTGGTCGACGAGGAGGTCCGCGCGGCGGTGTCGGCGCGCCACCCGCTGGCGGACCGCGAGCGCATCGGACTGGCCGAGTTGGCGGGCACCCCGATGGCGAGCTGCTCACCCGGCACCGAGCAGCACGAGGCGCTCGTCCAGGCGCTGCGGGGCCAAGGCGTCGAACCCGACGTGCGCTACCTGCTCGACGAGGTGCCCACGCAGCTCGCCCTGGTCGCCGCCGACCTCGCCGCGGCCCTGGTCCCCGAGATGGCGCAGCGGCCGGCCCCGCCCGGGGTCCGCTTCGTGCCGCTGGAATCGCCGCTGCGGCGCGAGATCACCGCGGTGTGGCGTTCCGACTCGGAGAGCCCGCCGATCCGCGCGTGCGTCAACGCCCTGAGCGACCGCGGCAGACCGCGGCCCGCCGCCGTGTCAGGTGAGGACGCGGGTCAGGGGAGCCCGCACCACCGGTCTGGTTGAACCTCTTTCGGCATCCTCGCGTACGAGCACCCGGACACCGAGGATGATCGGTCTCTGTTCACGCCGGGGTGGCGTGGCCGACGGGGCGGGAGGGGCCGTGCGGTGGTGGACGGGAACGACGGTACGGGCCCGCACCGTCGCTCCCGTCCGTCCGGGCTCACCAGGGGACGACGCCCTCGTCGTCGAAGAAGCCGCCGCGCGGCCCGTCGTCCGGCAGCGTGGCGAGCCGGATCGCGACCGCGGCACCTTCATCGGCCGTGCGCGGCGCGTTGAATCCGGTGAAGTCGGTCGCCACGTAGCCGGGGCAGCAGGCGTTCACGATGACGTTCGTGTCGGCGAGTCGGCGGGCGTACTGTGCCGTGACGCTGTTCAGCATCGACTTCGACGGTGCGTAGGCCGCCATGATCGGACCGGTCTGCAGTGTCAGCGAACCCATGTTGCTCGACATGTTGACGATCCGCGGCGAATCCGCGCGGCGGAGCAGCGGGAGCATCGCGTTCGTCACCCGGACGACCCCGAACACGTTCGTGTCGAGGACGCCGCGGACGACGTCGAGGTCGAGTGTGGTCGGATCCTGCGCGCCGCCGTCGGTGCGGCCGGAGACGCCCGCGTTGTTGACGAGTACGTCGAGCCGGCCGACCGTCTGCTCGATGGTCGACGCCGCCGCGGCGACGCTGTCCTCGGAGGTGACGTCGAGGGCGACCCCGAACGCGTCGGTGCCGGCGTCACGCAGCCGCTTGACGGCCTCCTCGCGCCTGGCGTCGTCGCGCGCGCCCACTGCGACCGTGAAACCGATCGCTCCCAGGCCTTGCGCGACGGCGAAGCCGATTCCCTTGTTGGCGCCGGTGACCAGCGCGGTGTTGGTGTCGTTCACGCGATCCATGCTCGGTGAGCCGCACGCTCCGGGTCCAAGACCGATGCAGTGGGCTCTGATACTTGCCGGGTATCAAAGGTTAGACTTCGTCCGTGGACGATCTCGAAACCCGCGAGCTCCGATACTTCGTCGCCGTCGCCGAGGAACTGCACTTCGGGCGGGCAGCCGATCGGCTCGGGATCGCACAGCCCCCGCTCTCGCGCGCGATCCGCCGACTGGAACACCGGCTCGGCGTTCAGCTCCTCGACCGGGACCGCCGCGGCGTGGCGCTCACCGACGCCGGCAGGGTGCTGCTTCGGGAGGCCGGAACAGCCCTCGACGCGGTCGCTGCCGCTGCGCACCGGACGCGGCGCGCCGGCGATCCGAGGCGGCCGCTGGTCCTCGCGACGAAGGCCGGAGCATCCCATGAGCTGCTGCAACGGCTCCTCGACGCGGCCCCGAGCGAACCCGGTGCGGCACCGGTCGAGGTCCTGCTGTGCGAGGTCGGCGAGCAGGCGGGGCTCCTGCGCAGCGGGCACGCCGATGTGGCCCTCATGCACCGGCCGTTCGACGACCTCGCCGGGTTCGACACCGAGGATCTCCGCGTGGAAGGCCAGGTCGCGATCCTTCCCGCCGGGCATCCGCTCGCCTCATGCGATCAGCTCACACTGGCCGATGTCAGCGACGTTCCCGAACTGCCGATCGCTCGCTGGCCCCGGCTCGACGGCTCCTATCCGGACGGTCCCGGACCGAAGGTGCGCACCCAGTCGCAGCTCGCTCAGCTCGTGGCGCTCGGCAAAACGCTGCTCGTCATCCCCGCCTCCAGCCGTGCCTGGCAGTGGCCCGATCACGTCGCGGTGCCCGTCGTCGACGCACCGGAGGTCACCACGGTGATCGCATGGCAGCCGAGCAGCCGCTCCCGGGCGGTCGCCGCGCTCGTCCACTCAGCGGCCGGGCTGAGCGACACCGCGCTGGCCGCGTCCGCGAGTTGAGGGGCGGTTCACCGAGCGCGAGGTTTTCGCCAGAGAACGGCCCGGATTTGGTGATTTCCACGCGTTGGACGAGTAGCAGCCGCACGCGTACAGGACCGGTGCCCGCCGCCCCTCGCAACGCACCGCCACCGGCGGGCATCGGGTGCGGTGACCGCAGGGCCGACCCCACCGCCGCCCTCGCCGCTGCCTTTCGTTCAGACCACCCGCCACTCGGCCGACCAACAAGGCCGCACAGCAGGCCGGCGTTCTTGCCCACGACTTAGGGCCGCCGCCCGTCGCATCCTTCCGAACCGGGGGTGACGTCTGCGCTATGCTGTGGGCGGCCTCCGTGGCCGCCTTCCTGGAGGGTTCGCATAGTGGCCGAGTGCAGTGCTCTTGAAAAGCACAAGATCCTTAGTCGGGTCTCGTGGGTTCGAATCCCACACCCTCCGCACAATTGAAGCCCTTCGCCGTCCCGTTCTGAGCGGCCCGGGGAGGGCTTCTGCGCATGTCCGGATCCGATGCCTTCAATCGGCAGGCGGCTCCGGTTTCACTGCTTTCCAGCAATGGGCGGCGAACCGGGCGGCGCAGGAGGCCCGCGACGCCGGGCAGGCAGCGGCGAGTGACGCTGCGCGCGCCGCACTCGCCGCAGCCGGTGCGGCGTTCCTCCACCCCCTGGCGAAAGCCACCCAGGTCAAGCACATCCTCGGGTCGGCCGCGCACGCCGCGCGAGCGTTCGAGCTCCACGCCGGAGACGACCCCGACGCGATCATTCCAGGCATGTTGCCGCGGGCGGAGACACCGGCGTCGGCGACTGCACCCGCGCCCGGCCTCACCGCGGCCAGGCGAACGCCTCGCCCACCGTCGCGGACAGTTGCAGGTAGGCGTCCCGGGTCGGCGGTGACAGGCGGTCGAGGTCGACCTCGGCGCCCTCCTCCAGGTGGGCGTCCCACGGCACCCGGACCACCGCGCGGCACCGGCTCGCGAAGTGCTGCTCCAGCCGGTCCAGGTCGACGCTGCTCTTGCCGGTGCGCACCATCGAAAGCACCACCACCGCGCCACGCACCAGCGAGCCGTACTGGTGGGCCTCCAACCAGTCCAGAGTCGCGCTGGCGCTGCGCGCGCCGTCCACCGACGCCGAACTGACCAGCACGATCTGGTCGGCGAGGCCGAGCACCCCGCGCATGGCCGAGTGCAGCAGTCCCGTGCCGCAGTCGGTCAGGCAGATCGAGTAGTAGTGCTCCAGCAGCCAGGACACCTCGCGGTAGTCGTCCTCGCTGAACGCCTCCGAGACCGCGGGGTCGCGGTCCGAGGCGAGGATCTCCAACCGGCTGAGCGCCTGGGAGGTGAACCCGCGGATGTCGGCGTAGCGGGAGATGGCCTCCCGCTCGTTGAGCAGGTCGCGGATGGTGGCCGCCGTCTCCAGCCGCACCTTGTCCGACAGCGTTCCCCGGTCGGGGTTGGCGTCGACCGCCAGAACGCGGTCGCCGCGCAGGGACGCCAGCATCGAGCCGAGCGCAACCGTCGTGGTGGTCTTGCCCACGCCGCCCTTCAGACTCAGCACGGCGACGCGGTGATGCCCGCCCCCGACGTGCGTGCGTGCCCGCTCGGTGAGCTCGCGGCGGCGCTGCTCGGCCGCGGACTCGCCGACGTCGACCAGTCCGAACGTGGCCGAGTGCAGCACCTTCCGCCAGCCCTTGGCGGGGCCCGGCCGCTTGTCGCTGACCAGGTTCTCCGCCCGCAGGTCCTCGGCGGTCTCGGGGTGGCCCGGCTGGCCCGGGTGCTGGGCCGGCTGCACACCCTCGGCGAAGTGGGCGTGGTACTGGAAGCCCGGCTGTGCGCCGGACGGCGGACTCCCGCCCGCCCCCGTCGCGGGCGGCTGCGGGTAGCCGGGCGCCTGCGGATGACCGTAGCCCTGGCCGGGCGGCGGCGCCGGCGCGTGGCCGGGGTGGCCGCCGGACTGCCGGTGCGGGTCGTAGTAGGCGTCGTAGCCCTGCGGATAGCCCGGATCGCTGCCGGGTCGCATGCCCGGGGGCGGGCCCTGCGGCGCCGGTCCCGGCTGCACCGGCCCCTGCGGCGCGGGGTTCCACGACTGCGGACCGGGCGGCGGTGCCGTCTCGGGAGGCCACTGGCCCTGGGGCGGCCGCGCCGCGGGGTGACCGCCGGTGTCGGTACCCGCGCCGGGCTCGCCGACGTGCGGCGGCGCCCACGCCTCGGGCGGCGCGTTGCCCTCGCCCGGCGGGTTCCAGGCCCAGCCCGTTCCGGGGTCCGCCGGAGCCGCGGGCGCGGCTGCCTGCGGTGGACCGGCGCCGGGCGGCACGTCGCCGGGGGACGCACCGGGCCGCGCCGCGTTCGGGGGAAGGGGCGGGAGCTGCTCCGGGTCGGGGACCTCCTGTGCCCCGGTTCCCGAGTCGGTGCGTCCGGCGCCGCCGGCGGTGTGCCCGTGCGGAGCGGCGCCGGGCTCGTCCGCGGTGTGCGGCGCCCACGGCGACGGCGGCTGCGCATCGGCCCCTTCGCCGTACGGCGCCGCGGGTGCGTCGTCGCCGACCGGGGGGCCGGGGGCCGGCGGCGGCTCGACCCCGTCGCGCACGGGTTCGATCACTTCGGTGTACTCGCCCGGCCGCGGATCACCTCCAGGGGGAGCCCCGGAACCGTCCTCCGGCTCGGGGGCGGCAGGGCCGACGCCGGTCGCGGAGCCCGGCGCGCGCTCGGGCGGTGCCCATTGCGCGAAACCGCCGGGCGTGCCGCCGGTGGGAACGCGTCCGGCCCCGTTGGCGCCGGCGGGCGGCGGGTAGGGCTGCGCCGCGTGCGGACCGGAGGGCGCGGCCGGTCCCGCCGCAAGGTTCGGATCTCCCGGAGCCGCACGGCCGTTCGACCACGGCGGCCCCCCGGCGTGCCCCTCGGCACCGTCCTCCGCTGATCGGTGCGGGCGGTCGTCGCCCGGCTCACCGCGGTTCCACAGCGGACCGCCGCCGCCGGGAGCGGGCTCCCGGTGTTCCGCGGAGCCGGGTGCGCCCGGCGGGGGCTGAGGCACGGCGCCGCCGCCGTCGGCGGGCCGAACGGGGCCCGAGCCGATCGGCTGTCCGTTGTAGGCGCCGGGCGGTGCCGGGCGGTCCGGGGCTGGCGGCGGGCCTTGCGGCGGCCCCTGCGGCGGGTGGTTGGGAGGAACTGACCGCGGGTCGGCGCCGGGAGCAGGCCCCGGGGCGGGATACGGGCCCGAGGGAGGCCCCTGGTGGGGGTGGGCACCCTGCTGCGGCTGCTGGTGGGGCCCGCCCTGCGGACCCGGAGCCGGGTAGGGGCCGGAAGGCTGCCCCTGCTGAGGCTGCGGGCCCTGATCAGGCTGCGGGCCCTGTTGCGGCTGCCGGTACGGGCCGGGAGGCTGCGCTCCCGGCGGGTACTGCTCGGGTCCGGGCGGCTGCGGGCCGCCCTCGCCCTGCTGCGGGCGCGGCGGACCGGGCATGCCCGGCGGCGGGGCGGGGTGGTGTCCCGGTGCGGGGCGGTACAGGTCGGGCGGAGGCTGCTGCCCGCCGACGGGCGGGCCCTGAGGACTCAGGGGCCTGCGGCCGTCCGCGGAGTCGCCCGGGCCGCGGGGATCGCCTGCCTGCGGTCCTGCCGCGCCGGGGCCGCCTCGCGGGTATCCGTGCTGCTCGGGTGCGGCGGGGTGCGGGTGCGGCCGCGCCGCCGGCTGCTCGGCCTCGTAGTCCCCGGCGCCGCCGACGGCGTACGGGGGCGGCGGGACCGAACCCTCCTCGATGGCGTAGGGCGGAGGGGGTGCGTCGCCGAACCACTGGTCGGCCGGAGACGAGTCCGGCCCGCGGTCGCCGCGTGCCTCTCCCGGCCCGGCACCGGAGCGGGGATCGCGGTCGCCGTCCTGGTCGGGCCCCCTGTCCCAGGCACGCGTACCGGCATGCTCCGAACCGTCGTGCTCTCGGTGTGCCAACGCGGTTCTCCTCAAGGCGCTCGCTCGGGTGCGCGATGTCCGCTTCGCTTGCCGCCTGGCCGCTCGACGGGGACATCGGGGACCAGACCCGGACTCACGGATATTCTCTCCTCCGCCAACAAAGATACGGACCGCGGCCAAAACCGGACACCCGCGGGCGGATGCGCGCCGGCCGTCCACAACCCGTCCACCGGGGGAGGCGCGGGCAGCCCGCCCGTGGGTAGCGTTGCGGCATGCACGCGATCGTCATCACCGAACCCGGCCCGGCCGACGTTCTGACCTGGACCGAGGTACCCGATCCCACCCCCGGCGAAGGCGAGGTCCTCGTCGACGTCGCCGCCACCGCGGCCAACCGTGCCGACATCAACCAGCGCCAGGGCAATTACCCGCCTCCGGCAGGCGCTCCCGAGTACCCCGGGCTGGAGTGCTCCGGACGCATCGCGGCGCTGGGACCCGGCACGGAGGACTCCGGCTGGTCGGTCGGCGACACCGTCTGCGCACTGCTCAGCGGCGGCGGCTACGCCGAGCGCGTGGCCGTGCCGGCGGGCCAACTGCTGCCCGTGCCCGAGGGTGTCGACCTCGCCACGGCCGCCGCACTGCCGGAGGCCGCCTGCACGGTGTGGTCCAACGTCTTCATGGCCGGCGGGCTGCGCTCCGGCGAGACCCTCCTGGTGCACGGCGGCGGCAGCGGGATCGGTACGTTCGCCATCCAGCTCGCGCACGCGCGCGGCGCGCGGGTGCTCACCACCGCCGGCAGCGCCGAGAAACTCGCGAGGTGCCGCGAACTGGGCGCCGACGTGGGCATCAACTACCGCGAGGAGGACTTCACCGACCGGGTGAAGCAGGAGACCGGCGGCGCCGGGGCCGACGTCATCCTCGACATCATGGGCGGGTCCTACCTGGCCCAGAACGTGCGTTCGCTGAACGTGGGCGGCCGGCTCACCATCATCGGGCTGATGGGCGGCCGCAGCGCGGAGCTCGACCTCGGCCGCATGCTCGTGAAGCGGCTTTCGGTGCACGCCACCACCCTGCGCTCGCGCCCCGCCGACGAGAAGGCGCGCATCGTCGCCGGGGTCGCCGAGCA
The DNA here is from genome assembly GCF_004323735.1 of Streptomonospora litoralis. Lineage (GTDB taxonomy): Bacteria > Actinomycetota > Actinomycetes > Streptosporangiales > Streptosporangiaceae > Streptomonospora > Streptomonospora litoralis. The sequence goes on along the minus strand of NZ_CP036455.1, from coordinate 101,436 downwards.
CGTGTGGCCGCTGGTCGCCGACGGCTCACTCGGGCCTATCGTGGACCGGACACTGCCGCTGCAGCGCGCCGCCGAAGCCCACAGCATCATGGAATCGAGTGCGCACGTCGGCAAGATCGTGCTCACCCTTTGACGACTACCGCAGGACACGCATGCCGCTAGGTGAGGGATTCATGAGCGACCGATTCGACGGGGACCAGCAGCAGCATGTGCTGGTCATGGGCGCCGCGGGCGCCGATTCGGACTCCGGCGCGGCCGAGGACGAGCAGCAGGGCGGCCAGCGCCCGCTGAGCGAGATGGTCGAGCAGCCGGCGAAGGTGATGCGGATCGGCAGCATGATCCGCCAACTGCTCGACGAGGTGAAGGCCGCCCCGCTGGACGAAGCGAGCCGGGCACGGCTGCGCGAGATCCACACCAACTCCATCACGGAGCTGGAAGACGGCCTCGCCCCGGAACTGGTGGAGGAGCTGGAACGGCTGACCCTGCCCTTCACCGAGGACAGCACTCCCAGCGACGCCGAACTGCGCATTGCCCAGGCTCAGCTCGTGGGCTGGCTGGAGGGCCTGTTCCACGGCATCCAGACCACCCTGTTCGCCCAGCAGATGGCTGCCCGGGCACAGCTGGAGAACATGCGCAAGGCACTGCCGGCGGGAATGGGCGCCCCCGAGGAGTCCGAGCGCGGCGGCTCCGGCTCGGGCCCCTACCTGTAACCGCGAACACCGGCGGCCGGGGTGGAGTTCCCGGCCGCTACTTGACGGGGTACAGCACGTCGTGGCCGACGAAGGGCCGCAGTGCCTCGGGCACCACGACCGAGCCGTCGGCGCGCTGGTGGTTCTCCAGGATGGCCACGATCCACCGGGTCGTGGCCAGCGTGCCGTTCAGCGTGGCGGCGAAGCGCGGTTTGCCGGAGTCCTCCCGGAAGCGGATGTTCAGCCGCCGCGCCTGGAAGTCGGTGCAGTTGGAGGTGGAGGTCAGCTCGCGGTAGCGGCCCTGGGTGGGCAGCCATGCCTCGCAGTCGAACTTGCGGGCCGCGCTGGTGCCGAGGTCGCCGCCGGCGATGTCGACGACGCGGTAAGGCAGCTCCAGCTTGTCCAGCATCCGGCGTTCCCAGCCCAGCAGCCGCTCGTGTTCCTCGCGGGCGTTGTCGGGATGGGTGTAGACGAACATCTCGACCTTGTTGAACTGGTGCACCCGGATGATGCCGCGGGTGTCCTTGCCGTAGGAGCCGGCTTCGCGGCGGAAGCAGGACGACCAGCCCACGTAGCGGTTGGGCAGCGCGTCGGCGGAGAGGATCTCGTCGGCGTGGTAGCCGGCCAGCGGCACCTCGGAGGTGCCGACCAGGTAGAGGTCGTCGGCCTCCAGCCGGTACACCTCGTCGGCGTGCGCACCTAGGAAGCCGGTGCCCTCCATGGTCTCGGGCCGCACGAGCACCGGCGGGACCATCGGGGTGAACCCGTCGGCCACCGCCTGCTGCATGGCGAGGTTCAGCAGCCCCAGCTCCAGCAGCGCGCCGACGCCGGTAAGGAAGTAGAACCGCGCCCCGGAGACCTTGGCGCCGCGGTCGGTGTCGATGGCGCCGAGCAGCTCGCCCAACTCCAGGTGGTCGCGCGGGGTGAAGTCGAACTCGGCGGGCGTGCCGACGTGCTCCAGCACCCGGAAGTCGTCGACGCCGCCCTCGGGGGTGTCCTCGTCGACGATGTTGGGGATCTCGTGCAGCAGCCGGTCGACCTCGGCGCTCAGTTCGCCGGCCTCGGCCTCCGCCTGCTTGACGTCGGCGGACAGCTCCTTGGCCTTGGTGAGCAGCGACTCCCGCTCCTCGGGAGCCGCCGAGGACACGGACTTGCCCACGCTCTTCTGCTCGGCGCGCAGCCCCTCGAAGCGGGCGAGGGCGGCGCGGTGGCGGGAGTCGAAGTCCAGCAGGCGGTCGACGGCGGATTCGTCCTCGCCGCGGACCCGCTGCGAAGCGCGCAGGCGGTCAGGGGAGTCTCTGAGAGCACGGAGGTCGATCACGACTGCAGGCTACCGGTGATCGCGAAGGCCGACACATCGTTTCCCCCGGCGGCGAGCGTGCCGGGGCCGCTGGAGGCACCGCGCGATCGCGTCCGCGAAGCCGCGTCATAGCCGGGCCCCGCCGCCGTGTCTGCAGAAGCGGGTGCGCCGCGGAGGGCGGCGCCGTCGACGGGAGGGAGCCGCGAACCATGTCGCAGGTGTGGCCGATGAAGGCGCTCGGTGCGATGACGGCGGCGGAGGTACTGGCCGCGCTGAAGCAGCTGCCCTACCTCTGCCCCGAGGACGCCGCTCTGGAGAAGGCGCTGCGCGCGCAGCTGTCCCGGGTGGTGGAGCGGGAGCACCGTCCTGGTGCACAGGCCGACTGGGCACTGTGAGGCGGCGGTGGGGCCGTGCCGAGGCCGTTCAGCCGACCTCGCCCGCCCGGATGCGGCCCAGCCACTCCTGTGCTTCGTAGAAGTCGGCGCTGGTGGTGCCGCGTGAGGGCATGAACGGGGTCAGCTCGGTGTCGGCCTCGGCGTGCGGGTAGCTGCCGAGGAACCGGACCTCCTTGCACAGCCTGCGCAGCCCCATCAGCGCCTCGCCGACCGCGGGCTCCGCTACGTGGCCGTCCGCGTCCAGGCAGAAGCAGTACCGGCCCAGGCCGTCCCCGGTGGGCCGGGATTCCAGCCGGGTCAGGTTGACCCCCCGCACGGCGAACTGGTTGAGCAGCTCGACCAGCGCGCCGGGGTGGTCGTCGGACAGGAACGCCACCAGGGAGGTGCGGTCCGCGCCGGTGGGCTCGGGCAGCGGCTGCGGCCGTACGAGGTGGATGAAGCGGGTGGCGGCGTCGGAGCGGTCGCCGATCCCCACGGCCAGGGGGTGCAGCCCGTTGCGCTCACCGGCGATGCGCGCGCAGATGGCGGCGTCGTAGGGGCTGCCGGGCTCGGCGACGCTCTCGGCCGCCGCCGCCGTGGAGGAGACCGTGAACACCTCGGCGTCGGGGAGGCGGCCCGCGAGCCAGCGGCGGCACTGCGCCAGCGCGTGCGGGTGGGTGGCGATGCGCTTGACGTCGGCGAGGGCCGCGCCTTGGCGGCCGAAGAGGGTGAACTCGACGGGCAGCGCGGCCTCGGCCGCGATCAGCAGCGGATCGCCGTTGATGAGCTCGGCCATCGTGGCGGTGACTCCGCCCTCGACGGAGTTCTCCAGCGGCACCGTACCGCCGTCGACGTCGCCGCGGCGGATCGCGGCGAAGACGGAGTCGACTCCGGCGTAGGGCACCCGGGCCGACTCCGGCGCGTCGGGTACGAGCGCGCGGAGGGCGGCCTCGGTGAAGGTGCCCTCGGGGCCGAGATAGGCATAGCGCATACTCCCGAGGTTATACCCGTGAGCAGTGCGACGTGCGTGGCCGCGGCGCGGTCGGCCTCAGGGCCTTCGGCTGCTCCGGCTCAGTCGGACGCGCCGGTCGGCCCGCTCGGGGCCGCACCGAGCGGACGGACCGCGGCGGTGTCGTCGTCGCGCGCCGCGGTGGACGCCCCCGTGTCCGCCGATGCCGACTGCGCACCGTCGCCGTCCTGCTCGGCCCGGTGGCGGGCGTGCTCGGTCCCGCCGCCCGAACGCGGCGCGGGCGCGGCCGCGGGCTCGTCGCCGCGGGCGTGGTTCGGGCCCTGGCCGAGCCGGGCGGCCCGGATGGCGCGGTACTCCTCCGGCGAAAGCGCCTCCTCCGCCCTGCCCTGCTCGATGGTCTTGGCGTAGGTGCGGGATTCGGTGCGGCCGTTGATCGAGGTCACCACGACACCGTCGCCGGCTGCGTTGAGCAGGGCCAGCGAGAAGGAGCGCGCGCCCGACATCTCCTCCAGAGCGTCGTAGCGCACCACCGCGACGTCGCGCACGGCGCGCGCGTCCAGACCGCTGCCGTCGGGGAGCAGCCGGTGGACCAGGGCGCGGCAGTCTGCCACGACCGCGCGGGTCCGGAGCAGGGCGTAGGCGCCGAGAGCCAGTCCGGTGAGGCCCGCGAGCGCCGCGAAAACGACCAGGGACGTAGTCAAGGTAGTCACCACAGTGTGAGAATAACCGCTACCGCGGGTTATACGAACGGCACTCTCCGCGTTTCGCGGAGGCTGGATGGTTGAGTACGGCCTCCGAGCGGGTTGCGCCGTGGGCCGGGCCCGCGGTCACCGGGTCGGGTGCTCGCCGGTGGCGGCGGCCGGCGAAGCGGCCTCGGTCTGCTGGGCGGCCTTGTCAGTCTGCCGGGTGGCGGGTGGACTCGGCTGAAAAGCGGCGCCGAGGGCGGCGGATGGCTGGGCCCGCGCCCACCGGGCCGGGCGCTCGCCGGTGACCCATCCGGCGGAGCAGCGACGGCGCCGGCGGGGCCGGGCCTGCGGTGATCGGGGTGTCGGCGTGCGGGCACCCGCGACCGCGCCCCGCCGCGCTGCCTCCACCCTGTGCGGGCCCGGCAGGGGACACGGCGACACCCAGCCGACCTACCGGCGCCGGTAGGTCCCCTATGCCGGTCCATCCGGCGATGATCGCGAACTTATGGCCGCGGAATACGCTTACCTGCGACCATAAGTTCGCGATAGACGGGCCAAGCCGCGCCGGGCCTACGGCGGCCCAACGCCGCCCCCGCCCGGCGCGCCACCGGCGAGCACCCGACCCGTCGACCGCAGGCCCAACCCACCGCCGACCTCGCCGCCCCGCCGCAACCGCCACCGGCGAGCACCCCGCCCGATGGGCACGGCCTGTCGCCGATCCGGGGAGGAAGATCGGCGACAACGGGACGCCGAGCGGCACGTCCCCGCTCACCTCCCCATAAGACGCCGACGGGACGCCCTTCGGGCGGTGGCCGCAGTGGCCGAAGCGGCCGCGCGGACGTCCTGGCGCAGGCGGCGGCCGCGCCGCGCCAGGGCGGGGCGCAGTTCGCGCTCCGCCAGCGCCCGCGCGATGGCGGCGAACTGCCGCGCGCGGTGCAGTTGGCCGCGCAGGTCGGTACCGGTCGGCCGGTGCTCCAGCGGGACGTCCACCTCGACGACGGTGAAACCCATGCGCAGCACGTCGACGGTCATGCCGGTCTCGGCACCGAATCCGGCGGCGAGCGGGCGCACGGACTCGAACGCGGCACGGGTCAGGCAGCGCTGTCCGCTGAGCGGCTGCTCGGGCTCCCAGCCGGTGGCACGGCGGATACCGTCACGGGCGAAGGCGCCGACGTAGCCGTGCCCCCCGAGGCGCAGCCGGGTCGGCGGAAGCAGCGCGATCGTCATGTCCGCAGCCCCCGAGCACACCGGCTCGGCCAGCGGCGCCGCCCCGGCGGCGCTTTCGCCGAGATCGGCGTCGAGGAACAGCAGGTGGCGGGGCGCCGACCGGGGAGCGGCGTCCTCAAGCAGTCGGACGCCCTCCGCACCGGTCTCCATGGCCGCGCCCTTGCCGCGGTTGGCGCCGTGGCGCAGCACCAGCGCACCGGCGGCCCCGGCGACCGCGGCGGTGTCGTCACGCGAGCCGTCGTCGACGACCAGGACGACGGCGGCTCCGGGGAGCGCCGCCGCCGCGCGCACCGTCGCGCCGATCAGCCACTCCTCGTCGCGCGCAGCGATCACGACGGCGAGACCGGGGGAGGCGGGGTCAGGGACGGAACGCTCGCTCATGGACCCTCGCCGACGCCGTAGCCGGTACGGAAGAACACGCAAGGGCCGCTCCGGTCGGCGCGGCCGACGCGGTTATGCGCTGGGGCTCGACTCGGCCGCCGCGTGGAGCGCGTCGCTGGAATCCGCGACGGTGAAGACGGCGTCGAGTCCGGTGACCTCCAGAATCTTGCGCACCGCGGGCTTGGGGGCCACCAGTTCGAGGTCGCCGTCTTTCTCACGTGCGCGCTTCATGACCGACAGCAGGACGCTCATACCGGTCGAGTCGCAGAACTCCACCCGCGACATGTCGACCACGAGGCGCCGCGCACCGTCGTCGAGCGCGTCGACGAGCCCGCTGCGCAGCTGCGGTGCCGTATAGAGGTCAATCTCGCCGCGCACAGTGACGACTGCGCAATCACCCTGAGATTGACTTGAGATCTTCAACTCCACAGTCGAGACTGTAGCGCCCACGGGGAGTGCTGGCCACTTGGGCGACGGCGTTTCGGGACATCGGTGACGATCTGCGGTAAGAGTCCGGCCTCCGCGGACACGGCGGCTCGTTGCACACCGAGCGTGACGACCCCGCGGTCAGGCCCGGGCCGCCTGCTGCCACCGCGCGCCCGCGACGGGCTCGCCGGAATCGCCTCGATCACGCAGCGCACCCTCGGCACCGTCGAGGCCGGGCTCGTGATCGCGGGCCTCGGCGCCGGCGCCGCCGGCGGTTCCGCCCAGCGCCGCCGCCTCCAAAACCGCCCACACCGTGGTGACGCGGTCGTCGACCTCGGTCCCCCACTTGGCGGCGACGTGTTCGACGATGCCGAGGCCGCGGCCGCCGAGGGCCGACAGCGACGGGCGTGCCAGGCGCGGAAGGGTCTCGGCGCCGCCGTCGCAGACCGCGACCTCCAGCCATCCTTCCGGCGAAAGCGCTCTGGATCCGCGGCCGATGTCCCAGCGCACCTGGACGCACCCCGGCGGGAAGGGACCGGGCAGCGGAGCCGCGTGGCGCAGGGCGTTGCTCAGCAGTTCACTCATGACGATGGCGGCGTCGTCCACACGGGCGGAGTCGACTCCGCGGGCGTGCAGATCAGAGCAGAGCCGCCGGCGCGCGCTCGTCACACTCGACGCCGCGTGCGGCAGCAGTACAACCCTCGACACGTCCGTTCTCCCGTTCCTCGGCGCTCAACCCGCGCGTCCTGTTCCTACTCAGCCACCTGAGGGAGCACGAGCCTGCGCCCACGCCCCGACCCGATCCTGCCCGTATTCACTTGGTCGGTTCGCGGCAAAGTCCTGGCATGCGACCCTGCCAGGGCCGAAATGCCCCGTTCGCCCACCCCGGAAACACATCATCGGGTCTCGTCTCCGCCGCAGCGCACACGGGCGGACGGCACGACAGCGCCGCGACGGCACGGATCGGCCGCTAGTCCGGGATGTCGGGTATTTCGGAGTCGTCGCCGGAGGCCGCGTGTAATGTGAATCTCATCCGGGTGCCACGGACGTCTCGGGCGTGCGCGGTGACGTCGCCGCCCTGCGCGCGAGCCAGGCGGCGGGCGATGTACAGCCCCAGCCCGATCCCGCCGAACCTGCGGCGGTCGCCCGCCTCTCCCTGCACGAACCGGCCGAAGACGCGCTCTTCGTCGCCCGGCTGGATGCCCACTCCCTCGTCCTCGATGCACACCGCGACGTGCGGACCCTCCGCCTCCGCCCGCAGCACGACGCGTCCGCCCTCGGGCGAGTACTTGAACGCGTTCTCCAGCAACTGGCCGACGACGACGTCGGTGGCGGTCGGATCGCCCAGCGCCGGCGGCAGGTGGTCGGGCGTCTGCAGCACCAGCGTGTGCCGCGCGGAGAAGGGCTGGAAGGCCGTCGCGCTGTCCTGCAGCAGCCGCAGCAGATCGAAGGCGTGGTTGGCCGTTTTCAACTCGGCCTCGCGGGCGTCGGATCCCAGCAGCAGGTTCTCCACCAGCCGGGCGAGCGTGCCCGAGCGCTCCGCGATGGTCTCTACGGCGCTGCGCCGCGCGTCGTCGTCGAGCTGCTCCCAGCGCCGCATCAGAGTGGAGGCGAACCCCTGCACGACGGTGATGGGGGTGCGCAGCTCGTGGCCGGCGGTGGCCAGAAAGAGGTCCTTCTCCTCCTCCAGAGCCTTGGCTTCGGTGATGTCGCGGAAGTCGACGACGCGTTCGGCGGTCTCGGGGATGTCGGTGATCAGGATCTCCAACCACCGACCGTTGTCCAGCCGGTGCCGGATGTTCTCGCCCTGGCGGGCCGGCAGCGGGAACGGCGGATGGCGCCCCACCGCGTCGGCCATGGCGTAACCGGTCAGCTCCGCCGCCGACCGGTTCCACTTGCGCACCAGGCCGCTGGCGCCCAGCACGGCGATGCCGTCGGCGCTGGAGTCGACCACGGCGTGCTCGTGCGCCCGCTGGCGCACGATCTCGCGGTACGCCATGGCGTTGCCGAGCGCCACCCCGGCGTGGGCCGCCAGCAGCTCCAGCAGCTCCAGTTCGACGTGGCCGACCTTGCGCCTGCTGTAGAGCGCGTACAGCGCGCCGTAGGGACGACCCTGGACGTTGGACACCCCGAGCGCAATGGTGTGCAGGCCCTCCAGATCGGCCCAGATGAGGTCGTCCAGGCTGCGGGTGTCGTCGGTGGCCAGCAGCACGGTCTTGCCGCTGCGCAGCAGCTCGCCGAACAGGCTGGACTCCAGCGGGGCCTGGTAGCCGCGCAGGTGGTCGGAGAGCCGGGTCAGGCTCACCAGGCGAAGCTGGTCGTCCTCGATCAGCGCGAACCCGCCGGCGTCGGCCCCGGTGAGCTCGGTCAGGCTGTGGGCGATGCGGTCGAGCACCGCGTCGAGATCGAGATCGGCGTTGATGTCGGCCACCACGTCGGTAAGGCGGCGCACCAGCCGCGCCCGCTCCGTCATGTGGCTCTGGACGGCACCGATCTCCTCATAGGTGTGGAAGACCCCCACCCAGCCCGTCAGCCTGCCCCCGTCCCAAAGCGAACTGGTGTCGATACGCACGTCGAGGACGCTGCCGTCGCGGCGCAGCCGGCGGCTGACGATCGACAGCGGCTCGCCCGCCCTGACCCGCTCCAGTACGGCGTGGTGCTCCGCCATCAGCTCGTCGGGCACGATCGGCAGGGGGCGGCCGGCGACCTCGGCGAAGGTCCAGCCGAACATCCGCTCGGCGGCCGGGTTCCACAGCACGATCCGGAGATCGGTGTCGACGGCCACGATCGCGTCGGCGGCGTACGCCATGACGGCGTCGGCGCTTGGGGCGAAGTGATCGGGGGCCACCTCGACATAGTGCCACCCGAGACCGCCCGAGCGGTTCGCCTTTCCCCAAAAGCAGACATCCGAGCACCGGGGCGGTTCGAGCCGTGCGCCCAGGCGACGACGGCCGCCCCAGGTCAAGCGGCCCCTCGGGACGAGGGCGCGGTCAGGCCACGTGCGGCTCGTCGCCGCCGTCGCTGACCATCTCGCGGCCCGCGAGCGCCCACGCCTGCATCCCGCCGGCGACGTTGGCCGCCTGCCAGCCGGCCTCGTTGAGTGCCTGGACCGCCTGCGCCGAACGCCCGCCGACGCGGCAGACCACGTAGACCTGGCGGTCCCGCGGAACCTCCGCGGCCCGCTCGGGCAACCGCCCCAGCGGGATGTGCAGCGCCCCGGGCGCGTGGCCCGCCGCCCACTCGTCGTCCTCGCGGACGTCGAGCACGACTCCGTCCGGGGGAACCGAACCGACCGCGATCACGGGCACACTCTCAGCGGACAACGGACACTCCTTACTCTCCTCTGTCTCGGGGCCGCGGACGCCCGCGGACCCCGATCGCGGACTCGGCGGAAGTTCGACGGAACCGCCGCCGACCCGCGCACGGCGGCCGGGCGCCGACGGCGCACCTGCGGCGCGGCGACGGTACGTGGCTCGGGCGTCACCGAGGGAACCGCCCCGAGTCCCACCACGTCGAACAGGGTATGCGTACACGGATGACAGCAGCAGCGCCGGTGCCGGTCGCCCTGCTCGCAGCTCTCGGCCTGGCCGCCGCGGGCTGCGGCCCTTCCGAGGTCCGCACCCCGCCGGAGCCGACTCCGGCCGACGCGAGTCCCTCGTCCTCGGGCACCGGCCGTCCAGCCGAGACTGTACTGACCATCGACATCACCACCGTCGGCTCCGCGGCGCCGAGCGGCGCCGCCGACCCCTCGCCCGTACCCAGCCCTTCCCCGACCGACCCGAAGCACTGGCGGCTGACCTGCCATCCGGCGGGCGGCGACCACCCGGCGCCCGAGGCCGCCTGCGCCGACCTCGCCGACGCCGGCGGAGCCGAGGCGTTCGAGGAGGTCCCCGAGAACAGCCCGTGCACCTTCATCTACGGCGGCCCGCAGGTCGCCCGCGTCCAGGGCCATGTCGGCGGCGAGAGCATCGACACCGAACTCACCAAGGCCGACGGCTGCGAGATGCAACGTTATGAAGACCTGGGCGCCGTCCTGGCTCCCTGATCCAACCCCGGCTACTCCGGAACGGTCCAGAAGTCGACCTCGAAGCGCATGCCCTGCAGGAACAGCTCCTCGGCGCGCTCGGGGTCGACGCCGGACTCCTCCAGCATCCCGGCGACGTGGCGGGTCAGCTCGGCGAATCCGGGATCGGAGTAGGTCTCGATCCACCGCCGGTAGCGCGGTCCGGCCGCCGCCGCCCGCTCGGCGAGCTCGGCGCCGAGGGTGGAGTAGCCCCACATGCACGGGTACACGGCCGCGAGGCCCTCGCCGTAGTCGGCCGCGGCGGCGATCAGCCACGACGTGTACGCCCGGCAGACCGGCCCCTTGCTCGCCCCGTCCAAGTCGGCGCCGAACTCGGCCGACAGCGACCGGTGCAGCTCCAGCTCCTCGTGCAGGGTGGAGTGGGCCAGGTCGATCAGCGACTCCAGGTGCGCCGGCGGCGCCTGCCAGGCCAGCCGGGCGAAGACGCGGACGTAGTCGAGCAGGTAGAGGTAGTCCTGCTCCAGCCAGGACGCGAAGGTGCGCTCGTCGAGGTCGCCGCCGGCGATTCCGGCCACGGTGGGATGGGCGAGCTGCTCGTCGACCAGCGGCCGCCCGACGGTGTGGAGTCGTTCGCTCAAGCTCACCCCGGCAGTCTCGCACGGCCTCTGCGGCGGCCTCCGTTCGCCCGCGGCCGCCGGCGGCGCGGCACGACGAGAACGGGCCCGGCCGCCTACCGCGACCGGGCCCGTTCTCGAACTTCCGGGGAACCGGGGTGAATCCCGGATTCCGCTGTGTGGGCGAGGAGGGATTTGAACCCTCACGTCCTTTCGGACACACGGACCTGAACCGTGCGCGTCTACCGTTCCGCCACCCGCCCGAGTGACCTGTACCCGTACATGATCGCACACCATATACAGTGGATTTACCGGCGGTTCGCTCGGACCTGGAGGCCCGGTTCGCGTCCGTCGGCGACACTCTGCAGATTAGCACGGACGGCGCGAGGTCCGTACACGGTTTTGCCTCCACCGCTGTACCCCCCGGCCCTGCGGACCGCCCCGGGCGCCGGCGCAGCCGAAGTGGCCGGATCGGCGCCGGAGGGCGCGTGTGAGTCCAAGGGGACGATTACCCGGTTACGATCGTTTGTACATCCGGAGTGGAGTAAGGGAGGTACCTCGTGGGAGTGCTCCAACGCTTCGAGCGCAGGCTTGGAGGCATGATCGAAGGCACCTTCGCTCGGGCCTTCAAGTCGAAGCTCGAACCGGTCGAGATCGCCAGCGCCGTCCAGCGGGAGATGGACGAGCGCGCCGCCATCGTGGCCCAGGGCCGCACCCTGGTGCCGAACGACTTCGTCGTGGAGCTCTCCGGCGAGGACGCCGAACAGATGGACGCCCTGGCCGACACCATCGGCCAAGAGCTGGCCAAGCTCGCGCGCGACTACGCGACGGAGCAGGGGTACTCCTTCGTCGGTCCGGTGCGGGTCCACTTCAAGGCGGAGGACGACCTGCAGATCGGCCGGTTCCGCATCCGCTCCGGCGTGATCCGCGGCTCCACGGTCGAAAGCGGCGAGATCCGCCAGCCGGTCAGCGACCAGCCCCGCAGCGCCTCCGACGTCCAGGGGCACCCGCGGCTGCTGATCTCCCCCGGGGGAGCCACCGCCGAGGGGTCGGCCGCAAGCCAGGGCATGCAGCAGTCGTTCGTGCTGAACACGCAGGTGACCTTGCTGGGCCGGGGGACCGACTGCCACCTGCGGCTGGTCGACAACGGCGTCTCCCGCCACCACGCCGAGATCCGGGTGGAGGACGACGAAGCGGTCCTCGTCGACCTCGGCTCGACCAACGGGACCTTCGTCAACGGACAGCAGGTCAAGCGAGCGCGCCTGGTCGACGGCACCCGCATCAGCCTGGGCCGCACGACCATGACCTTCCGCCGCGACTGACCCGATCGCGTCCTCCTCCGCGCCGACCGCGCCCGGAAACCTGCAACCGATCCCCCGCTCCCCGCGTCACAAGCAGACGGGGGAGACTTCCACCACCCATACACGGCCGGGGCCGAACGGCCCTCGGCGGCCGAATCACCGGCGGCGGCCCCCTAGGGTTCCCTCCATTGAGTTCGTTCGGCTTTTCCGCCACGATCTCCTAGGGTCCGACGCCGAGTAGTCGCGGTGGCGGCTCCGATGATCGCCACCTCGCCGGAGCACGACAGGGGCTGAAGAGCAGTTCAATGTCCGACTTGACCCTCATGCTGATCAGGATCACGTTCCTCTGCGTGCTGTGGCTGTTCGTGATAATGGCGGTCGGCGTCATCCGCACCGATCTCCTCGGCCCCGCCAAGAGCAAGTCCAAGCGCAGCAAGCGCAGCGAGGAACGGCGTCCCGCGCCCTCGCGTCCCCCGCGCGGGCGCCGCAACGAGCCGCGCGCCCTGGTCGTCACCAAGGGGCCGCTCGCCGGTACCTCGCTCAACCTCACGTCGCAGCCGATCGTCATCGGACGGGCCAACGACGCGACCCTGGTCATCAACGACGACTACGCCTCCGGTCGGCACGCCCGCATCTTCTCCGACGAGGGCCGCTGGGTCGTCGAGGACCTCGGGTCGACGAACGGCACCTACCTCGGTCAGCAGCGGCTGACCCGCCCCCAGCCCATTTCGGTCGGACAACCCATCCGCATCGGCAAAACCGTCCTGGAACTGCGCAAATGACAATCGCTCTCCGATACGCGGCGTACTCCGACGTAGGATGCCTCCGCGAAGGCAACGAAGACTCCGCCTACGCCGGCCCGTACCTCCTCGCGGTCGCCGACGGAATGGGCGGTCATGCCGGCGGTGAAATCGCCAGCGCCATCGCCGTCTCGACCCTGAGGGCTCTGGACGACGATGTCCCCACGACCGAGGAGATGGTCGACTCCCTCCAGCAGGCCGTCGAGAACGCGAACTCCACGCTGGCCCAGCGGGTGAAGGACGAGCCCCGCCTGGAGAACATGGGCACCACCCTAACGGCCATGCTCTGGTCGGGTGCGCGCGTCGCCATGATCCACGTCGGCGATTCCCGCGCCTACCTGCTGCGGGGCGAGGAGTTCGCTCAGATCACCCACGACCACACGCTGGTGCAGACCCTCGTCGACGAAGGCAAGATCACCGAGGAGGAGGTCGCCACCCACCCCCAGCGTTCCCTCCTACTGCGCGCCCTCGACGGCCGCAGCCAGGTCGACCCCGACGTCTCCATCAGCGAGGCCCGTGTCGGCGACCGCTACCTGCTCTGCTCCGACGGGCTCTCCGGGGTGGTCAGCACCGACACCATCCGCCAGACGCTGGAGTCCGAGCCGCACCCCGATGCGGCCGCGCGCCGACTGATCGACCTCGCCAACCGCGGCGGCGGCCCCGACAACATCACCGCCGTGGTCGCCGACGTGATCGACACCGCCACCGACCCCGGCGGACCCACCCAGGAGGCCGCCGTCGTCGGCGCCGCCGACCAGCGCCGCGAGCCGGTGATGACCCCCGACACCCCCGCCGGCCGCGCCCAAGGGCTGAACCGCTCGTCGGGCGACACCGCCGAGATGGAGCGCATCCCGGTCGACGGAGACGCGCGCCGCCCCCGCGACCCCGAACCCGAACCCGAGCGCCGCACCCGCCGGTGGTGGCCGATGATCCTCACCTTCCTCGTGATCGTCGCCGCGATCGCCGCGGCCGGCTTCTACTTCGGCTCGCAGTACCTGAGCAACCAGTACTTCATCGGCCCCTCCGAGGACGGCTCCACGGTCGCCGTCTACCAGGGCCTCGACACCGACATCGCCGGCTACAGCCTGGCCGAGCAGATCCAGAACACCGACATCCCCCTCGACGGCCTGCCCCAGACCCAGCGCAACGCCGTCGACTCCACCATCCCCCTGGACGACCGGCAGGACGCCGAAGGCCGCATCGCCGAACTCCGCCGAACGGCCGACGAATGCGCGGCCGACCCCGAGTCCTGCGGGCTCTCCGCCGGCTCCGGTCCCGGCGACCGGCAGCAGCAGAACGGCGAGAGCCCCGGCTCCGGGCAGAACGGCGGCTCGGCGGCGAACGCGGTCGGCGGCGACACCGTCGAGACCACGACGGGAGGGGAATGACGTGACGACCGCGACCCCGGAGCGGGCTGCGCCCGAGGCCCCCACACAGCTGCCGCCGGTCAAGCGGCGCAACGCCGAGCTCGTGATGACGCTGTTCGCCGTCGGCATCACGCTCTACGGGCTCATCGAGGCCGGTCTGACCCGCAACGGCGAAATGCCCGCCAGCCTGTTCGTCTACGGCGTGCTGTTCGGCGGCCTGGCGGTACTCGCGCACCTGTTCATCCGGTTCTTCGCGCCCTGGTCAGACCCGCTGCTGCTGCCGCTGGCGACCCTGCTCAACGGGCTCGGCATCGCCATGCTGTGGCGCCTCTACGAGGCCACGGGCGACACCTCCAACGGCAGCGCGATGAACCAGCTGATCCTCACCGCGGGCAGCATGGCGGTGTTCGCAGCGGTCGTCTACTTCCTCAAGGAACCCCGCACGCTGCAGCGCTACCCCTACATCATGGCGCTGAGCGCGGTGGTGCTGCTGCTCACGCCGCTGATCCCGGGCATCGGCATGTCCGTCAACGGTGCCCAGCAGTGGCTGAATCTCGGCTTCACCACGCTGCAGCCCTCGGAGTTCGCCAAGATCGCCCTGGTGATCTTCCTGGCCGGCTACATGGTCACCAAGCGCGACGTGCTCGCGCTGGCATCGCGGCAAATCAAGATCGGCCCGCTCAAGGTCCTCGACCTCCCCCGGATGCGCGACACCGCGCCCATGGCGGCCATGTGGGGCTTCTGCATCATCGTGCTCGTGATCCTGATGAACGACCTGGGCACGTCGCTGATGCTGTTCGGCACGTTCCTGGCGATGATCTACGTCGCCACGCATCGCGGCAGTTGGATCGCCATCGGCCTCACGGCGTTCTTCGGCGCCTGCGCGCTGATCTACCCGCTCGTCCCGCACTTCCGCGTGCGCATGGTCACCTGGCTCGACGCCTTCCGCCCCGACGTTTTCTGCACCGACAAGTACCTGGCCGATCCCGACTCCTTCTGCCAGACCTCCGGCGATAGCCAGCAGCTCGTGGAGGGCCTGTTCGCGATGGCCGAGGGCGGCATGACGGGCACCGGCCTGGGCGGGGGCAAGCCCGGCTTCGTGCCCGAGGTGCACAACGACTTCATCTTCATGGCCTTCGGCGAGGAGCTGGGGCTGGCCGGCTGCATGGTCATCCTGCTGGCGCTAGCACTGCTGGTGGAGCGCGGCATGCGCATCGCGCTGGCCTCTAAAGAGCTCTTCATCAAGATGTTCGCTTCGGGGATCTCCTTCCTGATCGGGTTCCAGTCCTTCGTCATCATCGGCGGAGTCACCCGCGTCATCCCGATGACCGGCGCGACCATCCCCTTCGTCGCCAAGGGCGGTTCCGCACTGCTTTCGAGTTGGATCATGCTCGCGCTGCTGATGCGGATGAGCAACAACGCACGCAAGCCGGCCCCGCAAGCGATCCAAGACGAAGGCGCGACACAGGTGATCCAGCGATGAACAAGCCGATCCGCCGCCTCGCACTGTTCACCATGGCGCTCTTCGGGGTGCTCCTGCTGAACATCTCCTGGATCCAGACGTTCCAGGCGGAGAGCCTGCGCGAGCACCCGTACAACAGCCGCCAGTTCCTCAAGAGCCTCAACCAGCACCGCGGCTCGATCCTCGTGGGCAGCGAGGAGGTCGCCTACTCCGAACCGGTGGGCGGCGACAGCGAGCGGTACCAGCGCCACTACGAGAACGGCCCGATGTACGCGCCGGTGGTGGGCGCGTTCCGCGCGGGCTCGGCCACCGGCATCGAGCGGGCCGCGAACTCCTTCCTGGACGGCTCGAACGAACTGCTCGCGGTCAACAATTTCCGCGACATGCTCACCGGTGAGGAGCCCAAGGGCGCCGATGTCTACCTCACGGTGGATTCCGGAGCGCAGCAGGCCGCCATGGACGGGTTGCAGTCGCTGGGCAAGAACGGCGCGGCGGTCGCCCTGAACCCGCAGACCGGCGCCGTGCTGGCGTCCTACTCCAGCCCCACCTACGACCCGAACAGCGTCGCCAGCGTCACCAACACCGAAGAGGCCAACCAGAACTGGACCGAGCTGGAGGCCAGCGAGCAGCAGCCGCTGCTGAATCGCGGACTCAACCAGGTCTATCCGCCCGGGTCCACCTTCAAGGTCGTCACCGCCGCCACGGCGCTGGAGAACGGCGCCACCCCGGAGTCCACCCAGGAGGCGCCCGCGAGCCTGGATCTCGGACAGCCGCTGCCCAACGCCTGGGACGGCCCGTGCAACGGCGGGGCGCCCGACTCACTCGCGCACTCGATCGAGATCTCCTGCAACACTTCGATGGCCAATTGGGCGATCGAGCTCGGCGGGCAGAAACTGCACGATCAGGCCAGCGCCTTCGGCTTCAACCAGGGGCCGATGGAGATCCCGCTGCCGGTGAACGAAAGTTCGGCACCTCTGGAGACCGATCCCAATATCCTGGGACGCGCCGGCATCGGCCAGGCCAACATCCAGGCCACCCCCTTGCAGATGGCCCTGGTCGCCGCCGGTGTGGCCAATGACGGCGACGTCATGAAGCCCTACCTGATCGACTCCATCCAGAACTCCAACCTGGAGGAGGTGAAGGCGGCCCAGCCGGAGGTCGCCTTCCCCGACGCGGTCAGTTCCGGCACCGCCGAGGACTTGACCCGGATGATGATCGGCGTGACCGAGGGCGACGAGGCTTCCGGCCCGGCAGGCGCCATCTCCGGAATCGACGTCGCAGGCAAGACCGGCACGGCCGAGACGGGGACCGGGCACACCCACAACTGGTTCATCTCCTTCGCGCCGGCCGATGACCCGCAGATCGCCGTCGCCGTCGTCGTCGAGAACGGTGATGCGAGCGGCGGCGCGGTCGCGGCGCCGATCGCGCAGGACATGATGGAGGCTGTGATCAACGAGTGAGCGAGAACGACGCGGGCTCCACCGGCCCCTCCGGCGCCGACGGCGCCTTGGAGGGTGTCCTGCTCAGCGGCCGCTACCGGCTGGAGGAGCAGATCGGCTCGGGCGGCATGGGAAGCGTCTGGCGAGCCGAAGACACCCTGCTCAACCGCGAGGTCGCGGTCAAGCTGCTGCATCCGGCGCAGATGGCCGAGCCCACCTCCCGCGAGCGGTTCCGCACGGAAGGCCGCATCACGGCGGGACTCTCGCACCCCGGCATCGCCCAGGTCTACGACTACGGCGAGCAGGACGGGCGCGCGTATCTGATCATGGAGCTGGTCCCGGGCGAGCCGCTGTCGTCGATCCTGCGGCGCAACGAGGGGCTGGAGGCCAGCGTCACGCTCGACCTCGTCGGGCAGGCGGCGGCCGCGCTGGCCGCGGCGCATGCCCGCGGCGTCGTGCACCGCGACATCAAGCCCGGCAACCTGCTCGTCACCAAAGACGGCACCGTCAAACTGACCGACTTCGGGATCGCCCGCGGCAACGAGTCGGTGACCCTCACCCAGACCGGCATGGTGATGGGCACCGCCCAGTACATCTCGCCGGAGCAGGCGTCCGGCCGCCCGGCCACGCACTCGTCCGACATCTACGCCCTGGGCGTGGTCGCCTACGAGTGCCTGGCGGGTGAGCCGCCGTTCACCGCCGACACCCCGCTTGCGCTGGCGCTGGCGCACACCCGCGAACCTCCGCCGCCGCTGCCCGACACCGTGCCCGGCCAAGCGGCGGCGCTGGTCGAGCGGCTGCTGGAGAAGGCGCCGGATGCGCGCCCGGGCTCGGCCGGCGAGGTGGCGGCGCACGCGCAACGGCTGCGCGGCGACATCGGGGCCGCGATGGGCGGCTCCACGACCGCGATGGACCTGCCCGACCCCGCCCGTACGACGGTCGCGGGCGGCGCGTCGACCACCTCTCCCGAGCAGCTCTCCTCCGTCGCAGCAGGTGGATACGGCGGCGGCGAGGTCCCGCCCGCGGACGGCGGCCGCGGCTCCGATAGTCTTGGCCCCGCCTCCGCACCGAAGCGCCGGGTGAGCCTGCCCATGGTTCTTGCCGCGGTGGCGGCCACGGCCGTGCTGGTGCTGGGTGTGGTCTGGGCAGGGCAGTACTACAGCGGACGCGAGCCGGAAGGCGACAGGGTGGGCAACCTGCAGCCGCAGGAGTCCGAGAGCAGCTCACCGCCTCCGCAGCCGTCGGGCACTCAGCCCGATCCCCCGGAACAGAACGACGACACCGAGGACTACACGGCTCCGCAGGACGAGTCGACCGACTACCAGCCGGAGCCCAGCGAGCAGGCGACCTCGGCACCGACGAGCACCCCCGGCGGTGGGGGCGGAGCGACCGCTCAGCCCCCGGACTCGGGTTCGACCGCGACCGAGGAGCCCGGCGGGGGAGGCGGCGGGGGCGAGACCCAGCCGACCGGCGGCAGTGACGGTGGCGGTAGCGGTGGCGGTAGCGGGGGATCCGACTCGGACACCGGCGGCAGCGGGGGAGGAAGCGGCAACGGGGGTTCCGGCTCCGGGGAAGAGCCGGCGGGGGACTGACCGGGAACCACGCGACGATTCGACACTCGCCAGGCGCCGCGGGGCCGTAGCGCCCCGCGCAGATTACGAGGAACAGTTCACGACATGTCTCAGCCACGGCTACTCGGCGGCCGCTACGAGCTCGATCAATCCATCGGGCGGGGCGGCATGGCCGAGGTCTACCGCGCCCGTGATCTGCGGCTGGACCGAATGGTGGCCGTCAAGACGCTCCGCCACGATCTGGCCCGCGACCACACGTTCCAAACCCGCTTCCGGCGCGAGGCGCAGTCGGCGGCGTCATTGAACCACCCCTCGATCATCGCCGTCTACGACACCGGCGAGGACATGGTCGACGGCCTGGCGATCCCCTTCATCATCATGGAGTACGTCGACGGGCGCACCCTCAAGGAGCTGCTCGACGACGACCGCAGGCTGCTGCCCGAGCGCTGCGCGGAGGTCACCGACGGCATCCTGCGCGCGCTGGAGTACAGCCACCAGAACGGCATCGTGCACCGCGACATCAAGCCGGCCAACGTGATGCTGACGCGGCAGGCCGAGGTCAAGGTGATGGACTTCGGCATCGCCCGCACGATGAACGACAACCAGGCGACGATGACCCAGACGTCGCAGGTCATCGGTACCGCCCAATACCTCTCGCCGGAGCAGGCGCGCGGCGAGCGGGTCGACGCGCGCAGCGACATCTACTCGACCGGCTGCGTCCTCTACGAGCTGCTCACCGGCCGTCCGCCCTTCGTCGGCGACTCGCCCGTCTCCATCGCCTATCAGCATGTGCGCGAGGAGCCGGTCCCGCCCTCCCAGGTCGACCCCGAGGTCCCCGCCTGGGTCGAGGAAGTCACGCTGCGGGCGATGACCAAGGACCGCGAGCAGCGGTACCAGACCGCCGAGGAGATGCGCCAGGACATCCAGCGCGGCCTGCAGGGCATGCCCACCGAGGCGGGCACCATGGCCATGGCGCCCGCGGGGGCCACCAGCGCGCTCCCGCCGGTCGACGACCGCCGCCGCCGGGACGACTACGACGACGACTACTACGACGACCGCGACGAGGGCATGGGGCGGCGCAACGCGCTGTGGATCCTGCTCGCGGTCGCGGTCGTGGCCGCGCTGGGCTTCGCGGTGTGGCTGTTCACCCAGGCGCCCGCCGAGACCGTCGCGATCCCCGAGGTCGAGGGCATGTCGCAGTCTCAAGCCGAGCAGGAGCTCGAACAGGCGGGCTTCCAGAATGTCAGCGTCGATGAGCAGAACAGCGACGACATCGAATCCGGCAACGCGATCGGCACCGAACCGCCCGCGGGCCGGGAGCGCAGCGCCACCAGCGACATCACGCTGCTGATCTCGACCGGACCGGGAGCCCAGGAGATCCCCAACGTCGTCGGGCAGGATCGCGACGGCGCGACGCAGACGCTGCAGGACGCCGGGTTCGAGGTGGGCGATATCAGCGAGGAGGCGTCGTCCTCCTACGACGAGGGCCAGGTGATCCGCACCAGCCCGCCCGGCGGCCAGTCCGCCGACCCCGGAAGCCAGATCGATCTGGTCATCTCCACCGGGCCCGAACAGACCGGCGTGCCCGACGTGAGCGGCATGACGCAGGAAGAGGCGCAGAGCGCGCTGAGCGATGTCGGGCTCACGCCCAGCTTCCAGCAGGAGCCCAGTGAGGATGTCGAGCCCGGTCGGGTGACCCGCCAGGACCCCGCGGCCGGCACCGAGGTCGACCCGGGCAGCACGGTGACCGTGTGGCTGGCCACCGAGCCCGAGGAAGAGGAGGAGGAAGAGTCCCCGACTCCCACGTCGGATCCGACCCCGACGGCCACGGGACAGCCCACGGCGCCCGGGTTCCCGGGCGACTTCCCGTTCGGCGGCGGCGAGGGCGACTGACCTCGCCGGGATGCGGCGGGTGTCTCACCGCACGTCGCAGCGGGGCCGGATCGGAGCTCTGATCCGCCGAGCACCGATCCGGCCCGGTTCCGCAACGGCATTCGCGGCCTTCGTGCAGGCCATTCGGGCTTCGCCCGGAACCACCGCGGTTGCGGGCGTCCCGCAATCGCCGTAGTGGGCGTAGACTGGAAGTACCGAGACCGTCAGTTCCCGGCCGATTCGTTTTTGGAGCAGCGACCGTGCCCAAGTCCCGCAGCGATCGCAAGAAGAAGGCCGTTTACACACCCCCGCCGTCGGCGGCCAGGCCCAAGGTCAGCCCGCGCTGGGTACTGCCGTCGCTGATCGCGGTGATGGTCGTCGGCGTGCTGTGGATCGCGGTCTACTACATCGCCGGGTCGATGATCCCCTACATGAGTGACCTGGGGAACTGGAACCTGGCCATCGGCTTCGGCGGGATCATCCTGGCGCTCATTCTGAGTACGCGCTGGCACTGATACCGGGCGGGACGCAGGCGGCGACGCCTGGCGCCCGGGTTTTCCACAAGCGGTCAGAGAGGCTGTCCACAGAGTTATCCACAGGCTGTGGGTAGCTGTGTTTCGTATGCCCGAACGCCGCCGCGCCGAGTCGCCACCGGACCGCCGAGGCGCAGATGCACACGGGCCGCGGCGCTCGCCCGGCGGCCGTCTTCCGTGTCGCGTACCCGGCGCGCCGCGCCAGTGGGGCGCGGCGCGCGGTACCGCGGAGCTGGCTAGATCGGCTGTGCGCCCGCCAGGACGAACGCGACGGCCGCCACTGCGGCGACCAGCAGGGCCACACCCGACGTGGCCAGCGCGTGCGTGACGGCCTGTCGGCGCTGCCGGTCGGCGCCGACCCGGTTGGCGTCGAGCGGCAGGTAGGCGTAGCCGAGCGCAAGCAGCGAACCGGTGACCAGGCCCCCGATGTGGCCGGTCCAGGAGATGTTGGGCACCAGGAAGGTGATCAACAGGTTCACCACGAGCAGCCCGACGACGAACCTGGTGTCGAGCTGCAGTCGGCGGCCGATCACGAAGACGGCGCCGAACAGCCCGAAGATGGCGCCCGAGGCGCCGACCGAAAGCTGGTCCGGCACCACCGCCATGCTCAGCGCCGACCCGCCGACAGCGCTGAGCACCCACAGCACCGCGTAGCGAGCGTGGCCCAGCACCGTCTCGACCTGCCGCCCCACGACGTACAGCGCCAGCCCGTTGAACAGCAGATGGGGCACGCCGCCGTGCAGGAACGCCGACGTGATGAGCCGGTGCCATTCCCCGCCGTACACAACCGACTGGCCGTACATGCCGAAGGCGGATACCAGCCAAGGTGCGCCCAGCTGAGCCACGAACCCCGCTCCCATCAGGCCCAGCAGCACCCAGGTCACGACCGGCCGAGTGGCGATGCGGCCGCCGAACACGGTGCGCGAGCGCCGCACACTCCGGTTGCCTTCGGCGACGCACTCGGGGCAGTGCTGGCCGACCGGCGCCTCGCGGATGCAGTCGGGGCAGATCGGGCGGTCGCACCGGGAGCACCGCAGGTACGTCTCGCGGTCGCGGTGCCGGTAGCACGTGGGTACCGCCGCGGCGCCGGTACCGGTGCCGTCATCGGGAGTGGAGTTCATGTGCAACCGCCGCGCTAGGAGCGCTCGATCTCGACGGAGGACACGGTGATGTCACTCTGGGGGCGGTCCTGGGCGTTCGTGGCGACCTTGGAGATCGTGTCGACGACCTCGGTGCCCGAAACGACCTCGCCGAAGATCGTGTGCTTGTTGTTCAGCCAGTCGGGGGTGCCGACCGTGATGAAGAACTGCGAGCCGTTGGTGTTGGGCCCGGCGTTGGCCATCGCCAGCAGGTAGGGGCGGTCGAACTTCAGCGAGGGGTGGAACTCGTCGGAGAACTTGTACCCGGGGCCGCCGCGGCCGTTGCCCAGCGGGTCGCCGCCCTGGACCATGAAGCCGTCGATGACCCGGTGGAAGATCGTGCCGTTGTACAGCGGCTCCGTGCTCGGCTTGCCAGTGTTGGGGTCCATCCACTGCTTGGTCCCCTCGGCGAGGCCGATGAAGTTCTCTACCGTCTCGGGGGCCTGCTCCGCGAAGAGCTTGGCGACGATCGTCCCCTGGGTGGTGTTCAGCCGCGCGCGGGGCTGACCGTTGACCTCGGACACCTGGGTGTGCCTTTCCGTTGTGTTCGCTTGCCCGGTCCACGTTACCCGCAGTGGCCCGACCGCGTTCCCGCCCGATGCCCTGCCGGCGCGGGCTGTGCGCCCCTCTCCGGAACCGGCGGGTGGCCGCCTCCGGTCGGCGCGTGTCGGACCGCGGCCACCGAGACGAATGAGAAGTATGTTGGTGATAACAGGCGAATAACGCCGCAAAAGCCCTGATGAGACGCGGTCGGCGCCGCATGTGGCCACAGCCACGTGAATAGGCCGCCCGCAAGCGGGCAGGGGCACCCTGAGACTGAAAGTAAAGGAGGTCGACCGTGCCCAGAACACAGAAGCGCCACCAGGGCGGCTTCGAGACTGAGGCGGCATTGGCCCGACTGCAGCAGCTCGCACGTGAACAGTCCGACCGGTTCGGTCCCTACGCCGACCTGGCCCGGGCCAACGCCGCCGAGCGTTTCCTCCAGGCCCGCGGCTGGACCGCTCCTCGCCTGGAGACCGCGGCGCATCGCGTCGAGGACACCGTCGCGCCCCGCGTGGCAGACCTCCTCAGCTACGCGGCCAACCGGGTCGAGCCCCGCAAGACCAAGCGCGGCGGAATGCTGGCGCGCCGAGCCGGCCGCCGCGTTCCGCGCACCCTGCTCTTCGCCGGTGTGGCCGCCGCGGGCGCCGCTGCGGTGTACGGCGTGGTGCGGCTGCGCCAGGCCGCCCAGGACGCGGAATGGCAGGAGAACCTCGACCAGGCGCGCGACCAGGTCCGCGAGACCCGCGACCAGCTCGCCGCCAAGGCCAAGGGCGCCAAGGACAAGGTCGCCGGGACCGGTTCGGAGCTCAAGGGCGACGCCGAGGAGGCCAAGGAGACCACCGCTTCGGGGGCCAAGCAGGCCGCCAGCGACCTCAACGGCCGCGTCTCGCAGTGATGGCCGCCGGGGCCGATGCCCCGGCTACAGCAACGGTGGCCTCGCCGATCCGGCGGGGCCACCGTTTTCGTATCGGCCACGGCCGCGCTGAGCGGCACGCCCGAGCCCGGCTGCGTGGCTCGGGAGAGGACGCCTACTGGTCGCGGACCGGCCGCCAGGTGAGGGGGTACTTCATATCGCCGCCCACCAGCACGCTGAGGCCGGCGACCGCAGGCAGGACCATCCACCCCACGGTCGCGACGACGACTACGAGAATGGGCAGGAACAGCCAGATCAATGCCATGCCCGTGAGCGTGGCCACAGTGACCGTCAGCTGGAAGTTCAGCGCCTCGGTGATGTGCCGGCGCACGAAGGGCGAGGCGTCCTTGCTGGCCAGCAGCATCACCAGCGGGCCGACGAAGCTGAGATAGCCGGAGACGTGACCGACGCCGGCCATCAGGCGGTCGGCCGCGGAGACCGGTCCGTCGTCGACGACCGGGGTCTTCCCGGCGGTGGTCTTCCCGGCTGCCCGCGACCCCGAGCGCACCAGATCGGCGAACAGGGGCTCCAGCTCGGACGGGAACTTGGCGTTGATGGCGAGACCGAGCCGCTCCTCGAACTCGGACTCGTCCAGCTGTCCGGCGGCGTAGGCCTCCCGGAGGGTCTCGACCGCGGAGTCGCGGTCGGCGTGGGTCAGCCGCAGCTCCCCGCCGCCGGTCCGGCGGCGCTCGGGGAACGGCCCCCACCCTCCGCCTGTCGGCGGTGGAGACGGCGGTTCGTGCACAGCCACCCTCAACTCCTCGAAGCTCGGCCGCCCCGGTGGCACCCGGGTCCTTCACCATCCATCATGCGCCTCGTTCGCCGCGCACGATATGGGGGAAGCCCCTGAAGCTCCCCTGGTTCCCGGAACCCCGGGGATGGTTCCTTCGGCTTCCCAGACTATGCGCCGTTCGGCGGATGCGCCTGTGATCCGGGCAACCGCTTCCGGCCCCAACCACGCGCCGGGACGCGCGACTCTCAGGCGCACGCGGCGCGCCGATCGGTCCGCGGGTTGCCGCCTGCGCCGTGTCCTTGCGGGCGATCGGGACTGCGACCGGGGAGAGTTGGGAGGTCACCGTGGCCGCCGGGGGACGGCGCGGCGGGGGTGTAGTAGAGCAGAGCCGAGGGGGAGACAATGACCAGCGGGCCCAAGCACGAGGTGCGCGCGGAGCAGCCCTACGTCGCCATCCCGACGAAGGTTACGCCGCGGGAGTGGGGCAAGGCGGCCGCGCTCGTCACCGAGGTCCAGGACTGGCTGGGCGCCAAGTGCCTCTCCCCCGCAGGGCCCCCGTTCTTCCGCTACTGGGTCATCGGGGGCGGCGACCGCGAACACATCATGGAGGTCGGCGCCCCGGTCAACGGCGTCCCGGTCGGCGACGGCCGCGTCGTACCGGGCACCCTGCCCGGCGGCGACTACGTCACCCTGGTGCACAAGGGCGATCCCGAACGCATCGACGGCGCCCACGAGGTGCTCCAGGATTGGGCGGCCGGGCAGGGCCTCGCGTGGATACACCGCGGCACAGGCGCTAACGAGGTATGGGGCGGCCGCTTCGAGTTCTATCTGAGCGACCCGGTGCGCGCCCGCAAGGACGCCTGCGAGGTCGAGATCGCCTATCTGGTGCGCAACGCCGACACCTGCGCGGGCTGAACAGGGCGTCGTCCACCGTCAGCCGGACCGCGCGGGTTCGAAAAGGCTGATCAGTGGTTGGTGCGATCCGGCAGGGCGACGTCGCTCCGCAGGGCCTGGAGGGTGTCGATTTCTCGATCGAGGTCGCGACGCTTGGCCTCCAGACGCTCGACCTCCTCGGCCAGGAGCCGTTCCATCACTCCGGTGCGTTCCTCCGGTGACGCTTCGAGGCAAGGCAGCAGCTCCCCGATGGTAAGACTGCTGAGCCCGGCGGCGAAGAGGTGCTGGATCATCACGACGCGCTCGACCGTGGAAGGGTCGAAGTCGCGCCAGCCCCCGAACGTGCGATCCGACCGGATCAGTCCCTGCTCCTCGTAATACCGCAACGAGCGCGGGCTGACTCCGCTGGCCTCTGCGAGTTTCCCGATGAGCATCGGACCTCCTGGCGTAGTCGTGCCGGTGTTTCCACCATTGCACTTGACACCGGTGTGAAGTTCCACGGTTGGCGGGCAGCGCCCACCAGGGGCGCCGACCGACCGGAGTCGTGATGCCTACCCGAATCCATGTCTGGTCCGACTATGTATGCCCGTTCTGCCTGATCGCCGATGAGTTGATAGACCGGGCGATCGACGGCCGCAGCGATGTCGAGGTCGTGCACCACCCGCACGAGCTGCGCCCGTACCCGACACCCACGCTGCGTCCCGAAGACGCCTACCTGCCGGACATCTGGCAGCGCGTCGTCTACCCGATGGCGCGGCGATACGGCGTCGCGATGAGCCTGCCGACCGTTTCGCCGCAGCCCTACACCGGTCCGGCCTTCCGCGGCGCCCAGTTCGCCGCTGACCACGGAGTGGGCGACGCCTATCACCGGCGCCTGATGTCGGCCTTCTTCCAGGAGGACCTCGACATCGGCGACCGCGGCGTCCTTGCGCGTCTTGCCGCGGAGATCGGGCTGGACGGGACCGCATACAGTGCGGCCCTGGATCAGCCCGAGTACGCCGAACGACACCGCCGGGCGTCGGCCGAATCAGCGCAGGCGGACATCGCGGTCGTACCGACCATCCTGATCGGCGCCCGCCGCATCGAAGGCGTCGCGGCTGAAGGCGTCATCCGCCGGGCGCTCGACGAGGCGGGCGCATGAAGCGGCCCACCGGCCACCTCGAGACACTGCTGGCGCACGCCGTTCAGACCGCTATCCGCCGCGTCGAGACCGGCGGACTGCCCTTCGCGGGCCGAATCGTCATGGGCGACGGCTATTCCACCGAGCCGGAGGTGAACCGGGTCCGCGAGACCGGCGACCCCAGCGCACACGCCGAAATCGTCGCGATGCGCCAGGCCATGCGCGACCTGCGAACAGCCGACTTGGCCGGAGCGACGCTCCTTGCCACGGGCGAGCCGTGCGGCCTGTGCTATCGCTTCGCCGCCGATCACGGCGTTGAAGCCGTCGACTTCGCCGTCGATCGCCACACCGCCGCCCAGTACGGCTTCGACTACCGGGCGAGCTATGCGGCGTTGCGTACCGGGCAATCGCCCGTCACCCAGACAGCCCGTCACCTGCCCGTGGAGCACGGCGAGGCGCCCTTCACCCGGTACGCCGACCTCCACCGCCCTTAGCCCTCCGCGGGGATCCGCACCTCACGAAAGGACTGACCATGCACTGGCTCTTCCTCGGTGTCGCGGTCGTATTCGAGATCGCCGTCGCCGTATCCGCCGGCAAGGCCCAGGGCTTCACCCGCCCCGGGTGGACGTCCGCAACCCTGATCAGTGGCGGCATCGCCACCTATTTCCTCAGCCTGGCCCTGCTCACCTTCGATGTCGGCGTCGGCTACGCGATCTGGACCTCTGTCGCGGGCGTCGGAATCGTCATCCTCGGGGCCCTGCTCTTCGGCCAGCGCCTCGACTGGCGCAAGCTGCTCGGAATCGCGGCCGTCATCGGGGGCGTCGTCGGACTCCAGCTCAGTGGAGCCGCCTGACATTCCACTCCACAAGAACCCCGCATTGCCACGCCCCGGAAACGCGCCGCCAGAAAGGCCCGACATGTCCAACGACACGCGCACCGAAGCCGCTACGAACGCAGACCACGACACCTCCGTCCGCGCCTGGCTCGTCCTCCTCCTCGCCGGGCTCTTCGAGGTCGGCTACGCCCTCTCCGTCGGAGGCAGCCGCGGCTTCACCAGCCCGACCTGGTCTCTGATCGCCGTCGTCTTCTTCCTCCTGACCCTCTTCGCCCTCAGCGTCGCCCTGCGCACCATCGACGTCGGCATCGGCTACGCCGTCTGGGCCGGCGTCGGCGCCGTCGGCGCGGCGCTCCTCGGGCCGCTCTTCTTCGACGAGACCTTCACCGCCGCCAAGGCCTTCTGGCTCGCCGTGGTCATCGCCGGAGTCATCTGGCTCAAGCTCGCCGACGGCCCGAAGAAACCGGTCTCGAAACCCGTCTGATTCCCTGCGCATCGATCGCGGCTCACTCGGCAGGAGGCGTGCAACCGGCGCCCCTGCCGCGGAGGAAGCGGGGGACGCCGAGCCACGCTGGGTACCGGTACTCAGGCTGTTTGTCGGTGGCACCGACCAGAATGGGAAACATGACGACGAACGCACCGCAGCACCACTGCCCGTGCCGGATGTGCTCGCGCACCGCCCTGCGTCCCCGCCCCGACTCCCGCCACCGCCTCCACGCCCCCGCGCCGACCGATCGAGCGAATCGCACCCGCCCCACCGGGGCGAGTCGCGTCCAATCCCCTCAGTCCGCTTGAGAGGGCCGATGCCGACCTACCATTTCCGAATCGCCCTCACGTTGACCCCCAGTGAGGAGGCTCGGTACCGAGCCATGCACGGTCTCGACGACGATGACCCGTCCACCCGCGACCACCTTGCCGGCGTCATCCACGAGGAGCTTCTGGGTGCGGGCACTGAAGACGGCTGGTGGTCAGACGTGCGTGTCACTTAGATCGCGGGCCTAAAGAGGGAGCGGCGACGACGCCAGAGGGGGCCGAGCCCGCGACCGGCACACCGGGTGCCCGCCGGTCAGGATGGCCTGTGCACCGGACGCACAACGGCCGCCCGGGGGCGAACCTCGGGCGGCCGTCGTTAGTCGCGTGACCTGCGACTTCTTTCGTGGAGCCAAGGGGAGTCGAACCCCTGACCTCCGGTATGCAAAACCGGCGCTCTGCCAGCTGAGCTATGGCCCCGGTTTGATCAGTGACGATCATACCGTGTGGCGGGCAGTGCCGGTCGCTCTTTTCCGGCGCAGTGCTCGGGGCGGAGGCGGCACCGCTCGCGTGTCGGCCCAGAAGCGTGGGGGCCGCAGGGGACGACGTCCGCCCACGTCTCCGGGTACGCCGAAATCAGCCACCGGCACGCGTGGACGCGCCGTGGCTGGTGGGATCGGTTCCGGCTTAGTTGTCGCCGGCCGTGGCCTCGGTCCACAGGTCGAGCTCGGCGCGGTCGGCCTGAATCTTGCGGTAGACGGCGAACGCACCGAGGGCCACCAGCACGAGAACGATGATCTTCTTCATGGTGTGCACCCCTTCTTCGGTCTCGGATACGGATTACGGGACGAACGCGCTGCCGCCGCTGGGCCGGAGAGGACGGTCGGGATGGCTTCCTGCCGGGTTCCCCGCCTGCTGCGCGGAAGGCGCCACTAGAGAACTTTATGGGGTTGTCTCCACAGCAGACTAGCAACCCGGCGGCGCGGTTCCCGCCCGACGCGGCCGGGGTTTCGGGCCCGTTCAGGTCAGCAGTGCGAGCCGATTGAGAGTGGTGGCGGTGGCCTCGGGTGATGTGGAGGCGCCGACCAGGCGCCGCCAGACGTTCTGGCAGGCGGATACCCCTTCCTCCGACTCGACGATCCCGCCGCCGTGGGTGGCCGCGACGAACGCCAGCGACGCCTCTCCCTCGTCGAACTCCAGGACGGTGAAGGGACCCGCGCTTCCGGCGTGCAGTCCCGCGGACGTGGGCAGCAGCCGGATCACGACGCGGTCGTGGTTTCGCCCGAGATCGACGATGCGACGCAGTTGGGCGTGCAGGAGGGCGGAATCGCCGCTGACCCGGCGCAGCGCGTCCTCCTCGACGACGGCGTGGTAGCGCTCCAGACTGTCCCGTTCGAGGACCTCCTGTCG
Organism: Streptomonospora litoralis; assembly: GCF_004323735.1. Taxonomy (GTDB): domain Bacteria; phylum Actinomycetota; class Actinomycetes; order Streptosporangiales; family Streptosporangiaceae; genus Streptomonospora; species Streptomonospora litoralis. Next base: position 72,063 of record NZ_CP036455.1, on the reverse strand, counting down.
CTTGAGGAACGCGGTCACCGTGCGTTCCGTGCCGAGGTCGCCGTGGCCCTGGGCGCGGGCCAGCGCCGCGGTGTATTCGGGCACCTGCAGCAGGTCCGGGACGAGCATGCCGGCGTAGGTGTCGATCGCGACGGCTCCGGCCTCGTTGCCGACGTAGGCCGATGAGATCACGTCCTCATACTCCGTCCACCAGGGACGCAACCGCGATTCCCGGACCATCGTCAGGACGGCCTCGCGCTGGCCCCCCGTAACCCCGTAGAGCTTCAGCAGAGCGGAAACCTCCATGACGGAGGGCCATTTTCGGATACCGGTCTCGATGTGGCCGAGTTTCGCGGGGGACCATTCGAGTACATCGGCGACATCGCTTAGGGTCATTCCTGCTTCGACGCGGCGCCGGCGCAATTCCGCGGAGAGTCGGCGGCGGCGAACAGTGGGGCTGGTCATGGCGCCTGTCCCGTACACGCTGAGTACTTGCCTCGTGGCTCCAGAGAAGCACTCGACCTAGCCTCTAGCAATGAGTTTCTACAAATCGGCGGCGAACCCCCGCGTATGGGCTCCCGATCGTCCATGCGGCCCTGTTCCCGGGCGTGGCGAACGTGGCAGCCCGCGACCAGCGGGGATTCCGCAAGCCCTCGCGCGGGAGGCCACCGCAGCCGGCAGGAGAAGCGGCACGAAACCGCAAGCCGCTGCGGGAATTCGGCTCAGACCGGATCCCGTTCACTCGCACAGCCGAATGCGCCGAGTCTGAGCTGGTCAGGTGGCGGAAGGGCGGCCGGGTTCGCCCACAGCTACCCGGCCGCCCACGCCCCGTCTGCGTCTGCGTCTGCGTCTGCGTCTGCGTCTGCGGTGTCAGTGCAGCAGCTTGAGGCCGACGATTCCGCTGACGATCAGCAGCAGGCAGACGACCTTGGCCACGCTGGCGCTCTCGCCGAACCAGGCCATCCCGGCCACGGCGGTGCCTACAGCACCGATGCCCACCCACACCGCGTAACCGGTGCCGACGGGGATCGAACGCAGCGCGAACGCCAGACCGGACATACTCAAGGCGAGACCGACGGCGAAGATCAACGACGGCCAGAGCCGGGTGAAACCGTGTGACGCGGACAGCGCGAGTGCCCAGACACTCTCCAGCAGACCGGACAGAACAAGCAGCAGCCAGGCCATGATGCCTCCCGAACCGCGTCGTCTTGTCGCTGACCGGGTACGACGCACCTCGTCCGGGGGCGGCCGGGTCGACCATCTCCCATTAGGGACAACTCTGTAGGCCGATCACCTATTCCGTGTGACACATCCGTCACGTTCAGCTAGCACGAGACTCCGATCAGGTGCCGAAAGCGCGTACGATGCAAATGGACCGACGGGAGAGTGCACCCGTGCACAGGTGAAGGAAATCCATGAGTCATCCGATCGACGACACCGAGCAGCTCATCGCGAACGCCGAAGAGGAGCTTCCGCCCCCGACCCGCTCCCGGCTCATCGCCAAGCTGCGCAAAGGTGCCCACATCGACGACGCGGCGCGCGATCTCGGCGTCAGCACCCAGCGCGTGTTCTCCGCGGCCCGCATCCTCACCACGTTCGGCGAGCAACTCGACGCCACTCTCACGGCCGAGCGCGACCCCGAACTGCCCCACGGAACTCTGACCGGGTACAACAAGCGCTGCCGCTGCCCGCAGTGCCGCGGCGCGGTGAACCGCAGCCTGTGATCCGGGCGCCTGCCGCGTCGCCCCGCCGGCTCCGCCGGACGCCGAAGGCCCCGTGGCGGTGCCGTCCGCGGCGCGGCTCCGCACGGCCGAAGCGGCACCGCCTGCCGCGAAGGTGGACCGCCGACGCGTCGCGCGCGATCCGCACCGGCCGCGGAACCGGCCCGTCCGAAGCGGCCGCCGCAGCAACCGCTGTCTGTTCCCGACCTGCGGCGACGGCCCCGGTATGCCTACGACCGCGCATCGGACTCCCGGCGCGCAGGTAGATACCCGAACGTTTACTCGAAATTGGTCCGCGGAGGCTCCTAATCAGGCTTATTGATCTTGAATCCGGGGAATCCGCCCACCATGAACGAGCGTGTGGACTGGGCCGCGATGAGCGACGAAGAGTTCATGGCGCTGGTGCGCCAGCTGATGGAAACCCCCGCGGGAGCCGAATCCGAAGAGGAGTAGCACCTCCTACCCACTCCCCATAGCGGGCTTTTACGCGGGCGGCAGCCTTCGCGCCCCGCGTTCGGCGGGTGTGTGCTCGAAACCGATGCGAACCGAGCCGGACCGCCTTCACGCCCGCGTCCTTCCCGCCGGAAGGGCGCCTACGGTGCCCGCGGCCCGCAACGCGGTGTCTATGGGCAACGTGTGCGCCAGCCTCACACGTCGGCGCGGATGCACGGCGGGCGGCTCCGTCGGCCGGTATCGAGCACGGTGCCGTGAGACGGGTGCTGGGATCGCCGACCCGCCCCGGCCCGCGCAGCCCCTTCAGCCCGCCTCCGCCGAACCGCGCAGATCGAGTCTCGCCGCGTCAAGACCCAAGAACCTGCCGACGTCTGCGACCTCGGCTTCCAAGCCACTCACCAGGTCCGCGGAGAAGGGCTCGAACGGTTCGACGACTACCGTCTCGCGGTCGCGCCCCCAGCGCCACCGCGCCACGGCGCGGCCGTCGACGAGTACGGCCGGGTGGATGATCCCACCTCCCGGCGCGATCCTGTGCGCGTGGTGCTGCGGCACCGCGGCACCCCGCTCCCGGTAGCCCAGCAGGTAGCCGTCGAATCCGCCCACCAGGCGCACGGACGGGACGGGCGCTGTGCCCGGCAGCGCCTCGGCGAACTCCCGCGGAGCCCACGCGGGCCCGCGGTCGGTCGCCACTTCCGCGAGTTCTCCCGAAACCAGCTCCCATCCGCGTCGGGCCTGAGCGGCGGGCAGGCCCGACCACGACGCGAAGTCCTCGGGAGCCGCGGGCCCGTAGCCCCACAGGTAGCGCCGCGCCAGCTTGGTCAGGGCGGAGTCGGTTTCACGGGACTCCCAGGGACCGACCCATTCGCGCATCAGCACGTAGGTCGGTTCGTCGCCGCCGTCGGCAGCGATATCCGGACCGCGGCAGACGATGCCGCGCAGCGCGGCGTAGCTCACCAGGTGTGCGGGTGCCTGTCCCGAGGCGGGGACCGGGACACCGGCCTTGTTCACCTCCTCCACAAGGCGCGCCCGCGTCAGGGAAGTCCCTCCCGACAGGATGTCGCGGATCGCGTCCTCGGCCCGCGCACACACGTGGTCGTCCAGGCCGAGCTCGACGCGCCGCCTGCGGGACCGCCGCACGAACACCGGGCCCAGAAGGTCGACCAGCCAACCGGCGTCGGAGGCGGGCAGCACGTGCAGCGTGCCGCGCATCGCCCACGTCCGCACGACCGACCGCTCCTCACCGACCGCGCGCCGCACGTCTTCGGCCACCAGTCCCCCAGTGCGCGCGCGTACCGCCAGCCGCGCCGACCGCCCGTCCTGGGCCTGCACCGCAGCCGCGCCCCGCACGGCTCCGACGACGCCGGCGGCCGGCGGCCCCATGAGCAGTTGCGCATTCATCCGGGCGGCGCGAAGCCGGTCGTCGTCCACGGCGATTGGCATCCATGAATCCCTTCCTGGACTTGTCGACGTAACGACAACCTTGCCAGGAGTTCACCCCCGATCGGCCCGCTCGGCACGTGAAGACACACACCTGTACCGCAGGGGGTAGATCGGGCAGTAGGCATACCGTTGGGGCAGGGCTGCCGACGGCGAGGCGGGAGGGGTGGCCCCCCGCTCGGGGGAACCGCGACACCTCTGGGCAGAGGTGCGCAACGCAGAACGACGACGAAGCAGACCGGCACGTCGGAGGAGAGTCACAGCCATGGCGAACAACCCCACCCCCACACTGGTGACAGGCGGCACCGGCACGCTCGGACACCTGATCGTGCGGCGCCTGGCCGAGGACGGCGACGCCGAGGTGCGCGTCCTCAGCCGCCGGGCCGCGCCGGCGCAAGGCAACGGCGAGCATTGGTTCACCGGCGACCTCGCCGCCGACCGCGGACTGGACCGGGCGCTCGCCGGAGTGGAGACGGTGATCCACTGCGCCCACGCTCCGGGCTCGCCGATCGAGGAGGTTCGAGCCGCAGCGAACCTGCTGACGGCGTCCGCGCGAGCCGGGATCGGGCACTTCGTCTACATATCCATCGTCGGGGCCGACTACGTCCCGCTGGACTACTACAAGGGCAAGGTCGCGGTCGAAGAGCTCGTCGACGACTCCGGGCTGCCGTCGACGATCCTGCGCACGACGCAGTTCCACGAACTGCTCGACTGGGCCTTCGGCAAGGCGGACCCGCTGCCGTTCCTTCCGGTACCGGCCGGTTTCTGGTTCCAACCGGTCGCCGCCGAAGAGGTGGCCGACCGCCTGCTCGAACTGGCTCGCCAGGAGCCCCGGGGATGGGCGGTCGACATGGGAGGACCGGAGATCCGATCGATCGAAAGTCTGGCCGAGTCCTACGAGCGCATTCGCGGGCGGCGAGCGCGCAACCTGGCGAAGCTGCCGCTCCCGGGAAAGACCGCTTCGGCGTTCCGCAGCGGGGCCAACCTGGCCGCGGGGCATCGCGATGGGCGTCAGACGTGGGAGGACTATCTGCAGGCGACTGCGGGGGAGAGGAACCGGGAGCGGGAGGAATAGGACCGCTCCTGCGGGCGAGGATCGACTCTCGGTCTGAGACACGCTCGTGCCCCCGGTCCGGGCATAAAAAATGGGGGGCTCCGCCGAAACGGAACCCCCCACCAAAAGAAATGCGGCGGCAACCTACTCTCCCACCCCCACCATGGAGGCAGTACCATCGGCGCAAAGAGACTTAACGACCGGGTTCGGAAAGAGACCGGGTGTGACCCTCCCGCTATCACCACCGCAAACCAAACACCCCGCCAACACAAGGCAGGGAAAACCTGTGGACACGACCACCCACCCGGACCACAAAGGCCCGACAACGGCAATCGAACGTGTGCGCGAACACCCAGCATCCGTGGCGGACAAGCCCTCGGCCTATTAGTACCGGTCAGCTCCACCCCTCACAAGGCTTCCACACCCGGCCTATCAACCCAGTCATCACCTGGCAGCCTTACCCCCACCACAGGGCAGGAGACCTCATCTCGAAGCAAGCTTCCCACTTAGATGCTTTCAGCGGTTATCTCTCCCGAACGTAGCCAACCAGCCATGCCCCTGGCGGAACAACTGGCACACCAGCGGTTCGTCCGTCCCGGTCCTCTCGTACTAGGGACAGCCCTCCACAAGTCTCCAACGCGCGCAGCGGATAGGGACCGAACTGTCTCACGACGTTCTAAACCCAGCTCGCGTGCCGCTTTAATGGGCGAACAGCCCAACCCTTGGGACCAACTCCAGCCCCAGGATGCGACGAGCCGACATCGAGGTGCCAAACCATCCCGTCGATACGGACTCTTGGGGAAGATCAGCCTGTTATCCCCGGGGTACCTTTTAGCCGTTGAGCGACGCCGCTTCCACACGCCGGCGCCGGATCACTAGTCCCTGCTTTCGCACCTGCTCGACACGTCCGTCTCACAGTCAAGCTCCCTTGTGCACTTACACTCACCACCTGATTGCCAACCAGGCCGAGGGAACCTTTGGGCGCCTCCGTTACCCTTTAGGAGGCAACCGCCCCAGTTAAACTACCCACCAGACACTGTCCCCGAACCGGATCACGGCCCAAAGTTAGATGCCCGAAACAGCCAGAGTGGTATTTCACCAACGCCTCCACCACCACTGGCGTGGCGGCATCACCGGCTCCCACCTATCCTACACAAACCATCCCAAACACCAATGTCAAGCTATAGTGAAGGTCCCGGGGTCTTTCCGTCCTGCTGCGCGAAACGAGCATCTTTACTCGTAGTGCAATTTCACCGGGCCCGCGGTTGAGACAGCGGGGAAGTCGTTACGCCATTCGTGCAGGTCGGAACTTACCCGACAAGGAATTTCGCTACCTTAGGATGGTTATAGTTACCACCGCCGTTTACTGGCGCTTAGATTCCCAGCCTCACACCAAAGTGCTAACCAGTCCTCTTAACGTTCCAGCACCGGGCAGGCGTCAGTCCGTATACAGCGTCTTACGACTTCGCACGGACCTGTGTTTTTAATAAACAGTCGCTTCCCCCTGGTATCTGCGACCCCACCCAGCTCCGGACGCACAGTCCATCACCAGACGGGGCTCCCCTTCTCCCGAAGTTACGGGGACAATTTGCCGAGTTCCTTAACCACGGTTCACCCGAACGCCTCGGTATACTCTACCTGACCACCTGCGTCGGTTTCGGGTACTGGCCGCACACGCACTCGCTAGAGGCTTTTCTCGACAGCACGGGATCACTCACTTCACCAAAACGGCTCGGCATCACGCCTCACCCACATAACAGGGCAGGGATTTACCACCACCCCGGGCTACACGCTTACCCCCGGACAACCACCGCCGGGTAGAGCTACCCCACTGCGTCACCCCATCACTTGCCTACACACCCCTCGGACCCCAGACCGGAACAGCCGCAACCGCCCGAAGGCGGAAACAGCCACCAGCATGGTTAGCATCAGGGCTATCAACACGGGCGCACGCGCACGGGTACGGGAATATCAACCCGTCATCCATCGACTACGCCTGCCGGCCTCGCCTTAGGTCCAGACTCACCCTGGGCGGATCAACCTGCCCCAGGAACCCTTAGTCAATCGGCGCCGGAGTTTCCCACTCCGGTCTCGCTACTCATGCCTGCATTCTCACTCGCACACCCTCCACCACCCGTCACCAGGCGGCTTCACCGGAGTGCACGACGCTCCCCTACCAACCACACCACAAGGTGCGGCTCCACAGCTTCGGCGGTGTACTTCAGCCCCGCTACATTATCGGCGCAGAATCACTTGACCAGTGAGCTATTACGCACTCTTTCAAGGATGGCTGCTTCTAAGCCAACCTCCTGGTTGTCTCAGCAACTCCACAACCTTACCCACTTAGCACACCCTTAGGGGCCTTAGCTGATGATCTGGGCTGTTTCCCTCTCGACCACGGAGCTTCTCCCCCGCAGTCTCACTGCTGCGCTCGCTCCACCGGCATTCGGAGTTTATCTGACGTCAGTAACCCGGTCAGGCCCATCAGCCAAACAGTAGCTCTACCTCCAGGGAGCACCACACAACGCTGCACCTAAATGCATTTCGGGGAGAACCAGCTATCACGGAGTTTGATTGGCCTTTCACCCCTACCCACAGCTCATCCCCCAGGTTTTCAACCCTGGTGGGTTCGGGCCTCCACGAAGTCTTACCTCCGCTTCACCCTGGCCATGGGTAGATCACCCCGCTTCGGGTCCACAGCATGCGACTCATGCGCCCTCTTCAGACTCGCTTTCGCTACGGCTACCCCACCCGGGTTAACCTCGCCACACACCACGACTCGCAGGCTCATTCTTCAAAAGGCACGCCATCACCCCACACCCAAGTGAAGCTCTGACGGCTTGACAGCACACGGTTTCAGGTACTCTTTCACAACCCCTCACCGGGGCACTTTTCACCTTTCCCTCACGGTACTCGTCCACTATCGGTCACCAGGACGTATTCAGGCTTGACAGGTGGTCCTGCCGGATTCACACGGAATTCCTCGGGCTCCGCGCTACTCGGGAGTATGCCCCATGCGCCGTGCCCCACCTTCACCTACGGGACTCTCACCCGCTCCGGTACCGCATCCCAACGGCTTCGGCTAGCGAAACACACGCGCACCCCGGGCCGGCAGACCCGAGACAGACACATCCCACAACCCCACGCACGCAACGACTGCCGTCTATCCCACGCACGCGGTTTAGCCACCATCCCCGTTCGCTCACCACTACTAGGGGAATCACTGTTGTCTTCTCTTCCTGCGGGTACTGAGATGTTTCACTTCCCCGCGTCACCACCAACCGCCCTATACATTCAGACGGCGGCAACCCGACACGACTCGGGCTGGGTTCCCCCATTCGGACACCCGCGGATCACAGCTCGGTTGACAGCTCCCCGCGGCCTATCGCGGCCTCCCACGTCCTTCATCGGCGCCTGGTGCCAAGGCATCCACCGTATGCCACTCATACTTGGCCACCACAGATACAAGATGCTCGCGCACACTATCCACAAATCAAAACACCCGCCACACACCCAGCCACAACCCGCCGGCACCGCACCAGCCGGAGACAACCTCCAGCCCCGCAGCACCGCACCGCACCGCAGCACCAGCCGCCCACCACCGAAGAGACCAACCTCTCCAGCAGCCCACCCCCACACAAGAGGGGCCCGCGACCGGCCACCACCAAACGGCACCGGGTCTTCACCGGGGTGGCCCGGGGGAGAACAACCAGTGCGGCTGCTCCCTCAGACACCCAACAGCGCGTGTCCACTCCATGCACCACCCCGACACCCGGCCCCCTCGACCACGCGACCGCACACAGCGATCGCCGACGAGACGAACCGGCACCGTGCCGGGTCCACTTTTCGAGTCCGCCGGCCACACGACAAACAGACCGGCTTACCAAGACTCCTTAGAAAGGAGGTGATCCAGCCGCACCTTCCGGTACGGCTACCTTGTTACGACTTCGTCCCAATCGCCAGCCCCACCTTCACTCACTCCCTCCCCAGAGGGGTTAGGCCGCAAGTTTCGGGTGTTGCCGACTTTCATGACGTGACGGGCGGTGTGTACAAGGCCCGGGAACGTATTCACCGCGGCATTGCTGATCCGCGATTACTAGCGACTCCACCTTCACGGGGTCGAGTTGCAGACCCCGATCCGAACTGAGACCGGCTTTTAGGGATTCGCTCCACCTCACGGCATCGCACGCCCACTGTACCGGCCATTGTAGCATGTTTGCAGCCCAAGACATAAGGGGCATGATGACTTGACGTCATCCCCACCTTCCTCCGAGTTGACCCCGGCAGTCTCCCATGAGTCCCCACCACCACGTGCTGGCAACATGGAACAAGGGTTGCGCTCGTTGCGGGACTTAACCCAACATCTCACGACACGAGCTGACGACAGCCATGCACCACCTGTCACCGATCCCAAAAAGGACCCACCGTCTCCGATGGATTACCGGCGATGTCAAACCTTGGTAAGGTTCTTCGCGTTGCGTCGAATTAAGCAACATGCTCCGCCGCTTGTGCGGGCCCCCGTCAATTCCTTTGAGTTTTAGCCTTGCGGCCGTACTCCCCAGGCGGGGCGCTTAATGCGTTAGCTACGGCACGGAAACCGTGGAAAGTCCCCACACCTAGCGCCCAACGTTTACAGCGTGGACTACCAGGGTATCTAATCCTGTTCGCTCCCCACGCTTTCGCTCCTCAGCGTCAGGTAAGGCCCAGAGACCCGCCTTCGCCACCGGTGTTCCTCCTGATATCTGCGCATTTCACCGCTACACCAGGAATTCCAGTCTCCCCTACCTACCTCGAGCATGCCCGTATCCACTGCAAAACCGGAGTTGAGCCCCGGACTTACACAGCAGACGCGACACACCACCTACGAGCTCTTTACGCCCAATAATTCCGGACAACGCTCGGACCCTACGTATTACCGCGGCTGCTGGCACGTAGTTGGCCGGTCCTTATTCCCCACCTACCGTCAACCCCGGCAGAAACCGGAGCCTGCGTCGGTGGTAAAAGAGGTTTACAACCCGAAGGCCGTCATCCCCCACGCGGCGTCGCTGCGTCAGGCTTCCGCCCATTGCGCAAGATTCCCCACTGCTGCCTCCCGCAGGAGTCTGGGCCGTGTCTCAGTCCCAGTGTGGCCGGTCGCCCTCTCAGGCCGGCTACCCGTAATCGCCTTGGTAGGCCATCACCCCACCAACAAGCTGATAGGCCGCGAGCCCCTCCCCGACCGGAAAACACCTTTCCACACCCCACCATGCGATGAGGCGTCCTATCGGGTATTAGACCGGGTTTCCCCGGCTTATCCCCGAGTCGGGGGCAGGTTGCTCACGTGTTACTCACCCGTTCGCCGCTCGTGTACCCCGAAGGGCCTTACCGCTCGACTTGCATGTGTTAAGCACGCCGCCAGCGTTCGTCCTGAGCCAGGATCAAACTCTCCATCAAAGGTTCGAACCCTGACACGACCCGGAAAACCACCCCGAACACGGGATGGGAACCCCGGGCCCATCAAAGGAACCCCGGAACCGCCACCCACCGCACAGGCAGGCCGGCTCCACGGGGCCAAAACAAACATGGCACATAAAAACAAACACGCGCTGTTGAGTTCTCAAGAAACAACCGCTCATCCGGCACAAGCCCCGACCCGCAACCAGCGGACCCGCACAGGCTCTTCCCAAGAGACGGCATCTCCCCGCGGACCCCGCGCCTTTCCCGGAAACCACCGGGCCAAGCGCCGATCCGCTCTTTGTTATGCCTTCACGTTAGCAGGACCCCCGCAAACCCACCAAATCGGTGAAGCCGGCGAATTTCCTACTCCCGATTCGGTGCTTTCGCGCGCAGTGCCGACGAAAAGACCTGATACGGCCGCTTCGAATACCGACTGCACTCGACGGAGCACCGGATAGGGATACGGTCACGCCCACCTTGAGGTGTTCGCTGCGACCACGGAAGACCGCCGCCCGAGATGCACCGTGACTCGGCGCTCCATCAGGCGACCCGATCCACTATAGCCGCGCCCTCGGCTTAGGCCAACTCGACCCGCAGGTGATGTAGGCCACTCGCACCGCCCTCCACGGCGTGGGCCGCACCACAACAAGACCTGCGCGCTCGCGCGTTCAATACGAAAGCATTATCTTGCTAGGAAAGTAACCATGCACGTATTGGCCGGAGGTCGCCATGAGTGAAGCCGTGAAGCTGAGCATCATCTACTACTCCTCCACCGGAACGGGCTACACCATCGCCCGCGAGATGCAGGAGACGGCGGAGAAGGAGGGCGCCGAGGTCCGCCTGCGCAAGGTCGCCGAGCTGGCCCCCGCCGCGGCGATCGAGGCGAACCCGGCCTGGGCCGCCAACGTCGAGGCCACCAAGGACGTCGCCGAGGCCACGCCGGACGACGTCGTGTGGGCGGACGCCGTCGTCTTCGGCTCGCCGACCCGGTACGGCAACGTCACCTCGCAGCTCAAGCAGTTCATCGACCAGCTCGGCCCGCAGTGGCAGCAGGGCCAGCTCATCGACAAGGTCTACAGCGGATTCACCTCCACGGCCACCCTGCACGGCGGCCAGGAGTCGACCCTGCTGGCGCTGTCGAACACCTTCTACCACTTCGGCGGGATCATCGTTCCCCCCGGCTACACCGACCCGAGCAAGTTCGCCGACGGCAACCCCTACGGCACCTCGCACGTGGACGCGCAGGGCGACAGCCCTGTCGACGACACGACGCGCACCGCGGCGCAGATCCAGGTGCGGCGCGTGGTCGGCGTCGCCCGCGACCTGAAGGCCGGCCGCGCCGCCTGAGTCGGCTTCTCCGTCCGAAAGGCGCCGCATCCGGCCGGGGAGCCGGATGCGGCGCCTGCAATCAGGCCCGGCGACGGTCTCAGCTTCGGGCTTGGGAGCGCTCCCGAAAGCTGGAGGGCCGCCGCCGGACGTCAGGACGGACCCGTGCCGGTTCCGATGGCTCGGGTTTCACCAGTTCGGAATCCCCCGACTCGGGCTCCGCTAGCTCGCGGAGCAGGTGAGGTCCGGGACGGAGTTGGTCCCGCTGAAGGAGCCCTGCAGCCCGAACGCCGCGCTCTGCCCCGCGGACAGACTGCCGTTGTAGGCGACGTTCCCTGCGGTCACGCTGGAGCCGCTCATGGTGAGGTCGGTGTTCCAGGCGTTGCCGACACTCTGGCCGTCGGCATAGGTCCAGGCGACCTCCCAGCCTTCGATGTCCTCCTCGGCGGTGACTTCGACCTGGGCCACGAAGCCGTTGGACCACTCGTTCTGGACCTCGTAGACGGCCGTGCACCCGTCACCGGGCTCGGGCGAAGGGTCGTCGGTCGGGCTCGGGGTGGGCGTGGGAGTCGGCGTGGGGGTGGGAGTAGGGGTGGGGTCCACGCCGCCGTCGTAGACCGTGGCGGTCTCGGCCGTGGCGACGATGCCGTTCGCCCCGTTGAACAGGCGCTCGCCCCAGGAGGTCAGGCTGTCGGGGTTGAAGTTGTTCGTCATGTCGAGGTAGTCGACGCCGCCGCTGTTGCCGCTGTACGACCAGCCCATGTACCCGATGTCGAGCCGCTCGGCCGTAGCCAGAATGGCGTCCTCGTCGGGGTCGCCGTCGCTGTGGTTGTGGCCGAACTCGCCGACGGCGATGGGCAGGCCGTTGCCGACGTAGTAGCCGAGGTAGTCCTGGATCCTCGAAGCCTGCTCGTAGACCCCGTACATGTGGATGTCGAAGAGCAGGTTGCGGTCCGGGTCGCTCTCGAACACCTGCGCCGCGTTGTCGCGCATGGTGTTGGTCCAGTCCTGGCCCCAGTTGGGGGCGTCGACCATGATCGTGTGCTCGAAGCCGGCGTCACGCAGCCTGTTCACGGCGTCGGTGGTGTCGGGCGCCCAGCTCTCGTAACCCTCGTTGCCGTAGGGCTCGTTGCCGATGTTGAGGATGGTGTAGGCCTCCTCGCCTTCGAGCGCACTCTGGATGTCGATCCAGTAGTCCACTGCCTGGTCCAGGGTGGAGGCTCCACTCTGCTCGCCGTAGCCGGTGGTGTCGTGCACCTCCAGCACGCAGACGAGCTGGTTCTCCTTGCACTCGCTGATGACGTTGGCGACGTCGGCGGCGTCGTTGCGGTCCCAGCGGACACCGTTGCTGAGCACCACACGCACCGCGTTCGCACCCAGCGAGGCGATTTCGCCGAAGGATTCGGTCTCGCCGGTGAACCAGGAGTGCGGGTGGTTGACGCCGCGCATGACGAACGGGTTGCCGTTGGCGTCGACGAGGCGGCCGTTCTCGATGTGGAAGCCGGTCTCGGCGCTGGCCGGCTGGACCGCGAGGATGAGGGATAGGAGGAGGGTGAGGGCCGCGGATGCGGCCAGGGCGAGGCGTGTTCGCATGTGTGTTCCCAAGGTGGACGTCGTCGCGGGTCAATGACCCGGAACCTGTGTACGGACCGGCCGGCCGGACGGCTTCCCCCTGTTGCGCCATCGCAACTATAGGCGATGTGACTTAGTTCATTCAACTGTCTAAGTAACATTCCATCGACATGGAGTGATCACCTCATCGCACCTGATTACGGAACCTCCCCGGCAGCCGGTCCGGCGGGTATGCGGTCGATTCGGGGCTTCGGCGATTTCCCGACATGGCGACACGGCGACACGGCGACACGGCGAGCTGTCGACCTTCTCGACGCGGGTGCGGAACCCCGGCCGCACCCGGCTTGCCTGCCCGCAGCGGCTCCTCAGCCGTCGGCCGCGGCGGGCGGGTCGGCCTCGACCGGGGCGCCCCCGCTCTCCAGGTGCCACCACCGGGTGATGCCGATGTCGCCGAGGAAGGCGGTGTCATGCGCGGCGACGATGAGCGCTCCCCGGTACGCGTTCAGCGCCTCGGTGAGCCGCTCGACGCTGTGCAGGTCGAGGTTGTTGGTCGGCTCGTCCAGGACGAGCAGCTGGGGCGGCGGATCGGCCAGCAGCAGGCACGCCAGGGAGACGCGGAACCGCTCGCCGCCCGACAGCACCCCGGCCGGGTCCTCGACCCGGTCGCCGCGGATGAGGAAGCGGGCGAGGTTGGCGCGGACCAGATGGGGTGTGGCAGCGGGCGCGGCGGCGCGGACGTTGTCCAGCACGCTCATCGAGTCGTCGAGGACGTCCAGGCGCTGCGGGAGGTAGCCGACGCGGTCGACGGAGCGGGCCACCGACACCACCGGGTGGGGTGCCGATTCGGCTGCGGCGCGCAGCAGGGTGGTCTTTCCCGATCCGTTGTCGCCGGTCAGTGCGATCCGCTCGGGGCCCTGCACGTGGATGCGGCCGTCGGGGCCGTCCAGTTCCAGCACGGTGCGCCCCGCGGGGACGGCGGTGTGGGGCAACCGGATGCGGATGCGCTCGTCGTCGCGCACGGCGGATTCGGACTCGGCCAGCGCCTGCTCGGCGTCGTCCACTTTGGCCGACTGCATGATGCGGTGCTTGCCCGCGGACGCCTGGGCGTCGCGCTTGCGCTGGTTCATGACGATCTTGGGTTGGCTCTTGGACTCGTTCATCTTCCGCCCGTAGCGCGCCCGGCGGTCGATTTTGGTCTGCGCTTCGGCGAGCTGGCGCTTCTCCCGCCGGACGTCGGACTCGGCGGCGCGTACCGCCCGCTGGGCCGATTCCTGCTCGGCGGCGAGTTGTTCGGTGTAGGCGGAGTAGTTGCCGCCCCAGGTGCGGATGCGGCCCTCACGCAGTTCGGCGATGCGGTCGACGCGTTCCAGCAGTTCGCGGTCGTGGCTGACGATGACGAGCACGCCGCGCCAGGCGTCGACGGCCTCGTAGAGCAGAGCGCGGGCGCGGCGGTCGAGGTTGTTGGTCGGCTCGTCGAGCAGGGTGACGGCGGGACGGCGCAGGATGAGCCCGGCCAGTGCGGTGAGCACAGCTTCGCCGCCGGAGAGTGTGCCGACGGCGCGGTCGAGCGGGGCGTCGCCGGCCAGCGAGACGCCGAACCGTTCGAGCTGGGCGGCCGCACGCTCCTCGATATCCCAGTCGTCGCCGACGGCGGCGAAGTTGTCCTCGGCGGGATCGCCGCCCTCGATGGCGCGCAGCGCCGCGCGGGTGCGGGCGATTCCGAGGAGGTCGGCGACGGTCCGACCGGTGTCGAGGGTGAGGGTCTGGTCGAGGTAGTCGAGATCGCCCTCCACCCGGACGCTGCCCGATGTCGGGATGAGCCGGCCGATGGCGAGTTTCAGCAGGGTGGATTTGCCGGAGCCGTTGAGGCCGATCAGGCCGGTGCGGCCGCTGTCGAAGGCGGTGTTCAGGCCCGAGAAGACGGCGGTGCCGTCGGGCCATTCGAAGTTGAGATCGGAGTAGACGACGGAGTGGGACACGAGACCTCCCGGCGGTGAGCCGACGGAACGAGCAGGACGCTGGCGGTTCCGCTGGTCATGCGCATCGGGAAGGGTGCCTCCGTGGTGTCGGGTCGCCGGGCGCCGCACGCTCGGCCGGTGATGATCAGCATGGCAAGGGGCGGATCCGCGGCGCAACGGATTTCCGCGTGCTGTGGACCCGCCCCTGCTCGCCGGCGCCGGTGCGCCCGCGCCGACCCGGCGCGCCTACCGGCTCTTCGCGGGCCCGCCACCGCCTGCGGCGGCCGCGAGGCGGCGGCCGTCGCGCTCGGGGCGTGTGAAGACGAGTGCGACGACACCGCACACGATGGTGAGAGCTCCCCAGAAGATGAACGCGTTGTCGAGCCCCGCCGCCTGGGTTTCGGCCTGTTCGGCGACGAGGCCGGTGAACCAGGGCGCGATGACGCCCGCGAGCCCGTAGATCGCCGCGTACGTGCCCAGTGCGCCGGCGCGGCGCTCGACGGGTGCCATCTGGGCGATGACGGTGCTGCCGACGGGGAAGGCGATCAGGCCGATGCCGCCGATGACGCTGCACGCGAGCCGCGGGTAGAGGCCGGGCGCGTAGACGAAGCCGATGAAGGCGACGCCGGCGGCGACGACGCAGACCCCGCCGAGGACGCCGCGTGAGACGCGCCCGGAGTAGCCGCGGCCCATCAGGCTCTTCATCAGGGTGCCCAGGCCGATGTAGACGGCGGCGGTGATGAACAGCTGGCCGACCACGATGAACACGCTGATCTGCTGCTCGGTCATGTTCAGCACGTGCTCGGCGTAGAGCGGCTTGAAGTTCAGGTTGACGGCGATCGCCCAGTTGCCGGCGAACGCGGCCAGTGAGACCGCGAGGAACGTCGGTGTGGCGATGATGCGCAGGATCGAGGGGATGCGGTGCGCGGGTGCGGCGGCGGACGCGTCCGGCCCGGCGGGGGCCGCGGCACCGCTCCCGGTCCCGGCCGCGGCCTCCTCCGCGCCTTCCGCACCGGTCTCGGCGGTGTCGGGCGCTTCGTCGGTAGCCCGGCTGGCGGCGGGTGCCCGGTTGCTCAGCGGGCCTTCGCGGCCGATGAAGAACCAGGCCAGGCACCAGGCGATGCTGGCCAACCCGGTGTAGAGGAACGCCGAGCGCCAGCCGTGGTCGACGATGAGCCAGGTCAGCACCGGTGCGCCGATCATCACGCCGATCGAGCCGCCGGCCGACAGCAGCGAGCTGGCCAGGTTTCGATCGCTCTCCTTGAGCCAGGAGAACGCCGAGTGGTTGACCAGTCCGTAAGTGGGGCCCTCCGAGGCGCCGAGCAGGAGGCGGGAGAAGAGGATCACGCCGAGCCCGGTCGCGGCGACCATGGAGAGCTGGGCGACGCCCCACAGCACGGCGATGGCGCCCAGGGGCCGGGTGCTGCCGACGCGGTCGGCGGCGAACCCGACGATCAGTGTGGTGATGAAGAACGGCAGGTAGAAGGCGCTTCCGGCGAGCCCGAACTCGTCGAGGGTCAGGCCGAACTCGTCGATGATGGGGGTGGCGGCGAGGCCGAAGGCCAGCTTGTCGGCGTAGTTCAGCGCCATCAGGACCACGAGCATCGCGACGATGGTCCAGGCTCGCGGGGAGCCGGGGGTGAACTGCCGGTCGCCGACCTGGGCGGCCGTGCGTAGTGCCATGGCGGCGGCACCTCTCACTCGTGGGCGTAGGGGCGGGGGTGTGCTGCGGCGCGGTACTCGCGGTGCTCGCCGAGCCGGCTGCGCCGGTCAGTCCGCGAAGGAGGCGAGGTCGCGCTTGCCCTCGCGGCTGGCGCCGGCCGCGTGGCCGAGGATGTTGCGCACCATGAGCGACGACTCGGCGGCGGCGCGCTCCGCGTAGATGCGGGCGCGCGCCTCGTGCACGCCGGCGTTCTCGGGCTCGGCGCGTACGGCCTTCTCGATGAGGTGGCAGGCCAGCCGGGAGTCGCCGCCGTCGTGGACGGCGAGGGCGCGGTCGACGACCGCCTGCACGCCGCCGGCCAGCGCGATCCACTCCCGCGCCTGCTCGTCGAGCGGAGCGGGGAGCAGCTGGTCGGGCTCGCCTTCGTACCATCCGCCGAAGCGGCGCCAGACGTTGCGCACGACGAACTGCGGGTGGTCGTAGATGGGGCGCAGGTAGGGCCGGTCGGCCAGGTGCTCGGGCACTTGGACGCCGTGGATGACCGCGTCCAGCGGCAGGCCCTGCTCCATCAGCGCCAGCGTCTGGGATTCCAGGGACTCCAGCAGGTCGGCGGTCTCGCCGCAGGCGCGGCGCACCCGTTCGGCGCCGTAGACGGGGAAGCCGTGGCCGGGGAGCAGCAGTTCGGCGCCCAGCGAGGCGATCTCGCGCAGCGCGCGGGCCCATTCGCCGGCGTAGCGCTGCACCTTCTGCGGGTTGCCGGCGTTGGGGGAGGCCCAGATGAACAGGTCGCCGGTGTGCACCGCGCGGAGTTCGGGGATGTGGGTCCACACGGCGTCGTCGGTCTCGCCGCGGGCGTGGTGCATCTCGAAGGTGAGGCCGCCGCGGTGGAAGGTGCAGCGGTCGGCGAAGGTGACGTCGGGGTAGCGGAAGCGGTCGGGCCAGCGGAACCCGGGCACGTCCACGGCGAACTGGCGGCGGTTGATCGCGGTGTTGTAGCCGACGGTCGTCCGGTAGCGGTCGAAGTGGCCGGGTACGGCGTCGTGGGCGTAGACGACCGGCGCGGGGCGGCCGGACTCGCCGGCCTCGGCGTCGAAGGGGGAGACGCCGAAGACGTGGTCGACGTGGTGGTGGGAGTAGACCGCGGCGTGCAGCGGGGTGTCGGGGCGCCACTCGCGCACGTGGGAGTGCAGGTTCGCGGAGTCGATGTGGTGTCCGGCGTCCAGCATCACCAGGCCGTCGCCGGTGTCGACGGCGTAGACGTTGGCCAGGCCGTAGAACATCAGGATGCGCGGGTCCAGCTCTTCGCTGCGGTCGCGGCGGACCTCCACGGGGTTGAACTCGGCCGTGAAGCCGTGCGACTTGTTCCATGCCTGCTCGGCGAGTTCGCGGATCGTCGGCATCGGTGTCCTGTTCCTCGTATGGGGCGCTCTGTCCTGCACCAACTCTCCTAACGCCGTTCGGTTAGGCATGGCGGATGCCACATTAAAGCGTCTGCTTTAATCCGGCAAGGGTCGGCTGTAGAGTGTTGCCGCAGCACCGCACCCCCGTCCGATCCACACGCGAGGTGGCCATGGCGCGCGCCAAGACATCCGGGCCGTCCACGCGGGACCGCCTCATCGAGACCGCCGAGCGGCTGTTCGCCGTAGGCGGCATCTCCGGTGTCTCGCTGCGCGAGGTGGGCGCCGCCGCCGGGCAGCGCAACACCTCGGCCGCGCACTACTACTTCGGCGACAAGTCGGAACTGGTCCGCGCGATATTCGAGTACCGGATGCGCGACATCAACGCCCAGCGCCGGCGCATGCTGGCCGACCTGGAGGCGAACCCGCGCGCGGACCGGCTGCGTGCGCTGCTGGAGGCGCTGGTCTTCCCGCTGGCCGCGCACATCGTCGAAGGCGGCCACTACGCGCGCTTTTTCGCCCAGCTCACCGCCGATCCCGACAGCAGGCGCCGCGTCTACCGGTTCGACTGGGCCCAGACAGAGGGGCTGAACGACGTCTGGGAGGCCATCTCGACCCTGATGGAGGGCACGCTGCCGCCCGAGGTGCTGCGCAACCGCCTGCGCATGCTGCGCACCCTGGTCGTCACCACTTCGGCGGACATGGAGGAGCGCGGCGCCACCGCGGAGCACGGCACCCCGCAACCGTGGGCGCTGGACCTGGTCGACGCCGCCGAAGGGCTGCTGACGGCGCCGTGCCGGGCGGTGGCACCGGCCGCGGAGGAGCGCGGCGGCGCCACCGCGTAGGTGCGATGGCGCCGCGGCTCGTGCGGGTGTGCCGTCAGGCTGGGGTTCAGGCCCCGGGGCGGTGCTGCGCGGCCGCCCGCCGTTCCCACGCCGCATCCTGGGCACCGAACCATTCGCGTATCCGCTCCGAGCCCGACCATCCCCGGTATTCGCGGCGCAGGCCGTACTCGGCGGCATCAGAGGGCAGAGGCTCGCGGCGGCGCACGACCCAGTACTCGCTGCCGACCCACCGATAGCAGTGGACGTCCCAGGCGCCGTCGAACTCGTCGGCGACACCGCCGGGCGGTTCGACTTCGCCCCACCCGCCGCCGAGATAGCGGTAGACGGCGGTCACCGCAGGGCCTCTTCGGCGGTGCGCAACAGCGCGGCGAGCAGGCGCACGTCACGGGCGGCGACGGCGACACCGGCCGCGGCGTGGACGGCCTGGAAGAGGATCCGGCCGTCGTTGTCGGCGTCGTAGGCGATGTCCCACTCCCGGTGTTCCAGGGTGAGTTCCACGACCCGCTCGTAGTCGCCGCGCGGGGGCGGCGGGGGCGTGTAGCCGCGGACCGTGAGCGCGCAGGCCGCCCGGTTCACCGTCCCACCCCCGCGAGCAGGTCGCCGGGCGTCCTCGCGAGATCGGGGCGAGCGGCGAGAAGGCGCCGCACCGGCCCGCGCAGCGCGTCCCGGACGTCGTCGAGCCCGTCTCCGGCTGGGAGTGGATCGGCGAGGGCGACGGAGGCGACGGGACCGGGATCGGCGGTCACGACCGACGCGGCGCTGACGGCGGGCGCCGGAGCGGCCCGCAGGACGTAGGGCCGGACCCGGGAGGGCCGCTCGGCGCGGTGCCGACCCGCGCGGCGCCGACCGGCATACGGGGCCGGGGGCGCGACAGGGCGCCATCGGACGAACCAGGAGAGCAAGAGCAGCACAAGGCGCATGTCAACCCCTCGGGGTCGGGCCGGATGGGAGGTCCGGCGGGATCTTCAGGTGCATCCATGGTCGCTCAGAGTAAGCAAAATTCAATGCACACTTTAAATTGATCACACGAGTTGTATTGGACAGCACTACTCAAAGGTGTTCGACACATTAGAAGGTGAACGGATTACCGATTTGTCCAAATCAAGCAAGAGGGCCATAGGATCGGATGAGGTCAGCGACTCACCAGCGAGGAGCGCCCCCGAGATGGCCAACAGCCCGCCCCTGCGACGCAGGCGCCTGTCCCGACACCTACGCGAACTGCGGGAAGCGAAGGGGTACACCGCCGAGTACGCCACGACGAAGGCGAAGGAGTCAGGCGTCGGCCGGTGGTCGCGGGGGAAGCTCACGCGGATAGAGAACAACGAGTGGACCAGGCCCAACCCACGTGACGTCGAGGTGCTGCTGGACGTCTACGAGGTGAACGACCCCGAGCAGCGCCAGGCGTACATCACTCTCGCGCGGCAGGCGCGGCAACGCGGCTGGTGGGTCGGCTACTCCGATGTCCTCGGCAAGGGCGCCTACGTCGGCCTGGAGTTCGAAGCGTCGCGTATCCGCACCTACCAGGCGCTGGTTGTTCCCGGCCTGCTGCAAACCGCCGGCTACGCCCACGCGACCATGGAGGCTGCGGGCATCACCGACGCCGACGAGATCCAACGGCATGTCGAGGCCAGGATGGTCCGCCAGCAAGTCCTCACCCAGGCGGATCCGCCCCGCATCTGGGCGATCGTCGACGAGGCAGCACTCGAGAAAATCCCCGCTGAGGTACGCGACGAGCAGGTGCGGCACCTGCTTCAGATTCAGCGAGCGGAGTTCGGTGTGCAGGTCCTGCCGCACTCGGCGGGACTGCACGCGGCCGTGAGCGGAAGCTTCGTCATCCTGGACTTTCCCGAGGACCCATCGGTGGTATACCGAGAAGACATCCTGGCCTCCGTGTTCTACGAGGAAGCACGCGAGATCGAGCGCTGCGAAATGATCTACGACCACGTGCACGCTGCGGCGATGAGCGTGGAAGACTCGCGTCGGTTCCTTGAGGACCTACTGACCTGAGCTGAGGGAGCCCCGATGACCGAAGAGCTGCACTTCCACAAGAGTTCGTACAGCGTGGGCGGCCGCGAAGACTGCGTCGAGGTCGCCAAGGCTCCCGGTACGGCCGCCGTTCGCGACACTCAGAACCGGCATCTCGGACACGTCGAGTTCCCGGCGGCGGAATGGGACGCGTTTCTCGAAGAGGTGAAGGCCGACCGCCTGTAGTACTCCCAACGAAGTAGGCCCCGGACTCGGCGGTCCGGGGCCTTCTTCGTGCTTACCTGAAGCATCCCGCAATGAGTCTACCGTTCCGCACGGATGCCGACTATGTCGAGCTGTCGCCCCCTGCCGCCACCGACCACGCCGGCCCGCCCCGGGCTTCCGAGCCATACCCGGTGAGTGCCGTCGGCACAGAAGCGGCCGCGCCGGTGGGCAGGTCCGGCGCGGCCGCGTCTTGCGGCCCCTCAGGCGGGGCGGTTCGGGGTTATCGGCGCAGGCCGTAGCCGTAGCGGAACAGCGGGTCCTTGCGGTGGTCGCCGAGGTTGATGGGCTGCTGGTCGACCGAGGACGGCCAGGTCACCGGGAGGCGGCCGCGGAAGCGCTCGTGGCCGAAGACGACGTCGGTCATGCCCGCGCCCTCGGTTCCGGGCAGCCACGAGGCGACGAACGCGTCGGCGGTCTTCAGTTCCTCGTTGATGATCATCGGCCGGCCGGAGACCAGCATGGCGATGCAGACGTCGGTCTTGCTGCAGATGTCGTTCAGCTGCCGGGTGTCGGCCTCGCTGAGCTGCAGGTCGCCGTCGTCGCCGAAGCCCTCGGCGTAAGGCGTTTCGCCGCCGACCCAGATGCCGATGTCGCCGGAGTAGTCGCCTCCGGTTTCGGTACCGACGAACTCGACGTCGGTGCGGGTGCCCTCGGTCTCGGCCTGGATGGCCTCCCAGAAGGTGGTGCCTTCGGTGGTGTCGCCGCCGCTGCCCTGCCAGGTGATCGACCACCCGCCCATCTGATAGCCGAGGTTGTCGGCGGTCTTCCCGCCGACCACGATGTCCTTTCCGGACTTCCGCGACAGCGGCAGCACGTTCCCGTCGTTCTTCAGCAGCACCTGGGACTGGGCGACCGCCTCGCGGGCCACCCTGCGGTGCTTGGCCGAGCCGACGTCGTCGGTGTAGCGGCGGTCGGTGAAGGGCTCCTCGAACAGCTCCATGTCGAACTTGAGGTCGAGGATGCGGCGGACCGCGTCGTTGATGCGCTTCTCGCTGATACGCCCGGCGCGGACCTCGCTGACGATCGCGTCGATGTTCTGCTTGTAGTCGTTGGGGACCATGATCATGTCCAGTCCCGCGTTGATGGACTTGCGCAGCTTCTCGGCGTAGGAGTCGCCCTCGACCTGGCGCACGCCGGCCCAGTCGGAGATGACGACGCCGTCATAGTCGAGTTCGCCCTTGAGCACGTCGTTTACCAGGTACTCGTGCTGGTGCATCTTCAGCCCGTTCCAGCTGCTGAAGGAGATCATCACCGAGGCGACGTCGGCCCGGATGGCCGCGCGGTAGGGCGGCAGGTGGATCCGGCGCAGTTCGCGCTCGCTCATCTGGGCGTTGCCCTGGTCGATCTGGTAATCGCCCTCGCCGGTGCCCCAGGTGGTGCCGCCGTCGGCGACGTAGTGCTTCGCGGTGGCCGCCACGCTCTCGGAGTCGAGCCGGTAGCCCTGGAATCCCCGCACGGAGGCGCGGCCCATGGAACTCGCCAGCCAGGGGACCTCGCCGAAGCCCTCGTAGGTGCGGCCCCAGCGGTCGTCGCGGGGCACGCTCACCGCGGGTGCGAAATTCCAGTCGATGCCGGTGCCCAGGACCTCCTTGCGGGTGATGTTCTGGGCCTTGCGCACCAGCCAGGGGTTGCGGGTGGCGCCCAGGCCGATGTTGTGCGGGAAGATCGTGGCGCCCTCGACGTTGCTGTGGCCGTGCACCGCGTCGACGCCGTAGATCAGCGGGATGCCCAGTCGGCTCTTCATGGCCGCGCGCTGGTACTCGTCGTACATGTCGGCCCACTCCGAGGCCGTCCCCCCGGCCTCGCCTCCCGGGCCGGCGCCGCCGCCGGACAGCAGGGACCCGATGCCGTACTCGGCGAGGGCCTCCTTGTTGTCCATGACGTTGGGGTGGTTGACCTGCGTCATCTGACCCGCTTTCTCCTCCAGGGTCATCTGCGCCAGGCAGTCCTCGGTGGAGTCGCAGCGGGGTGCCGCCGCGGCGGTGGGCGCCGCGGCCGCGAGGAGCGGGAGGAGGAGCGCTCCCACGGTCGCCGAGCACGCGGCGGCGAACCACGGGGATCTACCGGAACGCGCGGTGGCCGCGCGGGGACCTGCCATCATCGACCTCCTGTAACTGCGCCTTGCGGCGCTTCGCCAAACCCGGCGGCCCCACCCCCGGCACACGTCGCCCCGACGGGCATTCTGTTGTCGGTGTCTCCTTTGGCCCTTCCGATCCGGAAGTAAAGTAACCGTAAATAACGCTTCGTATTACCGTCAAGGACGGGGCGTGTCCGGCTGGCCGCACCTGCACAGCAGCCTGAAGCATGCGCACCTCACCGGGCTGGTGCGGCGCGCCCGGGGCGTGGGCTCGGGGGCGGGCCAGGCAGCGGGAAGTGGCGGCGGGGCGGCTCGGGTCTGCTGGGCGGCCTTGTTGGGTAGCACCGGCCCCATCGCGGTTTCTCCCGTCTATCGTGAACTTATGGCCACCGGAAAGCGCATTCCGCGACCATACGTTCACGATAGAGCCGGATGCACCGGCATACCGGACATACCTGCGCAGGCCCTACGATCACCGGCGACGCACGCAGCGAAGTACCGCCAGGCGAAGTGCCGAAGAAGCGTCTCCCCTGCCGCTCAGGCGTCGTAGTCGACCGTCACCTCGCCGGTCACCGGGAACGACTGGCAGGTCAGTACGAAACCCGCGGCGACCTCGGCCTCCTCCAGCGCGTAGTTGCGCCGCATCTCGACCTCGCCGCCGGTTACCCTGGCCCGGCAGGTGCCGCAGACCCCTCCGCGGCAGGCGAAGGGCATGTCGGCGCGCATCGCCTGGGCGGAGTCCAGGACCGTGGCGTCCGCGGGCATCGCCGCTTCGGTGCTGCGCCCCTCCAGCACGACGGTGAGCCTCCCGGCCTCGCGGGACGACGCGGACTCGGCGCGGCGCGGCGGCGGGGGCGGCGCGTCGACGTGGAACAGTTCGCGGTGCACCCGGTCGTCGGGTACGCCGAGGTCGGCGAGGACGCCGCGGGCGCCCTCGGTCAGCGCGAAGGGGCCGCACAGCCACACGTGGTCGGTACCCCGCACCGGCACCAGCGCCTCCAGCACCCGCCGCAGCCGGTCGGGCTCCAGCCGCCCGCAGAGTAGTTCGGCGTCGCGGGGTTCGCGGGAGAGCACGTGGACCAGGTGGAACCTGTCGGGAAACCGGTCCTTCAGGTCGGCCAGCTCCTCGGCGAACATCACCGTGTGCGAGGTGCGGTTGCCGTAGACCAGAGTCGCCTCGGCGGCCGGATCGCCTTCCAGCAGCGAAACCGCGATCGACAGCACCGGCGTGATACCCGAACCGGCGGCGATGAGCAGGTGGCGACCGCCCTGGCCGGGGTCGGCGGAGAACGAGCCGCTCGGCGTGGCGACCTCGACCTCCTCACCGGGCGCGGCCTCGTGCACCAGCCAGCCGGAGAACAGGCCGTCCGGCACCTCGCGCACGCCGATGCGCAGCGGTCCGCCGGCGGGGGAGCAGATGGAGTAGCTGCGCCGGTGCTCCCGCCCGCCGACGCGACGGCGCAGGGTCAGCGACTGGCCCGGGGCGAACGCGTAGTCGGCGGCCAGTTCGGGCGGGACGTCGAACGTCACCGCCGCAGCGTCCGGGCACAGCCGCTCGGTCGCGGCGATCCGCAGGGTGTGGAAAACCGGGGCCGTGCGCCTGCGCGGCTCGGCCGTGGTGGAGGTCATCTCAGATCTCCTTCATATGCTCGAACGGCTCGGCGCAGGCGGCGCACCGGTACAGCGCCTTGCAGGCGGTGGACCCGAACTCCGAGGTCAGCTCGGCGGCGTCGGACCCGCATCGGGGGCAGTGCAGGGCGCGGCGGCGCGGGGTCAGCGACAGCGGGACGGGCCCCTCGTGCCGAGGAGCGGGGCCCGGCGGCGAGATGCCGTGCTGGGCCAGCAGGCGGCGGCCGCGCTCGGTGATGCGGTCCGTGCTCCACGGCGGGTACAGCACCGTGCGCACCTCCACGCGGGAGAACCCGTCGGCGCGCAGCGCCCGGTCCACATCGGCGCGGATGGCGGCGAGCGCCGGGCAGCCCGAGTAGGTCGGGGTGATCTCCACGACCGCGCCGCCCTCGCCGTCGGCGCGGACCTCGCCCAGCACGCCGAGGTCGGCCAGGGTCAGCATGGGCAGCTCGGGGTCGGTGACCGCCGCGGCTGCCTCCCGCGCCCGGCGCCGGGAGTCCTCGGCACTTTGCGGCGACGCGTTCACCATGTGCCCCGGGGGTGTGCGCGGGCCAGCGACTGCATCTCGGCCGTCAGCTCCGCCAACGCTTCGGTGTGCTCGCCGGCGCGTCCGCGGGGCCGGGCGCCGCCGTCCAGGTCGGGCATCGGCAGCCCGGCGGCCGACAGCGCCTCGCCGAGCACCGCCTCGCAGGCGGGGCGCACCGCGTCGGGCGCGGTTCCCGCCCCGGAGGCGGCCATGCGGCGCTCCACCGCGTGCACGGCGAACAGTTCGGCGGCGTGCGGCCACACGGCGGCGGCGCCGGACTCGGCCCTGCGGCGCGACTCCGCGGTGCCGCGCGCCAGGGTGACGGTCCAGCGGGCGGCGTAGTCGCGGTGGTAGGCGACTTCGGCCACCCCCTTGGCCGCGACCGCGGCCAGCACGGGGTCGGCGGAGCCGCGCAACCGCTCCAGCAGGGCCAGCCGCCACACCGAGAACAGCAGCAGCCGCAGTGTCGACTGCGCGAAGTCGCCGTTGGGCAGTTCGGCCAGGACCGTGTTGCGGAACGCGTCCGGGCCGCGGAAGAACGCGAGCGCGTCCTCGGCGGGTACGGGCGAACCGGTCGGCAGAGCGGGGACGGCGCCCGGGTCGGCCGCTGCGGCGCGGGACAGCAGCAGCCGGGCCTGGCCGAGCAGGTCGAGGGAGATGTTGGCCAGCGCCACGTCCTCCTCCAGCTCGGGAGCGCGGCTGCACCACTCGGCCAGGCGCTGGGACAGCACGAGCGCGTCGTCGCCGAGCATCAGGCAGTAGGCGGCGAGGTCGGCGCGGTCCACACCCTCGGGCACGGCGGTGTCGACACCGGCGAGCGGGTCGTCGAACCCGGTGCCGAAGGCCCATTGCGCGGCGTCGCCGTCCACGTCGACCAGGCCGGCGTAGACCGACTCCTCGGGCGGGTCGGCGGCGGGCGGGTGCGTCATCTGCGGCCTCACATGTGCGGCACGTCGTCGGGGATGGAGTAGAAGGTGGGGTGCCGGTAGACCTTGTCGCCGCTGGGGGCGAACATCGGGTCCTTTTCGTCCGGGCTGGATGCGGTGATCAGCGCGGCGCGCACCACCCATACGCTCACCCCCTCGTTGCGGCGGGTGTAGACGTCGCGGGCGCGGCGCAGCGCCATCTCGTCGTCGGCGGCGTGCAGGGAGCCGACGTGCACGTGGTTGAGGCCGCGCTTGCCGCGCACGAAAACCTCGTACAGCGGCCAGTCGGCGGCCTCGGGCGTCTCGGCTGCCATCAGCTCTCACCTCCCGCGGGGGCGGCGGCCGCCCGGCCGCGGGCGGCGAACGCGGCCGCGGCCTCGCGGACCCAGGCGCCTTCCTCATGCGCGCGGCGACGGTGGTCGATCCGTTCGGCGTTGCACGGGCCGTCGCCCTTGATGACGCGGGTGAGCTCGGCCCAGTCGGGCTCGCCGAAGTCGTAGCGACCGCGTTCGGGGTTCCAGGCCAGCTCCGGGTCGGGCAGGGTCACGCCCAGCGCGTCGGCCTGGGGGACGGTCATGTCGACGAAGCGCTGCCGCAGTTCGTCGTTGGTGTGGCGCTTGATGCCCCACCGCATCGACTTCTCGGTGTTGGGGGAGTCGGCATCGGGGGGACCGAACATCATCAGCGAGGGCCACCACCAGCGGTCCACCGACTCCTGCACCATGGCGCGCTGCTCGCCGGTGCCGCGCATCATCGTCATCAGCAGCTCGTAGCCCTGGCGCTGGTGGAAGGACTCCTCCTTGCAGATGCGGATCATGGCCCGGCTGTAAGGGCCGTAGGAGCTGCGGCACAGCGGCACCTGGTTGCAGATGGCGGCGCCGTCGACCAGCCAGCCGATGGTGCCGACGTCGGCGTAGGAGGGGGTGGGGTAGTTGAAGATCGAGGAGTACTTCTGCGCGCCCGACATGAGCCGGCGCGTGAGGTCGGCGCGGTCCACGCCCAGAGTCTCGGCCGCCGAGTACAGGTACAGGCCGTGCCCCGCCTCGTCCTGCACCTTGGCCAGCAGGATGGCCTTGCGGCGCAGTGACGGCGCGCGCGAGATCCACTCGCCCTCGGGCTGCATGCCGATGATCTCGGAGTGGGCGTGCTGGGAGATCTGGCGGATGAGCGTCTTGCGGTAGCCCTCCGGCATCCAGTCGCGCGGTTCGATGCGCTCCTGGCGGTCGACGACCGCCTCGAACTCGGCGTTGAGCCGCTCTTCGTCCGCTGTCGCGGGTACCGCCATGGCTGCTCCTACCAGCTGCTGAACCGGCCCGGAACGATTTACTGACCGATCGTTCTGTAATAGTCTGCCACCACACCGGCGAAGGGCGCAATGAGAGGACCGGCCGTGAGTGCACTACTGGAGAGCTACGCACAGGGCGCCTGGTACCGCGCTCTTGACGAGGGCATGCCGCTGGCCGACGCGACCACGGGCGAGACCGTCGCCCGCCTGTCCGGCACCGGAGTGGACGTGCCCGGCATGATCGCCTACGGCCGCCGCGTCGGCGGTCCCGCGCTGCGCTCGCTCACCTTCCACGAGCGCGCGGCGACCCTGAAGGACCTGGCCAAGCACCTGACCGCGCACACCGCCGAGTTCCACGCGCTGTCGCACCGCACCGGCGCCACCGCCCGCGACAACGCCGTCGACGTCGACGGCGGGATCGGCACGCTGTTCGGCTACTCCAGCAAGGGCAGGCGCGAACTGCCCAACGACACGGTGCTGCCCGACGGTCCCGCCGAGCGGCTCGGGCGCGGCGGCACCTTCGTCGGACAGCACGTCTACACCTCCCGGCCCGGCGTCGCCGTGCAGATCAACGCGTTCAACTTCCCGGTGTGGGGCATGCTGGAGAAGCTCGCCCCGGCCTTCCTCGCCGGGATGCCGAGCATCGTCGCGAGCCAGACCGCCTACCTCACCGAACTGGTCGTGCGGCGCATCGTGGAGTCGGGGCTGCTGCCCGAAGGCACCCTGCAACTGCTCGCCGCAAGCCCCGCCGGACTGCTGGAGGCCCTCGGAGAGCAGGACACGGTCGCCTTCACCGGCTCCGCCGAAACGGGGGCGAAGCTGCGCGCCCACCCGGCCGTGGTCCAGGGCGGAGTGCGGCTCGGCGTGGAGGCAGACTCGCTCAACTGCTCGGTGCTGGCGCCCGACGCGGCCCCCGACGACCCCGAGTTCGCGCTCTTCGCCGACCAACTGGTCACCGAGATGACGGTCAAAGCCGGGCAGAAGTGCACCGCCATCCGGCGCGCGATCGTGCCCGAGCACCTGGTAGACGAGATGATCGGCGCGGTCGAGGCGCGGCTGGCCGACGTCGTCGTCGGCGACCCCGCCGACCCGCAGGTGGCCATGGGCCCGCTCGTCGGCCAAGACCAGCGCACCGAGGTGCGCAAGGCGATCGCGGCGCTGCGCACCTCGGCGCGGCCGGTCGCCGGCGACGCCGACCGCTGCGCACCGGTGGGCGCGGACGCCGAGCGCGGCGCGTTCCTGGCTCCGCTGCTCCTGCACGCCGACGCGGACGCCGCCGAACCCCACGAGGTCGAGGCGTTCGGCCCGGTCAGCACCATCATCGGCTACCGCACCGCTGCCCAGGCCGTGGAGGCGGCCGCGCGCGGCCGCGGCAGCCTGGTCGGCTCCGTGGTCGGCCACGACCCCGCCGCCGTACGCGAGATCGTGCTGGGCCTGGCGCCCTGGCACGGCCGGATCCTGGTGCTCGACCGCGACGACGCGGGCGAGTCCACGGGACACGGCTCCCCGCTGCCGGCGCTCGTGCACGGCGGTCCCGGCCGGGCCGGAGGCGGTGAGGAACTCGGCGGCATCCGCGGCGTCCTGCACCACATGCAGCGCACCGCGGTGCAGGCGTCGCCCGACATGGCGACCGCGATCACCGGTCGCTGGACCACCGGCTCCGCGCGGCGCCGCGACGGCGTGCACCCGTTCCGCAAGAGCCTGGCCGAACTGCGCATCGGCGACACCATCGCCTCTGCGCGGCGCACGGTGACGCTGGAGGACATCGGGCACTTCGCGGAGTTCACCGGCGACACCTTCTATGCGCACACCGACCCGGAGGCGGCCGCCGCCAACCCGCTGTTCGGCGGGATCGTCGCCCACGGCTACCTGGTGGTGTCCCTGGCCGCGGGGCTGTTCGTCGACCCCGCGCCGGGACCGGTGCTGGCCAACTTCGGCGTCGACGACCTGCGATTCCTCACCCCGGTCAAGGCGGGCGACTCGATCGCCGTCACGCTGACCGCCAAGCGGATCACCCCGCGCTCCGGCGCCGACTACGGCGAGGTCCGCTGGGACGCCGTCGTCGACAACGCCGACGGCGAGCCGGTGGCGACCTACGACGTGCTGACGCTGGTCGCCAAGGAGCAGCCGGCGGTGTGACGGGCTTCGGCGGGAATCAGCGGCGGGGTCCTCCGTACAGCCAGACGGTGCCCATGCCGACGTAGAACAGGCCGACCGCGGGCACCATGAGGACGGCCAACAGCGACGCTTCGACGAGGTAGAGGAGCACCGACCCGGGAACGGCCCAGGCCGTCATGGCGAAGGCGAGCTTGGCCAGCCGCCGCTTCCGGTCGGTGCTTGCATCGGTAGCCGAGGGCCGCACGTGTGCCTCCTGGGGGATAGGGGAGGGCTGCGCCGCATCGCGGCCGGAGTCTCCGCGCCGGCGGCTGGGCGCCGAGCCTACCGCGCCCGCCCGCGGCGCCGGCGCCGCGGGCGGGAAACCAGGCGCCCGGCACGACCGGCCGCATAGACGCCGAACCGCACGGACGCCGACACCGGTCATCGCGCTCGGCCGCGGGGTCGCGGTCGCCCAGACCTGCGGTCCAGCAAGCCGCCCTCGCCCTCGTCGACGACCTCGGCTTGGACCGCCACCACATCCTGCACGCCGTCCGCGCCGACCTGCTGCGCCGCCTGGACCGCACGGCGGAGGCGGCCGCGGCGCACGCCCGCACCGCCAACCCGGCGGAACAGGCGTTCCTGCAGGGGCGCATGGACAACCTGCCCGAGTCGTGAGGCACCGCGTTCAGGGGTAGCGTGGCACTGCCGCCATCGCCGCGCGCAAGCGCGGATTCTCGATCAGGCCGAGGGGCCGGAACCGGTCACCCTGCCCGCACCGCGCCTCGGACGGCTCCGCACGCCGCCGCGACCGGCCGACCTCGGAACCGCCGCGCGGGCGACATGTCGCCACGTCGACGAGCGGATATATGCACAGCGCCCCGGCAGCCCGCCCCGGGTCTCCGCCGCCGCTTCAACGCACGGTCCCGCCGCGTCGCCTCCACCCCGCCGCGCTAACTCCCACCGCACCGGCAGTGCGGCACGTCAGCATGTCGACAGAGCGACTCTAGAACCAAACAGGGAGCGGACGACCGTATGGGACAGGCAGTGGATACCGACCGGTTGATCGTCGTCACCGGGGGACCGGGTGCGGGCAAGAGCACCCTCGTCCGACACCTCGCGCAGGCGGGATACGCATGCGCGCCGGAGTCGGGCCGCGCCGTGATCCGCGAACAACTCGCCGACGGGGGCCGCGCTCTGCCCTGGGTCGATCCGGACCTTTTCGCCGAGTTCATGCTCGACCGGGATCTGCGGTCCCACGGGTCGGCGACCGCGCGCACCGGCCCGGTGCTCTTCGATCGCGGCGTCGTCGACGTGGTCGGCTACCTGCGGCTGGCAGGGCGGCCGGTCCCCGCGCACGCGGACGCGGCGGCGCGGCGTTTCCGCTACCGGCCCACGGTGTTCGTCGCCCCTCCATGGCGGGAGATCTATCGCACCGACGCAGAACGCCGCCAGCCTCCCGCCGAGGCCGAACGCACCCATGCGACGATGCGCGCGGTTTATGCCGAGTACGGCTACGACCTGGTGGAACTGCCGCGTGTTCCGGTCGCGGAGCGGGCCCGCTTCGTGATCGAGCGGGTCAGCAGCTGACGCCGACGGCCGGCACGGCCGCACGGCGGCGTCCGCAGAGCCGCGCCCTCTGCGGTGAAACCGCCCTGCAACCACTGGCGCCCGCCGCTTTCACGCATACCCTGTGTCCCGACACGAGAAGGGGGTCGAGCCCATGCGGCACGGTATGGCGGCGACCGCGGTGATCGCACTGGCGGTCGGCGCGGTCCTGAGCGGCTGCACCGCTGAACAGCGGCAAGGACTCTTCGGCGAGATCGCCGCCGAGGGACTGCGCATCGCGGCCGAGGACGCCTTCGCGTCCGCGGGATTCCCCATCGAGGGGCAACTGGACTGCGAGGTCCAGGAGGCCGGCGAATCCGAGGTCACAGCGGACTGCAGCGGAACCACCCAACAAGGCGCCGACGTTTCGTTCAACGGCTCCTTCGACACCGCCGACACCGATTTCACCGACGGCGTCCAGGGGACGTTCACCGGCAAGGTGAACGAGACCGTCGTGTTCAGTACCGACTGCCTCGGCTGCGGCAGCCAGGGCCAGGGCTGAGGCTCGGCCGCCGACGGCCTTGCCCGGCGGCCTGGGCGGGGGCGGCGCGAAAACCGCTTCGCCCGTGCCCTCCTCGTCCGATACGGTTCGGCGGTTCCCGGACGGAGAGTAGGTTCCGCCAATGGCATGTCGCATCGGCGAGCTCGTGCTCGGTTGCCGCGACCCTGAGGGGCTGGCGCGCTTCTGGTGCGAGGTTCTGGACTTCGTCGTGCTCGACCGCGAGGACGGCGAGATGGTGGAGATCGGGCCGCGTGAAGGGTTCGGCGGTCCGCAGCCGACGATCATCCTCAGTTACCGGGATGAGCCGGAGAAGGCGAAGTCCCGGCTGCACATCGACGTCAACCCCACCGACCGAGATCAGGACGCCGAACTCGAACGCCTTCTCGAACTCGGTGCCCGCCCGGCCGATGTCGGCCAGACGGGGGAGGAGCAGTGGCAGGTCCTAGCCGATCCCGAAGGCAACGAGTTCTGCCTGCTCAGGACCCGCATCGCGCCCGTCTGAACGGCCCGCAGGGGGACGGCTCGCCGCGGAGAGCCGCTGGTCCCGCTGCCCATAGGATCCTCGGCGGCGCGGCGGCCATGATACCCCTCCAGGTCGGATGCCGACCTACCTCCATGGCGACAAAGAGATACAGCGGGAGGACTTCGGCCGGCGAGGCGACGCACTCTCCCCGCACGGCGGTCCTTCCGATCCGCCTTGGCGCACGCGCGGAGCACGCGCAGTCGTCACCGCGCGGCCCGGGGACGCCGAGTTACAGCACCGTCGACAGCAGAGCGAGCAGCACGAGCCAGCCCAGGCAGACCCACGCGGCGGTGCGCAGCGCGCGATCGTAGGGTATGTCGGCCGCGAGGGTCGCCCGGCGCCGACTCAGGGTGTCGGCCGCGTCCCGCTCGACCTCCTCGATCCGGCGGTCGCGCTCGGCGTCCAGGTCGGCCAGCCCGGCACGCAACTCGGCCAGCAGCCGCCCGCCTTCCTCGTGGTCGACGATGGCGGCGCGCTCGCCCTCGGCCGGCTCCTCCGCGCGCACCTCGCCACCGTAGGCCCGCTCCTCGCAGTCGCGGACGAGCGCGATCCGGCGGCGCAAGTCGTCCTGGTGGACGGCGGCGCGGCGGGCCTCGGCCGTGTTCTCGGCGTCGAAGGCCAGGAGCACGTCGGGGATCTCCACCCCCCGCTCCTGCGCGGAGCGGAGGACATGCAGCAGCACGGCGAAGGAGTAGACGAACAGGACGGAGAACAGCACCTCGGGCCCCGTCACCGCGCACCCGCCGATGCCTTCGCGCCAGCGCGGACGGATTCACGCACGGCGCCCTCCCCTCTCTTCGCTGTTCTGCCCGGCGCGCCGGGAACGCGTCCTCTCGGTCAGGGCCCGCGCCCTTTGGTACAGGCTCGACTCGGTGAAGTCCTTGTCAGCACGCTGCCGGCTGAACACTGTGCGGATGCCCTGCGGCACCGAGATGCCGAGCGCCTCGTCGAACGCCTCGGGCTTGAGTACGGGCGGGTCCTGATCGGGCGGGATCCCGCGGCGCAGCTCATCTTCGCGTCCGTGGTCGTCGACGGGTTCGATCCGGGCGAATCGTTTCTGGAAGGACTGCCGCGGGCTGACCGCGAGCGTGTCGTTGAAATCCCTGATGAAGCCCGTGACGAGGCGCTTCTGCTCGTCGGTCAGGTGGGCGTCGTCGACCAGCTTCAACTTCCGGGAACGCGGCCCGGCGTAGGCGATCCGGGGCGAGTCGCCCTCCATGTAGGGCTGCAGCTGGGCGAGGACCTGGTCCCGGTAGCGCTCCATGGCCGAAGCCGACTGCCGGACCAGGTCCGCCGACATGGCGTACTGCCCTTGGCTCGCTTCGTCCTTGGCCGGCGAGTCCTCACGAGTGTGACGCTGGTGGGCCTCACCTGCCGTGAGCGCCTTCTCGATGGCGATGTAATCCTGCTCGCCCTTGTTGCGCAGCTCCTTCTGCGACGCGACCAGCTCCATCGCCGCAGCCCGGTTGTCCGCTCCCACTTTGCGGAGGACCAGACCGTAGATGACGGCGAACGCCGCGATGACGATCCCGCCTACCACGGGCTCCGACCTCCTCGGAGACGCCGTCCGCCGGCCGGCGGACGGGCGGTGGCGCGGCCACGCCCGGGACTGTCACCCGCCATCCGTGGCCCCCTTCGTCCCGATCACCGCGTCCACGCTCCGCTCGGCATGGGCGAACTGCCGGTCGGTCGTGCGAACCTGCCGGGCGACGTCTGCCAGAGTGACGAGGTCCCGCCCCGCGGCGGCGTCCTCCACCGCCTCGGCGAGCATGTCGACACGGCTCTGCGCGGTGGCCTCCTGCCTGGCCAACGGGAGGCCCGCAGCGTCCAGGTGGCGGCGCGCGGCGGCCATCGCGTCGAAGCCGTCGGCCGAGGGCGAGGTGGCCCCGGTGCGGCTCCGGCGGCGACGCAGCGCGAGGTCGGCGATCAGGAGCAGCGTCGCCACCCCTGCCACGGCGACCATCTGCCACTGAAGTGCGTCCATGCACGCTCCCTTTCTGCGGCGGCTGCTACGGCGGCCGACGGCCTACCGGCGTCCCCGCGTCTCCGGGTCCGACGGGGTACTGCCCTGCGACCGAGTGCGCCGGGTCGTCTCCGGCACGTGCAGTTTCGGCCTCTCCGCGTCCGCCTTGGCGCGCCGCTCGTCGGCCTCTTTGAGGGCGTCGGCGACATTGCGCGCGGCCGAGACCAGGCCGTAGCCGCCCCGTTCGGTGTTCTGGGCCCGCCGGGCCTCTTGTTCGGCCGCCTTGGCGCGGTCGGCGCGTGCGTCGACGCGCTCCTTGAGGAGTTCTCCGCGCAACCGCTGGTGCTCCCCCCACCGCTCTGTGGCGTGCCGCTGCTTGGTGAGAGGGCCGCCCGCCGTAAGTGCCTTGTTCCGCAGCGCCTCGTAGCGCTTGCGCGCGGTGCTGCGGCCGGCGATGGAGTTGATCGCCAGCAGGACGGCGGTATTGCCGTAGATGAGCAGGCGGAGTCCGTCGCCGCTGGAAAGCGCCTTGCTGACCTCTCCCAGCACACCGACCAGAGCATCGAGCACTCCCTACCCGCCTCCCTACCCGAGCTCCCGTACCCCGGCTCACTTTAGAGGAGGCGGCCGGCGCCTCCGAGCCGGACAAAATGCGCTGTCCGCGCCCGCGGACGAAAGGCCGCTGGTCGCGCCCCTTTCACCGCCCGGCCCTCCAGCTGCAGGGAACAGTGGCCGGTAACGGTCACTCACGCGGCCGGCGCACTGCCCGGGCGATCGAGGTCGGTCAGGGCTTGCGTGCCACCCCGCCGTACTGGTCCATGCCGCGCCGCGTGCCCACCTCGACCGAGTCGGTACGCCACATCGGGCACGGGACCACGCCCGGCTCCACCAGCTCCAAACCGTCGAAGCGGCTTTCGATCGCCTCGGGACTGCGCAACCAGTACGGGAGGCCGCCCTGATCGTTCCCGCTCTCCATAGCCGCGTTGTACGCCTCGCTGGTGTTGGTGCCGTCGTACATCGCCAGATAGCTGCCCGAAGGCAGCGCGCCCATGAGCCGGCGGATGATCGGCTGCACCTCCTCGTCGGGCATGTGGCCGAGGATCCCCAGCAGCATGAGCGCGACCGGCTGGTCGAAAGCCAGCACGTCGGCGGCCCGCTCCAGGATCGCGTCCGGGTCGCGCAGGTCGGCGTCGATGTAGTCGGTGACGCCCTCGGGCGACCCGACAAGCAGGGCGCGCGCGTGGACCAGCACCAAAGGGTCGTTGTCCACGTAGACCACCCGGCATTCCGGCGCGACGGCCTGGGCGACCTCGTGGGTGTTGTTGGCGGTGGGCATTCCGGTGCCGATGTCGAGGAACTGGCGGATGCCCGCCTCGCCGGCCAGGTAGGTCACCACCCGGATCAGGAACTCCCGGCTGGAGCGGGCCAGGTCGGTGATCTCCGGGAAGGACGCGTACACCTGATCGCCCACTTCGCGGTCGATCGCGAAGTTGTCCTTGCCGCCCATCCAGTAGTTCCAGATCCGGGCCGAATGCGGCACGGAGGTGTCCAACTCCGGCGCGGGCTCGGTGTCGGACGGAACGGGCGAGAAGAAGCCCTCAGTCATGCGGTACCCACCTCAGTCGGCAATCGGGAACGCCCCTCGGCAAGGAGCCCGCCGGCGCCTGGACACCTGGAAGTCCGCTCTCGGCTGGGCCCGGTCGGTCAAGGATAGGCAAAGCCGACACCGGCGTGCATCTGCGGTGCGCACGGTCCGACTGGGAAAGGGCCGCGACACCGCCGGCCCGCGGACGTCGGTACCGGTGCTCGCCGGTGGCGGCGGCCAGCGGGGCGGCGATGGACCGGGCCTGCGGTTGACGGGGCGGCGGTCACCGGCCCCTGGCCGCGGGGGGCGAGCCCGGGTGCCGCCGCCCGGTTCGCCGCAGCGCTCGCTATCGTCGCGTCCGGGCGTCGTGCCCTAGGCTGATCAGCCGATCGGGCCACTGGGTCCGGTCGCGATGCAGCCGATCAGTCGCCAGGGAACCGTCGTCACCCATGAACCGCATGCCCGATGCATGGGGGACCATCATCCCCGAACGCGAAGTGCTCGCCGTCGCGCGCAGTGTGCCCGCTGCCGGCCGGCTCCTGGACGTCTGCGCCCTGCTCGCCGAGGACCGGATCGGCATCACCTTCACGACGAGTCCCGGATCGGCGTCCGGCAGCGGTGTGGTCGAATTGCTCCGCGACGCGGGCGTCGCCCGGGTGCTGCCATGGGCCCAAGCGCTCGACACGGCCGCCGGCTTCGATCTCACACTGGCCGCAAGCGCGAAAGGCCAACTGCACCGGCTCGCGACCCCCCTGCTCCTCATGCCGCATGGTGCCGGCCACAACCGCCGGGTCGGGTCGGCACCGGGGTCCCTCGCACACGCTTCAGGTCTGGATGCCTCGGAACTGCTGCACAACGGCAGCGTGGTCCCGACACGGATCGCGTTGTCGCACACGGAGCAGGTGCACCGGCTCGCGAAGGCGTGCCCGCCCGCCGACGGTCGCGGCGTCGTCGTCGGCGACCCCGGATTCGACCGGATGCTGGCCGCCATAGGACGCCGCGAACGGTATCGCACCGCCCTGGACACGGGTAGCCGCCGCCTGATCGTGCTCTCATCGACGTGGAACCAGGGCTCGCTCTTGGGTACCCAGCGCGATCTCGTGCGCGCGTTGCTGTCCGAGCTCCCCCACGACGAGTACCGCGTCGCGCTCATCGCCCACCCCAACATCTGGCAGCAGCGCGGCAGGGCCCAGTTGGAGCTGTGGTTCGCCGACGAGATCGAGGCCGGACTGGTGCTGATCCCGCCGAACGAGGGCTGGCGGGCCGCGATCATCGCTTCCGACCTCGTGATCGGCGACATCGGCTCGGTCACCTACTACGCCGCGGCACTTGGACGCCCTGTGCTACTGGCGGCCTTCGACGCGACCGACCTCGATCCGCAGTCGCCCTTGCACGCGTTCGGAGCGAGATCAGCGCACCTGAACACCGAATCTCCGCTCGCACCTCAGGTGGCGCACGCAATCGGCCGCGCCCCTGCCCCGACGGCGGACCTGCTGATCGAGCACCAAGGAGCATCAGCGCAGCACTTGCGTGCTCTGCTCTACTCCCTGCTTTCGCTGCCCGAACCGGCGACCCCGGCGCACTACCTACCGCTGCCCGACCTGCCCGAACAGCGCGACGATCCGACCGCATGGCGCGTCGAGCTCGACTCTGCCCCGGTGGGTACCCGGCGGTCGGCTCCGGTACGGTTGCGCCGCTTTCCCGCCGGTGCGCCGACGCACGGCGCGGGCGAGCGCCCGCTGGTCGTCGACGCCGAGGACGCGATCATGCCGCGGTGGGGATCAGCCGATGCCTGGTCGCATCGCCGCGAGCAATCGGAAACGGACGCCCTCGTCTGGTTGCGCGACCGGCTCGCCACCTATCCCAAAGCCGCGCTCGCCGTCGCGACTACCGGGAGCCACTCGATGCTGCTTCTCCACCGGTGCGGACGCGCGATGCGGGTACGCGGCGACGGCCCGGCGCTCGACGCGGCGGTGGTGGCAGCTGTGGCGAGCGGATGGGCGCGAGAGGGGCGACCGTGGGACGAGTGGCGCAGCACTATTGAAGTGGCACTCGGCGCCCGGCTGGTGCGGCTGCGCGCCCTTCCACCTCCGGCAGGCCATGAGTTCCTAGCCGGTGCCGACTTCTAAGCGTGCGGCCGGGGATCAGAACCCGTTCAGCCGCCGGTGTCCGGTTCGCTTCCGGGGTCGGCGGCTGCCGCGTCCGGGAACTCCTTGCGGGCCTCGCGCATCACCGATTCGAGGTGATAGTGATCCGCCACCGTCTCGGCTCGCCGGTATAGCTCCTCTGCCGACTGCCGACCGCCCCGGTGTTCCGCGAGCGCGGCGAGGAACATCATCGTCTGGATCTCCTTGACGGGTTCGGCCGATTCGGTGAACACCCGCCAAGCGGAGTCGGCTTTCACGCGGGCATGTTCGTGTCGTCCTCGGTCGAACAGGGTGCGTGCCAGCGACAGCTGCACCCGTGCCCGCAGCAGTCGCCAGTCGGCAACCGCCCATTGCGGACGCCCATGCGTGGCCTGGAGCTCGGCGAGGCGGTGTTCGGCAATCCGCTCGGCGGTTTGCAGCTCCGCCTCAGCCGTCGCCAGATCCCCGCGCCTGTGCGCTTCGGCGCCCAGTTGGTAGGTCTGCATGGCATCGCCGCGCGGGCGGCGCAGGCGGCGTTGGATCTCCCGCGAGCGGGCCAGGTGCTCTTCGGCCTCCCCTGTGTCGGATTCAGGGTGTCTGCGCTTGAGGATCCCGCGGGATTCGTGGACCACGGCGAGAGCGAGATCGCTGCCCGCGGCCGCCGCAGCCTCCGCCGCTTCGTTCAGCAACGACTCCGCCCGGTTCATCGCGCCGGTCTCGATGGACAGTCGGGCGAGGTAGGAGGCACAGCGCGCCTCGGCCACGCGATGGCCCGCGGCCTTGGCGACCTTGAGCGCATAGGCGTAGATGGCGGATCCGGCCGCAAGGCGCCGCCTGCCGTAGCAGACCGGCCAGCAGGAGTCGGCTAGGAGCAGCGCCGCAACGGGGCGGTCGAGATCGACGGCCAGCCGCATGAGTTCGGAGGTGTGGACGAGGTGGCTGTCCTGCCAATCGGTTGCACCGCGCTTGTCCTCGAACGGCTGCGCGTAGTCGGCGGGCGCGATGGTGAGTTCCGCCGTGTCCAGGTCGTCGGCGAGCCGGTAGCGCTCTCCGGCCGCGGCCAGGTCGGCCCGGTGGTGCGACACCGTGAAGAAGCGCAGGACCGCGGCGGCATCGACCGCCCGCTGCGCCGGATCCCAGGCATCGCTGCTGAGAACGCGATCGCGCACCGGTTCGGCAACGGCACGCAGCGAGCCCTGAGCGGGACGCAGTACGCCCGCGGCCGCCAACCGGTCCACGACCTCGGAGGCTTCTTCACCCACGGCCTGGCGGGCCAGCCCGGGTGGGAAGTACACGCTCGGATTGGCGGCAAGCCGTTCGAGGAGCCGCCGCTCCGCGGCCCCCAGACCGGAAACGGCGATGTCGGTCACCGCCTCGGTCCCCGCAAGGCCGGGAACGGTCCGCTGTCGTTCCACGACCGCCGCGACCAGCTCGGCGATGCTGAGACCTTCGTCGGATTCCAGCAGGCCCGCCGCCATCCGCAGCGCCGGCGGCAGTCCGCCGCACAGCTCCACCAGTTCGCGGGCGCTCTCACGCTCGTCGCGATCGTCCATCCGGCGGTCGACCGTGCGGAAGGCGCTCAGCAGCCGCAGCCCGTCGGGGGCGCGCAGCGGATGCAGGGAAACCGGTTCGGCACCGTTTCGGATCAGCTCGTCGGCGCCGGTGAATTCCGGGTCGCACGCCGCCACCACGAGATTCGGGCCGGTTCCCAGGACGAACTGGTCGAGCTCGGCTTTGGCACG
Organism: Streptomonospora litoralis; assembly: GCF_004323735.1. Classification (GTDB taxonomy): domain Bacteria; phylum Actinomycetota; class Actinomycetes; order Streptosporangiales; family Streptosporangiaceae; genus Streptomonospora; species Streptomonospora litoralis. The sequence goes on along the minus strand of NZ_CP036455.1, from coordinate 32,386 downwards.
TGCACCGTCGAGGAGCAGGAGGAAGTTGCGGCCTGTAGTGAGCTCGCTGAGGCGGCGCTGGAGAGCACGGACGTCGGTCGTCTTCTCGGGGTCGGCCACGTGCAAAGCCCGCAGGATCCCGTGCAGCACGGACGAGAAGTCGACGTTGCCCTCGCGATCGCGCCCGGTGGTGAGATCGCAGTAGGCCGTGCCCGTGTCGAAGCGGCCGACCGAGTTGCTGCCGATCTCGGCGAGGAGCGCGCTCTTGCCGATGCCGGCCCGACCCAGCAGCAGCACGAGGCCGCTGCGTCCGACGCGCAGCACCTCGCGGATGACGGCTTCGACGCGCTCGGTTTCGGCTTCGCGGTCGGTGTGCCTGAGGTCGGCCGGCGGGAACTGCCGGGGCGCGGGAGGCGGCGCGGGCGACGGGGGAAGTTGCACGTAGATGTCACCGACATCACGAGCTTGGACGCCCATACCCGAGATCTCGCCTGCCTCGTTGTGGTGCGTGCCCGACACCGATGGCCTCCCGAGAACCGCTCGCAGGAGCGCAGTTTGTGCGCTGCGCCACCCGGCCGATCCTAGAGCCTACGGCCCATTCACGGGAGCCTCGGCGACACATCGACCGTTCGCGGCTTCTCCGGTATTCGCCCGTTGGGCGGCCGGCACCGGCGTACGGGACCCTGTATGGGAGTCGTCGATAGGAGTTCGTACTGCTGCGGGCTACGGAACGCCGGATGCAAGGACTGCCTCTCCGCGGGATGAGCGACCGGAACACCTGTGAGGACAGCCCCTACCGCGCGTATCCGGCACTGATGCGGATGCTGCCGCATTCGGGCATTATCAGGGCCTCTGGTGCTTATGTCGCGCGGTGCAACACCGGGTGACGAAGGGATGGGCTCGTGACTGCAGGCGACTCGGCGGGGGATCGGCTGGACACCTCGGTTCCCCACTCGGCGCGGGTGTGGAACTACTGGCTCGGCGGTAAGGACAACTACGCCGCCGACCGCGTCGCCGGTGCGGAGTATGCCCGCGTCTTCCCCGGCGTCACGCACTTGGCTCGTGCCTCGCGGGCGTTTCTCGCCCGAACTGTGGGCTACCTGGCGGGCGAGGTCGGCCTGCGGCAGTTCCTCGATATCGGTACGGGCCTGCCGACCGCCGACAACACGCACGAGGTCGCCCAAGGGCTCGCGCCGGAGTCACGGATCGTCTACGTCGACAACGACCCGCTGGTGCTCCTGCATGCACAGGCCCTACTCACCAGCACACCGGAGGGGACGACCGACTACATCGAAGCCGATTTGCGCGATCCCGAAAACATTCTCGGTCGGGCCCGCGGCATCCTCGACTTCTCTCAGCCCGTGGCGTTGATGCTGATGGGCATCCTCGGCCACGTCGCCGACTACACCGAAGCCCGTTCCATCGTGCAGCGGCTCGTGGCCGCCCTGCCGCCGGGCAGTTACCTCGTCATCAACGACGGCACCAATGTCGTCAGCGAAGGCGGAGCAGCAGCCCAGGAGCAGTACAACGAAAGCGGGGCGGTCCCCTACCTCCAACGCAGCCCACAGGAGATCGGCGGGTTCTTCGAGGGCTTGGATCCGGTCGATCCGGGCCTGGTCTCGATCACCCAGTGGCGCCCCGAACCAAACGTCTTCGGCACACCTCCCGAGGTCGACGGGTACGGTGCGGTGGCCCGGAAACCCTAGCTCCACCCCCTCGGGCATAGACTCCGCACGAAGCGTCAGCTGACCAGGTATCGAGTTTGCCGACTCCGGGCCCGCAGTGGGAAACCGCTGTGGTGCCCGCTTGTTGGCACCTGGATGCCGAAGCACGACGGCTGGCGCACCTGAAGCTCCGTCGGGCACCGCAGTAGCCCGCGAACAACTTGGTGGATCGGCAGCGCCTCCGGTGGACCGTACCCGCGAGCGCGGGGAGCACGGCGGTTCGGTCGATTTCGCGTCCGCCGTGACGGGACCATCCCCGCGTGCGCGGGGAGCACGCGGCAGTCCTGGCGGGTGCGGTGCGGTTGCGGGGACCATCCCCGCGTGCGCGGGGAGCACGGCGACTACGTGATCCGCGGAGTCCAGGGCGAGGGACCATCCCCGCGTGCGCGGGGAGCACGGCGACTACGTGATCCGCGGAGTCCAGGGCGAGGGACCATCCCCGCGTGCGCGGGGAGCACACCCGCACGCTGGAGTCCAGCCCGGACGTGCGGGGACCATCCCCGCGTGCGCGGGGAGCACACCCGCACGCTGGAGTCCAGCCCGGACGTGCGGGGACCATCCCCGCGTGCGCGGGGAGCACTGACGTCGCGTAGGTGCGTCATACCGGCCGCTGGGACCATCCCCGCGTGCGCGGGGAGCACTTGGACACGCGATAGAGCGCCCGCGCGTCGGGGGGACCATCCCCGCGTGCGCGGGGAGCACCCGCCTGCCCGTCGCCCTCCTCGGCGATGCCGGGGACCATCCCCGCGTGCGCGGGGAGCACGACGACGACGCCGAGCGGGTCGTGTCGGTGGCGGGACCATCCCCGCGTGCGCGGGGAGCACAACGTCCTGTTCGCTTGGCCGCAAGTTCGCCTCGGGACCATCCCCGCGTGCGCGGGGAGCACCTCTGGCTGTGGCGCAAGGTCGTCGTGCCGGCGGGACCATCCCCGCGTGCGCGGGGAGCACGCACGCGCCCAGCAGGTGGAGGACATCACCGGGGGACCATCCCCGCGTGCGCGGGGAGCACGGGCGGGCTCACCGGTGCGGGTAAGCGGACGGGGGGACCATCCCCGCGTGCGCGGGGAGCACGGGCTGCCCGCCTCCCCCGGCGCGGTGATGGGGGGACCATCCCCGCGTGCGCGGGGAGCACATCGGATCGATTCCGTTTGCCTGCCCCTCCGCGGGACCATCCCCGCGTGCGCGGGGAGCACGGCAGCTCGACCATGGGCACCTCGCCCATGGGGGGACCATCCCCGCGTGCGCGGGGAGCACCACGAGTGGTCATCCTCGGTGGCCTGCCGCCAGGGACCATCCCCGCGTGCGCGGGGAGCACGCAACCGCCTGGTCGCAGAACCGACCCAGGCGGGGACCATCCCCGCGTGCGCGGGGAGCACACCCTGCGCGGCCCCTCCGAGACCCAGCGAACGGGACCATCCCCGCGTGCGCGGGGAGCACCCTCGGCCGCTCCGTCGGCAACCTCGCGGCCGGGGACCATCCCCGCGTGCGCGGGGAGCACGTCTCAGCTCCGGCGGCGGCGAAGTGCTGGACGGGACCATCCCCGCGTGCGCGGGGAGCACTGTTCGTAGAGGGCTTGGGCTTCGGAGGAGCGGGGACCATCCCCGCGTGCGCGGGGAGCACTCGAGATCGACTTCCCATCCGGCGGCTTCGGCGGGACCATCCCCGCGTGCGCGGGGAGCACGCGGGGTCGATCAGCGGGTGCGACAGCGGTTCGGGACCATCCCCGCGTGCGCGGGGAGCACTGGATACGGCTCATGGACTTCCCCTGGTGTTGGGGACCATCCCCGCGTGCGCGGGGAGCACCGGTGCAGGCCACGTCGTAGAGCGCGCGGATCGGGACCATCCCCGCGTGCGCGGGGAGCACCGCCACGCTCTGGACGCCTGCAAGAGCCAGCAGGGACCATCCCCGCGTGCGCGGGGAGCACAAACCGGATCGGTCCCATGATGGGCTGTACGGAGGACCATCCCCGCGTGCGCGGGGAGCACCCAGACCCCGGACACCCCGGACACCGGCGGTGAGGACCATCCCCGCGTGCGCGGGGAGCACACCTCCACGATCGGCGCGACGGTGCGCTCGTGGGGACCATCCCCGCGTGCGCGGGGAGCACACCTCCACGATCGGCGCGACGGTGCGCTCGTGGGGACCATCCCCGCGTGCGCGGGGAGCACCCGGGCCGGATGCTCGGTTGGTTCCCGGCGTTGGGACCATCCCCGCGTGCGCGGGGAGCACCCTCACCGGGGCCGATGAGAACTTCAAGCAGATGGGACCATCCCCGCGTGCGCGGGGAGCACGGGGTCCGGGTGGCGGCCGCGGTCGCCGGCCGGGGACCATCCCCGCGTGCGCGGGGAGCACTCGCGCGGCTCCTTCGGTGTTGTCGCGGTGCCGGGACCATCCCCGCGTGCGCGGGGAGCACGGGGAGGTGCTGCACGTGCTGCGCGGCCACGGGGGACCATCCCCGCGTGCGCGGGGAGCACCTGCCACACCTGCTGATCGCGGGCGGTCTCCTGGGACCATCCCCGCGTGCGCGGGGAGCACCTGCCGTCGCCCCCGGCCGACGACGGGGAGGCGGGACCATCCCCGCGTGCGCGGGGAGCACCCCGGCGGCGCCGTGACGGTGGGGTCCGGCGCGGGACCATCCCCGCGTGCGCGGGGAGCACGTCAACTACGTGTTGGTGCGCCGCGTGTACCGGGGACCATCCCCGCGTGCGCGGGGAGCACGTACGCCGACGACGAAACGCGGCACTGCCCCGGGGACCATCCCCGCGTGCGCGGGGAGCACGGGTGGCTCGGGTGTCCGTGGGTGGCTCAGGGGGGACCATCCCCGCGTGCGCGGGGAGCACCTGGAGAACAGCGCGCGGCTGAAGACCAGCGGGGGACCATCCCCGCGTGCGCGGGGAGCACTGGGGGGTTCCGGCGATCCGCACCGGGTGGGAGGGACCATCCCCGCGTGCGCGGGGAGCACGGGGCCGCCCTGGGCGGGGCGGCCCCGGGTCGGGGACCATCCCCGCGTGCGCGGGGAGCACCTGGGCAGGTCGATGGTGGTCACGTCGGAGTCGGGACCATCCCCGCGTGCGCGGGGAGCACGTCGCGCACCAGCGCGAGCAGGTAGGGCACCAGGGACCATCCCCGCGTGCGCGAGGAGCACAGGTGCCCGATGGTCATGGTGTCGATCAGGCCGGGACCATCCCCGCGTGCGCGGGGAGCACACCACAGGTGCTCTTCCAGCTTGCGGATCTCACGGGGACCATCCCCGCGTGCGCGGGGAGCACCCCCACACCGACTCGGCAGTGATGCCTGCGGCGGGACCATCCCCGCGTGCGCGGGGAGCACAGCATGATCACCCAGACGATCGACGGAACGAAGGGACCATCCCCGCGTGCGCGGGGAGCACGAAGCGTTGCGCTCAGCCGATGAGCAGCAGTTGGGACCATCCCCGCGTGCGCGGGGAGCACCGACGAAGAGTTCAAGCGCCTGATCAGGAAACTGGGACCATCCCCGCGTGCGCGGGGAGCACTCTCTCCGTTTCCGGCGGCCCCGTGGCCGCCTGGGACCATCCCCGCGTGCGCGGGGAGCACCCCGCAACCCGCCGGAGGCCGAGACGACCACGTGTGGACCATCCCCGCGTGCGCGGGGAGCACGAACTTCCTGGTCAACGCCGGGAAGAACATCATGGACCATCCCCGCGTGCGCGGGGAGCACGCGGTGAGGCCACGTGCGTGTAACGCTCCGTCGGGACCATCCCCGCGTGCGCGGGGAGCACGGAAGAACATCATTCAGGGTCTGATCGACGGCGGGACCATCCCCGCGTGCGCGGGGAGCACAAGGCCCTGGTTCTCCCGGACCAGGGCCTTTCGGGACCATCCCCGCGTGCGCGGGGAGCACCCGCAGCTCGGATTCCAGGTGCGCGTCACCGCGGGACCATCCCCGCGTGCGCGGGGAGCACCGCAGCACAGCACGCTCGACATGATCGTGGTCAGGGACCATCCCCGCGTGCGCGGGGAGCACGCCGACGCCTACCGGGCATGGCTGCTCGCCGAGGGACCATCCCCGCGTGCGCGGGGAGCACGCCAGGCCGGGTGCGGGCGGCAGCGCGCTCGTGGGACCATCCCCGCGTGCGCGGGGAGCACCGCGGAAGAACTTCCGCTCGCTGCTCTCCGAGGGGACCATCCCCGCGTGCGCGGGGAGCACTGTTCGCCTTGTGCTCGGTTGCCCTTTGAGACGGGACCATCCCCGCGTGCGCGGGGAGCACACTGAATGGCCTGCAGGTTTACCAGCGTCGAAGGCCGTTTCCATTCACTCCACGAGAATCCGACAAAAAACCCATACTACCCATGCGGCCTCACCGGTTCCCGAAACGGCGGCGTTTGGACGCCTTGCTCCACCCCTTGGGCGCGGACGCCGGCGGGATGGCCGCTTCCTCGCTGGGGCGCCGGATCAGGGTCAGGCCTTCGTGGTCGACCGGGTGCCATTTGTGGTCGAAGGTCTCGAACGTGTAGCCCTGCTCGTTGTCGGTGCTGTAGGCGAGCAGCGCACGCCCGTTGCCGGCGTACTCCCGCACTTCGGCCCACAGGATGTCGCGGATCCGTGCGGAGGGGCCGCCGATGAAGACCCCGGGCGATATCTCCAGCAGCCAGCGGGTGAGGAACCCGCGAAGACCGGCCGGGCAGTTGGTGAGGACGATGACCGTCACCAGATGACTCCGTCGGCGTAGTTGCGTCCGGATTCCACGTCGCCGCCGCGGTCGGTCTGCAGGCCGACGTGGTCGACCGTGGCGTCGGCCGGGTCGCCCTCCGCCCCGTCCGGCAGGAGCAGGCCCTGCACGTCACTCACGCAGCGGTCCAGGAACCCGGTGTCGTTGATGCGGTCCCGCAGGGCGCGGCGGGTACGCGGACCGACGTCTTCGGGGCTTTCGGCCGCGGTGTCGAAGGCGACCGGGATTCCGATCTCGGTCTTGTACAGGTCGGCCACGTCCAGCACGAAGGCGAGTTCGTGGCCGGAGTGGACGAAGCCGAGCCCGGGAGCGCATCCCAGGGCGGCCACCACCGCGTGGCAGACGCCGTAGAGGCATTGGGCGGCCGCGGTCACCCCCTGGTTGAGCGGGTCCCCGGCGTCGAAGTCGCCAGGGACGTAGCGCCGCCCCGTCCAGCGCATGCCCACCCGCGCCGCGTCCTTGCGGTAGAACTCCTTGACCCGCTTGCCTTCCCGGCCCAGGAGCTGCTGGCGGGTCAGCCCGGCCGTGTCCTCGTCGGGAAAACGCATCCGGTACATGGCGCGCGCCACCTCCAGGCGCGCCACCCGGTTCGCCCACGCCCGCGCCTGGGCTTCGACCAGTGCGGCCGAGCGGGTCAGCGACCGGCCGCCCGCGTAGAAGCGCACGCCGCGCTCGCCCACCCACACCACGCCGGCGCCGCACTCGCCCAGCACGCTCATGGCCTGGTGGGTGACCCGCGTGCCGGGGCCCAGCAGCAGGGTGCCGATGGTGGCCGAGGGGATATGAGTGGTGCCGTCGCCGTCCTCGGCGGTGATGGCGTTGGCGTCGCGGTGCACCGTGCACCGCTCCAGGTAGACGAAGGAGAGCCGGTCTGCGACGCGGGTCAGCTCGCGGGGTGTGGAGGCGCTGCGCCTGCCGGCCGTGGCCATGGGCTGCCTCTCATTCCGCCGGGGCGAGTGTCATCAGCCCGCACCCGTAAGCCTTGGCCCGGCCCAGCCCCTGGGTGAGGGTGCGGCGCAGCGCCTCGGCATCGACGACCTCCAGCCGCCCGTCGAAAGTCGCGGTGACCAAGGAGACGCGGTTCTTGCCCTTCGCCTTGGCGTCTTGTCCGGGCTTGTGGAACGCCTGGCTGCGGCGGTCGTGCACGAGGAGCTCGTGCTCGTCGCCCCCGGGCAGGAGCCGCTGCTCTTCCGGCTTCTCCAGCACGCGGAAGCCGGCCGACTCTTGGCGCTGCAGCAGCCACTGGGCCTGGTGACGCGGGGTGACGTGGGCGGTGACCTTGGTGGGTTCCCCGTCTTTGCGGCGGATGCTGTGCACCGGGTTGGCGGTGAGGCGAAACGCCCACCGCTCTCCCGTGGCCAGCCGCTCCAGGAACGGGCCGTAGTCGTAGGTCTGCCAGTTCGGCTGCTCCTTCCAGCCGGCCTGCTCCACCATGTGGGTCAGGTCCGGTTTGGCGGGGCTGACGATGTAGAGGAACACTTCGGCCTTGGCGTTGCGGTCGACGCGCCACAGCACCCGCGGGGTCTCGGTGTCGGTGGGCAGTACGTCGGGGAAGGCGTTCATGACCGCCGCATGCATGGTCCGCGGCGACGACAGCAGCCGGCGCGCATCCCTGAGCACGGTGTTGATGCGGAACCGGGTGAGGTACATCAGTCGCCTCCCAGCAGGCTGGTCGGATCGTGATCGGGGGCCGCCGGGCGTCGGGCCCACGGGTTGGCGACCTCGACCGTGTGGATACGCACGCCGCGCAGGGCGTAGCGCCTATGGAGCGGATCGAAGCTCAGCGGCATATCGCGCCGACTGTCGGCGCGGGCATCACCCGGGGCCGCGTCGACGAGCGTGGTCAGGGAGGCGGTGGGCTCGGTGCGCCGTTTTCGCTGGTACCAGGCGGCCGCGTGCCACTCCTCGGCGAGGAGCGCGTCCTCGAGCCCGGCAGCGGCTCGGACCCCCAGGTCGATGGGCCGTGCCGGCGGGCAGGAGCGTCGCCCCAGATACGGCAGGTAGACCGGTGCCCGCACCGCGTCGTGGAGCCGGTCGATGAGCGCGTCGTCGCCTGCCACTGCGGCGACGAAGACGGCATCGGCCAGGTAGAACCGCTCGGAGACGGGCATGGACCGGTCCGTGTCGAGGTGGTGGGCGGTCTGGTAGTCGCGCACGCGTGTGCCGGGCTGGTCGATGCGCACTCCGAAATCCAGTGCGGTCAGATCCGACAGGTCCTCGGTGCGATCGCGCCCTTGGGCCGCCGCCAGCAGCCCGATCACTCCGCTCTTGGTCGGGGCGTTCTCGGTGGTGCGCCGGGCGAAGCGGGCCGCCGATCCCCACGCTTGCAGGGGACCGGCCAGCTGGAGCATCAGGGCACTCATGCGGTGGGGGCCGACCGCTCGGCCGTGGCGGTACCGACGGCGGTGACCAACTCGCCCAGGGGGAGCTCGGTGCCCAGGTCGGCGAGCTTGACGGTGTTGGGTCCCACCCGCAGCACCCAGGTCTCGGTGTCGTCGGCGAGGCCGTAGGCGGCCTCGACCTCTCCGACGTACTCGGCCAGGCGCTGGCTGGCTTCGCGCACGTGGCCGCTGCCCAGCGCGACCGGTTCCTCGAAGGCGCCGACGAAACTGACCGGACGCGTGCGGCGCAGCTTCACGATCACCGCGTCGGGCAGTGTGTGGTTACCGAAGGTGTTGACCTTGCCGGTGGGTAGGGACTCCACGAACCCGCGCACGAAGGCCTCCACGGCGCGGCGCAGCGGCTCGGTGACCGGCTCGTCTTCGCGCAGCCCTTCCCCTAGGTTCCTGCTCAGCAGGTCGACGTCCAGGGCCGCGTAGCGGTACAGGGTGGCGGAGTTGAACTCCACCGTGCCGATCATGCCCGCGCCGGTCTCTTCGTCGGGGTTCTCGTCGTCGACGGCGGTGTAGTAGTCGGACTCGTTCTCCACCGGGTGGACGCTGATGGCGTGGGCGACCTGGGCGGCGGCGTCGACGTTGACGTCGGCTCCGTCGGCGACCATGCGGCCGAACAGGGCGATGTCGACCGAATGCCGGGTGTCGGCGAGTTCCTTGGCGCGCTTCTTGTTGTCCTTGAGGAAGGCCTTGATGTCGGCGCGTCCCTCGACGGCGAGCTCGGCCAAGGCGTCGAGTTGGCGGGCGCTGAGGAACATCAGGTAGGCGGACTCGGGGGCCGGGTCCGGTTGGCCGTTCTTCTTGGCCGCATCCGCCTTGCGTTTGGGGACTTCGATCTTGGAGCCGGTGGCGGCCTGCACGGTTTCGGCGGCCAGGGTCCAGGCTTCGCGCTCCTCGATCGAGGTGTCGATCTTGTGGATGCGCTCGGTCAGCAACTCGGCGACCCGTTTGGTGCGTACGCCCAGTTCGCCGGCGTCGAGGAGGTCGTCGAAGGCCATGCGGGTGGCGCGCTTCCAGGCCTGGCTGGAGACGCGGGACCGGCGCGCGCCGCCGTAGACCGCAGTCTTGGGGGCGCCGGTGTCGTCGCGGTTGATGTTGCTGGGCGGCACGGTCTGGAGTACGTGCAGGTCCAGGATGGTGCGGCTCATTCGTGGTCCTCGTCGGTCTCGGGGGTGGTGTCGTCGGCGGTCGCGGAGGCGTCGGTGGGGACGGCCGCGGCGGAGGCGGCGTGGAAGGCCCGCCCCCATGCCGCGCGGACCGTGGTGCGGCCGCCGAGCTGCTGGAACCGGTGGATCCGGTCGGCCAGCAGCCCGTAGTCCAGAGCCACGGAGTCGCGGCGCAGCAGCACGACGATTTCGCGCAGCCGGTAGGCGAGGGCGGGAAGGTCGTGGGCGGTGCCGGCCTGCACGAACCGGCGGCGCACCGGTTCGTCGATGTCGCCGGGCGGCATGAGCCGTCGCACGGCGCCACCGAGGTCGCGTCCGCGCTGGTGCATGCGATCCTCGCGGCGCGACTGCTGGTGCACGCCATAGAGCGTCAGGGCGACGTGGGCGGCGTCCTCCGCGGGGTCGTGTTCGCTGCCCGGATCGGGCGCATACGGCGCGTTTTTGTAGAAGCGGTCGTCCAGCGTCAGTCCCCACAGTTCGGGGACCTCGGCGATGGTCTTGCCGGCGCCGCGCCGCAGCTGCGCGAGGGTGGCCACGGCATCGGAGCGGTCCTGCAGGTAGCCGTTCTGGATTTCGCGGACGCGTTCGTCGACGAAGGCGCCGACCCACTGTAGATCCGGGAGGTGCTTGGGGGCTGTGGTGGTCACGCGGGTTCCTTGTCTGCCGGGGCGGTCATGGGCAGCGCTTTGTTCAGGTCGGAGCGGAAACGCAGGTCGGCGCCGCCCGCCGTGAGCCAGAAAGTGGTCTGCCTGGTTTCGATTAGGCGTCCGGTCCAGGCCGCGTCGCCTGCCTGGTCGACCAGATGCCGGCCGAGCTCGCGGACGATGCGGTGGGCGCGGAGCTGCCATTCGGCGCGTTTGCCGTCGGGATCGTCGCCGGGCCGGATTCCGCCCAGCCAGTCGCGGAACGGGCCGTCGAGCTCGGCGAAACCGAGGTCGCGTGCTGCCGCGCGCGGGCCGTCGGCCTCGGCTCCGGCCGCCTGCGCCAGGCGCTGCGCGAGATCGCCCAGGACGGTCACGGCCTTGTCGGCGTCCTCGACCGCATCGACCGCGGTCTGCCCGAGCCCGTCGTCGCGCTCGTGCAGGAGGACCAGGTGCATGGCGACGCCGTCGTCGAGGATCTCGTCGATGACCGACTGCTGGGTGCCGTAGACCGCGCCGAACAGGCGGGGCCGGATGAGATGGTCGTCCTCCAGGAAGCCTTCGTTGACCAGGCGCGCGACCCAGTCGAGTATGCGCGGTCGTACGATCGCCGCGGCCTCCTGGCGTTGCTCACCGCCGGTAACCCGGCCGGTGACCAGGGCCGCCAGGCCGCGCCAGGCGCTGCGGGCGGGGTCGTGCTCGCGCGGCAGGTACACCTGGGCCAAGCTGTGCTTCTTCTCCTGGGCGGGGCTGCGCCGCCAGGCGGTCATCGGTTCGCGGTTGTGCATGTTGCGTGCCGGCAGCGGGTCGCCGTAGGCCAGCAGCGCCCCGTAGACCCCGTCGGCGTCGTAGCGGAGGCGCAGGCGGCGGCTCTGCCAGGTGTAAAGGTCGCGGACTCCCGTGGGGCGCGCGGCCAGGTCCGTGTCCCCGGCGGGGGCGGCGCCCGCGGGGTCGCGGCGCCAGGCGGGGCGGTCGTCGGCGTCGATGCGGAGGTTGTCGACGTCGGCGGCGACGAGGTTGAGCAGCAGCGTCTCCTGCAGTGTGGCGCCTTCAGCCAGCACCCCGCCGAGGTTGCCGGCCCATCCCACACCCTGGGGGTAGCCCTTGCCGTTCTTGACGCGGGGGTCGCCCACCGCGCCGGATTTGATGCCGGAGGGGTCGTAGGCGTGGGCGTGAACGACCCAACGGGCGGCCTCGGCGAAGCCGAGCCGGTCGACGCCGCGGGCCCGCATGGTGAAGAACGGGTCGCCGTTGGGCACGTCGGCCACGATCCGGTCGAGAGAGAAGACCTCGTCCTTGGCCGTGCGCAGGTCGGCGACCTGGAAGAAGGGTGCCTCGGGGTGCAGCAGGTCGAAGCGCTCGCGGTGGCGGTCCAGGTAGGCCGACAGCACCTCGGCGGGCAGCCCGTCCTCCCAGTACCGGGACCAGTCGTCGGGGTCGTCCGGCCCGTCGACGGCGTCGTGGACGATCGCTAGAACGAGCCGCACCAAGGCGAACTCCTGGGTGGGGACGTCACCGACGATCCGGCGCAGTGTCGCCGTGTGCTGGAGCAGGTCGTGCAGCGACAGTTCCTGCTCGGTGCCGTCGAGCCGCTGCACGGGGATCCACGGTTGCGTGGTCAGGTCGAAGGAGGGGCGGGCGGGTTCATTCGGCACGGTGGACCTCGAGACCGTCGGACCGGGTGTAGCGGAGTTCGAAGCCTGCCAGGCGGCTACGACATTCCTCGTCCAGGACGAGGATCAGCTCGCCGGCGAGCCAGTACGCGTCCTTGCTCTGCCAGGCGGGCACGCACTGCTCCTCGAGTTCGGCGATGGCCCGATCGAGGGTGCGTGCGTTGGAGAACTCGGGCGGCAGACGGAGGCCGCAGGCGGCCACGATGCGTGCGCTCCGGTGATCGGGAACGGTGTCGGTGGGCAGCTCCAGCCCGCCGCGGGCACGGCCCTGGCGGTCGGGGCTCAGCCAGGGCACCGTGGCCAGTCTGCCGTCGGAGCGCCGCTGCACGACCAGGACTTCGAGGGTCTCCTCGGTGTCGCGCACTTGGGCTTTTCCGCGGCGGGTGTCGTCGGCGTCGCCGACGCCGGCCTCCACCCAGCCCACCAAGGCACGGCCGGGGCGCGCCTGCGGGTTGAGCAGGAACGCGTCGGCCTTGGCGTGCTGCTCGGCCTGGTGTTTTTCGTGGTCGGCGCGCGCCTTCTCCATGGCCTCGCCCCATTCCGGAGGGCCGATCTCCTCGTCGCCGTAGGCGCGTTGTACGAGCGGGCTGATGTCCTCGGGCAGGTGCAGCGCGTTCCCGGTCCCGTCCGTCCGGGCGAGGTAAGGTTCAAGCGCGGCCGCCGACCGCAAGAGGGGATAGGTGCGGTACACGCGGCGGGAGCCGCGATCGGCCTCGGGCACAGGCGCGTCCCAGTCGACTCCGGTGATCAGGCAGCGGGCCCGGCGCAGCCGCGGCGGGCGCCCGTCCTGGTCCGCGCCGCGCCGGTGGCGGTGCAGGCGACCCATACGCTGCAGCAGCAGGTCGATCGGGGCCAGGTCGCTGACCAGCAGGTCGAAGTCTACGTCCAGGGACTGCTCGGCCACCTGGCTGGCGACCACGATCCGCCGCCGGGGCCGGGTGCCGCCGTGTTTCGCGACGTAGTCGGGGGAGCCGTATTCCGCGAGCAGCCCGGCGTCGTTGTCGGCGCGGTCCGGATCCAGGAAGCGGGCGTGGGCGACGGTGACCTGTTCGTCGCCGAAACGCTTGCGCAGATGCGCCGCGGTCTCCACGACGCGGCGCACGGTGTTGCGCACCACCAGGACGCACCCGCCGTCCTCGAGCTCGGTCTCCAGCCGCCGGGACAACCGCTCCAGGTCGTCGTCGAGGCGCTCCACGTGCACCGCGGTGCCTCGGCCGGAGGCCTCGGGCGCCGACACCCCGGGGAGGCCGCCCGGGGCGACGGCGGTGATGAGGGGGTATGCCTGTGCCGCCTGGACGCCGGCGAATCCGGTGTCGTCGTCTCGGGCTCCGGCATAGGCCTGGGCGAGCTCCCGGCGCCTGCGGGAGGGCAGCGTGGCCGAGAGCACCACGACCGGCACCCGGTAGGCGCCCAGCCAGGACAGGACCCGGTCGAGGTAGGCGTTCATGTAGGTGTCGTAGGCGTGGGCCTCGTCGATCACCACGACCTTGCCCGCCAGGGCGAGGTGGCGCAGCGCCAGATGCCGGCTCTTGAGTCCGGCGAAGAGCAGCTGGTCGATGGTGCCGACGGCGAAGGAGGACAGCATCCCCTTCTTGCGGCCGCGCAGCCAGTGGTGGGCGACCAGCTCGGCTGAGGCGGCCTGGGCGTCGGTGCGGGGCTGCCATGTGTCGGCGCCGCCGTCGCGGTCGATGCCGGCCAGGGAGCGGCGCCCGGCACGCATCAGCTCGGCGAAGTCCTCGTTGAGCGCGGCCTTGGAGTGGGCGAGGAACACGGAGTGCGCACCTGTTCCGGCGCGGGTGTCGGGCAGGTGGCCGAGCCACTCGAGCAGGCGGGGGAACATGGCGTTGCCGGTGGCCATCGTGGGCAGCGCGATGAAGCAGCCGCCGGCGCCCGAGCGGGCCGCGAAGACCTCCGCGACGGCCAGGGCGGCCTCGGTTTTGCCCTCCCCCATCGGCGCCTCGAGCACCATCAGTCCCGGTGCGGCCATGTCGCGGGCGGCGGCCACCGCGGCTTCCTGCACGGGGCGGATCCGGGCGTCGGTCGGCAGGTCGAAGCGTGCGGCGAAGTGGGCGCCGGGCTCGGCGTCGGGTTCGTCCGCGGCCCAGGGGCGCGGCAGATTCAGGCCCTGCCAGGCCGCGTCGATGCGCTCAGGGCCGCTACCGCGTTCGCCGGGGAAGTACGGGAACAACTCGGGGTTGCTGGCGATCCAGTCCGCCATGATCACCACGGCGGTCAGCAGCGCCTGCACCGGTTGCGGCAGCTTCACATCCCGCCAGGGGTTCAGGCGGCCCGGGATGCCGCAGGCCTGCGCGGCGGCGTCGAGGAGGTCGTGTTGGACGCTGCGCCAGGCGTCGTCGCTGCCGCGGGTCCGCAGCAGCGACCGGTGCCGTGTCAGCTCGTGGATCTGCGCCTGGGTCGGCGGGATGCCGTGGTGGCCGCCCACGACCACCGACAGCTGGAGCGTGGCCGGTTTGGGCCACCCGTGGCGCTCGATGAGCCACTCTTGCAGCAGCAACTGCCCGGCCAACCCGTGCGGGGCGAGGCGGCGATCGGGGATCTGCTTCTGCAGCGGCATCTCCAGACCTTCGCTGCGCATCCGGTCGGCGAGGCCTTCGACCTGGCAGGCGAAGGCCGGCGTCGCCTTGCCGATGTCGTGGACCGCGGCCAGCCACGTCGCCAGTCGGCGCGCGTCATCGGCGTCGCCGGGAAGTTCGGCCGACACCAGTCGGCGGACCTGGTCGGGAACCCATTCATCCCACAGCCGCTCCGCAACGGCGGCACTGTCGGCCATATGCCGCCACAGCGGCAACCAGCCGTCGGAGTCGTGATCGTGTTTGGCCCACACGGCACGCGCGGCTGCGGACAGCCCACCGGGCCAGGGCAGGGGGGAGCCCTCGGAGTCCATAGGAGAAGTCAACCGCATAAGACCTCCCAAGGAAGGCAGAACGGGAAAATTCGCGCTCTGACGACCCGCAAACCCGGGGGCCGGAGGAGCTATACGCCCCCGGCCCGCCCGATCCCCGCGTGCGCGGGGATAGCTCAAGCGGAGCTGCGTGGGTGGTGAGGTCTCGGGACTCAATCCCGGGTCATCCCCGCGTGCGCGGGGAGCACCAGACGCTCAAGCACCGTCTCCGGCGGCTGCTGGGACCATCCCCGCGTGCGCGGGGAGCACTTCGGCCAAGGTTTTGCCGGAAGGCTCTCATGGGGACCATCCCCGTGTGCGCGGGGAGCACACTTGATGGCAACCGTAGACGCTGCGACTGAGGGGACCATCCCCGCGTGCGCGGGGAGCACATGGCCTGTTTTCCTTCTCCCTCGGCCAGCATGGGACCATCCCCGCGTGCGCGGGGAGCACTCGAAACTGCGCTTGTCGTCTCCGCCGACCCTGGGACCATCCCCGCGTGCGCGGGGAGCACGGAAGGCACCGTCCGGTCATCCAAGACCATCTGGGACCATCCCCGCGTGCGCGGGGAGCACAGCGACGCGCTCGACCTGGCCGTCATCGACGAGGGACCATCCCCGCGTGCGCGGGGAGCACGACGACCACACCAAATCGGGCCAGTTCTCGTAGGGACCATCCCCGCGTGCGCGGGGAGCACCGCGCCGACGGCATCACCGACCACGTCGCCACGGGACCATCCCCGCGTGCGCGGGGAGCACGAGAGTCCCGCGACGGTCGACGTCCGCGACACAGGACCATCCCCGCGTGCGCGGGGAGCACCAGGCGCGCGGCAGGTCGACGAGCGCCTCGTGGGGACCATCCCCGCGTGCGCGGGGAGCACGATTCGCCGACAACCGGACCGAGTTCGCGACCAGGACCATCCCCGCGTGCGCGGGGAGCACAATTCCTCGCGCACCCACCCGCGGATCTGCTTGGGACCATCCCCGCGTGCGCGGGGAGCACGTCACCGGCATCGCCGAAGGGGCGGTGCAGGAGGGACCATCCCCGCGTGCGCGGGGAGCACACCCCGACCGCGGTGATGGTCCCCGTCGACTGGGGACCATCCCCGCGTGCGCGGGGAGCACTCAGTCCCACTCCCTGTTGTTCCAGCCGGCCGGGGACCATCCCCGCGTGCGCGGGGAGCACTGCCGTAGACGACCAGATCCACGGCGGTCGGGGGGACCATCCCCGCGTGCGCGGGGAGCACAGTGAATGACCTGCGCGTTTATCAGTTCCGAAGGCCGTTTTCCTTCACTCGCCGAAAACTCGACAAAACACTCATATAACCTCATCGGCTCCCGAAACGACGGCGCTCGGGCGCCTGGTCCTCCTTCGGCGCAGCCGCCGTGTTAACCGGATCTTCACGGATCCGCCGCAACGGGTCCCAGCGCCCGCGACCTGGCAGCACAGGGCATCGGCAGAGCCTTCGGAACCGACGCCACCGGGTGGCCCACCGCCCACCACCAGCCCCGACCCAAGGATGCCGCGGTTCCCGGCCACACCGCCCATCCCCGCGACGCGGGGGGGTGATCCTGGGCAACCTCGCACTGGCCGACGCAGAACCGGAGGTCGACGCCGTGGTGTCGGTGTGCCGCACGGGCGCCGAGGACTTCGCCGGCGTCTCCGGCGGCGATCACGTGCAGGCCTGGCTGGCCGAGACACCCGGCGCCAACGCCCAAACCATCCTACCGCTCGCTGCCACTCGCCACCGCGCCCTGACGGGCGCTACCGGGTCGTCCTCACGGTCGAACGACGGTCAAACGAGCAAGAGCCTGGCTCCCGCGCAGCGGGAACCAGGCTCTGACCTGCATAAACGTGTGGGCGTACCAGGACTTGAACCTGGGGCCTCATCCTTATCAGGGATGCGCTCTAACCGTCTGAGCTATACGCCCGCGTTCCGGCTGGAACTCTACCGCACTCGGAGGACCTGGGCGAACCCGGTCGCCGCGGCTCGGCAGGGAGGAACGACAGGCATGGCTGGCGTTCCCCTCTGCCGTCGAGTTTAGCGCGTCGTGGGGGATGCTCGGGACCGCGGCGCGGGTGGAGGGGTTACTCGGACTCGGAGAGCGTGATGTCGATTCCGCCGACCAGGTCGGCCGCGAGGTTGTAGAGCATGGCGCCGATGGTGGACAGCGACGTGATCAGGATGATGTTCAGGGCTCCGATCAGGCCGGTGTAGCCGAGGACTCGGCCGGGGGAGAACCACTCCTGCGGGTTCAGGTTGAGCTGGTCTCCCTCGCCGCCCTCGGTGAGGGATCCGATCAGGTCGGTGACCGCGTCGAAGACGCCAAGGCCGGACAGGATGCCGTAGAGCACCACCACGGCGACGAACAGGATGATGAAGCACACCAGCGAGATGACGAAGCTGAACCGCATCACCGACCACGGCTCCACGCGGCTCACCGAGAGGTGGGCCTTGCGGGTGGACTTGGCGGCCTTGACAGTGGTCGCGGGCCCGTTCGGCGCCATCATGGACACTCCCCTCTGCTCGGCCTTCGCCTTGGCGGGGGACTCGCTCGCCGTCGTGGATCCGCTGTCGGCATCGCCTGCCGATTCGGCGGCCGGCTTGGTGGCCGACTTGGTGGACGATGCCGAGCTGCTCGCCCGGCTCGACACACCCGGTTCACTCGAACTGCTCGACTTACTCGACTTGCTCGACACCCCGTCGGAAACACCACTACCCGTTTTCCGCCCCGAACCGCTGGTCGCAGAGGTAGCCGAGGTTGCGGACGTGCCCGCGGGCCGGCTCGGCGAGGTGCCGCCGGAGCCGGACGCCTTGCCGGAGGCGGATGCCGGGCTCTTCGTCGACTTGTCGGCCGAGCCGCCGCTCGTGTTCTGGCCGATTCCCGTGGACGCGCCGACGGTCGCGGATCCGGCGGCCCCGGTGGCCTTTGCGGCGGCGGACGTACCGGACGACGCCGAACCGGGGGAGGTCGAGGAACCCGGGGAAGTCGACTTGCTTCCGGTCACCGTCGTGGCGGACGTGGTCTTATCCGAAGACTCCCCAGACTTGCCGGACGCGGACTTCTCCGCCCCGGACTTCTCCGCCCCGGACTTATCGGAGCCGGACTTGCCGGTGCCTTTGTCCGAGGACGCGGAGGCCGTGGCCGAGGCAGCACCGGCGTCCTTGCCTCCCTGCGTGCCCTTCTGTGCCTTCCCGCCCTTCTCCGAAGGGCCGGAGGTAGCCGCCGACGCGCCCGCAGCGGTTCCGGTGGACGCGGAGGAGCCGGAGGCGCCGGAGCCGCTTCCCTCGGCCTCGGCCTCGGTCGGCGCGGCGCTCTCCCGGTCACCGGTCTCGGACTTCGCGGAGCCCGATGCCTCCGCCTGCTCCGATGTGGCGGAGCCGGTCTTCGCGGGACCGGACTTGTCCGGTTTTCCACCTGATTTCCCGGCGTCCGACTTGGCGGTGCCGGAACGGTTCCCCCCGGAGCTCCCCGTCCCCGGCTTCGCTGCGGAGGTCCCCGATCGCCCCGACCCGGCGCCCTTCGACGTCTCGGCCGACTTCTCCGACTTCTCCGCCGCCTGGTCCGCGTCTGCTGCCGTCGTCTCCTCGGCAGCGCGGGAATCGGCGGTATCGGCCCCCCGTTCGGCCGAAGCGGCCTGATCCGTTTCCGCCGTCGTCTCTTCTGTGCTCACAGCGCCGTCCGCCGCGGACTTCTCCGATTCGGCGGATTCCCGTTGCGTGTTGTCAGACATAGCCACGTTACCGCTGGACTTCCTTGTGACGGGGAAACAGGGTCAAGGGGGGATGGGGTCGATCCGCGGCCGGGCTCCGCATCAGGCGGACGCCGTCGCCACGGAGGCAAACTCTATGCCCGATTCGTCGGTCGGCCGAAACAGCACGCGGAGGGCGGCCGATACCGCCCCCCGCGGCGACTGTTCCATCCTGCACAGGAGTCTACGTGTGTCCGGCTGCACAGCGATCTCGCCGCCGGTGCAGCCCGATTGCGATCAGCGCCCGGGGGCTCAGGACTCCGTCTCGTCCGAGGTGTCCGTGCCTGCGGCTCCGTCCGCGCCCTCGGTCGCCGCCCCCTCGCCGGTAGGCTCCGCGCCACCGCTCGCGCCACCGCTCGCGGTGGTCTCGGCTGCCTCGGCTGTCTCCGCACCCTCGCCGCTCTCGACCTCGCCGACCTCCTCGTCGTCGGCCTCGGCGTTGCGGGCGATGGCGACCACGTGGTTGCCCTTCGCGAGGTTCATCAGCCGCACGCCCATGGTCGTCCGCCCCGAGCGCTTGATCTCGGCGGAGCGGGTGCGGATCACGCCGCCCGAGGACGTGATGGCGAAGACCTCGTCCTCCTCGGGCGACACCATCAGGGCGCCCACGAGCTTGCCGCGCGCCTCGACGATCTTGGCCGTCAGCACGCCCTTGCCTCCGCGGTTCTGCACCGGGTACTGCTCCGCCGGTGTCCGCTTGGCGTAGCCGCCCTCGGTGGCCACCAGCACGTCGCTGGGCCCGTCGGACTCGCGGACGACGTCCATGCTCAGCAGGTAGTCGTCCGCCAGGAAGCGCATCCCGATGACCCCACTCGTCGCGCGGCCCATCGGCCGCAGCGACTCGTCTGAGGCGGTGAACCGGATCGCCTGGGCGTCGCTGCTGATCAGCAGCAGATCGTCGGTGGGGAACACCAGCCGCGCGGCGATCAGCTCGTCCTCGTCGCGCAGGTTGATGGCGATGATCCCGGCCGACCGCGCGGAGTCGAAGTCCTCCAGCCGCGACTTCTTCACCAGCCCCTGCCGGGTGGCCAGCACCAGGTACGGCGCGTCGTCGTAGTCGCGCAGCGCCATGACCTGCGCGATCTCCTCATCGGGCTGGAACTCCATCAGGTTGGCCACGTGCTGGCCACGCGCGTCGCGCGCCGCCTCGGGCAGCTCGTAGGCCTTGGTGCGGTAGACGCGCCCCTTGTTCGTGAAGAACAGGATCCAGTGGTGCGTGGTGGTGACGAAGAAGTGCTGGACGATGTCGTCCTGGCGCAGCTGGGCCCCGCGCACCCCCTTGCCGCCGCGCTTCTGCGCGCGGTAGCCGTCGAGCCGAGTGCGCTTGGCGTAGCCGCCGCGCGAGATCGTGACGACAACGTCCTCCTCGGCGATGAAGTCCTCCATACGCATGTCACCCTCGAAGGGGATGATGTGCGTGCGGCGGTCGTCGCCGTACTTGTCGACGATCTCGGTCAGCTCGTCGCCGACGATGGTGCGCTGCCGCTCGGGCGAGGCGAGGATGTCGTTGTAGTCGTCGATCTGGGCCATCAGCTCGTCGTACTCGTCGGTGAGCTGCCGGCGTTCCAGCGCCGCGAGCTTGCGCAGCTGCATGTCGAGGATCGCCCGCGCCTGGACGTCGTCGATGTCCAGCAGGCTCATCAGCCCGGTCTTGGCCTCGTCCGCCGATGCGCTTCCCCGGATCAGCGCGATGACCTCGTCGATGCGGTCGATCGCCCGCAGCAGGGCGCGCAGGATGTGGGCGCGCTCCTCGGCCTTGCGCAGCAGGTAGCGCGTGCGCCGGACGATGACCTCGATCTGGTGCTCGACCCAGTACCGGATCAGCTGGTCCAGCCGCAGCGTGCGCGGCACGCCGTCGACCAGCGCCAGCATGTTCGCCCCGAAGGTCTCCTGCAGCTGGGTGTGCTTGTACAGGTTGTTCAGCACGACCTTGGCCACGGCGTCGCGCTTGAGCACGATGACCAGGCGCTGACCGGTGCGGCCGCTGCTCTCGTCCTTGACGTCGGCGATGCCGGAGACCTTGCCGTCCTTGACCAGTTCGGCGATCTTCAGCGCCAGGTTGTCCGGGTTCACCTGGTAGGGCAGTTCGGTGACGACGAGGGTCTGCCGGCCGCGGCTGTCCTCCTCGACCTCCACGACCGCCCGCATGGTGATCGAGCCCCGCCCCGTGCGGTAGGCCTCCTCGATACCGCGGCGGCCCACGATGAGGCCGTTGGTGGGGAAGTCGGGCCCCTTGATCCGGGCGAGCAGTGCGTCCAGCAGGGCTTCGTCGGTGGCCTCCGGGTTGGCCAGGAACCACTTGACGCCGTCGGCGACCTCGCGCAGGTTGTGCGGCGGGATGTTGGTGGCCATGCCGACCGCGATACCGGCCGAGCCGTTGACCAGCAGATTGGGGAAGCGGGCGGGCAGCACGACGGGCTCTTGGGAGCGGCCGTCGTAGTTGGGCCGGAAGTCGACGGTCTCCTTGTCGATGTCCCGCAGCATCTCCATGGCCAGCGGCGCGAGTTTGCACTCGGTGTAGCGCATGGCCGCGGCCGGGTCGTTGCCGGCGTTGCCGAAGTTGCCGTTGCCGTCGACGAGCGGCATCCGCATCGACCACGACTGCGCGAGCCGCACCAGGGTGTCGTAGATGGCGCTGTCGCCGTGCGGGTGGTAGTTGCCCATGACGTCGCCGACGACGCGGGCGCATTTGAAGTAGCCGCGGTCGGGCCGGTACCCGCCGTCGTACATCGCGTAGAGCACCCGCTGGTGGACGGGCTTCAGGCCGTCGCGGACGTCGGGCAGCGCGCGCCCGACAATGACCGACATCGCGTAGTCGAGGTAGCTGCGCTGCATCTCGACCTGGATGTCAACGGGCTCGACGCGCTGGCCGGGGCCTTCGGCCTCTTCAGGAGCTTCCGGTGTGTTCGCATCCGCCACTGGATGTCGATCCTTTTCTGATGAGTCGTTCGCTGCCGTCGGATGTGCGGGCGTCAGATGTCCAGGAAGCGGACATCCCGGGCGTTGCGCTGGATGAAGGAGCGCCGGGACTCCACGTCCTCACCCATGAGCACGCTGAACATCTCGTCGGCCTGTGCCGCGTCGTCGAGAGTCACCTGGAGCAGGACGCGCCCGTCGGGGTCCATCGTGGTGTCCCACAGCTCGGTGGCGTTCATCTCGCCCAGGCCCTTGAAGCGCTGCACGAGGTCGCGCGGCCGGGGGTCGCGCTTGCCCGCTGCGACGCCCGCGGCGATCAGCTCGTCGCGCTCGCGGTCGGAGTAGGCGTAGTCGGCGTCGGAGCCGCGGCTGTCCCACTTGATCTTGTACAGCGGCGGCTGGGCCAGGTAGACGTAGCCGGCCTCGATCAGCGGCTTCATGAACCGGAACAGCAGCGTGAGCAGCAGTGTGCGAATGTGCTGGCCGTCGATGTCGGCGTCGGCCATCAGGATGATCTTGTGGTACCGCAGCTTGTCGGCGTCGAAGTCGTCGTGGATTCCGGTGCCCAGAGCCGTGATGATCGCCTGGACCTCGGCGTTCTTCAGGATCCGGTCGACGCGCGACTTCTCCACGTTGAGGATCTTGCCGCGGATGGGCAGGATCGCCTGGTAGTGGGGGTCGCGCCCGCCCTTGGCGGAGCCGCCGGCGGAGTCGCCCTCGACGATGTAGACCTCGGACTTCTCCGGCTCGGTGGACTGGCAGTCGGAGAGCTTGCCGGGCAGGGAGGTGGACTCCAGCAGGGTCTTGCGCCGCGTGAGGTCGCGCGCCTGCCGCGCGGCGA
Organism: Streptomonospora litoralis; assembly: GCF_004323735.1. Classification (GTDB taxonomy): domain Bacteria; phylum Actinomycetota; class Actinomycetes; order Streptosporangiales; family Streptosporangiaceae; genus Streptomonospora; species Streptomonospora litoralis. The sequence goes on along the minus strand of NZ_CP036455.1, from coordinate 9,687 downwards.
TGCGGGCGCGCGCCGCCTGGCTGGCCTTCGTGACGATGTCCTTGGCCTCGCCCGGATTGCGCTCGAACCAGTCGCGCAGGTGCTCGTGGGTCACCCGCTGGACGAACGACTTGGCTTCGGTGTTTCCCAGCTTCGTCTTGGTCTGCCCCTCGAACTGGGGGTCGGCCAGCTTCACCGAGATGATCGCGGTCAGGCCCTCGCGGATGTCGTCGCCGGTGAGATTGTCGTCCTTCTCACGCAGCAGGCGCTGCTCGCGCGCGTAGCGGTTGACGACAGAGGTGAGCGCGGTGCGGAAGCCCTCTTCGTGGGTGCCGCCTTCGGCGGTGTTGATGGTGTTGGCGAAGGTGTGCACCGAGGAGGTGTAGGACTGGTTCCACTGCATGGCGATCTCGGCGGAGAGGCCGTCGCCGTCTTCCTCGAACCCGATGATCGTGGCGTGGGCGGGGTCCTTCGTCGTGTTGATGTGCGCGACGAAGTCGGAGATGCCGTTCTCGTAGTGGTAGGTGTGCACCAGCGGTGTCTCGCCGGTGAACTCCGGCCGCTCGTCGCGGATGGTGATGGACAGTCCCCTGTTCAGGAACGCCATCTCCTGCATGCGCCGTGCGAGGGTCTCGAAGTTGTAGGTGGTGGTCTCGAAGATCGAGTCGTCGGCCCAGAAGACGGTCTGGGTACCGGTCTCGTCGGTGTCCTCGTCGCGTGACAGGGGTGCTGTCGGGCGCGCGGTGCGGTAGCTCTGCCGCCATACGCTGCCGTCGCGGCTGATCTCGACTTCGAGGGCGGACGAGAGCGCGTTGACGACCGTCACACCGACACCGTGCAGACCGCCCGATACCGCGTAGGACTTGCCGTCGAACTTGCCGCCCGCATGCAGCGTGGTGTGGATGACCTCCACCGCTGGACGTTTCTCGACCGGGTGGGTGTCGACCGGCATGCCGCGGCCGTTGTCGGCCACGCGCACACCGCCGTCGGCCTGCAGGGTCACCTCGATGGCGCTGGCGTATCCCGCGAGCGCCTCGTCGACCGAGTTGTCCACGACCTCGTAGACCAGGTGGTGGAGTCCGCGCTCACCGGTCGACCCGATGTACATGCCGGGGCGTTTGCGTACCGCCTCGAGCCCTTCAAGAATCGTGATCGCTGAAGCGTCGTAGGCCAAGTGGAAACACCCTCCTGCTGGGGACGCGTACCGTCCGGAGCCCCCGGGGCATGGGGAGGTCCACCGGGCCGTGCCGCACGCAGCGCGGGCCTGTACCGCCGGCACAGCTCCCGCCTGGACATCGCGATCCCCGCCCCGTTTTCCACCGCCCTCTCCTCTTGGGGCGGGCTATACCGGAGGAAGCGTCCGAAGAACTTCTCCCATGATACCGCGCGCGCGGCCGGAAAGTGGCATTCGCGGCGCTGTGCCGCCCGAGAACGCGTGAACAGACCGGGGCCGGACTCCCTACACGCGGACACCCCCGCGAACAATTCCCCGCGCCGTTCAGCGCCGCTGAGCGGCACCCCGACTTTCAAGCCCGGTCCAACCGCGCGTGATCAGCGGGTGACCCATGGGTCAACTCACCCGCCGCGGCCCGTGTCCGCGCCCGCGCCCGGGCGCCTGGACCTTGATGGAGACCACGGTCTGGTGGCCGAGTTCCTCGTTGAGGCGCCGCAGCAGGTCGCGCACCATCGCGCGGGCGTGCGCGGCCATCGTGGCCGAGTCCGCGGCGATGACCAGCTCGCCCGCCTCATAGGAGACGGGACGCAGATGCTGAGCGTTGTACTCGCCCACGATCTCGTTCCAGCGGCCGAAGACTCCGCCGACCGCCACCTGCTCCTGCCAGCCGTGCTCGGCCAGCCACGCGCGCACGGCGTCGCCGAACAGCTGCGGTTCGTTGCGCGACCGCGAGGTCCGGCGGCGCGTCCGCCGCGGACGCTGCTCGGGCGCTGCGCCGCGCTCGCGGGCGGCCGCCTTCGCCTGAGCGAGCGCCTGGCGGGCGAGGTCGGCGCCGGTGGGCGCCGGCGGGCCGTCGTCGGTCGGGGAGGCGGACGACGAGGGACCCCGGGTGTCCTCACTCACGTTCGACACCTCCTTCGACGACACGGAAGCGTGCGCCCTGCAGCTCCGGGGGGATGTCCTCGGCCACGGCGGCGCTGACGAGCACCTGCTCGGCGTGGCGGACGTGCTCGGCGAGGCGCCGGCGGCGCTCGGAATCGAGTTCGGCGAAAACGTCGTCGAGCAGGAGCACGGGGTCGTCGCCGTCGGCCCGCAGCAGCTCGAAGCCGGCCAGGCGCAGCGCCAGGGCGTAAGACCAGGACTCGCCCTGGCTGGCGTAGCCCTTGGCCGGCAGCTCGTCCAGCCGCAGGTGGAGATCGTCGCGGTGCGGACCGACGAGGCTGACGCCGCGCTGCAACTCCTGAACGCGCTGCTCGGCCAGCGCATCGCGGAGAAGTTGCGCCAGCCGGTCGCGGTCGGGAGGCGGCTGCTCGTCGGGGCCGGCGGCCGAGGAGCGGTATTGCAGCACCGGCGGCCCGCCGACGGTCGTCAGTTCGCTGTAGGACTTGGCCACCAGCGGCTGCAGCTCCGCCACCAGGCTCAACCGCGCCGCCAGCAGTTCCGCCCCGGCCACGGCCAGATGCTCGTCCCAGACCTCCAGCGTGGAAAGGTCGGGCTCGGCGCGCTTGAAGAACTGCGCCGACGCGGACTTGAGCAGTGCGTTGCGCTGTTTGAGGACACGCTCGTAGTCGGTCCGGACTGCGGCCAGCCGCGGGGTCCGGGCGACCAGCAGGTCGTCGAGGAAGCGGCGCCGCTCGCCCGGATCGCCCTTGACCAGCGCGAGGTCCTCCGGCGCGAACAGCACCGTGCGCAGCACGCCCAGCACCTCGCGGGGGCGGGTGGCGGGCGCCCGGTTCAGCCGGGCCCGGTTCGCCTTGCCGGGGTTGATCTCCAGTTCGACGACGGCCTGCCGTTCGTCCTTGACGATGGCCGCGCGCACGACCGCGCGCTGCGCGCCCTGCCGGACCAGCGGTGAGTCCGTGGCGACACGGTGACTGCCCAGCGAGGCGACGTAGCCGATGGCCTCGACGAGATTCGTCTTGCCCTGGCCATTGGGTCCGACGAAGGTGCTGATCCCGGGGCCGAGCTCCAAGTGGACCGACTCGTAGGACCGATAGTCGGCCAGTTGCAGGTGTGAAACGTACATCCGACCTCTCCTGCCTGGTGCCCTGGGGCGCCCCCGGCCGAGGGGGATTCCTACGCCCGCGGTTTCACGTGAAACCCGCCCGCGGAACCGGGCCGAAGCCGGCGGAGCGAAGCCGACCGACCGCACATCCCGACAACTCCAGTCAACCGTGCCCCGGTGACCGAATACGGCGCTCCGCGGCAGGCGCACCTGCTTCTCGGGCGCCCGGGGAAGGGATCAGCTCGGCGGCGTCTGCACCGAATCGTCGTCGGTGGACCTGGTGACCGCGTGCCCGCCGAACTGGTTGCGCAGGGCGGCGATCACCTTCATCGCCGGGCTGTCCTCCTGGCGCGAGGCGAAACGGGCGAACAGCGAAGCGGAGATGGCCGGGGCGGGTACCGCGTGGTCGACGGCGGCCTGCACCGTCCACCGCCCCTCGCCGGAGTCTTCGGCGTAACCGCGGATGCCGTCGAGCTCGGGATCCTCGCGCAGCGCGCGCACCAGCAGATCGAGCAGCCAGGAGCGCACCACGGTGCCCTCCCGCCAGCTGTCGAAGGTGCCGGGGACGTCGTCGACGATGTCGGAGGCCGCCAGGAGCTCGTAGCCCTCCGCGAAAGCCTGCATCATGCCGTACTCGATGCCGTTGTGCACCATCTTGACGAAGTGCCCGGCCCCGACGCCGCCGGCGTGCACGTAGCCGCCGTCGTCCGGGGTCAGCGCCGTGAACACCGGCTCGGCACGTGCGACGTCCTCGGGCGCGCCGCCGACCATGATGCCGTAACCCTCTTCACGGCCCCACACGCCGCCGCTGACGCCGGCGTCGACGTAGGCGATACCGCGCTCACGCAGCTCGTCGGCGCGCCGGCGGTCGTCGACGTAGTGGGAGTTGCCGCCTTCGACGATCAGGTCGCCGCTCTCCAGCACGTCGGCGAGCTGGTTGATCGTCTGCAGGGTGGGCGCACCGGCGGGCACCATCAGCCAGACGGTGCGCGGAGCCGGAAGCCGCTGCGCGAGCTCGGCCAGGCTCGCGACGTCGCGCACTTCGGGGTCGAAGTCGAAGCCGACGACGTCGTGGCCCTTGTCACGCAGGCGGCCGGCCATGTTGCCGCCCATCTTGCCCAGACCGACCATCCCTAGCTGCATGCTCGTCTTCCCCCAATGCGACCCGTGTCGGAATGTGCGATGCGCTGCTGTCGCGGGCTCAACCGGACAGCCGGACCGGCATGATCAGGTACCGGTAGTCCGCGGTCGCGTCCTCGTCGGCGGGCTTGCCGGTGATGATGGCCGGCTTGGTGGACGTCGTGAACTGCAGCCGGGCCACGTCGGAGTCGATGGCCGAGAGGCCGTCGAGCAGGAATGCGGAGTTGAAGGCGATCTCGATCTCGTCGCCGTCCAGGGACGCGTCCAGGGCCTCCACAGCCTGTGCCTCGTCGCCGGTTCCGGCCTCCAGGACGGCGCGGTCCTCGCTGAAGGACAGCCGCAGCGGCGTGTTGCGCTCGGCGACCAGCGAGACACGCTTGACGGCCTCGATGAACTCGCTTCGCTGGATCTCGGCGACGGAGTTGAACGAGTCGGGCAGCAGGGCGCGGTACTTGGGGAACTCCCCGTCGAGCAGCCGGGTGGTGGTGCGGCGGCCGCCGCCTTCGAAGCCGATCATGCCTTCGCCGTTGTCGGCGTTGGACAGCGCGATGGAGACCTCGGCGCCGCCGGTGAGCGACTTGGCGGTGTCGGCGAGGGTCTTGGCGGGGACCAGGGCGACCGCGGAGACGTCGGGGTTCTCGGGCTTCCAGGCGATCTCGCGCACCGCGAGGCGGTAGCGGTCGGTGGAGGCCAGCGTGACGGTGTCGCCCTCGATCTCGACCCGGACGCCGGTCAGCATCGGCAGCGTGTCGTCGCGTCCGGCGGCGACCGCGACCTGCCCGACGGCCGCGGCGAAGGCGTCGCTGCCCACCGAGCCGGTCAGCTCGGGCATCGCCGGCAGCGAGGGGTAGTCCTCCACAGGAAGGGTCAGCAGGGTGAACTTCGCGCTGCCGCAGGAGACGACGACCTTGGCGCCGTCGGTGCTGATCTCCACAATCTGTGGAGGCAGGTTCCGGGTGATCTCGGCGAGCAGGCGGCCCGACACCAGGGTGGTCCCCGACTCCTCGACGTCGATGTCGACCGACACCTGCGCCGAGACCTCGTAGTCGAAGCTGGAGAGCCTCAGTCGGCCGCCCTCGTCGTCGGTCGCGTCCAGCAGCATGCCCGCGAGCACCGGCACCGACGGCCGGGACGGCAGGCTGCGGGCGGTCCAGGCGACGGCGTCGGCCAGTACGTCGCGTTCGACCCGGAACTTCACTATCCGACTCGCTTTCCTCGAAAAGACCAGGGGCCCCTGGGGGCGGTGTCGCGGCGGTGACGCCGGACGCGTCATGGGGACAGCTTCACACGGTACCCGGATTCGGCCCCGTCCGCTGCCCACCACACCCGATCGCCGTCGGCGTCCGGCGCCTGCCCCAGCGGACGGCGAGGGGCGGAGCGGGTTGTCCACAGTTCGGGGCCGAAGCTGATTTACCAAGGCACGAGAGAGATATAGGTGGCGTCGTAGTAGTAGGGGCTGTGGAAACTGTGGACAACCCTTGTTTTCGCAGGTGAGTCCCGCGATTTTTATCCACCGGCCTTGTGGGCGACGCCTGGGGAAAACTCGGCCCGCTGTGGACGGCCGTGGGCTGTGCACAGCCGGTCCACGAGTTATCCACGGCTGATCCACAGGTTATCCACCGGATACCCACAGGCGCTGGGGAAGCCGAGTCAACCCCTGTTGCCCAGCGGGCACAGCTTGTCCCCAGCCCGTCCCCAAGTTGTCCACCGGAACCGGCGGGTTATCCGCAGGCTTATCCACGGGTTTTCCACAGACAATCGGGACACCTTGGGGATAACTCGGGTGAGAGCGCCGCGAAATCGGCCTGGAAATTTTTCGCGCGGTCCGGCTTCGGGGTCCGGGAAGGCTGCGAGGGCGGCGGCGGCCCGCCCGACGGGGCGGCTCGGGTTGGCTGTGCGGCCTTGTTGGTCTGCCGGGAGCGGGTGGACTTGACTGAAAAGCGGCGGCGAGGACGGCGCCGGGTCCGGCCCGCGGTCGTCGGTTCGGGTGCTCGCTGGTGGCGGTTGCAGCGGGGCGGCCCCGGTCCGCTGGGCGGCCTGGTTGGTCTGCCGGGAGCGGGTGGACTTGACTGAAAAGCGGCGGCGAGGACGGCGCCGGGTCCGGCCCGCGGTCGTCGGTTCGGGTGCTCGCTGGTGGCGGTTGCAGCGGGGCGGCCCCGGTCCGCTGGGCGGCCTGGTTGGTCTGCCGGGATGCGGGCGGTCTTACGGGAAGGCGGCGGCGGGGACGGCGGACGGCCGGGCCTGCGGTTACCGGTTCGCGTGCTCGCCGGTGGCGCGTGCGGCGGGGGCGGCGAGGACGCCGGCGGGGCCGGGAGGTGCTCGCGTGCCCGTTGTGTCGCAGGGCGGCGCGGCGATCGTGGCCGTATGACGAGATCCGGCGGCGTTCTTTGGGAATTCGGCCGCGATCGCCACGACCTCCGCGGCCGACTCCGGCACGTCGGACATAGCGGGCGCGGGATCGACAGGCGCCGCCGCCGTGTTCCGGCCGGGCCCGCGCAGGCCGGAGGCCCCGCGCGGCCCGGTGGTGCGCCGGATCGGGGATCGAGGGCGACGACACGTCGCTCGTTGCGCCCGGGCGTCGCCGGCGGGAGCCCCACCGCCCGATGGAGTGGATTTTTGGGGCCCTATGCCCGTTTTGCGGCTGGCCTCGGCGGGCGCGCTGGTCACGAGGCGCACGAAAGGTTGACGCCGGGGGCGTTTTCGCGCCATTCGGCGCGCTTCGTGCGCCATCGCCGCCGCGGTGCGGGTGCGGGCCCTACTGGGAACTCGGGCGTTGACGGACAAAACACCCCGTGATGTTTCGTATCGCGGAATGACGTTGCGGGGGTGGCGCCTCGGGGCGGCGCCGAGGCGGATACCGCCGCACGTACGTGCATCTCGTGGCCCCCATCCGGCCATGATCGCTGGTGGGAGCCCCGCATCAGGCCCGCCCGACGAGCGGGCGGCGCCCCCTGGGGCTCGACCGCCCGCGGTCGGGGCCGGTGACCGCCGTCGCGACCACCGCGGGCCCGGCCCCGCCGGCGTCCTCGCCGACCCCGTCGCGTGGGTCACCGGCGGGCACCCGAACCGGTGGGCGCGGGCCCGGCCATCCGCCGTCCTCGGCGCCGCTTTTCAGTCAAGTCCACCCGCTCCCGGCAGACCAACAAGGCCGCCCAGCGGACCCGAGCCGCCCCTCCGCCAGCCGCCGGCGGCGGGAACCCGGCCCGATGGGCGCGGGCCCGACCCCGTGCCTCCCTCGCCGCCCTTCCATTGTGCAGCCGTGCAGCCCACCCGCCCTCAGCGGACGCGCTCAGCCGTCGCGGGACTGCTGCTTGATCCGGTTGGTCAACTCGGTGACCTGGTTGTAGATGGAGCGGCGCTCGGCCATCAGCGAGCGGATCTTGCGGTCGGCGTGCATCACCGTGGTGTGGTCGCGGCCGAACTGCTGGCCGATCTTGGGCAGCGAAAGGTCTGTCAGTTCGCGGCACAGGTACATCGCGATCTGCCGGGCGGTGACCAGGACGCGGGAGCGCGATGTACCGCACAGGTCCTCGGTGCTCAGTCCGAAGTAGGACGCCGTCTGGGCCATGATCGCCGAGGCGGTGATCTCCGGGCCCTCGTCGTCGGGAATCAGGTCCTTCAAGACGATCCCGGTCAGGTGCAGGTCCACCGACTGCCGGTTCAGGCTCGCGAAGGCGGTGACCCGGATCAGCGCGCCTTCCAGTTCGCGGATGTTGGTGGAGATCTTGCTGGCGATGAACTCCAGCACCTCCGGTGGCGCGGCAAGCCCCTCCTGGGCGGCCTTCTTGCGCAGGATCGCGATGCGGGTCTCCAGCTCCGGCGGTTGGACGTCGGTGATCAACCCCCACTCGAACCGGTTGCGCAGCCGGTCCTCCAGGGTGACCAGCTGCTTGGGCGGGCGGTCGCTGGAGATCACGATCTGCTTGTTGGAGTTGTGCAGCGTGTTGAAGGTGTGGAAGAACTCCTCCTGCGTCTGCTCCTTGTTCTCCAGGAACTGGATGTCGTCGACCAGGAGGACGTCGATGTCGCGGTAGGTCCGCCGGAAGCCGTCTGCCTTGCCGTCGCGGATGGAGTTGATGAACTCGTTGGTGAACTCCTCCGAGCTGACATAGCGCACCCGGGCGCCGTCGTAGAGCCGCCGGGAGTAGTGGCCGATGGCGTGCAGCAGGTGGGTTTTCCCCAGGCCCGACCCGCCGTAGATGAACAGCGGGTTGTACGCCTTCGCCGGTGCTTCGGCCACCGCCACCGCGGCCGCGTGGGCGAAGCGGTTGCTGGACCCGATCACAAAGGTGTCGAAGGTGTACTTCGGGTTCAGCCGCGCGGGCTCGGCCGAGGTGTGCGGCTGGTTGCCGCCGGAGGTGTCGGGCGCGGCGGGAACCGGCGGCGGGGGAGTGGCGCCCTGCGCCTCCTCGGTGTCCGGTGCCTGTGGACCGCCGGTGGCTGTGTTCCCCTCTTCCGCGGGCCGAGGCGCGGCGGCGCCCTGCTCCCACCGGCCCTGTTCCCACTGGGAGGCGGACTGCTCCTGCGGGGCGGGCTGTTGCTGCCAGGACGCCGGAGACTCCCGGTCGGGGGTCTCCCAACGGTTCGGCACGTCCCAGTCGGCGCCCTGCCGCGCCCGCTGGGCGGGCGCGCCGTCCGGGGGGCCGCCGGAATAGGAGGACGACGCCGGGTGTGGGGGAGACTCGGCGCCTCCGGGCGCGGGGCGCGGGGCGAGCAGGTCGTCACCGACGTCGGGATAGCCGGTGGCCGGGTCCGGCCACGGCTGGGCGTGCGGCGGCTCGGGGGCGGGATAGGCATCGGAGCCGGGCTGCTGCTGGAAATGCTGGTCGGGTCGGGCGTGCTGACCGTACGACGCGGCGGCTGCGTGGTGCCCCTGCTGGCCGGGCTGCCCGCCGTAGGCTCCCTGGCCGGGCTGGCTCTGGGCGCCCTGCTGGCCGGGCTGGCCGAACTGGCCGTCGGGGACCTCCTCGGTGGCCGCCGGCGGGCCGGGCAGGTCTTCGGAGACCACGGGCGGTTGCTGCCACGGAGCCGGTCCGGCGGCGGACGCGGGCGGACCGGCCGCGGGGTCGGGTGCGGACGGGCCGTAGCCCCCCGCGGGCGGGGCCGCCGGCGGGGCGGGCTGCACCGCGGTGGGGTCGACGGTCACCGCGACCCGTATCTCGCGGCCCAGCTCGCTGGAGAGGGCCTGGCTGATCGCCGGGCGCAGCCGGGTCTCCAGCACCTCCTTGGCGAACTCGTTGGGGGCTGCGAGCAATGCGGTGTCCTCGATCAGCCCGAGCGGGCGGGTCTGGGGCAGCCAGGCCCGCTGCTGCGGGGGGAGCGCGCTGTTGTCGAGGCTGTTCAGCACACTCGACCACACCATTGCGAGGTTGACCTGTGCCTCAGACAC